>JAHHHM010000036.1 GCA_019359355.1 Microcoleus vaginatus WJT46-NPBG5 | reverse complement strand
CCTGACTTATGCGGCGTTCTTGATTGCTTCGACGGCCGGGAAGTTCGGTTGATTTTCTCCTCAAACTTTTAGCTTTTTGCTGAGCAATCCCCCGCCCCCCGGCGGGGTTTTTTTCGGGGATTGGGAAAGAGACCGACTTGTCTCTCGCTTGCGACACTTGTTAACACCCAAAGCCAGCCTTTGGCCTCAGCAACGCACAAGCACTTATTTTTTTAAAACGGCCTCAAGAATAAATAAGCTAATCTTGAATAAGGCAAAAAAGGAGGGAACCGTTGGTACTGTTAAATTTTTGTGACCCTGAAGAAAGACCTTGGCCAAATCCGCGTTTAAAAACTGCTAGCATCATTGGGCATACCACCCCGACAAGCGTCCGTCTCTGGCTGCGGGTGCCACAGCCTGGGGATTATTGCTTAGTTTTAGCTAAAAATCCTATTCCAACAGATGGAATCCCACACATTCAGAGTGAGGGAAAAATAGAGAAATTCGCATTAATAACCGCGAATAAAATTAAAGAAATTGACACACAATTAATTTATCCACTCAAATTTGTTTACGATAATGATTTAACAAATGTGGTGGATATTAAAGATTTAAAACCAGAATTTCGATATTATTATATTTTATTTCAACCGAACAAAGACCAGCCTTGGATATTAGGGCATGAAGAACCGCTTTCTTTTGGGACATTTCCAGAAAATCCCACAGAAGTGAATTTTGGGCTGTACAGTTGCCACCAGCCTTATAAGGGGCGAAGCACGGTCAACTTGAAAATGTGGGATAAATTCTATCAAGAATTGTTGGACGCTAACGCCCAGTTTGTCCTCGCCGCCGGCGATCAGGTGTATGTAGATGCAGGTAAAGAATTAGATATTTGGGAGTGGCTCAAAAGGGTCAAAAAGCACAAGCCTTCCCGTAATGACATGGTTTCTTGGTATCGAGACATTTACCAAGGTTATTGGGGTTTACCTGAAGTACGTCGGATTTTTCAAAGTTTTACCACTTACATGATTTGGGACGATCATGAAATCGTGGATGGTTGGGGTTCTTATACGCCAGAAGAACTGGTTGCCAAGTTAGATGTTTCTTGGGAATTGAGAAACTTCAAAGAAAATCTCAGCTTTGCTCATGAAATGTTCTCGGCTGCCAAGCAAGTATATCGGGAATATGAACATTCTCACAACCCGCATACAGACCCTAGCCTAGAGCAATTTGATTATGAATTTAGTTGTGGAATTTCCCATTTTTATGTGCTGGATATGCGAGGGCACCACGATTTTAATCGGCAGGAATTGCGATTGCTGGGCGCTGAACAATGGCAGCGCTTTGAAACTTGGTTAAACGCTCAGTATGATTCAAGTGCACGTGTTTTGTTTATTCTATCGCCAGTGCCGGTGGCTCACTTCAAAAGCTTTGTTGTTAATACCTTCGACCTTCCTTATTTTAAATACACCGACGACTTCCGAGATCACTGGGATCACGACTCCAACTGGTCAGAACGTAATCAATTACTCGAAAAAATCTTTCAGTTCTCGCAAGAAACAAAGCGACCTGTGGTTTTTCTCAGTGGCGATGTTCACATGGGCGCAGCTTTTAAAATTTCCCATCAAAAATTTCCTTCAGCTAGAGTGTTTCAGCTCACATCTAGTGGTATTTCTTATGCTTCGATGAGCGAATTTGGTCGTCACCTTTTAGAAAGGTTGGTTCAAAAAAAAGGCGACCTTGGCGATCACCGAGAAAACATTCCCTACCAGGTAGAAAATTTATATCTTTGCCGGCATAATAATTTTGGCATCGTTCGTGTCAAGGAAATGAATAGTGGAGAATTATCCATTATTTACGAACTATTTTATAGCAGCAAGCAAGCAAAGGGAATCATAGAAACGCAACGAATCGAGCTAGATCAAATTTCTTAAACCGGCAGCCTTTCCCATTTTCAATAAAAGCAAAGCAGCCAAAGTCAGGTTTCTTAAAACAAACCTCGTTTCCCATTCGGCCTGACTGTCATCCAATTCATCTTTGCCATCGCTAACTGCTCATCACTCACTCTAGCACCCGTAAGATTTGCCCCACAGAGATTTGCCCCACGCAAATTTGCGTGGGTAAGATAAGCCTCACTCAGGTCCGCACCTCTAAGATCCGCCCCTTCCAAATTGGCGTAGCTCATATAAGCTTTCGTCAAATTAGCATCGCGCAGAATTGCCTGATTTAAACTCGCTCTGCCAAAGTTAGCGTTAGACAAATCGCTTGCCAAAAACTTAGTTTTTACCAAACTCGCCTGATGAAAAACTGCTTCGGCTAAGCTCGTTCGCGACAAGTCTAGAAGATTGAGGTCGCAGGCAGCAAAATCCCGCCGGCCTTTAGTGTAAGCTGTTTTGACCCCAAGGGCATCCCACTTCACCGGCCCTTTCATCTTCGCGCTGGAACCGCCTTTGCGATCGACCGCCGTTGCAGCAGCGGCTTTAGAAACTATACCCGGATTTCGGGTTTCCCCAGCCGGGACACGAGTTCCCCCTGATCGGCCTTTACGTGCTCTAATAGCCTCCGCTAACCGAGACACTTGCGATCCCCCTACCACTCCTCCACCCGACTCGATATCTGTATGCTCCTCCGAAAGGATGCCACTGCTCTTCGGTTGATTGATCATGCCTTGAGAGAGGCTTTCCCGGTGAAACTCCACCGCCAATGCTCTAAGGACATCATTGGCAGACTGGTAACGCAGGCGGACAGAAACCTCCAACATTTTCTCTAGCACATTCGCCAAGCGCGAACTTACATTAATGTACTCCCGCCAGCGGATCTCACCCGTAATCGGATCGTAGCCGAGGTGATTGGGAGATTTGCCGGTCAGCAAATAAATGCAAGTTACCCCCACCGCATAGATATCACTGGCGTAAACCGGGCGCAACGCCATCTGTTCTGGGGGGGCAAAACCGGGGGTGCCAATTGCAAAAGAGGTCAAAGCCGTCTGATCTGACGTACTCATCAGCGCTGTTTGGCTCACTTGGTCTTTAACCGCGCCAAAGTCGATTAAAACCAGTTTGTGGTCGATTGTGCGGC
The DNA here is from genome assembly GCA_019359355.1 of Microcoleus vaginatus WJT46-NPBG5. Lineage (GTDB taxonomy): Bacteria > Cyanobacteriota > Cyanobacteriia > Cyanobacteriales > Oscillatoriaceae > FACHB-68. The sequence goes on along the minus strand of JAHHHM010000036.1, from coordinate 36,650 downwards.
GAATAATATTAGCCGGTTTGATATCCCGGTGAATCACGCGATGATCGTGGAGGTATTGCACCACCGGCAGGATTTCAGTGAGAAACTGCCTGACACCGAGTTCTGTCAAAGGCCCACTGCGCTTAACTTCCTGCTTCAGGGTCGCCCCACTGACATATTCTTGAACTAAATAAAACTGATCATTCGTATCAAAATAATCTAGCAGACGGGGCACTTGGGGATGATTGCCAATCTTACCAAGGGTTTTAGCCTCTCGCTCAAAAAGCTCCTTGGCCATTTCCAGCACCCGCTCAGAACTGGCCACCGGGCGCAGCTGTTTAATTACAGACGTTGGCTGACCGGGCAAAGAAATATCTTGGGCGATAAAAGTCGCCCCAAAACCACCCTGGCCTAAAGCTTGAGTCACTCGATAGCGATCTCGCAGCAGCAACTTTTCGCCACAGGCTTGACACCGAGGAGCGTTGTCTGGGTTTTCAGGATGGGGACAGGCTGGATTTACACAGTAGCTCATTCAACTTTACCCGGATTATGCTCAGCTGTTGGACAGCTAACAGGCTTACATCAGTAGACGCTCAATTCCCTCTGGCCTCACGCATTCTTTCTTCTGGGCCGCTTAGCTATACCCTACCTTATAGGATGTAAGGCGACTATCGGGGTATGAAGCGCGAATCCCTTGAAGTGTTGCCGAAATAACTTTGCTCGCGTGGAACCTGTTTGGTACTGCTGCCATCAGTTGGCACCTCCAGACCTTCCAAGTAACACTCTCCCTATATTTAAAATGCCCTAAAATTAGGCTCCCAAACAATAATAATCAATATCTTAGTGGGATATTTACAAAATTGTGTTGGTTCCATGAAGAAGTTTCGCAGTTCCGGCCCTGTGTAACAAAGCTGGGAGGAAGGGTGGCAAACACCGGCAACTCGTGTGAGAGGGCAGTCTCCTAGGAAGGATAAAATAATCAGGCACAAGGATCAGGCTATCAGCCTAGCCTAGGTGAAGGCAAAGCGTCCATAGCAAGCAAATCCCATTGATCAAGGCTGGCAACTGACGTCTAGGGCAACTCATGGGAGGTGCCGCTACCCACTGACCACTATATGGGCGGTTTAGTCGAGACTTTTGGCTTAACTCCAGACGATCGCTGAACAAAACCGGCTCTTACCCACTGACAACTGAAAATTAGCAATTAGCAATGCGTATCTCTCTGAACTGGCTGCGGGAATTGGTGGACATTACGCTCTCTCCAGAAGAGTTGGCCCAAATGCTGACACTGGCTGGATTTGAGGTAGAAGACATCGAAGACCGGCGCACTTGGGCCGATGGCGTCGTGGTCGGGAAAATCATTGATTGTCAACCCCATCCAAACGCCGATAAACTGCGGGTGTGTCAAGTCGATGTTGGGGCTTCTGGCGACCCTTTAAATATTGTTTGCGGTGCACCCAACGCCCGTGTTGATCTCTATGTGCCGGTGGCGACGATTGGCACTTACCTGCCGACGATTGATTTGAAAATTAAACCGGCCAAATTGCGGGGCGTCCCCTCTCAGGGCATGATTTGCTCATTAGCCGAACTGGGACTGGCCAAAGAATCTGCCGGCATTCATATTTTTGCAGACACCACCCCAACAACTGAGGACTTAAAACTCGGCAACGACGTTCGCCCCCTACTCGGTCTAGATGATGTAATTTTAGACTTGACAGCAACCGCAAATCGTGCGGATGCCCTGAGTATGGTGGGCATCGCAAGGGAAGTGGCCGCGCTCACCGGCACCTCCTTGCGGCTGCCGGCAGCCGGAGATCAAAACCCAGGGAATTCAGCCTCACGCTTCTCAATGGATACTTCATTGCAAGGTTGCCCCATTTACATCGGCACCGTCATCGAAGGCGTTAAAATTGCCCCCTCTCCCGAATGGTTGCAACGACGTTTGCAAGCAGCTGGCGTACGACCGATTAACAATGTCGTGGATGTCACCAACTACATTTTGCAGGAATGGGGCCAGCCCCTACACGCCTTTGACCGCGAACGCTTGCAAGCCGTTGCCGGCAGTGAGGATTTAACCATTGGCGTGCGATTTGCCAAAACCGGCGAAACCCTGAAAACCTTGGACGGACAAGGCCGCACCCTGCAAGAACAAAATTTGTTAATTACCGCCAACGATAAGCCGGTGGCACTGGCCGGCATCATGGGCGGTGAGGAAACCGAAGTTCATGACGGCACCCAAAACTTAATCCTGGAAGCCGCCATCTTCGAGCCGGTGGCGATTCGCCGGTCTGCCCGGAGCCAAGGGTTGCGAACGGAAGCCTCTACTCGCTATGAACGGGGCGTGAACCAGGCAGAATTAGTAACCGCCTGCCAGCGTGCCGTGCAGCTACTGGCAGAACTCGCCCAAGGCGTGCCGGTGGCGCAGGAAACTGCCGGCAGCCAAGCAGACAGGTCAGTATTCACTCGCTCTATCGAACTGCGTCTAGACCGCGTTAATCAGGTTTTAGGCGCGATTAAACAGGGAGACGCAACGGGTGAGTTGCAACCGGCAGACATGGAACGCACCCTCACCGCCTTGGGATGCAGTGTCACTCCCACAGAACAAGCGCGGGTTTGGAATGTCACCGTGCCGGCTTACCGCTACCGGGATTTAGAGCGGGAAATCGACTTAATTGAAGAAATCGCCCGTCTCTACGGCTACAACAACTTCTGCGAAACCCTGCCGAGTAAAACGGCTGCGGGGGTGCTGCCGGTGGAACAAAAGCTCAATCGGCAAGTAAGAGCGGCTTTTCGGGCTGCCGGTTTGACAGAATTGATGCACTACTCCCTGGTTCGCACTGAAGGAGACAATCAGGTGGTGCTGTCTAACCCGCTATTTGTTGAATATTCAGCGTTGCGGACAGAGATGCTATCTGGACTGATTGATGCGTTTCAGTACAATCTTGAGCAAGGAAATGGCCCCTTGAACGGGTTTGAAATGGGCCGAATTTTCTGGAAAGAAGGGGATGTTTTAAAAGAGAGTGATGCAATCGCAGGAATTATCGGCGGCGATCCAACCGAAGGCCGGTGGGTGCGAAGTGGGCGCGAACAACCGCTAAGCTGGTTTGAAGCCAAAGGCTTGTTAGAAAGCGTGTTTGAGCGCTTAAATCTCGCGGTGGAATGCAAAGCCGATAGCAGTGATGAGCGTCTGCATCCGGGACGTACCGCTTCCCTGTGGTTGCGGGGAAGCCGGCTGGGTATGTTCGGCCAACTGCATCCGCAACTCCGGCAAGAACGGGGATTGCCGGATGAGGTTTACCTGTTCCAGTTAGATTTGCAATTGCTTTTAGCTTCCCTTTCCCATGAGGCGATCGCGCGCCGGTTCCGTCCCTATTCCACTTTCCCGGCTGCCGGTCGAGATATTGCCTTCTTCGCGCCGGCAACTGTCTCTGTCGCTGAGATTGAAGGGGCGATCGCAAAGGCTGCCGGTGCCTTGCTGGAATCAGTGGAATTGTTTGATGAATATCGGGGTGAAAATGTGCCGGCAGGACAGCGCAGTTTAGCGTTGCGGTTGGTTTATCGCGGCAGTGATCGCACCTTAACCGATGAAGATGTCGAGCCGGTGCAGCAAAAAGTGCGCGATGCTCTCGTCAAAAATTTCTCTGTCAGCCTGAGAAGTTAAAACATCAAACGCAGATAAACGCATATATATAAATTTGCGTTTATCTGCGGTTAACAATCAAAATAATTCTGAAACCTATCGCTTGTAACCATCTTTAAATCTATCCAAAGAGAGATTTATTCAGATCCCTGATAAAAATTAAATAGAAAAGATCCTTCTCGCCGCCAAATGGCACTTTTTCACACAAACTCATGAACAAAAGAATGCGACATCGCAAACGCAAAAATGCCTGGGAAAATGAATTGGATGATTTAATTCGGGGCATTTGCGGTGGCTTTTTGTTTGGCATTCCGCTGTTCTATACAATGGAAGTTTGGTGGATCGGCTCATTTGCTGAACCTGTACAAAGAATCAGCAGTCTTGCTGCTACTTTTATCGGGGTTTTGTTGCTCAATCGCACCGCCGGCTTTCGGAAAAGTAATAATATCCGCATTAAAGATGCAGCAATGGATAGCGTGGAAGCGATGGCACTCGGCCTTGTCTGCGCCTTATTTACCTTAATACTTTTGCGCGAAATTACTTTTGATACACCCTGGCGTGAGATTTTGGGAAAAGTCATCTTTGAAGGAATGCCTTTTTCAATAGGAGTTGGGCTAGCGCGTTCATTATTAAGTGGAGATCGCAACCAAGCTCAGTATGATCAAGATGCTCATTCCCAAAGCCAGAAGAAACCAGAGCAAGCTAATTTTAACCCAACTGTGCTAGACCTTAGTGCCACTTTATTAGGCGCAACTTTCTTAGCTTTTAACATTGCGCCAACGGACGAAGTTCCCATGCTGGCTGCGGCAATATCGCCTCCCTGGCTATTAGCCATTATCGCTGCATCGCTGCTAATTTCTTATGGCATTGTATTTCAAGCCGGCTTTACTTCTGAAAACGTGCGCCGGCAGCAGAAAGGACTTTTTCAACGACCAATGAGTGAAACAATCACAGCATATTTGCTATCGCTTTTAGCAGCAGCATTGCTATTAGCTTTTTTCCACACCCTTACCTTTAAAGATCCGTGGCAATTGTGGTTGAGTCACACATTAGTTCTCGGTTTACCGGCAACAATTGGCGGCGCAGCAGGAAGGTTAATGGTATGAGTCAGTCAAACTTACAGAAAAATTCTCCTCCCGAACTTCAACATGAAGGAAGATCGCCGGCAGAGTTGGTGACTTTTAGCATTTCTCTTTCCATTTTGGCAGCCATTATCGGACTGGTAGTTTATGACTGGTTTACCAGGCGAGATGAACCGCCGGTTTTAGCAGTTATCCGTGATGGGGAAATTCGTAACACGCAAGGACAATTTTATGTCCCGTTTGAAATTAAGAATAATGGCGGAAATACGGCTGATTCTGTGCAAGTGATTGCTGAATTGCGAATTAATGGAGAAATTGAGGAATCCGGGGAACAGCAAATTGATTTTTTATCGGGTGGCGAAGCTGAAAAAGGGGCGTTTATCTTTACCCGAAATCCGCAGGAGGGTGAGTTAATTTTACGAGCCGGCAGCTATAAATCACCTTAATAATTTGATAGTCTTAAATAAGAATGGAGGGACAAACTAGACGACAGGAAGAGAAAATAATCTCGTTAAGTTTAAGTGTGTGAGGGGCAAACCTGTGAGAGTTGAGCGGTAATTTCACCTCCTATTGCAATTAAAAAACCGGCTCTTAACTTGAAAAAGTCTTGTGTGGACGATTAGACAAAAGAGGGGACGCTATTATGGGTTACTTGAACGGCTTGTAACACCTTTTCATTTAAGCTTTCATTCGCACCTTCCAAGGCGAGGAAACGCTGTTCACCGGCACCGGCAGTATTACAGGGAACCGGCTGATCTTGTTTGGGTGTGAGGGTTTTTGTTTTGTCTTGGCGCACAATAGTGCCAATTTCGATAATCGTGCCGGTGTTTTGGTAGGAACAAACTGCCGATGCGTCTATCGTAGCGCCAGCAGTGAGGTTAAGGGTGCCACAGTTGGAAAAGAAGCCATTGAGTGTAACCTTACCCTGAAGTGTCAGTGGACAACAGTTGTATAAATCTCGCAACGTCATGCCTTCGATGCCGGCATTAAATGTCTGGGGGTTGCTGCCGTAGAAACCGAAAATTGGGGTTCCCTTTGTCGTACCACCGGCACGAATAAAGTTGCCGTAGAAAATGTAGTAGCTATTGTATTTACTCGCAAAGGAAACCACGCCCCCACTCAGGCAAGTATTGCCGTTAATACTTCCCCCATTCCAGGCAACCGTCCCACTTTTAATCGTGAAATTGCCATTAGCAGAAAGGTAGCTGTTGACGGTGCCATTTTCAATCGTGATATCGCCACCGGCTTCCAGGTTGATGTTAACCGTTCCCCCCTGGATTAAAACATTTTCCGACACCGCCAGCTCATGCCAACCCGAGAGGGTGCCGGTGTATTCCGGGGAAATGGTGAGACTTTTAATTTGTGGGTTGATATTAAGAACCACGTCTTTTGCGCCGGCATCGTTGAAGATGACATCATCCTCTGCCTCTGGTACAGCGTCTCCCGACCAGTTTAGCGGGTTACTCCAGTATTTATCCGCGCCGGCACCCTTCCAGTAACGCGTAGTGCCACTGAAAACGTGGCTGTATGACTTGAGGACGCTTTCATCAAACGCTAAGGCAACCGTCATTCTAGCCGTGAAGAATTGTAGCTGCCAGTCCCCACCTTTGGCGGCGCTGCCAGTTGGGTTGATGGAAGCGGCAATATCTGCGCCGGTTAACTGAGAAAGCCCCAGTACAAACGCTTTACCAAGTTCGCCGGCAGCCACGTCGCAGCCATACAACAGAATTGAGGCTGGACTATTATTTCCCCCGACAAAATTCCCAATGTTTAAATACTTCACCCACTGCTGCAACGAATTAGCGTAAAGATCCACGTTGTGCGGGTTTAGTTGTGTATTGCCTAGATACAAACAGCCAGGGGAACCGTGGGAGACGATGTGAATGGTATCGACAAAAGGCGTAGCAAACGTGCCGGTGCGTTGAGCTAAAAATTTGGTAATTTGCTCGATTCCACAGCGTCTAGGGTTGAGGATAAAGACTTCTGTGCCGGCTGCCAACCCGCCAATCAGGCGATCGCACTCCTCAACCGCTGAGTCAATGAAGACGATACTGGGTTTGCTGCTGTGACTAACGATTCGTTCTTTTGAAGCTTGTAAAATGCTCAGCATTTCAGTTGTCCCTTGTGAAAGCGTTTATCTATCAAACTGGGGTGTCCTGTTTTGGCGTCGGACTTTTGGTAGAGTACCCCCAGTGTGTACCTCGTGTCTCAAGCTTGCACTTAAAAATACGCCCTTGAAACTCATTATCGGTACAACAATCGCTTGAATCCCGCCTCCCCCCGTGTTTTTATTATGAAAGAGCGAGCCACATTAATTTGGCTCATTGGTGGCTCAGTTTTTCGGCTCATTTGACGGCTCACTTCACGGCTCAGTAGACGAAGAACCTGAGCTAATACCGAGCGCAAGAGTTGGTATTTTAGAAAAAGCATAATAGCAGATTAGGATATGGCCGGCAATCTTAGGGCAGCAGTTCTCAGTGCCTCTCAAAAAAAGTTAGAAATTATTGATGAGGCTCGAAAAAAGAAAGGCTGGAAAAAGACATCAATTGCTTGGTGTCAAGCCGCTCACACCACAGAAGCGACGTTAAAACGTTTTTGGCGGAGTATACCAATTCGCCAAGATTCTTTTATTAATATTTGTCAAGCGGTTGGACTGAACAATTGGAAAGAAATTGCTGATGCACTCCCACAAATTGAGGCACATACAGATTGGGGAGAAGCACCTGATGTGACTGCTTTTTATGGACGTGCCGGCGAACTCACAACGTTGAAAAAATGGGTGGTTGACGAGAATTGCCGGCTGATAGGAATCCTGGGGATGGGTGGCATTGGCAAAACCGCAGTTTCGGTGAAGCTAGCAAAAGAAGTTCAAGATAATTTTGACTATATAATTTGGCGCTGTCTCCACCAAGCACCCCCTCTAAATGAACTTTTAACGGACTTACTTGAATTTTTTTCTTACCAGCCGACAACTGAATTAACCGGCGATGCCAGCGAACTGATTTCGCGTCTCATAGAATGCTTGCGTCGCTATCGATGTTTACTGGTACTCGATAATTTAGAAGCGATTCTCAGCAGTGGAGATTTCGTGGGGCACTATCAAGCCGGTTATAAAGTTTATGGCGAACTTTTGAAACGGATAGGAGAAACCCCACATCAAAGTTGCTTAGTGCTAACGAGCCGCGAAAAACTTAGAGAGGTTGCTTTATTAGAAGGGGAAACTTTACCTGTTCGTTCTTATCAACTGGCAGGCTTAGGAGAGGAAGCACGGGAAATTTTCAAAGAAAAGAGTTTATCTCAAGAAGATAAGTGGGCAACTCTAGTTAATATTTATCGAGGAAACCCTTTTATGTTGAAAATTGTTTCTGCGTTTATTAAAGAAGTTTTTGACGGTAAAGTGAGCGAGTTTTTGAAAATTGGCACAACGCAAGTAACACGAGATATCAGTGATTTTATTGAAGTACATTTCGAGCGATTGTCCAAGTTGGAAATGCAAATCGTATACCAACTTTCTGTTGAGAAAGAGCCAGTTGCGCTCAGTGAGTTGCAAGAAAGCTTATCGGGAGTCTCCTCCATTGAATTAACGAATGCGCTGGCATCGTTAGTTGGACGCTCCCTAATTGAAAAAAGTTCGGGGCGTTTTACCTTGCAGCCGGTGGTGATGGAATATGTCACCAGTCTAGAACTGAAATATTGCGAATAATTTAGTGAAGCGTTTTTTACATCAATATAAAAACTTAATTTAAGACTTTATCCAATCTAAAATCTAAGATCCCCTGAGTGAGCTACTGTATCAATCCCAAATGCATCTGCCGGCACAACCCTGACAATCTGGCTCATTGCCAGAGCTGTGGCACTCCTCTGCTGATCAATAACCGTTACCGCCTGATTAAACCTTTACGTGAATTAGACGAATTCTGCCCCACAGAAGTGTTTGAAGTCGAGGATGGTGACAAATTAAAAGTCATGAAAGTGTTGAAACGCCCTAAGTGGAGCCAAATGTTTCAACGAGAAGCGCGAGTTTTGCAGCAGCTCAGGCATCCGGGAATTCCCCAAGTCGAGCCAGATGGATATTTTATTCTAAAATTAGACCAAATATCCAAAGAATTACACTGCGTAGTGATGGAGAAAATAGAAGGCCAGAATTTAGAGCAGTGGGTTGAAAAGTATGGCCGTATTTCTCAAAAAATAGCCCTTGATTGGCTCAGGCAGCTTACCAAAATTCTCCAAATTGTTCATGAAAAAGATTTATTTCACCGAGATTTAAAGCCCTCTAATATTATGGTTCGCTGCCCATTAGGGGGTCTAGAAGGGGGTAGCGAACTGGTGTTAATTGACTTTGGAACTGTTAGAGAAGTCACCGGCACCTATCTGGCAAAAGTGGGAAGTCACCAACAAATCACCGGCATTGTTTCCCCAGGCTATACTCCCCCTGAACAAGCCGGAGGCAAAGCAGTTCCGCAATCGGATTTTTTCGCCCTTGGTCGCACTTTCGTCCATTTACTAACGGAAAAACACCCCGTTGAATTACCAGAAAATCCTGAAACCGGCGAATTGATTTGGCGAGATTGCGCCCCCCACATTTCATCCCATCTTGCCGACTTAATTGATGAGCTAATGGCTACGTTTCCCGGTAGACGTCCTGCCAATGCCCAGCTCATTTTAGATCGCTTAGAAATGGTGAAAAATAACCGGGGAGGATGGGTTAAGCCTCCTCGGTGGCTGGCGGCGGTGATGTTAATATTAGTTGGAGTAACCGGCTTTTGGGGGGTGCGCGTCGCCCTAGCCGTTTATTATTATAATCGTGGGCTAGAAAATCACTTAGCAAGTCAATCAGATGAGGCGGAAGCCGATTACAAGCAAGCACTAAAATATAATCAAAATTCTGCAAAAGTTTATAACGCCTTGGGATTTCTTTGCCAAAACCGGCAAGATTGGGAATGCGCCCGCACCCAATATGAAAAGGCGATCACCTTACAACCAAATTTAGCAATTGCTCAGTTCAATTTAGCCACCCTTTGCGAAGATCGGCAAGATTGGAATTGCGCCCGAACTGCTTATCAAAAAGCCAGTCAAAATGGCTTGTCGGCTGCGGATAATAACTTGGCTCGCCTCTACATTCTCGAAGGCCAATATGAACCAGCCGTTCAGCTACTTTCCCAAAGTCTAAAGCAGGCAAACGATAATACTAAAAAATACGCTATCCTCAAAAATCTAGGCTGGGCACTATTTGGGCAAAAACGCTATCAACAAGCACAAGAGAAATTACAAGAGGCGATTGCTCTGGACAGACACCGCGCCCCGGCTTACTGCTTGCTGGCACAAGTTCTGGAAAGTCAGAATCAGTGGAAAGCAGCACAGGTTGAATGGCAAAATTGTCTCAGATATGCTTCGAGATTCAATCTAGATGAAGCAATCTGGATTGACATGGCACGCGCTCGCTTGAACTCCGCTGCAGAGGAAAAATGAAACGCACCCGATCGATAGCAATCGCCCTCGCCCTAATGCTGTCCAGCGCCCAATTGTGCGAAAGTCAGCCGGCTCAGGAAACTGTAACCCGGATCGCACAATCCCTTTCTCCTGCCCAAGCGGCAACCGGCGGCTACTGGCTGATCGAGGCTAGGGGTGAAGTGCTGTTGCACCGCGCCGGCGATGAACAGATAAAGCCAGTGAGTGGAAATACCCAAATCCATCCCGGCGACCTGCTTATTGTCAGGAAGGGCGCAACCGCTACCGTGCGCTGTGCCGATGGGCGAACCTGGAAGCTTCCAGAGGGCGTTTCCGGCGCACTCAATGGCTGTCCGATGCCGAACAATCAAGATCCCAGAGTTCCGACGCTTCGCAGCCCTGTGGATGAAAATTCTCCTTACATTATCAGCCCCCGGCAAACCGCGCTGCTTGATGAACGGCCAATTTTACGCTGGAATGCCGTCAAAGGTGCCAAGCACTACATCGTCAAAGTTAGGAATGCAACGGGTGTGATATGGGAGGCGCGAGTCAATTCAGCAAAAATTGCCTATTCTGGCTCATCCCTGCAACCGGGAGGGGAATATCAAATCATTGTCCGGGCGGATGGTAACTTAGCGCCGATGGAATCAGCAATTTTTTTGGTGCTAGAGAAGCACAAGGCGGAAGCAGTGCGGGACAAACTCCAGGCAGTGGCGCAACAAGGGCTTTCTGAGCCGGCACAAGCCCTGGCGAAAATTCATATTTACAGTAATGATGGCTTGTTTGCGGATGGGATTGAGACGCTAGAAACCTTGGTGTTTAGCGGCAAATCAACACCGGCAGTTTACCAGATGCTGGGCGCTCTCTACGACCGGGTGGGGCTGACTCAGCAGGCAGAACGCTATTATTCACAGGCATTCAATGTCGGCAGTTGATTAGGATTTATAGGCAATTAATATTGATGCCTGCCCCTGTTAATGAAATCCCCCATCCGCCACACCCTTCGGTTCCTCACCGCTATTTTTCTCTGCGCCGCCAGTGAGATGGCGATTGCCAGTACCAGTTTGGCCCAGAATTTTGCCCCTGAGTTCCGGGATGATTCGGTATTATCTGATAATTTTCAGCCCAAAAGGGTTGATAGGTTTGATGAAATTCATTCGCTGCCTATTTCTAAAAAAAATCGAGCTTTATCGCATTTCAGGGTTGATAAATTAAAAACTGATAACCCTCAAGATTCTTACCCAGGAATACAAAAAAAAATTATTACTTTAAACCCGTTTTGCATTAAACTTAGGGGTGTTTGTGATAGCAATTCCGCTTCAGGTTTCCCTCAAGATCAATCTGCCACTCACGATCAGTCGAGCGTGTTATTATCAGACGAAGGATTGCAACAAGAGATCCCTGAGCCTGCCGGCAAGCCACCGAGTCTACGTTTAGTTACCGTGGAAGAATCCCAGGCAGATCCCAGCATTTCCGTCGCGATGCCATTTGCAAGTGGGTTAAACTTCGGCAGTATTGGCATTGGTGCCGGCTGGCAATCTCGTACACGCTACACAAACCTAGCGGATGGAGGTTTAGGAATTGGCATCGGCTTAGGAAATTCCCAAAAATTTGTCGGTTTCGATGTTGTGGCATCCATTCTAGATGTTTCCGATTTCGCCCGCCGGGGTTCCTTGAGTTTTAAAATTCACCGGACTTTATCTGATGATTTTGCCGTTGCCGTTGGGGTGCAAAATGCGATTATCTGGGGGTTTACCGATGCCGGCACCAGTGTTTATGGAGTTGCAACGAAAACGTTTAATCTACAAGAAAGTGTAGAGGAACCTTTTAGCTTACTTGTTATTTCTGCCGGCATAGGCGGCGGACAATTTCGCTCAGAGTCGGATATTTATAGTGAGATTGATTCAGTCGGGGTGTTTGGCAGTACGGCTTTGCGCGTCGTTGAACCTGTTAACGTGATCGCCGAATGGACGGGGCAAGATTTAACCTTGGGATTATCTTATGCCCCATTCCAACACCTTCCTATCGTAGTGACGGGTGCGGTTACAGATTTCACCGGCAATGCCGGCGATGGTAGCCGGTTTCTGCTCAGAGTTGGTTACAGTTTTTCTTTTTAAAAATAAATGTGATGAAATTTATTAAGCAGAGAACTTGTCAAAAAATAAAAAGCAGAAAATTAAATTTTTCTCCTCAAAGAGAGTTGACAATTAAATTTAATCGTCCTTTTAAAGTTTTACTGAGATTCATTTTAGGTTTAATTTTTGCATTACTTTGTGTCAAAGAAACTGATGCAAAAACTTTTAAAAATAGTCCACAAATTGATATAAATTCCTCCCTTATTAGCCAGTCTGGTAATTTTTCAGATGCAACCGGGCCATTGTTTATAGAAGGAACTTCAAATTCTGTTAATTCTCAAACTGAAGCGGTAACAAGAGCAAATTTTGAGAAAGGAATTCAAACAGCCGGCTCAGTTGATACAGCCCTTCAGTTATTTGAACAATCACAAGCCATTGAATTTGCCCAATACTTCAGGAAAGAAGTGGTGGGAAAACCGCCTTCCGTAGCTGAAATTAGCCAAACATTATGCAATCTCTCCCGAATGACCGGCAACAAGCCGGCACTAATTTATCTAGCTTCCTTATCAGAGGAATTGCGAAACTTATATATTTTACCAAATTCTCCCGATGCAGCCGGTTGTGACAAGGTTGACCAGACAAACCAACAAGTTGAGCAAGTCGGACAACAAGTTATTCCTGAAGCAAATCGTAACGCAATTAAAGAAACTGTCATCGCTTGGCGAGAAGAAATTGGACTGCCTCCTATTACTTCTGGAAATGGCTCACTAGAGAACGCTCAAAAACTTTATCAATGGCTGGTTAAACCTTTAGAAGAGGGGTTACAAGCCAACCAAATAGATACTTTAGTTTTTACGATGGATGCGGGTTTGCGGTCAATTCCTATCGCGGCTTTACATGATGGGAAACAGTTTCTTATTGAAAAATATAATGTTGCTTTAATTCCCAGTTTTGGTTTAACAGATACCCGATATGTTGACGTAAGAAACTTGCCAATTTTAGCAATGGGTGCCTCAGAATTTGAAGATGCTAGCCCGTTACCGGCAGTGCCGGTGGAACTCTCTACGATTTTGAGACTTCCTTGGCAAGGGGTTCCTTTCCTCAACGAAGAGTTTACCTTAGAAAAGCTAAAATCTGTTTATCGGCAGCAGCGGTTCAGGATGATACACTTCGCAACTCACGGGAAATTTGTTCAAGGAAATGTCAGTCAATCTTACATTCAGTTTGGCAACTCAAAACTGCGTTTAGATCGATTGCGGGAAGTCGCAGAAGAATTGAACTGGGCAGAATCTCCAACCGTAGAAATGCTGGTTTTAAGTGCCTGTGAAACTGCTTTGGGAGATGAACCAGAATTAGGGTTTGCCGGCTTAGCCGTTCAAGCCGGCGTTAAATCTGCCCTAGCCAGCCTTTGGCGTGTCGATGACAGAAGCACATTAGCCCTCATGAGTGAATTTTATTTACAGTTAAGTAAAACACCGATTAAAACAGAAGCCCTCAGACAAGCTCAACTGGGAATGCTGCGCGGAAAAGTCCGAATTGAAGAAGGAAAATTGTGGCTTTCAGAAGGCAATCCAATTACCCTCCCGCCCAAAATATCCGAACAAGGAAATCTAAACTTTTCCCACCCACACTACTGGGCCGGCTTCACATTAATCGGAAACTGGAATTAACAAAACGACAGATAGAAAAAATGATCGCCCTATCATCTGGCTATACCTAAGGCACCTTGCGCTATCATCTATGTGTATCTGCGGTTATTAAAAAAAAAATAAAATTTTTCCCAAAAACACTGCTGACTTATCCTAAAATGAAAAAAGCAAAATTGAAATCGGCTTGCACAAAGCCTAATACAAGAAAAGCACATAAAATTTAGAACTTACAGGGTGCTATCGGCAACTCCCTAAAAATTAATAAAATATCAACGCTATAAAACCCTTGATATGCAAGCACCGTTACCTGATAGGGAAGCAGAACGACTCAAAGCACTGAGAGAATATCAAGTCCTCGACACGCCGGCAGAAGCAGACTTAGACGATCTCACCCGGTTAGCCGCTTATATTTGTGGCACTCCGATTGCCTTAATCAGCTTAATCGATGCAAATCGGCAGTGGTTCAAATCGAAGAGGGGTTTGGAAGCCTCAGAAACACCCCGCGACGTTGCTTTTTGCGCCCACGCCATCCAGCAACCAGACGTTTTTATTGTTCCCGACGCAACCAGTGACGAACGCTTCGCCACCAATCCCCTCGTTACCTCTGAACCCAACGTGCGGTTTTATGCCGGCACCCCCCTAATTAACGCTAAAGGACACGCCTTGGGCACTCTATGCGTCATTGATCGCGTCCCGCGCAGCCTCAGCCCAGAACAGGAGGAGGCATTACGCGCCCTCGGTCGTCAAGTGATTAAGCAACTGGAATTGCGGCGCAATTTAGCTACCCTGACCCTTGCCACCACACAACACCAACAAGTCCGCAAGCGCAGCCGGCACTTCTTCAAAAGTGTGGCAGGAGGGTTTGGGTTAGCATCAGCAATTTTAGTCCTGATTGGCATAGTTTCCTATCGCAGTATCAACGAACTGATCGAAACTTCTAACTTAGTAGAACGCACCCACCAAGTTCTTGAAAGTCTCGAAAGCGTATTATCCAATTTAACCTATGCCGAAACCGGGCAACGCGGCTACATTCTCACCGGCGATGAGTCTTATTTAGAACCGTATAACACAGCAATTCCCGGACTCAATCAAGACTTAGAAAAGCTTAAGCAACTGACAGCAGATAGCCCTAAGCAACAGCAACGGTTAGCGATGTTGCAGCCTTTAATCGGTAAAAGAATTGATGTACTTAGCGAAATCGTTCGCCTGCGAAAAGAGCAAGGATTTGAGCCGGCCTTACAGATGATCCAGACGAACCAAGGCAGAAATTTGATGGCTCAAGTTCGTCAGACGGTCGCGGAGATAGAGAAGGAAGAAAAGACGTTATTAAGTCAGCGGAAGGCTGCAGCAAACAGGTTAGCAAACCAAACAATCCTCACCTTCTCAATTTGCATTATTCTAGCTTTTATCATTCTCGCAGCCGTCTATTACCTCATCTATCGTGAGATCGCTGAACGCAAGTTGACAGAGGAATCACTTAAGCAAGAGCGCAACTTTATCTTTGCAGTGATTGATACAGCAAGTGCTCTCGTTGCAGTTTTTGACCCCCAGGGGAATGTTGTCCGCTTTAACCGCGCTTGCGAACTGATCACAGGTTACTCATTCGATGAAGTGAGGGGCCGGCCTTTCTGGAAGTTATTTTTAGTTCCGGAAGAAGTCGAGCCGGTGAAAGCAGTTTTCCAACAGCTAATCAGTGGTAATTGCCGAAAGAAAGAGCATGAAAACTACTGGCTCACAAAAGATAAAAATCGCCGACTAATTGCCTGGTCAAATACCGTTCTTTTGGAGAGTGAAGGAGCCGTTGAATACATCGTCAGCACCGGCATTGACATCACCGAACGCAAACGCGCCGAACAGTGTTTGACAGTACAGCACGCGATCTCACGCATCTTGGCAGAGTCAGCCACCCTCAACGAGGCAGCCCCCAAAATCCTGCAAGCTATCTGCGAAACCCAGGCATGGGATTTCGGCGAACTCTGGAATGTAAACGCCCTAGCCAATACGCTGTACTGCGCCCAAACCTGGCACCAGCCGTCAATTGAAGTCTCCGAGTTTGAAGCACTCGCCCAGCTGAGTGTCTTTACAAAAGGCATGGGAATGCCCGGACGTGTGTGGGCGAGTGGCGAACCGACGTGGATTCCAGATGTTGCGAAGGATGCCAACTTTCAACGCGCTGAAATTGCCTGTCGGGCAGGATTACACGACGCTTTCGCTTTGCCGGTTCGGGATGAACATGAAACCCTAGGAGTTCTTATTTTCTTTAGCCGGCAGATCGAAGAACCTGACGCAGATTTGCTGCAAATGATGACAGCAATAGGCAGCCAAATTGGTCAATTTGTCAAGCGCAAACGCGCAGAAGAAGGGCGACGCGAAAGTGAAGAAAAATATCGCTCAGTTGTTAACAATATTAAAGAAGTTATTTTCCAAACCGACGCTGCCGGGATGTGGATATTTCTCAATCCAGTCTGGTCTGAAATTACCGGATTTACTATCGAAGAAAGCATTGGAACAAACTTTTTAGATTACATCCATCCAGATGACCGACAGCGGACTTCCGAACTATTTAAATCCCTGCTTCAGCGCAAAAAAAAGTCCTGTCGATCCGAAGTTCGTTACTTAATTAAACATCAAAACTCACTTTTTTCTTTGTCCAAAAACGAAGAAGAGGAAACCCATAGAGATTACCGCTGGATCGAAGTTGATGCTCGCCTAGCAGTAGATAACGCCGGCACGATCTGCGGCACTTTTGGCACCCTCAACGATATCACCGAGCGCCGACGCACAGAAGAGGCGCTGCGCTTGAGCCAGGAACGATACGAGCTAGCAATTAGTGCCGGTGATGTTGGAGTCTGGGACTGGAATATTGCGACAAATGAAATGTATATCGACCCCATCATTAAAGCCGTACTCGGCTATACAGAACTCGACATTCCCGACACCTTAGAAGGGTGGCGATCTTTAGTGCATCCTGACGATTTACAGCGGGTATTAGAGGTAACTCATGCACATTTAGAGGGGCAAACCTACCAATATGAAATCGAACATCGGCGGCTGCATAAAGATGGTAGCCTCCGGTGGTTTCTCTCTCGCGGTAGCGCATTTCAAGATGCGGACGGCAAGATGTGTCGCATGACCGGCACAGATACAGATATTACTGAACGCAAATTGGTACAAGAAGCGCTAGAAAGAGAGCGCCGGCAACTCAAGCAAATTATCGCAAATGCGCCGGTGGCAATGGCGATGTTTGATCGAGAAGTTCGCTATCTTGCCTACAGTAATAAATGGTTGGTTGATTATAATTTACAAGGTCAGTCGATTATTGGCAAAAGCCATTACGAACTGTTTCCCAACATTTCAAAACGCTGGAAAGCCATTTATAAACTGGCACTTCAAGGGGAGGCAATTTCCAGTCCTGAAGATGTATTTGAAAGCGAAGATGGTTCTAAAGTTTATTTGCGCTGGGCGGTTCACCCGTGGCTTGAGCGCGATGGCAGTGTAGGGGGCACGGTTATCGTGACTCATGGAATTAACGAGTTAGTGGAGGCACGGGAAGCCGCTTTAGAAGCCTCTCGATTTAAATCTCTATTTCTCGCCAATATGAGCCACGAAATCCGCACGCCAATGAATGCGGTATTAGGGATGACCGGCTTGCTTTTAGATACTTCTTTAAACCCTGAACAGCGAGATTTCGTTGAAACGATTCGGATAAGCGGGGATGCACTGTTAAGCCTGATAAACGAGATTTTGGATCTCTCCAAACTTGAAGCCGGTGAGATGGAGTTAGAAGTCTTAAACTTTGACTTATCGGTTTGTATTGAAGAAATGTTAGATTTGCTGGCTCCTCCTGCTCATGCGAAAGGATTAGAAATCGCGGCACTCATTGATCCGGATGTTCCGGTTTATCTTCAGGGAGATGCCGGCCGGCTACGGCAAATCCTGATGAACTTGACTGGCAATGCTATCAAATTTACCAGTTCTGGAGAGGTGGTAGTCCGGGCAGAATTGTTATCAAAAACTGACACAACTGCGAGCCTTTATTTTGCAGTAACCGATACCGGCATTGGGATTCCTTTTGAAGCTCAACACAAACTTTTTTCCCCATTTACTCAAGTCGATGCTTCCACAACTCGCAAGTATGGCGGCACGGGTTTAGGCTTGGCAATTTGTAAAGAACTGGTAACTTTAATGGGAGGAAAAATTGGAGTAGAAAGTCAGTTAGGCCAAGGAACTAAATTTTGGTTTACTGTTCCTTTTGTGCTAGGAAGTCAGCCTGCTACTATTATCAAACAAGATTTTAATTTATTGAGTGGCCGGCGTTTATTAGTCGTTGATGATAATGCCACAAATCGAAAGGTTGTCCACTATCAAGTTACTCGCTGGGGAATGCAGGTGGATGAGGCTGACAGTGCGGCTGCCGCTTTGAAAGCGCTTCATGAAGCTTGGGAGCAGAAAATGCCTTATGATGTGGCTGTACTCGATATGCAGATGCCTCAAACAGATGGTTTGAGTTTGGGACAGCAAATTAAGGCAAATTCTGCTTTAGCAACGTTGCCTTTAATCATGCTAACTTCTACCAATCAGCGAGATGAAGTGAAGCAGGCATTAAAAATAGGATTTGCTGCTTATTTGGTTAAACCTGTTAAGCCCTCACGTCTCCTCGATACGATTCTCACAGTTTTGGGTGTCTTAGAGCGATCTGTTGCGATATCTGAGGGGGAGAATTTTTCCAAATCGGCACCTTTCTTACAAGAAGTTTCTGCAAAGCCAAAGTCAAGAATTTTATTGGCTGAAGATAACCCGGTGAATCAGAAAGTAGCTCTTAAACAGCTCAGTAGTGCGGGTTACAAAGCAGATGTTGCTGCAAATGGGGAAGAAGTTCTGCAGCTATTAAAAACGATTCCCTATGATTTAGTTTTAATGGACTGTCAAATGCCAATTCTTGACGGATTTGATACTACCATTGAAATAAAGCGTTGGCAGGAAAATGCCTTTGCAGCAGGTCATCGTCCGGTGGTGATTGCAATGACTGCAAATGCAATGAAAGAAGATCGAGATAGGTGTTTAAGTGCCGGCATGGATGACTATCTAAGTAAGCCTGTGTCGAAGGAAAAGCTGATAGCAGTCATCGAACGATGGAGTCATTACAAGCAGGCAGAACAGAAAGAAGCTACTTCCAAGCTGGTAGATGTTAGTGAGGACAAAGAGGCAGAAATCGCTCCGCTTGATTGGGAACATTTACATAGTCTTTCCGAAGGAAGTGCGGAATTTGAATTGGAACTGCTGCAAATGTTTGTTGAAGATAGCCAGAGCCACTTGGAAAAGGCAAAAACTGCCATTGCCGATCATAATATGGGGCAGTTGCAGCGAGAATCTCATCACCTTAAAGGCTCAACCGGCAATATAGGAGCCACAGCCATGCATTTAGCCGCTGAAAAATTAGATCAACTCGCTCACCAAGAAGAGTTAGAAGGAATTCCAGAGTTACTTTCTGATTTAGAGGGATTTCTGAAACAAATTCAAGAACTAATTAATGATAGAATAAACTAAGGTTTTTGTTAAAATATAATGCAGGTGACGAGAAAAACCGAGGATTGCGTTGCCAATTTTCCGTAAAACAACCGGGGGCAAAATCTTTTTAAGAAAGAAATTTTAAGTAACTCAACTCATTTATAATAAAACAATGTTATACCCCTTTTGGATCTAGCCGGCTTCATGTCTCACCTGTTAATTATTGATGATGACCCAATCGTTAGGGCCGCCTTAAAAAGAACCCTGCAAAATCAGGGTTATGAGGTGACTGTAGCGAGTAATGGTGAAGAGGGAGTCATCCAAGCGCAACAAATCAAACCGGCTCTGATTATTTGTGACTGGGTGATGGAGCCGGTGGATGGATTAGAAGTCTGTCGTCAGATTAAAGACAATCCAGAATTATCTGCCACATTCTTTATTTTGCTGACGGCTAAAGGCAAGGGTAGTGATAAAGAATCTGTGGATGAGCGCGTCAAAGGACTCGATGCCGGCGCAGATGAATTTGTCTCCAAACCGATTGATATGGAGGAAGTGAAAGCGCGAGTACGGGCGGGTTTGCGCTTATATGAACTCAACCAAACATTGCAACTCCAAAAGTACGCTTTGGAAGCACTCAACCAGGAGTTACGCGCCGATTTAGATGAAGCAGCGGAATATGTCAGTTCGCTTTTACCCTCACCCTTAGCCGGCAATATAACCACAGAAGCCAAGTTTATTCCATCCGCTCAATTGGGGGGAGATTGCTTTGATTATTACTGGCTTGACAGCGATCATTTAGCAATGTATTTACTTGATGTTTCCGGACATGGAGTCGGTTCAGCACTGTTGTCAGTTTCTGTGCTGAATGTTTTACGGACACAATCTTTACCCAACACCGATTTTTGCCGGCCTAGCGAAGTTTTAAGCGCTCTTAATAATGGGTTTCAAATGAGCGCCCAAGGTGATAAATACTTTACAATTTGGTACGGAGTTTATAACGCGGTAAACCGGCAACTCGTATATGCAAGTGCCGGCCACCCACCGGCGGTACTGCTATTTGGGGCATCTGAGACAGCCACACAAGTTCAGCTTTTAGAATCCACCGGCATGCCAATAGGCTTTATCCCTGACGCTGACTTTGATGAGGCTTCTTGCGAGATTCCACCCAGCAGCACGATGTACATTTTTAGTGATGGAGCTTATGAGATTCTTCTAACAGATACCCAAATCTGGGGGCTTGAGGCTTTCATTTCTTTCCTGTTAGATTCTCAACAAAAAACAAATTTCTGCTTAGATAAACTTATAAATTATATTCTGTGTTTAAATTCAAAAAAAATTCTTGATGATGATTTATCCTTATTACGAGTAAATTTTAACTAAAGCCTAAACTCCTCAGTTTATACTCATATTTAAGACATGATAGGACATTTTAACAATAAAAATTTGTCCTGGATCATGCCACATAAAACGCTCAACTTATTCAGTTTTCAGAATAGCCTTGTTAAACTCGTCTTTGTCCGCAAACGACTCTAAAACTCGATCCATTTTTGTCAATTCAAACAGCATTTTTACTTGAGGGTTAATCGAGCAAACAAAAAGTTTACCCCCTACCGTTCTCACCATTTTCATCGCTGATAAAAGCGCACCTAACCCTGAACTGTCCATAAAAGGGACATCTTGAAGATCGATTAGCACAATATCAGGTTTGCTTTCCACAACATCGCTAATCTCCCGACGTAACTGGTTGCCTTTCGGCCCATCTAAAATACCAGAAGGTTGAACAACTTTGACGACTGGACTCATGTGATTGGACTCCTAGTTTCGAGTGACTTTTCGTGTTTTCTCAGTTTAGCTGTAACAAGATTGATGCGCTAGCCTTCGCTCGCATCCTTGCGAGTTAGTCATTCAGCAGAAGGCGGCTGCCAAACGGCTGCTCGAATAATCGCCCACAAAAGTGTCAGATTATAAATTGACCAGGCAAGATTGAGCGCATAAGCCAAAGGCTGCTCTAAATTTGGGTGTTGCATTTGCCCAATCACCAGCCAGCCAAGCGCCCACAGGATGCTTACAATTGTTAGGCAAAAAACAAGCAATTGCGGCCAAACTAGGCGGAGATAAATCCCCGCTTGCCGCTGCTTAGGCGTCACCTGGAATTTAATAGGCCGATTCGTTAAAACACTCCAGACGGCTTGAATAAACAGCGGAAACAGAGCAATTGCATATTGCTCAGAACGCCAAATTTCTCTGGCTGGAATGCCCCAACTCGCGGCTAAGAAAGTGAGACGATTTACAACAAAAGCGGGGATAAAGTGGATAGCAAAAGCTGGCCCGTAAGTTTTAACAGGAATAACGCCGGTGAAGAAATAGATAATTGGGCAAGCAATAAAAACAACGGTGGCAAACCCGGAAAAGTAGCTATACATTGTTTGAAAATATTGCAACCGCTGCCAAAAACTTAGTCCGGGTTTTGTTAGAGGATTTTCCCGCACAAGCACTTGGATAGTACCCTGCGCCCAGCGCAGCCGCTGCTTCAGGGTGGAACTAAGGTCATCAGGGGCTAAACCTTCTGCCAAAATTTCATTGTGATACAGCGATTTCCAACCGGCACCATGTAGGCGCATTGCGGTATTCATATCTTCCGTAATACTATTACTGGAAACGCCCCCCACTAAATCAAATTCATCTAAGCGTTGAGCATCTTTAGAAAATTCATCCGAGAAATATTGCAATCCAACATTTACCAGTGCTTCCCGTCTCAGAACTGCATTGGTGCCGGTATAGAAAGCAGCATTCATCCCATCTTTACCCTGCTGAATCGGGCCATAAAATAAACTGGCTTGATGCCCAAAGGGATCGCCTTTTGGGATGTTGTAAAAATCTTGGGGTGTTTGCACAAAGGCAATGCGATTGTTTTCGTATTTACCGGCAAAGACATTATAGGTAAAGAAATAGGGCAGAACCCGCTTGAGAAAATGAGGCTTCGGAATGTGATCTGCATCCAGCGTCAGAATAAAATCGCCTGAAGTTTCCCCAGAGAAAATTGCGTAATTAATATTGCCGGCTTTAGCATGGTGAGCCTTACCGGCAATTTTGGGACGGGCGATGTAGCGAAAACGCGCCAGTTCTATTAATTCCTGTTCTTTTTGATCAATTGCTGCTTCTAAACTTTTGCGTTCAGCTTGCACCCGTTCATAAACACTTTGATGTTGGGGAGGCAACCAAAGAACAAACTGCCGCAAACGCTCTATAAAACCCGCCATTTTTGCATTGGCACTATCAGATTCCGCTTGCAAAAATTCTTCAGCCGCTTGAATATCCGGTGCCAGATTTT
This sequence comes from Microcoleus vaginatus WJT46-NPBG5, assembly GCA_019359355.1. Lineage (GTDB taxonomy): Bacteria > Cyanobacteriota > Cyanobacteriia > Cyanobacteriales > Oscillatoriaceae > FACHB-68. The sequence continues at coordinate 13,938 of JAHHHM010000036.1, read as the reverse complement.
CGAGTTGTCGCAGCCGCTCAACTAACTGTGTTCGCTCAATATCAAGTTTTTCCGCTTCCTGTTGCAAAATCGGCGATTGTAAATCTTCGATAGCAAGTTTTTCCGTCATCGCCCGCATCGCCGGCGAATTGCCATCATCCAGCACATAAACCCGCAACTTCGTTGGCGGATAATCTATTACCAAAGCCGCTCTTGCCGTTTCCTCCACCATCTCCGCCGGCTCACTGTAGCAGGTAATAAACACATCAACAGTCGGCCAATCTCTGCGCGGCAAAGGTGGCATTAATTGATCAAGAGACTTTACCTGCCGAACTAGAGGACGCCACAGCCCGATGACAAACATCACTCCCCCGAAAAAGCTGTAAATTTCTGCAAGTAGCAAAGGAACTGACAGCCACAACGCATCATAATTAATAGAATTGTTGATGCGCCAATACAAATACCAAGCACCCAAAATCAAGTTGATTTCTGCGAGGTAGCGAAACAGCAACGTTCTCTCTTTTAAACGAGAGCGAATGTTTCCAGAAAAACTTGGTGAATTTTCAACAATGGAAGCTGGATTTGTCATAGCAGCCCGGATAAATGCATGGAAGATAACGTTCAACAAAAAGTGGTTTCGCCGGCAGGATTATACTTCACACGGGTAAGCTAGCCACTCACTGATTCAAAAGCCAGGGGTAGCTATCCTCTAGCTGGATAGAGCCGGCTGTCTAAAATAATCGCATTCGGATTAACATCAGGCGCAAAATTTTTATCTAAGGACCGGCTTGCCAGCAAAAATCGGCCCTTCAGACTGGGAAAAAACCTTACCTTGTGGATGTTGGGGAGGTGACATTGCCATCACCAGAAGTCCAGTAAGTCCCGGAAGCATCGGAAGCAACTTTTGCTTTTTGTGTGGGAATTTCAGGCAGACCCCGACCGGAGTTGCCTTTCGCCACTTCCTGCCACCAAGGGGAATCCATTGATGTAGCGGGACTGATCAGGGGTTGCTTCGTCACCATGTAGAGCAAGGATTGCAAAATCGTGCTGTTGGTGCTGCCAGTGAAGCCAATGGCGGTTTTGCCGGTTTTTTCGTAAAAACCTTCGTAGAAGCCAAGGGAAGGATTATATAAGTCCGTTGTTGCCTGCCACAGTTCACGGGCGTACTCATTTTCTGGAAACAGCGCGTAATAGGCAAAGGCTGCTGCCGTACTCACCATGCGGAGATCGGGTGCCGGTGTCCCATCATCTGCGATCGTTGCCCAAGGTTTGCCGTCACCGATAATCGTGCTGTGTACGTTGTAGGGCGCGCGATCAATCAGCGTGGTCGCCGAGGATGTGAAGTTGCCGGTGCTGCGATAGCGCTCAGCTTGAGCCTGGAGCAAGGGTTCAACGAGGGAACGCATCTGGGGATCAAAGCCAAATTCCAGCCCGTACAGTAAGAAAGGATTGCTTACCGTGTACTGATTCACGTCTGAATTTACCTCCGGGCGGTTGCGCTGCACCGGCACGTTAACGCCTTCCACGGACTCGGTTGTATACTGTCCTCCCACCGCTGCGCGATTCACATCAAATCCCCACATCTGAAAGGCACGGGCGGCATATTCCTCATAACCGAGACGGGTTTCCGGGTTAACTCGCGCCAGCCAGCGCCCATTGGCATCTTTTTCAACAGTGGCGCTGGAAAGGATGCCGTCCCGCACGACGCGCAGGTATGACCAATCGAGTACCACTTGATCAACGGCGTCGGTGTATTCGGGATGGCAGTTTTTCAAGTTATAAAGCGCTGCCATCATCCGCCCAATATCGAGTGCTGAGAAGCCATTGCCTTCGGGAAGCGGATTTCCGCCATAATCCACCGGCTGCAATGTGCGGCTGTCGTATCCGCGCTGGGGCAATTCGCCGGCAAACAGAGGGAGTTTGCCCAAGACTGCCAGCAACTGCCGGGTGCGCCCGTCAAATTCGATGTCGGAGATGATTTCAAGCGAGTGCGCCGCGTGCAGTGCTGCCAGGTAATCTCCCAATCCCCACAGGGTTGCCGCTTTCATGTCGCTGCGGTCATTAACCAGCCCGTTTGCGGTTTGATAGTTGGCTTTGAAATAGCCCCAAGCTGCGTCTGCATAGCGCCGTTCTACGACGTTCAGGGATCGCGCCGGCGCTGGACAATCGGATTGCTGGGGTTTGCCCACGGACGCGATGGGGGCAACTGCCACTACTTCTGGGGCAGCAGGCTTGGGGGGTGCGGCTGCCACTGGGGTTGGGGTGGCGGGTGGCGGAGTTTGGGCGGCTGGAGTTGCCGGCGGTGGTGTTTGTGCCGCTGGAGTTGCTGGCGGCGGAGTTTGTGCTGCTGGAGTTGCCGGCTGTGGAGTTTGGGCTGCTGGAGTTGCCGGCGGTGGAGTGGGTGCGGCTGCGGTTGATTCGGCTGGGCTGATCGTGTTGCCGGTGGGGGGTGCCGAGGCAAATGAGACTAATTCCGGCCCGATCAGGGGGCGGTTGCCTCTGGCTTTGTAGTACAAAATTTCTAAAATTAGCCCGTTGGTGTTGCCGGTGAGGGCTGTATTCGGTTTTTTGGTTTCTTCATAAAGGCCGGCATAAAAACCGCCTCCATTCGGGTCGCGCAAATCTTTTACCGCATCAAAAAGTTGCTTGGCATACGCGTTACCTGGGTAAAGATAATACCAACCAATCGCCGCTTTTGTGCTGATGCTTCGCAATTGCGGAAATGGCTTATTTTCATCGGTAATGGTTGCCCAATCTTGTCCATTTGAATGAACCGTATTGTAAAGAAAGTAAGGGGCTTGATCGATATTGTCTTCTGATACTGCCGTTAGTTGGCCGGTGGCTTCAAACCGGCGCTTTTGCACTTCTAAAACGCTGGCTGCATAATCTTTTAGGTAGCCTTCTAAACCAAATTCGATGGCATCCAGAATATAGGATTCGCTAACCACATAATTGTTGGCGTTGGTGGTTTGGTAGTCACGGGTGTCCACCGGCACTTTAATGCCGTTAATTTCTACCAATTTAAACGGCTCTACGGCAATTGCTTTCGGAACTTTAAACCCCCAAAGCTCGTAACCTCGCGCCCCATATTCTTCATAACCAAGCCGCCCTTCCTGCACTAGCAAGGTGGTTTTATTGGGGTCAATCATTGCGCCGTAAAGTTGTTCGTCTTCAACTGATCGAGCGACTTGCCACTTCGCAACAATTCCTTTGAGCCAATCTCCATATTGAGGGTGGCAGGTTCGGATGACGTGAAAGGCTGCCAAAATTCGACCGATATCTAAAGCTGACCAACCAATGCCTTTTTCTATGGGATTATTGCCGTAATCAACCATTTGGCCGGTGGCGGTGTTATAAACTTTATTGGGCAAGCCATCTTCAAAGAGTTTTAACGCACTCATGCCGGTTAAAAATTTGTTGATGCGCCCGTCAAATTCTGCCTGGTCAATTAAATTTAACCAACGCGCTGAATTCAGCGCCATCAGGTAATTTCCCATATCCCAAAGTGTGCCAGAGGGATAGCCGCCGGTGGAGTTGGTAAATCCGGTTGCTTCCTGAGAGTTATTAACAAAATACTGCCAAGCAGCTTTCGCATAAACCTGCTCCTCAGGCGTTAGGGGCGCACTGATTTCGGCACACGCGGCTGCTGCCGGGGGGCTTTGAGCCTGCGTTTTCTGCGGGATAAAAACAGGCAGCAGCGATTGTGAAACTAGCCCCGTCAGGAAGAGAGCAATCAGTTTGGAACGCTTTTGTGGGTAGAGTTTTTGCAGCATCAGAATTGAATCAGCCTTAACACAATAAATTAGTAAAAAATTGAAGTTTCACCCGCTAAACTGCCCAGAATTTTACTCCCGAGCCAACAGCTAAAGTTAGATAGACCTAACTAAAAAACTTTTTTTCATTCCCATTAAATCGAAGTTGCATCCGCCAAACCGCCCAAAAATTTATTTTCGCTCAAACAGATAAGGTTAGATAAATTCGACTAAAAAACTCTTTGATGTCGAATCTATAGAATGTATGGGCAGTATGTAAACTGCCCATAAAGCCGGCAGAAGCATCACAGCATCCCTAACCTATAACCAGTTACATCTGTGTGCATCTGTGGTTTCATCATTCTTTCCTTATCAAGTTATCGCTCAACGCCGGCCCAAATCGTGAGAGGCTTACCGACTTTCTTGTACAGCAAACTCTCAAGAATTACACCATTATTATTGGCAGTCAGCGCCTTATTCGGTTGCTTCAGCACTTCATAAAAGCCGTTGTACCAGCCTTTGTCTGATTTCAGGTTGTTTTGAACAAAATCAAACAACTTTTGCGTGTAATCTGTGCCATAAAGCATATCCCAACCAACAGCAGCTTTAGCGCTGAGAAAATTTAAGCTGTTGTACTTGGTTCCAGTATCTGAGATTGTGGCCCAAGGCTCTCCATTCACAAACAAGGTGTTGTAAACAAAGTAGGGTTCGCGATCCAAGTTATCTTCTGTGACAGCCGTTAATTGGTTTGTCGCTTTATAACGAGCTTCTTGAGCGGCTAAAATGCGGTCGGCATAGGCTTTGGGTAATCCTTTAAAGCCGGTTTCAATGCCATCTAAAATATAAGGTTCGCTGAGAACGTAGTTGTTCGCTCCAGAGTTTTTGGCATCACGTTTATCGACGGGAACGCCTTGATCGTAGAGATTGACAAAGACTGCATTGGATTTGAAATCTAATGCTTTGCTGACATCTAAACCCCAAAGTTTTAAGCCGTAGGCTGCATAATTTTCGTAGCCTAAGCGCCCTTCTTGGTTGTATTGTTCTTTTTTGTTGACGACGGAAGTTCCGTACATTTGCCCATTTTTAGTTAAACGAGCAACTTTCCAGCTTTTCCAAATTGCTGCGGTTTCATCTTTAAATTGCGGATACTTAGAACCGACAATTTTAAGCCAGAGTGCCAGCCGGCCTAAATCAATCGCTGACCAGCCGATTTCTTCCCGTTTGTCAAGTTGACCGTAGTTAACGGGAATTAAGGTTTTAGGGTTGTAAACTTTATTGGGCAGTTCATTTTTATACAGAGGAAGTTTTGCCAAAGTTTTTAAAGATTGGCTCATTTTGCTTTCAAATTCTGCTGCCGGCACGATCCCCAATTCTCGTGCACTCACTAAGCCGGCGATTGCTGCTGCCTGATCCCACAAGGTAACTGAGGCAAAACCATCGACAGAATTAACCAAGCCGGTGCTTTCATTCCAGTTACGCTGGAAATACTCCCAAGCTTGACGTGCCATTGCCAGTTCTTGTGGCGTTAATTCTCCGGCTTTAGGCGCAATATAAGGCGCTTTAGCTGTCAGCTCGCCGGCTGGTACGGGTTGACCTGGAATGACCATTGATTTGGCATCCAATTGAGCCACAGATGTTTGATTTGCCGGTGAGGGATTGGATACTTGAGGATTGGGTTTAGATAGATGATTTGACCAGTATTCTAAGCCGGCAATCGCTGCAATTGCTGTGATTACGCCTCCTACTGTTGCAAGAATGGAGAGTTTTTTGGGCGGAGGTTCAAAAGTTTCTGTCATACGGTAGGCAACCTCTTAAGTTAGTTTTTTTGTGACATAGATATATAATAATTAAACTTTAATTTTGTATTAAATGTATTTTCCTCCACTATACTTTTTGAAACTTCTAGTTTAGTCCTTGCTCTAACAATTGAGTTTCAGCTATTAATTGCTGAATTTGCACTTAACTCTGAGAGTTAATATAGCAATTTTTCAATCACTTGTGCTTAGTATGCCCAAATTTTTTAAAATTTAACACGCAGTTGACCTGTCAACGATCCGTTATTATACGCACTGTCTCCTGTAGCTGCATTGCGGACATTACTGTAGCCATAGCCCAAATCTACTTCTACATTCGGTGAAATCTGGGTTGTACAGCGAGCTTGATAGGTACTGGCATCATCAATTTTTCCATTCAGGCGTTGTTTTCCTAAGTTAGCGAACAACCGGCACTTTAGAAACTTGAAAATATCTCCTTCCCAGCCAACTTCACCGTTATAAACCAGGAAATCAGGCGGGGAAAAATATCCATTTTGTGGATCATTCTCGTAACTCCAAGTAAATAAGTTAGCTGCGACAAAAAATTGTCCAATTTTTCGCTCTAGCCGGCTAAAAGATTGCTGCTCATAGTTACCATCATTATAAAACCCAAAGCGATAGAGAGAGAAAAAACTGGTATAGCGGTCAATTTGCCAATAGGCATTCGGCCCGAATCTCCAGGCGGTAATTAAATTTTCTAAGGTTTGGGCATTAAATTTATATGGCCCTTGTTCGAGAATTCCTGAGAGAAATAGACCCGAATCTAATTTACCGGATTCGCTTAAATTGATAAAAATTGGCTTATCCACTTGAGCGTTAAAATTGAGAGCAGTTGGGAGCCGGCTAAATAAGTCTACTCCGCCGGCAACTCGTAGGTTGTATGTACCAATTTTTCCCTCCCAGCCTATTTGCAGGGGAATATTTGTGATATCGTCTTTGTAAGATTGGTCGAAGGTATTCCAGCCGGTTTTAAAGCGGATTTTTTGACCGTTTTGTAAGCCAAACTGAAACGTTGGTTCGATAATTTGGTTGTGCTGCCCAAAGTTATCTTTATCGTCTCGAAAGTCGAGTTGCAGATTTTCTAAAACAGCAAATGGGGTAGCCGGGGTTGATTCTATTGATTCTGTTGAGGCCGGTTTAGCCTCTGGTAGCGGCTTTGGGGGTTCCGGTGGGGGTGGCGGTGGCAGCCGCAGTTTTGGATTAAAGTTCTCAGGAGCAGCAATTAAAACCGGCAATGAATTTAACGGATAATTGAGGGGAACAGAACGCTTTTCAAAGCTGTTTTGAGGCTCTAGTTGAAAGCTCTTTATGTCAGCAGCTTGCCCGGTTATTTTTTGAGGCTCTGGTTGAGAGCTTTTCTGATGGGCAACGAATTGGATTTTTTTGTAAGGTGCCGGTTGAATGTTTTCTAACCCGGTAGCCGGTGTCACGGATTTGGAGATATTGGAGTCAAGATTTTTCTGCGCTATAGCAGAGTTTTTTCGTTCTCTCAAATTGGATGATAAGTTCCAATTCTCCAAGATTGGGGAAGAAATAGAGTGTTCAGTTTCAGCTCGTAACTCAGTTCCTCCCAATAGCCAGAAGCCGGCGATCCAAAAGATCCTCCATTGGAGTTGCCGGTTTTGCGAAACCACAATATGTCGAAAATTGGCTATCATCAGCTAGAACTGTAGTGGTATGTATTAAACCTTTTCAATCGGCTATTATAAAACCTATGGAAAAACATAACAGAAATTAGGTTTTCTGTCGCTTAACTTATGTAAATTTTTAAACTTTTCTCATAAAATTATAGACTTTAAGGGTGAAATCCTTAAAATCTGAGGTAATCTTTGTGGAATTTGCAACTAAAAACTCTGCAACTCCAAGCAAAAGATGATTTGAGTTTTCAGCGCCAATTACCCACCAAAACATAGGGTGCCCAAAAATAGGGGATTTTATACCGGCGCTCTTGCAAAAGACTTAATTGAGCGCGTCTGAGTGCTTCAGCTTTAGTGACACTGCTTTCCTTGGCTAACTCCTCATAAAACCGAACCATTAAAGTTGCCGTAGAATTATCACTTACTTTCCACAAAGTCGCCAAAGTGCTGCGTGCGCCCGCTCTCACAGCGATGCCGGCTAATCCCAAGGCAGCTCGATTGTCGCCTTCGGCAGTTTCACACGCACTGAAAACAAGTAATTCAATGGGACGAGATAAATCTTGTTCTTTTCCTCGAAGTAAGCTGTCTAAATCCTTAACATTAATCACCCCATCCCAACTCAAGACAAATGTATTCTCGGCTTGAGAGCTAAATTGACCATGCGTTGCGATATGCACGACCGGAAAAGGAGATAATTTGATTTCTTTTTGCAAATTACTATTCGTAAAAGCCTCATTTAACAAGATCCGACTCGGAACTTTCGCATTAATCTGTTGCAATTCACGCTCCACATTTGGAAGTTCAGAAAACCCTTGACGCTCTTCAGAGATGCCGGCTGTTAGCACTTCAAGTTCCTCTCGCGCCAAAGGTTGCGGTGGTAGTAGCTGTAACCCAGGCGTTACGGCAATGCTGTATTTTTCAATTAAATACTGCTCTCCATCGTGCAGTGCACCCATTGGCACATTCCGCAATAACCCATCCAACACAAACACCAAAGTTTGCGCGTTGCTTTGCTTGAGTTCTGCCTCTGCCGGCCGAATTAACCAGTCATATACTTGTTGTGAAGATTGCAAAACTTTCTGATTATTCGCCGCAAGCCGTCCAATATCTTGTTGCAGTTGATTAACAATACTTTCAATTTCTTGCTGAGGTTTAAGTGTGCTATAAAGGCGCAACGAAGATTGTGGTAATGCTAAAATGACCGCTAATCTATCTTTCAAAATAATTGGATAAATAATCGCAGCACCAGCATCTACTTGATCAATCTGCACCGGCTTCGCATCTAAGCAAGCTTCTTGAAAGAAGTTATCCAACTCGGCAAGCTGAAGAGACTCAATCACCTGACGCGCTTGACGCAAGTTTTCTTGACTACTTTCATTTTCTGTTGTAATTAATAAATCAACTAATTCTCGATAAACAGGTTCAACACTTTCCCGAAAAGAAAACTGTACGTCTGGATTATCACGATTAATCGCCACTAAATCGCTGCGTAGAGATTGGAGAGTTTCAACTGCGACTGAATAAGCCTTGATCGCTTCCTTCTTTTCTCCTCGTTCTTTTAATAGCCGGCCTAATTGCCATTGCCAGCGATAAGCAATATCTGAAGCATTCATTGCTTGCGCCAAAACAAGGGCTTGTTGGGTAAGATTTTGGGCTTCCTGGGATTGCTTACTTAGCTCGTATAATTCCCCTAAACTGCCAAGAGCATAAGATTCAGCTCGTTGATCTTTTAAAGTTTTGCTTTGTTGAAGTGCAATTGCTAAAACGTTTGCAACATCAGTTATTTGCGGTTGATTGTTATTGGTTAATTTTTCTGAATTATTAACGAATGGCAGTAAACTGTGAGCCAAATTAATTCGAGCATAGACTGAGCGACGACTGGCCGGCAATTGCTCGATTTGCAACTGAATTGCCGGCAGTAAGACTTCGGCTTCACGGAATTGTTTGCTGCCGGTAAGCAAGCTAAACTGGTTGAGCTGTGCTTGCAACCGTATTTTTGATGAAGAAGAAATTTCAGCAGCCGCTTTATAGGCATCAAGAGCGGCTTGAATTTCTGCTTTTTCTGTTTTTGTATTTTTTAAAACAATAGCTCTTTGAGCTATTGCTCTGGCAGTATTTCCCAAACTCAGTTGAACCGCACTGATGGCTGAATTCGAGTCTAGTTGCTGTGAAACTTTTAAACTTTGCTGCAACAACTTGCGAGATTTTTCTAAGTCACCACTCACTCGCAAGGCGTTTCCTAAACTTCGCAATCCTGTTGCCTTTATTAAAGAATTGGGTTGATTTTGTAAGGAGAGTTCTACCTCCTCTAATGTCTTCCTAGCTCGGCGGTAAAGTCCCATAGCTTGCATCGCTTGAGCTTGATTGATTTGACTGCCGATTGCCCCTTCTATGTCGCTAATTTGGGAGTATGCGCTAGCAGCTTCTTGCCAAGCAGCTAAGGCTTCTTCGGGTTTTCCTAAAGCAAGTTGTAGATGTCCTTGAGTATTTAAAGCTTGAGCGAGAATCGATAATTGTTCAGTGCCGGTGTTACGATTTTTATTGGTTGGCAGTATTGCAAGACTGGAAGAGATCGCTTCGGTTGCTTCTTGCCATTGTTCGAGTTGTTGATAAGCAAGAGACAAATAGTTAAGTGCTAGCGCCTCATTTAATCTATCTTCCGAAGTTTTGAAGATAGTTGCCGCTTGTTGCCAAACAGTTGCCGCTTGTGAAAATTGCTCTGTTTGAAAAAATTCCCGACCTTGTTGCATGAGCTGTTGGGAACTGGGGGAAGATTGGGCAACAGCAGCTAAGTCTTTAAATTTAGACAAGCTTCCCTTAAAAAGTGGAGATTCGGTAAGTGTAATAATATTAAATATGAAAAAAATTAAAATTCCCAGGAAAAATTGAAGCACCAATTTCTTGCCGTCACCCCGACCCAAATATAAGCGAAAGCGAAGAAGTATATTTTTACAAAATTGTCTTAGAGGCATGGTTGTAGAATCTCAGTTTAAAGGACATTGCTGTTGCGGGAAACCAGGATTGTGGGGGGAGACTGCCGGCACTTGTGCGACGAGTTCCACTTGCCCTTTGGAATTAATTATCCATCCTTGTGCTTCAATTAGTTGGGGAGAAGAAGCTGTTGAGTCTTGAGTGGTTATCTTTGGTTCTTCTTTTAGAGAACTTGTACGTTCCCCGGCTGCCGGTCTTAAATCAATCCAAGTGGCTTCATCCGCAATAGCCTCATACGGATGAGGAGGCAAACCGCCTCTGCCGGTGACATTGAATTCGCTTTGTTCCTTGCCTCGGCGGCAAGTAGAGGCAATTAGGCGAGTAGCATCCACAGGATTTTCTGGTAATTTTAATAATCCCTGACTGGGATCGAGATCGGGAGTGTTGAGAGTAACAGTGCCGGTTAATTCAGGACTTCCACCACTAGCGGTAATATCAGAAGCGGGTGTTAGTTGTTGTCGGAATTGTGGGCCAAAGATACCTTGCGTATTGATCGTGACAGTTCCCCCTTGAGATTCTTGGGAATTGGCTGTAATGTCACTATTTTCTAAAGCAGCTAAGACATTACTTTGAATGTTGATATTGCCACCGATGACATTCTGACCTTGTGCATTCGTATTAATTGCGCTGCCTCGCCGCAATATCAAACTGTGGGAACGCAAGTTAATCGTTGCTTGCACCTCGTTGGAGTTAGTGTTGACACTGCGGGTATCAGCGTTCAGGAAAGCTAAGTTGTCCAAATAGATAGAGCGAGCATTGATATTAATATTGCCGGCATTCCCTTCGCCATAGCTGCTCATAACTATGGCGACTCCATCCCGCAAATGTAAAGTATTCGTGTTGATATTCAAGTCTCCCGCTACTCCTGTTGATTCTGGAAGGGTAATAGCAGAAATTGTAAGCACTGCAAAGGGTGAGCCGGTTCTTCCTATTACGTCCACAGACTCAGAAGCATCAATGTCAATGGTTCCTCCCTTTCCTTGCTCCGATACAGATGCTGCAATCGATGCCCAATTTTGGACAATCAACCTCCGAGTTTTAATCTTGATGTTGCCGGCATCTGCGGCACTGAGGGTAGAAGTAAACAAGCCAGTATTAGCTGGTACACCCAGAAGTTCAAAATTGTTATCTCCAATGAATTCTGCTGTTTCAGCAGCATTAACAGTAATCGCTCCGCCGGCTCCTTCACCAGCAGTGCCAGCGATAGCTAGGCCCAAATTCTCAAAAAGTAGAGAACGGGTATTAATTGTGATGTCACCGGCTGCTCCAGTGCTTCCAGGTCTATTACCCGTAATTAAACCAGAGTTATTAACCTCTGTGGAGCCTGTTGCATTCACTCTCACAGCGCCACCTCGACCGGCTCCAATTGTGGAAGCAACGGTGAAAGCTCCATTGTGTGCCGTAAATCTAGAAGTGTTAATTTCTATATTTCCCGCATTTCCTTCTCCAAAACTAATAGTAAACAAGCCATTGCGGAAATCTGACGGGCCTATTTGACCGCTAGCAATCTGTTGTAGGGTTTCGACAAATCTTCCAGTTCCTATCAATTCCACTGAGTCGGAAGCATTGACAGTAATATCTCCCCCAGAAAGCGACCCCAAGGTAAAAGAGACAATGCTAGACCCAGAACTTACTTGTAGGTTACGTGCTTGAATCTGGATTTCGCCGCCACCCATACCACTGGTATTGACCGTTGCATTATTCTTGAGTTGAATATCTCCAAATTTCTGGATGCTAGAATAACCTAAAGCAAACCCTTTATCTGTCGGAGTAAGCATTATATTACCGTCAGTCACACTTCCAAGTTCAATCCGTCCTCCGGGTGTTGTCGGTACTAAATTTTCGTTGACCATAGTGATGGGAATTCCCCCGGCAACCAGACCTGGTGCCAAGGGATTGTTACTGCCAAAAATTGTGACATTTCCACCCACCAGGGCTAGAGTTTTTCCAGTTTGTACTGACAGATTTGACCCCTGCACAACAATTGCACCTGGAGTTTGCACGTTCGGAAACAATGATTGTTTAGTTCCCATCTGCAAACCTATTGGCACACTCACGGTTAGAAGTGGTGTTTGAGGATTAACTGCACTAAATTGTGTGCCATCGGCAAAATTTATCTGACTGGCTGTACTCGCTAAGAAAGAACCCCCAATATTTAGTTGGGCATTAGGGCCAAATACAATTCCCTTGGGATTGATTAAAAATAAATTTGCTGTACCCTTCGCTTGAATCCCGCCATCAATGTTAGAAATTGAGGAGCCAGTGATGCGAGTTAAAATATTTTGAACATCTACAGTATTATTAAAGGTTGCGCTCTGATTCGTGGGAATTGAAAATTGTTGAAAACTGTGGAATAAATTTGAGCCCGCTCTGGTTCCTCCTTCAATTACACTCGTTGTGCCCTGTTGTGTGACAGTAGAATTCATCGGCAATGTTGCATCTGGGATAATTTGGGCGGTTCCCCTATCAGACAAAAAAATAATTGTCAATAAAAAATAGCTCCTAAACCCAGCAAGCAAATAAATTAATTTGCGACAAGAAATGAATTTATTGCTCATGGCATTGCTGTGGGATAAATCGAGGAGTTTGAGGGGAAACTGCCGGCACTTGCGCGACGAGTTCCACTTGCCCTTGAGAATTAATTATCCATCCTTGTGCTTCAATTAGTTGAACAGTGCTAGGTGTTGAATCTTGCCGGTTGCCGGCAATTCTTGTTTTTTCCTTGATCCCAGAATTTTCGGGTTTGTCGGCAGCCGGTCTTAAATCAATCCAGGTGGCTTCATCCGCGATTGCTTCATAAGGATTCGGTGGTAAACCTCCTCTGCCGGTGACTGTAAATTCACTTTGTTTCTCAGCCTGCCCGCAGGTGGAAGCGATCAAGCGCGTCGCATCAACCGGCGTTTCAGGTAATTTTAATAATCCTGAAGTGGGATCAACGTCGGGAGTGTTGATACTAACGGTGCCACTGAGCGAAGAATCAGCACCCGTAGCTGTGATGTCGCTGGTGGCATCGCTTGCTTGTTCTCGGAATTCTGTTCCGAAGATACTTTGAGCGTCAATGGTCACTGTACCCCCCTGAGATTGGGCAGAATTGGCACTGATATCACTATTTTCTAAGGCAGCGAGCACATCGGTGTAGAGGTTGATATTGCCGCCGGTAGCGGTGCCGGTGGCGTTGGTGGTGATGCTGCTATTGCGGCGCAGGATTAGCAAATTAGTGGAAACATTGATGTCGCCTTGACTGCCCGATTCAGTTTCAGCAATCAGACTTGCTTGATTATCGAGCCGGATCGTGTCTGCCATGATAGTAAGCGTACCCGGTGAGAACTCTCCTTGACCGCTGACACTAATTTGTGAGCCATCCGAAAGTGTTAATTGGCCGGTAATAATCCTCAAGTCTCCAGCATTGCCCCTACCAATCGTTTTAGATGTTATAACCGCTCCATCCAAGAGGGTTAACCGGCCTGTTTCTACTATCAGGTTGCCCCCATTGCCGGTGGCTTCTGAATCGACAACAGTCTCAAACAGGCTCCCCTCCCCATCGCCATCTAACCCGCTCAAAGTTACTGATTCAGTGGCTCGAACCGTGACATTGCCGGCATTGCCTTGAGCTTCAGTTGAAGAGGAGATGACGGCTCCATCCATGAGGGTTAACCGGCCTGTTTCTACGGTGAGCGCGCCTGAATTGCCGGTGGCTTCTGGATTAGGCCCGACTCCAGCCTGCAAAATGCTGGAACCTCCAGAACCATCTAACCCGCTCAAGGT
>JAHHHM010000028.1 GCA_019359355.1 Microcoleus vaginatus WJT46-NPBG5 | reverse complement strand
CACTGATTCTGTGGCGCGAATCGTCAGGCTACCTGCATCGCCTTGACCTTCAGTTGTGGCGGAGATGACGGCTCCATCCATGAGGGTTAATCGGCCTGTTTCTACGGTGAGCGCGCCTGAATTGCCGGTGGCTTCTTCCCCTGGGCCGGTCTGCAAAATACTGGAACCTCCAGAGCCATCTAACCCGCTCAAGGTCACTGATTCTGTGGCGCGAATCGTCAGGCTACCTGCATCGCCTTGACCTTCAGTTGTGGCGGAGATGACGGCTCCATCCATGAGGGTTAATCGGCCTGTTTCTACGGTGAGCGCGCCTGAATTGCCGATGGCTTCTAGCCCTGGGCCGGTCTGCACATTGCTGGGACTTCCAGAGCCATCTAACCCACTCAAGGTTACTGATTCTGTGGCGCGAACTATCAGGCTGCCGGCATCACCTTGACCTTCAGTTGTGGCGGAGATGATAGCTCCATCCAAGAGTGTTAACTGGCCTGTTTCTATCGTCAGGTTGCCGGCAATGCCGGTGGCTTCTGACTTGACTTCAGCAAACAAACCACTCCCACTCCCAGAGGCATTTAACCCACTTAAGCTCACCGATTCAGTCGCGCGAACTGTCAGGTTTCCTCCATCGCCTTGACCGCGAGTTGAAGAGGAAAGAAAGGCTCCATCCAAGAGCACTAACTGGGCTGTTTCTACGGTGAGAATGCCGGCATCTCCCGTGGCACTCGGAAAGACTTCTGCGATTACAGCACTCGGAAAATTTAATCGATTAGAACCGCTTAATTCCACGTTTTCCGAGGCGCGTAAAGTCACATCTCCCCCAGGTTGGTTTCCCAATGTCAACGCCACAATCGCTGAACCTTCGTTTAGGAAGATTGATCTTCCTTGCAGTTGAATCCCACCCCCGCTGTCGCCGCTAGCATCTAAAGAGGTGGCTGCTTTTAGGGCAATATCTCTGAACTCCCCAACTTCTGCATATCCAAATGCCCAACCCCTGTCTGTGGAAGTCAAACGAACTGTGCTGTTATCCCCCACACTGCCGAGTTCAAGGTGACCCCCGCCTGTGGTGAGATTTCCCCCAATTAGCTCGATTTCACCACCCACCAACGCTAAGGTTTTATCCTGAACCTGCAAGCCAGCCGGTCTGTTATCCCGGAATAATGCTTGTGTTTCTGGATCTTGGGTTAAGTTATTTCCAGGCCCTTGTACGACAATTTTTCCCGGATTTGGCCCCATCTGCAAACCCACCGGCACACTCACCGTTAGTAACCCAGTTTGAGGAGTGATCGCACTAAATTGTGTTCCATCGGCAAAGTTTACACGACTAGCGGTACTTGCTAAAAATGATCCCCCAATATTTAAGGAAGCATTCGGCCCAAAGATAATTCCATTCGGATTAATTAGAAATAGATTGGCTGTACCATTGGCTTTTATTAATCCATTAATATTAGAAAGTGATGAGCCGGTGATCCTCGTTAAAATATTTTGAATATTTGAGGCATTGTTGAAATGGGCTGTGCCATTTGTGGGAATTGAAAATTGTTGAAAGCTGTGAAATAAATTTGTGCCGGCACTCGTTCCGTCTTCAATCACGCTAGTATTGCCCTCTTGTGTCACCCTTGAATTAATCGGCAACGTTGCATCCGGGACAATTTGAGCTTTTGCCGGATCAGATAAACTGATAAAACTCCATAGAAAAAAGCAATGAAAATATCTAAAAAGGTGAGTTAATTTGTCAAAACATATCAGTTTATTGTTCATGGCATTCCTGTGGGATGAAGCGGGGATTTTGAGGGGAAGCCGCCGGCACCTGTGCGACGAGTTCCACTTGCCCCTTGGAATTAATCACCCATCCTTGTGCTTCAATTAGTTGGACAGGAGTAATTGTTGAGTCTTGAGTTGTGCTGGCAATTCTTGTCTGTTTTTCTGTTCGAGAATTTGCTTGTTCCCCGGCAGCCGATCTTAAATCAATCCAAGTGGCTTCATCAGCTATTGCTTCATAAGGATTCGGAGGTAAACCGCCTCTGCCGGTGACACTAAATTCGCTTTGTTCCTTACCCCGCCGGCAGGTAGAAGCAACTAATTGGGTTGCATCAACTGGAGTTTCTGGTAAGTTTAGTAATCCTTGAGTGGGGTCAACATCAGGGGTATTGACACTCACGCTTCCACTTAAGGAAGAATTCGCTCCTGTTGCCGTAATGTCACTGCTCGGAAGTTGGCCAGGATCTAACAGAAGCGGATCAGTGGTGTTGAGCAAACGTTCAATATCTTCGCGAGTGCGAAATACAGAACCAAAAATAGCTTGAGCATTGATGGTGACATTTCCCCCTTGAGCTTGCTGAGAATTAGCTCTAATGTCACTATTTTCTAAAGCCGCAAGAATGTCGGTGTTGATATTAATATTGCCGCCCGTTGCGGTGCCAAACGCATCGCTGACGATAGCACTGCCACCACGCAGAATTAATAGTTGAGCATTAAGATTGATATTACCTTGATTGCCAGATTCAGTTTGTGCGAACAAACCGGCGTTATCCAGTAGAACATTTTCTGCGTTGACAGTCAGAGTGCCGGCAGAAAAACCACCGCTAGCACTGACACTGAGTAGCGAGCCATCTTTTAATGTTAAATGCTTAGCATCAATTTCTAAATTTCCAGCATTGCCATTACCAATTGTTTCAGATGTGATGGTGGCGCCATCCAAAAGGGTTAACCGAGCTGTTTTTACTGTTAGGCTGCCGCCATTGCCAATGGCTTGTGGACCCACTTGAGTCTCTAAAATGCTGCCCAACCCAGAGGCATCTAACCCGCTTAAGGCCACCGATTCTGTGGCGCGAACACTCAAGTTACCCCCATTGCCTTGACCCAATGTTGAGGAGGAGATGCGGGCACCATCCAAAAGGGTTAACCGAGCTGTTTCTACGGTTAGGCTGCCGGCATCCCCAACGGCTTGTGGCTCAACTTGAGTCGCTAAACTGCTGGCCACCCCAGAGGCATTTAACCCGCTTAAGGTTACCGATTCTGTGGCGCGAACGCTCAAGTTACCCCCATTGGCTTGACCCAATGTTGAGGAGGAGATGCGGGCGCCATTCAAAAGGCTTAACCGAACTGTTTCTACGGTTAGGCTGCCGGCATCCCCAACAGCCTCTGTACCCACTTGAGCCTGTAAACTGCTGCCAAACCCAGAGGCATCTAACCCGCTTAAGGTTACCGATTCTGTGGCGCGAACGCTCAAGTTACCCCCATTGCCTTGACCCAATGTTGAGGAGGAGATGCGGGCGCCATCCAAAAGGGTTAACTGAGCTGTTTCTACGGTTAGGCTGCCGGCATCCCCAACGGCTTGTGGATCATCAACTTGAGTCGCTAAAATGCTGCCCACCCCAGAGGCATTTAACCCGCTTAAGGCCACCGATTCTGTGGCGCGAACGCTCAAGTTACCCCCATTGCCTTGACCCAATGTTGAGGAGATGATGGCGGCGCCATCCAAAAGGGTTAACTGAGCTGTTTCTACGGTTAGGCTGCCGGCATCCCCAACAGCCTCTGGCCCGACTATAGTCTGTAAATTGCTGCCCACCCCAGAGGCATTTAACCCGCTTAAGGTTACCGATTCTGTGGCGCGAACACTTAAGTTACCCCCATTGCCCTGACCAAATGTTGAGGAGGAGATGCGGGCGCCATCCAAAAGGGTTAATTGAGCTGTTTCTACGGTTAGGCTGCCGGCATCCCCAACGGCTTGTGGACCCACTTGAGTCTCTAAAATGCTGTCCAACCCAGAGGCATCTAACCCGCTTAAGGCCACCGACTCTGTGGCGCGAACGCTCAAGTTACCCCCATTGCCTTGACCCAATGTTGAGGAGGAGATGCGGGCGCCATCCAAAAGGCTTAACCGAACTGTTTCTACGGTTAGGCTGCCGGCATCCCCAACGGCTTGTGGATCATCAACTTGAGTCGCTAAAATGCTGCCCACCCCAGAGGCATTTAACCCGCTTAAGGCCACCGATTCTGTGGCGCGAACGCTCAAGTTACCCCCATTGCCTTGACCCAATGTTGAGGAGATGATGGCGGCGCCATCCAAAAGGGTTAACTGAGCTGTTTCTACGGTTAGGCTGCCGGCATCCCCAACAGCCTCTGGCCCGACTATAGTCTGTAAATTGCTGCCCACCCCAGAGGCATTTAACCCGCTTAAGGTTACCGATTCTGTGGCGCGAACGCTCAAGTTACCCCCATTGCCTTGACCAAATGTTGAGGAGGAGATGCGGGCGCCATCTAAAAGGGTTAATTGAGCTGTTTCTACGGTTAGACTGCCGGCATCCCCAACGGCTTGTGGATCATCAACTTGAGTCGCTAAAATGCTGCCCACCCCAGAGGCATTTAACCCGCTTAAGGTTACCGATTCTGTGGCGCGAACGCTCAAGTTACCCCCATTGCCTTGACCCAATGTTGAGGAGGTAATGGCGGCACCATCCAAAAGGCTTAACTGAGCTGTTTCTACGGTTAGGCTGCCGGCATCCCCAACAGCCGCTGGACCGACTATAGTCTGTAAATTGCTGCCCACCCCAGAGGCATTTAACCCGCTTAAGGTTACCGATTCTGTGGCGCGAACGCTCAAGTTACCCCCATTGCCTTGACCAAATGTTGAGGAGGAGATGCGGGCGCCATCTAAAAGGGTTAATTGAGCTGTTTCTACGGTTAGGCTGCCGGCATTCCCAACGGCTTGTGGACCGACAGCCGCCTGTAAATTGCTACCAAACCCATAGGCATCTAAACCACTCAAACTCACCGATTCTGTAGCGCGAACGCTCAAGTTACCCCCATTGCCTTGACCAAATGTTGAGGAGGAGATGCGGGCGCCATCTAAAAGGGTTAATTGAGCTGTTTCTACGGTTAGGCTGCCGGCATTGCCAATGGCTTGTGGACCCACTTGAGTCTCTAAAATGCTGTCCAACCCAGAGGCATCTAACCCGCTTAAGGTTACCGACTCTGTGGCGCGAACGCTCAAGTTACCCCCATTGCCTTGACCAAATGTTGACGAGGAGATGCGGGCACCATCCAAAAGGGTTAATTGAGCTGTTTCTACGGTTAGGCTGCCGGCATCCCCAACGGCTTGTGGATCAACTTGAGCCGCTAAAATGCTGCCCACCCCAGAGGCATTTAACCCGCTTAAGGTTACCGATTCTGTGGCGCGAACGCTCAAGTTACCCCCATTGCCTTGACCCAATGTTGAGGAGGTAATGGCGGCACCATCCAAAAGGGTTAACTGAGCTGTTTCTACGGTTAGGCTGCCGGCATCCCCAACAGCCGCTGGACCGACTATAGTCTGTAAACTGCTGCCCACCCCAGAGGCATCTAACCCGCTTAAGGTTACCGATTCTGTGGCGCGAACGCTCAAGTTACCCCCATTGCCTTGACCAAATGTTGAGGAGGAGATGCGGGCGCCATTCAAAAGGCTTAACCGAACTGTTTCTACGGTTAGGCTGCCGGCATCCCCAACGGCTTGTGGATCAACTTCAGTCTGTAAACTGCTGCCCACCCCAGAGGCATTTAACCCGCTTAAGCCCACCGATTCTGTGGCGCGAACGCTCAAGTTACCCCCATTGCCTTGACCAAATGTTGAGGAGATGATGGCGGCACCATCCAAAAGGCTTAACTGAGCTGTTTCTACGGTTAGGCTGCCGGCATTCCCAACGGCTTGTGGACCGACAGCCGCCTGTAAATTGCTACCAAACCCATAGGCATCTAAACCACTCAAGCTCACCGATTCTGTGGCGCGAACGCTCAAGTTACCCCCATTGCCTTGACCCAATGTTGAGGAGATGATGGCGGCACCATCCAAAAGGCTTAACCGAGCTGTTTCTACGGTTAGGCTGCCGGCATCCCCAATGGCTTGTGGAGCGACAGCCGCCCGTAAAATGCTGCCAAACCCATAGGCATCTAACCCGCTTAAGGTCACCGATTCTGTAGCGCGAACGCTCAAGTTACCCCCATTGCCTTGACCCAATGTTGAGGAGGTAATGGCGGCACCATCCAAAAGGCTTAACCGAGCTGTTTCTACTGTCAAATTGCCCCCGTCGCCACTGCCTTCTGGAGCAACTTGTGTTGTTAAAATACTTGGAAAGCTGAGTGAATTAGCACCACTTAATTCCACTTGCTCAGAAGCACGTAAAGTGACATCTCGCCCCGGTTGATTTCCCAAAGTCAACGCCATGATTGCTGAGCCTTCACTCAAGGAAATCGATCTCCCTTGCACTTGGATCTCACCTGCCCCGGAGCCACTGGAATCCAAAGATGCTGCCGCTTTTAGCTGGATGTCTCGAAACTCCCCAACTCCTGAATATCCTAAACTCCAACCATTATCTGTGGCCGTTAGGCTAACGGTGCTGTTATCTGCCACACTGCCAAGTTCTATTCGTCCGCCATCAGTTGTCAGATTTCCCCCTATCAGCTCTATTTCACCGCCTACTAGCGCTAAGGTTTTATTCTGAACCTCTAAACCTGCCGGTCTGTTATCCCTGATGAGCGCTCCCGTCAATTCGCTTCGTGTGATATTATTTCCTTGACCCTGCACCACGATTTTTCCGGGATTTGGCCCCATTTGTAAGCCGACCGGCACACTCACGGTTAATAAAGGTGTGGTTTGAGGTGATGTAGCACTAAATTGTGTCCCATCCGCAAAGTTAATTTGACTTGCTGTACTCGCTAAAAATGAGCCACCAATATTTAAGGCAGCGTTGGGTCCAAAGATAATTCCATTCGGATTAATTAAAAATAAATTAGCCGTGCCATTGGCTTGAATTAACCCATCAATATTAGATATCGAGCCGCCCGTCACTCTTGTCAGGATGTTTTGAATACTGGCAGCGTTGTTAAAGTAAGCGGTGCCGTTTGTTGGGATAGAAAATTCTCGAAAGCTGTGGAATAAATTTGTGCCGGCACTCGTTCCGCCTTCAATCACACTCGTATTGCCCTGTAGGGTCACAGTGGAATTAATTGGCAACGTTGCATCGGGGACAATTTGTGCCCCAGCCTTGGGAAGAAATAAGGAAAAAGTTAACAGGAAAAAGCCAGAAGATAAAAAAACTTTTTGGCTTAATTTTTCTAAGTTCTTATCTTCTTTGATAGTTGGCCGGCTAGGGGTGAAAGTGGCAAACAGTCGGCGATTTGCTGTAATAGATGCTTTCATGTCTTGCTGGTTTATAAGCCCCAATTGAGAAAATGCCAATCAAAGTATCACAAACCGTTTTTTTAATTTAAACGGTTTGGCCTAAACTTTTCCTTGATTTAAGGGGAATTTTCTAGCACAGTAACGGTAATGGGAAGATCAACCGGCAACTCAGCCATTTGTTTCAAGCCGGCTGATTCTAAAAGTGTTTGCCACTCTTGCGCTAATGCTGAATCGTCAGGGTTTTCGCGGCGTAATTCAGCCAAAATTGCCACAGCTTCGTGCCAAATTCCCGCTTCGGCATACAATTTGGCGCGTTCTTGGGGTGCTACTTTCTGGATCTGACTTGCTACATCTGAACTCAATTTAGTTTGCCGAGTCCACCCCTCTACAAAAATATCTTTCCGTCGGTTATCTGGGTTACAAACTACGGAAAAATACCAGTGATAATTCTTGCCAGGTTCTAACTTTATTTGCTCCTTCGGTAAGCTGACACTGACGATGGCCGATTGCCCAGAAATTGGAATATTTTGTGATCTGTAGAGATCGTTTTCGTTTTCATCTTTCAAAACAAATTCTGCCATTCGAGCAGAAGTTTCAGGGATATAAACAAAAAATTGAGGAGACTCTGACACCGTCACCCCATATTCAGCCGTGTCTGGTATCAAATCTGGCATCAGTGCACTTAACAGCGGCCCAGAACTTTTTTCGTCCTGTTCGCATTTTCCTCCACGAGTTCCCCCGCCTACGGTTTCCGGTGCCCCTAAGCCTTTTGGCGGTTTATAATCCGCTACCTCAATGGCTTTGCTAGGCAATGCTTTCCCTTGGCTGAGCGAGAGCAGAGCTAGGGCGTGGCTCGGTATAAAATTAATGATTAATGTATTAAAAATTACAAGCCAAAAAAATGCAGGACGCAGGCGTGAGTTTAGCTGAGTCATTCTAAAGTCTCCTTTTTTTAGGAATATCCCTGATTGGTTCTCTTTTAACTGAGGGGAAGTGAATTAACGATGATTTGCTATAAAAGTTTACACTATCGGGATTTATCTGAAAAGCTCACTCAACCGGCACTTGATAAACCTTAACCGGCTGTTCGCGGCCTTTCAATAAAACAGTCCCAATCAGTTCTGTGGGAAATTTGTCCTGAGTGTATTGGCAAGTTTCTTCAGCAATTAAAATCCGGCAAATACCGCCATCAATCGACTTATCAAAACTTTCTAAGCGGGAGGCAATATTAACTGTATCGCCAATAATGGTGTAATCCTGCCTCTGATTAGATCCCAAACTCCCAACAACCACTGTGCCGGTGGCGATTCCAACTCGCATGGCAACAGTTGGTTTGCCTTGACTTCGCCACTGGCGATTTAGCGATTTTAAAGCATCTGCCATGCCCAACGCACACTTCACGGCTTTTTGAGCGTCTAACGCAATTTCTTCAGAAGTGGTGGCGGCAATTGGAATGCCGAAAACTGCCATGACTGCATCCCCAATAAATTTATCAATTGCGCCGTCACAATCAAGAACAATTTGAGCCATTGCACTCATATATTCGTTCAGCCAAGACATCAACACTTTGGGTTCCATTCCTTCGGCAATACTGCTAAACCCTTTTAAATCTGTAAACAGAACAGTTGCAATCATTTCTTGTCCCTGCAACTGTCCTTCTTCGAGAATTTTATCCCGATCTTGCCAGATTGCTTCTGCTATTTTGGGAGTAACGTGCCGCCCAAATAAATTCATCACTGTTTGGCGTTCTGCACGTTCAATATTAGCAATATAAGCTGTAATTACGCTCACAGAGCCGGCCAAAGCAAGAACCGAAGGAACAACTGGAATCCACCAACCGGCTAAAAAAGCGATGAAGGAACCTCCTATGAGAAGGGTGCCGGCAATTATAATCGTCATCCCTGTCCAAGAAACTGAGTAATAAGTCTTTTTGCCGGCAGCATATCGCCCTATCCAAACCGAAGTTGCCCCAATCACTGACCAACCAAAAATCCATAACATTTCTAACGGTTCAGACCAAACTTTAATTAGAGGCCGGTTATCCACGGCTGCGCTAATAATTTGGCTGATTAAGTTAGCATGAATTTCTACACCAGAGGTCAGGTTAGGAGATGTATTCAACCCGCTATCATAAGGAGTCTGAAAGTAATCTTGTAAACTCACCGCCGTTGAGCCAATTAAAACTACCCGATTACGTGCAAAATCTGGCGAAACTCGATTTTCTAATACATCGGTCATTGAGACAATTTGAAAAGTCTTTCGCGGGCCTCTAAAGTTCATTAATATTTGGTAGCCTTGGTCATTCATGCGGATATAGCTACCATCATTTGCTCTTAATCGCACGAAAACTGCTTGTGCTAATTGCAAATACTCAGAATTAGTCTTGGCATTTTCTGGCGTAATTCCTTTATTTTCAAGATAAATCAAAGCCAATCTCAGGCCAAAGCTTGCTAAAGTTTCCCCCTCTTTTGTTTCTAGAAAGAGCAAGCCACGACGGAGTTTGCCGTCTGGATCTAGCACAAGATTGTTAAATCCAATTTGCCCAAGCTGATTTAAGACTGGTGATGGATTGATTGCAAAGCCGATGCTATCCCTACTGAGGGTTTTAACCCCAATTAAGTTAGGCGTACTTTTTAATACTTTGATTAAATTTTGATGGCCGGCTCCTACTGGTAAATCTCGATAAATATCCAGTCCAATGGCACTTGGCTGCTGTTGTTTCAGTTTTTCAATTAGCTGGGCAATGGTATCATCAGGGATAGGCCATTGACCAGCTTTTTGGATATCGGATTCAGAAATTCCAACAATAACGATGCGAGAATCTGCCGGCTCTTGGGGACGCAGGCGAAAAAATTGATCGAGTGCTGCCCATTCTAGAAGCTGTAGTAAGCCGGCTAAGCGCAGGGCTATTAACAGGCCGGCAACACTAGAAGCTCTAAGCAAGACACTCGGCGATTCTCTAACTAGGATATGTCTGATTTTTTCCCACATATCACTTTTGCGCCTACTTTGAAAACCTATAAAATTTGAGTTTATAATAATTCAATTATAATCAGCAAATTAGGTTATGGTTTAATCTATGAGTTCAGTTGAATTGAAAAAGAATATAAGCGTTTTTTGGAACAACTTTATGGCAATCGAGAGGTTTCACGTATTTTTAAAACTATTAATTAACCAAACTAAATAAGGTTTACTTTATATTTTTATAGCTCTAAAAAACTTTTATTAACTAATTAAAATTCAAAAATTACTAAGTTCTAACAATTCGTTATTATCTAAAAAAATTTAATTTAGCTAATTTTTAGTAATTATGATTTTTAATCGTTGACTTTTATATGCTTAACACAAAGATCAGAGCCGAACAAAGATCAGAGCAGATTAACTATTATTGTTACCCAAAACGTAATATCATGTCGGTTTGAACAACTCTAATAGATTTTTGACAGAACCAATCATCTCGGACGAGTTTAATTCAAGGTAAGTTCCCTAATATGATATAAAAATACGCTACCCGACTAGCAAAAGAAAAGCGCCCCCAAGGAGCGCATGATTATGCCTAACTTAGGTAACGATTGTTGTGTTCAGTTAATTATTTTTCACTTCAATTAACTGTTCTCCTTTGAAAAATTCCCCTCAAGGATTTCAAAGTTACTCAACTGTTACAGACTTAGCTAAGTTTCTTGGTTGATCCACATCCAAACCACGACGGGCGGCAATATGATAAGCCAGCAATTGTAAGGGAATGACTGTCAAAATTGGAGACAGCAACTCATCAACCACCGGCACCGGCAGCAGCTTATCAAAGGTTTCAGCCGCCTCACGATCATTCATGGGTGTTACCCCAATTAATTGCGAGTCTCGTGCCTTGGCTTCCTGGGCATTAGAAAGCACCTTTTCGTAAACACTTCCCGGCATCGCGATCGCAACCACCGGCACCTTGGCATCTAGCAGCGCGATCGGTCCGTGCTTCATTTCCCCAGCGGGATAGCCTTCGGCGTGAATATAACTGATTTCCTTCAGCTTCAGCGCCCCTTCTAAAGCGATGGGAAAATTAATTCCACGCCCTAAAAAGATAAAATCTTTCGTGTCGGCAAACTCGTGGGCTAACTCCTCGATATAACGTTCCTGACTCTCCAAAATCAACTCAATTTGTGCCGGCAGTTGGCGCAACCCTTGAATAATTTCCTCAATTCTGGTTAGTGGCAACGTTTTGCGCCGATACGCCAAATCTAAGGCTAACCCATAAAACGCCATTAGCTGAGTAACAAACGTTTTCGTTGCAGCCACCCCAATTTCGATACCGGCACCAGTATCAATAATATGAGGCACTAAGTGACCCAGAGACGATTCAGGCCGATTCGTAATTCCCAAAAGTCTAGCGTGAAACTTTTCCGATTTAGCGAGACGGCGCTGCCCCTCCATTGCCAAAGCCGCCAGAGTATCCGCCGTTTCCCCAGACTGACTGATGCCAACGGTTAGGGTGTTGGGGGTCAGCGGTGCCGGTGCGTAACGAAATTCCGAGGCATACTGCACCATTGTCGGAATATCTGCTAGCTGCTCTAACAGATATTTACCCACCAAACCAGCGTGCCAACTCGTGCCACAAGCAAGAATTTGAACGTGTTCCAAATCTGCCAGCAGTTCATCGGGCAAACCCAATTTTACGGGTGAATGGCCGGCTTCTGGGTGCCAATCACTGTGAAAATATGCCTCCAAACAAGAGCGCACAACTCCCGGTTGCTCATAAATTTCCTTAGCCATGAAGTGCCGGAAGCCCTGCTTCTCCACAAGCACGGGGTTCCAGCTCAGGGTGCGGGGAGTTTTCTTTAAGCGATCGCCCGAAAAATTGTAAACTTCAACCCCTAACGGGGTCAGTCGCGCCAGTTCCCCATTTTCCAGAGGTAGTACCGCACGGGTATGAGCCACCAGTGCCGGCGTATCTGAAGCACAGAAAAACTCACCTTGCCCAAAACCGATCACGAGCGGAGCCTGCTGTCTGGCGACAACCATTTCGTCGGGATACTCGGCACAGACAACGGCGATCGCAAACGCCCCTTTTAGGTGATTGACGGCTTTCCGTACCGCCTCTACAAAGGGCGACAGCAGGGGGACAAATGCCGGTGCCTCCACCAGAGGTTCCGCCAGATACTCAGCGATTAAGTGGGGGATCACCTCAGTATCGGTATCCGAGCGAAACTCGTGACCCCTAGATTTTAGAGCGTCGCGCAACTCGCGGTAGTTTTCAATAATCCCATTTTGTACAACCGCCACGCGTCTTGCCGTATCCGTATGCGGGTGGGCGTTGTACTCCTCTGGTTTGCCGTGAGTTGCCCAGCGGGTATGTCCGATGCCAATCTGGGCAGGGGTTTCCACACCGGCAAGCTTTTCTCGCAGGTTTTGGAGTTTACCTTTCGCCCGGACGCAGTGAATTTCACCTTCCCAGACCGTCGCCAGGCCGGCAGAATCGTAACCCCGATATTCGAGTTTCTCTAAGCCTGCCAGCAAAATTTCGCTTGCGTTTTGGGTGCCAATATAGCCAACGATTCCGCACATCTAGAATCCAACTCCTGCTCCGCACATGATGATCAGAATCTACTTGCTACAAACTAAAGGGCTATCAGGAAAACGTCAAGAATCTGGAGGCTAAGAAGCCTCAAGACGACCTTGCCGCAAAAAAAAGAGGGGGCGAGTGGCTCCCTCTGTCACTTTAGCCTGAAAGGTCTTGTTTGATGACTGCCAATTCCTCTCAGGGAACGAGTGTTTTGGCCGGTGGCTTAGTACGCCAAGCCCATACTGCGAGTTGTTTCCGCCCCCAGGTAAACCCGGATGCTCAGAAAGTCGGTGGGGCAAGCCGTTTCACAACGTTTGCAACCGACACAATCTTCAGTCCGAGGAGATGAAGCGATCTGGCCGGCTTTGCAGCCATCCCAGGGCACCATTTCCAAAACGTCTGTAGGGCAAGCGCGGACGCACTGAGTGCAGCCAATGCAGGTATCGTAGATTTTGACTGTATGAGACATGGAATTAAGGCTCCAAACGATTTCTCAACACTTTTGTACTATGTGTGCGGCTAGCAAATTTAACGACTAGCTTCGCCGCTGTTGGAGGTCAACATCGAAACACTATCTGACTTTCGGGCCAGAGGAAAAGATCCAAAATGCTTCGACTTCAACCTCCAAGCCGCGTTTGGAATCTGCGGCCTAGTTCTGAATCAAGGCTTAGTTTATCGTAGGGTCGATCCACCGTCCTACAAAAGGCTGCAAAACTTCAAATACCTTAATACTGCGGCTTTGAGCTAGGGGTGGGTCGGAGGGGAGAATTTTTAACGAGCGGCTAGGAGCTAGGGGGTAGATATAGCTAGACAAAACGTTATTAATATCCAGACTTTTCATGGCAGCCAGCAGCCATGAATTCGGCTCAGGGACTTGTTAATCACCTTATGTCGTGAGGACTCTAGCCCTGACTGCCTGCTTCCTCCTCTCTCACGTAAAGCGGCAGATAAACGCTGAACGTAGAACCGGCTCCCAACTCGCTTTCCACAATAATTTCACCGCCCATCATTTGACAAAAACTGCGACTGATGGCCAGTCCCATGCCGGTGCCTCCGTAACGGCGCGTTGTAGACTCATCAGCCTGGGTGAATGCCTGGAATATCGTCGGCAGCTGTTCTTGTGTCATCCCAATGCCGGTGTCGCGAACCTGAAACTTGATCCAACCCTCAGTGCCGGTGTTAAAAGCCGGTTCCGCATTTGCCTCAGAAGTTAGCAGTTGCACCTCAGGATCGTCTTCACGGGAAACATCAAGGATAATCGAGCCATGCTCTGTAAATTTGGTTGCGTTGTCCAGCAAGTTTAAGAGTATCTGCCGCACCTTGATCCAATCAGCGTGCATTGTGCCCATATCATTGGGGCAATTTACGATCAACGTGTTGCTGTTAGCAACGAGTAACGGTTGAACGCGGGTTTGAACTTCCTTAATTAAGGCTGCCACATCGAACGTATTGAGATCGAGTTCCATCTGACCCGATTCAATCTTCGAGAAATCGAGAATTTCGCTGAGGACTCCCAGTAACTGCTTACCGGCTGTGTTGATCGTCTGGAGGTCAGCAATAAAGTCCATCTGGCCTAAGCCTAACTCCTGGGCATCTTCTTGGAGCAGTTCGCTATAACCAATAATGGCCGTTAAGGGTGTGCGGAGTTCATGACTCATATTTGCCAGAAACGAACTTCTGGCTCGATTGGCCGCTTCTGCTGCACTCTTGGCCTGGTACAATTCTGCCTCGGCTTCCTTGCGCTCGGTGATGTCCCGCGCAAAAATGCAATTGTACTCATGACCATTGACTTTAAAATAATTGATGGTTAACTCCACTGGGAAAATGTGGCCATCTTTAGTACAGTGCTGAGATTCTAGCCGAATAGAGCCAAGTTGCTTGATTTCTTCCCAGTATTCCGACCAGATATAAGGGGGAAAATCTGGGTTGATGTGCTGCAACGAGCGTGAGAGCAACTCCTCGCGGGAGTAGCCCAAGGACAGGCAAGCGGCATCGTTGACGTAAAATAACTGCGCCTCTGGTGTTACCCAAAATACAGCGTCCCCAGCCCGATTGATGGAAAATTGGAGGACTTTGTGAACCTCGGCGATCCGCTGGCGTTCTACGCGCTCTGCCTGCAAAGCGATGGTGGTATGTCTTAAATGGGTGGCGCACGCCTCAGCTCTCATTTCTAACTCTTCATTAATTTGTCTGAGTTCGGCTTCGGTTTGTTTGTGTTCTGTAATGTCAGACCGGCTCAGGATCAGGCCACCAATTTCACCGGCTGCTGTCTTCCAAGGCCGGATTTCCCACTCGATCCAAACCGGCACACCATCTGATCGGGTGAAATACTCGCGTTCTCGGTGTTCTCCTGATCCTGCTAAACACGAAGCGTAAATGTCCTGCCACCGAGACAAATCCTGTTTTTGAAATAGGGGCAGAAATTCATAATGCGAGCGACCAATAATATTTTGGTCGCCCTGGCCGCAATCCGTCAGCCACCTGCGAGAAGTCAGCAGGTAGCGCATCTGGCGATCAAGCATTGCTACCGCCGCAGGGGCGTGTTCCAAAAACCGCTGGAAGACCTCTGGATTGTCTGGGGCGTACATGGGTCAGTTCAATGAAGAGTGAAGATTGGAGTGAATTTTTAACATCTTTGTGGCAGGAGTCCCTCGCTTGAGAAATAGGTCGGGACTTACATACTAATAAAGATGCCGGTAGTGTGCTTAAGGCGTTTGACTGGGTGGGGACTGATTTGCCCCTTTTATTTCTAAGCCTGCTGCCTTGGATTTCCCCGCCGGCATCCAAGAAGAACCATCTGGCAATAAAACTGATACTCGTTCCATAGATATCATCCTCACGAGTGAGTGCTAAGTCCCTTACCGCATCTCTGCTAAGATGTCTTTTCTGCAACTAGCTCATAACCAGTAAGCGTTGAGATAGCCCGAATCAGGGAATGATTCGGCAGTATGTACCGATCACAGACTTGTACGGCAGACACCTTGCGCCTGAGAACTGGCCTTCTCAAGCCCCCGCTATCCCGTTGGTTTTGTGGGGGTTGTTAATGTCTTACTTCTTAATTGTCTTAGCTGCTTCTGGATTTGACAGCTAAAACTTAAGATTGGCTGGGCGGGGCAAGCAGCTATCGCTCTAGAGCAGCTCGTAACTGGCACTTGGGAGAATCGCTAGTTGATCACCGGCAATTTCTCTGGTGGTGTTTGGGCTGTGCCACGGTTCGCCTTTTATCACCATCTGCCGGCAGTTGCAGTCGGTGGATGTCTTTCTCCACTGTATCAACGGCGTCTTCAGGTCGCATGCGCTCCAGTATAAAGGAGCCGGTGACGGGTTGAGTCATTGTTCTCCTAGGAGCACCGGCAAGCCGCTTTCCCTATAAATCCGCACCGCAAGTCACTACACATTTCTTAATCTTGACCTCCAAAAAGCGTTAAGCTTCATTGCGAAATTAAAAGAAAGCGAAACCGACATGATAACTTTTATCATTGTTGGAAATGGCGCAGAATAAGAGAGGAAAACACTTTGAATTCGCATCTGCCTCAATACCCCAGCTGTTTACTTCGGGAAGATATCGGTGAGTACGTGGCTCACCTGCAGCTTCACATGACTTTACAGGCCCGGAATTTGGTTCCGACTCTTACTCAGGCGGTGGATAGCCGAGAGTTGCTTTTGCAGCAAACCCAGGCTAATTTTGAAAAGTTGGTTTCTCGCCAGCCTCTTTAAATTGTTTTAATAAGAATATTTGCAATATTTCAGCAAGTGTGTTGTGGGACAATCGGAGCTTTCTAGCTCTGATTTTTTTTGCTTATCTAAGTTGAGCGGTTCCCTTCAAAATAGGGGCGAACGCATACCGTCAGGTAGGCGCAGCTTCTCTATTGGCGCAGCAGTTCCTTCATAGCCAGGAGATACGCCAATCCCGCTACAAGTTTGAACGCAACTCAGTATAAACTTCTGAAGCATGGGGGAGGGCAAGCAAAAATTCCTAATTAAGCGTGACCTACGCTCTATTCCCAAGTATTATTTGCCTGATCTAACAAAAGACTACCCCGGTTTTAAACGTCTGCCAACTTTTTTCGAGTGATTGGGTGCTGTCAAACTTTACTGATATGAGTCTTCGTTCGGTTGCCATTTTGACTTTGGTGACGCTAGCTGCCGTTGAGCTAACTCAAAAAGCTTATGCCTGGGGCTTTGATTTAGACAATCCCCGGCTTAACTGTCTAGCCAAGAAGCTGGCGATCCCGCTTCGGGATACACCGGCACAGAATCAGATCCCCCCCTCTTGTATCAAACCCCTCTCAGAAGCTCAGTTACTCAAGCCGTCGGCAGTTAACGATAGTTCCTTCTCCCTCGCTGCCGGTGAAATCCTCTCCCCTTCTCCCTGGCTGCCAAAAAAAGCCGGTGGGGTAAATCAGCAAATTGTTACAGATATCAAGATCCGTTTTTTGAATAAAAAGGGTGAGACGATTGAGGAGGATGGTCAGTTAGTTGCCGGTCGTACCCAAGCAGATTTTATTCTTGCTGAGTTAGAACTCCAGCCCGGTGAGGTGTTTCGTGAAGATGTGCTGGAGTCAGACTTGCGCCGGCTCAGGCGCATGGATTTATTTAACGAGGTGAGAGTTTCTCGTTCCCAGAGTGCTGCCGGTGTTGAGCTTGTCTATGAACTCAAAGAGGGCCGTTCCCGTTCCGTTACGCCGAGTTTTGGACGTGATGAGGATATTGGAACTTACGGAGCGCTCAGCTATCAAGATAGAAATATTGGTGGGATTAACCAGGCGTTTCGGGCGAGGGTGCAGGCAAGCGATCGAGACTTGCAATATAGTTTGCGCTTTATCGATCCTTACCGCGCCATGACGCCCAATCGTTTAGGCTTCAGAATTGAAGGGTTTCGGCAACGGGGCTTTTCCAACACATTTAATGAAGGCATTGACTTGCCGAATGGTAACTCCATCCGCGAGGGACGTTTTGGTGGCAGCGTGGCGCTGCTGAAGTCTTTTAATGAATGGGATGCGGCGCTGGGATTGAATTACACTCGCATTAGTATTCGCGATAAAAACTGGAATCTTGCGCCGGTGGATGAATTTGGCACTCCGCTGAGTGTTAGCGGCACCGGCATTGATGAGCTGGTGACACTGTCTTTGGGGGTCGTGAGAGACGAGCGAAACCGGCGATCTTATCCAACTGAAGGATCTCTGCTAAGTTTGAGTATGGAGCAGTCGTTGCCAATTGGAGCGGGTAATATTTTTCTCAACCGGCTCAAGGCGAATTATCTTCAGTATGTGCCGATCCAGTTGGTTGGCGGGGGTGCGTCGGCAGATTTGCCAAACGAGTTACAAGAATTATTTGCATTTAATTTGCAAGCCGGTACAGTAATCGGAGATTTGCCACCCGCCGAGGCGTTTAATCTGGGCGGTTTGAATTCCGTGCGGGGTTATGAGTTTGGAGATATCGGCAGTGGTCGTAGTTTTGTACTAGGCGTTATGGAGTATCGTTTCCCAATTATTTCGCCGGTGGGGGGCGTTTTGTTTGCTGATTTTGCCTCTGATTTAGGTTCAGGTGATACAGTGTTGGGCGAGCCGGGTGTATTGCGGAATAAGCCTGGAAGCGGTTTTGGATACGGCTTTGGCTTACGGGTAAAATCGCCTTTGGGATTGCTCCGGCTTGATTATGCAATTAACGAGCGCGGAGAAAGCCGGATTGAATTGACAACCGGGCAGCGATTTTAACAACTACCTTTTAAAAATTTGAAGCCGTACTTTTATATAATCTCTAGAAATAAACGTTTAGCCCACTTTTAGGGATTTTAGTGATTAGCCCGCACCTTAAATTGTAGGTGAGATTTGAGATTTAAGGTAATATCATTATTGTGTCTCAACTTCAATTCGGGAGCCTTGCGGAGACTTATAAACCTTGATTTGAGTGGGTAATCTTTCTGCCAACGCTCGAACATGGGTAATCACTCCAATTAACCGTGATTGCTGCCGCAAAGATTCTAAAATTTGCGTCACCGTTTCCAAAGTTTCTCCATCCAAAGTCCCAAATCCCTCATCCAGAAATAGACTGCCTAGTTGCGCCCCTTGAGATAACTTTTCTGATAAAGCTAATGCCATTGATAAAGAAGTGGCAAATGTTTCACCGCCAGAAAGGGTTCGCACGCGCCTGAGTTCCCCGCCATTCCAGTTATCTTCTACCCAATATTCCCCATCTTGAATCGTTAGGGCGTAACGATTTTCTGTGAGTTCCCGTAGCAAAAGTGTGGCGCGAGTCACTAAC
Organism: Microcoleus vaginatus WJT46-NPBG5; assembly: GCA_019359355.1. Classification (GTDB taxonomy): domain Bacteria; phylum Cyanobacteriota; class Cyanobacteriia; order Cyanobacteriales; family Oscillatoriaceae; genus FACHB-68. The sequence goes on along the minus strand of JAHHHM010000028.1, from coordinate 71,084 downwards.
TCATCTTCCAAATGCTCCAAAATATACGCTTGAAATTCATTAGATTTAAGATTTTGGGCAAGGGTGTGATAGGTTTCTTCGTGTTCTGCTAAATTTGATTGCTGGGTGAGAAGTCTTTCTGTTTCTTCGATTTTTTGTTCGGCGACTTGAATCCAAGCTGAAAGTTCTGCTCGCTGATTTTGCGCTTGTTTAACGTTATCTTCAGCCGCAGCTTTAGCACTTCGATATTGCGCGATCATCTTAGAAAGCTCTGCGATTTCCCCTTCATCTGCCATCCGATTTCCAATAACTTCAGTTAAATCTTTTATTCGGGTTTCTAACTGAAGTTTAGATTCCCGATGTTCGCGTAGCGCAAGCTCCCATTTAGATTGTTCTTGTGTGCCGGCACCGGCAGCTAAAAATGTCTCTTCGGTAAAACTAGCAATTAAAAGTTTTTCTTGCCACTCAGCATTCAACTGTTGTTGTTTTTCACCGGCTCGCTCAAAGGCAACATTTGCTTGCTTAGCTCTTTCTTCTAATTGAATAAAATTGTTATAAGCAGTTTGATAAGCATTTTCTGCAACTTTCAACCGACTCGCCAATTCTTGCTGCTGTTGTGTTAAGTTACTTGCCAAAGTTTCGTAAGGCTGATTGTCTGTCAGTTCATAAAGTTTGGCAGCAATAGATTGTAACTGTTGCTGCCGGCGCTCGACTTCTGCGGTTGCGGTTTGATATTCTGTTTGTGCCGTTATCTCAGTCTGTTGGGCAAACTGTAGCGCTTGTTGTGCAGATTCCACTTCAGCAGACACTTTTTGCAATTGTTGCTCTGCCTGCCGGTATTTGACATCGCCGGTTTGAAGCGCCTCCTGTTCCTGCGTTAGCGCCTTGGCTTGCCACTCCTCAACCCCTAGCACAGCACTGATTTGTTCCTGCAGTGCGCCGATCCTATGCTGCGTCTGAGCCAGCGTCTGAGCCAAATCCAGCGCTTTTTGCTTATGCCCTTCTAGTGCGGCTTCTGCTTTCGTTGCAGCCATCTGAGCCTCTTGTAGTGCCCGTTGTGCCGCAGTTTCACGCCCTCGCAAGGGGGCGATATCTACAACTGTGACTGCCGGCACTGGGGGCAAATTCTCCAATTCCGGATGTTCACTTCCGCATACGGGGCAAGGATCTCCAGGTTTTAACAGCACCCGCAAGGCAGCCGCACGATCCAGAAGCGCCGCTTCAGCATTCGCTTGCTCAGCAGTTGCTAGCGCCCCTTGAATTGCTTGTAAATTCTGTTGAGCTTTTGTTAAATTCAAGCCGGCAGCTTCGTAAGTTCGCTCAGTCGTTTCCCGATCTTGAGTTATTTTTTCTAACTGTTTTTGCTGCGTGTTTACCTGTTGCTCTATCACTTGATATTCTATCAGTAAAGGAGCAACTTTATTGAGCTGTTCTAACCGTTCGCCTCCAGGTGCGTGCTGAGAAAGCACTGCCCTTGCTTCTGCCATTTGCCGATTAGCATTTTTAACCTTACTTTCAGTCGCTTTTATCTGTTTTTGTGCAGCCTGTAGGAGACGAGTTTTTTCCTCTAGCGTTGCTTGTGCCATCGCTACTTCTTTTGCAAGCAAAGTGCGCTGCTCCTCATAAGCTTTCGCAGCCGTAAGCGCGTCTTCACGGGCTTTAAGTTGAGGCAATACCGCCTGATTGTACGCTCGAACTTCTTCAAGTTGCTGCTGTTGTTCGCTGAGTTTAGATTGGGCTTGGCTTAAAGAAACGGATGCAGTACCAACAGTATTTTCAGCATTTTTAAATGAGCTACGAGCCTCTTGCACTAAAGCCCAATCTTTTTCTAACTGACTAGCAGCTTGCGCTCGATCTAATCGCACTTGCAAGGCTTCTATTTCAGGGGATTTAATATTTAGATTAGCGAGTTGCTGTTGTAACGCTTTCAAGCGCGTGATTTGCGTAAATACCCGCTCGGATTCATCAAGGGCTTTCTGAGCGTTTAAAACCGCTTGATTAAATGCCGGCATCTCTTGCTCTAGAAGCGTGAGTTGCGCTTGCTTTTCATCCACTTCGGTGAGAGCCGGCGCATCCAATTCAGCAAGCCGGCGTTCCAGCATTTCTCGCTCTTGTTTGAGCAATTTTGCTAGCTCAGCCGCCTCCTTCCGCATCCGTTCAAAGATTTCAAACCCCGCCAAAGATCGCAAGATTTCTCGGCGTTTTGCTGTGTCACCTTTGAGAAATTCATCAAACTTGCCTTGAGGCAGGACAATCACCCGTGTGAAGGTGTCGAAATCCATCCCTAAAATCTGTTCTAGCGTTTTTTGAACCGCAACCGTGCTAGTTCCTAAAGTTTCCCATTCACCATTTTGCCACCCTTCCAACAGCACCTTATTTTCCGGTGAACTTGCGCGATATCGCCACCGGCGCGTCACTCGATATTGCGATCCTCCCACTGCAAAACGCAGTTGAACTTTTAAATTGGTTGCGCCCTGACTAACTAAATCGCTGACTTGTTTTCCTGTACGGGCGGTTGTGCCGTAAAGCGCGTAAGTCATCGCATCTAGCAAGGAAGATTTACCGGCACCTGTTGCGCCGGTGATTGCGAATAAATCTAGTTCTGAAAAATCTAGACGTTGTTCACGGCGAAAGCTGGTAAATCCTTCGAGCAAAAGTTCTAGGGGACGCATAAAGGTTTAGATTTAATATCAAGTCGCATTCGGAAAGGTAAGGTTGGGCATGGGGGATGGGGCATGGGGCATGAGGGATTGGGCACGTTGCGCTAACGCCCTGCTGCAAAATTGGGATACTGCCTTGGAAACAAGCAATTAATTAGACAGGTTTGTTTCTTTTTGTTTGTTATACAAATTATTAAATTCCTCCAAAACTGAAGATTTAGGTGTTAAACCCAGCCGGCTTTGATAATAGTTGAAAAATTCCTCTGCCGGCTCAAAGTGATTCGGGTCAATATTAACCGCCCTTTTCTGGCGTTCTTGCGGCACTTCTAAATAGCGTGGTTCAACTAACAGCGCTTGCGGGCAGATTTGTCGCACGCGATCCGCCAGTCCCATAGTAGGACTCTCCATCTGTACAATTACCTTTAAATATCCCGGATGATACTGATGCGTCTCTAACGTATCATCTAGCGCATCAATGTGACATTGAATCACTTTTAAAGGCTTGTGGGCTAGTAACGGTTTAAACTCGACTTGGGGCTGAGAGCCAGGCTCAACTGAAATCAGACAAAATCCTTTTTGCTGCTCAGCTTCTCCAAAATCTAATTGAATCAGAGAACCCGAATAATAAGCCGGGGAATTTGCAGCAATGCGCTGATGAATGTGAATGTGACCAAGCGCCATATATTGAGCGGCTGCCGGCAAAGCTTGTGATGAAAGTAGATATTTATCTCGCGTGTAATAAGGAACTTCTGAGTGGGCAATTCTGGCACCGTCAACGCTCATGTGTCCCATCAGAACATTAACAGTATTATCCCTAAAATCACTCGCTAAATCTTCGAGGAGATATGCCACAATTTCTCGATAACTTTGGCGTCGCTCCACATCATCAGCGTGCCACAAAGCATCTGCATCCAGCAGCCGTTGTTCTGAAGCAAACGGCATGGCTCCGACACAAAGTTTACCGCTCTTGGTGTTAAGCGTCATACTGCCGCCATCCGCAGCCGTGCGAGGTTTGCCTAAAGCGCGAACACCGGCAAGCGAAAGCAGTTGAGCAATACTGTCAATCCGGGCATGACTGTCATGATTGCCGGCAATCGCAATGGCAGGAATGCCTGCTTCTTGCAACGCGCAAAAAAATTGATAAGCAATTCGTTCAGCATACGCCGGCGGGTTGGGGACATCAAAAATATCTCCCGCAATTAGCACAGCATCGACCTCTTCCGCAATTGCCTGTTTTAAAATTTGTTGCAATGCGGCGGCAATTTCTGGCGTGCGATCAATGCCTCTAAGCCGGCGTCCGAGATGCCAATCAGCGGTGTGAATTATTCGCATAATGTGAGGAGCTTTTTTAGGGGCTAAAGAAGGCAAGCGGACTGTTAATCCCGACCGATTTTTAAAGGTAAAGCCCGCTGCATTTCGGCAATTTCATCTCGATGCGCTTTAATTGCAATCGCGCTTTGCATCCCCGGTTCAACGCCGGCAGCCGTTTCAACTTTCACAGACACTTTTTCTGTGCGCCCAGCTTTTTGCCAGTAAAAAAATCCAGATGCCGGTGCCAGAAGCAGCAATCCTAGAAAGACGCGCCCGATTTGGGGAAACACGACTGACAAAATTAGCGCTAAACAGAGAATGCCAACTGCCGCCAGTAGCGTCAAAAAGATGGCCAAAAACCAACTCGGACGGACATATCCTTCAAACGTAACTTGGTTCTGTGCCGCATCCACTGCCGCCACTCGGTAGGCGCGTTGGGAGAAATACTGCCGCAATTCGCTTAAAAGAGAGTCTTCTGCTTGCTCAGAAAAGAGTTTGACTTCCTCGGTTCTGTCTTTGACAGAGGCTCGAATAAAGAAAAACAAACCAACTGCCAACAGCAAGGTCAGCAGGAATGTCGATGAAAGAATCGGAGGATTCATAAACTCAATTACACTGTCGTACTTTACATAAGTTTATAAGTTACGCAGATAAACTGCACGAGAAAAAAGCCCGGTGGAGGCATCTGGCAGCATCCCTGTCGTAAAAAAGGGAGATAAACCCCATGCCTACAACACCGGCTACGAATTTCATGGGTTAAATATCACGGCGCTATATCTGCCCATCCGCGTATTTCTGCCAAAGACTGGCTAATTCCCTCGCCTGAGACTGCCACTTCGGACAAACTAAGTACATCCGCCTAGGGCGTCCGCGTCCTTCAACTTTTTTCCAATAACTCGAAACCGCCCCTTCGTCTTCTAGGAATTTGAGAGCGCTGTACAGCACTGTGTCAGACAGCCGGTAATTTGGGTACTCCGTCTCTAGCTTTTGAATCAGTTGTGTACCGCAGGAGTCTCCCTGCAACAAAATGGACAAGACATAACACACCGTCAGTTCCTTATTCAAATAGATGGGGGGAGGCTCTCGAAAAAATTGATAAACGTCCTCAATTTTCATCGGCTTCTCCCCTTGAATCTCCCCTCTGACAATGATTCAAACACTTAATTGCTGCTGTGAACTTTAATATTGCCATGAACCCCCCCAAAACCCCGATCAGAAAACTGTGTAGTAAAGCACACAAAAAATACAGCAGAGAAAGCTAAACCGCTGTTTTTTATTACTCTTGTCAGAGCAAAATATCCCAACCTGTGCTTACAAGGCTTTGACGCTCTTGAGCGGTGTTCGGGAAACTGCTAAGCATCTCGACTTCCACTCAGTTCTGACATAATTTTGCTTTCTCTAAAGAAATTTTATTTTTCTTTTTCCAAAGTAATAAAAGCGGCAGAGAATGCGGTGCCTTCGTCATACTGATAAGTCGTTGTAATGGCGCTGTGTGCCTGTGATTGCGCCGATCTGTACCCTCGGAGGATTGAGTTAGTGTAATTTCGTAAAAGTTGGAACTGCTGAACATTTCGCTCTCATTCACCGTTGAATTTTACCGTCGTAAATCAAAATAGCATAGACAAACAAAAAACTCTCTAGGCTTAAATCTCCTCAGTTCAAAATTTTAAAAAATTACTTCTTACATAGATTTACCTTTACAAACCACACTCAAGGAACGGAAGCAATCAAAAATTCTCACGCTCATCAAAACCCAATTATTTGGGTGTCAGGGCAAGAGATAGAAATATGCGTAATGACCAAAGCTTAAGCTGCAAAGTAAACAAGCCGGTGCCAAAGTGCAAAACGGCGTGCAACTTAGAGATTAGGGTGGGCTTAAGTACATCCAGAAGCGTGAAATTTGCAGCCGGTAAGAAGCTGTCTTCTTTCTATGGCTAACTTGCCAGATGCCTAAATCGCCTCAGTAAATTTACGACAATAAAGTTTCGTTATCTCGTAAATTCGCTGAGGCGATTTTTCCAACAATATGGGTCTGTTGTAAATATTGAAAAGTAATATTTAGAAACAAAAGAATAACTCGTATTTTGATATAATTACTAGCTTTTATTTTAACTAAGTGATGAACTGCGTATCTGTAAAAAAGCTAAGAACTTTGGGCTGGCGCTGCTTTCGCATCTAGCTCTGAGATAAAATGCGATCATCCTAACCGCAGCACACCTGACTCCTGACGGACTAACAGGAAATTTGTTCATCAACCCCTGGTTAAAATTTAGAAAGCTTGATGCCGGCAAGGTAAAGGAAACTGAGAATGAGTATTGAGGGGAAGAGGGGTAGAAGGGGAGAGAAATGAATGAGAGTTATTGTTGGGAACTCATGTCAAAGAAATTTAAACATTTGCACGTCACAGATTGCCGCCAAAGCTCTGTGGAGGGAGAATCTATTTGCAGTACATTGGCATAAAATTCTATCCGCATCTCAACTCGATGGGAGCCGGCTGTAGCGAGATTAAGGAGTTGACTAGAGTTTAAATAAGCTGTACTTTATTTGCGGAATTACCTTTGCAATATTATTTGTGATTCCTTGTTCCCTTGTCTCCCGCTTCACTGCCAAAGCGAAGCGGGATGGACATTGCCCACCCCATAATTTGACGCCCAACGAATCCGACTTAAAACTCAATGCTTAAGGGTGCTCTGGGGAAGGGAATCACATCGCGGATATTGCCCATGCCGGTCATAAATTGCACCAAGCGTTCAAAGCCCAATCCAAAGCCGGCGTGAGGCACCGTCCCATACCGGCGCAGATCGAGATACCACCATAATTCTTCTGGATTCATCCCTTGAGCTTGAATGCGCCGTTCTAAAATGTCTAGGCGTTCTTCCCGCTGCGATCCACCAATGATTTCTCCGATTTTGGGAGCGAGGACATCCATTGCCCGAACGGTTTTCTCATCATCGTTCAAACGCATATAGAATGCCTTGATACCCACGGGATAGTCTGTAACAATTGTCGGTTTTTTGAATAATTCTTCAGCCAAATAGCGCTCATGTTCTGACTGCAAATCTACACCCCAGGTAGCAGGATACTCAAATTGCCGGTCGGCTTTTTCCAGCAGGGCGATCGCGTCTGTATAGGTGATGCGCTCAAACTGATTATTGATAATATTGTCAGCAGTGGCGAGAACCGAATTGTCAATTCGCTGGTTGAAAAACTCCATATCTTCAGGGCAGTTTTCCAATACGGATTTGAAAATGTGCTTCAGGAACGCCTCGGCTAAATCCATATTTCCTTCGAGATCGCAGAAAGCCATTTCTGGCTCAACCATCCAAAATTCTGCGAGGTGGCGCGAGGTGTTGGAGTTTTCCGCCCGAAAGGTTGGGCCAAAGGTGTAGACATCGCTAAACGCCATTGCCATGACTTCGGCTTCTAGTTGTCCACTAACGGTTAAATAAGCCGGCTTGCCAAAAAAGTCTTGGGTATAGTCTACTTCCTGTTGCTCGGTGTGAGGGATCTGCTTGAGGTTTAAGCCGGTGACGCTAAACATTTCACCGGCACCTTCGCAGTCGCTGGCGGTGATAATAGGCGTGTGCACCCACAAGAAACCCCGTTCTTGAAAAAACTGGTGAATCGCGGTGGCACAGGCGTTGCGGACTCGGAAAACTGCGCCTAGAGTGTTGGTGCGGGCGCGTAAATGGCCAATTGTCCGCAGAAATTCAAAGGAGTGGCGTTTTTTCTGAAGGGGATAGGTTTCGGGATCGGCTTCGCCATAAACCTTGATATCTGCGGCTTTTAGCTCAATTCGCTGTCCTTTGGCAGGAGAGGCGACTAAGGTGCCGATGACTTCTACGGATGCGCCGGTGTTGAGCTTTTTGAGGCTTTCTTCATAAGCCGGCAAATCTGGATTTAGCACCACTTGCAGGTTGGCCATTGACGAGCCATCATTCACCTCGACAAAGGTAAATTCTTTCAATTCTCGTTTGGTGCGTACCCAACCTTGAATGGTTGCCGGCTCATCAGGTTGGCCATTTCGCAATATTTCTGCAATGCGTCGCGTTACCATAAAATATTTTAAATTTTGAGTGATTGCTGATTTGCCTGCCGGCATAGGGCAGACAAGGGATAATTTTTTAGCGTCTATCCCGTACAAGATTTTAATATCCAGCCTACAACAATGCCGAGTCCTCCGAAGCGCACGGCTTGCCAAAAGGGTTCTTTAAGGCTACCCCAAGTGAACAGGCTGCTTTCTAAATTAAGTTCTATGGATTCTAGTTCTTCTTGAATTCGGCGCAAGTCTGCTTGTAGTTGCCGGCTGCGCGTTTGCCGCAGTTCTTTCTTAATTTGCTTTTGCTGTTGCTGAAGTTCTGCCTGCCGGCTGCGATCTTGCTGAATTTGCTGATAACGTTCTTTGAGCGCTTGAAGATAGCTCTCAGTTTCTAACAGCGCTTGCTCAAAGTCTTGCTCCTCTGCGTTGTTTGAGGCGGGATGAGTGGGATCGCTAGGGGAGGGTTCTGGAGTGGAGTTCATGCCGGCATTGTAGAGTATAGGTAAATGTCAACCCTGGATGCTGCTTTTAGTATGCCTGACTCTACGCCCACTCGCGCCATCGTTTCTGCCGGTTTAGAGAGTCCTCGTACCGGAAACTTACAAGAATTTAGCACTTTGGAATTAGCCCAAACACTGGCAGAGCGGCTGGCCATCACTGAAAAAGATTGGCACCGATTAAAGTCTAACCGTCCTGCGCGGGCGCGTGAGCAAGCCGCCGCCGCTCTTGTATTTCTGCTTAAAGATAACCCGGAGGAAGCCATTCAAAGGCTCCAACAAGCGGTTGGCTGGTTAGATCGCTCAATCTCGGCACCGCCTTGCCCGACTCATGGCCACAAGCGGGAACAATAAGGTTTGTCTTTGGCCGGTTGTTAAGCGCCGGCAATTTTAAGAAACAAGGGGTAGCCGCGAACGACTACCCACTTTTTTGCACAGTCTTAGCTCTGTCCCTTCGGAGTTCCAATGGACTTGATCAAAAATTTGATATAAGATAAACAATCCGCGCCCACACTCTCCCTCTTCGCAGGGTAGCTGGTCGTTGTACTCTGTTGGGCAATTGCACGACGGAGGCGTAAACCCATCGCCTTGATCGGTGATTGTCCACCAGTATTGATCCGCAATCGCAGAGAAACGGACGGCAACCATTTTACTGGGATCAAGCTTGTTCCCATGCTTCGCAGCGTTTATTAATGCTTCTTGAAGACCTAAGCGGAGTTCCGCCTGCCATTGTTCGGGAATCTCTGCAAGCAGTAATTCTAGAATTGGGCAAAGATAAAGTGTGGAGGCAAAGCTAATAGTTCCCAAGGTACGTTCCTGGGGACGAATTGAGATAGCAATCACAAGTAAAACCCCGCAGCTTAGACGTGGATAGACTTAATTTGGCTGTGCAATGCCCCTGAAATTATTGAACGGTCATGTTGCACTCCTGCCTTGAGTCAGTCAACAACTCGTTGCGCTCACCAGATTTCACAAGCTGGGTTCCAATATTTACAATTCAAATTTAGAAAATGCTAGGCTGCCGGTGAAGCAGAATGTTTAGTTCATAAAGCGGGCAGTTACCCGAAGACTTCAGCCTTCAGGCCGGCTCTGCCGGGGTGAGTCGTTAGCTGGATGCAACGCTTTGGTTGTTGGTGGTTCTCATCAGCAGGCTTGGTTGGCGTCAAGGTATTTTTAATCTCCACATAAACCACACCATGCTTGTGACCTGAATCACTAACTACCTTCCTCTTTTATTGTACAGAAATGCTCTGAAAAAACTAGAGGGTTTGGCCTATAAGCTGAGAAAAATAGGCTTCCCTCTTCCTTTATAGCGCTTAGAACCCTGATAAATCAAGAGTTTCAAGTGATCAAAAATTTATAGACGAGCGGACTCAGCGAAGCGGGGCATTCGGATTGCGGGCGCGTTGCAACTGCTCCTCAGCGCTGGCAGCCCACTGAGCGTTACCTTGAGCGCTATAGAGACTTTTAGCGTATTGCAGAACTTGTTGAGCCTCACTGTAGCGACCCTGGCGCAGAAACACCAGCCCAGCGCCATAATAGGCATTGCCATAGTTAGGGTTGGCTTCAGAGGCGCGGCGGAAGGACTTGAGGGCTTCTTCTAAATCACCCTGGGTGAATTGGATAGAGCCGAGATTGTAGTGGGCTTCCGGGTAATTAGGGGTAATTTTAATTGCTTTGCGGAAAGCCTCTTTGGCTTTATCGAGATTGCCTTGTTGGAGATAAGCTAAGCCCAAATGGTAAGCCGGCTCTGGTGCTTTGGGGCTGTACTGAATCGCCTGTGTGTGGGAGGCAATGGCTTCTTCTAGCAAGCCTTGCTGCGCTAGCACCAAACCAAGGTTATAGCGGGCTAAACCGAGTTGGGGATCAAGTTCGACTGCCCGTTGCAAGTATTCTCGCGCTTGGGTGAGGTTGTTGCCTTCTAAAAGCGCTGCCCCCAAATTTGCGTAGGCGAGGGCAAAGCGGGGATCGGCTTGTGTTGCTCTGTGAAAGGCATCGGCAGCGGCTTGTAGCTGTCCCTGCTGCCGCAAAGCGAGTCCTAAATTGTAATGTGCCGGTGCTAAATTAGGATCTAATTCGGTTGCCTGCCGGAAAGCATTTGTTGCTTGGGGAACTTGGCCACGCTGAATTAACTGTAGCCCTTGGTTAACCAATTCACCGGCTGATCTGCCAGTTTGCTGAGCTTGAGCGATTGGCACGGCAAACATCGGTATTAAGGCTGCCGGTGTGCCGAACCCGACGCACAGCATTACAGCCAGCCAACCTCTGCCCTTGGGTTTAAATGGTAATTGCATCCAGCTTTCTGCCTCCAGTTTTTGGGTTCATACAGTTCTATTAATTTTTTTAACTCTTATTTGTCTAAATGTTAAGGCGTCTGAGTCTTGAGTGCTGAGTGGGGGAGAGTGGAGGAGTGAGAGAGAGTGATAATGTGATCCCGGTAATGGAAAAAAAACTTGTCAGTCCTGGTCAGTGGGGATTGTTCACCGACTTGTTTGAACTTTTTTAGTAGCATTTGGTTGATAGTTTTTGGGATTGCAGCGGATTTGAATCACAAATTTTAGCAATTATTTGCAATAGTTTATATAATTTAACTTTTATAAAAAATAAGTTTAAGAGAACCTACAGTTTTTATTTCAAAGCCGTAATAATAAGGTAATCTCAAAAACATAGAGCCAACGTTAAAGAATCTATTAGGAACTGCCGGGATCGCTCAGTCTAGGGGCTAAGGCGATTGGATTTGCAAAAAAAATACCGGCTTCCTGATATCTAACGCCAGCGGCAACCTCATCTGTTGCGAGGAAAATTAGCGGATTGAGAAAATTAGGGATCTGATTTTTCGACTGATTGTTATCAGAAAAATCTTGGGAGAACATTCAGCCAGTTGCTTAATTTATTAAACACTTGCATCGTGTGGATTTTCGGGAGGAAGTATGAACCAAAAAGTTGTTTCGGGCTTGCGTAACGTCGCAATTGTTGGCCCGTATTTAAGTGGAAAAACGACATTACTCGAAAGTTTATTGTTCGTCACCGGCACGATTTCTCGTAAAGGCAGTGTCAAAGAAGGAAACACAGTCGGAGACAGTTCGGCTGAGGCGCGTGACCGGCAGATGAGTGTGGAAGTAACCGCCGCCAGTACAGAATACGGCGATGTTCGCTTCACATTTCTCGACTGTCCGGGATCAGTAGAATTTGCTCAAGAAACTTATAATGCTTTAATCGGTGCCGGCGCGGCGGTTGTTGTCTGTGAACCTGATCCAGCGCGGGTGCTGACTTTAGCGCCGTTGTTTAAATTCCTTGATGATTGGGAGATACCCCACTTAGTTTTCATTAATAAAATGGATCGGGTTTGTACAGACGAGGTTCGCTGTACAACCAACTTTATAGAAGTGCTGAATGCGCTAAAGTCTGTTTCTTCTCGTCCCATCGTGCCGCATCAGTACCCAATTGGCCAAGGGGATCAAGTCGTCGGTTTTATCGATTTGGTGAGTGAACAGGCTTATCACTACCATCCTGGTGCGCCGGCAGATCCGGTGCCGATGCCAGAATCTTTAAAAGAGCAGGAACACGCGGCGCGAACTCAAATGTTAGAAGAGTTGGCCAATTTTGACGATCACCTGCTGGAAGAACTATTAGAGGAAATTAACCCGTCCCAAGACGAAATTATCCAAGACCTGAAGATGGAATTGGGGGCGGATTTAATTGTGCCGGTGTTTATAGGTGTCGCTGAGCAAGATTATGGGGTGCGCCCGCTGTTAGAGGCACTGTTGCGGGAAGCACCGGCACCGGAAACAACGGCAGAACGCCGGGGGATTACGCTTCACGGCACCGAACCCCTTGCCCAAGTGCTAAAAACCTATTACACCCCGCAAGGCGGTAAAATGTCGCTGGTGCGGGTTTGGCAGGGTCAGCTTACGGATGGAATAGTGCTCAATGGCGTGCGTGCCGGCGGCCTTTACCGGCTGATGGGCCAGCAAACACAAGGTTTGCAAACAGCCGATGCCGGCGAGGTTGTGGCGCTGGCGCGGATGGAGGGGATCAAAACCGGCGATACGTTAACCACCAGTGGGCAGGCGTCGAGTGAATTGCCCAAAGCAGAACAGTTGAAGCCGGTGTTTGCTCTGGCTATTGCCCCCGAAAAGCGCAACGATGAAGTGAAACTAACCGGCGCATTGTCCAAGTTATTGGAAGAAGATCCCGCCCTGGCTTGGGAGCAACATGGAGACACTCACGAAATTATTCTTTGGGGACAAGGTGAGATTCACCTAAAGGTTGCCCTGGAACGGCTGCGGCGCAAATATAATTTGCCGATGGTGACGCATCTGCCGCACGTTCCGTATAAGGAAACGATTCGCAAGCCGATTTCTTCGGTACATGGACGCTATAAGCACCAAAGTGGCGGACACGGCCAGTTTGGGGATGTTTATCTCGATATTAAGCCGGTGTCCCGTGGGGAGGGCTTTAATTTCAGTGAGACCATTGTGGGTGGTTCGGTGCCGAGGCAGTATATTCCCGGCGTAGAAACCGGCGTGCGGGAATTTCTGGAACATGGCCCACTAGGATTTCCAGTCGTGGATATTGCGGTAACCCTTACGAATGGGTCTTACCACACGGTAGATAGTTCGGAACAGGCGTTTAAGCAAGCGGCGCGTCTGGCGATGCAAGAGGGGATGGCCAAATGTGAGCCTACACTGCTGGAACCTATCGCCTCCGTTGAAATTTGCTCGCCCAGCGAGTTTACCTCTAAGATGATGCAGCTGATTAGCGGGCGTCGTGGCCAAATTTTAGGCTATGAAGCGATCTCTGATTGGAAGGGGTGGGATAAGGTTTCGGCTTATTTGCCCCAGGCAGAAATGCAAGATTTAATTGTGGAGTTGCGTTCCCTGACGATGGGGGTTGGCTTCTTCCACTGGCAGTTTGATCACCTGCAAGAGGTGCCAGAACCTTTGGCGAAGCGGGTGCTAGCGAATGGGAATGGGAATGGTAAGAACAATCACTAATTTGCCTGCTGGTTAATTTGGCCATGATAAATGAAGCCCGTGCCGGCACACGGGCTTTTTTTACGGCTTACAATTGGTTGGGATCAATGCCCATTTCCCGCAATCTTGCTTCTAAGGCTTCTGTTCGCCGGCGTTCTTGTTCTAGCTGGGCTTCTGCCTGTTGAGTGCGGTTTTCTGCCTGTTGAGCGCGGTTTTCTGCCTCTTGTCTCTGCCGGTCAAGTTCTATAAAGTTGAGAAATGGCTGACCATCTGGGCGATAGATTACCAAAATATCTTGCGATAGCTCAAAGCGCACACCAAGTCTAGGACTGACCCAGTCGGTCATTTCGTCAATCAATTCTAATTTATCGTTATGACGCTGCCAGCCGGTTAAATCCGCTGTGTCGGGATCATAGATATAGTATTCTTCGACCCCGTAGCGTCTGTAAAAGTCAAATTTTTTTGCCATTTGAGAGAGCCGGTTTCCCGGCGACCAAATTTCAAAGGCGACTTGGGGGGGAATGTTGTCTTCTTCCCATTGTTTGTAGGAACCCCGGTATCCTTTTGGCCGGCCTAAAGCGACCATAACATCGGGTGCTTGGCAGAGCTTGTTATCACCTTGGACGGGATACCATAAAAGATCGCCGGCGACGAATACATTGGGTTCGTTGGCAAACAGCAATTCTAAGTTTTCTTTGATATATACAATTAATTCAAATTGTTTGGTATTGTCTGCCATTAGTTTGCCGTCGCTGTCCGGATAGATGATCTTTTCTGATATAGAAGATGGCTTTTGGGTCAGCATAGAATTTTGGGCGATTCGGTTAATTTAAGTTTATCAGTTTTCACTTTTTGGGAGATGAATTAAATTTTGATGACGGGTGCGTCGTCGATAAGTAATACCAAATTCAAAAGCATTTTCACAACTCAGTTATTGAGGAAAATTAAAGATATTATGGAAACAAATTTTGAGGCAATTATGGAAAATTTACAAACTTGGTATATCATCAAACGTCCTCAGGGAAGCTGTGATATAGTTCCATCTGAACAAATTGAAAAAAAAGAAGACCCCAATCTCGGTGAAAGCTGGGGTCCCTATACATCACTCGATGAAGCCATTGCTCGTCGGGTGGGATTAATTAGAGCCGGCAAATGCCAGCCACAGTAAAAGTCCTGAGTCCTGAATTGAGGACTTTTTACTATTTAGCTTTAGCGGGTGTTTTAGTAGGTTTAGTTGTCTTCGCCGGCACCGCTGTTTCTGCCCGGTTTCCTCCTTTTCCTGCAATTTCTTGCTTTAACACTTCTACCGCTTTGGCATATTGAGCATCTTCTGGAGAGCCGATTTTCGTGATATCTTTACGCAACACGAGCTTCTGCTCTTCCGATAGTTCCAGCACCACATCTGGATCAATTCCATGCTTATTAATATCTCGCCCACTGGGAGTGAGATACTTGGCAATCGTCACAGCTAATCCTGAACCATCGCCCAATCCGCGCACAGATTGCACCAAACCTTTACCGAAGGTTTTAGTTCCGATTAAAACCGCCCGTTTATTATCTTGTAATGCCCCAGAGAGAATTTCGCTCGCACTTGCCGAGCCACCATCTACCAAAACCACCAAAGGCTTATCGGTTAAAGCGCGTTTATTCGCACTCTGACGATCCATTTCGCCGCGCCGGTTTACGGTTGAAACAATCGTGCCATCTTGTAGCCACATCCGGGCAATATCAATACTGCCGTTAAGCAATCCACCGGGGTTAGAACGCAGATCCAAAACATAGCCAGTCACGTTCTGTTTTTCTAAATCTTGAATTGCATCCCGCATTTCTTTAGGAGCATTAGAACTAAACTGGTTCAGGCGAATATAGCCAATATCTCCCGTCGGAGTTTTGCGTAAAGAGTGGCGGACTGGATGAATTTCAAACCGCTCACGTTTTAGGCGAAAGTCTAACTGTTCTTTCCCGCGTAAAATGGTGAGGGTTACTTCTGTGCCGGCCTGCCCTCGGATCAGGTTCACCGCCTGATTTACATCCATGCCTTCGGTACTTGCGCCATCAATTTTGACGATAAAATCTTTAGCCAAAATCCCTGCACGGAATGCCGGTGTTTCTTCTATCGGCGAAATTACGATCAGCTTTTTCGTTTCCTCATCTTGAGCTAACTGAAGCCCTACGCCGGTGAGTTCCCCCTGCGTATCAATTTGCATATTTTGGAACTCTCGCGGGTCCATAAACCGGGTGTAGGGATCGTTGAGCTTCTCCAGCATTTCCCGGATAGCTTTGTAAGCATCCTCTTTGCTGTTATAGGGCCGGCCCAGATAATCACTACGAACCGCCTGCCAATCCACCTGGTTGAAGGTCGCATCCACATAGTTGCGGTCAATTATCTGCCAAACTTCATCAACCAGTTCTTTAGGACTATCTTGAAAGAAAGCCTGACCTTTGAGGTGAATACTAGCTCCTGTAATTGCGACCGCGCTAACCATAACGACAGTCGCGCCTACAACGAGTCCACGTCTTGTTAGTTCCATAGGATTGCTGAGCCGGAAAGGAAACATTGCAATGGCATTTCGCTCACTCTAACACAGGCAATGGGAGGACGTGTTCAACACATCTGTCAACCCTCGCCAGTTAAGTCATTTTGGAGAAATTTTTAGGGATCAACCCAACGGCCATCGGTTTTGATTAAATTAATTAACTCCTCAACTCCCCGATCTTCTGGGACTTTTTTGATTTCTTCCCGCCCGCGATATAAAGAAATGTAGCCGGCTTGTTTTCCGACATAGCCATAGTCAGCATCCGCCATTTCTCCTGGGCCATTGACAATACAGCCCATGACTGCAATATCCAGACCGGTGAGATGTTTAGTTGCTTCGCGCACTTTATGCAGCACTTCTTCTAAATTAAACAAAGTGCGACCACAAGAAGGACAGGCAACATACTCCACCATTGTTTTCCGCAAACCCAGCGCTTGCAGAATGCTGTAGCAAACGGGAATTTCTTTTTCTGGGGCTTCCGTGAGGGAGACGCGAATCGTATCTCCTATGCCATCGGCTAACAGGGTGGCAATGCCGGCAGTTGACTTAATCCGCCCGTATTCCCCATCACCGGCTTCTGTAACGCCCAAATGCAGGGGATAATCCATACCCAAGCCATCCATGCGCTGTGCCATTAGCCGGTAGGCAGCTAACATCACCGGCACCCGCGACGCCTTCATCGAAATCACGATATTGCGGAAATCTAACGACTCACAGATGCGGATGAATTCTAAAGCAGATTCCACCATGCCTTCTGGCGTATCACCGTAGGTAAACAGCATCCGTTCACCCAGAGAACCGTGATTGACCCCGATTCTCATTGCTTTTCCTTGATCGCGAAGAGAAACCACTAAAGGTTTTAGCGTTTCGCGTATTTTTTCCCCTATTTCATCAAATTCAGTTTGGCTGTATTCGGTTCTGTCAGCTTTGGGCTTTTCAAACACATATAGCCCCGGATTGATCCGCACCTTATCCACGTGCTTTGCCACTTCCAAGGCGATCTTCATGCCGTTGTGATGCACGTCGGCGACTAGGGGGACTTGCTGGTAAGTTTCAATCAGTTTTTGCTTAATTTCCGCCAGGGCTTTGGCGTGCGCCATACTGGGCACGGTAACGCGCACGATCTCACAGCCAATTTCGTGCAAGCGCCGAATGCCGGCAACCGATCCGTCAATATCAAGCGTGTCTTCATTAATCATCGACTGCACTACCACAGGGTAGCCGCCGCCGATGGTGACATTGCCCACCTTAACAGGGCGTGTTTTGCGTCGGTGGATGGTGGTATCGGTAGAGAATTGACTGGTAGAGGCGTTAGAAGTTGTTAAAGTGGGCAGAGTTTGCATAAAGCTATCGTTAATTGCGGCGATCCTCTCTGTTTATCAGGTTGCCACAGAAGGTGCCGGTTTGGTTGACAAAGTTGAGTGAAGGCAGGAAGTAAGCAATTTTACTCCAAATTTTGTTGTTCTCACGAACCAAGCCGGCTTAGAGTTTTAGGCCAAGATTGAGATCAACACGCGATTCGACAAGCGGAATCAACTAGGTTGCCTGAATTTGACGCTAAGAAATACATTAGGCGGACGTTACAAAATTATTAATTACTTAGGCGAAGGAGATTTTGGAAGGACCTTCGTAGAAGACTTAAGTTTTACTCAATATGCGCCGGTGGGACGCTTGCCTATGTGCGATCTTTGGGGGAATGAGCGGATGGTTTGGGGCTGGGTTTTAGTGTCGGTGTGTCTGTTATTTCGGGTCGATACTCGTAATATAAGTAATAAAATTTAACCTAACTACGCTTAACATAAATGCCGATACTTTAACGGCTTTTAAAATCTTTTACTTGGAAGATAAAGCCGACACTCGCTCTGTATTAATGGATAATTAAACCAATGAAACCACACTCAAAAGGCAAAGGTCAAACGATTTGTTTGCCTTTTGCCTTTGTGTGATTTTGCTAGACTAATATGCTGTTTAATTGCATATTAGCTTTCTTGAACCTTGGCCACCGGCTTTGCCGGCTCAGTGTCTTTCTTGCCGACTTTCTTTGCCCGCTGCTCAGCATCTGCCATCACTTCCGGCATTTTCTCCAGCATCTCTCCGGGGTAATTTTCCAAAACACGGGTAGAGAGGGAAATTCGGCCTTTCCATTCATCTAGCTCAATGATCACAGCTTTGATCGGCTGACCCAGCTTAAACACATCTGGAAGCGAGGAAATATAGGTTTGGCTCACCTGCTTGATGTGCAGTAAGGCAGTAACGCCATCTAAACTGACAAACACTCCAAAGGGCTTAATGCTAACAATTTCACCTTCAACCAGCTCACCAACTGACAACTGGCTAACGCGATTTGCTTGAGCTATTAAGCGCTGAGATAGCACCAATTTATTCGTGTCTTGATTGATTTCTAAAAAGTTGGCTGTCAGGCGTTGCCCAATCAATTCCTCTAAATTGTCTCGCGCCACTAAATGCGAACGCGGAATAAACCCCCGCAAACCTCGCACATCCACTGTGACGCCTCCCTTATTGGTGCCGGTGACACGTGCCTGCACGGATTGGCCACTTTCCTGCACCTGAAGCAGCTCTTCCCAAACTTTTTGCAGTTCAAGCTGCCGCAGAGAAAGCGTTACTTGGCCATCAGAATTTTGCTCTCGGATGATCAGGAAGTCCCGTTCTTCCTGCAACGGCAGCACTTCAGACAAATTCGTAACCCGTCTCAAGGAAGCCTCTGTGATGGGGAGAAATGCCGGTGATTTGCCACCGATATCAACATACGCGCCCTCCGGGTCGTATTCAAACGGCTTGCCGCGTACCACCTTTCCCTTTGGAAACTCGTAGTCGTGTTGTTCGAGGGCTTTGGCAAAATCGTCCATCGAGAAGGACGCGTTTGCCGCTTGAGAACGGAGCGATTCTGGATTCATGACAGTTCAAAGCAAGGAAACAGAGATTAAGTGAGGTTGCTTACCCCAACTGTGCCGGCTGTGTTGCCTTTGGGAAGGGAAAGTCGGCGGCTGACGTTAGGAGCAAACCTTGGCTTACTCACTATAGCCAATTCTCCACTGATTCAAAATAGGCAGCGATCTAGGTAAAACTCGCGCCATCGGGAATGCTTGGGCTAACAGAGGCGACACCGGCACATAAATTAACAATTAAACGCCTGAATGTTTAATTATTAATTTTGGCCGGTTAAACCAATGTGAAATCAGCACTGGTTATTGTTTCAAACGAAATTCCTGTCAGCTTTGCCAAAAATTCGCCATCTTGAGCCACTCGGATAAATGTATCAGCACCGGCTCCCTCAATCAGAATGTTGTTAAAAGCCAGCCCCGAACTTAAACCTAATAAATCTTCCCCATCTTTGAAATCTATTAGCGTGTCAGCCGCACCGGCAGTCAAACCGCCGTCACCTCTGGCGAACACAAAAGTATCCGTGCCGGCACCCCCCGTCAGGTTATCAGCCCCACTGGCACCTGTGAGCCGATCAGCGCCTTCGTTTCCGGATATTGTATTCCCCACCTCGTTGCCATAAATAAAGTCATTGCCTGCGGAACCCACCACATTTTCAATCATGGCGGCATAGGCAATCGTGGTGGCAAAAACATCAGTCGGGTAATTCGCCCTAGAAGGATCGCTAGAAGCAACATAAGTTGCACCGTTTAAGGCACTGGTTGTTGTATTGTGCCCTCCCGGATTGATGTCAATGAAATAGCTTTCCGTTGCCGGCAGTGCAGAAAAATTAAACGTATCGTTGCCGCCGGCATCCCAAATACTTTGTTTCAGACCAAGAAACGTACTGCTATCAAACTGATACGTTGTATTGCCGGCGTTGTAATCGCTGATCCCATAGATAAACTGCAAAGCACGGCTATCATAAGCCATCGGCGTACTTGCGCCAGCGCCGGCAAAGTTATAACTCATCACCGTGTTGGTGTTGTTATCTTTGGGGAAAGAAAGATAGGGACCCGCGTCCATCTCTTCCACCTCTTCACCCTCTGCATCCTCTTCCGGAGCGTTAAGGGCAGACTCCTCGTAATTATTGGGATGTTTTAAGCCAAAAGCATGACCAAGTTCATGAACTAATGTTTCGTAACCAAACGATCCAGGGCCGGCAGAAAATGCTTCAGGTGTGCCTTCAAAATCACGGCTTAAATGTAAATCTCCCCCAATTCCTTCATTTGGGCCATAAGCATAGGCATAAAAATTAGGTTCCCCCTCCCCATCCGAAAACATGATTCGGATCTGACCCTCATTGGGTGGCCGGTCTGGCACCTCAACAACATTGAAGGGAAGAACTTTATCATACTCTTGCATGATTTTGCGGACATTATTTTTAATGGCATCATTGACTTCTCCTACAGCCCCTTCTTCGCCTGGATATTGAAAAGCGCTCGAAGTTGTCACAAAACTGTAAGTCAGCGTGCCACCCTTGGGTACGTCCCACTTTTCATCCGGCAGAATTAATGCCCCGATTGCCTCGGCATCAAAAAAAATCGATGGCTGCCGATTTTCATTTTGCCCGTATTGGACATAGTGTTCAAATGCCTGCCGGAAGTTAAAGTTTTGGGTTGCCAAGTCTTGGTTGGTATTTAAATAATACTGGGGATCAAATACCAGTGAGGCACGGCGTCCCTCGTTTATGCCATAGTTAGCATAGTGGAAAAGCAGTTCTCGATTGTTTAAACCGGCTTCTACGAGATCCGGGTTATTCTGCCGATAGTAATTCGGATCAAATAATGTTGAAGCAACGCGTCCTTCCCTAACGCCATTTTCTAGATAATGTTCAAACAATGCTTGATCATCTAGCTGTGCCTCGACAAGATCGGGGTTAGCAAATTGGTAATATTCATAACTAAAGAATGGGGACGGATCGCGTCCTTCTGTAATTCCAATATCTTGAAAATGAACCACCAATGCCCGGTTGCTCAAATTAGCTAAATCTTCGTTAGTTCTGCGGTAAAATTCGACATCAAAGAACGGGGAAAACCTGCGTCCTTCTTCCAACCCGTGTTGTTCAAAATGTTCTCTTGCTGCTTCATCGCTAAAGTCGGCGATGTCAGAATAGTTAGCACGGTAGAAGTCCGCATCAAAAATATTGATTGTGATCTGTGGTTCAACGGGTGACAGAACAGCTGTGGGCATGAATTATCTCCTAGGGTGCACCCTCCCTTTTACTCAACAGTAGCGGGAGGCATCGTGTTAGAAATGAGCGATCTTTCGGAACAGAAAGCCTCCTGAGCTTAACCGGCTGCGGGGAGGTACTGATACGGGTAGATTCTAGCAATTTGTATCATCAGTTACCGCAAACAGCGGAAACCGGGTGACATCAAATCCTAATGATTACCCGTCATTCACATTAAAGCCGGCAGCAGAGAGAAAGGAAAAAGGGTAAAGAAGACAAAAATGCCAGAATTTTAGCCAAATGCTCAGTTATGTCAAGAATTTGCATCAAAACCGGCCTAAAAAAGAGAAGGACAAAAAAATGACTGGCCAAAAATTTATTGCATCAATCAAGCAAAATCAAATCGAGCGAGTTAGGTTAGGATTCTGCCATCGCCAGGATTAGCCGGCAGATTTAAACCGCTTGCAGAACTTGGCTAAATAGCTGCTTCACCTGAATCCAGGCATCAGCAGCGGCAGCAGGGTTGTAGCTAGCGCGGCGATCACAAAAAAAACCGTGTTCAGCGCCGTCGTAAACGAAGACGCGATGAGAGATGTGATGTTTCTGAAGTTCTGCCTCGATCTGCTCAACTGCAGGTGCGGGAATACTGCCATCCTGATTGCCAAAGAAGGCGTAGAGGGTGCCGGCAATCTCAGAAGTTCGTGCTAGGGTAGGTTGACCGCTGCCCGGAGTCCAAGTCGTGATGCCGGCACCGTAAAATGAAGCAGTCGCCTTAATGTCTGGCAAAGTGGCGGCGAGGTAGGCAACGTGACCCCCAAAGCAGAAGCCAATGCAGCCAAGGGCATCACCTTTCACGAAAGATTGGCTTTTGAGATAGGTGATCGCAGCTTGGATATCACCCAGAAGCTCTGATGCCTGGGTTTGTTCTTTATAGCGCCGGCCCAGTGCTACGTCCTCGGCAGTGTAACCGATTTCAAAATCTGGAGCAAGACGCTGGTAAAGTGCCGGTGCAATGGCCACATAGCCTTCAGATGCAATGCGTTCTGTGACTTCTCGAATATGGGCATTCACCCCAAATATTTCTTGCAAGATGACAATTGCTGGGAAAGTCCCTTCGCAGACAGGATAGGCTATATATGAGGAAATTTGTAAATCTCCATTAGGAACTTTAACGTGTTCGCAAGAAATCTCAAAGTTTGCCATCGTGATTGTCTTTGATGTTGTGGAACTGTCAACAATCCAGGTTGTCACATTTAGTGTCCACCGGCAAAGTTTATCGTAAAAAACATCGCCACTCAGACATTTAGACAAATTTAGTTTGTTACAAAATCTAAAGAAATGTACGGCTTTCTTTTCTTAATCTTTTGCCCTTAAGCGCCTCGGAGGTTCCGCGATGGTTCAGTTTCACATTCAACCAGACAGTGATATTCCCGCCTCAACTCAGCTATTTAACCAGATCCGGTTTGCGATTGCCTCAAGGCAGTTTCCCCCTGGA
Organism: Microcoleus vaginatus WJT46-NPBG5; assembly: GCA_019359355.1. GTDB lineage: Bacteria > Cyanobacteriota > Cyanobacteriia > Cyanobacteriales > Oscillatoriaceae > FACHB-68. Next base: position 48,477 of record JAHHHM010000028.1, on the reverse strand, counting down.
CACCGGCTGCCAAGTACGCGAGCACTGGCCATGCAGACCGGCCTCCACCGCAACACCATCAGCAAAGTATATCGGCAATTAGAAGATATCGGCCTGGTTGACGCTCAAGCCGGTTCTGGTATTTATGTCCGCGCTCAAGGTAACGAAATCAGCGGTGCGCGTCTGCGATCTCCCATCTTGGAACAGCATCCCCAAGCTTACAAAGTTGTGCAGAAAGGTCTTGACGAGCTGCTTAACCAGGGTTGTTCGCTTAATCAAGCCAGAGAGCTATTTCTTGCAGAAATTGACTGGCGGCTGCGCTGTAGTGCGCGAGTGCTGGTAACGGCACCCGGTCAGGATATTGGTGTGGGAGAGTTGATGACCCAGGAATTGGAGCAGGCGCTTCGCATACCTGTGCAATTGGTGCCAATGGAACAACTCAGTGATGCCCTGGATCAAGCTCACTCAGGTACAGTGGTAACAAGCCGTTATTTTATTGGCGAAGCAGAAGCTACGGCGGCTCCTAAATCGGTTCGCGTTATCCCTATTGATATCTACAACTATGCCAAAGAAATTCACTTGGTAAGAAGTCTTCCCAAAGATACTTGCTTTGGAATTGTTAGTCTTAGTTCCGGTATTTTGCGAGCGGCTGAAGTCATTATTCACAGCTTGCGAGGAGACGATCTACTGGTGATGACGGCTCAAACCGGCGACGCCTACAAATTAAATGCTTTGGTTCGCACGGCACGGACGATTATTTGCGATCAGGCGAGTGCCGGTGCGGTGAAAACTGCAATTACGGCGGCTAGAGACGATCTAATTCGCCCACCCCAAGTAGTTCCCTGTGAGAATTATATCGGGGCAGAATCCATTAGCCTACTCAAACGCGAACTAGGTTTAAGTTGAGTGTATTATTTCCTAAATGCGGTTGCCTTTTATCCTCGGCCAAGTGAAGGACAAAGGGCAACCGCTCTGGGGACTTTTTAAATAACCTGAAGAATCATCCCTTCACGGGCAAGAAATCCTTTGGGAAAAGCCTCTTTAACATCGGCTTCGATATTATCTAAGAAATCATCATCATGAGCCGGATCATGGTGAAAGATCACCAAATTTTTAACACCGGCAGCTTTCGCTAATTCTACCCCTACCTGCCATGTTGAGTGCCCCCAACCGACTTTTGGTGTTTTCGGGTGATGATACTCTTCGTCTGTATAGGTGGCATCGTAAATAAAATAATCGGCTTCACGGGCTAAATGCAGAACATTTTCATCTAAGCGATCTGGAAAATGTTCTGTATCGGTGCAGTAAACGGCGGTGTGCCCCTGCCAAGTCACGCGATACCCAATCGCAGTGCTGGGGTGGTTGAGGTGAGCTGTCTCAATTGTGATATCGTCTAGGGTGACAACATCCCCAGGATGAAGGTTATAAAACTTCATTTCTGAGCGCATCCCCTGAAGCGGAATGGGAAAGTTGGGATGGAGCATTTGGTCAGATAGACGCTGTTTTAAAGTTGCGCCGTTGGGGGCGACTGCGCCGTAAATGTGGAAGCAATTGCCTGGAACAAAGGCGGGGATAAAAAAGGGAAATCCTTGAATGTGATCCCAGTGAGAGTGGCTAAAAAATATATAAGCCTCAACCGGCATCTGCGGCAGCAAGGTTTTCCCCAACACTCGCAAGCCGGTGCCGCCATCAAAAATCAGACGTTTACCTGCCACCTGCATTTCCACACAGGAGGTATTGCCACCATAACGAACCGTTTCTTTACCGGGTGTGGCAATACTGCCTCGCACACCCCAGAACTGGACTACAAAATCGGAGTAAGGGCTGGTTTGCATACTGGCTTTCCCATCAAAAGGCTGCGGATACAGATGAAAATCGAGCATCTTCAGGCATCTTTAAGATTAGGTTAGCCTTGGATTTGAAGTTCATTGTAACGGCTAATTTTTACAGATCGGTTACGCTCGTCCACTAGCACCACTGTGGGCGAATGGTCTTTGAGTTGTTCTGGGGTAAATTGCGCGTAGGTCATAATAATCAGGCGATCGCCTTTCATCCCCAAACGCGCCGCCGCCCCATTGAGTTCAATCGCCCCTGAATCAGCCGGTGCCGCAATTGCATAAGTAATTAGCCGCTCCCCGTTGGCCACGTTAACCACTTGCACCTGCTCGTAGGGTAAAATGCCGGCTGCATCTAATAAAGTTTGATCGATACTGATACTGCCGATGTAGTCTAAATTGGCAGATGTGAGTGTGCAATGATGAATTTTGGCCAAAAGGAGCGTTCGCTGCATGATGATCTCGAAGTAGTCACCTTCGGCTAAAAACCAACCCTACCGTTCGTGCATAAAATAAATTTATTGTCAAGCACAAACTTTCCTTTCTAAGATAACCCATCTACAGCGGCTAGTGCTAGATTTTGCCAGAACCCACGCTAACAGCCGGTTTAGAAAGTGGGGTTTGCCGGCGCTTGTGTTTTCAAAAGCACGCTCGATATCCAGGTTTTGTTCTCGCACCCCCTAAAGACGTTTTAAACAACATCTTTAAAATTGGCAGATTCGATTGGTTTTTCCCAAAGATTGTTATAAGTCTTTATGGGTTCTATCAAAATTTACAACATACTAGCCACATTCTTGTAGCCATTCTATTTTTTTAGGGGAAATTTTTTGGAAAGCGACTAATATTTAAGATTATATCTCCAAGATTTCTGGTTGACAAGTTTACTGACTCTAAAGCTTGCGGAACTTTGAATAAAATGCAAATCCACAGCAAAGGGAGAGAAACGGGATTGAAGAGAGCCGCCACATTGAGCAGCATCAGTCAATGTTGTTGCCCATTTTTACTACAGATTCAGCCAAGGGCGACTTTCCTAGGTCGAGTTTCTACAGCCGAATGTTCTGCAATGGTCGCACTGGTCTGGCCCAGTGCGCTAAATTGATAGGGGCGAGGTTGCCTCACCCCGATTCAAACTCATTTACTGGCGGCTTTGATACATTTCTCTACCAGAGGCATTACTTGATCGACATCCTGCCAACCCTGAATTTCCGTTACCTTCTTTTCTAAATTTTTGTAGGTTTTGAAAAATTCAGCAATTTCATCCAGACGGTGGGGTGCCACATCTTGAAGGCTTTTGATGTGAGCGTAGCGCGGATCTTTGTCGGGAACGCAGAGAATTTTTTCGTCGTGATCTCCGCCGTCAATCATCAGCAGCATTCCAATGGGCCGCGCTGCAATAATACATCCCGGAAAGGTTGGCTGATCGATTAATACCATGCCATCGAGTGGATCGCCATCATCGGCTAGGGTGTTGGGCACAAAACCGTAGTCGTAGGGATACTGAACCGAAGAATAGAGTACCCGGTCTAGGGCAAAGGCTTGCAAGTCCTTGTCAAACTCATACTTGTTTTTGCTGCCGGCGGGAATCTCAACCAGAACGTTGATCAGACCCGGTTTTGGTTGAGCAGGAATGCGCGATAAATCCACAATAATTCTCCAAGCTAATAGCGGCTAAGGGGTGCCGTTCCAAGCTCATTCTCAGGTGCTGTGTCGCACCGAGAGCATTCAGCCGTCCCCCGAATAGCATTTTAGGGGAAGACGGTGTGTGCAAACCCCTTAACCGGCTTAAATATATTGCTGGACGAGATAGATGGCAGGATGAGGCTCAATCTTGGGATACTTGCAGCACATAGGGGGCCGGTTGCAGCACTTCAGCTTTGCTCGAAGAATAATGGGCAATGATAAATAGGGGTAAAGTCAGGGTTAACACAGCAATTAAGGTTCCCACGAAGTCTGCCAGCTTATGAGGAGGCGAGTCAGCACTATTAGCAGGGTCACTACCTGAGTCCATGATCAAAAGAATGTTATCAACCAGTTACAGCAAATTCACGTAGAGGATATCGATGCACCCTCTAAGCTTTATTGTAACGATTTACCGCAGAAGGACTGTCTTCTACTCAACAATCTCAAGTAAATCTTCACAGGTGTGGTGGGATGGCTGGTTGAGCTTAATCCTAGCCTCAGTGCCGGCACTACAGTGTTCTGGCAGTGGCTAACAGACCGTAAACACCCGCTTTTGACGCTGTTTGCGTCTTTCGCGCAGTCATTGATTTAAGGTTTAACTGAGCGTCCAAGCCCCGTCCCAGTCGTCTGGAGGCGGTGATTTAATCCAATGCTGGCAGCGCTTTAACTGGATAGCTGCCGCTTTGTCGCTGCTGTCAATTTCCATAACAGTCGCAAATTCGCCCATTGCAATGGCAAACTTACGCTTGAGGTAATACTCGCGCCCTTTATAGTAGTGATCAAGTACCTTCTGCTTCTGTTCGGAAATGGATTGAGAGCGCAGCCCAAGTAGTTCATAGACGGCAACTGCACGATGGTTTCCTTGGACGCGAATTGAGTCAAGTTCTCGAACCCAAACGCGCTCCGTACAGCGCTGATAAGTGTTTTCACTGATGACAATACTGCAGCCATATTGCTTGCAAACGCCTTCCAAGCGATAACCGAGATGGACGCCGGCACCAATGGCCATAAAATCCATGCCTCGGTTGGCCACAAGGTTGCTGCTGAAGACCTTGTCAGTATTAATGCCAATGCCAATTTTGATGACAGGCTTGTTAACTGCTTCTCGACCGGCATTGAATTCGGCCAAATACTGATTCATATCCAAGGCGGTTTGCACAGCACACCAAGCATGATCGTCTAAGGGTTGGGGAGATCCAAAGACAACGAGAATGCGATTGCCAATGCAGGCTGAATTGATCTGTTGCTTAAGGGCTTGCTTGTACTTAAAAACTGCATCCCCCATTGCTTCAAAATATTTGTTGAGCAAGCTGCTCATCTCTTCATGCTCTATGCTGCCGGCCAGGTTGGAGTAGCCGCTAATATCAGAGAATAAAATTGAAACATCTTTGTGTTCGCCAAGGGTTTCTGACGGCGTTACCTGTGCAATCGGCATAGAATTTTCGCCTGCCAAGGTTGGATCGAAATTCGCCTGGGGAGAAGCCGTTTTGTCAGAGTAGTTGGCAGACGGACTACCTAATTCCATATTCCATAAAAAAACGTAAACCTACTTAAAACTGAGAAGTCACAATTCTGGAGCCAAAATTTTTCGATTGATCGATTTCAGCTCCTTAACTGCGCTCTCTGCGACCAGAATACTATTTTTCTGTGAGTTTCCAGACACCATCCCAATTATCGGCGGGTGGTTCGATGAGAAAATGATTGCAACGTTCGATGTGTAATTCAGCGGCTTTGTTTTTCGGATCGATTTCCAGAACTTGACCGAACTCAGCCAAAGCTTGGGCAAACCGGCGACTGCGGTAATACTGTCGTCCTTGTTCGTAATGTTCCATTATTGCCAGCTTTTTGGGTTCAATGTCCTCGCAACGCAGTCCCACGAGTTCATAGATTTTCACCGGCTCGTTTTTTCCTTTAACTGTAATATAGTCCAGTTCCCTGACATAAAGCCGGTCGGCACAAGGCAGATAGGTTTTTTCACTGATGACGATATCAGTGCCGTACATTTTGCTCGTTCCTTCCAAGCGAGATCCCAGGTTCACCCCATCCCCAATCGAGGTGAGTTCCATCCGCTTGCTCGAACCGATATTGCCACTCACCACTTCATCCGAGTGAATGCCAATTCCAATGCTAATCGGTGCCTTACCATTTTCGACGCGTTCCTCATTGAATTTTATCAGCCGCGAGCGCATCTCAATTGCCGTTTGCACGGCACACCAGGCGTGATCTGCCAGGGGTAAGGGCGATCCAAACACTGCCATGATTGCGTCACCGATGTATTTATCGAGGGTGCCTTTGTATTTAAAAACGGCATCAACCATCGATTCAAAATATTCGTTAAGCATCGCCACAACTTGTTCGGCTTCCATGCCTTCGGTTAAAGTGGTGTAGCTGCGAATATCTGAAAATAAAACGGAAACTTCTTTGCGTTTGCCACCGAGTCCCGTGTCGCCACTTGCCAGCAACTGTTCAGCGACTTCTTGGGTCATGTAGCGATACATGGTACTTTTGAGCCGTTTTTCATCGCTAATGTCGTCCATGACGACTAAAGCACCATTGACAATCGTGGCATCCACTGCACTTGCCATTGTACTAATCGTCAGATTAATACTGTGTTGTTCTTTTCCTTGGGAAAGTAAAGTTTGTTCTGGGTAATATTGCTGACGTGCTTTTTCATCTTTGGCTTCTAACGCTGCTGTGAACCACTTGGCGAAGTCTGCCTCTTCAATTTTGACGACATCAATAACGTATTGACCTTCAATCCGATCGCTTTCTTGTAAGCCCAACAGTTTCTTGGCACTTTCATTCGCTGCAATAATGTGCCCGCTTCTGTCGGTGGAAATAATCCCATTAGAAATGCTGCGGAGAATATCTCGCTGCATTTGTTCTTGTTGCTTAACTGTGGCGAAGAGGGAGGCATTTTGTAAGGCGACGCCGGCTTGAATATTAAATGCGTGCATGAATTCCATGTCGCCGCGATTAAAACTTGCCCTCCAGCACTCCGGTGCATTTGGCCAGTCTTCGGGATTGTAGGGGGGATACTCTCCTTGTTTTTTCTTATTAATTAATTGTGTGACTCCGATCAACTCGTGATCCGCGTTGTACACCGGCATACACAACATACTGCAAGTGCGGTATCGAGTTGTTTGGTCTGTTTTTTTAGCTTGTTCAGCGCCGGGATGATCGTACAAGTCAAAGCTAATTAAAAGGGGTTCTCCCGATTCAGCAACTTGGCCGGCAAACCCTGCGGTTCTCGGAATCCGCATTTCTTTTAAAGAGCCGTTAATCGGAATTTTTGTCCACAGCTCGTTTTTCTCTTTATCTAACAGCCACAAGGTGCTGCGATCCGCGTTCATCAGTTTCTTCGCCTCATCCATCACTTTGGTGAGGGTATCTTCGAGATCCAAACTGCTTTGGCTCAGAGATTGTGTGGCGTTGATCAACGCTGAAGCCGCGCGCTGTTTTTGAGTGGCTTTATAAAACGAGCGGGACGACTCCAAAATCAATCGAATTGAAGGGGCAAAGTCTGCAAATACCTCTTCATCAACCTCCGTAAATCCCTTTGTATCGATTCTGTCAGCTAAGGGAGCGCCGGGATCGTGAAGTTTTTTCAGCTTGTTGAGCAATTGCACAACGGCGACGATATCTCCTTGTTCGCTTAACAAGGGTAGACATAACATCGTGTAGGTGCGGTATCCGGTTTTTTTGTAAGTTTTCTTCGATTCAGCGGAGCGCGGATCGTCAAAGAAATCGAAAGGAATATTAACAACTTTTTTAAAAGTAGCCGATTCGCCGGCGATTCCTTTATCTGCTGGAATCCGGATTTCTAGGGTTCCACCCCCTTCACCTTTGGCGACGATCGACCAAAGTTCGTTTTTTTCTTCATCTAGTAAAAAAATAGTCGTTCGATCCGCACCCAGAAGTTCGCCCGTTTTTAACGTAATCGAGCGCAGCATCTCATCTAGAATCGCATCAAAGCCTTGGCTGTCAAGCATACTGTCCAACATGGACAGGGTTTGATTGACAACCTTGAGTTTGTCCTCTACTTCAGTGACAACTTGTTTAAAGTTTTCCTGATTGAGAGTGGAAAGGTAAGAGGTGAAAGTTCCTTGCGATCGGCTAAGGGCACCGCCTTGCGACGCGGTGTTAGATGAACTGCTAGATGCACTGACGGGGGATGCGGATTTATTAGGAGGATTTTTTTTACCCTCTACTTGGGCTGTGACATCAATGACTGCGCCGTTTTGATGATCCCAAGTATTTGATTTTGGAGATGCAGCTGTCATAGCTCTTTACTCTTAAAAAGATGCCTGGAGTTAAAGAACGACTTTGACTGTGTAAGTATTCTGCCAATACCGCCTGACGGGTAGGTTTTACCGAGCAAGCAGATCCAAGACTACTCCCTCAGTTTACTCGGTCGTTGAGAATTGGATGATAGATGACGATGTTGTTAAAGTGATAGCACGTTTTGCCAGATAAAAGTGTGTGATCTCGACACTAAAGCTGACTCGCATTAGGCTTTCAATCATGATTTTGGCATTCTTAAGGGAATTATGTGTGTTAATTTCTACCAAGTATTTCCTTTATGACAGTTTTGGGAATATCTAAACGGGACATTTGCAAGACTGGGACGTTTGGGCCGGCGATCCATGACTGGTCAAATCTATCACACCGTAAGTTTAAGAATTTTTTGCAGTAGATTGGGATGGTGTTTTTACCGGCATTGTGGTTGAATTTTTCCCCAATTGAGTGCCGGCTGGCATCGGGTTCTCGTTAGCGCGGAGATTTGCCGCTTGAACCAAGAGAGAATCTGCAAATGCGATCGATTGTTGAGCGGACTGCCCCCCGGCTAACTGGGCCAGTTCTTCTCGGCGTTGGTGAGGGTTGAGCTTTGCGACTCGAACCACGGTTCGCACGTCTGGGATCAAGAAGTCTTGATGATTGTTGTGGGTTTCTGTTTCTGGACAATCAATGGTTTGTTTGTCCACTCGGTAATGATGATCCGCCATCGCCGCGACTAGCGGCTGGTGGGTGACACAAAGGACTTGGTGCCGGTGACTGAGTTGGTAAAGTTTTTGGGCGATGGCTTGGGCGACTCGTCCGGAAACCCCCACATCAATTTCATCAAAAACGAGCACGCCGGCATCATCGACCTGAGCGAAACAGGCTTTCAAGGCCAAGAGGAAACGACTCATTTCCCCACCAGAGGCAATTTCTGTAAGCGGTTGTAAGGGTTCACCGGCATTCGGGCTAAATTTAAAGGTAATTCGATCTGCACCGGCGGCGGTGGGAGGACAGGGGGCAATTTCGACTTGAAACTGCACTTTCTCCATCGCCAGAGGCTTAAGTTCTTTAATGAGCCGAGATTCCAGCTCACCGGCAGCCGTCTGGCGCAACGCGTTTAACGCGCTACAGGCTTCTGTTAGCTGGCTTTGAGCGACTTGATAAGCTTTCTCCAAGACTTCTAAGGACTGACCTTCGCCGGTGAGTTCCTCTAGCTCGGTTTGAATGCGCTCATGATAGGCGATGGCATCACCTAATCCCGGTCCGTATTTGCGACAGATTTGTTTAAGTTCCAAGATCCGCTGCTCAACGTCTTGCAGCCGCTGGGGATCGGCCTCCAAACTCGCCTCGTAGGTCGATATTTGCCGGCCTGCTTCCATTATATCGGCTAAGGCATTACTGACTAAATCGAGGACTGATTGCAGCTCGCTGTCGTAGCGCACCATATCTGTCAGGCTTGCTTCTGCTTGTCCCAATAAATCGGCAGCCGCGTCTGCGCCGGTGTCGTTTTGATAAAGTGCTTGGTAAACTTGATAGCTTTGCTGTTGCAGCTCAACAACGTGTCCGAGGCGTCTGCGCTCACCTTCTAATTGTTCTAATTCGTCGGCATCACCTAAACCGGCAGCACTCAGTTCTTTAATTTGATAATCGATCAAATCGAGTCGTTGCAGTCGTTGCTGTTCTGACTGCCGCCGTTGTTCAAGTGCTTGTAATGCTTGCTGGGAAACAGCAAAGGCTGCTGCGACTTTTTGCCGGCTTTCCCAGATAGCGGTTCCCCCAAAGGCATCTAGCCAGTCGCGCTGGCGGGCCGGTTGGCCAAGTTGCACGGTTTGACCTTGGGCGGTAATTTCCACCAGCCGTTCCCGCAGCTGATCCATCAGTTGACGGTTGACGAGCACCCCATTCAGGCGGGATCGACTACGCAGGCTAGTTTGACCGGCCACCAGTTCCCGGCAGGCAACGAGTAAGGTGCCATCGAAAAGGTCAATTTCCTGCTCGCGCACCCACTCGGCTACGGTTGGCTCAAGCTCAAATGTGGCTTCTACTAAGGCACGTTCTGCGCCGGTGCGAATCGCCCGACTTGTGACTTTGCCGCCCAAGGCGGCATCAAGGGCGTCTAGGATAATTGATTTTCCTGCGCCGGTTTCGCCGGTGAGGACGTTGAGGCTGGTGCCAAATTCTAGTTCCAGCCGATCTATCAGGGCAAAATTTTCAATCCGTAAGGATATCAACATGGGGCAAAATTCAGCTTAAAGGCAATATGCCGGGGTACACGCAAATAGGTTTGTTTCAATCTGCCGGGGTGAGGCTCACGCATTCCTTGATATTACACAAGAGTTTTACTCAAGTTATTTTTTAAATTATTTTGATTCCTATCAAGTTTGTTTAAACAAGCAAATTAATAACCATATTGAAGAAAAATAAAACCTTTAACACAAACTTAATTTTGTCTAAAAACTTTAGGAGGTAAAGCTTAAATTCTTAAAGTTTCCGTGATTAAAATTTTAAACATTGAGATTGAATTCAGTTTAAGCTGAGATGTTGAGTAAGTTTTTTTGGCTTTATTTTCTTGAGTTCTGACCGCACCCAGAGCTAGTCTGGAGGCTGCTGCTTTTCGGCCTCGGTGAGGGAAAGTTCGCCCCTACAGGAGAAAACCCCGGGATAGCAAGCCCGTTTTCCCCTTCACTTTAACTTGGCACGCTGCTGTTTTTTGACACACCGGCACTCAGTTACGCTGGCAGCCACTCCTGAACTGAGATTCTACCTTGGGAATTATGGTGCGCCACCGGCAAATTGTTACAATGTTTAACATCGTTACCTCTAGTCGGTTCCTAACTCATGGATGTCAAGACGGTATCACCTACCTCAGCCCAGTTGAATTCAGCAACAATGACCGAGCAGCCGATATCTACAGCCACAACCCAGGAGGCAAGCTCGGCAGTTGCCACTATCACGGTTGAGAGTGAGCGCATCCCCAGAGTGGTGGAGCTAACAGACATCGTCGTGCCGGTGCCGGCAGATAACTTCTCTTCAGATGCGCTGCAGTACGATGCAGTCGCGATTAACGAATATTACAGCTCCAGACCGCTGCCGGTGTGGAGGCGTAGGCTAAGCATTGTGTCAAAACTGGCTAGCTTTGGCCTGAATTTGTGGTGGGATCGCCAAACCGGCAGATTGGTCAAAAATCAGCCGGCTAGAGCTGAGCAGTTACGGAAAATGCTGACTCAGTTAGGCCCAGCCTTCATCAAAATTGGGCAAGCTTTATCAACCCGCCCCGACTTGGTGCCACCGGGTTATTTGGAAGAGTTGGCGAAATTGCAAGATCAACTGCCTCCCTTCCCCAACAAAATTGCCTACCAATTTATTGAAGAAGAACTTGGCGCTCACCCTAATGAGATTTATGCTGAACTTTCACCAGAGCCGGTGGCTGCGGCGTCCCTTGGGCAAGTTTACAAAGGCAAACTGAAAACCGGCGAAACGGTTGCGGTGAAGGTACAACGACCCGGTTTAGCTGAAAGCATCACTTTAGATGTTTACATTTTGCGGCGGTTGGCTGGTTGGGCACAAAGAAATATGAAACAAGTTCGCAGCGACTTAGTGGCAATTGCCGATGAGTTTGCCGCCCGCTTGTTTGAGGAAATGGACTACACCCATGAGGGTCATAATGCCGAACGGTTCGCCGAGTTATACGGCCATTTGAAAGACATTTACGTGCCTAAAATTTACTGGCCTTACACGGGCCGGCGGGTGCTGACAATGGAGTGGATCGATGGCACCAAACTAACCAATTTAGAATCGCTAAGCGCTCAGGGAATTGACGCTTCATACCTAATTGATTTAGGCGTTCAGTGTTCCCTGCGCCAGCTGCTAGAACACGGCTTTTTCCATGCCGATCCCCACCCGGGTAATTTGATGGCAACGCGAGATGGCCAGTTAGCTTACCTCGACTTTGGCATGATGAGCGAGGTGAAACCTTATCAGCGTTACGGTTTAATTCAGGCCATTGTTCACCTTGTCAACCGCGATTTTGAAGGTTTGGCTCACGATTATGTGAAGCTAGAGTTTTTGACCCCCGATACTGACCTGACGCCAATTATTCCAGCTCTAGCCGGCGTGTTTGGTAATGCTTTGGGAGCAAGTGTTGCAGAGCTGAATTTTAAGAGCATTACTGACGAGTTATCGCAAGTGATGTATGACTATCCCTTCCGCGTGCCGGCTTACTACGCTTTGATTATCCGGTCGCTAGTGACCTTAGAAGGGATTGCAATTAATGTCGATCCCAATTTTAAGGTACTTAGCAAAGCTTATCCTTATGTGGCAAAGCGGCTGTTAACAGATCCATCCCCTGAACTGCGTTCTTCTTTGCGGGATTTGCTGTTTAAGGAAGGTAGTTTCCGCTGGAACCGGCTGGAGAATTTATTAAAGAATGCGAAAAGCAGCGATGATTATGATATCAGTCAAGCGCTCAATCAAGCATTAGAATTTTTGTTCTCCGAACGGGGAGATTTCATTCGGGATTACTTGATTGATGAGATTGTTAAGAGTTTAGATACTCTCTCGCGCCAAAGTTTTCAAAACGCGACTTCTGTTGTCGGAGAGTGGTTTGGTTTAAGGGTGAACAAGCCGGCGATGACTCCTGCAGAAGAGAAAAATATGGAGCATTTCCAACGCATTTGGGGAATTCTTCAAGAAACAAAAGGTTTTGATCCGGTAAAGGTGGCTTCAGTGCTTCCCCAGCTTATCCTCAAGCCAGAAACTCAGCGGATGGGTAAGCAGATTGCCGGCGGTTTAGCTCAGCGTGCTTTAGCGCGGTTGATTCGTGATGTTTTACTACGCGAAGAACCGATTAAAAGTAATGGTCACAATGGCAGCCAACAACGCGCCTTATCTCTGCCGGCTCAAAGAACAAAATAACTAAAATCAACAGTGCTAACTGTTCATTTTCTTGTTCTACAACCTTCAACACTGGCTTTGCACAAACTATGCAAAGCCTACCTTTTAATTTATTTGCCGGTTAGCCTCATCTGCGTTTATCTGCTTATGCCTGCGGCACGCTGCGCTATCATCTACGGTTAAAAACCAAAATATCAACCTATTCTCTCACTGGCTAACTTGTTGCCATCTTCGTTAAGTTAAACTCAGCGACATCGATGAAATCGATTCTAACTGCATCGCTGCCATATCAGCACGGGCACAATTCAAAGATGCCGGATAACTGCTTATCAAGCGGCTCAAACTGAGCATCAAAGGCATTGTAAGCAAAAACTTCTCCCGTCTCAATTTTATAAACCCAAGCGTGAATCTGGATTTGATGGGCACGCAGTTTAGCACGAATAACCGGATAAGTTCGCAAATTATCTATTTGAGTCAAGACATTTTCTTGAATCGTGACATTTAACAGGGGCGTGCCTTCATAGTTAGCATGAAACTCATGCAGCCCTTTAATCAACCGCTCTATAAATCCTATCCTTGCCGTTCATAAAATAAGACATTTCACTTACTCTAAAAGCAACCGACAAGAATGTAGAATAAAAAAAGCAGACATTATGCAATTTTTACCGCGATTGCATTTAATAACTGCATAATTTAATTTTTAATCGTTTATTTGTTTAAATATTTTTGTCTACGGAGTTTGCGATTTTATATTATATAATTCATCGAGATTAAGTAAAAATATTTCACATTAGTTAATAAAAATTTCTGAAGGCTGAAAGAAATAAATCCTAATTTTCAAATGCCGGCTTCATCTCGACAGACTCACGATGCGGAATTTCCTCTCGCTTGTAACTGAGCCGCAAGCAATTCCAGTGTCCGTTTTTGCTGTTTGAGTTGTTCTTCTAACTCTTGAATTTGTTCGCGACGCGCTTCAAGTTCTATGGTGCGACGGGCAAGATCCTGACTTTGTAAGGTGAGGGACTGCCGCCAGTGTTCAACTCGCTCAGCTTCTTGCTGTAAGAATGCCGGCGAAAAGCCTTTGCTTAGATATTGCTGAACTAAATCCAAAATCCAAGGAACAGCTTCTTGAATTTTGACAATTTGGCGCGTGGGAGAAAGCTCGATCAAAACAAGGAAACCATCGGTTAAAGCGCTGGGTTCTGTTAAAAATATAATGTCTTCACCGGGAACAAGTGCCCAAGTGTCTTCTGATTTTTGGCGAGCCAAAAGTCGGATGCCGGCTTTACCTAAGAACCCTTTTCTTTGCACCTGAGCTAAATACAGCATTAACTAATTCTCTCGCTCGGTTATATTTTTAACTTTTTGCTTAGCGCTCATTTATATTTGAGGAAATTGGTAAGTTTCAAGGTGCCAACCGGCACAGGATTTGCGCGGAGGCACCTTGACAAAACATTTAAGCTCTCAGGAGCTACTACTAGATACTATTGCTAGAGGTTATTGAGCCGGCTCTGCAAAATTTCCACCTGTTTCTCGGCTTCTGCTAGTGCATCCCGCGCTCCCTGCACCACTTCTGGTTTAGCATTATCAACAAATGCGGAATTACTCAGGCGACCGGCTAAAGATTTGGCTTCTGCTTCTACTTTCCCCAAACTTTTCTCTAACTTAGATCGCAGTGCCGCAACATCGACAACGCCGGCTAAAGGAATGACAACTTGAACGGTTCCAACTACACCCGCAATTGAGCCGCCTTCTCCTTCTTGACTTTGGAGAGAATCGGAATCAATGGTTTCAGCGATAGTTAAGTTTTCAACCTTCGCTAAATCTTGAATGTAAGATTGCCCTAATGTGAGGATATGCCGTTCGCGCTCACTTTCACTTTGTAAAATCGCCGATACTTTCACCGCCGGCTTGATATCCGCTTCAGCGCGAAGATTGCGAACTGTGCGGATTGTCTCCATGAGCAGAGCAAAATCTGACTCTAACTCTAGATTGAGCAAAGTTGCATCAACCTCTGGATAGATTTGTAAGGCTAGCGTTTGATTTTCACCGACTTGCGTTAAGGTGTGCCAAACTTCCTCGGTAATGTGAGGCATAAAGGGATGCAGCAGTTTTAAAATTCCTTCCAAAACGACTGCTAGGGTTTGCTGCGCCACTCGCCGCGAGGCTGTATCTTCACCTTGTAAACGCGACTTCACTAGCTCAATATACCAATCGCAGAAATCGCCCCAGAAGAATTCATAGAGTGCTTTTGCAGCTTCTCCGATGCCGTAATTTTCAATGGAATTGCCGATTTGTCGCACCATTTGATGATAGCGAGACAGAATCCAGCGATCTGACAATTCTAGAGCATCTGTTGCCGGCTGGCCTAATTGTTGAGGTGTTTGCCCATCTAAATTCATCATCACAAACCGAGCGGCATTCCACAACTTATTGGTGAAGTTGCGAGAGGCTTCTACGGTTGCCGACTCTTGTTTTTTGCGATTATATTCCAGCCGGATATCTTGGCCGGCACCAGCAACTTCTCGCACCAAGGAATAGCGCAAGGCATCGGTTCCGTATTTATCTATTAGCAACAGCGGATCAATGCCATTATTGGCCGATTTTGACATTTTCTTGCCGTTTTCATCCAGCACTAAGCCGTGAATATAAACGTCTTTAAACGGCATTTGATCGGTAAAATGTCCTGCCATCATCGTCATCCGGGCAACCCAGAAAAAGATGATATCAAAGCCCGTGACGAGGGTAGCAGTGGGATAGTAAGCCGCGAGATCAGGGGTTTGTTCTGGCCAACCCAAGGTTGAAAAGGGCCAAAGTCCGGAAGAAAACCAAGTATCGAGAACATCAGGGTCTTGCTCTAACTTGACATTTTCCCCGAATTGTGAGGTTGCTTTTTCTCGCGCCTCGGCTTCATTTCGTCCCACGACAAAGGGGGTGCTGTCGGTGATTTCGCCGCCGGTTTCGCTAACGACATACCAGGCGGGGATTTGATGTCCCCACCACAGCTGCCGGGAAATGCACCAATCTTTTATTTTCACTAGCCAGTCGCGGTAAACTTTTGTCCAGCGCTGGGGCACAAATTCTGGGGACTTTTGGTTGTCTAGGGAGTCTAGCGCCTTGTCTGCCAGGGGGCGAATTTTGACAAACCACTGGGTGGAGAGGAGGGGTTCCACCGGCACCTTCCCCCGATCACTGTAAGGGACGCTGTGGTTGTAATCCTCGATTTTGACGAGCACGCCGTCTTCTTCTAGCCGCTTGACGACATTTTTTCGGGCAGTAAAGCGGGGTTGTCCTTGGAATGGGCCGGCATTCTCGTTTAAGGAGCCATCTTTGTTCATAATATTGATGAACGGCAGTTGATGGCGCTGGCCCATTTCAAAGTCATTGGGGTCATGTGCCGGCGTGACTTTGACGCAGCCGGTGCCGAATTCGGGATCGACTAATTCATCAGCAATAATCGGAATTTCTCGCCCCATAATCGGCAGCGTCAGGGTTTTTCCGATTAAATGTTTGTAGCGATCATCGTTGGGATTAACAGCAACAGCAGTATCTCCCAGCATCGTTTCCGGGCGAGTTGTCGCTACTTCTAGGTAGCCAGAATCGTCGCTGAGGGGATAGCGGAAGTGCCAGAGATTGCCTTTAACTTCCTTATTTTCCACTTCCAAATCAGAGACGGCAGACTGGGACTCTGGGCACCAGTTCACGAGATAATTGCCGCGATAGATCAGCCCTTGTTCGTAGAGTTGGACGAATGCTTGTGAAACAGCTTGGCATAAGCCTTCATCCATTGTGAAGCGTTCCCGTGACCAATCGACTGACACACCTAGCCGGCGCAGCTGGCCAACAATTGTCCCCTTGGATTTTGCTTTCCACGCCCAAGCCCGTTCTAAGAATTGTTCACGCCCCAAATCGTAGCGGGTTTTACCTTCTTCCTTGAGCTGTTTTTCCAGAATCGTTTGTACGGCAATACTGGCGTGATCGGTTCCCGGCAGCCACAGGGTATTGCGTCCTTTCATGCGGTGGTAGCGCACGAGGATATCCATAATCGTATCGCCGAGGGTGTGGCCCAGGTGCAAGCTGCCGGTGACGTTTGGCGGCGGAATCATGATGCAGTAGGGTTCGCCCGGATGATTGGGATCAGCTTTGAATACTTGATTTTCTTCCCAGAATTTTTGCCACTTGGCTTCTGTGGTTGCTGGATCGTATTGAGGGGGGAGGGTTGGAGTCATCAGTGGAGAAAGGGCAGGGTTTCTTTATAAGATTGTGCCATAGGGCTGAGGATAGGGCGTCTCTCGCGCGCCGATGGGGAGTGAGAGCAACTGGCGGATGAAGCGTGGGATGGTAAAGTTGGAATTTCTTGTGCCGGCCCCGCAATTTCCAGGGCATCTTTTACTCAATCCGAACACTCGCTTAAGGTCAGTCATCCGTTTCTTTTCGTGAAAACCTCGCTCTCAATCTTTTTCATTCAACGCTTTGTTTTGCAAGGTTTTAAAATTTTCTTGAGGAAGGCTTCATCCCGAACTATAAAAATTTTTGCTAAAATTGTTTATAGAGTTTAACATAAAAAATTTATCTTGTTACCGATAAAACTTATTAGAGGAGATCCGTATGTCGGCAAAACAATTGTATGAACAAGGCTTACACAAAGCCCGTTTGGGCAACTACTGGGGAGCCATTGACGACTTCAACCAGACGCTGGATCTGCAACCGGGAGCAGTTAGAGCGTACCATCAGCGGGGTCTTGCTTATTATTATTTACAAGACTATGAAAAGGCGATTGAAGATTTTAATAAAGCCTTGTATCTCAATGCTAAACTGTCTAAAACTTATTTTTATCGGGGGAATGCTTGGCGAAAATTGGGCGAGCATCAGCAAGCCATTGAAGATTTTAATCGAGCGATTGCTAACAATTATAATTTGGAGGCCGGTTATAACAACCGGGGACTAGCTTTTGCTCATCTAGGGGAATACGAATCTGCGATTCAAGATTACGAGCGATCAATAGCCATTAATCCCAATAACTACAAGTTTTATTACAATCGTGGGCGGGCTTACTATCTTTTGGGAGATAAACAAGCCGCAATTTCAGATTTCGAGCGAACTTTGCATTTAAATGCAAAATATATCAAAGCTTATATTAATCGTGGTCTTTCTTATTATCACTTAAAAGATTATCAACAAGCGATTAACGATTACGATCAAGCTTTGCTGATTGATCCAAAAAACGTTTATGCTTACTACAATCGAGGGTGTGTTCGAGCTAAATTAGGAGATTACGGCGGAGCAATTGAAGATTACAATCAAGCGGTGGTGATCGATCCCACCTATGCCAAAGCTTATATGAATCGAGGGTTAGCCCGTTATAAATTGGGAGATGAACCTGGGGCGAATAAAGATTTTTATCACGTCATGTGTATTAATGCTGAAGCTTATACCTACTACCAAGCTCAGCGCGGGACTTCTGAGGCGAAAACTTATTCTAAAGAAGCTCCGCGAGTTGAGCAGAATCATGGGGGAGAATACTTTAATACTACCTTAAATTCTACTTGGGAAAAAGAAGATTTAAGTAATCTAGAAGACTTGCTTTCTGAAGGCGAATTTATTAATTCATAAAATTTGCCTAGTGAAATCATAAGCTTGCAATTGATTAATTTTAACCGGCACTGCTTTCACACTTATATTTTCTCAAATCACCCGAAGTCATTATAAAAGCTTCCCCTCATTCCTTTATTTTCCCTATTGTTGAGTTATAGCCGGCACCTTAAGCTTAAATTCATCAAATTTCACCACTTGGGATTGCGGCAAGCGCGTATCAAAGTAATAACTGCTCACTACACCGGCACCCGTCTCTAAAATACTAAAAACTGTTAGATCATTACTGGCAATGTAAGGCACCGGCTGCCCATTTTCATCTAAAATTGGCGCAATTGTTGGCATCACCGGCTCTAACCCATTGGGATTGCCGGTTGCTGCATAGTCTTCCTGATAGCCGGCGGGTACTTTTCGCGGCTTTTCTGCAACTGCCGCGCCGTAAGAATTCCCGACATTTGAGGTTTCTAAAAAGTGCATTCCCTGAGAATTAATAAAACGATTCCATAAATGCGAGTGTCCATAAAATACCAACTGCACGCCGGCAGCCTCTAGCAACGGTACAACATCCCGAATAATATAATCAGCCTCCTTCGGATATTCATAGCGGATTGCCTGAATATTTCCATCCGCATTACGCTCAATAATCTGCACGGGATCTGTATATGCCGGCACGATATTTCCCCCAAGCGTATGCGGCGGATGGTGAAACATCACAATCTTGTATTTTGCCTGCTTAAACTCCGGACTATTCAGCTCTTTTTCTAACCAATTATATTGAACACTTCCCTTGACAATTGGCTCAGGAATATGCTGTCCATATCCCCAAGCAGCCGGATTATTTAAATCTTGCTCTCGTTCTCGATATCTTCCCTTCGCATCAGCATTTAGGCTTTCAATTCGCCAGACATTCGTGATAAAAGGAACCACCAACCGCACATCTCCAAACGTAACAGCATAATATTTTTTTCTACCCTTATGACTTTCCGGTAGTGTAAAAATCTCTTCGTAAGTATCCGTATTAAAAGAATTATTTTTCAACCCTGTTTCATCTTCAGTTGGGTAGAGTTGTTGAGCGGCTGTGCGAGGATAAGCATCATACAACTGCTCATTGAGACTGCTCTCCATCGAAAAGCGTCCCATAACTTCATGATTTCCAATTGTTGTAAATAGTGGGGCGTGTTGAATTAATTCGCCGCCTTTATAAACAGTTTTAACGTCATTTTTTTCTAATTCATAGCGAGCGCGACCTTGAAGACAAGGAAAAAACGCGCCACCTCGATCATCATCAAACCATTCTGAAGCACGATCAGGAATATTTACTAAATCGCCGGCGTGAAAAATGGCGTCTACCTTACCAACAGTTTCGACAACTTTCTCAAGATTAGCCGCCGTCATTGGCATCAATTGGTGATCGGAAGTTAATAATATTTTTAAAGCTTGTTTCTCAGAAGGTGCTGATCTTAAGGTAAAGACCGCACTATCAATTTTCTCCCCATCTTCTCGAACACTAGCGACATAATACGGCAGCCGTTCACCAAGAATTAAATTCTCAACTTTTACTTCATGCCGCCAGATTTTTCGTATTGTTGGCTGCGTAAAAATAAGATTATCTTTAGTTTGACCTTTCACTTGTGACCGGCTATCTTCACGAGTGCGGCTTAACTGGGTTGTTGTCGCGATCACTTCTTTATTTAAATCTTTGCCATAAATAACCGTATGGCGGGAACCGGCAAATTCAGTAAACCAAACGACTCGTACCGAATTTTCAGCCGGCATTTGTAAAAATGGATCAGTTAGCAGTTGAGAAGGAGTTGTCATAGAAAGCAATACCTGATATGTGCTAAAAATCCAGACAAGTGAGAGAAGGATAGCGCAACCGGCAATGGTGCCTGTTATGTGCCGGTTGCTCCTTTTAAATTTAAGCAATTTCCCATAAACAGAATTCCAGCGCATTCCACCAACTCCTAGCTTATGGAGTCCATCTACTGGGTTTATTCTAAAATAAGGTCGAGCGTATATTAATTTTATTCACCCTAAAAATCATCCCCCGATAGTTATACCGGGGGATGATTTTTTCAGATATTTTAGGGTTAGAGGGCGATTAATCCTCCCGCCCCAATGGAAGGAGGCAAATTTTTGCGTTTTTTGCATTTTCTAAATTTTAATCCTTAGAATTCGCAGCGTTTGACAGAACCATCTGTATATAACTCCATTGGCACCAACTCTTCTCTTCCGTTGACTTTAATCTTAGAGTAGACAATTTTCAAGAAAGAGCTTTTTTTGGCGGTGTGGGTGTAAAACATGGGGGGTTTCCTCAATTCAGTCTTGTACCTTTTCCTAACTATCAGTATGAACGATTGACCTATCATATTCAGTGATTTCAGGCTTTAAAGAATGTGATAAGTTTTTAACAGACCAGTGATTTCAAGATAAAGAGTGTGTGACGACAAGCTGCCCTCTAGGTGATGCCGATCGCAATGGCCATCTGGCAGAAGCACCCGGCAACCGTCTGGGAATGTAACGAAAACGCTCAAGAACCACAGATCGGCGCTAAGCTACATTAAAAGGCGTGATTGCCGGCACCACCTAACAGGCTAATGTGAGCTAGTAGCCCCAAACCTATGCCCAGAACTCAACGGAACGACAACTTCATCGACAAAAGCTTCACGGTGATGGCAGATATCATCCTGAAGATCCTGCCTACCAACCAAAAAGCGAAAGAAGCTTTCGCGTACTACCGCGATGGGATGTCTGCCCAGGCGGATGGGGAATATGCAGAAGCTTTAGAAAACTACTTGGAAGCGCTGAAGCTGGAAGAAGATCCCTATGATCGCAGCTATATCCTCTACAACATCGGGCTGATCCATACCAGCAACGGTGAACAGGATAAAGCAATGGAATACTATCTCGAAGCCCTTGAACTCAACCCTCGCTTGCCCCAGGCCCTAAACAATATTGCTGTGATTTATCACTATCGCGGCGATAAAGCGAAGGAAGGAGGCCAAGATGAGGAAGCCGAAGAAATGTACCAGAAAGCTGCTGAGTATTGGATGCGGGCAATTCGCATCGCACCCAATAACTACATCGAAGCTCAAAACTGGCTGAAGACAACTGGGCGATCTACGATGGACGTGTATTTCTAGGGAATTGGAAATTGTTCCGATTATTACCCATTCCCCATTCCTGTGCAATCTAGCTGATTAAAAGTCAAAATTCAACCTTTAAGATTCACATGATTGATCGCGATCAAGTCCGCAAAGTCGCTCATCTGGCAAGATTAGAACTCACAGCCGAGGAAGAGGAGCAATTTACCACTCAACTCGGTAGCATTCTGGATTATTTTGAGCAACTGAGCGAACTCAACACCGAGAATGTGCCTCCGACAACGCGAGTTATTGATGTTAGCAATATAACGCGACCGGATGATCTTCAGCCCTATCCTTATCGCGAAGAAATCCTTAACTGCGCCCCTGATCAAGAGGGTGAATTTTTCAAAGTGCCGAAAATTCTTGGCGAAAGTTAACGATTGCTGGCAAAAATAATTGGCTAGTAATTACCAAAATGGGAGAGGAACAAAACTCGAAAATGTGAGGTTTGTTCTTCTCCCATTTTGACGTGTTGGAAATATTTAGTTTTTGGGATGAAAAACCGCAGATAAGGTTAAGGGGTAGATAGCGCTTAATGGTGTGCTTTTCAGGTTTTTGCCGGCAGCCTATCTTGAAACGAGCATCTTAGATTGCCCAAAATATTGAAGTGGGATTATCTTAATTCCACAGAGGACGAGAAGCGGGCAAGATGCCCGCACGACAAGTTTACAAAAATAGGATGCTCCCATCTTGAAAACCTAGTATTGTCGGTTAAAGCACACGCAAAATACTGGGAATGCTATCTACAGCATCTAGCGTGCGAATTTCTTCTAAAGCCTGTCGGAAATTCCCTTCCCGAACATCGTGCGTAACGACGACAATTTCTGCTAAATGATCGCGCATTCCTGTTTGAACAATAGATTCTAAGCTAACCCCGTAGTTGCCAAAACTGGTGCCTAATTTGCCAATCACACCGGGTTGATCTCGTGTGAGAAAACGAGCATAAAACCGGCTCACCACTTCTTCCATTGGGGCGATGGTGCAGTAATGCTGGTGAGAGCAACTAATTAAGGGATGCGGTAGGGGTTCAGTTTCGGTTTTTAGAACCGCCGCAATATTCATAATATCTGCGACAACCGCACTCGCAGTGGGGCCGGCACCGGCCCCCCGTCCATAAAACATCACCTGTCCGAGGGGTTCTCCTTCTATCAAAATTGCATTGTAAACGCCGTTAATATTAGCGAGCGGATGCGTTTTTGGTACTAAGGTTGGATGCACTCTCAGTTGCAAATTGTCTTGAGTTGAAGGTTGTGAATTTGCAGAGGTTGTCACTTCACGCTTGGCAATTGCCAGCAACTTAATGACAAAATCTAATCTTTCGGCATAGGCGATATCCGCTGCACTGATCTGCCGAATGCCTTCACGGTAAATTTGTTCGAGTTTGATGCGTCCGTTAAAGGCTAAACTTGCCAGAATTGCGATTTTATCGGCAGCGTCAAAACCATCAACATCTGCTGTGGGATCGGCTTCCGCATAACCGAGTTTTTGGGCATCGGCGAGCACATCGGCAAAATCCGCCCCTTCAGTTGCCATCCGGGTGAGGATGTAGTTGGTGGTGCCGTTAACGATGCCGGTGACGCTTTGAATGCGGTTCGCACCCAAGGATTGTTTAAGCGGTTGAATGACGGGGATGCCACCGCCAACAGCGGCTTCTAGAAGGACGTATACGCCCTTTTCATTAGCGGCGG
The DNA here is from genome assembly GCA_019359355.1 of Microcoleus vaginatus WJT46-NPBG5. Classification (GTDB taxonomy): domain Bacteria; phylum Cyanobacteriota; class Cyanobacteriia; order Cyanobacteriales; family Oscillatoriaceae; genus FACHB-68. The sequence goes on along the minus strand of JAHHHM010000028.1, from coordinate 25,383 downwards.
TGAAGATTTCGTCGCCGTAGCGAGCGATAACTGCTTTGTTAGCGGTGACGACGTGTTTGCCGCCGGCAATCGCTTTAAGAATTAGGCTGCGTGCCGGTTCGAGTCCCCCAATCACCTCTACCACAATGTCAACAGCCGGATCAGTGACGATTGATTCGAGGTCTGTTGTAAACACATTTTTGTCTATTTGTAAAGTGCGACCTTTATCAAGGGAACGCACTCCAATTTTATAGATTTCCAATTCTTGCAACAGCGGGTGACGCCCCTCTGGAGAGAGTAAAATCTCCGCCGTGCCGGTGCCAACTGTGCCTAATCCCAACAAACCTACTTTGAAAGCCACGATTTCAATCCGTATTGACTAAATTCTTGCCAAAACTATTGTGACAGTTACCCGCGCCTAAAGGTTAAGCTTAGAACAATTCGATCTATTTGGTGGAGGCGCTCAATGGTAACTGCACGAAAAACTTCCCAGGAAGCGATTATCTACCTAGACACTGACAATCAGCAAATGGCAGAGCATAGAAAACAGTTTAACTGGATTGTTTACATCAAGCTGGCACTGGAATTATTTTTTGCTGATGAGGCTGATGTTTTTGCCGGTGGCTTATGGTGGTAGCCGATAAAAGGGCAGAACACGCTTAAAAAAGCGTCAAATGTCATGATAGTATTTGGCCGGCATAAAGTTGATCAAGTTTCTTATTAGCAATGGCAAGAAAATAACAGTCCTCCTCAAGTTGTGTTTGATGTGTTTTCTACTTGCAATACGCTTATTAAAATGCTCCAAAAATTTAAGTTTTACGAGCGTTATGCAGTTGAATAATACTATGTTTATGACCCAGAGCGCCTCGAATTAAGTGGCTGGCTACGCTCAAATTGCGACTTGCTTATCTGCCATGTGACCGGCTCCTTTTAATCTCTAAAATTATTATCACACCGGCATCCCTCATTCCCCCCAACAGCAAAGGCGAGGCATCTATTGATACCTCGCCCTCACATTTGATATTAAAAAGTTACCAAAAATCTGAAAATAGCCTAATTTGCAATATTTGATTTTCTCATTTTTGTGAGATGGGCATTTTGCCCGTCCCACATAATGCAAATTAGATGCAGAGCAACTGAGCTTAGTAGGTTTCTACGTGCCAGCGTTCTTCCTTCTTCATCTTCTTCTGGTAATCCGTCCAATTAACACCATGCTTGCCGGCAGCCGCAGACATCCCTTCATCGATGCCGCCTTCCATACCCTTCAAGCCGCAAATATAAACATGGGTATTTGGCTTTTGAACCAACTCCCACAGTTCATCTGCGTTTTCTTGAATCCGGTTTTGGATGTACATTTTGCCGCCTTGAGCATTCTTCTGTTCGCGGCTAATTGCACAAGTCAAGCGGAAATTATCTGGGTACTTTTGCTGCAACTCCTCCAACTCTTCTTTATAGAGAATATTTGGAGTATAAGCGACACCAAAGAACAGCCAAGCCAAACCGTTGAACTTGTAGTCTTCGTGCTGTTCCTTAAACATCCGCCACAGGTAAGCGCGGAAAGGTGCGATGCCGGTGCCGGTTGCCATCATAATTACAGTGGCATTCGGGTCTTCTGGCAACAACATTTCCTTACCGACCGGGCCGGTGATTTTCACATCATCCCCAGTATTGAGATTGCAAAGGTAGGTTGAGCAAACACCTTCAACTTTTTCCCCGGTTTCCGGATGCTTGTATACCAATTGCCGGACACACAGCGAGATAGTCTTGTCATCAACATCGTCCCCGTGGCGAGTCGAAGCAATCGAATACAGTCTCAGTTTGTGAGGTTTGCCATTTTTATCGGTGCCGGCTGGAATAATCCCGATACTCTGACCTTCCAGATAGCGCAAATCCCCGCCAGAAATGTCAAATTTCAGGTGACGGACAGTGCCTTCTCCACCCTCGCGCACTAACTCTTCATTAGACAGACATTGTCCAACATAAGGATTATTGGGCCGGTAAAGATTAACCGGAATGTCAGTTTTATGCTTGGCTTGAGTCATAGGCTTGCTTTTTTCTTCTGACTTTGTAGCCTGCGAGCCATCGATAGGCTTGCTTTTTTCTTCTGACTTTGGAGCCTGCGAGCCATTGGCTTGCGTGCTTTGGCCATTCGCTTCGCTGTCAGCACTCAGGGGCCGGATGCTGACAATCTGGCCACCCATGCGAGTGATCCGTCGCATTTCCTGATTCATGCGGTTGTAGGGCACCGTGATAAACACACTGCCGCTGCGACGAATGGGGGGAGCCATTTGGTCGGTTACTTCGTTCTGACTCAGACCAACCACTTCATAAACAAAGAGGCGATTACCAGACACCGTATTAGCAGGACTCCCCGCTGCGCTTGGATTGTACATTGCTTAATCTTCCCTCACCTTACCGGGTAACTAACTCAAAGAATGTAACTATTGAGTCAATTTTAATTTTTTTTAAGACGCAATTAACCTTAGCATAGGTACTGAACTCAATTATTCAACTGACCCTAAGCCTTGTAGGGGTAAGCCTGTTCTGGTAAGATCGACCTCAACACTTAGTATTAAATACTCAGCTTAGGGAAGCTAGAGCCTTCACGAACCGGCAGACATTAGACTGCTGTGTGAAACGTGTTGACTCTGTCTTTGCAGTCGATTGAGAAAAGCGATAGCTTATGCGTCAGCCGAATCGCGTAGCATCTGTTAGAGATCGCTAAACTCTAGAACACCGGAGTCTCCTCTGGGCTGCGGAGTGAATTTGCTTAGGACTCAGTTAGGAAACAATCTTTATCGATAGAGGGAATCTATGACCAGTAAGCCGGATCGCGTGGTTTTAATTGGCGTCGCCGGAGACTCCGGATGCGGTAAGTCCACATTTTTGCGCCGCTTGACAGATTTATTCGGGGAAGATTTTGTTACCGTGATCTGTCTAGACGACTACCACAGCTTAGATCGCAAGCAGCGTAAAGAAACAGGAATTACGGCGCTTAACCCTAAGGCTAATAACTTTGACCTGATGTATGAGCAAATCAAAGCGCTCAAGAATGGTCAAGCAATCGACAAGCCTATCTACAATCACGAAACCGGCATGATTGACCCACCGGAACGGGTTGATCCCAATCACATCATTGTGGTAGAAGGGCTTCACCCCCTGTATGACGAACGGGTGCGCTCACTGCTGGACTTCAGCGTTTACCTCGACATCAGCGATGATGTCAAAATTGCTTGGAAAATTCAGCGAGATATGGCAGAGCGTGGTCATCGCTATGAAGATGTCATCGCTGCCATCAACGCCCGCCGGCCAGACTTTAGCGCCTACATCGAACCGCAAAAAGAATTTGCCGATGTCGTGATCCAGGTGTTGCCGACAGAATTAATCAAAGAGGACAAAGAACGCAAGGTGCTGCGAGTCCGCTTACTCCAGCGCTTTGGCGTAGAAGGCTTTGAGCCGGCCTACCTGTTTGATGAAGGCTCCACGATTAATTGGACGCCCTGTGGCCGAAAACTCACCTGCTCTTATCCTGGCATCAGAATGTTCTATGGCCCAGATACTTACTACGGCCACGAAGTCTCCGTCCTAGAAGTAGACGGTCAATTCGACAATCTCGAAGAGGTGATCTATATTGAAGGCCACCTCAGCAATACCTCGACTAAATACTACGGTGAGCTGACTCATCTACTACTTCAACACAAAGAATATCCGGGTTCCAACAATGGCACCGGCTTGTTCCAAGTGCTAACCGGCCTGAAAATGCGGGCAACCTATGAGCGCTTAACAGCCGGCGAAGCTAAGATGGCTGCGAAAGTTTAGTGCCCAGTTCTGAGTGTGGAGTTCTGAGTTCTGAGTGAAGTTTTTAACTCAGTATCAAAAACTCCATACTCTCAATTAGTTATTCGTGCCCAGTGCAGAGTGTGGAGTTCTAAGTTCTGAGTGAAGTTTTTGACTCAGCATCAAAAATTCCACACTCTCAATTAAATGAAATAATAAAACTTAAAAAAACTTAGTAAATCTTGAGCCGAATCTCGGAATTTCGCCTACCCTCGAAGTAGAGACGCTGTTGAGAAACGCAAAAGCTGGTGTTTCTCCGGCGTTGAGGTGTTCTCGTCAATTCCGAGATTTTCTATGCAAGTTTCTCCAAACACAGCGCACACCAATCACGAAGGCAATGCCGGGAAGATGGCCACCGCCCAAGAAATGATTACCTTGGATGTCGCAGGCATGAAATGTGCTGGCTGCGTGACGGTTGTGGAACGGCAGCTGATCCAGCATCCCGGCGTAATTTCAGCTTGTGTGAATCTGGCCACTGAGGTGGCAAGTGTGGCCTGTGAAACCGGCATTGTAGACCCAGATGCCTTAGCCAATCAGTTGACTTTAGCCGGCTTTCCCACTCAGCCGCGCAACCGCCAAAGTGAAATGGCAACCAACCTGGAAACAACCGGCTCGCTCTCCACCGCTGAGCGACGCCAGCAGTCTTTTCAGCAGCAATTGTGGCGCGTTGCCCTCGCCGGCATTCTGATTCTGCTCTCCGGAATTGGCCATTTAGGACAAATGGGTTGGGCAGACCTTCCCTTCCTCAGCACGATTTGGTTCCACTGGGGGTTAGCGACAATCGCTCTGCTCGGGCCGGGAAGATCGATTTTTATCGATGGCTGGCGTGGGTTGCGGCGCAATGCTCCCAATATGAACACCCTTGTCGGATTAGGAGCCATCAGCGCCTACCTGGCTAGCTGTGTGGCCCTCCTATTCCCGCAACTGGGATGGGAGTGTTTCTTCGATGAGCCGGTAATGTTGTTAGGCTTTATCCTACTAGGGCGGACGCTGGAACAGCTAGCCAGAGGCCGCGCTGCCAATGCGCTCGAAGCTCTGATTAGCTTACAGCCGGCCACCGCTCGTTTAGTTGCCGATCCAGCGAAGAATAGCAGCACCACTACAGGCGTAGAAATCCCAGTTGCTCAAGTCCGAGTTGGGGAATGGTTACAGGTGCTTCCGGGTGAGAAAATTCCCGTCGATGGGGAAGTGGTAGCCGGCACCACAACCGTAGATGAATCAATGCTGACCGGCGAAGCGGTGCCGGTGATTAAACAACCCGCTTCACTCGTTGCCGCCGGCACTCTGAATCAGTCAGGCGCAATCGTTGTGCGGGCAACACGCACCGGCAAGGACACGACCTTGGCTCAGATTGTCACCTTAGTCGAAGATGCCCAAACCCGTAAGGCACCCGTACAAAAGCTGGCCGATACGGTGGCTGGTTACTTCACTTATGGGGTGATGACAATTGCCGCGCTCACCTTTATCTTCTGGTATTTTGCCGGCACGCACCTGTGGCCTTTAGAAACGCTGCCTCAAGCGCAACATATTGCCTCTGGGCATCATGAAATGCCGGTCATTTACCCTGATTCGGCACTCAGCACTCAGCACTTAGCACTCCTGCTGAGTTTGAAGTTAACCATCGCGGTGTTAGTGATTGCCTGTCCCTGCGCCTTGGGACTTGCCACCCCAACTGCTATCCTCGTCGGCACCGGCATCGGCGCAGAACGCGGACTTTTAATTCGTGGCGGCGACGTTTTAGAAAAAGTCCACCAGTTAAATACCGTCGTATTTGATAAAACCGGCACTTTAACAACGGGTCATCCTGCGGTGACTGATTGCCTGCCAATTTTTGAAGATTCCAAATTTTTAATGTTAAATTCTAATTTCATTAAAAATTCAAATCATCAACCGGAAAATTTTCTTCTACAGCTAGCCGCCACTGTGGAAAGTGGGGCCAGCCATCCCCTCGCAGTAGCGATTGTCGAGGAAGCCCACCGGCTTGAATTGCCGTTGCTGAGTGGACAGGATTTTTACACCGAACCGGGGCTGGGAGTTCGCGCCTCAATTAATGGCTTGAGGGTAGTTTTAGGCACGGATGAGTGGCTGATACAGCAGGGACTCTCCATTACTGAGGCCGAGAGATCTCGCGGTTTGGAGTTGGCCTCTGCCGGCAAAACAGTGGTTTACGTGGCGGCTGCCGATGTTTTAGTGGGGCTAATTGCCTGTCGTGACACCTTGCGATCTGAGGCGAAAGCAACCTTAGATCGCTTGCGGCAGATGGGGCTGCGAGTAATCCTGCTCACCGGCGATCGCCAAGAAGCGGCTGACGCCATTGCCCAACAACTGGGGCTGACAGGGGCAGATGTGATCGCCGGGGTTCGTCCGGATGGCAAAGCCACTGCCATCGCCCACCTACAGGCTCAGGGGCATCGGGTGGCAATGGTAGGAGACGGGATTAATGACGCACCCGCCCTAGCGCAAGCAGACGTCGGGATCGCCTTGCACTCAGGCACGGATGTGGCTGTGGAAACTGCTGGCATTGTGCTGATGCACAATCATTTGATGGATACAGTCAAATCAATTGAGCTAAGCCGGGGCACCCTTCTCAAAATCCGTCAGAATTTGTTCTGGGCGTTTGCTTACAATACCCTAGGTATTCCAGTTGCAGCCGGTGCCCTGCTACCTGGCTTTGGCATTGTGCTTAGCCCGGCGGCTGCCGGTGCGCTGATGGCGTTCAGCTCGGTTAGCGTGGTCGGAAATTCTCTACTTTTGCGGCGCACTTTCTCCCGGTTCGATGGCTGATACGGCTGCCGGTGCCCACACTCAGCCGTCACACCTATAGTTCAACTTTGCTGATAATTTCAGCCCCCTGCATCTTTCAGGGGGCAACCAGCTAGCTACTTTCGGTTTGCATTTTTCTCCCTTTTCTAAGCGCACCCGCCGAAGATACTGAATGAAGAAATTTAACAAAATCCGGGAGAGCCGTCTTCTTTATTACCTTTCAGTATTTCAGTGACAACCCTCATAAGCTGCTGATTTTGAGTGAATGATCTCTTTAAAAAGCCAACTTATAAAAAGAGTTTTTGACCGGGGTTAGCTCTAGTAAATCTAAGAGCATTAGCTGATGGTACTTTCGACAACGTGCCACTGACGGTTTTGTTCAATGGCTTGTTGGATCTGATTAAACGTTTGCCGGCAATGGTTGTCAGCGTGGAGAGGCAGTTCTTCATTTTTGATCACAAAGTTCATCCGAATTTCGTCATTCTCCTCACTCGGGCGATCAATGAGGACTTCCACTCTCACTAATTTGGGATAGGAGACTTGACCGAGCACTTCGCGGGCCATTATATAATCCCCGGTGTCGTAGATAATTTCACAACTGCAGGATTCTAGAACGTCAATCAGTAATTGCCGGAGACGATCAATCGGAACTGCAACAATAAATAAACCAGTGTAGCGAGCCATAGGCAACTCCGGAGGCGCAATATTAAGACCCTCCTGATCATACCGAACCGAGAACCTCAGTTCAGAATGATACTAAGGGTAGAACACACTAACTGCCAGCATAAGGTATCTTTAGAAATTGAACTCTAAATTCAACTATCAACTGCTCAGCTTTGGTACGCTAATAACATAGCAGCCTCAGGCGCAGACTGTTGAGGAGTTCACTCGGTTGGTTGAAATTCAGATGAACACTGCTTTGCCCAAAAATCTTCTCTGTGCGTTAGGATAGCTATAATCATCGGCTAGGCAAGGTAAGGTTATCGATCGCTCAGCAATCGGTGCATTGTGCGATTTTTTATGCGAGTACGGGTTACCCACCCAAAAACGACTTGCCAAAACCAGGTGTGGTACGATAAAAGATTAGAAGGTACATTGCAGACCCCCTTGAAATCTACGCACAGGGAAGAAATTTGTACTGACAAGCATCATTAGACAAGTATTTGCAAAATTCAATCATGGTAAAAGGTTGTATGAACCAGCAGGTTATTCACCCGATGGAGAAGTTTCAGCGTCAGGTGCGTTCTCTTGTGGACTCAAAGATTATCAAGCCGACAGATAGCCTCTGGAAGATTTCCTTGCTTTATGGCGACGAATGGCCTTACTGGAAAAAGGAATTGCAGGAATTTGAGTTTTCCATGCAAGACCCCGTGAGCGAGTTGCTAGCAGTGGAAACTTGGGAAGAAGAAGCCTAGAGCGATTTCCGGCTCTATGGTAGGCGGGCGGATCTTATAGACAACTGGCCAACGCTTGAGTAAGTTCTCCAGCGTTTTGGTAGCGATGACTGGGTTTAGGTTCTGTTACCCGCTCAATCACCATGCGTAATTTTGGCGTGATGGTAGGCACAGTTTCAACATTAAATCGATAGTCATTGCCTTGCCGGCTAAAAAACCTGTGAGGGCTTTCGCCGGTCAGCAGAAAGATCAGAGTCGGGCCAATTGCATAGAGGTCGGACTGGGTTAGCGGCTGACCCCGGTTTTGTTCGGGGGCACTGTAATCTGGGGCACCGATGCGAGTACCCAAAGGCGTACCGATTTCTTTAACAGCACCAAAGTCTAAAACCACAACGCGGTTGTCTACATGGCGAACCATCAAATTTGCTGGTTTAATATCCCGGTGAATAATGGGAGGACTTTGGCTGTGAATGTAGTCTAAAATGTCGCAGGTTTGAATCATCCAGTCAACTGCTTGTGCCGGCGTCACAGGGCCGCGCTGGTAAACCCGCTTCTCTAAATCCTGACCGTGGATCAATTCCATTGCCAGGTATTTTTTATTGCCTTCAACAAAAAAATCAAAAAATTGCGGAATTCCCGGATGGTTAAGTCCTTGGAGAATACGCGCTTCCCGTTCAAAGAGTTCGCGGGCTTTCGCGACTTTTGCCATATCCGCATTCATTTCTTTGAGTACCAAAAGTTGGGGTGGGCGGGCGGAGTTAACTGTTTCCTGGCACGCTAAATAAGTTGTGCCCATCCCCCCTTTTCCCAGCGTACGCAAGACCTGATACTGGTGAATTGTCCATTCAACTTTAATCGGTTGACCGCAGTGGATACAGAACAAGTTACCGACTGGATTACCGGCATGAGTACAATTTTTTGCAGACGTAGCTGCTGCCGGTGAGGGCGTTCCCTCCTGTACTACCGTTTCGTTTTGAACTTCCAACTTCAGCCGAGGGCCGCCCGTAGCCAGCTGGATTAGCGACCCATCTGAAACCAGCCCTTGCGACATTAAAGTGCCATCAACAAAGGTGCCATTCGTACCCTTATTGACCAGTACCCACTTACCACCGGCACCTAGACGAAGTTCCAAATGCAGTCTGGAGACCAGCAGATCGTGCAGAATCACCTGATTGTCAGGAGATCGGCCAATGCGGATAACCGTCTCGTTCTCAAACTGCCACTGTTGCAGTGGAGTGTGTTTTTCGGGATGTAAAAGGGTGAGAGTTAACAACGCTATAGTCCTAGACTCAATAAACTTTCTCAATCTTTTTCATATCTGAACCACTGCATCCCCTAGATGAAGCCGGTTATCAGATGTGAATTCTTTTGACCCATAGGAGAATGAATGGCTTCTCACAGATGCCCTGTACCATTTTAGATTTTCAATTTTTAATTTTGGATGGGTCGTTCGCTGCTTGAAATATAAGAAAACTAAGCGCTGTAACACTGGCCGGTATGACCTGAGGTGCGACTCAGTTCATCTAATTTCCATCTGAAAAATAGCAAATCTCCTTTAACTTCAGGAAGAACGGGAAACCTGAAACATTGGGCTGGGTTGGACACAGGGGAAGAGTGAAGTGTGTTCAGTTTACCCTTCACCCTTTTTTTGAGTCAGTTACAATTCCCGCTTGCTTGGTTGCACCAGCGCCCGAATCAGGATAGCAGTGATATTGTCGTGACCATTGTACTGATTAGCAAGATTGATCAGTTCACTAACGCCCTGTTCCAAACTAGCCTCATGACTAAGCAGGGGTTGTAGATGAGTGGGTCCGTGGGTTTCCAGCAAGTCATTATCCGTAAGTCCGTCTGATGCTAGGATCAGCAACGTGTCTTCGTTGAGTTCCAAAAACTGCACATCAGGATGAACAAAATCCTCATCTCGTGGCCCTAGGGCTTGGGTGAGTTGATAAGCGTCAGGGCGAGAGTAAGCAGTTTCAGGATCAATACCCCGTTTAATTTCCCGCTGACCGACTTCGTGATCGACGGTAACTTGCCTCAGTCCCTGCCGGCGGCTGAGACGGTAAAGCCGGCTATCTCCCACATGGGCAACCGCAACTTGGTTATCTTGCACTAACACCAATACTAAAGTGGTGCCCATCCGGCCACTGCCAGAACGGACTTCTTTTTGATTGACATCAAAAATAGCTTGGTTTGCCAGCAACACCGCCTCACGGATAGTCGCTTCGTTGGGGAGTTGGTCTTGCCAGTGAGTTTGAAAATATTGCCGCAGAGTTTCAACTGCTTGGGCGCTAGCAACCTCACCGCCGGCGTGTCCCCCCATTCCATCACAGAGAATATAAAGGCATCGGGCGCGAACTGCGCGGCCTAAAGGGCTTTCTATCGTCGAGATGTTCGTTACAATCCCGTAGCAGTCTTCATTGTGAGCGCGTTGCCGGCCTACATCTGTAGCACCGGCACTTTGGAGATTGACCAATTGCATAGGCAAAACCACCGTAGGCATATCTTCATCGTCGTCATCGGCATCCACCGGCACAGGTGCAGATGATATTTCCATTTCCTCGGCGATCGCAACTAAACGACCGCGCAACTCTTCAACCGTCTGGATCACACCTTCCTTGCAATCTACCAGCAACTGGGTGATCGATCCCAATTGAGTGCGCTGGGATTGAGAAAATAACATCTGCCACAAGTCGCCTAAATCTGACAGCGGTAAGGAAACCTCAGATTTTTCACAATACAAACGTTGCAAACAGAGATTGCGATCCTCATTCACCCGGAGATTTGTCACCTCTAGCAGGCTTCGCTGGCAGTGCCAAGGTTCCAATGCCGCCCACAGTTCCGTCATTTCGTATAGCCAATGCAACAACTGGAGGGGAAGAATTTCATCATTGCCCCACTCCGCTAGCAGCAAAGGTAAATCCGAACGATCTTCCAGCAGCATTACAGTCTGGCCGTTTTGCTGCCAAGCATCGTGAATGGCTGGCAAGTTGAGGTCAAACTGCGTCTGTAGGGCCAAATAAGGCTGAGCTGGCACGGGAACGGCTAAGTCGGCCAGGGTTGGGGTAATGGGGAGAGTGTCGCTAGTGGGCGCTGGTGGGGCTGCTGCCGGTCGCGATTGAACTGCATCACCTGATCGAACGAGGGCAGCCAAAGGCGACATCTGGAAAGGCTGACAGTCTAGAACTTTTACCACCGTTTCAGCGGTGCCGGCCTGGATTTGCGGGAGAGATTTTAGGAGTTTGTAACGTTGTTGAGGATCTAAATATTCCGAGGAGAGAACGAGCGTGCTTGCCTCTGAGTCCTCTTCCAGCATTGGATCAGCGGCTTCTTGCAGGGGATTGAGTGGCAGCACTTCTGCTGTATCAGCGCTGGCGGTTTCGGGCGTAGGATTGATTGAATTCACCGGCTCAGGCACTGCTTCTTGGACGGTGGGTGTCGGGCTTGACTCGGTTGCTGGATCTGGAAATGATGAAGCAGGAAAGATTTCATTTTCCTCGATGTCGTTCATCGGTATTTCACTTTCCCATTCATCAATACCGGCATCAGTTGCCAATGTTGGTTGTGGATCGCTACCGATGACAAAACTTCCGGGCGCTTGGCTTGCCGCTAGAGGACTGGTTTCGGCACCGATGGGGGTTGAACTTGCAATGGGTGCAGAAGTCTGCGTTGCCGGTCTACCCGCCTCTGTTGAGATAATAGCCAACCACACCGTTCCTGCCTCTGCACCGCAATTCGGGCAGTTTTGGGCACTTAAAGCAACCTGACTTTGGCACTGAGAACAATTCTTGTAACTCAGGGAAGTGCCGCATTTTTGACAAAACTTGTTTGTATTCGGATTTTCAAACTGACATTGGGGACAGACAAGCATGGTGAGTTATGAGTTGATAGGGGCTTTACTGTTCAGTATCAAGGGTTCCACCGACATTTTAGTGAAACCCGCCTGTAATCAGTTTTGAGTTATGAGTGTAATTCAAAATTCACGCACGGATGAGTTTGCAACTTTTCATGCTCAAGTTTCTCAAAAATTCTCAAAAAATCGCCAAAAACACATTGCAGACGGAAGTTTCGGGTGGATGAGAGGAACCTAAGAAAAAATCCATCCCAAGTGATACAGTCTCCTGATGTTCCAGACACAGGCCGATTGAATGAAACGCCAAACTGGTTTTGATCCAGCAACTTAGCTAAAGGTTTAAGAGAAAATATCTATCAAAAATGATAAAATCTCCCAATTTTCTAGATAAACCCTGATTGGATGAAAACCAAAAGCAAAGGATGAAAATCCCCCTCGCCTTCTTTGGCTATTTTCTGAGGATTTTAGGTTAGGGGCAGTTCTACCGTAAAGCAAGTTTGACCGGCAGCACTTTCTACGTGAATCGTGCCCTCCAAATGATCGATCAGTTTCCGCACCAGCGCTAAACCCAAGCCGGTGCCGCCCTGTTTCCAAGGGTCTGCACTCGGAATCCGATAAAACTTCTCAAAAATATGGGGCTGTTCAGAAGCAGGAATTTCCGTTCCGGAATTGGTAACCTTGAACTGCATTTTTCCGCTTTCCACGCTGGCACTGAGTGTGATTTGTTCGTGGGGCGGAGTATACTTGCAGGCATTGTTTAACAATTCTGCCAGAATGCGCTCCAGACTGGAAGCATCAGACATTAACGGGGGTAAGTTCGCTTCTACATGAACCTGCAACCCTTGATGCCGATTGCGAGATCTCTCTAGAAAAGGTCGCACGAGTTGAGGAATCCACGCTTGAATCTCAATCGTTTCTAATGCCAACGGCTGCACACCGGCATCAAGTCGCTGCAAATCCAGCAAATCATTAATTAAACTAATTTCTCGTTCGCACTCGTCATGCAAGATTTGGAGGTAACGAGCGGTTTTGTCGTTGCAAAAATTGGTCGGTGAGGGACTTACGACTGGGTTGCCGGTTTTGAAGGCTGAAAGTTTGCAGCCTCCAGCAATCTCCAGCATCTGAATCGCCATTTTCATGTTAGACATGGGCGTTCGCAATTCATGGGAAACCGTGCTGAGAAACTCATCTTTGAGCCGGCTAAGTTTTTGTAGTTCCTCCACCTGGGCTTGCGCTGCTTGATACAGTCGGGCTTGACGTAGTGCGATAGCGCATTGATTTGCCACCTGCTGCACTAAGAGAATTTCTGTGTTGCTAAAAACCCGGCTGGCTGTGTTTAAAACAGCCAAGTGACCAATTACACCGCAATCATCAAAGATCGGACACAGCAGTTTTGCCGATAGGGGCTGAGCCAGATCGGGACAGGCGAGATCGCCTAACTCAATGCCTTGAAACAACTGATAACGTCCAGATTCACAGGCGGCAAAGTGCTGTCCGTCTATTAGCTTTTCATACACTGCCGGCGCATCTACCATTGGGATGATCTGCCCTAAAGCTGAACCTAAAGACGCTTGGGTGTACTCATAACTAATGCTGGCAGTAGTACGCTCACTGTTGTACAAAGCCGCACAACAGTAATCCACTTTGAACACACTCGCAACTTCTTGGACAGCGGTTTGCAAAATCTGCCCTTCATCCAAACTTTCGCGCACCCGTTCAGTAATTCGCTTCAGCACTTGGGCAAAGTTCAGCGACTCTTGCAGTTCGCTGGTGCGTTCCTCGATTTGACCCTTAAGCTGAGTGTTAAGCAACTGCACCTGCTGGTACAGTTCTGATTGCTGGATGGCAATTCCCACCTGTATCGCTAGAGACTTGAGCAGATCGATTTCCAACGTCTGCCACCGGCGTGGCGCACAACAATGGTGAGCGATCAGTAATCCCCACAAATTTTCGCCCTGTAAAATCGGCACGACTAAATTGGCTTTTACCTGAAACTGACTGAGTAAATCGATGTGACACTGTTGCAAATCTGAAGTAGCCAAATCCTCTATAGTGCGGACACGACCTTGTTTATATCGCTCCACATAAGTTGTGGCAAAGCAGGGGTCGGAAATAATAGTTCCCAGTAGCGGTGTGTAGCGCTCATCAACGGACTCTACCTCAACCACTCCACTCCAGTTTGGCTCAAAGCGGTAAATCAGCACTCGTTCGGTTGCCAAAAATTGCCGCACTTCTGCAACGGTGGTGTTGAGAATTGCATTCAGGTTCAGCGATTGCCGAATGCGCGTTTGCACCTGTCCCATTAGTCGCTCGCGTTCGCTTTGATATTGCAATGCGACTTCAGCGGCTTTACGATCTGTGATATCCGTAATCATCTTCAAGGCACCGGCATATTGTCCTGCTGCATCGAAGATGGGGTTGGCAGAAATAAGCGCCCACAGTTCTGAGTCATCTTTGCGGCGCAGTTTAAGATCATGCCGTTCTTCGATTCCTTGTCGGCGGTTCTCTAAATAATTTTGGGCGCTGGCGCGACTTGAGGCGTCTACAAATGATAGGAATGGCTGCCCTAACATTTCGCCTACGCGATAGCCCAGCATTTGAGCCATCTGAGGGTTGACAAAATTGGTATTTCCTTGGGCATCCAGTACCCAAACGCCTTCAGTGGTGGTTTCCACGATCCGGCGATATCGCGCTTCACTTTCCCGCAGTGCGTTTTCGGCTTGCCGGCGGGCGAAGTGGCTGGAAATCATTTCTGCAATGACGCGCAGCACACGAACGTCTTCACCGGACCACTGCCGGCATTTTTCTGTATCGTCAAACCCAATAAATCCAAACAGTTCACCGTTATCGAATTTTATAGGAACGATGAGCTGCGAGCGAATGCTTTGGGCTTGCAGAATTGCTTTTTCTGAGCCGGCGAGAGCCGGTAAAGTCTCCACATCGGATATCTGTATCGTTTGATCGCTCACTAGCTGGCTCATTAGCCAGGGAAATAAGACAGTATCCTGATTTTGGAGGTTGTCGATCTGCGGTTGTGTCCGTTCGTCACACCACTCGCAGGTATTATCAATTTTGCTCCTGTTTTCTCGAAGTTGGAAAATATAGGCGCGATTGGCTCCCAACGCTTTTCCTAACACTTGCAGGACTAAATTGAAATCGGTGTCGCCGATGGAGACAAACAATCTTGAAACCTGTGCCAGTGCCTCTTCAAGTCCAAAACGATGTCGCAGTCCTTCTTCTGTTTGCTTGCGTTCTGTAATTTCAGTAAAGTAAACCGCAAGTCCATCGGCAGTTGGGTAAGCGTGAACGGCAAACCAGGCATCTAGAGGCGGATAGAATTCTTCAAATTTTACGGGGACTTGTTCGCTCAACGCTTTATGGTATTCGACATAAAAGGTTGAGCCGACTGTTTCGGGAAACTTATCCCACAACCGCTCACCGATCAGTGATTCGCGCTGTTGACGCAGCAACTGTTCGGCTTCCTGATTGAGGTAGGTGAAGCGGAACTGATGATCCACTGCAAAAAAGGCGTCGGTGATGCTTTCCAGGATGTTAATGGTTTGCCGGTGAGAGCGTCGCAATTCTTGTTCGGCTTGTTTTCGCTCAGTTACATCGTGAGCGACTGCATAAATAATGTTTTCTTCCAAACAGACGGTGGAATTCCACCACAGCCACTTATAGGAGCCATCCGCGCAGCGATAGCGATTCTCAAAGGCGAGGGTATCTGTTCCACCGGCTAATTTTGACATTTCCGCTAAGGTGGCGCTGCGATCGTCTGGATGGACAAATTCGATAAAGGGTTTGGCTTGCAGTTCTTCTTTTCTCCAGCCTAAAACTTTTTCCCAGGCGGGATTCAATCGTTTGAAGTAGCCATCAAAGCCGGCGATGCACAACATATCCAGGGAAAGGGTGAAGAAGCGATCACGCTCTTTTTCGGCTCGTTTGCGCTCAGTTATGTCTTTCTGGATGCCCACAAAGTTAACCACTCGACCGGCAGCATCCCTTACAGGCGAAATGTATAATTCATTCCAAAA
This sequence comes from Microcoleus vaginatus WJT46-NPBG5, assembly GCA_019359355.1. GTDB lineage: Bacteria > Cyanobacteriota > Cyanobacteriia > Cyanobacteriales > Oscillatoriaceae > FACHB-68. The sequence continues at coordinate 9,523 of JAHHHM010000028.1, read as the reverse complement.
TAATGTGCCATCTTTACGGTAATTTTGCAGGATGGCGTGACACTCTCGTTGTTCTGCCATCGCTCGCCGCAAGGGCTGGAGGGCTGCCTGATCTCGATTGCTTCCCTGCAAGAACCGGCAATTACGACCGATAATTTCAGTCAGTTTGTAGCCGGTTATGCGTTCAAAACCAGGATTGGCATAAATAATCGGGTTATCTGGTTGCGTGGGATCGGTGATGATGATGCCATTACTGCTGGCGGTGATTGCCCGTTCTAGCAAGTGCCGATGTGCCTCTGATCGATGACGTTCGATCGCAGTGGCTAACACATTCGAGATTGCTTGCAGAAAGTGAGTGTCATTTTGGGTGAAGGTGCGCCGTTGGTTAGTCTGTGCTTCCAAACCTCCTGGTAAGTTTTGTAAGAGTTGCGGTATTAAGTGAGGAGTTTCATCTTCTTGACCTAACTTGACTTGTTTGCCCCAATTCTGATTGCTGCCGGCAATTACACGAATCCCGCTGACTGTGCTGTAGCGGTGAAGCAAGGGGAGTGCACTGAATCGCGTTTCTGCACACAAGGTTTCCATCACTGGCTCACTTGAAAGCTGGCTGCCGATAGACTCTCCGGGTTCTTCCTGCGATCCGACACCGGCTTTCAGTAGCAAGGCTTTACCATCGGCTTGTAATTCTAAAATTTTGCAAGACTCTACTTCTAATATTTGCGCCACTAGGGCAACCGCTTCGTCTAGCAGCTTGTCTAAAGGGATGCCGGCTAAGGCTAACTGACCTAATTGAGCAACAGCGGCTTGCTGGCGGGCGTGTTCTTGTAAAGAGGCAATTAAATGAGTTTTTTCGGCTTCTGAGCGCTTGCGTCCGGTGATGTCGTGCAGCACTACTTGGGTTGCCGGTTGGTTTTCGTAGGTGATGGGGATGCCGGCAACATCGAGGGTATCGAGGAGCGTAAAAACAAATTGGCGCTCTTCTGCGAGTGCTGCCTCTGCTTGCTTGCTGGCAGTTATGTCTTCACAAACTAACACGATGGCTGTGGGGAGGTTGATCTGCGAGTTTGAGATCGAACTGAGAGGCTCACTTTCTACCTGTGGCAATGAGCAGAGGTTTGTAGCAAACGCATTGTGAGGTTGATGTTTTGACAGATGCAACCCAAGCTTACAGTCAGCACAAAGCGGCTCTAAACAATGGTAGTTTTCATGAAATTGCTCGTTAATATTTAGCTGGATTGAGGTTCTAACCCATAAGATGCTGCCATCTTGACGCATTAGCCTAAATTCCCATTTACCCTCAGTAACAGGCAATTGCACCCAAGTGGCAAAGGCTGATTGCAGCACGGCTAAGTCTTGGGCGTGAACCAGCTCAAAAAGCGAGTTACACTTTAATTCTTCAACGCTATATCCCAGGAGGGCTGCGCCACTATGGTTGACTGCCAGCACCTTGGCATCGGCTGAGTTTAAGGTGAAGTAGATGACAGGACTATTTTCGTAGAGGGTGCGATACCACTCTAGTTGTATGTTTGCGCTGTGTAGTGCTTCTTCCATTTGCCGAATCTTTGCATTCTCTTGTGCCGGCTCAACGGGTAGAGCTGGCGCTTCATCTTGAGCGTGGCGGTATTTAATAAATGGGAAGTTGGGGGTCATAGGTCAACTCCTACCCTCCAATGAGTTTGTATGTGGTTAAGTAAGGAATTCAATTGCTTGCTAGTTTCTAGGGTTATTCATCAAAGAGTGCACCCATCTTTGGCTCTGCGATTATCTTGGCCGGCCTAGACGCCCCAAGCGATTGCTTCTAGATTTCAGGATTCCATAATTAAATAAGAAATTTACAATTTTCACACAAAATGTAATTAATTCAATAAAAATTAATTGAAATAAATGCTTAATACTCTGCTGAGAGCAGTTTCATACCCAAGCCGGTGAGGGTAATTCCATTGTCATCTAAGATAGGACAAGCCCTTGCTTTGGCTTGAAAGCGATGATTCAGATTGCCGGTTTTGGAGCTAAGCCTTTGCTAAGCCGGTGTGTGAAGTAAGTAGATAATAAAATTATTAGTTTATAGATTAAATTTAAGTATACAAGTACAAAATATCTTACTTTTAGTGAAAATAAGGTCGATTGGTTTATCCATAAAAGCTTGCTGTATCCGTGCAGAACCTCAAATTGTCGGAAAATTATCATAACTAAAAATCGCCTTAATTCAACATTTTAGGAACAAAATAAAAATCATACTCCATTTTGTGGTTAAAATTTTATCAATGCTTTATTTTTAGAGGATAATCGTAATTATCGCTAAGAAGTTCCTGGTATCCTATGGCGAGGAGCATCAGATACGGAGTGCCGGCATTTGTATACGGAGAAGTGGTGAAAATTTGGAACGAGATCGCTTTTATCCACATCTAAGTACCAATTTCATGAAAGAATCTTGCCTACTTTGGGCAATGGTTGCGCCTTTGGCTAATCATAATTAGCCGAGCTTTTGTTGGTATGAATCTAGCAATTATAATCGCTGCTTCTTAATTATTTGTGATTATTCTGCAAGCACATTAATCATCAATAAATTTAGGTTCAAACTCTATACTATCATCACCGCACGATGGCTTTTTTGCTTTCAATTTTGGTTCAGATAGACGCCCTCCTGAAGAGGATTTAGAAATGCAGATAATATTAGGTAATTCCTCATATTTTACTTTTTCAGATTTTTGTTTGTTGTCTTGGTGGGGGCTTTGAGAAGCAAATACCCCAGAAATATAACTTTTCATTTCCGTTTGTGGTGGCAAGGCGTGAATTATAGATTGAGTAGTTGTAGAATTCATTTCGTAGCTGTATGGACTCTGGGATATCGATTTGGGAACAACAGAACCCCGTTCCTTGAAAAGTTCTTCTAAAGAATTTGGAAAATAAGAATATTCTTGATAGTAAAATCCTATATACATAGTCAGGTGTCTAAGCTCGTAGTAAGCTCCTTTTGTTTGGCGTAATTTGGAGTAATTAGCGTCAAAATACCAAAAAGAAGGGAAACAGAAAATAGCAGAAAGTCCAATAGCAGCTAAAAAACTAGAGAATTTTGCCCATTTCCTATTTTTTCTCTTGGTAAGATTTTCAAAAATTAACTGATTAAAAGCATTAAACCTTGTGTACCACACGCAAAAGAGTATAAAATTTAAAAGCATCATAAGGAAGGATAATGAACGCCCGATAGTATCTGGATGTCCCCATAAAAGCAGACTCCAAATAAATGCAAAGCTGGAAAATGCGTGAAAAAGAACAACTCTAAAAGATGAGCTAGATGGGCGTTTTTGGCAAATCAACCAGGAAACCAGTATGGCTGTTGCTCCGGTTATGGCAATAGTCAACAATAGCATTGGAAAATGTTGTCACTAATAAGATATTAATGATATTATCAGGGGTTGAGCAGCTCGCTAGTGATCTAGCTCAAAAAATCTGGTGATCAGATACACTTCTTATTTCTTTCAATACCAACGCGCTCCCTGAAAGCGATGCTTATCGATTACTCGTGTTTCCTCTACAAAAGAATCACGGTAGCTTCCACAATATCGGCAATTTTTATAATAGGGGTTTACAGATTGCCACAAGTGGAAAACGGCTGTATATAAATTTGCTACCTTTAATATGGGGATTATCAGGCGTTTCCAGTTAATGAATGTGCTCAGGTGTGATAAGTTTTCGTTTGTTCCTAATGCCTGATCTTGTGATTTTTAATATTTGGGTTAAGAGAGCGCCGACTTGAAGTTTTGTTGAGCTGATGTAGTGCTTGCAGTTCATCAGAAGTTAAATCTCGCCACTGGCCCGGTTCTAAGTCCTGTAAGCGCAGAGGGCCAATGGCAGCACGAACTAGCCGCAATGTCGGAAACCCCACGGCTGCTGTCATCCGCCTAACCTGACGGTTACGACCTTCTGTAAGTGTTATTTCTAACCATGCCGTCGGGACATTTTTACGGAATCGAATCGGTGGATTGCGCGGCGGTAGAGAAGGTTCAACCGGCAATAACTTGACTGATGCCGGTCGGGTGCGATAATCCTGAATTTTCACCCCTTGGCTTAGCTGTTTAAGTGCTGTAGCGTCCGGGATACGCTCTACTTGCACCCAGTAGGTGCGTGGATGGCCAAACTGAGGCTCAAGCAGCCGGTGTTGCAATTGCCCGTCATTAGTCAGTAACAGCAATCCTTCGCTGTCAAGATCCAGACGACCTGCAGGGTAAACCGAAGGCACCGGCACGTAATTTTTAAGTGTCAGCCGGTCGGTATCACAGGTTTCGGTATCTGTGAACTGGCATAAAACATTGTAGGGTTTGTAAAACAGCAAATATCGGTAAGACACGCTCAGAATTTTAGATTTAAGAGTTTGCATTGTATCTAAAATCTAAGATTCCAAATACTATGGCCGCGGTTTAAGTTTAATACTGTGGCGGTCCGTTAACCTTAAGAATCGCGTCCCGGAGAAATTGGAGCTGGCTGACTCAGGATAGGCACTATATTTTCGCGCCATTTGGACACTGGGGCTGTGTGGGTGGCGGAAGGCGAAGATAAGGCCATCAACAGGTTAAGCAAAAGTGTGATGATAGTAGCTTGTCGTAGTTTTTCCAGCATCGCAGGCACCCCTCCATCTAAATATCATCCCTGAAACTTTAATTTGCCAGTTTGAGAGCGCTTCATTCGGTCTACTCACCTGACGGGGTGATATTTGGAGGGGTTCCCACCGATGCCAGCCGGTTAGGTACGTTCTGGATCGGAGGTGGGTGCTTCTTCCTGGTTAAGCTGGGGTGCGGGTGTTTCGTCTGAGGGTGCCGGCAGCAGTTCTACCGGCGAGAGTAGGTCTGAGGGTGCTGCCGGTTCGGGAAGAACTTCTGTCGGTGGTAGCGCTTCTGGAGTCGCTGCCGGTTGAGGAAGAACTTCTGCCGGTGGGGTCACTTCTGGAGTCGTTGCCGGTTCTGGTGAAGCTACAGGCTGCTGGGCGCTGTAGTTTTGCTCGACAATACCACGAGCGACTGTAGCAGACAGTTCACCGCGAATGAGCTTGGAAAGGGTATCTTTTCCTTTGGGTTCGTAAGTAATCAGGCGCACTGTATTATTGAAGGCGTTTTTAACCGGGTTACCGAGTTCATCAAGAAATTCTAGCTGCACCCAGTTCTTGCCCGGTTTGAAGCCTTTGAGATAAATTGGCTCCCAACGATCAATGACAAAGCTTTCGCCGTCGATGGTGACGCGAATTCTCCAGTCGGCAATCTCGTCTTCTGAGTTTTGTTGGGCAACAAGGTGAAGTGGGGCGTTGGTGAGGTAGAAGTCCAGCATGATGGGTTCTGCCCCGTAGGTGCCGATGGGCCGGCTATAGGTTAACAGCGGCAGGGCTGGATCGGGCTTGTTGTCTTGAGTTTTGGTGAACAAGTGAAAGGTGGTTTGGGTATAGGCACCTTCATTTTTGAAACTTTCGTGCCAAGGGCGGGAGGCAAAGACCCGCAGGGTATGGGTTCCAGGGGCTAAATCCTTGAATGTTAGTGGCTCATTGAGGTCATAAACTGCGATATAGGGTTGGTTGTCTAGGATGACGTGCAAATGCGGCCCTAGCCCTAAGTCTGGGTTTTTGAAGATGGGCAGATCCTGCACCTGAAAGCGCACGTTAACAGTGGTGTCTTGCAACACTTCATCTGGCTGGGGGCTTAAAATCGCCACTTGAGGTCGGTAGATTTTTAAGCTGTCACGCAGTTCTTGAATGACTGCCGGTGGGGAAACTTCTGAGATGTTCTGCGCCAACTGGGTGGGCGCAGTTTTAGCGCCCAATTCTTTTGGCTGCTCGATCCGAGCGCTACAGCTCATTAAATTTAATACCAAAGCGGCTGCCATTAGTGACGTTAGTAGCACTTTTGCAGCAGTTCCTCGCCAGTTCATGCCTAACACGCAAGCTAACTCCTAAGCGATCAATTCAGTTATTTAATGACTACCATAGAAGATTTTACTGACGCTCTCCGCCGTTCTCTTACGGGATAGCGGCAAATTCTCCAGAGATTTTCACTCTTAAAGGCTGCGTCAAAGTTCTCCAGATCACTCTACATGAATTCTGGACTGTGGCTGGTTTTTGTCTAGATGCTAGCAGCATGATGTATATCATCGGCATCCGTCACTTGCTTCGTGTTCGAGGGAAACTTCTTTTCATTGCGTTGCCGGTGAGTGCATGATCTTTCCCACGAAGAGGTTTAGAAAGTTCGAGCGCTCATCAGATGGGCTGCCGGCCCATTTGCCAGGAAGTTCAAATCATAAACTTCCAGTCTTTATGTCTCTATCCAGTCTCTATATAGAGTTTTCTAATGATTGCAGGGTTATCTGATCATCTTGTGGCACAGATACTTTCACTCGACAATTTTGTTTTGTTAAGTCAGCCACATCCGACCATTGAACTAGGGGCCGGCAATTATAGCGGAAACATCTATCAAAGTATACACCTAGGGAGTGGGCTTGTTCTTCCTAGTTGGGTTAGCTGGGGTAATAGGACTCTTGACATTGCGGGGGCGGACAGCTCAAAAAGCTTAACTGACAAGGGTTTTGGCTTTTTATAAAATGTGCCATCTCTGTGGAGGACGCAGATACTTAAGTACCAAAACTTATTTAGTTTGAGGGGGGCTAACTGAACAAATTGTTTAGTTTTGTGAACTTGCTGTAAACCCCCTTGACTTTTTTCAAGGACTTAGGAGTTGCAACTCAAGGTACACAAACACTTTGCCTTTTTGAATTATTGTTAAGCACTCTGAAACACAGTCGGCTACAAGACCTATAATTCACCAACAGTACCCCACCAATGCGGTTTCAAAAACGCAGCCAGCCAAAAGCTGGTTTACTAAGGGGGTTCCCTCTCTGACGTTTGAAGGTTGCACTAAACTATAAAAAGTTCAGAAGCTCAACATGAGTTTCATAAGAGCATCGTCTTCCAAATGTCTGCCACCGACAGCTCAACAGAGAGGGAAACCGTTGCCGGTAGGTAACGCTTCTGGTGGTGTATTGCTCGTTCCCTGTCTACAGAGAGGAGAGTCTCCATGACAATCAGTCCTCCGGAGCGAGAGGCAAAAAAAGTCAAAGTTGTTGTCGATAAAGACCCAGTTCCTACATCCTTTGAGCGATGGGGAAAACCCGGTCACTTCGATCGCACCTTGGCTAGAGGACCCAAAACCACAACCTGGATTTGGAATCTACACGCCCTCGCCCACGATTTCGACAGTCATACCAGTGACTTAGAAGACGTATCCCGCAAGATATTTAGTGCCCACTTCGGTCACTTGGCTATCATCTTTATTTGGTTAAGCGGTGCTTATTTTCACGGCGCTCGTTTCTCCAACTATGAGGCTTGGCTGACTAACCCGACCGGCATTAGGCCGAGCGCCCAAGTGGTTTGGCCAATCGTCGGTCAAGAAATTTTGAACGCTGACGTGGGAGGTGGCTTCCACGGGATTCAAATTACATCCGGCTTGTTCCAAATTTGGCGGGCTGCCGGCATTACTAACACATTTCAGCTTTACTGCACCGCTATCGGCGGTCTAGTAATGGCTGCGCTGATGTTGTTCGCCGGTTGGTTCCACTATCACAAACGCGCTCCCAAACTGGAATGGTTCCAGAATGTGGAGTCGATGATGAACCACCACTTAGCCGGCTTGCTGGGTCTGGGCTGCCTGTCTTGGGCTGGTCACCAGATTCACGTCGCTCTGCCAATCAACAAGCTGCTTGATGCTGGAGTAGATCCCAATCAGATTCCCCTGCCTCAAGAGTTCATCTTGAACCCTAGCTTGATGACAGAGCTGTATCCCAGCGTGGATTGGGGTTTCTTCAAGGGTGTGATTCCCTTCTTTACCCTGAACTGGGGCGCATATACAGACTTCCTAACCTTCAAGGGCGGTTTAAACCCTGTCACTGGCGGTTTGTGGCTGTCGGATTCGGCGCACCATCACCTGGCACTGGCAGTGCTGTTCATTATTGCTGGCCATCAGTACCGGACTAACTGGGGCATTGGTCACAGCATGAAGGAAATCCTAGAAAACCACAAAGGCCCCTTCACTGGAGAAGGCCACAAAGGTCTCTATGAAGTCCTGACCAGCTCTTGGCACGCTCAACTAGCCATTAACTTGGCAATGTTGGGTTCTCTGAGCATCATCGTGGCGCATCACATGTATTCGATGCCGCCCTACCCTTACATCGCAACTGACTATGCGACCCAGCTGTCCATATTCACACATCATATGTGGATTGGTGGGTTCTGTATTGTTGGGGGCGCAGCTCACGGTGCCATCTTTATGGTGCGTGACTATGACCCAGCCAAAAATGTCAATAATTTGATTGATCGGGTGATCCGTCACCGGGATGCGATCATCTCTCACCTTAACTGGGTGTGCATGTTCTTGGGCTTCCACAGCTTCGGGTTGTACGTTCATAACGACACCATGCGGGCTTTCGGTCGTCCTCAAGATATGTTCTCCGATACCGCAATTCAACTGCAGCCGGTGTTTGCCCAGTGGGTACAAAATATCCACACCTTGGCTCCTGGCAATACCGCCCCGAACGCACTGGAACCCGCTAGCTATGCTTTCGGTGGTGGCGTGATGGCAGTTGCCGGTAAAGTCGCAATGATGCCCATTGCTCTGGGAACTGCTGATTTCATGGTGCACCATATCCATGCGTTCACCATTCACGTTACAGTTCTGATTCTGCTGAAGGGTGTGTTGTTTGCGCGTAGCTCCCGCCTAATTCCTGACAAGGCGAATTTGGGCTTCCGCTTCCCCTGTGATGGACCCGGACGGGGTGGCACCTGCCAAGTTTCTGGTTGGGACCATGTCTTCCTAGGTCTGTTCTGGATGTACAACTCCATCTCTATTGTAATTTTCCACTTCAGCTGGAAGATGCAATCAGATGTATGGGGCACCGTTGATCCAGATGGCAGCATCTCGCATATCACCGGCGGCAACTTTGCACAGAGTGCAATCACCATCAATGGGTGGTTGCGTGACTTCCTCTGGGCGCAAGCTTCTCAGGTGATTCAGTCTTACGGAACGGCACTCTCTGCATACGGCTTGCTGTTCCTAGGCGCTCACTTTGTCTGGGCATTCAGTCTAATGTTCCTGTTCAGCGGTCGCGGCTACTGGCAAGAACTGATTGAGTCGATCGTTTGGGCACACAACAAGCTCAAAGTCGCCCCAGCAATTCAACCCCGCGCTCTGAGCATCATTCACGGTCGCGCTGTAGGGGTAGCTCACTACCTCTTGGGAGGAATTGTCACGACATGGGCATTCTTCCTAGCTCGCATCATTTCTGTTGGATGAGAGCGATTGTAGATGTACGGATTTTGGATTAGGGTTCAAGCGATCCCTAATCTAAAATCCAAAATCTCAAGTCCCCGCGAGAGTTAGAAGGACCTATGGCAACAAAATTCCCAAAATTTAGCCAAGACCTGGCGCAAGACCCAACAACACGCAGGCTATGGTACGGAATCGCCACAGCCCACGACTTTGAAAGCCACGACGGCATGACAGAGGAGAATCTT
>JAHHHM010000021.1 GCA_019359355.1 Microcoleus vaginatus WJT46-NPBG5 | reverse complement strand
GTGAAAAACTTGGAACAATCTCACCAAGAGGCCACAGAATTAACCAATTTGTCCCCCCATAAACGCCGCTTTTATCAGCGAGGTCTAAGGGCGCAAACCATTATCGGCTCTACCTTATAGCTCTCTTATTACCCCTTCAGATTTTTTTGAGAATTTATGAATTTTCAAATCAGTAACTGGATATCTATAAAATTTTAAATTTTTACATCAATTGTGTGAATAAAAAGTTAACCATTGACGCTAAAGTCGGCTGTTTGTCATTCAAACAGATATGTGCAGCGCTTCTGATAAATTGTTGACTCTCAACAAAATTACTTTAAAGCGCTGGCACTATCGGTGATGGAAAAATCACTGAATTGTCAGAATCATTACCTAAATCTGAATCATGAAGTCTGTGCCGGCTAAGGCCGGCGCACCGCTTAGAGTGGCAAATAAAGCACCCGTTCCAAAGCCAGCCGCACTTCCATTCTGGTTGTAGAACAAGTTGCCGTTGGCTGAGTTATAAACAATATCTGCTGTGCTTGTGGCGGCAGCAGCGTCACTGCCGACAGTGGCAAACTCCGCAGCCAAGCTAAACCCAGCTCCCGCAGCACTGCTAATCGCTGTAAACGTTGTCCTGTCAAGGACGATTTTGTCGCCGCCAGTCCCGCCGATAAAGTCTGTAAGAATATCCGCACCCACACTTGCTGTTGTAAAAGCAGCATTTGTGTTGTAAATAAAGCTATCACTACTCCAATCGCCAGTTAAAGTGTCATTGCCGGCTCCTCCGGAAAGTGCGTCATTACCATAACCGCCATTGAGGTTGTTGTTGGCGCTATTGCCATTAATCACGTTATTAAACGTGTTGCCGGTGCCATTGATTGCCGCGCTGCCGGTGAGCGTGAGATTTTCTACATTGGCTGCCAAGGTGTGTGTAACCGAGGAATTGACGATATCTGTGCCGGCACTGGCTGCTTCGGTGACAATATCGCTGGCGCTGTCTACCACGTAGATGTCATTGCCTAGTCCACCATCAAGAGAGTCGTTGCCAATACCACCATCAAGAGAGTCGTTGCCATCACCGCCATTGAGGGTGTCGTTGCCGCTATTGCCATTAAGAGAGTCATTACCGGCACTGCCACTGAGGCTATTATTGGCGCTATTGCCATTGATAAGATTATTAAACGTGTTGCCGGTGCCATTGATTGCCGCGCTGCCGGTAAGGGTGAGATTTTCTACATTGGCTGCCAAGGTATGTGTAACCGAGGAGTTGACGCTATCAGTGCCGGCACTGAGTGCCTCGACGATGATATCGCTGGCGCTGTCTACCACATAGGTGTCGTCGCCTAGTCCACCCACCATAGAGTCGTTGCCAATCCCACCATCCAGTAAGTCGTTGCCATCACCGCCATTGAGGGAGTCGTTACCGCCATTGCCTAGGATGGTGTCGTTGCCGGCTAAACCTTCAATAACACTATTCGAGGCGCTCCCCACAAGACTATCGTTGCTGGCGGTTCCAAGGGTTTGGTTCAAAGCCAGTGAAATATTGCCTTGACTTGCATAAAATCCATCAACAGCAATTCGGTAAGTGGTGCCGGCTACGGCATTAAACGTGACTTGGCTTTGATTGCCACCGTTAGTATCGTCATTGCTGGCAATTGTCGTTAAGCCTGATACGGAAGAGCCGGTGTACACTCCTAACGTCGTGTCAAAGTTACTGCCAAACGTGTTAATGGTTGTCTCGCCGTTACCTGTCGCGGTCCATGTCCACCAAGCAGATTTACCTCCAGCAAATCCTGCATGGTTGAGTTCACCAGTTTCTTGGGTCGCATTGACATTATCTCCCGTTGCGGTGAGACGGCGATTATCAGTCCCACTTAGCACGGCACTATTAACAAAGTTGTCGTTAGTGGGTTGATCACGCTGATCCAGTGCCAGTGAAATATTTCCTTCACTTGCACTATACCCATCAACAGCAATTCGGTAAGTGGTGCCCGCAACTGCATTAAATGTGACTTGGCTTTGATTGCCACCGTTAGTATCATCATTGCCGGCAATTGTAGTCAAACCTGATAGGGAAGAGCCAGTATGCACTCCTAGGAGTGTGTCAAAGTTACTGCCAAACGTGTTGATTGTTGTCTCGCGGGTTAGGGGCGCTGTCCATGACCACCAAACGGATTGGCCCTCTGTATATCCTCCATGATTGGGTTCACCGGCTTCTTGAGTCGCCCCAAAGTTATCCCCTGTTGCGGTGATTGCTGCGGCGGTGGGACTTGCGCTCAGCACAGAGCTATTAAGAAAGTTGTCGTTAGTTGGTGCTTCAATCTGATAGTTCAGTACGATGTTTCCTTGAGTTGCATTATACCCATCAACAGCAATTCGGTAAGTGGTGCCGGCAACTGGATTAAACGTGACTTGGCTTTGCGTAGTATCGTTACTATCGTCATTGCCGGCAATTGCAGTCAAGCCTGATACTGAAGAGCCGGTGTACACGCCTAACATCGTGTCAAAATTACTGCCAAACGTGTCGATCGTTGCCGTGCGGGCTACTGGCGCTGTCCATGACCACCAAACAGATGTACCCCCTGTGAATCCTGCATGGTTGGGTTCACCCACTTCTTTAGTGGCATTAATGTTGTCACCGTTTGTGGTTCCGCCACTCCCGTAAAGCCCAAAATTATTAGTAAAGTTGTCGTTGAGTGCCATGATCTTTTCCTCTTTTCTTCTTAAGATTTACTGGTATTTTTCCAAGGGGATGAATGAGGTATTTTTTCTATCTAGTTAAGAGTTGCCCTAAAGCTTGCTTTAGCGAGATTGCAACGCTGTCGTGTCAAAACCTCATATATTTAAAATCTTTTATTTACTAAGATTTCACTAGCTCAGATTCAGATCAAAAAACACTCAATAGTTAACTGATCTTGACAATCTATTGACAATATGTATTAATCCCTCTAAGCAAGGACTCGCAAAAATTAAGGAAATCGAAATCGGACATTCTTGAATCTAAAATTGCTGAATGACACAAGTTTCCATCGAGCATCTCGTAACCGGCGCAAAATCTGGCAAATTAGTGAGCTTTCCAACGGATACGGTGCCGGCATTGGCGAGCCGGCCTGACTGTGCGGAATTGATTTTTGCCGCGAAGCAGCGTACACCCGATAAACCCTTGATTTTAATGGGGGCAAACTCAGCCGATCTTTGGCCTTATGTCACCGGCACCCCGGAACAATTGCAAATTTGGCAGCAAGTGGCGGCTCAATTCTGGCCCGGTGCGCTGACACTGGTGCTGCCGGCAAGCGAACGCGTCCCAGCCGTGATGAACCCACTCGATCCCACTACCATTGGGGTACGAGTACCAAATTGTGCCCTCGCACGGCAAATTCTAGAGCAAACCGGCCCTTTAGCAACGACTAGCGCTAACCGCAGTGGTGAGCCGGCGTTGCAAACAATGGCAGAAATTGCAGCCCACTTCCCTGAAGTTTTCACACTGCTGTTAGATCAAGCCGAATCAATTTCACCAACCGTTGGCATTCCTTCCACCGTCGCCAAGTGGACTGGCAGCAGTTGGGAAATCTTGCGTCAGGGAGCGCTAAAGTTAATCTAAGCGTCATGAACGATCAGTTATGAGTTAGCGGCCAGCGATTCGCTAATTGCTAATTGTTAATGCTAGTTATTAATTGCTAATCGCTTTAACTCAAAACTATGGACTGGAGTAACTGGGTATATCTACTTTTTGGGCTGGGGCTTGGGGTTGGCGGGAGTTGGCTGTTGCGCTCACAACGCTTGATGCGGGAATCTAACAAGCCGATTAGCCCGGAGGTTACAGCGCCTAATCAAAACGTGCCAGCGCTCTTAGAGCAGTTAAAACAAACTCAATTAGCCTATGAAATGGCATCTGAAATGAGTCGGTTTAAAGGGGGGTTTTTAGCAAGAACTTCCCATGAACTGCGCTCGCCGCTGAATGGCATGATCGGTGCCTATCAACTAATTTTGGCTGAGTTGTGTGACGACTTAGATGAAGAACGAGAATTTTTAGCGCAAGCCCATGAATCAGCCTTAAAACTCTTAGGACTGTTAGATAGCATCCTTGTTGTTGCCAAAACAGAGCATGGCTCAGATCGGATGCAGATTCAGCCGCTTCAGTTAGCTGCGATTTTAAATGACGTGAAAGATTTAATCCACTTGCCGGCAGAAAATCGCAATTTGCGTCTGCGAGTGACACTGCCTGATCCAGATGTTTACGTGTTCGCAGATGCTCCCCGGCTTACCCAAGTGTTAGTGTATCTGGTAGACAGCGCCATTACTCAAATGCAGCACGGCAGCATTTGTATTTCTGCTGATTCATCACCGGCATCAGGAGTCGCCTACATTTGGATCGATACCCCTCTGCCAGCAGTTTCGGACAAAGGTGTTTGCATGGGTTGGAACGAACCTTTAGACTCAGTGCCGTTAGTGCCGGTGACAGAAGGTGAATTTAGCGCCAGCTTTGATCTATCAACCGGCATGAAACTGCTCATGAATCAAAATCTCATTGAAATGATGAATGGGCGCTTAGAAGTTGTAGCACCACCGACATCTTCCTCAGAAGCCTCCAACCTAATTAGAATTCAATGCTCACTTCCACTGGTAATTCCTGAGCCGGAATCTGACTAACGAGCAGAGGATTGTGCAGTACCATTGTTGTACTTTGGTTTTCCTCAAAACCAATGCGTTCGTAAAACTTTTGCTGGTGAGTTGTCATCAGGTAAACCCGCTCAACGCGACTTAGTCGGGGATGGCTTAAAACAGTTTGCACTAACTTACGCCCCAAGCCGGCACCTTGATAACCTGGATGAATCACCACATCCCAGATCGTCGCCCGATAGATTCCATCGGATGTGGCGCGTGCAAATCCAATCATGCGATCCCCATCCCAAACACTAATTGCGGGTTCGCTATTGGCAATTGCAATGGCTAAATCTTCGATTTGTCGCTCCTGCGCCCAAAAAGCCGCTAACTTAAACAGCTCTTGCAGTTGCTTGAGATCGATTTTTGACTTACGGTCGCAAAATTGAATATGACTGCAATCCATTGTTTTTAATTTCCTGTTACCTGGATTTGCCCTGATCCTGACTTTATATTGCACAAACTCATTTTTCCGTACCTACCCCTGTGGAATAAATCTTCCAATAGAGATATTTTCTATATTTCACAGGAGAACTAGCACGCGAGCAGCAATGAATGTTATAAAATGCTCATAAATGCAGCGTCAGTAATCTTTGAGTTTATGATTGCCCTGCTATTTCATAGTGTAATGCTGGCCGCGCTTGGGAGAACCAAAGATTTTAATGAGCTATGTTTACTCATTTAGTTCCGACAAGCTTTTCAACGGTCTATTCGCGATGATTACGCTGTTTAAGCCGTTTTTACAACTTTGAATTGAATGACATAAATTTTGATTCTCTCTCCAAAATAGTATTACTTTTTACAGAAATTTTCAACCTTCAGAAATATTTTAGAGAAGATTTTTGTTGAGATTTGCTGACATTTAAATAAGCGATTGAATTAGAGACTGTAAATATTATCTTATAGGTGAGAACAGTTTTTTTAATATGTTTAAGGATAAAAATAAAGACGCGGGTGAATCGCGCCTTTACTCAATAGGGCATGGGGCATGGGGCATGGGGAATGGGGCATTCTTTCCTTCTCCCACTCACCTACTCACCCACTCAGCACTCTAACGTATCCAGCGGGCGGCGTCTTTGGCGTGGTAGGTGAGAATTAAGTCAGCACCGGCACGTTTGAAGCCGGTTAAGGTTTCCATCACCACTCGCTCTTCATCAATCCAGCCATTAAGCGCAGCCGCCTTCACCATCGAATATTCGCCAGAAACGTTGTAAGCAGCCACCGGCAGGTTGGTTGCTTCCTTGACGCGCCAGATGATATCCATGTAAGCCAATGCCGGTTTCACCATCAGCATATCCGCCCCTTCTGCGATATCCAGGGCAATTTCCTTCAGGGCTTCCCGTCCATTGCCTGGGTCCATTTGGTAAGTCCGGCGATCGCCAAACTGCGGCGCAGAGTCAGCGGCATCGCGGAACGGGCCATAATAAGCCGAAGCATACTTAGCCGCGTAGGACATAATCGGCGTGTCCTGATAGCCGGCAGCATCCAATCCTTCCCGGATGGCGTACACAAACCCATCCATCATCCCAGACGGCGCAATAATATCTGCACCGGCTTTTGCTTGCGCTACAGCGGTCTTTTTCAGCAACTCCAACGTGGGATCGTTCAAAACTCGACCCGTCAAGTCGCCGACTTCCAGATAGCCGCAGTGACCGTGGCTGGTATATTCACACAAGCAAGTATCCACAACCACAACCAGATCCGGCACCGCTTCCTTAACGGCTGTCGTGGCTTTTTGCACAATTCCGCAATCGTGCCAAGCGCCGGTGGCGTCTGTATCTTTGTCTTCAGGAATGCCAAATAAAATAATAGCGGGGATGCCGAGGTCGTAGACTTCCTTGGCTTCTTGTACGATTTTGTCTACCGAGAGTTGGTAAACTCCGGGCATGGATTTGACCTCTTTAGCAATCCCCTCTCCTGGCACGGCAAATAGAGGGTAAATCAGATCGCTGGTGGTCACTACATTTTCACGTACCATCCGACGCACCTGAGGATGGCTGCGAAGGCGGCGAGGGCGATGGATTGGAAACATGGTGTTTGATTAACGGTCAAAAAATATCAAAGATCCAGTCTAAAACTTGTCGCTGCCCTAACAAACCGTATTTAGGTAACGTTCTGTAACATTTCCATAAAAAGAGGGGCGCACAGCCATGCACCCCTCACGATTTATCTTAATTAGCCAATGACGCTTAAACTTGAGCCGCAACGGGTTCAGTCTCAGCAACTGCGTTGGCGTACACACTTACTTTCTTGCGGGTTTTTCCTTTGCGTTCAAAGGTGACAACGCCATCAATTAGGGCAAACAGGGTATCGTCACAACCAATGCCGACATTGTTGCCTGGGTGAAACTTGGTGCCGCGCTGGCGTACCAAAATATTGCCGGCTCTGACGGTTTGGCCACCGAAGCGCTTGACGCCTAGGCGCTGGGCATTAGAGTCACGTCCGTTACGTGTACTGCCGGTTCCTTTCTTATGAGCCATAGTTTCCTCCAGAGTCTCTTTACAATTTGTGTTATGGGCTAAAGGCTAGGGAATAGTCGGTGAAATTTCCAATGCGCTATGACCATACCTTTAGGTTGGCGAAGCCTTGCCCCATTCCCTTTACTTATTCTGCCGCAGTTTCATAGGCGTCTTCTGGCTGAGACGCTGGCGCAGTCGATGCCGACTCGTCGGCGCTGAACACTGAGCCATTCAGACTGATGGAGTTAATCATCAGGCGAGTGATTTCTTGCCGGTGTCCCCGCTTTTTACGGGTTTTCTTTTTGGGCTTCATCTTGTAGACGAGCACTTTGCGTCCGCGCCGGTGTTGTAGCACTGTGGCTTCAACGGTTGCGCCTTCGACGAAGGGCTGACCGATACTAACACCGCCGTCGTGCTGAACGAACAAGACCCTGTCGATGGTGAGGTCTACGTCTGGTTCCACAGGAAGCAGCTCGATATCATAGAAGCGGCCCGGTTCTACCCGTAGTTGTTTGCCGCCGGTTTCGATAATTGCGTAAGTCATGGATTTGTTGAGTAAATTGCCGTACAGGTAGCTGAGCGATCCCGCTCATCGGGCGAGGGCCAGCTTTTGCTTTGCCAATTGGCGCAGCCTGACCGAAGGCCATACCTGATCCGAGCCTGAATAGACAGCCAAACTATAATTTTTATAAATTTTTAGGCTCTGTGTCAAGGAATTGGTTGAATGAATTGAAGGTTGCCAGCAGTGCCGGCAGCGTTTTTTTGGCTGAAAGTGCTGTCCCGGTTAGATTGATACAACTTCCTATTGAGTTGATTAATCGATTTAAATACACAAACCTTCTGAAAATTAAAATTTAAAATCTACGTCCTCCCGTGGTTGATACTGAGGACACTCCTGACATGGCCCAATTGGATTAACCGCACAGCGAATATAAGCAGACCGGGCATTAAACCGGCAGGAAGGATCGCCAAGGAATTGACCCATTCTTTCAGGAGGAGGCGCATCTGGGGAGATTGCAATGCTTCGTAGTCCCCTTGCTGCTGCTGCTTCCCTCGCGGCCCTTAGCCGTGAGGTTGCCCGTGCTTCTGCCAGTCGCCGGCTCCAAAAAGATAATAAGGGAGGTGTTAAACCCAAGATAAAAATGAAGAAAATTTCTAACACCATAGGCTACCGTAAAATTTTTTAAATTAAAGCTTTAAACAAGGCTTTTATAGGTTTTTGATTTTCAATTTATATTTTTTATCGATTTTTAAGATTTGTCAAGTCCAAAGATTAAAATTACTGTTAAAAATTAAGTCATGCTTTTTAATAAATTCCTTAGTCTAGGTAAACTTTCATGATTGAAGGGTAAAATTCTCACAAAGAAAGTTGCTTGATTCCAAATCTGCTTACCTTTCTATAAAGCGGCTTGGCTAACCTTGAGCGTTTCCTGAGTGATTCCAGCTTTATTAAATCTATTTTATCTTAAAAACTTGTTACGTTTGATTCCACCGCGCGCCCTCAAATAGCAATAGTCTTACTATGAGTAGTAGTTCAGGATAGGAAAATCACAAAACTCACACCTAGGAAGATAAAAGCAAAGGATAAAAAGCTAAGACGTTAAAAGATTATAAAAATATCGGCAGTTTACCATCAGCCACCTGATATTGGTTAACTAAAGCTGAAGAGTGCGTCTCAGCAGTTGTTAAATGCTTCCTATTGTAGATACTGGCATTAAGAGCGACATCGAGTAAATGGTTATCACAACAAAGGTTGACTCAGTCACTCGTAGCTCAGCGGCTGCTTTGATTCGTGGGTATCCAAAGCATATTTCCCCAAAAAAGGGATTTTCCTGTGCCTATCGGGTACTACATGGAAAAGAGTCTTGCTCGGAATTTATTAAATGTACTATTTTAGAGCAAGGTTTAATAGAGGTGATTCCTGTCGCTAAACACCGGCTGCAAGCTTGCAAAGCGGCGACTCAAGTTCTGAAATCTAAGATTGAAACGCCAGATTCAAACAAGGAAGCACAACGCCGGCGTCGTGAAAGGAAGCACAACGCCGGCGTCGTGAGAAGAATCGCGATTTCGCAAACAGTCATTGTTTAGTGTGTACTGAAAATGGCTGTGAAGCAATTGACTGCGGCTTTGAGGCTTGGGATGGATGCGCCGACTGTTCTGATGTTGATTGGAAAATACTGAATTGTAGTGGTGCAGATTGTAGTTGGCTAGATTGTAGTTGTCTAGATTTTGGTAGTTGTGATGGATAATCTTTTAGACAAGGTATTTGAAATTGAAGCACCGGCTCTTTAATGCAGCAAATCTCTCAGCCAATTGATCAAGACTTAGTGCTGATTGGCGGCGGTCACAGTCATGCGATTGTACTGCAATTTTTAGGCATGAATCCGCTGCCGGGAGTCCGGCTAACGCTGATTACAAATACACCTCATGCACCTTATTCGGGGATGCTGCCTGGTTATGTTGCCGGCTTTTATAAGTTTGAGGAGTGTCACATCAATTTGCGGCAATTGGCACAGTTTGCCGGAGCCAAGCTGATCATTGACGAGGCAATCGGTTTAGATTTAACGAACAATAAAGTGTTGTGTGCCAAGAGTTTGCCGGTGGCGTTCGATGTAGTATCAGTTGATATTGGCAGCACTCCCGCCACAATATCAGTACCCGGTGCGACTGAATTTGCAACTCCAGCAAAGCCGGTGCCGCAGTTGCTAGAAAGTTGGCACCGGCTGCTTGAGGAAGTGGCAGAAACTCCCAAAAAACCCCTGAGTTTGGGCATTGTTGGCGGGGGTGCCGGCGGCGTGGAACTGGCATTGGCTATGGATGCTTGCTTACGGCAAATTCTTAAGCAGACTGAATTGCCGGCAGATATTTTACAAATTCATATCTTCCATCGTGACAGTGAAATTATGCCCAGCTATAACGCATGGGTGCGCCGGCGCTTACAGGAAATTCTCACTCAACGCGGCATTCAACTACATCTGGGGGAAACTGTCTCTGCGTTAGAAAAGCAGAATTCATCTTTGGTGGTTCATTCTGAGTCAGGTTTGAATATTAAATGTGATCGTATTTTTTGGGTTACTCAAGCATCCGCACCGGCTTGGCTTCAAGATGCCGGTTTAGCAACGGATGAGCGCGGTTTTATCCAAGTGAACGAATTTCTGCAATCTATTTCTCACCCCTCAGTGTTCGCTGCCGGTGATGTTGCCACCATAATACAAAATCCTTGCCCCAAGGCTGGAGTATTTGCAGTGCGGCAAGGCAAGCCTTTGTACGAGAACCTGCGGCGGACTTTGCTCGGAGAATCGTTAAAGCCGTATCAGCCGCAGAAGCAATATCTTTCTTTAATTGGCACCGGCACAGGTTCGGCAATTGCATCCCGTGGCGCTTGGGGTTTTGGCCCTTCGCCGCTGCTGTGGTGGTGGAAGGATTGGATTGATCGCCGATTTATGGCCCAGTTTAACGAGCTGCCGGTGAAGTCGCAGTAATTTTTGGTGTTTCACACTCAAAGCCATTCCTTCCTCAATCAGCGAAAGAGGAAGAAGCTGTCTTTATCTATAGGCTGGGTTGCACGATGCCGGCCTCGTGATCTGCCGGCTTGGATCAAGGTGCCGGTGTAGTACGCATGAAACTTTTTGCTTTTCCGCCCCCTTGCCTGAGCATACTACAACACTAAAAACCCTCCCAACCTTCACTGCACAAGCTTTTTTGACTTTAAGTAGTCGGCTAAAAAAATTTTTGCACAACCCCTTGACACTTTTTGTATTATATTTGTAGTATATAGATGTAGCGCGAGAGGGAAAGAGCTGAAAGGCTCACCGCCAAGAGCGTTACAAACTCTGAACCTTGAAAACTGAATAAGTAAAAAGCCATGTCAGTAAAAATTGGACAACGGCGGTTCGTACTACAACATTGGGGATAGCCCCCTTGGGAAATCTTCTACCGAGTCAACCGCCGAGAAGTCCAAACACCAGAAGACAAACTGCTGATTTCATGGGGCTGTAGCTCAGTTGGTAGAGCATCTGTCTGTCGAACAGAAGGTCGCGGGATCGAGACCCGTCAGCCTCGTTCAGCAGTAATTCTGGGAAGCAAATTAAATTTCTAGTCCCGTAGGCGAATCAGTTTAAGCCGTCACCCTCTCAAGGTGAAGATTGCGAGTGCAAACCTCGTCGGGACTTGCAAATGGCTGAGTAGCCAAGTGGTCGAAGGCGTCAGTCTGCAAAACTGATTTTCTCGTGGGTTCAAATCCCACCTCAGCCTTTGGCGTCGCATCGTAGCTTAATCGGTAAAGCGCCGGCCTCATAAGCCGGGTGATGCGGGTTCAACTCCCGCCGGTGCTACCAAATGTGGGAGTGGTGTAACTGGCAACACGTCGGTCTCCAAAACCGAAGACTTCGGGTTCAAATCCCGCATCCCGCGTTACATCGCCCTATCGTCTAGCGGTCAAGGATTTCTGAATTTCAACCAGAAGACACGGGTTCGAGTCCCGTTAGGGCGATTGTTTTGGGTCGGCTCCCTATTGGCGTAGGTAAAGGTCTGTAAAACCGGAGCTATCAGCACTGCTGGTTCAAATCCAGCCCGACCCTTTGCGGGATAACAATTCCTTCTCCCGCATCCAAACATGGAGAGGTGGCCGAGTGGCTTAAGGCGCTTTCCTGCTAAGAAAGAGCGGTTTAACGACCGTCGAGGGTTCAAATCCCTCTCTCTCCGCTTTCCCCCGGTAGCTCAGTTGGTAGTAGCGCCTGTTTGTTGGCGCAGCCTGCCGAAGGCATAGAACAGGAGGTCGTCGGATCGAAACCGACCTGGGGGGCTGGTATTGCCTCATAGCTCAATGGCAGAGCAAGCGGCTGTTAACCGCGCGGTTGTAGGTTCAAGTCCTACTGAGGCAGCCTTTCATTGATTGCCGGGTAGACGAATTGGTAAAGTCCTCTGCCTCTGAAGCAGAAGTCATGCAGGTTCGTTAGCGAAGCGGTGCGAAGCACTTCCCTGCCCCGGCATCCATTCAGTGCCCTGTGGTGTAATTCGGCAGCATATCTGACTTTGAATCAGACGGTCTAGGTTCGATCCCTGGCGGGGCAGCCAAAACATACTCCTGTGGCGGAATTGGCAGACGCGGCAGCCTTAAAATCTGTTTTCTTTGTTGTGGGTTCGACTCCCACCAGGAGTATCAACGGGATGTAATTCAGCGGCCAGAAGCCATGCTTTGGGAGCATGGAGTCGTTGGTTCAAATCCAACCATCCCGACTTTACCCCTGTGATGTCATTGGAAAACATCACTTGCTCAGAACGAGTGTTTTTTGCCGGCTCAACTGCTATCAGCGGAGAGGTTATTGGGCCAAGCAAAATCGGTAAATTCCAGCTCTCGTGGCGGAACGGAAGACGCACTAGGTCGAGAACCTAGTTGTTTACAGGTTCAAATCCTGTCGGGAGCATTAAACTACAAGAAAGAAAGGAGAAACTAACAGTGTCGAGGAAGAAAGTACGTGAAGCGCAGCTATCCCATCGTAAATTACACGAAGTCAAAATGCGAGAATTTCACCAATTTTGAGCAGCCGGCTTTGATTTGTGAGTTGTGTGAACGCGAGGTGAAGCATTTAACAATTCATCACTTAATTCCACAACAGTACATTAAGCGAAAAAAGTTAAGCACAAGCCCGACAACTAATATTTGTTCTGCTTGCCATAGACAGATTCATGTCCTATTCGACAATAAGCGTCTCGCCGAAGAACTCAATACACTAGAACAGCTAAAAATTGAGCCGCAAATGCAAAAATTTTTAGCTTGGGTGAAGAAGCAAACCTCTAGTAAACGAGTCAAAGTCAATCGTCGCAGATAGTAAAGAGAATTCGCTGCAAACAATTGCCCCTGTAGCCCAACAGGAAGAGGTGCCTCGCTTAGAACGAGGAGGTTGCTGGTTCAAATCCAGCCAGGGGTATTTGGTGACAACGCGGGGATGGAGCAATGGTTGGCTCATTAGGTTCATACCCTAAAAATCAGCAAGTTCAAATCTTGCCCCCGTCACCAAAATCAGTGCTGGTGTAGCTCAATCAGGCAGAGCAACTGATTTGTAATCAGTCGGTTGTAGGTTCAATTCCTATCACCAGCTTGCGAACAATTTTTGTTGTTCGCTGTCAAATTTGCGGGTGTGATGTAGCGGCTAGCATCTAAGTCTGCCAGTCTCAGCGCATGGGTATCTCCTTTGGAGACGCTACGCGAACAAATCCCATCACTCGCTCTTGTAGTCCTGTAGCTCAATGGTAGAGCATTTGCCTTACAAGCAAGGGGTTGCAGGTTCAAATACTGTCAGGACTACCATTTTTTACCCCTATAGCTCAGTGCATAGAGCAGCGCCCTTCTAAGGCGAGTGTCCTAGGTTGGAATCCTGGTGGGGGTGCTTGATACAGTTAAAAAAGGAGGTCGTCTTCTTCTGCTATTAATTACACGGGATGGCGCGATTGCACATTGCGGCGTGACCCAATCTTCAGAGCTTACATACTTTAGTACGAGAGGAAAAGTAACGCTGTTCTAATACAGTGGGCGTTTGCGAACGAGGAGTGCAAAGAACCCGATAGGTAGGCTTAGAAGTAGCCATCCTTTAAAGAGTGTGTAATAACTCATCGGCGGAGTCCCTTTAGTAACTGAGAAAACGCAAAATGCTCTGATAACTTGCACGCTATTTTTCGGATGTGTAATCGCGACATGATATCAAAGCCGGCTCATTAGGTAATTTGGCTGCTTATGTTGCATAGCTCGCTCGGTTGGGGAACTATTAACTAACAGGACAACTATTTTCAGGTTTGCCAATATGAACGAAAATTCTCCTATCGAACGCAAAATTAACCAACCTCCAGTCTTGTTTAAAGAAACTCAAGAGCTGATTAGCAAGCTGGAACAAAGTTTAGGAGCGACTTTTCTCGTCTACTGGACTTCTCCTGCCGGCAGCATCTGTCATAGCGATGTTGAAGCGTTGCAAGAGATTCTGAAAAAAATTGGCAAGCACTCGGAAATTTACCTGTTTATTAAATCTGATGGAGGATCGGGTCTGAGTGCTCTGCGTATCGTTCATCTTTTAAGACATTACGCTGCTAACTTAAAAATTCTGGTTCCCCTAGACTGTGCTTCTGCTGCAACCATGATAGCTCTCGGTGCCGAAGAAATTTATATGGGGCCTCTTGCCTATCTCACCGCGATCGATACCTCAATTACGCATCAACTCTCCCCGACTGATAGCTTTAATAATCGCGTTTCTGTCAGTCAAGATGAGTTGACACGGGTGATTAATCTTTGGCGGACAGAGGCTAATTCAAGTAGTCCTCATCCTTATCAAACTTTGTTCCAGTATGTTCATCCATTGGTTGTCGGGGCTGTTGATCGCGCTAGCTCACTCTCGATTAAAGTCTGCTCTGAGATTCTTTCTTATCACATGAGCGATCACCTGTTAGCGGAAAAAATTAGTAAACATCTGAATTCAGATTATCCGTCTCACAGCTATCCTATTACTTTCAAAGAAGCGCAAACAATTGGATTAAATGTTCTGCCCTTATCACCAGATATTAATGCTCTTTTGCTCGACCTGCATCAATTGTATGCAGAAATGGGACAGAAAGCGTTTACCTACTTCGATGAATTTCATTATCACAATAATGAAATTATGAACATCCTTGAGGGTCGAGACATTCAAATCTATTATAAAAGTGATGAAGATTGGTATTACAGAAGCGAAGAACGTCGCTGGGTACGCATGAATGATGAGAGTGCGTGGCGAAAGACGGAAAAAATTGGTGAGCAAATTTGCGAATCAACTTTTCACATTCGCTAGAAAAAGTGCGATCGCAATTGGGTATAAATGCGATCGCGATCGTATGGGTCTGTAGCTTAATAGGTAAAGCGTCTAGCTGGCTGCTAGAAAGATGCCGGTTCAAAGCCGGCCAGTATCCATCAATTATGGGTCTGTAGCTCAATTGGTAGAGCGCCCGGATCGCAACCGGGAGGTTGTCGGTTCAAAGCCGACCAGTATCCACCAAACTTGGGTCCATAGCTCAACTGGTAGAGCGCTTGCCTTGCACGCAAGAGGTTAGGAGTTCGAGCCTCCTTGGTTCCACTGATGGTGTCTGAAGTCAAAGTGGTCGAGACGCTGGTTTGTGAAGCCAGTCAAAGCGGGTTCGAGTCCCGTCAGACACCCTCAAGGAAGGTGCCGCCGAATGGCCGGCAAGCGGTCTTGAAAACCGTGGTGCGGCTGATAACCGTAGGAGTTCGATTCTTCCACCTTCCTCCACCACCGGAAGCCGAGAAGCGAGGCGCTGTGCTGATAACGCAGAGGTAGGAGGGGCAGTACCTCCCCGGTGGATTGGTTATACGTCCACTGGTATATGCTCTGGATTGAAGATTTCAAAAGGCAATCGATGAGAAAATGCCACCAGGTTTTTTCGCTGGAAGTGCTGCAAGTGGCTTTGAGTACGATGCTGGTCAAGCCTCTGCTCCCTAACTATACTTTAGATACGAGAAAAACATTGTTGAGGTTACTTGATCGTGAGCAACGAAAAAGACCGAAAGCTGACAAGGATAGGAGTTTTTTATGATGGCAATTATTTTTACCATGTCAGCACCTACTACAACTGTTACCATTCCAGAAAGAGCAGAATCAGCGTGGCTGGTTTACATGAATTCATTAGAAACCAAGTTGCTCAAGAAGAAGGGACTGATGTTCGTCTTTGTCAAATTGTTGATTCTCACTACTTCCGGGGGCGACTCAGTGCTAGAGAAGCGAATTACACACAGCTTTATAACGAGAGAGCCTTTGACGACATTTTAATGTCAGAAGGAGTTATTACTCATTACCTACCTATAAAAAGTTGGGCAGGTAAGCGAGAAGAAAAGGGAATTGATGTTTGGTTGGCTCTTGAGGCTTTCGAGCTAGCTTACTATAAACGATTCAGTGTGTTAGTTTTAATTGCGTGTGATGGTGATTACGTGCCGCTTATAAGAAAGTTGAACACTTTGGGTACAAGAGTGATGGTACTCAGTTGGGATTTTGAGTACGTTAAGGATGATGGACAATCAATGGTAACGAGAACATCTCAAGATCTTCTTGAAGAAGTGACATACCCAGTAGCAATGCACGAAATCATTGAAAACAGAGTGAGAAAGAATGAGCCACTCATCAACAATCTGTTCGTCACGAAAAAACCTACTGAAAAGATTTCTACACCTGCGACGAGCGAGTCTGATAGTTTACCCAAAACCAGTACAATTTTGAACTTGCATAAGGGTTATTATGGATTTATTAAGTATCCTCCAAACAACTTGTATTTTTGCACTACAGATTTGGTTGATATTGACTTTAATGATTTAGAACAAGGGGCTTCTGTACAGTTCACCATTGGAAAAAACATCGAAGGAAAGGATGTTGCAAAAAATGTAAAGCTTGTCGAAAGTGTTGATGAGCAGGTGTTGCCAGTGCAAAAAAAAAAGAACAACCCAGACTAAAGAAAAACAAAGTTATCAGCCCAGCCGTAAAGAGACTTCAAGTCATATTTTTGACGAGGCATCAATTTTTGAAGACATCATGGATGAACGAAGAGCAGAAGGCAAAGGTTATGGAGGCTCAAAGTAGTGATTGTTTGATTGGGATATAGCTATAATCTGTTCAAGCCTAAAAGCGAGATCGCCTCAGTTACGATAAAAGAAACCTGCTTTCGTATAACCGTAAATTATGCTGCGAGGAAAGCTCAAGCAAAAACTACACAAGCTAAACGAAGAACAACTTTGTCAGCCATTTCAAGCAGTTATATTTAATTGAGACTAGCTTATCCTCTTTCCGAATCGATTGCAGAAATGAGGTGTTTGTGCGACTGAAAGAAACCGGGTTTTTGACCGTTGATGCGGGCGGTAACGAACTATTATCGCAAAAAACGCGGTTTCTGACCACCCGTGCGTAAGTCTTATAGATTTTAGAGTGAGTGCGATCGCATCAAATAGCATCAATTAAAAGTTTTGTATGGAAGCGGAGGCCTCCGTAACGGCGACTTGTCTTGAAAACAAGAGTGCAGTTAACTGTAGGGGTTCAATTCCTCCAGCTTCCGTGGAGATTTTATGGGTGGTTGGCAGAGCGGTTAGTGCAACCGGCTTTTAACCGGTACTAGATAGGTTCAACTCCTATACCACCTACTTGATCCACCGGCAGCCGAAAAGTGAGGCTTAACATCCCACTCTCGCGCTAGAGGATGCCGGTTTGTCTGTCGTTCACCCAAATCTTTTTTACATCAAAGAGGTCTAGCTTATGAAATCCCTTATTTATGGCGCTCTAAAAAACTTTTTACCACTCCCTTGACAAGCCTGTAATATAAACGTAACATATGAATGTGACAAGCGAAAGAGAGGCTCAACCTCTAAATCAAATGCAACATCTGAACCTGGAAAACTGAATATCAAATTAGAAATTTCAACTGTTGTTAATCAGGAAGTCTCGTAACAGAGATTGCATGGTTATGTTGTTACTCTACACTAGACTCATTAGCTGTGATGAAGCTCTTTCTGAGCAGAATTTAAGGAGCGAAGAGTCTAATCTAAGTCTGACGGTTTTAGAACGAGAACGCTTGAACCAGGATAGACTAAAAAACATTACTGAAGACATAGGTAATGTTTACCAAATCTATCATTTAGAGCGACGCTTTTTGTTGTAATATTTATCTGCATTTTTGAATACTTTAAATGCTGGTGAATGTATTAAACTTGAGCGGTTTTTCTAAGATAGATGGCTCAGCTAAAACTCATTGAATACTTTGAAAGTAAATTTTTAAGAAGGAGGTGCCGGCATGGTTCACATTCGTTTTGAAGGGCGTTCTTATGATGTTACAGAAAGTCAGCTAGGCGTAACTGCCGGCATGAACGACAACGCCATTAAAGAACGCCTGGCACAGCATTTTGATGTCAACCGCAATCGCTTTGATTCTTATGTCTTAGATCGGCGTCCCAGCGGTGATTTGATTGTACGTCCAGAAGCCGTCTACGGCTAAAACAATTTTAGATGTGGAATTCATTGCCTATCTAAAATTTAACTTCATTTCTTTCCCGTGCCCTAACAGGTAAAGCTTACATACATCTGGTTTCGCAGCCAGAGGTTGTAGGTTCGACTCCTATCATCCCCTCTTTTTGGGGATGTAGCTCAACGGATAGAGCGCATATGTTACAAGCTTTAGCAACTTGTGCGGGGAAGAAATTAGGTAGTTGAAAGTTCACTTCGCGCCCTAACTAAGGAAGCTTACATACTAGCTCAGTGGTAGAGCATTTCCCTATTCAGGAAACTGTCACGGGTTCAACTCCCGTATATGTGCCCAAAGGCTTTCTTAACTTGCGCGAGGTGACTTTCTCTCCTATTAAATTTGAAGCTTTTTGAAATTTATCTAACTTTTTCTGGTTTTAAAGTTTCCACTTCGCGCCCTAACCGGCAAAGCTTACATACTCGCCTAATGGATAGGGCACTTGATTAAGGTTCAAGCAACTGTAGGTTCAAATCCTGCGTATGAACAAACGGCTTTATCAACTTGCGCGAAGTGATATTTTATTCAAGTTTCATGCTCCTTTTCAGCCAGACGAATTTTCACTCTGCGCCCCAACCGGCAAAGCTTACATACTAACTAGCCGAATTGGTACAGGCGCTTGACTCATAATCAAGTCCCGCAAGGGATGTGGGTTCAATTCCCACGTTTGTAGCAAAGGCTTTGTTAACTTGCGCGGAGTGATTTTTTTATTTTATGCAAGAGGCTGTTTGGGGTGATGTCTGAATGCCGGCACGCTTTTAGGATGCCGCAAATAAGTTCGGTGGAGGGTCATTATGTCTAATAAAAATGTTGAAATTCTAGAACAGTTAAAAACCCTAACTATATTGGAGACGGCTGAACTGGTTAAGCGTATTGAAGAAACATTTAACGTAGATGCTTCAGCGCCTAAGCTAATCGTTCCAGTTTTACCAGAAAAGGTCGATTTGACCACAGATGAACCTCTAGAACAAACTGAGTTTACTGTGGTTTTGCGAGAAGTGCCGGCAGATAAAAAGATTGCGATTCTGAAGGCAGTTCGAGAAATCCTCAGCTTGGATTTGAAGGGTGCGAAAAATTTCGTTGATTCAGCTCCGCAAGTGGTCAAGTTTGCGATCAATCGTAAGGATGCTGAAGAAATGAAGCAAAAGTTAGAAGATGCCGGCGCGAAAGTTTCCATGTACTAAGAATAAATTGCCTTCGACAAATTCTAAATGTCACCAATGGTGGTTATCGCTGCGCCCCAACTGAGAGAGCTTACATACCCCACCAAAACACAAAAAGGTGCGTACAAGGGTTGTACGCTGCAAGCCGGAACCTATAGCCGGCATAAACAAAACAAGCTCTCTCCACTTGCGCGGCGATTTCCTCATCTTGAAGTTTACAACTGGCAAGTGAGGCAAGTACCCAATGATGAGTCATAACACGTTAGTATTCCAAAGATTTAGTGAAATAGAAAATCTAATTCAAAACTTTGAGAACTGCACCCTGCCTCGATCTGAATGGACTCATCATGCACATTTAATTGTGGCGCTGTGGTATCTCACTCGTTATCCAGAGCAAAAGGCGATTAATTGTATTCGTAATAACATCCAGCGGCTAAATCGGGCTACTGGAGTTCTTACCACAAAAGACAGCGGTTATCACGAAACAATCACGTTATTTTGGATAAAAATAGTGAGTCGGCATCTCTTAAGCGAAGGTGAAAACCACACATTTATCAATCTGGCTAACAGTCTGATTCATAATTGTGGAAACTCTTCTCTTCCGCTCGAATATTACACCCGTGAGCGGCTGATGTCGTGGAAAGCTCGGATTAGTTGGGTTGAACCAGATTTGAAATCTTTGTAGCGGGATAAACATTTTTGGAAATTTTTTAGGTAGCTGTCGCTGCGCCCCAACCGGGAAAGCTTACATACCTTGGAACGGTAAAATATAAAGCTTTCTAAACTTGCGCGGCGTCTTGTAAAGATGCAATTCCTATAATCTTTACGGCGTGCGACATCTATCTCCTCAACACTCTTCATTTAAAGGAGGTAGTTCTAATGAATAAGGATGAGCGCGATCTGCGTTTAGAAATGCTGAACAGTCTGCTAACTACACCTCACCGGCAGCTAGAAAAAGTTGCAGAAATTCACAAATTAATTGTCGAACTTGACCCACTTTTTTATGGTCATTTAGCAGTTTGGTATCAGCGAAACGGTGATGTGCGTGATCACAAGGAAGTGTTTATTGGCAACTTGCTCACTTCTCCGGTAATTGAACACCGGGATGCCGGCTTTGTGATGCTACAAGAGTTCCCACCTTACCAGGTGTCTCGGATTGTGGACTTTATGAAGCAGCACCAGAACAAGCTGCCACGTTCCGCACGCACGGCTGTAACACGCTATCTGAAGGCACGGGAAAAGAACCCACAGTTCTTTGATCGTGCTGCTGCGCGGGGACGCAAGGCGATGAAGCATCTGTATGCCAGCTTGCACATTAAGCCGGGTGCGCGTGCGGATGCGGTGCTGTTCAAGGAAAAGCCACCGGAAGACAGCCTCGCCTTTATGCTGAAGCGGCTGGCAAAGGCAGAGTCGCCGGCAGAACAGGCGGCAATTATTGTCGAGCACAATATCCCTTACACCGTGGCAGTGGGCGCTGTCAAGCAGCTAACACCGACTGTACTGGTGGCGCTGATTAATTCAATGTCGCCGCAGGAAGTGATCAACAACCTCAAGTCTCTCCAGACTCGTGGTGCAATGGATCACCCGGATGTGAAGGCGCTGATTGATGAGAAGCTTGACAAGGCGGCAAAGAGTGATCGCGTGTCTGCATTCAAGGCGCGGGTTGCGGCTGATGTTGCTCAGTTGGATGAAGCGACGGCTGCAAAGCTAGAACAAGTCACCAATGAGCAGGTGAAGAAGCGGGGGGTGATCGCAAAGTCAACAGCGCTGCTAATTGACAAGTCAGGTTCGATGGAAAATGCCATTGAAGTGGGTAAACGTCTCGCTTCGCTGATTTCTGGTATTTCTCAAGCGGATCTGTTTGTCTACGCCTTCGACACAATGCCTTACCCAGTGAAGGCTGAGGGTCAGGATTTAACGGATTGGGAGAAGGCATTTAAGCTGATTCGTGCCGGCGGCGGTACGAGTTGCGGTTGCGCTGTGGAGGCGATGCGGATCAAGAAGCAGGCGGTTGAGCAAATTATTCTGGTAACAGATGAAGGTGAAAACGCTGCACCTTACTTCGTGGATGCTTACACGACTTATTGCCGTGACTTGGCGGTGATGCCGAATGTGGTGCTCATTAAAGTGGGATACGCGAGTAATTATGTGGAGAATCAGTTGAAGGCAAAACAGGTGCCGGTGGAAACTTTTACCTTTGCCGGCGACTATTATTCGCTGCCAAATTTGGTGCCGCTGCTGTCTCGTCCATCACGCTTAGAATTGCTGATGGAAATTATGGAGACATCGCTGCCGGTGCGCGACGATAAATAACTGCTGTAGGGTGTGCAAAGCACACCCTACTCGAATCCTATAGGAGGCTAGGAAGGCGATGAAACTCTACCGGCCTGTTGGATTAAGAGAACTTGAACTCATTGCTCAAGCAAAGTTTAAGGCATTTCCACCTCGACTGCCCGAACAGCCTATTTTTTATCCCGTCCTCAATTTTGAGTATGCCGAGCAGATTGCGCGGGATTGGAATACAAAAAGCAATCGTTTTGCCGGCTTTGTTACAAGGTTTGCGGTTGAAGATGAGTATGTGAAGAAGTTTGAGGCTCATGTGGTTGGCAGCCGGATTCATCAAGAATTGTGGGTGCCGGCTGAAGAATTGGCAGAATTTAACCGTCACATCATCGGCAAAATTCATATTGAAGCCGCTTATTACGGTGATAATTTCAAGGAAGAAATAGATCCAGAAACCAACTTACCAACTTCTCTCACAACATTCTTGGAGTGTGAACCTGATTTTTCTGACTCTTAATTATGAGGTAAAAACTGATGAAATTATCTGAAGCTTTAATTTTAAGAGCGGATTGTCAAAAGCGAATTGAACAACTGCGGCAACGGCTGATACAGAGTGCCCAAGTTCAAGAGGGAGATCAACCGCCAGAAAATCCGCAAGCATTAATGGCTGAATTAGAGGAAACTGTGAATGAACTTGCAGATTTGATTAAGAGAATTAACAAAACAAACTCTCTGATAAATTTGCAAGAAGGAATCACAATTTCTGATGCATTGGCTGCTAGAGATACACTTTTGCTACAGCGCAGCGTGTATGATTCTTTAGTGAATGCAGCCGCTGTTAATCAAAGCCGGTATAGTCAAGCTGAAATCAAGTCCTTCAGTACCGTCAATATTGCGGAACTGCAAGCCTACATGGATCGGCTTGCTAGAGATTATCGGCAGTTAGATACTAGAATTCAAGAAGCCAACTGGAATACTGAATTATTAGATTGAGCAAGTCGGTAGCCAATACAGCAGAAGCGAGTGCAACCGCCAACTGGGTTAAGTTGGAATTGTGGCCTGAACAGCTACCTTACTGGCATGATGGGCCATGCCGCAAACTAACAAGTTAAGCCCAGTATTGTTACAAACGTACAGGGCATTGTTAAAGTTACTACCGCGTACTGATCTGTTGCAATTGGTGAGGGTGGGTTAGGGGATGCTCAATTTAATAGATGCTTGACACCGGCAGCTAAAAATACTGAATTCTTGAGGGGTGCCGGTTCATACATTTACAAAACAAAAAGACTGGAGTCAGAGCAAACTCCAGTCTGATGAAACGCCAACCCGGTGTTGTAAACCCTTTGCTATTCGTGAGGCAGAAGAACTTTTATATGATTTTGCTGCGCCAGAACTTAAATAGATGCTAGTAGTTATCTAACTAGCACAAAGGCTAATTACTTCGGGAAATAAGTGTAAGTTCCACCATCACAAACGTTTACTGCAGACTGGATCAATTCTCCCTCACCAACTGTGCCGTCTTCTGAAGGACCAAGACGACCTTTGAAGTCATAGTTGCAGTCTTCGCGTCCATCGTCAATGGTTATCTCGACGGATGCTCCAGGAGCCAGCGTGTCCACTCCTAAGATATCTTCTTCCCAATCCTGTGTAGAGGGAGGCGAGGCATAAAATTCAGTTAGAACACGCTCGGTTCCGTTGGTAAGGGTAAAGGTAACAGATTCAGTTTGAGCTAAAACACTTTGGATGCTCAATGCAACGAGTGGTAGGGCTAGGAGGGCAGATGCTGTAATGGAGCGGAAAGATTTATGAATCATTTTTTTATTCTTTTGTCTCAACTAAGGCTGTCGGTACATCCATATCAGAACATAATTTTTTGGTTTGAGAATCCGTAGATTCACGGAGCTTATTCCAGCTAATGAAAAGATTGTTAAATTCATTTTTTCTGAGAAAAATGTCATCAAGTTAAATAAGTGCGATTTCGACAATCTGCACTTAGAGCCAGCTATCAAAACCGCTTTTATTAAATAAATCAACTGGAACGCGTGCTAATTATAACCTGGATTTTTGCCAGTTTAGAAAGACCTATCCTGTAGGATTTTATTACAGTGTTATTCAGACATCTTCGGGGCGCAGCCATGCCTAAAATGAATAAACTAAAAGAAGTCCAAATGACGGCTACAACTAGATGACTATTCAGTATAAGTGTAGGAGCCTAATTCGCAAAGATTTAGTTTGTAGTCTTCCGTCTTCGACCCATCCGCCCAAACACCTAGGATGTCATAAACGCAAGTAGTTTTGCCATCTGCAATTGTTACCACCCCCGATTCTCCAGCTTTTATATTCTGGCCTACAAGAAGGTTAGAACCCCAGTTATTTTGATCGGAAGATTCCACGTAAAACTCTACTAGCGTCCCAGAAGTTTGGTTTTTTAGTGTAAAGTTCAGATCCTCTGCTTGGGCGGGTTGGACGCTCAAGGAAACAATGGGTAACGAGAGAACTGTAGCTACGATAACGTGATGAAAAGAACGGTGAAACATGGTGTAACGTTCCTTTGAGCATTAACCAGAAATAAACTTTTCTTATTAAAGCATCAAAATTTTATGGATTAAATAAAATGCAGATTTTCTTAAGCTAAGCTTTTTTCCAGGTAATAAGCCGTTTCGATCTAGATTTAAAAAAACCTTGTTCATGCCTTGTGAATTATAAAAAATTGCCATACTCAGGCGGTTATCGGCTTTTTAGAACCGGCTTGCCTTCTAAACTTAAGTGTTACATCCTGCTCTCGTTTATAGGTTTTTATAGGGTTTTATGTCAATCAGCCGGTGAACACTGAATAGATGTATCAATCAATTTTGGGGATGAGGTCATGAACAATATACAAACTGCCGGCAAAGTAGCAGCGATTGCGGTGCGCCAGCGCTTTGCTGAAAAGCATCCAGAGGATTTGGCCATTCTCAATCGCCTCCTCTCCTGCGATGTGGCAGTGTTCTCTGGCAGCTATGATCTGTATTGAGGATATTTTGAGTTGTCTTAAAGTGCCGGCATCGAGGCAAACAAGCTCAACTTCGCGCAACTACAGAGTGCGGCAACCTCAACTGAGTTAGTCTCCCAACGGTGTGTGCGTGCAGTCTCGCGCCGGCATCCTAAAGTTAGCGCATAAATGCCGGCTCCAAAGATCGCCAGTTAACTTGTAATGTAGTACGATATAATACGAATACCTGCGTACCCCAACCGACAGAGCTTACATACTTAGTACGAGAGGAAGAGTAACAACACCATAGTGGTTGGGCGTGAAGCGAGGAAGGCACAAGAAACGCGGTAGGTTGGCTTAAAAGTAGCCATCCTTTAATAAGTGTGTAATAACAAGCCGATGGAGTTCCTTCTGAGTGAAGAAACCGCATTGTTCAGGCAACTTTTACGCAGGTTTTTGATGCTTTTCTCTCAGGGTTGCGAAAGTTTTAGGAGGATTAGTCTGTGCATCTAGACATAGTACGTGCCCACTTTGAGGCAGAAGCATTTGATTATGATGGCTTGATTCCTCGGCTAATTCCGCACTATCACGAGCAACATAGCTTGATGCTAGAGCTGATTTTGTTCGAGCGCGAGGCAAGCTTGAAGGTGCTTGACTTAGGAGCCGGCACAGGTGTTTTATCCTGCCTAATTCTTCAGGCGTTTCCGAATGCAAGGGTCGTGGCAGTTGACATTGCTGAAAACATGATCGTAGCTTGCAAAAAAAATCTTTCAGCCTATCAAGAACGGGTGAAATTGCATCAGGGAAACTTTGCGGAAGATGATGTAGGTTCTGAGTACGATTTGGTAATATCGGGGTTAGCCATACACCACCTCGATGAGCGGGAAAAACAAAAGCTGTATCTGGCTCTTTTTCAGGCGATAAATCCCGGCGGCTTGCTGCTGATTCGAGATACCGTTACAGGTGCGACTCCCCAGCTAACACAGCAGTATGAGCGATTGTGGCGTCAGTATATGAAAGCGAATGGGGAAGATGATGAAAAGTGGTTTCAGAATTACCTTAAAGAAGATAGACCATCTTCTGTTGAAGATCAACTTCAGTGGTTGAAGTCAGCCGGTTTTGAAGAGGTCGGCTGTCATTGGCGTTATCTTAATTTTGCAATTTTCGGAGGAAGAAAGCAGTGAAGTTAAAAACCGAATTAATCTAATAAAATTTAGATGTGGTTAATTTTTTAAAGAGGAATAAGATTATGATGAGCGAATCTCGGGCCATTAAAATTAGCAAGTTCTTGAGTTACCATCTACGACATAGACCTGATAAAATTGGTCTTGAACTTGCGCCGGGTGGCTGGGTATCGGTGGATGAACTGTTAGCTGCATCTAAAAAACATTCGTTTGATATTGAGCGTGATGAACTCGATGAAGTCGTTGCTTCTAATGATAAAAAACGATTCTCATTCAACTCCAAGGGCACCCTAATTCGCGCGAACCAAGGGCACAGTCTAGAGGTGGATTTACAGTTAGAGGAAGCTGTTCCGCCAAAGGTGTTATATCACGGAACAGGACAGGGTGCAGTTGAGTCAATTATGCAAATGGGTTTGAGCAAAATGTCGCGGCACCACGTTCATTTATCGGTCAATATGGCAACTGCCATAAAAGTTGGCAAACGTCACGGACGGCCCGTTGTATTTGCGGTGAATGCTGCCGCCATGCATCAGGCTGGTCATAAGTTTTACTGTTCTAATAATGGAGTTTGGCTGGTGGATCATGTTCCTTCTAAATATTTGCAAATAACGTGATCTAAAAAATAAAAACGTCTAGTTAAAAAATAAAGGAAAAGTGATTTTTCATCTTGAACTGAAGATTTGCCAGTCATTAGCGGATAGACAAGATTTATGGCATCAGGAAACTTTGGGAATGAGGACGCCTCCGGATATAACCACCCTCAAAGCAGAGGCTTATTAGGAGCCGGTTGGCGACCTCTAAATCGAGATATTGACTGGGGATTTTTGTGGCATATTGTGTCTACAGACACATGGGAGCTTAGCCGAAAAGCCTTGGATATCGCCAGCGATATTGCAGATGCTTTGGGGCGCAATGAGTTTACTTGGTGGGCCAATATTTTAAACGTTTTTTCCGAGCATACGCGCTACGAAATTGATGAGTTTTGGAATTACATTACTCCAGAACCTCCAGCGCCAGATTATCGGTTTAAAGACGTTTTAAATATTGAAACGCCGGTTGCTCAACTTGTCAGTCGCACGAGTATTCCCATTGATTATGTGC
Source organism: Microcoleus vaginatus WJT46-NPBG5 (assembly GCA_019359355.1). Classification (GTDB taxonomy): domain Bacteria; phylum Cyanobacteriota; class Cyanobacteriia; order Cyanobacteriales; family Oscillatoriaceae; genus FACHB-68. The sequence goes on along the minus strand of JAHHHM010000021.1, from coordinate 107,484 downwards.
TGAATAAGCTTCAGGAAATTACCATTCTCAAAATCTTGGAATTGTTGGGAAAACCAGATATTATTACCCAATATTATTTGGAACGGTATTTTTACTATCCTGTTGAGCGCTTTGTTAATTGGGAACGCCTGGAAACCATCGGCACCGTTTTTGCTTATTGGTCTCAATACGGCGTTTGGCTACAAATTGACAGATTCGATAGAGGTCGCAAACAGTACACACTCATCGCTCAAAATTTAGCCCCGTTAATTAATAAAGCGACTTATAATTTAGCGGTCATTCTCAGTGGTTACAAAAGCCGTGTGGGACAAGTTCACAGCCAATTTCCTATTCGGACTTTCCCAGCAGACATTCAAAGCTTTACCGACACTGTGCAGCAGGCAATTCTTGACCAAAATCAGCTAGCTGTACTGGTTTATGGCGATCCTGGCACAGGTAAAACTGCCTGGACACAAGCAGTTGCCAAAGAAATTCTCGTGCCTCTAGGATATGTCATTTTTATTCTAGACCACGATGCCGTGGAAAACTTTGTTCCCCCCAATTACTTAGAGCGGATTTGTATCATTATTAATGAAGCTGATAATTTAGCTCAAAATCGAGCCAGCTTAGCCGCTCAAGGTAATACTAAAACTGAACATATTCTCAGTTTGCTGGATGGAACTTTGTATCAAAGCGTGGTTGAAGAATCGGGAATTCAATCACAACAAAAACTGGTAATCTTGATGACTTGTAATACAACTGAAAGGCTCGATCCAGCCGTTTTACGCAAAGGAAGAGTTGATTTAATGTATGAATTTCATCACCGATTTGTAGAATAGCTTGTTTTACCGGCTCTGTAACTTTTGAGGTGAGACAAAGGCAAAACCGGCAATTGCACGGGTGTTTCATTCTGTTAAAATTGATACGATTGTTAGGGTGAGTTTAGCCGGCTGATAAGGTCGATCACAAAACTCGCCCTAACTTGCTGCTTGTTGAGTTTAGCAACGATGGCTGTCCTTGCTGAATGGACAGAGAAACAGGTGGCGGCAGCCGAACCGATTTTCAACCCCCTACATTAAATTATTATTTTTTTTTCCTTTACCGCCTTAGATCGATTTACCATTTTAATACTCCTTTTCCCAACCTTCCTGGTAAAGCCTGAGAATTTAGGAAAGTGAGCAATTCCGCAACCCATCGAAATAGAAAGGGTTTATTGGGGGTTTTGTATGAATAAAGATTTTTCTAACAGACGATTAGATAGATTTGGTGTTATCCCTTATTCATTTTTAGAAGAATTTCGGGGTAAAGATGCCAGCACTCGGCGTTATTTATTAAATTCCATGACTTTGTTTGCCAGTATATCCCCTGAGCAACAACATCAAATCTTAAATGATTTAATTCAATCGGAATTAATGAATCTAGCCGAGCAATCTAAAAAATACTTACATCAAAATGTAAAAATTGTCTTGAAAAAAATGTTTATTGAAAAACCTTTATCAGAAAAAGAAATTGCAGAATATTATTATAAATATTATACAATTACTGGCCTGATTCCTGAAGAAATAACTAATGAATACTTGAATATTTTAGTTAATTTTATCTTAGGAATTGAAATGTCAAAATTATTATTTCTTATGAGTTTTGTGGAACAGCAGAGATTTTTTGAATTACAAGAAAATTATTCCACTCAAGTTGTATTGTTTTATCGTTATATTAAACCAATACGCTCTAAATTAATCAAAGAAAAAATTGTTAATAGAGATATTATTGGCAATTATTATTATAACCGCCCTTGGGTTAATGAGCATGAATTAATCGATTATATTTTTGATTTATTCGATTTGGATAAAATTGTATATCTTGGTAACTGTGCTAAAATTTTTACTTTTGAAAAAGAATACATTTATAAAGCTCCTGATTTTGAATAAATTTTATAAACATTAAAAAAATCAAATAGGGTTAGCTTGAAAAATAGGTCATGTCTTAAGCATTTATTTTGTAAAAAATAAATTAATTTTGTATCCATCAATCCAACAATGAGGTAAAAGTAGTGACTGATATTCGCAAACTCCTTAAGCAAATTTCCGCGCAGGAAGATCAACTGCGCGACACTCAATTTTTGGCACCTTGCGTGCGTGGAGGAAGAGTGCGGACAAAAGTAGCGGGAATCGTGCGTACCTTCACCCCTGAACCGCGAAATTTTGAAGGTTGGGGAATTTTTCAGCCGACTGATAACAAAGTTGCTAAAGTCGTTGAGGAAGCTGAATTACCACAGGTAGCAGAATATTTGCAACATCTACCGGCAGTGCGTTTGTCGCTGGCGTATGTGTTGCAAAAACAAACCTGGTTAGCTTATCCCGTGAATGAATCAGATATGCTTCAGCGCATTGGCTTTGTTAAGCCGGTGCCGGTGTATTTGGTCAGTGAGGGTGCGACATTTGAGCCAATTATCGCCCGATGGGATGGATGCAGTTGGTGGTTTGAAGAAATTGATCGCCGCGCCGATCCAATGCCGGCTGAAGCGTTAAGAGAAGCGCTAAAACAAGTGACACCGCCGGCAGATGTTCACTTTAAAGGCATGACTCCAGAAATGCGGACTGTTTATCAATTGGTGGCGCAACAAACCAAAGAATTTGCAGCTCAAATGCAACAGCAACGGGATGAAAAACGCCTACAAAAAGCACTGCAAATGGGTGGCGGTCAATTGCAACAATTCCAGGATCGTAATGATTACTGGATCGTTGAGTGGACAACCGGCAATGGTGAACAACATACCAGTGCCATTTCTAAAAACGATCTGACTGCAATTAGCGCCGGCATCTGCCTCAGTGGACTTGATCGGAATTTTGACCTACAATCTCTCGTCGGAGTTGTTGAAGATCGGTAAAGATAGTATTAGCACGTTAAATATAAAAACGGCTAACCTCTCTAATCTAAGTATCTTGAAAGGATTGCAACAACTCATTATTGTTGTTTTTTCTGTAATTAGAAATAAATAATCATGAGTTATGGATTATATGTTTGCAATCTTTTCAGTTACTTTAGTTCTGTCACTTAACAATAAATAATTTTTACAAGTGTGCAAATAATATTTAACAATAAAAAGGTCAATTTTTTGTTAATAAGTAGGAGTTAATGGTGTCTATCTTTTTTCACGAACAACTTCACAGAACACCGACAGTCATGGCAAAAATTCGTGACTTGCCTGTAACCGTCTGCGGTGCCGGCGCATTAGGTGCCAATATCACTGAAAACTTAGCGCGTGCCGGCTTTGCTCAACTCAAAGTGATTGATCGTGATCGAATTGAGGAACGTAACCTCTCCACCCAACCTTACTATCGCTCAGATGTAGGCGCTTTTAAAGCCAAAATTCTAGCAAATACCCTTTACCGCGCTTTAGGAGTAAAAGTAGAGGCACAAACTAAAGAATTGACAGAACAAAACGCACCACAACTGTTAGAAAAATCTGGTATTATTATCGATACGTTCGATAACAGCACTAGCAGAAACGCTGTCAAAAAATACTGTGCCGGCGCATCGGTTCCTTGCTTACACGTTGGCTTAGCTTCAGATTATGCGGAAATTATTTGGAATGACAGCTACCGCGTTCCTTCCCCGGCAAATGATGACATCTGCGACTATCCACTCGCCAGAAATTTAGTCATGCTCACTGTTGCCGTTGCTTGTGAAGTAATTATTACCTTTGCCGGCACCGGCACTCAAGAAAATTACACCGTCACCCTCGGAGATTTTGCGATCAAACCCTACATCCCCTAAACTTGGCTTTACTTTTTAACCTCAACCTGATAAACAATATGACTTTACATCCACAAGTGCATGAAATTTTAAACTTCTGGTTTGGTCATCCTGAAGATGCAGAATATGGCCAAAGTCGAAACATTTGGTATACCAAAAACCCAGTATTTGATGAAGAAATTCGTTCGCGGTTTTTCACAGACTACGAATTAGCAGCAGCCGGCAAATATGATGCTTGGCAAGAATCTCCCCAAAGTTGTCTTGCCTTAATTATCTTGCTCGATCAATTTTCCCGAAATATGTTTCGCGGTCAACCACAAGCTTTTGCTACGGATTATAAAGCCTTAGCAGCCGCTCATTATGCAGTTGACCACAAGTTAGATCAACAACTGATCCCGGTGCAGCGACAGTTTATTTACCTGCCATTTGAACACAGCGAAAACTTAGAACATCAGCGCCGGTGTGTTGAACTTTTTCAACAACTAAAAGATTCTCCCGACAGTGCATTAACCCTTGATTATGCAATTCGGCATCTAAAAATTATTGAGCAATTTGGGCGCTTTCCCCACCGCAACGAAATTTTGGGACGGGAATCTACAGCAGAAGAGGTGGAATTTCTCAAACAAGCCGGTTCTTCTTTTTAAAACTGCATAAGTGTTCGCCGGCCAAACATAGATAAGATTAAACCAACCAAATTTTATCGGATTTGCGGAGGCATCTACCCATGCGCCGGCCTTTATTTTCCCTCAGTTCGCTCACCCTTTTTCTACTAACAAATCCCGGCATCCCCCCGCTACCACATCCCCCGGAAATTCTCGTGCCGGTGCCAACCACGCAAGACCAAAGAAACGAGGCGTTTCGGCTTAACGAGATAGGTGTTCAGCAGTTAAATCAAGGTCAGTTTCGAGAAGCGTTAGAGACATTTGAGCGAGCTTTAGTCATCTATAAAGAGTTTGGCAATCAAGGGGAATACGGGACGATTCTCTACAATATTGGGGCAGTTTACCGCAATCTGGGACAGTATGCCAAAGCTTTGGAATTCTACAACCAAGCTTTAGCTATTGCCAACGAAATTGGCGATCAAGCGGGATACGGGACGACTCTGACCAATATTGGGTTAGTTTACAGCCGCCTGGGACAGTATGCCAAAGCTTTGGAATTCTACAACCAAGCTTTAGCTATTGCCAACGAAATTGGCGATCAAGCGGGATACGGGACGACTCTGACCAATATTGGGGCAGTTTACGACAGTTTGGGGCAGTTTGGCAAAGCTTTAGAATTCTTCAACCAAGCTTTAGGCATCATTAAAGAAGTTGGCAATCGGGCGGTATACGGGACGATTCTGAGCAATATTGGGTTAGTTTACGACAGTTTGGGGCAGTATCCCAAAGGTTTGGAATTCTACAACCAAGCTTTAGCCATTAGCAAAGAAGTTGGCGATCAAGCGGGATACGGGGTGACTCTCAACAATATTGGGGCAGTTTACCGAAATCTGGGACAGTATGCCAAAGCTTTGGAATTTTACAACCAAGCTTTAGCCATTCGCAAAGAAATTGGCGATCAAGCGGGATACGGGGTGACTCTCAACAATATTGGGGCAGTTTACGACAGTTTGGGACAGTATGCCAAAGCTTTGGAATCTTACACCCAAGCTTTAGCCATTCGCAAAAAAGTTGGTGATCAAGCAGGATACAGCACGACTCTCAACAATATTGGGGAAGTCTACCGCAGTCTGGGAGAGTATGCCAAAGCTTTGGAATTCTTCAACCAAGCTTTAGGCATCTTGAAAGAAGTTGGCAATCAAGTGACATACGGGACGACTCTCCACAATATTGGGACAGTTTACCGCAGCCTAGGACAGTATGCCGAAGCTGAAACAAACTTACTGGCTGCTCTTGAAGTTTGGGAGTCTCTGCGCCCCAATTTAACCGATGTTCAGAAAATTTCTCTTTTTGAAACGCAGCAGGGAACTTACAAATTCTTACAACAAGTGTTAGTCGCCCAAAATAAAATTAATTCTGCCTTAGAAGTGGCGGAACGAGGACGCGCTAGAGCCTTTGTGGAATTATTATCGCAAAAACTCTCTAACAATTCCAATAATTTGCCGGCTCTCAAACCCACTCTCACTCAAATTCAGCAAATTGCCAAAGCGCAAAATGCTACCTTGGTGCAATATTCAATTGTTGGCGAAAGATTCAAGGTTGGGGAAAAACAAGAATGGCGAGAATCAGAACTTTATATCTGGGTTGTTAACCAGACAGGGGTTGTCACGTTCCGCAAAGCCGATCTCAAACCCCTGTGGCAGCAACAAAATACTAACTTAGCTAAACTCGTTAGCTTTACCCGCCAATCAATCGGTGTAAGAGGAGTGGGCATTATTAGTGTTGAACCTGGCCCAGAGTTGATTCAAAAACAGCAAATTAATCAAACTCAATCCTTGCAAAAACTCCATCAATTGCTAATCGCCCCAATTGCGGATCTCTTGCCCTCTGACTCGAATTCTCCAGTCGTTTTTATTCCTCAATCTGCTTTATTTCTTGTTCCATTCGCCGCTTTACAAGATGAGAAAGGAACTTATTTAATTGACAAACATACGATTTTAACGGCTCCCTCGATTCAAGTTTTGGAACTGACTCGTAAGCAGCGGCAAGCTGTATCGGGTAAGGAAATGCTGATTGTTGGCAATCCGACGATGCCGAGTATTTCTTTGCAAGTTGGGGAGGAGCCGATTAAATTGTCAGAATTAAAGGGTGCGGAAGCAGAAGCTCAGGAAATTGCCAAACTCTTTAAGACACAACCGCTCATCGGAAGTCAGGCAACAGAAACGGCAATTAAACAGCAAATTTCTGGGGCAAAAATTGTACATTTAGCAACACATGGATTAATTGACAATTTCGGCTTTGATGTTCCCGGCGCGGTTGCCCTCGCCCCGGATGGAAAGGAGGATGGGTTGCTGACTTCTGGGGAAATTCTGGATTTAAAAATTAATGCTGAATTAGTGGTTTTAAGTGCCTGCGACACCGGCAGGGGAGAAATCACCGGCGATGGAGTGATTGGCTTATCTCGCTCGTTAATTACTGCCGGTACCCCAACGGTGATTGTATCTTTGTGGGCAGTCCCGGATGCTCCCACAGCGGATTTAATGAGTCAATTTTATCGAAATTTACAGCAAGAACCGAATAAAGCTCAGGCATTACGGCAAGCAATGTTAGCAACCAAGCAGCAACATCCAAACCCCAGAGATTGGGCGGCATTCACTGTGATTGGAGAAGCTCTTTAGGTGTGCTGAGTGCTAAGTCTTGAGTGCCCATACCTTTAGGTTGGCGCAGCCTTGCCCCATGCCCAATGCCCAATGCCCAATTTTGACATTTAATACTGTGCCGGCGGTTGCCGATCTAGTTCCAGTTGGGTAAACAACTGTAATGCTGAACGCCAAACTAAGTAGCCTTGCTCATTCAAATGCAACCCATCGCTGCTGAGTTCTATCCGCAGATTTCCCTGAGTATCTGTAAATAACTGGTACAAATCAAGAAATTTCACACCTTCTTCTTGGGCGAGTAAAGCCAATTGCCGGTTAAGTTCGCGAATGCGGCTATTCGGAAGTGCTAGCAAGCGATCGCGTCCCTCCCAAGTTGCCTTAGCTCCACTGTGGGGCAAAATCGACTGGATAATAATTTCTACGTTGGGATGAACCCACCGAAGATCCTGAATAATCAATCGCTGATTATCTAAAATTGCTTCATCGCTTACCCCGCGAATTAAATCATTAATGCCGATCATCACGAAAACCGTTTCCGGCTGAGTGCGATCTAGCAGTGTCAAACGCCTCAGCAAACCATTCGAGGTTTCTCCAGAAATGCCCTGATTGAGCCAAGCACGACCGGCCGGCAGTAGCTTAGCAGGAAACCACAGGCTGAGGGAATCGCCGGCTAGAACCGTTAAACGTTCGGGTTTATTTTGCGCTGCTGCTTGCGCTTCCCGTTCTAGTTGCGCCACCCACTGCGGGTAAGTCCAAAGGTGGCGAGGACCCAATTCAGGAGGCACCGGCTGTTTTTGCTCAAGCTTTGTTGGATTTTTCACCTCACTCGTTTGCAAGCTAGGTGAGCGAATTTCATTTCGTAGCAGCAGCACGAAGACAGCCAGGATTAACAGGCCGTTCGTTAGAAGAGATAGCAATGCCCATGCAGGAGCTTTTTTTAAGGCAATGGACACACGCTCAGGAATAGGGTTCGCAGCAGATTTTAATTGCAATGGCTCAACCCTCTCTTAACAAGAATCAGTATCGCGTCTCCCACTAGACTACGACACTCAACAAGAACCTTTCAACCAGTGCTTAAGTTAACTACACATAAAAAATGCGGTTAGGAGGGGCTGCTCGCCTAAAAAACACTCCTACCGCACATTTAATCATTAAATAATGAAGAATTAAGGGCCGCTAACTACCCGCGATTATCCTTAAGGAATCCGCTGTAGGCTTCCATGCCATGTTCGCCGATGTCCAAACCTTTCTTTTCTTCTTCTTCAGACACCCGAATGCCAAGGGTGGACTTGAGTACCAGCCAGAAAATAGTTGAGAGGAGAACGGTGAAACCGCCGACGGAGAGAATCCCGACGATTTGAGGGATGAGTTGGGTAAGACCGCCACCGAACAACAGTCCTGCTGCCGGCCCTGCACCTTCTGCATAGAGTTCGAGTTCTCCGATCCGAGATCCTGGGCCTAAAGCAAACAAACCAACTGCTAGGGTTCCCCAGACCCCATTAACCAGGTGGACTGAGATTGCACCGACGGGATCATCAATGCCCAACTTGTCGAAGAACGGCACTGCGAAGACGACTAAAACGCCGCCGATAGCACCAATGATGGCAGCGGAGGGAATGTTAATAAAGGCGCAAGATGCGGTAACAGAAACTAAGCCGGCGAGGACGCCGTTAATGATCATCGAAAGATCCGGTTTACCCAGATATAGCCAAGCGACAATGGTGGCTGCAATACCGCCGGCTGCCCCTGCCATGTTGGTGGTGACTGCAATGTGAGCAATTGTCCAACCCACGCTCATTGTGGAACCTGGGTTGAAACCAAACCAGCCCAACCAGAGAATTAAACAGCCCAAGGTGGCGATACTCATGTTGTGCCCCGGCATCGCAACGGGTTGACCGTCTTGATATTTACCGATGCGAGGGCCAAGAATGGCAGCCCCCATCAGCGCCGCCCAGCCCCCAACCGAGTGAATGACGGTTGAACCGGCAAAATCCCAGAATCCAGGTGCGCCAGCGGCAACAGACAGCCAGCCGCCGCCCCAGATCCAGTGGCCGGTGATGGCATAGGAAATCCCTACCAGCAGCAGGCTGAAGATTAAGAAGTCAACAAACTTAATCCGCTCAGCGACAGCACCAGAAACAATTGTGGCAGCGGTGCCGGCAAAAACGAGCTGGAAAAAGAATTTTGCGGCAAGCGGCACGCCCGTCCAATTGAGCGCATCGAAAACGCCATTATAGGCGTCTGCTGTAGCGGGGCTGTTATCTGCGCCGGCTAAGAAAAATCCGTTGGTGCCAAAGAAGGGATTTCCATCACCGAACATCAAGCCAAACCCGATTGCCCAGTACGCTATCGTAGACAGGGCGAATACGATCAAGTTTTTAGCGAGTACGTTGACCGCATTTTTCTGCCGGCAGAAGCCGGTTTCTAGCATACAGAAGCCGGCGTTCATAAAGAACACCAGCATCGCAGCCACCATCACCCACATGGTGTCTAGTCCTACCTTCAGGTCTGCTGTTGCCTGGGCCAAGTCTACCGGCGCGGGTGTGGTTGTGGTTGTCGTATCTTGGGCTACGGCTGCGTAACCCCAAATCAGCACGATTATTGCTGCTAAAGGGATACAAGCTTGCCAACTCGGAGATAGCCGTCCAATTGCTATTTTCAACTGATTAAACAGCTTGGCAGTTGCGGGAAACTGGGTGTCCCAGCGGGCTGACAGCGGCCTGTTTCTAGTTTTTAACTTCTTTTTGTGCGTTAGTTTATACGTCATCAGTCAACGTTTCCCTCAAGCGGCAATAGACATAACAGTTTGATTGAGGAGACTGGCAATCAGGTGAAACTCAGCCTGAGCCGCTATTTTCCTGAGTGCAGTTTTTCCGAGGCGAGGGGCGGGTGGTTCTGTTTGACACCCCAAAGGTCTGGTTATCTCTAAGTGGTGGTGTTACAAAAACAACTCAGTACAGCTCAACCCGCTACGAATCACAACGATTGCACCAATTCTCAACCTTTTGATTCTGTATCCTAGATTACATTTCCCAAATTACTTGCTCAAAACTTATCTGAGCGGTTCTCTTTAAGGGCGAATCGGGAGGTGCTGAACCTGATGGCTCATGATGAGTAATTAAGCGTACTCGCTCCCAAACACGGTTAAGTCAGTTTACCTGAAACTGTGGAGTTTGATCGTTGTTGTGGGTTGCAAGTTCTAGGATAGATGGCTCAGCCGGCGCGAAACCACGGCTGTGAGGAGCGTGAGGGGAATTCGGAAATTGCCGGCACCAGCTATTCCCAGGCAAATAAAATTTCTAGAGGATACTGGCTTTCTTTTAAATTCAGGCTGGCTTTCACCTCCCCATTAAATAGTTTTATTTAACTTATATTTGGCAGCACGGTTCATCGAAGTGATGCTTTTACTTTCTGATTTCCCAAGTGCAACCCTGTTTCACACAATGAAAAGGCGACAGTAAAGTTTTGGCTTATTAATAAATCATCTGCTTGTTTATCGCTACCTAAAAACTGCGTTTAAAACAACTGATTAATTTGCCTTCAAGTTTTTCAAGCGCCTAGATTTTGCTGCCTTTTCAAAAAAATGTTGCCTCCTGATCAAACTCAAGTTTTTTGTAGCAGTGAAAATTGCTATCCAGTCACTCTGGACAAAAAAACTCGGCTGTTGAAGTCAAAGTTTACCCTGGCTTTTGACAAGTCATGCAGATAACTAATTAAATCAATTAGGAGCCGCTATAATCTGTATTTTTTAAAACATTTTTTCATTTTCTGCCTGAGAATTTTAACTCAGACAGGGGCAGGAGATTTAGGTAGCTAGGTAAAAAAATCTCAGCTCATTTGGGTGAGATATTCTTGATAGCCCACCTGATCCAGATGTTTTTGCTTGTCTATCACGGATTGGGCTAAGTTTTGCCGGTATTGTTGCACCCGCTCTAATAAATCTGGCTGGTGGGCAGCTAAAATTTGTACGGCTAGCAAACCGGCATTTTTTGCATTCCCGATGGCAACGGTGGCGACGGGGATGCCTGCCGGCATTTGGACGATGGAATAGAGAGAATCAACACCCTGTAAGTGCCGGCTGGCTACAGGCACCCCAATCACCGGCAGCGGTGTTAGCGATGCTACCATTCCGGGTAGATGAGCAGCACCCCCAGCGCCGGCGATAATTACTTTTAAGCCGCGTACGTGAGCAGTTTCGGCGTATTCTACCATGCGTGCCGGTGTGCGGTGGGCGGAGACAATGGCAACTTCGCACGGGATGTTAAATTCTTCACAGACAGCGAGCGCCGCCTGCATGGTGGGCAGATCGGAATCGCTGCCCATGATAATGCCGATTTGTGGTTGACTCATGGGATTTTCAATTTTAGAGTGTGGATTTTAGAGCACTATGCTCCTGAAAAATCCTAGGACTGGTTTGTTATCCTCTCGCGAAAGTGATGACACAAGCAACAAGGCAATTAACCCCAACCGCTGATACTGGCTTAGTTAATGTGGAGATTATTAACGCCCGACTGCCGGGATACGAAGGTTTACACCGGCTGCAAATCGATGCTAACAGTATTATTTGCTCAATTGAGCCGATGGGCGTGTCTGCCGGCACCTCTCCCCAATCTGATGTTTTGGATGCCGGCGGCGACTGGATTTCTTTAGGGGGTGTCGATCTTCAAATTAATGGGGCGCTGGGTTTAGCGTTTCCCGATTTGAACGCAGAAAATAGTCACCAGTTGCCGGCGATTTGTCAATTTTTGTGGCAACAGGGGGTTGATGGATTTTTACCGACGCTGGTTACAACTTCGGTAGAAAATTTTCAGCGATCCTTGGCAACTTTGGCTGATTTTATGCAGCGCAATCCTCAAGATGATCTGCCGGCGGCGAAGATTTTGGGAGTACATTTAGAAGGGCCATTTCTTAATTTTGAAAAGCGCGGTGCTCACCCGGCTGAATATTTATTGCCGCTGACGGTTGAAAATGTCAAATGTTTGTTAGGGGAGTTTGCCGGCATTGTTAAAGTCATCACTTTAGCGCCGGAATTAGACCCTACAGGCGAAGTGATTGCTTATTTACGCTCTTTGGGCATTACGGTTAGTTTGGGTCACTCGCAAGCCACTGTAGCCCAAGCAGAGCAAGCTTTTGACTTGGGTGCTTCGATGGTGACTCATGCGTTTAATGCAATGCCGAGTTTACATCACCGGCAGCCAGGATTGTTAGGCGCGGCAATTGTTCATCGGGGTGTTTACTGTGGGTTAATTGCGGATGGGGAACACGTTTCGCCAACGATGGTTGATTTATTATTGCGTGCCGGTGGTTATGAAAAAGGGATTTTTTTGGTGAGTGATGCTCTAGCGCCGGTGGGTTTGCCGGATGGGGTTTATCCTTGGGATACTCGGCAGATTACGGTGAATGCCGGCACTTGTCGTCTGTCGGATGGTACTTTGGCGGGGACGACTTTGCCGCTGTTGGTGGGTGTGCAGAATGTGGTTAAGTGGGGGATTTGTGAGGTTGAAAAAGCGATTTTACTGGCAACTGAAGCACCTCGAAAAGCGATTGGTTTGCCGGGATTTTCTGTTGGGTTGCCGGCTTGTTTATTGCGCTGGCATCTGGATGAGGTGACGGGGGATGTTTGTTGGCGGAGGTTATGAGTTGAGCTTGGGTTGGAAGATTTTTAACCGCAGATAAACGCAGATAAACGCAGATGAGTTTAAGGGTGGGGTGATAGGTTTGCTGATGATAGGAAGTTTGTGGAGGGAGGTTTAATGTTTGGGTGTACAGTGGGCGAGGATGATTCGGACGATGCTGCTTGTGGCGTTGCATCTTAGGGGTAGTTGCAGGATTTCTCCTTGCAGTGCTCCTCTACTTTTTAAGCTGCGGACGTGTTTATATATGCTATGGCTGACGCTGCCGTTGATTAAGATAATTAAGTTACAACTGGTTAATTTATCTTTTACTTTTTTTTCGGTCATGTTTGGATGCTCGATTTCGCTATACTCTCGCAATCCATAGTTTTTAGATAATTCTGAAAGCACACATTGTCTGATTTTAGGTTGTCCTCCGACTAATCCTAAATGGATGTGTGATAAATCGATAGCCGATGAAGTTTCTACTTTATCAGCACAGTCGTGAAGTTGTTCTTCTAATTCTCCAATGGTTGTGCAAGCTTCTTCATACTGGTGCTTGAGTTCTTCGCATTCAGCTTGCAAATCTCTATAATCATTTTCTAATTTTTCATAATCTTTTTGATATTCTTGCCAAAAATATTCTTCTCTGGCTATTGCTTGCGCTTTAATTGATTCAGATTCGGCGAGTTGTTCTTCTAATAACCAGGTTTCCTGCTCGGTTTCTTCTAGTTTTTTAGATAAAGATTGAATAAGATAATTTTTTTCTTCTACTTGAGTTTCAAAGGCTAAAGTTTTTACTTTAGTTTCTTGCAATTCCTCTTCCAGCTTTTTTAAAGTTCGTAGTCTTTTGTGCTTCTCTGCTTCCCAGGCGACAAGTTGATTTTGAAGCTTATTGAGTGCTTGTTCATACTCTTGTATTCCTTCTTGAGCTTGATTCTGAGACTGCCGCATCTCTATTAGTTCGGTTTGCAATTGCTCTAAGGTGCTGCTGCCTTGTTGCTGTTGTTGTTCTTTTTGCGTGAGTTGGTTTTCATAACCAGCAATTTCGGTTTCTAATTCCTGTATTGTCTGTTCTTGTTCTATTTGGCAACGCTTCATCTCAGCAAGAATTCGCTCTTTCTGAGCGATTAGTTTAGGCGCAATTAGGCTAACTAAGCGCATTCGTTGATTTTTTTCTTGTAACTCGCGCTGCACCCGGTTGAGTTCATCTTGTACTCGTTTTTGCTGCCGGCGTTTGCGGCAAAGAATTGTTTCCATAATTGCCCAGCCGGCAATCCCACTGGCTAGCAGGAGTCCGACTGTTAAGGAGTAATATTTATGAAGACCGCTAAGATTCCACGGTTGAAATAACCAGCTTGTGTAGTCAGCAAAAAAGCTTGGGGGAATTTCCCGAAAGTAGTACACGCGCCCGATAATTTCACCGATTTGTTCTCGGCTAGCGGCTTCTATATTTGCATCTTTTTTAGGCGCAGATTCTTTCCCCGCTAGCAGGGGTGTGGGATTTCGCAGCAAAGCGTAGGGGTAAGTAGATAAATCAGCGACTTGTAGCGGCTTTTGGGTAACAAAATATGAGGGGGAAGCGTAAAGAATTTGTTGATCGGGGCAGTTTTTTCTTTCGAGTTTGCAATTGGTTACTAGAATGCCTAGTTTTCCCTTATTGCTGTTGCCGGCTTCCCCAATTTCTGATTCACTTCCTGACAGTAAAGCAGCCCATAAATTAGCCGGAAGTTGACGCGCTAAAATCTTGAAATCTGCTGTTTGGCTTCGGTAATGGCTTCCATTCCAATAACCGTTATATCTGCCCCAGTTTAAGACGGTGGCTAAACCAAAAGTTGCTGAGCCAATCAGCGCAAGTCTTGCCAACGTGCGAAGAATAATGCCTCGGTTTACATTAGCGAAGATATGCCTCATGATAACCCTTTGGCTGCCCTTGAATGCCTTAACTTATGCCAAGTTTTCTGTCTCTACGGCTTGGCATGAGTTCGGGTTATTTCCCTCTGTCGCTCTCTGCATTAAAACAAGTCGTTAGGGAAAATCCCGCACCTAGATAGCTGTGATATATCATGTAGAATGTATCTTTGTCAAGAAGGGTTTCTCACAGCACAGGAATCATACCCATTGATTTTGACAGGGTTACAGATCCGCGCTGCCGGCTAGCTTCAAAGGGCAGTTAAGCAATAAGATTTAACGGGTGAGAGCTATTGGGAATCAAAAAAGTAGATGAACGCAGTGGATGATAAGACCGTTGTTAAAGAATATTTCAATGCCACCGGCTTTGATCGCTGGCGGCGAATCTATGGCGATGGCGAGGTTAATAAAGTCCAGCGTGACATCCGCGAGGGACATCAGCGCACAGTTGATACTGTGATTAGCTGGCTGAGTGCTGATGGCAATTTGCCTGGGTTGTCGGTGTGTGACGCCGGCTGCGGGGTTGGCAGTCTCAGTATTCCACTCGCACAAGCCGGCGCAAGGGTTTATGGCAGCGATATTTCTGAAAAAATGGTGAGAGAAGCTTACGAAAGAGCTGAGGCTGTAATGCCTCAAATGAATAATCTTGCTTTTACAGCGCAAGATTTAGAAAGTTTGAGCGGTCGTTATCACACAGTTATTTGCTTAGATGTGTTGATTCACTATCCGCAAGAAAAGGCAGGGGAGATGATTGCTCACCTTTGTTCTTTGGCAGAATCTCGGTTGATTCTTAGTTTTGCGCCGAAAACTTTAGCGCTAACAATGCTAAAGAAAATTGGGGAGTTTTTTCCAGGTCCCAGTAAAGCCACACGCGCTTATCAGCATCGGGAAGCGGATGTTGTGAAGATTCTGGAAAATAACGGGTTTGCCATTCAGCGCCAAGGAATGACGAGTACAAGCTTTTACTTTTCGCGCATTCTGGAAGCGACTCGCCGGTAATCAATAATCGGGTGCTGCTGGGGGGATAGCCGTTCTTTAAGGAGCCGGTTAGAATCTCAGCAATACTAACAACACCGGCAACAACGATGAAGTTGATTAAAAAAGTGGCAGCGGGTTTATTACTTGTATTAAGAATTTGTTAGAAAGTCTATTAGCTAAGGCTTTCAAGTTTGACTCGTTTGAGGGGACAGTGAAGTGATGGTTCGGTTGTTTATGGTAACTGCGGCAATTTTAGCCGGCTTGTCTGTGGCACTGGGGGCGTTTTCCGCTCATGCTTTGAAGGATAAATTAAGCGTTCAAGCGCTAGCGATTTTTGAAACCGGCGCTCGCTACCAAATGTATCACGCCCTAGGGCTGCTGTTGGTGGCTGTGCTGTTGAGTCGTGCCGGTGAACCCCCAACAAGTTTAGTCACTGCTGGATTTGCGTTTATTGCCGGCATTGCTTTGTTTTCAGGAAGTTTATATACCTTGAGTTTCACCGGCATTTCTTGGCTGGGTGCCATTGCGCCGGTGGGGGGAGTTGCTTTTATGATTGGCTGGGCTTGTTTAGCCGTTGCCGGTTGGAATTTTAAGTAGTAAATGGGCATTGGGCATTTGGCATGGGGCATTTGGCATGGAGCATGGGGCACTCAATACTGCTCCCAGATTGTTGCAAAAAATGAAAATAAGCATAGTTTTTTAAACTTTTACAACAAAACTTAATTTATAAAAACAATGCTAAATAATTAGCAAAAGATCAATTACTAATTTCCGGGAATCTTATCAAATTATTGAGAGTTTGACGCAGGGATTCTTTAAACCCTTACACTAATATTTATAGGCCAGTTGAAGTGGCGAACTCATTGATCCCAGCGGAGGGTTTATGAATATTTCTCAAGTGCTTTCTAGTGCCATGCAGTATCTTTTTGCTGCGGTTGCTCGAATCTTCAGCCCAAGTGATGATGCGTACCCAATGGTCGGAGTTCAACCGTTTGATGGAGATCCTTACGAAGGTTCTCAGTGGATGGAATAATTGGGATTAAGGACAGATAACTTTGGCTTTAGGTATTAATGACTTGTGTTGTGGCGAACTCATGCCACCGCAATTGTTTGGTGGATTTCATAAAAATCGGTGGGGATAAATACTGTCTCCACCGATTTTTATTGGGTAGATTCACTCACAATAAAATTGATAGCAAGAATTGATTTAAGAAAAAGGCAACAGCCGCGCTGCCGATAGGAACGGTAAGGTTGTCAATGCCATATTTGGAGAACGCTTCTAGGCTGGTAGCGGAGATGGCAATGACTGCCGGCACGAACCAAGTGGGCCATATAGCGCCCTGAACTGCAAGCAAAATCAAGCAGCTAACGGCATAACTGACGAGTGCCATTGTCAGAGATCCTTCCCAACTTTTTTGTATCCCCCAGAGTTTGTAAGGATGTTTGCCAAATTTCTGACCAATAATGGCAGCAAATCCATCTCCATAGGTCATGACCAAAATCCCCAAAGCCGCATACTGGGGTTGTTGCAGCGGCCAAAACCAGCCAACTAACACGCCAATACTAATGGCATAGAATAATGTACCAAAGCTGAGCCGGCCAACGCTGTTGACGCCTGGGAGGATGGGAAGCCGGTAGGATAAAAGGGCGATCGCACTGGCTAAAACCGCCGCCGTAATGCCAACCCATGCGGGGATGTGCAGCCACCACGCCAGCAAGATCACGTTGCCGGTGCCAATGTGAACGATTTTCCGGGTAATTTCTGAATCTACAGAGGCAAAACGGTTTAACGACTCCGCCAACAGCAACACCCCTCCCATCCAGACTCCAACGACGGTCATTTGAAGCCACAATTCTGGGTCAGATGCGAGTAAAGGGACTGTAGTAAGTAAGGACACGGTGAAGGTGATTGGGTAGAACGCTTCCTTTCACTTTATTAGATTTAGATGATTAAAAGTCTGTTTAAGCAATCTCTTCGATAAATTTTGATTGGACAGAGGCCGGTATTCGGGAATTAATGTCTGTTATCAGGACGGCCGGCTGACCCGAATTAATTTGCCGGTTAAGGTTTCTAAGGAATGCCGATTTCTTCCAGCATGAATGAACAAGGGTAGTTTAACCTGATAAAGGCGCGATTTGGGCGTTCGTCCTGGTTTCAGTTTGTCGTTGGCTATATTCCACACAAATCTTTTATAAATTTACCCAGGTCGGTTGCTTCTAATTCCTCTTTGCTCATCGCTTGAGCTATCCGCCAATTCTCTGCTTTCTTCCAGCCATGTGATGCGGTTTCCAGTTTTTCGTAGTGACCTAGCGCTTCATATTTTTCTCCCTTAACTTGCTTGATAGCTCGTTCTGAAAAGTAATTTTCAGTAGCTCGACGTTCTAGCACATGACAATTTATTTGGATTTTTTCGCACATTTCCAAAAATGCTTTTCTTTTTTGCTCTAAGGTATCATCGGGAGATTGTTTTTCACTATCAATTAGAATGAAAATATTCTCAGAAATACGTTTGACTTCCTCAAGTTCAGATTGAGAGTCCGGGGTGATAAAACTGCTTCCACCCAACGATAAGATTAAAATTTCATGATCTTTTCCATACTTGCGTAGGAACTGCTGCATTGTTTTAATCTCAGTTCTGCCTTCAACCATCAAAACTTTATCAAAACCAAACTCTCTGTAAGTGGAGAAGCTAAGCTCTCCTAGGAACTCTACCAAGCTAGGACTTTTTTCATACTCAATAACTTCGCTGCTCTCATCTCCCTTACGAACTGTATAGATCCGCTCGGCACTAGCTCTTGCTAGCCCAATGCTGTGTGTCGCAAAGAAAACTCCTTGGCTAGCATATTGACCCAGAGTCGTTAGAAAGTCTAATTGGAGTGAGGGATGAAGATTAAGTTCAGGTTCATCGATAAGAATATAAGATGGCTCTTTTATCGCTGCATTAGCAAGAACCAAAAAGAATTGGGAAAGTCCCGATCCTAGGTCTGAAATTGTGTAGGGTTTTTCATCTATAAAAAATTTTAGTGTTCGACCATCATGAGACGCATTAATTTCTAGCTTTTTATATTTAAAAAAATCTTGAAGAAAATTTGTAAGTTTAATACTTATTGAATTAAGTTTTCTGTCAGGTCCTGTTTTTAACCACTGCCACTGTTGAATAAAAGCTTGCCCTACTTTAATATCAAAATAATCTAAATATCCTAAAGTTTGTTGAGAGCCGGCAATAAGACTAAGAATATTTCTAAATGGGCCTATATAGAGAGTATTACTTAAATATTTCAGACTTTCAATAAGATCGGAGACATCTGCTAAAGGTGTATCACCTTCCATCCATGTCATGTGATTTAATCTGTTATTATGAGAGGAAGGCAATATTTTGTTGACTGAATAAAGTTGGGCAGTGTAAGTATTATCTCTTGGGATGGTGATCAGTATCTTCTCCGCAATAGGTAGATTATTTTTCTCTTTAGCACCATTGTCACCTAAAAATTGTAATTCAATAGTCATCGGGCGCTCATTAACGTTACAAAATACTTCTTGAATATCTAAAACTTCTCCAGGAAAGTTGAAGTTTTGCCTGGTTCCGTATACCGCATTTTCAAAGGTTGTGGAGTCTGACAGAAAAGTAAATAGAGAGCGAAACTCATAGAAAAATTTCAGTAGAGAAGACTTTCCCGAGTTGTTAACTCCTATAAAAGCCGTAAAACCTTTTTGGATAATAAAACGAGCCGGGTTAGAGTCAGAGAAGCACCGATAGTTCTTGATTGTTATCTCAACTGGCATATCAACTTATGAGTTCAAAATGGAGTTATAGTCAACATAGCATAAATGTCCAATTTTTATTCGACGTAAACATTTCCAGAATTGCAAGAGGCTAATAAGTATAACTCTCAGCAGTTCTGATACTGAGGATATGTAGATTCTTGCAAATACGAATTTCCTTGATTAATGCTAGTTGTCCGTGTCTCATTTTCGGCCCTTGTTTTTAAGGGTGTTTTCTTCACTTTTAATTTTTCAAATTATTAAATAATCCAAACAAAAAAAGCCAACCGACAGGTTATCTTAACGATTGCAGAGGGAAACTTTTCTCAGGAAGCCGGCAACTTACCAGCCCCATTGTAACTACCTATAACCAGTCGCCAAGTTAGCTACCAACTAAATGAAGCGATTACGATATACTCCTGATTGAGTTCTGCGGTGCCTGGGCCGGTTGTGCGGAGAGTCCTTATATGTCTATGTGTAAAAAGCGACTGGGTGTCTTAACAAGTGGTGGCGACTCGCCTGGAATGAACGCTGCCGTGCGGGCGGTGGTTCGTTCAGGACTGGCGAAAGGGGTTGAAGTGTATGCAATCTACGAAGGCTACCAAGGCATGGTGGATGGGAGCGAATGCAGCCTCTCTGAAACCGCCGCAAGCCCATCTCGTAACATTCGCCCCTGTATCCGCCAACTCAACTGGGACGACGTGGGCGGCATCTTGCACCGAGGCGGCACTATCATCGGCACAGCACGCTGTTTAGAATTTCGCAGCCGAGAAGGGCGTCGGGTAGCGGCTCGAAATCTTTTGCAAAACGGGATTGACAGCTTAGTCGTAATCGGAGGCGATGGCAGCCTCACTGGCGCAGATACGTTCCGTGCAGAATGGCCAGCACTATTGGCAGAATTGGTAGAACAGGGGGAAATTGATCGGCATCTGGCGGATCAACATCCTTATTTAGCAATTGTCGGACTGCCGGCTTCTATCGATAACGATATGTATGGCAGCGATATGACGATCGGCACGGATACGGCGCTACACCGGCTCACCGAAGCCGTTGACGCCATTTCTTCAACGGCTGCCAGCCACCAGCGCACCTTTGTTGTGGAAGTGATGGGGCGTCACTGCGGTTATTTAGCACTGATGGGGGCACTCGCCACCGGCGCAGACTGGGTATTGATTCCCGAATGTCCCCCAGAAACAGACAATTGGGAAGAGCAGATGTGCGCCGTGCTCAAAGCCGGTCGTGAATCCGGGCGTCGGGATAGCATTGTAATTGTGGCGGAAGGCGCAAAAGACCGACAAGGCAACCCGATTCACTGCGATGATGTCAAACGGGTTCTAGAAGAACGACTCGATGAAGATACCCGCGTCACAATTTTAGGTCACGTACAGCGCGGCGGCTCTCCTAGCGCCTTTGACCGCAATTTAAGCACTTTATTAGGTCATGCAGCGGTTGAAGAACTGCTGTCTGCCA
The DNA here is from genome assembly GCA_019359355.1 of Microcoleus vaginatus WJT46-NPBG5. Taxonomy (GTDB): domain Bacteria; phylum Cyanobacteriota; class Cyanobacteriia; order Cyanobacteriales; family Oscillatoriaceae; genus FACHB-68. The sequence continues at coordinate 86,756 of JAHHHM010000021.1, read as the reverse complement.
CACCGGCAAGTGAGCCGGTGCTGATTGGAATGCGAGGCAACCGCATTACTCGTCCGCCTTTGATGCACTGTGTCGAGCAAACCCACGCAGTTGCCGATGCGATCGCAGCCGGTGACTACGAAAAAGCAATGGATCTGCGCGGCAGCAGTTTTAAAGAAGCCTTCCACACACTGCACACGTTAATGCAGGCTTCCCCTTCCCAGGCAAACAATCCCCAAGAAAATACCGGATCTTCGTCTTCCCTGCGAATCGCCGTCCTCAACTGTGGCGCGGCGGCACCCGGAATGAACACTGCAGTTCGGGCGGCTGTCAGGTTGGGAATTGATAAAGGACATACCATGCTGGGAGTCGAACACGGCTTCCGAGGGCTGATTGACGGCAGTATAAAAGAATTGGATTGGCTAAGCGTGCGGGGTTGGGCGACAACCGGCGGTTCTGAATTGGGAACCAGCCGAAAAATTCCTCAAACGAAAGATTTCTACGAGATCGCACGGCACATCGAAGCGCAAAATATCCACGCCTTATTAATTATCGGCGGCTGGAGCGGTTACGAGGCAGCTTACCAACTTTACGCGCAGCGAGATACCTTTGCTGCCTTCAACCTTCCTATTTTGTGCCTGCCGGCCGGCATCAATAATAATCTCCCCGGTTGCGAACTGAGCATTGGTGCAGATACGGCGCTGAATAATATTATTCAAGCCGTCGATAAAATTAAGCAGTCTGCCGTTGCTTCCAACCGTTGCTTTATTGTGAAAGTTATGGGGCGTTACTGCGGTTATTTAGCCCTAATGAGCGGTTTAGCCACCGGCGCTGAGCGAATTTACCTCCACGAAGAAGGCGTGACCCTCAGTAACTTGCAGCAAGACTTAACCAATCTCATAGACGGGTTTAAGCAAGGCAAACGAGTCGGCTTAATTATCTGTAATGAAAATGCTCATACAGTGTACACCTCAGATTTTATCTGTGCTTTGTTTGAAGAAGAAGGCCGGCAGCTTTTCCAAGTCCGCCAAGCGATTTTAGGACACTTGCAACAGGGTGGTGACCCCTCTCCATTTGATCGCATCCAAGCTACTCGCTTTGCTGCCAAAGGGCTTGATTTCTTGATTGAACAAGCTCAGAAAGCATCGCCGGTGAGTGCGTTCATCGGCTTACAGGCGGGGCAAATAAAATTCTTCGACTTGGGCGATCTTCCCCGCATGGTGGACAAAGATCACCAACGACCAAAAGAGCAGTGGTGGTTAGAGTTGCATACCCTAGCGAGAACATTGTCTCAACCGGCACCGCAGCCGGCAGACTGATCTCAAGTTTGAAAAGAGAAATCTGTACAACCGGCGACCTGTAACTGGGGTATTCAGCCGGTTGGCCTGCCTCTGCCATTGCCTTTACTTACGTGTTTGTCACAGGTCATTGTTAAGTTTCTAAATATTCTGGCACAACTGCTACTTCTGTTGGGCCGGCTCATTAATGCCTTGCCGGCAAAGCCTTTTAGCCTCTGCCGGCGCGGAGATTGTATAAGTAGTGGGGGGTTTCGCCCCCTAGGCTTTATCCAACCTACAAAATACCGAGTTTTTCTCCTGCCTTTTTCAAAGTTTTTTCAAACATTGATCCGTACAAATCAATAAATTAAACCTTAAAATTTTGCTTCATTGACTTTTAATTATTAGTTACCACTGTAATCTTACGGATTTTTTCCTTTTTCAATCAATCTTCAATCAAATATCAAATAATATATTGTTTGATTAAAGATAGCGATTAGCTCTTGTCAGTTCCCCAGAAGAAGTGCCAATATAAATTCAGCAAGAGAAAGCAAAGGAACGCGACGCCCCCAAGCTAAACAATCCTTGTTTTAGGAACTCTTAAGTAAAGTCAGGACATCTAGAAGCCTCGTTTTAGGAACTCTTAGTAAAGTCAGAAAAAATATTTTCGACTTGCTTTTATTAACTCAAGCTCTTGCATCTACTATTCTCAACCGCTCAATTTTTGAAATTACACCCTACCAAGCCACAGAGGTTCAATACAATGAAAAGCACTAAATTTTTTACATCGAAGTCTAGCTTATTGGCTGTTGGTTTGTTGAGCGCCTCTGCTGCTTTGATGGCACTGCCGGCAAAAGCCGCCACTGTACAAGTCAACCTCAGCGATAAGACAAATACGAATACCAGCGAGTATCCTACCGTTAGCGTGACCCTGGACGATACCAGCAATCCTGGCAAAATTACCGCCACAGTTAACGTTGTACCAGGCTCAACCGGCTATATCGGCGACCTCCGGGGTGTGTACTTTAACATTCCAGGTGTTAGCGGACTGACAATTGCACCCGTATCGGGTGGCCCACTTACCGCTATCTCTACAAATGGTGATTTCAAGAGCTTTGACAAAAGCGCTGACTTGCAAGGTACAAAGCTATCCTTCAATGCCGGTGTAGAAGTTGGAAAGCAAGGAATCGCTCAGGGTGACGACTATCGAACCACCACCTTCACTATCTCTGGTAATGGTTTAACCCTAAGTGCCTTTACCTCTCAGACTGTTGGCGCTCGCTTGATGAGTGTGGGAGATCCTAACGACAGCAATCGCGATCTCAGCAGCAAAACTGCCGGTACAGCTCCAAAAACCGTAACTGCTAGCAATCCAAGTGGCGGCGGTTCAACCCCAGCACCGGCACCGGCACCGGCTGCTGAAACTCCTGTAGCACCGACAGCACCAGCACCGGCTGCTGAAACTCCGACAGCACCAGCACCGGCACCGGCTGCTGAAACTCCTGTAGCACCGACAGCACCAGCACCGGCTGCTGAAACTCCGACAGCACCAGCACCGGCACCTGTTGCTGAAACTCCTGCCGCACCGACAGCCCCGGCACCTGTTGCTGAAACTCCTGCCGCACCGACAGCGCCTACTGAGCCTGCCGGAACTCCCGCACCTTCCAACCCAGGACCGGGTGGGGACGCCGAACAAGTTCCCGAACCCGCTACAATGGCCGGTTCAGCATTAGGTCTGGCCGCTTTGATGAAATGGCGCAAAAACAGAAAGGCTACCAAGAGCAATTAGTTCCAGCTTTTGCAGTCCAATTAGAATGAATTGAAAATAGAGAGGGAAGCACGCTTATACTTCCCTCTCTATTTTTTTGCTTTTGCACTCTCAACTGGCTATTGACCAAAATTATATTTTTTAGTTTCGAGACAGTAAATTTATTTTTAAAAGATAGAAATTTTAGGATTTTAAAATTTTAACGGAAACAATCCTATTCCAAACTCGCAATAATTCCACAGATAAACGTTAGGATTTATTTCGGCTAACTAACCACACCTAAATAAAAGCCAGACCTTTCGATCCCATATCTCTACCGTTCTGCTGGGCGCAGCTTAGCGTCCTGCACCCTATCTGTTAATATCATCAAGTTGCCTCCAAACTTGCCCGTTGAGAGGGCATCACAACAAAAAAATTCGACCAGGAAACTTCCAGGCAACCCCAAATCCCAGCTTATCTCTATACAACTAGACAGGTCGAATCCATTCAGCAGCAGCGAGGAACTTCCATTATGGCTAATTTTACCGGCACTTTTGAAAGCGATCTGATTGCAGGATTGCCAGAAAATGACATCATTCTGGGGTTAGGTGGCAATGACACCTTGCGCGGATTAGCCGGAAATGATTATTTCGCCGGCGATATCGGTGCCGATCTAATTGAAGCAGGTGACGGTGACGATCTGGTAGATGCCGGTCAAGATAATGACGGCGTGACAGGCGAAGCAGGAAATGACACCCTCTCTGGTAACGCAGGTAGTGACACTATTGATGGCGGGTTGGGCAACGATATTATCATCGGCAATGAAGATAATGACCGGCTCATCGGCAATGAAGGAAATGACTTGATATTCGGCAACATGGGCATCGATACCCTGTTCGGCAGTGGAGGTAACGAAACTTTACTCGGTGGCAGAGATGAGGATCTGCTGTTTGGTGAAGATGGGGATGATTATCTCAATGGCAACTTGGGTAACGATACCGTTGAGGGCGCTTCAGGCAAAGATATCGTCCGGGGCGGGCAGGGAAATGATCGGCTATTTGGGGATGCCGGTGATGATCTTCTGTTTGGCGATCTCGGCAGTGATATCTTAATCGGCGGGGATGGAACCGATTACTTTTTCTTGCGGCAAGGCGTTGGCGGGGCAACGATTGCTGAGGCGGATTTTATTACAGATTTTGTTAATGGCGTTGATTTTATTGGGTTAGAAGGAAATGTGAGATATGAGGATCTCAGCATCAGCCAAGGCATTGCTGAATATGCCGGCAGCACGGTCATACAAAATATTTTCTCACAAGAGATATTGGCGGTGTTACAAGGGGTTAGCAGTAACCAGATCAACAGTGCTGATTTTGCCAATCCAGGTACTTTGGCGTTTAGTAATGTTAGGTTCCAGGTTAATGAGAATGGAACGCCGATTGCTGCGGTGACGGTGACTCGCACCGGCGGCAGTAGTGGGGCAGCAAGTGCAGTTGTGACGCTAAGTGATGGCACTGCAACTGCTAACGCAGATTATAATGCGACGCCGATAACGGTTAATTTTGCAGATGGGGATGCGGCACCTAAAACGGTGATTGTTCCGATTGTTAATGATACCTTGCCCGAAATTACTGAAACAATTAACTTGAGCTTGGATAGGGTAACTGGCAATGCGTTTGTTGAACAAAATACAGCGGTTCTGGAAATTGTGGATGATGAGGCAAAGTCTACTCCGAAAATAACTTTCCAAAACCCTGATGGGGCTGCTAGTTTTGGTTCAACGGTTGTCGGTGCCGGCAAGGATGTGCTGATTGGATCGGCAAGTGATGCGGTTTATTTATTTGACAGCTTCACCGGCGCTTTGCTGCGGAAGTTTAGCCTGCCGAACCAAAATCAGGGGCAATCTTTTTATAGAACGGATGCTATCGCTACACTTGGCAATAATGTTTTGATTGGGGCACCGAATGATGACAGTGCCGGCACTGATGCTGGGGCGGTTTATTTGTTTGATAGGAATACCGGCGCAGTTCTGCGAACATTTGTCAACCCAACTCCGAATGCCGGTGATGGATTCGGTAGATCGATTACGACTGCCGGCAACAATGTGGTGATTAGCGCAGGGGGTGACGATACTGCCGGCGAGAATAAAGGGGCAGTTTACTTATTCGATGGCAACACCGGCGCACTCTTGCAAACATTCCTCAGTCCGAACCCAAGCCAGTCGCTGATTGGTTCTTCAATCGCTGGTATTGGTAATAACGTTTTAGCGAATGCGATTAGTTTTGATCCGGTTACAGGGAATCCGAGTACCGGCACTCTTTACTTATTTGATAGGGCAACGGGTGGGGTTTTGAGAACATTTGTAAATCCAGTTCCCTTAAAATCTGATAGGTTCGGCGTAGAAATTGACGTAATTGGCAATAATATTTTGACAATGGGAAGCGAATTTGTGGGGACTGCCGGCCAAGAAGTTGTGTATAGCATTGACAGCAACACGGGCAATTTTGTTCAAACCTACCGCAGTCCGCGTCCAGGTCAATTCATAGATTTTGGGGATTCGATCACGCCGGTGGGCAACAATATTCTGTTGGGCGCACCCAGCGAGGATGTGGTGCGCGTTGATGCCGGTGCCGCTTACCTATATAACGGAACAACCGGCGCTTTAACTGATACGTTTATCAGCCCTAGACCTTCTGAGGATAATAATTTTGGGATGTCGGCTGCTGCGACTAACAATGGCATCGTTATTGGCAGTGACAATGGGGCTTATTTGTTCTAGAAATTTGCTAATCTCCCCGACATCATAATAAGTCTGTCCGAGCAACAAAAACACAGAGGCGCGGCATTGCCGCGCCTCTGTAAGTGCCGATTAATTAATTGCTACTTAGTCAGCGTGTGCAGAAGTTTTCATCCGCTTGATCAGCTTCGGCTTAGGAGCACCGGCAGTATCGTCCACTGGCGCATCTGTACGCAGCCATGAAGGACGGGTTTGATCATAAGCCATTTGTAGGGCAGCCGCTGCGATCGCATGAGCATCATACTCTTCGCTTAGCTGGGCCACAATTGGCAAGAAGGAGGCAAGGCGTTCGCCGGTTAAAGCATCTAGCACCTTGTTTTTCAGTTTTTCCAACTGACGACCTTCGATTTGTGACCGGCTAGGCACCGTTTGAACCTTCAGCGCTTGACGCACATGGCGCTCAATTTGCTGCAATTTGCGGCGATCAAAGGGTTGAACCAGGGAAATTGCGGTTCCTGCTTTGCCAGCGCGCCCTGTACGACCGATCCGGTGTACATAGCTTTCCACACTGTCCGGCAAGTCGTAGTTAATCACATGGGTCAAGTGTTCCACATCTAACCCGCGTGCCGCAATATCCGTTGCGACGATCCAGCGCACTTGCTGCTGGCGGAAGCGGTACAACAACCGCTCGCGCTGAGCTTGGTTGAGGTCGCCGTGATACTCATCTGCACTGTGGCCGGCTGCTTGCAATTCGCTCGTCAGTTCGGCTGCAGCACGTCGTGTCCGCACAAAGATAATTGCTGTTTCCGGATCTTCCAATTCCAAGATTGGCTGCAAAGCTTTGGCTTTTGTCCAGCCACGAGGCACCATGTAAACAACCTGATTGATCTGCTTAGGTGTCGCTTTCGGCTGTTTGATGCTGACGTTAACCGGCGAACGCAAGTGCTTGCTGACCAGCGCCCGAATGGAGGGTTCCATTGTGGCAGAGAAAAAGGCCGTCTGCCGGCTTGCCGGTGCTTGGCTGAGAATTTTCTCTACATCATCAATAAAGCCCATGCTGAGCATTTCATCGGCTTCATCCAGCACCAGCCAGCTCAGCTGGCTGAGCTTGAGGTTGCCGCGATCAAGTAAATCAATCACCCGTCCCGGCGTCCCCACAACAATTTGTGCGCCACGCTGTAAGGTACGGATTTGGCGATCAATCGCTTGACCCCCGTAAACGGCTAACACACCCATCCGACGATCTCCACCAATATCGCGGATGGCGTCAGATACTTGAATGGCTAACTCACGAGTGGGTGTCAGAATCAGCGCTTGAACGGCTGAATTGCTGACATCAATTTGATCCAGCATCGGCAAAGAAAACGCTGCCGTCTTGCCTGTGCCGGTTTGTGCTTGTCCTACCACATCTCGACCCGCCAACAGATGGGGAATCGCTTCAGCTTGAATTGCGGTCGGGGTCGTGAAACCTAGGGTCTCTAGATGGCTAACACGCGAATCAGAAAGACCTAGATCCTTGAATGACAAATCCATTTAATCTCCGTTATAAACGTAATATTTCAATGCGGTTCCAGAGTCGCCAGACTTCGAGCTGAGCGTTGCAATCTGAAGGCAGGTATAAAGGAAGCGTTTAGATAACACTTTTGCTCACACCGGCAAAGGTTTTCGTCAGCTCATTGTTGAAGAGCGCGGTTTGAAATGGATCGGGATGGAGCGGCTGCTGAGTCTGGATAGTTGGGTTTCAAACCCTCTGTACTCTCTCCACTATTACCAGATCCTTGCGAAATATTAACCCAACAATAAACTTATGTTAAGCAACGCGCAACAAATTGGCAAATCTTACCGCTTTACCAGCTGGGGAGCCGGCAAGAGGTCTGCCGCCGTGGCGACATAACCGTACAAATCGTAGATGTCCGCATCGGTGATCGCTACCGGCACCAGAGAACCCAGCCGTGCGGTTCCCTGAACGTAGACTAATCCATCCACCTCTGGAGAAAATCGAGCCGAACGACCTATCATCTCACCCGTTTCCGGATGCTCTTGCTCAATCAAAACGTCTACCACTTTCCCCACCTCAGCTTGATTTTTCTTCAGAGAGATGGGTTGCTGCGCTTCCATCAGGGCGTCCCGACGGGCGTCCATAACATCTTGAGGCAGCTGATTTGGCAAGCTGTAGGCAGGCGTTCCCTCCTCTGGGGAAAATGTAAAGACACCTACATGGTCAAATTCATGACGCTTTACAAATTGTAGCAAATTCTCGAAGTGTTCATCCGTCTCACCTGGAAAACCTACGATAAAGGTTGTCCTGAGCACGGCTTGAGGTAGCGCTGTTTGAATCCGCTTTATGATTGTATCATTAACCTGCCCCTGCCACGGACGATTCATTGCTCGCAGAATTTCTGGGTGGGAATGCTGCAAGGGTAAATCCAGGTATGGCAAGACGTTGGGGGTTTCCTGAATTGCGGAAATAACCTTAGGAGTCAGGCCGGTTGGATAGGCATAGTGCATCCGAATCCAAGGCACATCCACTTTACCTAACGCCTGCAGCAATTCTGCCAGCTTCGGTTCGCCGTAAAGATCGAGTCCGTAGTTCGTGGTGATCTGGGAAATTAAAATAATTTCCTGCACACCCTCAGCCGCCAATTTCTCGGCTTCTGCCACTATAGACTCTATCGAGCGCGACCGCTGAGCACCCCTGAGATGGGGAATGATACAGAAGGCGCAACGATAATCGCATCCTTCCGCCACGCGCAAATACGCCACCCCTTCAGATGTGGTGCGATAGCGCGGTGTGGTTTCATCCGCTATATAAGTCGGTTCAGCCGTAACTTCGCTGACGCGTTCGCCGGTTTCCACCCGTTGAATGACATCGACGATTTTGTTGTAGTCGCCGGTGCCAACGAGTGCCACCGCCTCTGGCAATTCATCCAGTAGCTGGTCTTGGAAATGCTGCGCCATGCAGCCGGTGATAACAATTTTTTTATTGGCCTCTGCCAGTTCTACTAGAGTCCTAACCGACTCTTCCCGTGCGGCTTGAATAAAACTGCAAGTATTAACAATGACGTAATCGGCTAATTCTTCGTTGCTATCTACCTGGTAGCCTGCTTGCACTAGCAGGCCGAGCATATGCTCCGTATCGATGCGATTTTTTTCACAACCTAAGTGAGATACGGCAATGGTTGGCTTGTTGCCCATCTAGTATTTAAGAATCCGTCGTAGTTGCTTGGTGTTGGTATATTACACTACTGCCGGCCATTTATCCCATCCTTGGGAGAATCAGGACTCGCTGAACGACGCAATGCCACACCACTTTATTTATAGTAACATAAATTAATGTAAAGTATCTCTTTTACAGAGGGAGAATCACGGGCTATGTCAGATTTAAACCGTGGGATCATGAAATTCAAGGGAGCCGATAACCCGATCATCATTGCGATCTCGGCGATTCTGGTGTTGGGCGGCGTTGCCTTTCTCATCGTTTGGGGTCTGCAATCGGCCTACGCGTTCAACTAAATCTCATTTCATTATCGGGCGAAAAAAAATTAAGGCAAGCGCCTGAGCCACCTGGCTGTAGTGGGTAACAACAATTCTGCATCGGCAGCCAGATCGCCTATCACCAGCAAAACGCCGAGCTATCCGTCTTAATATCAGCGCCCGTAATGCATCTAATGTGCAGGAGAGTGCCGGCAAACAGAAAGGCAGCGGAAACAGGATATCCTCTGCCTTTCTCACCTAAATATGCAATTTAGCTGCACAAAAGCTTAAAGTTAACCCAATTGTCAGGGAGAAACATCTATCAAGGCAGAATTTGATAGACTACAATGTATTATGAATATTACAGAAAGCGTCTGCTTGTGAAGAACTCCCCCTCAAGTTTTGCATAAGCCGCTTTAACTGAGGAGGGCTATGGCAACATTTCGGGATATCCTTAACTACTATCGGCAGTATTCAAGAGGCGCAATTTTTAGCATCACGACCTCTAGCGCCTTTGAAATCATTGATTTGGTTGTCCCCTACACGATTGGCCAAATTCTCAACGTCCTTTCTGATGGCAAAGTAGATGGGATCACTCAAAATTTAATTGCAACCATTGGAAAAATTAGCGACTTACCGGCAGGGAAACCCCTGTCATTAGGCGTGTTGATGGGGTTAACTTTTTTGGTAACCGTAGTCAAAGCGCCGGTGCAACCTTGGGTGGGATCTTGGTTTCACTGGGATATTGCGCTGCGTACCCGCCGGGATCACTCTCAAAGTGTCCTAGCAAAAATCCTCACCCTGCCGCTGGAATTTTACGACGAAAATAATCCCGGACGCATTGCCGGTCGGGTTGCCAGAGGCATCGCCAACCACACTTGGGGGTATCCAGAAATTGCCGGCCAACTAATTCCCAAACTTTGCCGCCTGCTAGGAATTTTTGCAATTATCTGGTTAATGCAGTGGCAGATCGCAGTATTTTTTCTGGTTTCCTTCATATTTGTCCTCAGCTTCACGATCAAAAATCTCAAACAACTCATTGAACGAGAGCAGATTTTAGATCGCTACATGGAAAATACTGAAAGCCGCACCTCAGAAATTGTCACTAACATCAAAACCGTTAAAGCCTTTGCCACTGAATCTGTGGAACTCCACCGGCAGCGCCAGCGTTTAAATCGCGAGTTCGCCGTTGTTGACTATCGCATCCACCGGGGTTACACCCAATTAAGCACTTGGCAAACCACCTTTGTGCAATTTTGTCTGTTTTCGGTTCTCGGCTTCACCCTCGTTGCCACACTTGGCGGACAAATGTCTCTGGGACACTTTGTTACCACCTTTACCTTAGCCAGCATGGCTTACTCAGAACTCAGTCCTCTCAGTCAACTGGCTGAAACCTTTGCGCGGCGCTATGCCTCGATGATGCGGTTTCATGAATTTATGCAGATGCCAGATGGAATTGATGCCGCTACCTTGTCTAAACCGGCACCCCCAACCTTAGAAAGCAACGTAATTTCTTCCAAATCGTTCTATCAGTTCACCGGCAAAGTAGAATTTTCCCATCTTACCTTTGGCTACGATTCCGCACGTCCCGTATTGCAGGATGTGAATCTGTTCATTGAACCTTATCAAACGGTTGCCTTAGTAGGCCGATCCGGTTCAGGTAAGTCCACCCTAGTCAAATTGCTGTTTCGATATTTTGAACCGAATTCAGGCCACATTTTGATCGATGGCGAGGATATTCGCACCCTCGATGTCAGCCAGTATCGGCGCAGATTAGCCATCGTTCACCAAGATGTGGATATCTTCAACGGCACTTTGCTCGATAACCTCACCTATGGCAACAAACAAGCAACATTTGAGCAAGTGCAGGAAGCTTGCCGTATTGCCAGGGCCGATGAGTTTATTAATACCCTTGACAAAGGGTATTACACAATGGTGGGGGAGCGAGGCGTTCGGCTCTCAGGCGGTCAGAAACAGCGGCTGGGCATTGCGCGGGCGTTGCTGGTTGAACCCGACGTGCTGATTTTTGATGAAGCGACTTCCAGCTTAGATTATGAATCAGAACGCTCGATTCAGCTGGCGATGCGTTCCATTCTCGGCACCCGCACTACAATTATTATCGCTCACCGGCTGAGTACGGTAAGGGAAGCTGACAAAATTGTTGTACTTGATCAGGGGCGGATTGTGGAAGTGGGTAGCCATGAAGAGTTGCTGCGCCAAGAAGGCATTTACCAAAGACTCCACACCCTCCAAGAAACCGGGGAATTACTCGCTTAGGAGTAGGTCGGTTCATGAGAAACTTTACCGGCTCAAACTAGAAAATACCGAGATATAAATATTTACCCGCAAACTGTAACTGTTCTTCAACATTGTTAACGAGCGTTAATAATTTAGACTGGGTAAGTCATTATTGCTCAAATGATTAAGTTTTAAGTACAGCAAACATCTTTCGCCGGCTCTTCTTTGGCTTATAACAGCTGTGCGATCCCGGAAAATGTATAGTTAGCTAATAGCCGATTGTTGCGCTTATCCACGGCAATTGCATCAACTGCGCTCCAATAACTCAAGGAGGCTTCGGGTTCATGCCAGCCAAATGCCCACCGCTGTCGGGCACTCACAGGTGGCCGGTGATGCCGAGCTTTACTGGCTGCCGTGGAGTGCCCAGATGTGTGAATGGCCAACGAGCAAGAGGGTAGCTGTATGTGGGGCTTGGGCGTCAGATACAGCCATCGCCGCGCCGCTGTGTCATGGATTTTGCCCAGATTGGATTGACATAGACGATCGATGAGCTTCTCTAATTCCGTGCTCGAAGACCTGCTGCAAGCTTTGCCCCAGTTGCGGTCACAGATTTATTTCAAGTCTTCCTTAACGGCGCTTTCTCACGCAATGGAAGACCAAGTTCTGGCCGGCTCGGAGCAACCGTTGGTAATTGCGAGTTTCCAGCGAGAGCGCTTTTACCGTCAGGAGGCGCACCGTTATCGACGCATTGCCCAAAAAACCGATCAGGTTTATGTGCTGGCGGCACCCGAAACCGATTTCACCAACGCCTCAGATGTATATGAGACAGTGGCGTTTAAGCCGACTGATCGTTTGAGCCAGGAGTGGCATTTAATCGTGATTGCGCCGGCTTATGCAACCTGCTTGATCTGTCAAGAACGAGAGACGCCAGCCAGCAGCAACCGTAGCACTGCCCAGACCGGCAAGCTTCCCGATCTCGCGGAAATGGATCAAGCTCGTCGGTTTGAGGGGATTTGGACATTTGACCGGCAGGTAACTTCCACCGCAGCTGGGTTAATCCTGAGTCGAATCCTGAAATACCGGCCCGAACTTGCTGACAAAATAGAGCGGGCGCGAAACCTTTATAATCTTGCAGCCTCATCACAAATAGTAGGAGATCCGGGATTTCAAAACGTCGATCCCGGTCCATTCGCCCAGCGCTTGGTGACTTATTTGCAAGCAGGACAGCACAAGTTGCTCAAGACTTATGGCTCGATTGCCGCCCAAGAGCGAAAAGAGCGTTTGGTTAACTCGATTACTGCGGCAATTCGCCAATCACTCAATCCAGCAGAAATTTTTAAAGTCGCAGTGCAAGAACTGGGACAAGCGCTGAATGTGTGTCGGTGTTTAATTTATCGGTGCAAGGCAACGGATGGCAACGCAACGATTTTGTACGAGTTTTTAGGCACCGGCATCAAGCCCCTGGCTGGCCAAAGCTGGCCAATTCAAAGTAATCCCCTATTTCAAGAAGCGGTGCGACATGGGGAGCGAGTTTACGTGGAGAATGCCGAGACAGACACTCGGTTAGCCGGCACAAAAATGCAAGCCCTCGTGCGTCAGTGGCAAATTGGTTCGTGGTTAATGGTGCCGGTGTTGCATCAAAGCCAGTTAGTCGGCATGGTGGAATTGCATCACTGTAGCTCAACCCCCCGCCACTGGGAGGAAGAGGAATTGGCGCTGGTCGATGCCATTGCCGCCCAAGTCGGCGTTGCTTTAATTCAAGCAGAAGCCTACGCCAACCTAGAAGACCTCAACCAGCAGTTAGAAGCCCTTGATCGCACCCGCAGCAACTTAATTGCCATCACCGGCCACGAACTCCGCACGCCCCTGTCTACAATCCAGGTTTGCCTGGAAAGCATGGTCAGCGATCCAGATATGCCGATAGAAGTGCGGCAGGTGATGCTGAGTTCGGCTGTAGCAGACGCCGACCGGCTCCGCAAACTGGTACAAGACTTTCTCACCCTGTCCCGCTTAGAAAGCGGACGGGTAGAATGGCATCCAGAACCCTTGCCTTTACAAGAGTGTGTGGAACTCGCTCTCAGCAGTATCCGCGCCCGCCGTTGCGAGGAAGCGCCGATCCAGATTACAACGCAAGTGCCAGAGGATTTGCCCTTGGTGCAAGCTGATGGCGAATGGCTGGTAGAAGTGCTGGCGAAACTACTTGACAATGCTTGCAAATTTAATCAATCTCAGGGTCAGGTGAGGATCGAAGCTCACTCTAACGGCTCGCAACAGGTTGAAGTTCTGGTCGCAGATACGGGGCGCGGGATTGAACCCAACCGGCTGGATGCCATTTTCGACCGATTCTATCAAGAGGAAGGGGCTTTGCGGCGCACTGCCGGCGGCACCGGCTTAGGACTGGCTATTTGTCGGCAAATTGTTACGGGCTGGGGTGGCCAGATTTGGGCGCTTTCTCCTGGAAAAGACCAGGGCAGTGAGTTTCACTTTACAATCCCAATTGCACAGGGGGGTCAGGAAACCGCACCTAAACCCGAACCTCAACCGCGAGGGGGCCGCTCTCGGCGTAGTGCCGGTTCGGGTCGTCGTCGAACGACGCTGAGTTAATCTGCCGATGATGTGGGGAAGATTGGGGTGTGCGGGCGAGGAAAGTAATAGCCTCTTTTTTGCGACGATTCACCTTGGCATCCCCCGCTATATTCGCTACTTTGAGTTAGCGGTGGGAGGATGTCAACTTTTGGGTTCTACTTCCTGGCAGCCACCGGCTCCAATCCCAACCGCGCCAGCAAGCGGTCAATATCGAAATGCTCAGCCATCATTTGACGGATGTATTCTACCTTCACCGGCTCTTGAAGCCGCACCTGGCCCAAAGCGTGTTCAATAATTTCCACCGTTGTCAAAGTATCCAAATCAACCGACAGCACCGGCACCTCCATTTCTTCAGCCCGGTTCAAAACAATTTGAGAGGGAGCCATCGAGCCGGTTAAAATCAAACATTGAGTGTAGCTGTCTAAGGCCGCAATCTGAATATCACTGCGATCCCCACCCGTTACCACCGCCATATTTCTCCCTTCAGAAAAATACTTAATGGCGGAATTAACATTCATCGCCCCAATTTTGAGACTTTCTACCATCAAATCCAAGCGATCAGGCCGGCACAGCACCTCTGCTTTCAGCCGTTGTGTCAACTCAGCCACACTCACACTTCGCAACAGCGCACTCCTGGGCAGCATCCCCAACACCGGCACTCCCTGAGACTCTAGAAAAGGGCGCACCAGCGTTTCGGCAAACTTCATCTGTTCCGGAGGAATATCATTGAGCAACACCCCTCCCAGCCGATCACCTAAACGCTGTTTAGCCGCCAGAACAATGCCAGCTGTTAGGGCTGAGCGGAAACGCGTCACCAATAGAACTGACGCGTCCAGTGTTTCCGACACTTGCAACAAAGACAAATTCAGCACAATGCCTTCATCCATTGTGCCGGCACCTTCGAGCAAAACTAAAGATCCTGCTGGACCCTGCATCGATTGGGCCAGTGCTTCTGAATAATTTGTTCGATCTTCCCCTTGAAGGCGTTTAGTAATCGTCTCCTCATCCAGAAACACCAGAGGAGATAGCAGCCGGTTGCCGGAAAGGTTCAGAGTCTGCCCCACAAACCGGACATCCTCATCTATCTTATCTGCCTGATTCTCACTAGGACAGGTTCCTAGGGGTTTGCCGTAAGCAATATCGACTCCTTTTTGCTGCAACTGATGGGCAATACCCATAACCGTTGCTGACTTGCCACTATAAGCTTCTGTCGATCCAATCACTAGATACTTAGCAATTTTTGGCACATCCTAACTCCTTATTTCAAAATCCACACGTAGGCCGGTCTTTTACCCAATTTTAAAGACTCTTTACAAACTGCGCCCCAATCGGCACGGGAAAAACCCAACTCAAAAGCTAGCATTTTCCCAGCAGCGCTTTATTTCAAGACTTTTAAAATCTTTCCCTCACAAAAGTGAACCCGAGAAAAAGGGGAATAGCAAGTATGGCGCTGTCAGAGTCTATTAAAAAACAACAGCCGGTGATCATTCCCCTTCCCAGATCAGATTCCTGATGTCTCTAACTCTTTCAGCCCCTCTTGCCCTACCCTCACTAATGATCATAGGTTCGCCCAAGCGTCCCTATGCGTCTCCTTTCCTTTTCATCCCTAGCTTCTAGCCTCCCGCCGCCAGTCACCCTAACAAAGGTTCTTTGACCGAAAAATCATTCATCCCGGCGCAGCAGCTTACGGTAAAACGCTGTTGAAAAATCTACCAACCGCGAATTTTTTTCAGAACGCTTGTAATTGACGATCATATCGATCAAAAAATCGATAAACTCAAAATTGGCCATTGTCACCACATAACTCAGTTGCTCCCCCTGGGTATCAAACTGCATCCGGCAATTTGTCAGATCTGCAGGAATCGTTGAAACATTCCAAGTTGCCACAAACGGAATATTCTCACCGCCCTCAATTTTTCGTGCCCCTTCCAAATTTCCCCGCATATACAGGCTAATGGCCAAGGGCAGAACATTGCGCTTGTTGCCTTGGTAGTAGGGCACATAAAGACTGTACTGCCGGTTATCTGCCGGCTGAAGTTGATCAATTACCGATATACTCATATTTTTCTGTGTTTCCTTTCCCTGAATTCTTTACAGTAGGGCAATTGTGGGAGTTCGCTGCCGGCACTATCAGCGCCGGCAGGGTTAACGGATCACAATGGGGCAAGCGCACCGTTTTGTTTGCATTCAGCCTCAGTAGCCGCTACCCGTTTAGATCGGGTTTAGGGTTGCTCTCCGCCTCCCTCACCCTTACCGTCAACCGATCTTAGCCTTAGCTCAGGCGAAAAAGCCGGCCATCGGCAACCAACCCGACTGCTTTTTTCCAATTAATATAAATGTTGACTGTTTTTCAACGCAGCCTTAATTTTCATGAAAAACTGTGAACGACTCGTAGCGCATACAATCCTGGCTTCTTTTCTCCTCTGCGTTTTTCAAAAAAGTTCTGCAAAGTCGGTGTCAAGTTGAGCATGGTTGCTTGAAATATCTGACTGTAGAACTCGCGCCGGCATTTATACGTTCTCTTGTGCCCTGACAGCAATGGGTTGAGAGCAGATTGCCCAAGTCCTTAGCCTATCTTGTTGTAAACTTCAATAGACTGATTAAGCGCATTATTCCATCACCAACGAGCACAGCCAAAAATAGGAGCTAATGTAGTGTTGTTCTAGCTCGCTAGGATAAATGCGGTCTTTAACAACCTGCCTCAGCCTTAATCATTTTATTGTTTATTGCTTAAGGCAGTAATCCCAATGAATATAACGATGAGTAGCGTAAGATATTGGCAGTGTTCGGGCACCCTTACCCCTCACCTGACCTTGAGGAGTTCATATATCAAGGGCGCTCACTTTTTCGGGTAAGCGCAGGGGCGATAACCCCCCAAACGCCTCATTGGTTAACAGTACGCAACAAAACGATAGGAACCTATGGCCCCACTCGTAGCCAATTACTACCTAACATATCGCTGCAACGCCCGTTGTCATTTTTGCAACATTTGGGCGCTAGAAACCAACAACGAAGCTGATTTTTCCACAATTCAGCACAATTTAAAAGATTTGCGGCGCTTAGGCGTTAAATATGTGGACTTCACCGGCGGCGAACCACTGCTGCGCCAAGATGTTGGCCAGATTTACACGGAAGCCAAAAAACAGGGTTTCGTGACCAGCATGACTACGAATACCATCCTTTATCCCAAAAAAGCCAAAGAAATTCAGGGTTTAGTAGACTTCTTGAATTTCTCTCTAGATGGTGGAGATGCAGAAACGCATGACCAATCACGGGGCGTAAAGATTTTTGAGACTTTAGTAGAATCGGTCAAAATCGCCATTTCTCTGGGTGAGTATCCCGTGCTCAACCATACCGTCACCGCCCAAAACTATAATCGCCTGGGCGAAGTCGCAGAACTCGGCCAGCAGTTGAATGTTCGGGTGTGGCTCAACCCCGCTTTCACCGCCCACGACAACTACAACTCTAAGAAAAACCCCACCCCAGATATGGTGGCTGCCATTGAAGCAGCAGGCAAGAAGTACAGCAATCTTGGCTACAATAAGGCTGCATTAGCTTTCATCGAAGCTGGGGGCAACGACACCAACAATCCTCGCTGCAAAGCGGTGGAGGCTGTAATTGCTATTTCGCCAGATAACAAGCTGTTGCTACCCTGCTACCACTTTGCCCAAACCGGCGTTCCCATTGATGGAAAGCTGTATGAACTTTACCGCGAGTCAGAAGAAGTGGAAAAATTCCGCGTTTCTCAAGGGAAGTTATCCGTGTGCGAAGGTTGTACGGTATGGTGTTACTTGATCCCCAGTTTCTTTAAGGGTGTTGACAAATATTGGTTTTTGAATCAAATAACCTATGCCGGCGAATTCGTGGCCCGAAAACGATTCTTACAGCGAGCTGTGGTCTGATCTTGCTGATCCAGCTGAGGCAGAACTCTTGCGTAGGGAAGCAGAGGAGCGAGTGAGCACAGGAGCAGGAAATTTTTCACCTGTGCCAGAATCCTCCTTTGCTGCTGAACCCTCACAAGGCTCAGAACTCAAAAAAGGGCAGTTCTCTGAGGGTCGCAGACGCAAGGCGGCTGTTGTCTTAACGATTGTCTGGAGCGGTACAATTGCTCTCCATTTACTGTCTTGGGGCACCTGGCTGGTGCTGGGTTTTACAGGGGCGATGGTGATTCATGGGGTGCGTGTCTTGCGAACCAAGCCCGGTGAAACCCCTGAACCGCTTTCAGATGACAGCCGAGATAATTGGCCCTCCGTCTCTTTATTAGTGGCGGCCAAAAATGAGGAGGCGGTCATTGCCCAGTTAGTGAAGACGCTTTGTGATCTCGACTACCCAGCAGACCGTTACGAGCTTTGGGTTATTGATGATCACAGCACAGATCGCACGCCAGAGCTGTTAGATCGACTGGAAACTGAATACGAACAGCTTAAAGTTTTCCATCGGGCTGCCGGTGCCGGCGGGGGTAAGTCTGGGGCTTTAAATCAAGTCTTACCGCTTACCCGTGGCGAAATTTTGGCCGTCTTTGATGCTGACGCTCACGTTAGTCCCGATGTACTGCGTCGGGTGCTGCCACTGTTTGAACGCGAAGAAGTGGGGGCAGTGCAGATGCAAAAAGCCATTGCCAACACGGATGTTAATTTCTGGACTCGTGGCCAAGCGGCTGAGATGGCTTTAGACTCTTACTTTCAGCAGCAGCGCATAGCTATTGGTGGTGTTGGAGAACTTCGGGGTAATGGCCAGTTTATTCGTCGGTCTGCTTTAGAAGGCTGCGGCGGCTTTAATGAACTGACGATCACGGATGATCTGGATTTAACCGTACGCCTGCACCTGGAAGGGTGGGACATTGAATTTACCTTGGTGCCGGTGGATGAGGAAGGCGTTACCCATCCCTGGGCGCTATGGCATCAGCGTAACCGCTGGGCAGAAGGCGGTTACCAACGCTATCTCGACTATTGGCCACTGATTTTCCGCAACCGCATGGGTTTTCGGAAAACTTGGGATATGTTTATGTTCTGGATTATCCAGTATTTCTTGCCGATGGCGGCGGTGCCAGATAGTTTGATGGCCCTCGCCCTTAAACGGATGCCGGTTTACAGTCCGATTAGTGCTGTCATGCTGGTGATGTCTGTGGTGGCGATGTTTACCGGCATCAAGCGCATCCGTCTACGGCGAGATAAATTAGGAACAAAGCAGGATAAGTCTCAAATTCACTCTCCTTCTTTGCCTTCTGGGAAAAATTTATCACTTCATTCTTCTTCCTTTTTTGTCACGCTGTTGCAAACGGTGCGCGGGATGTTATATATGTTCCACTGGATCGTTGTGATGGCGAGTGTCACTGCTCGGGTTTCGGTGCGTCCCAAGCGCCTGAAATGGGTGAAGACGCTGCATCAGGGCAAGGTGTGAGTTTAACGTTTGAAGTGAAGAGTGTGCTGGTTTTTAGTTCACTCTTCACTTTTGTTTTTGATGCGCTTGAGAGAGAAGAGGTTTTTTTTAATTGCAGATGATAGCGTAGCGTGCCGTTAGCGTAGCGTGCCGAAGGCATAGGCATAGGCATAGACAGATGAGTGGTTAAGGGTAGGAAGTAGGGATTTGCTGATAGTTGGAAATTTGGGTGACAGGTTTAGTTAAGGGCTGACGGGGCAAAGTTGTTTAAGGTTTTGGTGCGTTTGCTGAATCTCGTTCTGTGCGAACCCATTTTGTTTGAGGCCGAATCAGAAAAGCGAAATAAAGTGGGATTTTCCAAAGAATGTAAAACGGGACGGCTAAAAGTGTCTGGATAGGTAAGTCTGCACGCCCGAATTTTCCCCATGCCCCAAATATTGAGATAAAAATGAGCAGCCCTTGGGAGGCTAAAATAATTGCTGGAATCCATGATGAAAATCCCAAGGTTCCTGTTAGTAAGGTGGCTACTGTAGCAGCAGCCCACAGCATGACTAGCAGAGAAAGCGGGGGGACGAATAAGTCTAAGGCGATTGTTAAAAGATCGAAACGCCTTTGCTTAACTGAGGCTTTTAGCAGTCGGGGGACTTGAGTTAGAAGGGTCTGCAAATGACCGTGTTCCCATCTCGTTCTCTGACTTGTGGCTGCTTGCTCTTGCTGCGGTAGAAGCCCTATAACTTTCGCCTCACCACAAAATACTGCCGGATGGCCGATTATTGCTAAGTCTAAAGCAAGTTGCATATCCTCAACGATATTGCCACTCGCTAAAGGGGCTTCGCGAATGATTGACCACGGGAATGCCATCCCTGTACCTGTTAGCAAGCAAGGCAGTCCTAGCCGGCTCAGTCCACTGGGACGAACTAAGTTTTTAACTGTAAATGCTAGCGCTGAAACTGCATCTTTGGGTTTTGGGTTGGCCGGCTGTTCCATCAGGTAAGTTGCTTGCACCGGCTGCCCCTTTGCAGCAGCTAGTCGGGCAATTTTATCAATTGTGCCGGTATGAACGATACAATCTGCATCGACCAAAACAACAACTTCAGGCGGATCTTGCTCAATAAACCGCAAGCCATAATCTAAGGCGTACCCTTTGCCTCTGCGTTCAGCATCCTTTCGTTCTAGGACGGTTGCGCCAAAGGTGCGAGCAATGACTGCTGTTTCATCATTACAATTATCAGCAATAACGATTAAACGGTCATGCTCGGTTAACTGTGGCAAGATCGTCTTTAAAGTTGTGCCAATTCCAGCGGCTTCATTGTGCGCGGGAATCAATACAGCAATGCTTGGCCTAGGAATTTCACGACTGTTTGATTCTAAGCGAGCCGGTAATAAGGCTGCACAGCATTCAATAAAAAGAACTGCGACCGGCACGAGAAGTCCGAGCGCAATTACTAACAAAAAAATATCAAGAAGTAAGCTCACTGATTAATGGGTGACAAAACTTTGCTACGCTGATTTAACTTTGCTCAGGTTCGCTCTTTACGAACGGTTAAGCAAATAATGGTTCTGCTAAATCAGACACTCAATATTTGCTTTCACCTTCTAAAGATGTGTTTAATAACTTTGTACCACTTGGCGGTGAGTTAAATTTCCAGATGCTTCTACCGGCACTAACATTTGGTTAGGAGAAATGTAATGCAGTAAAAAATTGATGGTTTCTTGTTTAACCCACCCTTGACTCACTGCGATTTCTCCAAAACGCAACCCGGTTTCGGCTTGGTAGTTGAGGATGGTGTTAATTTGAGCGTCATTTAACAAGCCGGCAGATTTGAGATATTGACCCAAGGGTTGTCTGTAGCTAGTCGTCGGCAACTTTGGCAATTCTTCTGCAAAAAAGTCAACCGTTTTTGGGTTAAGCCATCCTAGGCGCACCAGGATTTCCCCAAACCGCTGGTGCTGTTTCTGCTTAGCTTGCTCTTGGAGAACTGTTGCCACCTGATCGGGTGAGAGCAAGTTTGCCTGTTGCAAAAGCTGACCGATGGGTTTTAAGTTTTGAGCTTTTGGTGTTGCTTCCTTCACCGCCGCATCATACGTTGCCAGGGGAGCGCGGTAGAGATTAAGCTTTTGCTTTAAAATCAGCCAGAAGAAAGCCGTATCCTCTAATAGGTATCTTTTCCACAGCCGCTGTGGCTCAGACTGAAGTCTAAACAGCCACTCTACTCCCAACTCACTCATCCATTTTGGCGATCTGGGTTTGTGACCGGCTTCAAAGTCAATCGTCGCACCGATCGCTAAGAATATTTTGATGTTTTTTAACTTTTCTTTGTATTCTAAAAGCCATTTTTCCTGTTTTGGCGCACCGACTCCGATTGCCAGTACCGTCGCTCCCGATTCATTAATCCGCTCAATTATATTCAGAGCTTCTCTTTCGTCTTTTTCAAATCCAAAAGGCGGAGAGTACGAACCGACTACAATTTCTCTCCCGACCTTCCGATTAATTTTCTCTTGGGCTTTCCGCGCTACACCTTCAGCAGCCCCTAACAAGAATATTTTAATGCTTTCATTGTTTTTGTGATATTCATAGAAAGCCGGGAACAAATCTGAACCGGAAATTTTTTCTTTAAGAGGACTTCCTAAAAATTTTGAAGCATACATTAAGACTTTGCTATCGCAAACTTTGTAGTTAGCTATACTGTAAGCCTTGTTAAAGTCATAATTTTTTTGTAATTTTATCAAGTGATCGACATTTGGCGTAAATACAACTCCTCCAGATAAATCGAGTGCTTTTAATAGCTCGGACATTGATATGTTGTCAAGGGAAACATTTAGGATATTTACTTTTTTCATTTGTGACCTCTCTTTGATTAACTGACGACACTTCTAAAAAATCAATCACAGCGAGCCGACCAAGTATTTCTAGCTTTCAGAGACTAAAAACCGCGAACCCTAACAGTACATCCGCGAGCAGGCTATCTTTGGATCGCATAGCCACTTTCATTATCATAAGTTTTTATCAATTAACCCTCCCCCACTCAAATCTTGGGTACAAACCCTAGTTCAGTCTGACTTTAGCAAAGAAATGTGAAGACCGCGTGAAAAATTCAAGAAATATGCTTTTAGGTAGAGAAAAGTTTAATACCCTTGATCACACTCAGCTAAGGTAAAATAGAACCTTAAAGAGTGCTTACTCTTTAATGGGTAAAGCTTTTACAAGTTGACCGCCTGAAGCACACGGAATCTTAGTTTGCCGCAGTCTCGTCCCATATTTCAGTCAGTTAATCAGGCCAGTCACCCTAGAGTATGAGTTTGTTTTGAGTGAATCGGCACTGTCCTCAGTCTATTGTGGCTTGACCAGACAATAGTATGTTGCCAAATTGGCAGAATATTTTGCCGAACGCACTCGCTGCTGTAAAAACAACAGGAATCAAGCAACTGTCATGAAGACCGCTGCATTGTTATGAATGGTTGATATGCCCTCAATGTCAAGCAAGTCAGCCAGTTCCTCGCATCTTGTCCTTAACTTGTGCCGGCATCACGCTTGCAAAAACGGCATCAGCTAAGCCACGAGTTTTTAAACCGCTGAAATGTTTATTTACACTGCAATCAACCTCATATTGTCCATAAAATAGCTTTGATTTTAGTGACCCGGCACGTGATTGACAACAGTACCTAAGGTTGGCAACCCAAAAACGCTTATTTGATCTAAAACTTCTTTAACTGCAGACTGCTTGGTTTTGCGAAGGGCCACAACCATCAAAATCCCATCTGTATGGGAGGCCAGGAAATTAGCGTCCATAAGGTTAAGAAGATGGGGAGTATCGTAGACTACTAAATCAAATGTTGTTTGAAATTCCTTCATTAAGTATTGCATCTGAGCAGATGCCAGCAGTCTGGTAGATTCTGGCAACGGTTGGCCGGCAGTCAACACAAAAAGATTCTCTGCTAGGGTTGAGTGCTGGACACAGCTGTTTGGAGCGAGTTCACTGTCAAGCAGTTCACTAAGTCCCTTGCTGTTGGGTAAATTCAACCACTCGTGAAGCTGAGGCTGGCGTAGGTCAGCATCTACCAAGAGAACTCGCTGACCCATTGCTGCTGCTGTCTGAGCCAACTGTAAAGCAATCATAGACTTACCATCCCCAGCTTCAGCCGAGCAAACAGCCAAGGAACGGACTGGTTGATCGTCAAACAGAAAACGGATACTGGCATAGAGAGAATCAAAAGCTTCCAAAAATTCAGAACCACTATTATGAGTGTCCTTGATTTGTCTTGCTAAGCCGTTGATTGCTCTTGAATTCGAGCCTTTTCTCTCTCCTAGATTAAGGGGAATCTCACCTAATACAGGTAAGGGAATGGCATCTTTTATATCGTTAGCGCTGTAGAAAATATTCCGAAATTTCTCTAGGAAGACAGCAGCGCCCATACCTAGCACCAGTCCTGCTATTACGCCGATGATGAGCTTCTTGCTAGAGTCGCTAGGAATTGCAGCTACGTTGCCGGTAGCATCTTTAGGAAGTTCCGGCTTAGAAATTAGCTCCCAAGGCACTTCATTTTGAGCCTCTTCGACTTCCAGTTTTTGCCGGTGACTCAACAGTTGGTCAAGGGTCCGAGTCGCAATATCTAACTGCCGCTGCAGTTCACTGTATTGGCTTGCAATTGCTGGGAATTGTTGGGCTTGCATTTGCAAGGTCGCTTTAGTCTGTGCGATCCCTTGATCACGAACCTCTAGCACCTGAAGTTGGTTAGCAGTCGCCACCAGTTGCTTGATTAGCTCTAACCGAGTCGAGTTTTGGAAGTTCATTATTTCAGAAGTGTTGACCGAATCTGTCAAATTCGATCCCAGAATTCGCTGTGCTTCCTGGTTCAACAAATCTACTAGCTGTTGCCGCTGAGCCACTAAAGCTTGAATATAAGGGTTCCCAGGCTGAAACCGGGCAGATTCTACAGCGATCTGACTTTCTGTTTCTTTCAACTTTGTCAGCAACCCTTGATAGTTAGGGTTTTCGCTCAAGGTTGATGCAGCGAGCGCTTCTTGAGGGGTTAAGTCTAATTGTTGCTGTAAGCTTGTATACAGCGCGCGTAGTTCTTGTATCTGTCTTTGCGTGTCTGATTGTTGTACTGAAATTTCCCGAACTTGTGTGAATAATTCATCGCTTTTCTGTTTGGGATCAGTCAGGGCATATTTTTCTTGCAGTTTCTGTATCTGTGACTGAACCGTATTGACTCGCGTCTGTAAATCTGGCAGTCGAGCGTCAATGAACTTCACCCCTTCACCAATGCGGCTTTTCCGTTCTTCAAGGCTATATTTTAAATATTTTTCAGCAGTTTTTTCTAGTACAAGTTGAACAACTTTTGGGTCTGATCCTTGATAGCTAACTTGGAGAATTTTGGTTTGATTAAGTCGCGTTTTACCAATGCGTTCAATCGTTAAGTTGGCGTAAAGATTACCGATGCTAAAGCCGGGATGCTTGGCGCGAACGTCTTCCACAATCTTTGACAGCATCCCAGGCCCTTTTAAAATCTCAACCTGAGTTGGGTAATCTAGACTAAATAATTTTTCATTCGGCGCGTCTCCCTCAGTCCGAGCAAGAGCAGAAGGTTCACTCATTTTTGCTTCAGAAGAGACAGGTTCGACTAAAAGCTGAAAACTCCCTTGATAAGTCGGCGGAGATTTTTTGTTTAAATACCAAGCCGCACCGGCTACTAAACCTGTAATTCCTATAACAATGAGAGCTTGTCGCTGCACAGTTCTTAGCAGCGGACGCAGATTTAATCCTTTTTGAGGTGGAGGGGTAAACTCAGCGTTATCAACGGGTGCTACTTGCTGCAATTGTCTGCCCTGCTTGGTAATTGATAATATTTGCGGAATTTGTTCTGTTTCCATGTTAATTTATGTCGTTTTTTTGAGTTGTCAGCCCACCATCGCTGAAAGCAACAAGGCGGTTGTTTGCTGAAGGGACTCCAGCTGATTAATGAGTCGGGGATTAGAGAGTTGATGCACTGCTGCTCCACCCAGCCAACACGCTGACTCGCTTTCTACTAAATATTCGCTTCCCACAGCAGACTGCTCTATCGCTTCTGGTTCCTTTATTAAGTTTGCGATATCTCACTAAAAGACGCAAAGTGTCTTTCGGATGATTCTTGGGATCACGGTTCACTTCGAGTTGATTAAAAAAAGCGATTGTGCCGCATTCCAAAAGCGTTTGAGCCGGCTGGCTAATGGTGAATTCCCGGACTCTTTGCCTCGGTGACAATTGCCCGTAACTCTTTTCCATTAAGATTTGAGTGCCCATTACGGTTGGAGTGCCGACAGGCTTAATTAACCACCGTAAGAGCGGGTTTAAAACTTGGCAAATTGGCGACACTATCAGAAGGATCTGTGCTAAAAGTTCTTTATTTTTAGGAAGCCGAGAAGTTGCTAAAGCTTTTAAATTTCCCTTTACACTAACCCAGCATTTGTGTTGTAATGCTGCCGGCTGAAGATCCTCAAGAGAAAAACAGTCGCTACAGCGAGCGATCTGACAAGAGTGAGTAAATAAGTGCTGTTCAATCTTCTTTGGCAAAGCCTTGATTTCGCAAAGCCGGCACTTAAGGATATAGCGCTGTTTGAGCAGTGGCTGCTGCTTGACGCTACATCCAACCAAAACAACTGCCTGCGCCATCCCTAAGACAAGACCGGCAGGCTGAAGTTGCTGGAGAGCAGGCAGGATAGATGAGGTCATGTTTGCCAGGTTAGACCATTCTCAGGAGTTAGACTTTATCGCAGTTAGCAGCAGTCTGGCCCAAAATTGTAGGGAAAATTGGACGGCCACCTCCTCAGCAGAACTTAGAAATTTGCTCCCGAAGGGATGACAACTGGCTTAAAACGTTGCTGTATCCTGATTTAAACGATTTGTCCTTAAAAAAGTTAGTTGGCTAAGGGGGATCAAACTTAACCAACTCCGTAAAAATACTACCTAAATTCTATCAAGCCTTTTTTCAAAGTCAACTGTTCGCTACTTAATCGATTACTCCAATTTACCTCGGATGACGGCTAAAACTGCTCTCGCCCTGTTTGATACGTTTGTTTAATGCCAACATCCCTGGCGGATTTTATATAAATTTTTAGCAATTCATTCTATTATTGTGAATTGATTAAACAATTTAATTTAGTCGTTTAGTTATTTAGGTTTTTATAAAAAATGGATGCCGGCAGCATTTTATTAAGTCTCCAATCAGTAATTGTTCATTGCTCGAAGGTCGAAAGTCAGCAACGGGCAACGAACAATTACTGAAAACTACTGTTGCTGGCAGTATTTGCGGTCGCGGTCAGCCTCTGGTTCTTGCCAGGAATAAGCAAAATGACTTACCCCATTAATTTGGGGGAGCGCTCGACGAATGGCCAGCATTTGAGCTTCTAGGGAAGGACGACTTTTAATAGAAGCGCCCCAAGTGCCGGCCAAGGCTGGGATCACCTGGGTTCCTTTAGGTGCCATATTCAAAACCCGCTGAATTTCCTCAAGAATGCAGTTGGCATTCTTGTCCCCACAATTGGCATAGGCCATTGGGTGCCACTCCATCGAACCGGGGAAACGATCCCAAGCTTGCAAGCGAGAATCAAACCCGCCTTGACCAACCGCTTTATTAGCGCCAGGGAAAAATACCGCCCCTGCGGGAATTCCTTGGCGTTGCACCGGCTGCCCCGCAAGTGTGAGAAAATCAACAACACCCTGCACAGCATGGGCGACACTGAGATACCAAAGCTCCGATTGCAGCTGCGCGACCGACTGCAAAGCCTTACTAGATTCAGGATTACGACCCTGCCACATCGGTTCTGACTCTTTGGGATAAAGAGCGTTAATCTCATCAACATCGCCGGCAGAAATAAAGCCTTTAGTCACGTAGCGCCGGATCAGTTCCCGTCCCTTTTGGTTAAGGGCGCGTTGATAGAGCGTTTGCTGGGCAGCTTCCCCATAAATCCACAAATCCTGAACCTTGCTAACCACCGAAGCCGGCCCTGTGCTGCGAGGATAGCGAATGTAGTCGAATAACACCCCATCCGGTTTGCGCTGCAGGATGGCGTTGAGCACCAACATATAATCTCTTCGCACTTGCGGGTGGTAGGGATCGATAAAAACCTTACTCACATCACCCTCAGCCGCCTTGATGTCTGTTTCCGTATCTTTAGAAGGTTCAGAGATACTGGTTTGGCCATTAGCCCGACGCGCTAGCGTTTGCTGCCGGTCTGAACGCTGGGAGTAGACATAACCAAAATTCATCGAAAACATCCAGGCATAGACCTTCAAGCCGCGTTCATGGCCTTTTTTAATCGCCTCTGCTAGCAGATCGACCTTTTCTGCGCCTGGAATTCGTACAGCCGAGGGCCAAGGACTCTTGTTTTCTGCCTCCGGCAGCAGCACTTGGCCATCATAAAACGCTTCTACATAGACTTGGTTATAGCCGCGCGCCACAATTCGATCCAGGACAGCCTCTAAAACCCCCTCTTGGATATCGCAGGGATACAAGCGCAGCCAAATCGCCTGATTTTGCGGCCATGTCCGGCTGCGGCACTGCCGCAAGCGATCTGAATATTCAGCTAGACGGTCTTTGTAACGCTTTTGGGCATTTTTATCCCCTTTAAACGCAGCTTGGCGCAGGTTATCAGTTTCACTAACTTCCTCTACAGATAGCTGGCAATAGGCGGTGGCTTCAGCTAGGGCAGGTTTGATTGGCAACTGCGGATAGACAAGCCCACCCGTCACCATAGCAGTTACTAAAGCGCGATACCCTGACCGCCAGAGTCGCAAAGCTAACAGAGGTCGGTAAAATTTTATAAGACAGTTACTCATGCCGGCGTGCAGAACGAAAGGAAAGCTACGTTGCGATGATTCAGTCCCAATGGACTGGTTCAGCATGATTGCACAACAAAATGCCAGAGGAAACCCCTGTGGTTGCAAATGATGTACCTCATACTCCACAAATGCACCCCGACATCAGGAAATCCGATCACGGTCGTCTGAGCGGCTAATTAAGCCATTGGGGCATCAATATCCAAAGACAGTAACACCCTGCCGCGTCGAAATTCCCCGTTTACAGTCATGCTGACGTCATGGCTGCATGGGCAAAGCCTATCCAACACAAATCTCAGAACACTCAAAAGCCTTCAGAAATCTGTGAAAGCCAACTTTGTGCCAAGCGCCATGACTCTAACAGCTGGGCACTAGAGGTTTCAATAGGTACTCTGCCCTTCGCATCAATGGATCAGTTAAGCGCCTCGCTTGAGCGCTACTTCTACTTGATTTAATTCCTGCTCAACTCGTTCCTTCAACTTTTGAGGCAGAGGTCGGTTGGGATAGGAATTGTAATGGCCGGCTAACGAGTTCAGCGCCGTCCGCATGGTGGTGAAGGATGCCAGTTTCGTATACTGATCCCGGCGATAGCGGGCAGCAAAATCATTAATTTGCTGACGGGCTTGTGCCTGCGCTGCTACTTTTTCAGGAGCATCGTCTGGCAACTCAATGGCGCTTCTAAGGCTGTTGACAAGCGATAAAGTGTCTTGGCTGTAGTCACCTGTAAAACCGGACACATCGCCCCCAGAACAACCCATCAAGCCGATTGTGACGGCTAAAACCAGAGCCAGCAGACGTGATAAATAGTGCTTCATGAGCTTCAGTAGAAAAATTTGCAATCAAAATTAACGTTTATCCTATCTTGAATCGATGCCAAGGGATCGCACAAATTAGATAAGAAATGCATAAACTCTGGCATAAGTAGAAATACATTATTTTAGGAAATGAGCGGGGGAAAACAGGCAAAATAAGAATAGGACGCAGGCGCTCGCTCAATGCCAAACAGCCGCTAGACGAGCCACAGCAGAAGGCTTTCACGGCTAGCCCCAACCGGCACTCCCAACAGAAAAAATTGAGCCGATGCCGGCGCTGTTTGGCTGCTTAATCCGTGCTTTTAATTTTTTTGATGTAAATCGCTGATTTATGACTTATCCTCCCTATATCCCACCTTTTTTGCTGAGAAACGGCTTAGCAATGACCATCTACGCGGCTCGCAGGGCTAGCCTTCAGTGGGAAGAAACCACACCCCACCCAGAACCGCCCTACCAAGAAGCCGTTTTTTCGGGAGCCGGTAACGTTCCGATTTTTGGGCTTGTTGCCATCCCAGACAACCCCCACAGCACAATAGTGGGCACTTATGGCATCACCGGCGATTTGGAGAATCAATGGTTTCTGAAACTGTTAAGACGCAAAGCATTTGCCCAAGGCTTTGCAGTGGTTTTATTTGACTGGCGGGCGCATGGCAAAACCGGCTTACTATCCCCCACCTTGACGTCTGATGGTTTGTACGAGGGAGAAGATTTTGTCCGTATTGCCGCACAAGCGAAAGCAATGGGCTGCCCTGCCCCCTTCTGGTTCACCGGCTTCTCTCTGGGAGGACAATTAGCGTTATGGGCTGTCAAAGCTTCACAGGATCTAACGCTGTGTCAAGAGCTTGGCTTAAGCTCAAATGACATTAGAGGCGGCGCGGTAATTTGTCCGAGTCTCGATTCCAACCGTTCTCTATCCTATTTAATCCAACATCCTTGGGGGAAGTATTTAGAACGGGCAATTGCGCGAGAACTGAAAAAACTCGCTTGGCAGCTGCATGAGGTTCACCCCCAAGCCTTTGATCCAGCCGCTATCGAACGGGCGAATAGCATTTGGGGATTTGATCACGAACTGGTGATTGAACGATTGGGTTTCCCTTCAGTGGAGGCGTATTATGACGCGAGTAGTGCCCTACCGCTGTTGCCTCATCTCAACAAATCGACGTTGATTCTCTACGCCGCAGATGATCCGATGTTTGAACCGGCAATCATTCCTGAGTTGCAAGCGGCTTGTGCCGGCAATCCGGCGATTGATTTAATTTTGACCCAGTACGGCGGCCATGTGGGCTATATCAGTAGCAAAACGAGTCAACGTCTAGCCGGCGATCCTGATTCCTGGTGGGCGTGGAATCGAGTCTTAGAATGGTTTCAGCAGCAGAGCCAGGTGTGAAATCAGCCGGTCGCCTTGTATGTAGATAACTGGGATAGAATGCCGATTATTAAGCTCTGGCTGGTAATTTAGCCCACAGTTCGCATTTTATCGGCGTTTGCGCTATCAATGATATGGATCACACAGCCGCAAGCGTACTGTCACCTTTAATAAAGAGATTGCATCACCATGTTCGTTGGCTGAGTCATTCATGCTTATAGGAATCAAAAAGCAATGCCTCAAAGCCCACATTTCCAAGCTGAGAATTTATAAAAGGTTTCTAGAATGCGTGTTTTTGAAGCAACTCACAAACTTGTAGCCCCAGCCGGCGAACAAATCCCAGTGATGCTACTTTCCCAAAAAGATCGGGTGAGATATCTAGTGATGACTCCAGAAAATTATGAAGACCAAAGCTTCCCAGTGTATGAGTGGCATCCTTCAGAGGGCGTGACTTACCAGGGTTTTTATTTAGACGGGCTGATGATTGTGGAGTTGAGTTGTGAGTCATTGCCAAGCTCAGCCTCTCAACCGGGCACTCGTGTGAGCTTATAAAGCTTATAAGTGAATATATTTTAATGATATAGGTGCTATAGTGAGAGCCACTGCAAAACTTGCTTAGAGAGAAAACAGGCATCCGCAAGTTCGCTGATGTAGTTTCCACGCCTCGTGTTAAATTTCAGCAGCACGAAAAGATTTAACTTCACCCCAGCATCTAAGGGTTGAGCCAGTGAACTCATCAATTAATTCCAATACCTTTGACCATAGGATAGGGTATTGTAG
Organism: Microcoleus vaginatus WJT46-NPBG5; assembly: GCA_019359355.1. GTDB lineage: Bacteria > Cyanobacteriota > Cyanobacteriia > Cyanobacteriales > Oscillatoriaceae > FACHB-68. The sequence goes on along the minus strand of JAHHHM010000021.1, from coordinate 55,565 downwards.
TTGACGAGCGTCAGTGTTGCTCCTGGCGAACTCAAAAAACAGAAGTGTGTGTATTGTTAGCAACTATTATAGATAGGTTTGTTGGATAATACGGGTATTAGAGAAAACTTCAAAACCCAGATGTGGTGCCGGTTTGAAACGCAATCAGCCTTTCCCATCCCGCCAGCCGCCCTCTATAACTGAATACATCCTCAAGAGCCTTTATGACACAATGGCCCCATGGAAGACCGATACAACCACCGCGAGTCCAACCATAATGTGGAGCAATTAATTCGCTCTACTCCTTTTTTTGGGGGTCTCCCAGAAGAGATCGTTGACAGAGCCACCGCTCATATTGTCAGCCGGAGCCATCCACCCAACCAAGTGATTTTGCTGGAGAATGACTGGGGCAGTTCTGTGTACTTTATTTTGGATGGTTGGGTCAAAATTCGTACTTACAATCTTGATGGTAAGGAAGTGACCTTAAATATTCTGGGTAAAGGAGAACTCTTTGGCGAGATGGCAGCGCTTGATGAAGTGCCGCGCTCAACAGATGTCATTACACTTGCGCCTACAACGATTGGCAATTTACCGGCTCAAGATTTTGTCAAGCTGCTCAACACAGAACCTCTAGCTGGCATTCGGCTAGCCCAGCTGATGGCGCGGCGTCTAAGACAAGTTAACCGCCGCCTGCGGTTGCGCGAGTCGGACAGTACCTCGCGCGTGGCAGATATTTTACTGTTTTTAGCGGAGGGACAAGGCAAACTATCCGCTGAAGGAACCGAGATCCCAAATTTACCCCATCGAGAATTGAGCAGTCTCAGTGGACTAGCGCGGGAAACCGTGACACGGGTGCTAAGCAAGTTAGAAAAAAAAGGGCTAATCTTGCGCGAACGTGATGTTCTTTGCATTCCAGATATGCACGCTCTAGAGCGTCTTCTGGTTTAACAATACCGACAAAGATCGGCAAGTTTAGCCTTGAAGCAAGCAGCCGGTATTGAATTGTCAAGGAATACTGCAAAAACGTAAGAAAAGCCCTCAAGTGCGCTAAGTTAAGGGTGGGAAATCAACCGCCCTAACGATTATTGCAAGCGCTCAGCCTAGAGCGGTTCTATCATCTTGCTAAGGCGACATCCAGTTGGAAAACACATCGACTAAGCCTTCACTGAACTTTTACCCAAGGCTCAACTAGAATGGCTGATCGGCTGAATGCCATTAAAGTCACAACTGCTTAATCATCCGGCGTTTGACCCTGAAACACCCTTCATGTCCAGGAGAGAAAGCCATGAGTTTTCAAAAAATTCTCGTTGCCCTAGATGACTCTCAATTAAGCAAGGTTGTCTTTAACCGCGCCCTAGAGATGGCTCAGGCGACTCATGCCCGGATGATGCTGTTTCACTGTCTCATCCAGGAAATGATCGGTGAGTCTTTAGCCGTGCTGCCGGTCGAGCTGGGTTTGTATCCAGAACTGATGGATAATGCCTACCAAGCCGAACATCTGCGCGTTGAACAGCGCATCGAGCAAGTGCAGGGAATGCTTGCTGAGTATTGCAAAACTGCAACCGCCTTGGAAGTCCCTACAGAATTTGATTACAAGATCGGTGATGCGGGAGAATGTCTTTGCCAAGCCGCAAAGAATTGGGGATCGGATGTGATTGTGCTAGGACGCCGAGGGCGAACAGGATGGGCAGAAGCTTTGCTGGGAAGCGTCAGCAATTATGTCGTGCACCGTGCTCCCTGTTCTGTGCTGGTAATTCAGCAAGTGGAGATCCTAGAATCGATGGTTTTGTAATTCGCCCATCGCCGCCGGCACCGTGATCGAGCCTCCAGTCTAGAAATAAAGTTTAAAGTAAATGAGGTGGCTGAACAGCCACCAATATTTTTGCCCTGAGTTCTGGGTATAATCTCCCTCTCAGGCTTACTAGCAGCAACCGGCTTTTCTGAGGACAGTTTGCGCTGACGGCTGACCATTTTTTTGTGACTGGCATGAGCAATCCTTTTAGCGATAGCAACTCTTCTCATCCAAACAACTCCGGCGAAACTGAAAACAAGAACGATCTGGAAAAATTCCTTCACCCTGAATCTGGGGTTGAGCCGATAAGCGACACGCCAGAATCCCATCCCCATCCTGAAATTGAAAACGCTCTTTCCCAACCAAAATTGGGAAACCCAGCCCCCTTAATCATGGTGGAAACGGCTTTTTTAGCGAGTACCGCCAGCCTAATTTGGCTAATCAATTACTATTTTCCCTTAGGGCCGGTGTTACGCATCTTCTTTCCCGTACCGATCGCTTTAGTTTATTTGCGCTGGGGTCACCGGGCGGCGTGGATGGCTGCGTTAGTATCCGGGTTGCTGCTCTCTGTGCTCATGGGTCCAATGCGTAGCATTCAATTTGTGATCCCCTTTGGTGTGTTAGGGGTGGTGTTGGGGTTGCTATGGCGGCGTGGTGCCGGCTGGAGTGTTTCAATTTTCATTGGAATGCTGATTGGCTCGTTTGGCTTTTTCTTCCGGCTTTGGCTGGTCTCGATTCTGCTGGGTGAAGACCTCTGGGCTTACCTAACCATCCAAATTACAGAGTTCACTCAATGGGGATTTGAAAGGGTGGGATTGCTGCAGCAGCCAAGTTTGCCGGTGATTCAATTAGTTGCCCTGTTTATGGTGATGCTCAATAACATTGTTTACTTGTTTGCGGTGCATCTGGCAGCGTGTCTACTGCTGGAACGCTTGGGCAACCCAATTCCCCCGCCTCCGCCTTGGGTGCAAGTGTTGCTGGATGAAGAATAAAAAAGGTTGAATTTCTCATTCATTCAAAATTCTCAATCGCCCCAACTGTAAATTTTTCTGTGAAGACCGGCTACACCCAAATCCCGAAAAATTTACAGGCAGAAATCACTTTATTTTAATGATTCATACTTACACGCAAATACAACAAGGCCGGCGATGGCTGGAACGGTATCGGGGACGATCACCGGCTTTTGCTTGCGTGTTAGGCTTTACCGAAACCGGCCTGATTCCGGGTATTTCTGCTGCCGGTGCCACACCAGATGACCGACGATACACAGCCGTGGCGGATGCTGAATTTTTATATAACGGCCCTGTAGCGCAACCTGATTATCCTCTACCGCCTCTGACTGCCGGTGCCTCGCCGGTATTCATTTCGCGTGCGGTTGTGGAAGCATTGGGCATTCCCGTTTATTTGTTGAATGCCGGCTTGCCGGTGAAGCTTACGGTGCCGGCGATTGATTTAGGCGGCACGCCGGCACGTTGTCTCACCACCGGCAGCGCCTTAGAACTTTCTCTCGTAAAACGATTGTTCGAGCAGGGGTTAGAGTGGGGGCAGCGATTAGCCCAAGACTTTGACTATTTAATCATCGGCGAGTGCGTGGTTGGGGGAACGACAACCGCCCTAGCTGTTTTAACCGGCCTGGGAATTCAGGCTGCCGGTAAAGTCAATAGCAGCCATCCCAACTGCAATCATGGACAAAAAGAGTCCATCGTACAAGCCGGTTTGCAACGAGCCGGTTTTTGGCCCGAAAAGTGCCTTGCTTCTATGCATCCCTCCCTTGATCCTTTCCAACTGATCGCGGCTGTGGGAGATCCTATGCAAATAGCGGTTGCTGGAATGGCGATTGCAGCTAGTCGCACTGCCGGCATCTTACTGGCCGGCGGCACGCAAATGCTGGCAGTGTGCGCCCTGATCGAGGCCATCGCTTGCCAATACGCCCTAGAGTGGCGTTCAGAGGAAATTGTCGTGGGAACGACCCGGTGGGTGGCAGAAGATCCCAGCGGCGACACTGTGGGACTTGCCAAAGCTATTGGATCAATACCTCTGCTGGCGACTGGGCTAACGTTTGCCGCCTCTCGCTATGGCGTGCTGCAAGCTTATGAACAGGGCTACGTCAAGGAAGGCATGGGTGCCGGCGGCTGTGCGATTGCGGCTCACCTTTACCAGGGCTGGAATCAAACGCAACTTCTCAATGCTATTGAAGCGTTAGTTGGGCGTTGTTAAAGCTTTCAGCGTTTAAAAAGCGTTGAGTTTTTCTACAGAGTTTTAGATCCAAACTCAGCCATTAGGGTCCGCCACGCTTATAATTTTGACGGTTTTTTGCTTTTTAGTGAATTCTCTGGGCTAGTAATTGTTCTTCCAAAGCTGCGATTCGATTATAAGCAGCAGTCAGTTGTGCAGTCAGTCGTTGAATTTGAATTTCTGGGGTTAATTCTTGCTCTGAACTGTGAGCATTTCTCTCTAAGCGGTTGGCATCAACCAGAACATCTTTATGTTCCATACAGATGTCCAGACTGCTATAGCTTGAATAATGGTAGCGCCCAACACTTAATGCAACAGATGGTACGGGTTTGCCGGCCGTTAACTCTGGCTCTGACAGCACTTGGCCTATCTTACTACTGAGCTGCTCAATCACTTGGTGCAGCCCCTCGACTTTTTGGTTCAACGCACTTACTTGGATTTGCAATGACTCCATTTGACGCCCTCTTGCCCTTAAATTATTACTTTTTAATCTTAGGTAACACTTGGTAAAAATTGGATTAATTTCTAGATTATTTAACTTTTGAGAACAAATGTTCAAAAAAGTAGAACTTGATGTCAGGGTTCGCCGATTGAATCAGGGAAACTTATTGAGTAAAAATGCGTGCTTTCATTGGCCCTCATTGATAACTGATTCGGGATGGTTTAAAAGCCGGCTGCCTGCACCACTGCGGCCTCTGCCTCCAGTTTCTCCGAGCAATTTTTCTAAGGGTCTTTGTTTGTCACAGCCTTTGTCAACTGGGAACGCAAGTTTGAAGGCAGAAGTCTTTTTATAGAAGAGGCTGCAAGAGATTAGAAGAACATTCTCTACTTTTCCACTAAGTTTGCAATTGATAATCACTCTTGAAATCCACCTAACACCGTCCCAGCATCATTCTTTAGACAGTGGCCAATCAGGTAAATTCTAGATAAGGTAAATATTATGAAGAAAAGTAACAAACTTGACGCCACACCTAGGCGATAGGTTGATACGCTGTCAAACGTAGTTCAAACAAAAAAGGGGCCACATGACATCTATAGCACAACTGTCTCAATCAACCGCCGAATCACTGATTGCAGACTTTTTCCGTGAATCAGAGGGAGAATGGCGATCAGAGCGACGTTACTACACACTTCCGGAGGGAGAAATCCAAGAGCTAGTTAGTTTCATCAAAGTTAGATTTCTGGCACCCGGAAGTCCAGAACTGCTGAAATTAGCACAAATGCACGAGCTGAGTGAGGAAACGGCCCTAACTTGTGGTACACAGGTTAGCTGGGAAAGCAGAGAATCCGTCTCCAATCGTAAAAAGTCTGCCGGTTCTACCTTGTTTGGAGTATTGGGTGAGGTTTTGTATCGAGATCGCGGTTTTGCTACCCCTAAGCCGGTGACAGCACAGTTTTATATGCCCAATCCTCAAACCTTGTGCTTACGGACAGAGTACAATGGCTCTGTGTTTGAGGAAGAGTTAAAACAAATCGGTCACAGCTATCGCACAAGACAAACTATTATTTCAAAAGCAGGCGAACAGGTGATGATCGGTCAGTATTTAGAAAAGCGCATTAAATAAAGAGTGAATCGACGGTTTTTTATCGCGGGTGCCGGCACCTTAACGCTCACCAATCTGCTAGCGGGATGTGGTGATCAGAGCCGGCAAACCCTGAGAGTGCAATTGCTGAAAAATTCTCTGCCGGCCCTTGTGTTGAGCTTATTTCGCAAGGAAATAGGGCAAGGTTTTGCATTGGACTTTAAGCCAGAGTCCCAGATGAGACTCTTATTTGAGCAACTGCAAGCCGCACATCGGCAGCCGGCAGCCAAGGAGCAAAAGCCCTCTAGTTTTCCCTTGCCCATTCCGTTTATGACCGCTAAAGCCCCCCAAATTCCCGATTTGGTGACTTTGGGGGATTACTGGTTGGCAAAGGCAATCCAGCAGAAATTAATTCAACCGCTTGATCCAAAGCAGTTGAAAAACTGGGAGAATCTGCCGCAGCAGTGGCAAACGCTGGTGCGACGTAATGCAGAGGGGCAAATTGATCCAGCCGGCAAAGTTTGGGCAGCACCCTATCGCTGGGGTACAGTTTTAATCGCCTATAACCGCAAAAAATTTAAATCCTTGGGCTTAAAACCTCCCCAAGATTGGAGTGATCTCTGGCGAGAGGAGCTGCGAGAACGGATTTCTCTGCTCGATCAACCCCGCGAAGTCATAGGCTTGACGTTAAAAAAACTTGGCAAATCTTACAATACCCAAGAAATTAATAAAGTTCCAAACCTAAAAGAAGAATTGAGCCGGCTGCATCGACAAGCCAAACTTTACAGTTCTAATGCTTATTTGCAACCGCTGATTTTAGGAGACACTTTGGTTGCCGTAGGTTGGTCGGGTGATATATTGCCGTCAATCGCCCAATACCAAGAACTTGCAGCAGTTGTACCGAAGTCTGGGACTTCACTTTGGGCGGATTTGTGGGTGAAGCCGGCACAAGTCAGTGGCAATAGCAGCAGCGAACTCGCCTACAAGTGGATGGACTTTTGCTGGCAGCCTGACATTGCCCGTTTACTCTCTACCCAGAGCAAAGCTGCCTCGCCGGTGCTTGCACAGACGAAGCGAACCGAGTTGTCTAAAGATTTACAGAAAGCAACGTTGCTACTGCCTGATGCTGAAATTATCAGCAAGAGTGAATTTCTTAAACCTTTGCCGGCTACTGCCCTTGAGCAGTACAATTCTTTGTGGTTAGAGACGCGACTAGGGCCGGGAGCAACCGGCGCTTGATGCCCGGATCTCCCAGTTTCGAGGAAAGAATCCTGCTTCTTTTCACCCCTTCCCTGATTTAATTTCCCCCCGCCCTGACTGTAGAATCGAGACAGATCCGGCAAACCGATGAAGCCGGATCGCCGGTACAGGTGTAAGCCGCTAAAAATGCGCCTTGTGGATTGAAGACGCGGATATTGTAGCGATTACCTTGAGCGACAATACCAAACTCGTTGAGAAATTGGTAGCGTTCTAAATAGTTGAGCAAACTCCAGAATTGCCGATTAACAACGAGATCCACTCGCCCTCCACTGCCACCGGCACTCGGATACGCCAGCCAATTATCGAGTAGCTTGCCCCCAAATTGTTCTGCCGCCCACCACAAGCTAGGGTTTGTGATGCCTTGTTGAGAAATCGTATTGCGGGTGATGATGGGCGCGGGTGGATTAGCTGCCGCCTCTAAAAGATTTAAATCCAGAGGTTCAGTAGCCGGTAGCGGCGCAGCACATTGTTTTTGAATAATTTGTGCCAGAGGTATCTCTCCACCCTCGGTGACAGGTGTTTGAGTGAGTGCTGCCGGCGCAACGCTTGCACTCATACACAAGATCAGTAACGACAATAACCAATTTGCGGTTTGCGATTTTGGCTTAACAGTTTTCATAGAAATCAAAATCCATAGTTTCCCAAGAATCTCCACAGACTATGACGAATAAACCGCTTGTGAAAATCCCCAAATGCCAATTTTTATAACCCCCAGCCTTTAACTCATCTGTGTTTATCTGTGGTTAAAAAAAACTTCCAAAAATTCCCAGCTCAAAAAGCCTAACCCGAACAAAATTTGATTAAACTAAATCTCCCTAACCCCAAAGCCGGCGACCCTCTGGCCCTTTAAGGCGCTGATGAGTATCTTGCAGCAAGGCTGGAATGTCTAGCTGTTCCGGACAGCGCGGCAAACAGTCGCCACATTCAGTACACCGGCTGCCCTTCATACCGGGAAACCAGTGGCCGGCATTTTCAAACATCCCGTAACGGTATTTCCCATAATCGCTCATGTCGTAGGCAACCGCCAAATTTCGCAGCCTCAACACTTCTGGAATATTAATATTTTCCGGACAAGGTAAGCAGGCATAGCACTGACTACACTTGTCTATCCCCAAGGCAGTTGCCGCGTGAGTTTCCAGACGCTTAAATATTTCTATTTCCGCCGGCATCAAGGGGCCATCTCGCTCAGCGACGCTTAGTGGCCATTCCAATTCCTCTGGATTAGCGGCACCCAGGCTGAGGGTAGTGACGCGGGGATCGCTCAACAGAAATCGATAATTTAACTCCAGCGGCGAAAAAGGATGACACAACTGCTCTAAGGCTGCCGGTGGCGTGTACAGTTGACCACCCTTATCTGCCGGCGAAATAATCAACACACCCATATCTTTTTGATGGGCCAATTCTACTGCCGGGGCGTTGCGTTGGAAAAAATAGTAATAATGCAGATTGACAAATTCAAATAAATCTGAATTAATTGCAGCTAAAATCACTTCCAGCGGGCCATGTGTCGAAAAGCCGATGTGTCGCACTTTGCCATCTGTAACTGCCTGCCGCACTGCTTGCATACAGCCGCCGGCAGCTAGCACCCACTGCAAATGCTGCGGCGTATTGATCCCATGAATCGCCAAACAGTCCAGCCAGTCTAAACCCAGCCGGTCTAAGGATTCATCAATACACCGGCTCATCTCGTCGGCATTCTGGGTGGGAGGGATTTTAGTGGTGATATACAAATGTTCTCGTTGTGCCGGCATCTCCCTTAATGCCGTCCCCAGATACTCCTCACTTTTGCCATATCCCCTGGCGGTTTCTAAGTGATTAATTCCCAAGGCAACCGCTTGTCGCACTGTCGCCACAGCGTTTTCTGGGGAAGCCAAATAGCGCATGGTTCCTAAAGAAAACACCGACAGGTACAGATTTGTTTTACCAAGCCGGTGGTAGTGCATCGTTAGTGCTTAATTTTGAGTGCTGACTGCCGAGTTTTGAGTTAACCGCAGTCTGGAGGGCGAAGCCTGAGCGGATCAGTATTTGCTTCACTCCACAAACTTTATGCGCTTAGGCGTTGCCCCTAGGAGGTTTCGCCACTGCTAAAAGGCCCGCGTTGGATAAAATCTTCTGGACTTAAGTTAGAAATAAACGCTCGGAAAGCTTGCCGTTCTGCTTCGTCTGCGTCTCGATCAACGGGAATAGAAGCGTCGGCAATTACTTCTTCCATCACCCAAATCGGAGTATTAGTACGCAAAGCCAGAGCGATCGCATCACTAGGGCGTGCATCAATTTCTTTTTTGACCTCCCCGTGGCGAACCGTCAGCACTGCATAGAATGTATTGTCCTGTAGCGAATGGATGATCACCCGCTCTAATGTCAAATTCCATTCTTCTAGAATATTGGCCATCAGGTCATGGGTTAGGGGCCGGGGAGGCGTTTGGTTTTCCAGCGCACTGATAATTGCCTTTGCCTGGTCTTGACCAATATAAATCGGAAGCGCACGTCGCTCCGCAGCATCTCTCAGCAGCACTATTGGGCTGCGGGTTGCTGCATCCAGTGCAATTCCAGCGACTTTCATCTCAATCATCTGCTCAGCCTCTTAGAACACTGTCGGCAAAGGATAGGAACGAGCTAGGCGTAAATCAACGGGCTTTTAATGCCACAAAATCAACCGCTTGAACATCCAATCAATAATAAAAAGTAACTGATTTAAAGTCGATATAGTTAAACAAGAATAAAGGGGTAACTCCATCAAAAAGATGGGCACCGGCATTCAGCCGCTCAGCCGCTCGATAGACTCCCTGCTTTCCAGTATGCCCTGATCTTTACCCTGATCGACAATGACTAAGCCCAGAATCTGCCAAAAAAGTTGACACTGGAAGGAGGCGGGATCGCTGCCGGCATTTTATCATTTGGCTAAAAACGCACATTAGACTCAAATTTTCTTAAAAAACCGTGTTTACAGGACTCATTCAAGCATTAGGCACGATTAATTACCTGGGTTCGCAGCAATTGCAAGTTTTATGCGCCCCTGCTGGTTCCAGCGTAATTTTGCAAGATTTGGCCCTTGGAGACAGCGTTGCTGTTGATGGCGTTTGTTTGACTGTGGTGGAAATTTTACAGCAAGGTTTTGTGGCGACGGCGTCCCCTGAAACCCTTCGCCGCACCACGCTAGGACATCAGCAGCTCAGCAACGCGTTCGTTAATTTAGAAACGTCGCTGCGAGTAGGCAGCAAGCTAGGGGGCCATTTCGTCACCGGCCATGTGGATGGCACCGGCTGTCTGCAAGAGTCGGTGCAAACTGCGACTTCTTGGGAAATGAGTTTTACGGTGCCGGCAGGACAAATTGCTCATTACATTGTCCCGAAAGGTAGTATCGCGGTTAATGGTGTCAGCTTGACGGTGGCCGATTGCGATCGCGCCGGCAGTTGGTTTAAAGTTGCCGTCATTCCCCACAGCTTTGCCGAAACCAACCTGCAATACCTCAAACCCGGTAGCCTGGTGAACTTAGAGGGGGATATTTTAGGCAAATACGTGGAAAAGTTTCTTGGTTTTGGCTCAAATCAATCTTCAGCCGAAATGCCGGCGCTTGAGTCACCCACTACAGATAATGGCTGGGATGAAATCTCACCGGCATTTTTAGCTGAGCATGGATTTCTTTGATTGACCCTGCTCCTTTGCTTTTGCTCATTGACAAATTATCTAATCTGTGAGACAGGAGATGATTTTAGAAAAGCCTCCCAGGCTGAACCTGGGAGCAAGAATTGTCTCTTAACCGTTAGCTAGCACCGGGTTGAGGAGCGGATTGCGCGGCTGGTTTAGGAACGGATTGGGCCGTAGGTTTGGGAGCGGATTGAGCCGTTTCAACGGCTTTAACGAGCCGAGCCAAGGCGTACTCTAGCTGAGCGCCGGGGTCGAGCGTCTCCCAACCTTTTGCCGTTAGCTGACGGAATTCAAAGTGGAGGTGTGGGCCGGTAGAGTTGCCGGTGCTGCCGACTTGGCCAATCACCGATCCCTGTTCCACCACATCGCCTGGTTTGACTAAAATTTGTGAGAGGTGGCCATAAAGGGTTTCTTCTGTGCCCTGATTGTGTTTTAAGATAACCGCTAAACCGTAGCCGCCTAAATAGTCTGCGATTTCCACCTTACCTGTAAGGGCAGCTAAAACCGGCGCTCCCATTGGTGCTCCGATATCCGTGCCGGCGTGGAAACTACTCCCCCCAGAAATGGGATGAATTCGCCACCCAAAGGCTGAAGTAATTGGAGCCGGCAAGCTCAGTGGGAAAAGCAGGCTGGTATTGCCATTACCCGGTAAGCCGAGAAGGCGAGGCGATGAGGGGTTGTAGTAGTATCCACCCGTGCTAGGAGGCGCGACATTGCCAACACTAACGCCACCGGACGTAACCTCAAAGACTCCAACCGAGACCGGCTGAAGCTCTGCCACTGGCGCTTGTTCAATCTCTGCATAGCGTTGAGCCGGCACAGGTTGAGCATAGCGTTGCGCCGGCTGTGGGGGAACATAAGGCTGCGTCGCCACAGGTTGAATGTACTGTGGCACCGGGACAGTCTGCGCGTACGGCTGCACCGGCTGTGGGGGAACGTAAGGCTGCGCCTCCAGACTCGGTAAAGTCCCCCCATTTATGGCAGCCGGCAGATCGGCAACGGGAGGCGGTGGCGGTGGAAGAATCAAAGAATTCGTTGTCGGTGGAGACTGGGGTTGAGTGGCGCTGTCACACAAGTTGCCCGACACCCCTTGCCCTTTGCCTACAACCGCTTCACAGCCGGTGGAGCGTTCAGACAAAACCACTGAATTGGGTTCTTCGTAAGTTTTTGTTGCCCCAAGGCTGTAGCTTGTGGGGTCAATATAAACATTACTGTAATCAATAGGAGCTTGAGCTTTTGTCGGCGCAGAAGCGGGCGAAGTTTCTGGCGGAGCGATTGAATTGGGCAAAGGGATGGGTTCTGTTGCCACCTGCGGCTGTTCTTTTGGCATTAACAGCTCTGAAGCCGTTGGTGTGTGCTGCTCTACCGGCACTGGAGGGGGTTCTATTTCCACCGCTAGGGGGGCCGGTTCCGGGGCAGCAGGCGGTGGCACCGGATCGGCGGCCAGGGGTGCCGTTTCTACTGGTGCTGGTTCCGGTGCCATCGCCTCTACAGGAACGGGTTCTGGGGCGGCTGGAGCCGGTTGCACCCACTGGGGAATTGTTTCAGGAACGGCTACTGAGGGAGCGCTTTCAAGTGCCACAGGTGCCGGCTCCAACGGCGCGATTTCCAAACTGACAGGCGTTTCATAAGCAGTTTTATCAATTGCCGCATCCGGTGCTGTCTGGCTTTGTGCCCACACCATGCCGCTGCTGAGCATTCCAAGACTGCTAATCCAACTCATTACCCGTACTAGCGGGGTATGATTAGAACCCGGCTTTGCTGAACGTTGCTGCATAACATCCCCACACGAATCTGAGAAACACTGCTTGTGTAATGAACTGGTTTTATTTGCCCTAACTCATCTGTCACTTAGACAAGCGGACAAATCGCTGATAGATAGATAATTCACTGATAACTGGTGTGAGTAGATCGCTTTTTGGTGTTTTTAGTGCCTTAGTGATTGGCAATGACACCCTTAATGCGCCACACCCTGATACTTCTTCCTTCCCTGTAAAAGAATATCTGTCGGAAGCAGGAAGATGGGCATCGATAATTTTATCCTGATAAGGGAGTTATACACTTAATTTGTAGCCCAAAGCGATTGTTCCTGGCTGGAGACAACAAATTTCTGAGCCGGCTGGATCGGCATGGAAGCGGACTTGTAGTTCACCCTGAGAAGAGACTCCCACGACAACTCCCTGACGCCCCTCTACGACAACCGGTTCGCCCAGGCTTGTCAAAAGTGCAGCGTAAGCCGGCAGCAACTCTGTTATCCCCTTCTCGGCCAAAAACTGGTATCCGGACGCCAACCCTTGCAGGGTGATAGCGGCCAGCATTTCCAGCGAGGCAATGGAAGGACACACTTCCTCAGTACAGAAAGATTGCAGATTAATGCCGGTTTCCGGAACTTCGTTTGCCCAGTTAATACCCACACCCACCACCGCTTTCGCAATTAGTCCCTGATGCACGCGGGTTTCGGTCAGGATGCCCCCTAATTTGCGTTCCGCCAAGATTAAGTCATTGGGCCATTTGAGCGATACGGGAATGCCCCATTCTCTTAAAGCAGTTGCAATGCCCCAAGCACTGCAAAGGGTTAGCTGAGCGCTATGGCAAGCCGGCAACCTTGGCTCAATCGCCAGAGATAGATACAATCCCCCCTGTTGGGACTGCCACTGCCGGCCCCACTGACCGCGTCCAGCGGTTTGCTGACTGGCAATTGCAACCGTTCCCGCACCGGCACCCTGATCAATCAATTCCCAGAGCGTCTGGTTGGTCGAAACGAGCCGGTTAAAAATATGGACGGTAAACCGTGTCTGGTCACATCCAGGTCTTAAGGTTGACTGGAGGGCTGTCTCCAACCGCTCTTGACTAAATCCCACAGTAGCTGTCAAGTTGATAGACTGAGGGCTAAGTTAGCACAAAAATCGATTAGCTGGCGGATCAATTTTGGATTTTGGATGAGTTTAAAATCAAAAATCAAAAATCAAAATCCCTAAAAATTCCTATGTATAGTTGGAACTGGCGAACTTGGAACGGACGTCCTTATCTAACCTGTAGCCTTTTGGAGCAATGGCCACATGGTTTTTTTACCCACCTGTTTTGGCCACAATCGCCCGATGAACTGGTGACAGCGCTACAGCCATCTGCTGAGGTTTACCGGGTGAAACAGGTACATGGCAATACTGTTTTCAAAACAGGTGAAGTGATGCCGGTGTCTGTTGTTAGAGGAGAATCTGTTGAGGGGGAAAGCGCTGCAGCCAAAGAAGCAACGGAACCCCAGAATTTTTTCGAGGCGGATGGATTAGCGACGCAAAACTCGCAGCAGGCGGTGTGGGTTTGCAGTGCGGATTGCACGCCGGTGCTGATTGCTGACTCGCACACAGGTCAAGTGGCGGCTGTTCATGCCGGCTGGCGTGGGACGGCAGGTAAAATTGTGCCGCAAGCGATTGCCAGGCTTCAGGAGGAAGGCAGCCAATTGCATCAGTTGCGTGTAGCGATGGGTCCTGCGATCGCCGGTGAAGTTTACCAAGTTTCTGAGGAGGTAGCCGCTCAAGTGGGAGCTACGGTTGCCCCAACAGAGGGTGTAAGCGCCGTGCTCTCTACCCTACACCGGCTGCCGAATCCGCCGATTTTAGAAGATCCAGAGCCAGGACGGGTGCGCTTGGATGTACGGCGGACGATCTCACTGCAACTGGAGCAGTTGGGAATTACCGCTGAGCAAGTAGCGATCGCACCTTATTGCACTTACCAATCGCCAGAATACTTTTTTTCCTACCGGCGGGACAACCTGAAAAAGGTGCAGTGGTCAGGGATTGTTAGCATTGAGCCGGCGAGCAAATAGGCCGATTCAATCTAGAGCATTCCTGAACCTTGCCGAAACGTGTTGTATTCAAACAATATAAGTGCCATCAAGATTAACAGCAGTAACCAGAAAGCTGTGCGGAGTGTGGTGTGTAACTCAAATCGGGATGTGACTTTTACTGAGCCGGCGGGTTTCTTCTCAATTAGGACAACTTCCTGATTGGCCTGCCGGTTTTTCATTGCTGCCGGCCCCCGATTAAGCGTTATCGATGCCGGTTCATTCCCTCTCAGACTCATTCTTACTGCTATCGCGATTTTCAATTCGGTGCGCGACATCTTTTGAAACGCTGTAGGGACGCCATCATCTATTGATCCCCTCCTGTGGCGGATGAATGGGAGTGAGAACCGCTATATTTAAGCAAGCGGTATAATACAGGGCTGTCAAGTGGGGGAGTGGCTAATTCCTAGCAGCGACTTCCAATCGCGATAGTCAAGGAGAAAGAATTCTATTAATTTAAATTAAAAAATTACAGCGTATTGTAACAATAACGTCATTCAAAGAGTCTTTGCTGAATGCAAAACTTGTAGGCAGATATCAGGCTAAGCTAAGTTGAAGGGGAGGGAGGTCTATTGGATAATGAGTGAGCAAAATCACTACGAAACGCTAGGGGTTCCAGAAAACGCGACGTTTGATGAAATCCAAGAGGCACGCAATCAGCTAGTGCAGCAGTGCGGCGGGGATCGTAAGCGTGTGGAAATGATTGAAGCGGCTTATGATGCCATCCTGATGGATCGGTTACGGCAGCGTCAAGAAGGCAAAATCAAGGTTCCGGAAGGCATTCGTTTTCCAGAAAAATTAGCCCAAGCGCCACCTAAACCCGCGCCGGCACCCCCGAAGCAGGGTCCTGCTTGGTTGCAAAAGTTCATTGATACGCCTAGTCGGACAGATATTTTATGGCCGGCTGGGATATTTGCCACGTTGAGTGTTCTCAGCATCACCTCAGCAGCCAGTGCATCTTTACTGCAACTAGCTCTGGCTCTGGGTGTGGGCGCAACGCTATACTTCCTTAATCGTAAGGAAAACCGATTCGGTCGCGCTGTGTTGCTGACGATCACCGGCTTGGTTTTTGGTTTGGTCTTAGGGGGGCTGCTTTCGCAAATTGGTGCGACTGGTTTGACAGAGGAGAAGTTCATCACCTTCGTGACGTTTATCGTCCTCTGGTTAGTCAGCTGCTTTTTGCGCTAGCGTTGAACACCGCTCACTTCTTTTATATGGGGGCGGTTCCCGTACCATTGTGTCAAGTTAAGCATTTGGGCGAATAAAATATTGCTTGGCAATGTGACTCTAACGCGGCTAGACAATGAAGTTTACAGCCGAGGGTTAATTTGTCTACCTGTGCTTTTAATCGGCAGAAACCAGCAAGAAATGTGGGGTGCATGGCTATCAAGCACCCTACTTTCACTTTAGTGATTTAAAAACCATAAATTCCAGCTCAGTTTTGCCGTTGAGTGTGGTGGAGAAATTTCTCGTTTTGGCTGCTTCGTTTGAGCTGTTCTTGTTCGATCGCTTCAAATAAAGCCCGAAAGTTGCCTTCCCCAAAGCCTCTCGCGTGTAACCGGCGCTCAATCAGCTCAAAAAAGAATGTAGGTTGACCAAAAATTGGCTGGGTGAATATCTGTAACAGTAAGGCGTCAGGTGTCTCTTCATGCCAGTCTACTAAAACTCGGCTACGCTCAATTTCTTCCCATTCTGCTTCCGCCAGATGAACTTTATGCCGGCATCGCAATTGGGTGTAGTAAGTAGCCGGAACTTGGATAAATGGCAAACTCTTGTGGCGCAACTGCTCGACTAAAGGCACAATATTGCCGGTGCGTAAGGCAATGTGCTGGATTCCTGAACCTTGATTAATGTCTAGAAATTCTTGAATTTGGGAATTGACTGAGGTTGGCTCATTAATTGGCAACTGCACGACTCCATCGGCATGAACCATTACCTGAGAGTGCAATCCAGAACGTTCTGTTTGAATTGCAAATGCCTGCTGCGGCTGAAATCCTAAAGTTTTCTCATACCAGGCAACCGCACGCTTTAAGTCACCGGCAGCCACGTTAAGCACCACATGATCGATGCCGATCAGTTGAAGTGCTAAGTCTTGAGTTTTGACTTTTGAGTGGGGGTGAAGGGTAAATTTGACATCCCCAATAGCCGCCACGCTCGTTTGCCCCAAAAAGTTACAAACCTCGGCTTCCTGGGTGTCTGTCGCTTCGATTAAAGTATGTTTCAGATCGCCCCAACCGGCAATTTTACTCCACTTCAGATGCCCTCGATTTAGTGGCTGCTGCTGCACCGGCTGCAGGACTTGAGCGCCGGCAGCGATGGCTTTCGTCATCACCGAGTCAATATTTTGCACGCGAAATGCGACATCGGCGACACCGGCTGGATGTTTTTGAAGAAATTGGCCGGCTGGACTGGACGGTGTTAGGGGTGAAGATAGAAAAAAGTAAACTGGCCCATTTTTAACAATTTCGGTGCGGGTGTGGTTGCCGGTGAAACTGGCGACGGCTTGAAAACCCAGCTGGTTCACAAACCAGTCTTGTGACGCTGCTGCATCTTCAACGTAGAAGTGAACGTGGTCAATCTGCATGAAGATAAACTGAATTCGCTCGAACGGTCAAATAAATTTGTTGAACTTTACTATCTGGTAATTTAAGCTGCATTTAAAAGTCAACATTTAGCCATCAGCTATGCGGCTTTCTAGAAGTTTAGGGCGATCTCCGTCAGCCAAGGCTGAGAGCAGTCAATACTGTTTAAAAAAATAAGTGACTTTCTGGCTGAATATTAATCTCCATTGGCACCGCTTGCGGTTCAGCAGACAAGGCATAAACAATGGCATTGGCAGCCGTTTCAGCACTCAGCATTTTTTTCCGGTCTACTTTTAAGCTAATGTCATCCCAGAAAGGAGTATCGACGCCGCCAAAGTACAGCAGCGTAAATTTGATGCCAAAGCGCTTAAGTTCATCTGCCATGCACTTGCTGAACCCGACAACCCCAAATTTGGAAGCGCAGTAAGCCGATGCCATTGCCATCGAATGCTTGCCTAAAATTCCCACCACGTTGCAAATATGACCCGACTGCCGTTCTTTCATGTGCTGTGCGGCTGCTTGAGTGGTGTAGAAACTGCCTTTGAGGTTCACCTCTATCATTGCGTTGAGTTCAGCCGGCTCGATTTGGTGGGCCGGTTTTAAGATGCCGGCGCCAGCTGCATTAACCAAAGCGTCTATCTGACCGAATTGGCCCACTGCTTTTTTCATCAGTCTATCAACTTGCAGGGGATCGGTAATGTCACAAGGCACCGGCATCAACTGCATTGGTGAAAGTAATTCCGCTGCCAATTCATCTAAACGCGAACTATTTCGGGCGGCGAGTACAAGCTGTGCGCCTGCCTTGGCTAGCTGGCGCGTGACTGCTGAACCGATGC
Source organism: Microcoleus vaginatus WJT46-NPBG5 (assembly GCA_019359355.1). GTDB lineage: Bacteria > Cyanobacteriota > Cyanobacteriia > Cyanobacteriales > Oscillatoriaceae > FACHB-68. The sequence goes on along the minus strand of JAHHHM010000021.1, from coordinate 37,869 downwards.
CGCCGGTGGCTCCAACAACGACAACGACTTTGTCTTGCATAGCTTTTTATATTTGTTTATGACTTTAGCCATAATACACAGAAAAAAGTATTTTTGTGGCTCTTGAAGGTTATTTGAAATGATAAACTGTAAGCTGGCTATAAATCATTCCGTTGATAGATGCCAGCCTCAAAACAAGCCGCTAAAGTGGCAGTTAGGGTTAATCTAAATTGACTTTATATTTATTATTTTGTCCTTTTAATTTTATAACAATAATCAAGAAACTGATAAATTATCTGTGTCCATCTGTAATTTATATAAAAAAATTAACTTTACAAAAAATAAGTCTAATATTTATTTTATTGTTTTAATAATTAAAAATTGAAATTAAACTTGCGAAAGGCAGACTAAATACTGCTTTCCCACATTTTTTAATTTAAAACTATTACACGACAGCAAAAATTTAGGGAGTTTACTGCCTAATTGTAGGCTTGCCATTACCTGAGTAATCGGTTGACCGTATTGCTTATGAAATTCACTGCCCACATTTGAGATCGAAACCTCACTTCCCGGAGATTTAGCGGTTAAGGCGATGACAATTTTTACGAGTGCTTGTTCCAGGTCTGCTTTGGAAGTAATATTTGAGGGAAGTTGAGACGGAACTTGCGCTGTAAGCTGGATAGATGTTTGAGTTTCAAGCACAGCAGGCAAACGATCCGGCTGGAATAAAGTCATATAGACTTCCGATTTTTCTGCCGGCTGATGTACCACAAAATCTACAGGGTAATTCATAAAAAAATCTTGGGCTTTTTTTCCGGGTAAGTGGCCGGCAACCACTTGCCTAATTTGAGTTTTATATTTAGCTTGATAAAGTTGTGAGATCCGCGAAAGTGTCACCCACTGATTAGAGGCATTTTTTTGCTCTTGTGCGATTAAATCTTTAATTTGGTTAATAAACTGATCGATTGTCGGTATCGGTTTGATGGCATGGGTTTGCGTGTGGCCGGTGGTACTGTTAACAACTGTGATAATTTCTGAATGTTTGCGAACAAGATATACGGTTAATCCTTGGGCTTGTAGGGTGTTGCGAAGATGCAGCAGTGCCTTATCAGATGAACAAATTAAGACTTCTTTGGCAGTTGGATAATACAAGAAGATTGATGCGCCCACAGTTGCCATTTTTATGTCAGCGCTGTCTTTACAAGCTGGGACATGAATGAGTTCATAACTGCGCCCATGATATTCAGTATCTTGCTTACCCATACTGCGCCAATTTGCAAAGGCAATTTTAATCCGGATCGGATATTTACAGCAGCCGGCTAGGAAGTTTTCTGTTTCAACATTGAGCGGTAAATTTTCGGCATCAAGAAGCAAAATTGCCATTGCAGAGGCCGTTGATTCAGGCGTTACCTTAAGCAAATTGCTAGTTGGCTTCAATCCATCTACTTGATTCGAGGAGACAACGGTTTCTGTCTGGGTAATCTGACGAAGATTCTCCATGACTTCGGTGAAATTTGAAGACACATAAAAATCTGGCAACAGAAAAGTATTAAAAATTTTAATAGCCTTGACAATTAATTTATCTTTGTCTTCTGTCTTGCTGAATTCTTCAACTAATTTGCTGCGAAATTTCTCTTGAAACCTGTGACTATCCCACGGCTGATTTCTATATTTTTCATTCAGCCATTCCGGATGGTTCTGATAGGTGGAAAAAATGGCTTGGCAGACATAGCGGCTGATTGATGGGATAACAGATGAATCGTTCATTGGCTTCAAATGGGAGTCATCTAGCATAGCTATTACAACATGGAGTGGAGTCTCAGCCCATAATAAGAGACGGAGATTTACACATCTTAATCATGGCAAGAGATTTACGTGGGTTCATCAAAATTTTAGAAGAACGGGGACAACTGCGGCGAATTAATGCCTTAGTTGACCCTAATTTGGAAATTGCAGAGATTTCTAACCGGATGTTGCAAGCAGGCGGGCCGGCGCTGCTGTTTGAGAATGTGAAAGGCGCAGCGTATCCGGTGGCGATCAACCTGCTGGGAACCGAGGAACGGGTTTGCTGGGCGATGAACATGGAAAAACCGGCACAATTGGAGGAATTGGGCAAAAAGCTGGCAATGCTACAGCAGCCGAAGCCACCGAAGAAGATTTCCCAGGCGATCGATTTTGGCAAGGTACTGTTTGATGTGCTTAAGGCGAAACCGGGACGCGATTTTTTCCCAGCCTGTCAGCAGGTGGTACTTGAAGGAGAAGCCTTAGATTTAACGAAAATCCCAATGATTCGCCCTTATATGGGGGATGCCGGCAAGATTGTTACGCTAGGACTTGTAATTACGAAAGATTGCGAGACGGGAACGCCAAATGTCGGAGTTTACCGACTGCAGCTGCAATCTCGCAATACGATGACAGTACACTGGCTGTCGGTTCGAGGTGGGGCGCGACATTTACGGAAAGCGGCGGAACAGGGGAAGAAGTTGGAGGTGGCGATTGCCCTCGGTGTTGACCCCATGATTATCATGGCAGCGGCAACCCCGATTCCGGTAGACCTCTCGGAATGGCTGTTTGCAGGGCTTTACGGTGGTTCTGGGGTGAATCTGGCGAAGTGTAAGACGGTGGATTTGGAGGTGCCGGCGGACTCAGAATTTGTCTTAGAAGGAACGATTACGCCTGGGGAGGTGCTGCCAGATGGGCCTTTTGGCGATCACATGGGCTATTACGGCGGCGTGGAAGATTCGCCGGTGATTCACTTCCACTGCATGACGCATCGCAAAGATCCGATTTATCTGACAACATTTAGCGGGCGTCCCCCGAAAGAAGAGGCGATGATGGCAATTGCCCTGAATCGAATTTACACGCCTATTTTGCGGCAGCAAGTGTCAGAAATTGTTGACTTTTTCCTACCAATGGAAGCGCTCAGTTATAAAGCTGCAATTATTTCCATTGATAAGGCATATCCCGGTCAAGCGCGGCGGGCTGCTTTGGCATTTTGGAGTGCTTTACCGCAATTTACTTACACGAAGTTTGTAATTGTTGTTGATAAAAATATCAACATTCGAGATCCGCGTCAAGTGGTGTGGGCAATTAGTTCAAAAGTTGACCCTGTGCGGGATGTTTTTATTCTGCCAGAGACGCCGTTTGATACTTTAGATTTTGCCAGTGAAAAAATTGGATTGGGGGGACGGATGGGAATTGATGCAACGACGAAGATTCCGCCAGAAACCCAGCATGAATGGGGCGAACCTTTAGAGTCCGATCCGGATGTGGCGGCGATGGTTGAGCGCCGGTGGGCAGAGTATGGGTTAGCGGATTTAAAGTTAGATGAAGTTAATCCAAATTTGTTTGGTTATGACGTGAGATAAGGAAACGTCAAGAAAGCGAAAAAAGGGCGACTGTAACTGCGCTGGCAATTGCGGTCGTTCTGAACTCTGCCGGCTTTTTCTGCAAAAACTATTTACCCAATAAAATTTTCGTCGGCATCCTATTTTCAACTAATGCAAAATTGCAAAACAACAGGACCCACTTCAGCAGCGTAGCCGGCTAAAACTTTCTCTGCCTCTTCATCAAATTCACTGCCATCCGTGCGATTTAAAGCCATCAGCGCACCCAAAAGTTTATCGTCATAAATAACCGGCACTGCCAAAGCAGTTTTAATCCCCATCGCTTTAGCATGATCCTGCCGAACTCGGTTATCCCCTTCAGTTTGGCAAACCAAAACCGGCACCTTACCCTGAAACGCAACGCCACACAAACCCGAATTCGCAGACGTATTTCTTTTGTCTACTATCACGTCAGCGTATTTGCCTACTGCCGCCGCATAATAAACAAATTCTCCCTCAGACTCCGCCAGTGCTACGACGGCTGTTTCAGCATTGACGATTTCCTGAACGAACTTAGCAATATCATCCAATATTTGACGATTCTGACTCACTGTTAAAATTTCCTTATTCGCAATTCATATTAACTTGAAATCTGAAATTGATGAAACTCGTTCAAGTTCACTCGGATCGATTAACAGTTTTTGTAACGACCGGCAGTGCCGGCTCTGATAATTCATCCAAAATCTAACAATAGGGAGGTGGAAAAGCAATAAGTAACGCTCAACCCCCTCCACACTCCCTGTGTATTAAACGATTCTAACGTGAAATCGCGTCAGCCTCTCGGAGTTTGTGATAGCGCTTTCGGCTATCTCTAGACATCGGTGCAGCCATCAATAAAACCCTTTCCAAAAACCAAGGTGCAATGCGATTGCCCAAGACAGCTAAATGACTTTGCCAACCCACTAGAATTTCGGGGGAATTCTTTCGCAAGCCGGCAATCAATGCTTGCGCTACCTTTTGGGGAGTTGTTGGCACCACCCAGCGAAACCACTGCAAATCTCGCGCCATATCGGTATCCGTTAAAGAGGGTAGCAAAGCCATGACCCGGATATTATATTGCGCTAACTCGCCGCGCAACGCTTGCGTAAACCCTAAAATTGCAAACTTTGTCGCAGAATAAGTTGTCATCGTTGGTGCTGCCACCTTACCCATCAAACTGGAAACATTCACAATTGTGCCTTCTCGCTGGGTTGCCATGCGCCGCGCAACCAGACGCGTCATCGTATACATTCCCATTAAATTAATCGCAATTTCTTGCTGCACATTTGACAACTTAGTTTTCAAGAAAGGCGCTTGATGGGCGACACCGGCACAATTGACTAAAAGTTGAAAGGGGCCATAATTTCGCCAAGCTTTGGCAATCGCAATATTCACCTCCACCGGCTGCGCTAAATCTAAAGCCAAAATAATCGCTTCTGCGCCTAGTGCTTCAATTTCAGCGGCAACTTCAGCTAATCGTTCGTGATCTCGTGCCACTAATAACAACCGCCTTGTTCCTTGTTTCGCTAATTCTAGAGCGATCTCTCGCCCAATTCCACGGGAAGCGCCTGTAATTAGAGCTGTTTGTCCTTGAACGTTCATAATCAAAATCTCCAGAGTTGAGGCATCACTGCTGCAATTTTCATGTTTGCTTAGGGCCAAAGTTTTTTATCCAGAACCCTCAGCAATCAAAGACACAAGCAGTGACAACTCATTACATGATTCGTGAAACTAAACCTTTCAAAACCTGATATTTCCCAGAAACTCACAGTAGAACCGGATTTATCTAGACGAATCTGAGAAATTGTGATCAGGAATACTTTAGGAAAGCCTGGGTTGAGCCGGCAAAACGCAAAGGATTTGATGTAGTAACGGCATAGAGTATCCTCCAGCGTTTTTTAAGCTATCAAGATATTTCTCAGACGTTCTTGAAGAACGTTGAAGCAGAGTGTTTGGAGAAACATCTTTGAGTCATACCAGGAATCAATTCCTTACTAAATGGATAGGATTGATGTAGAGCATAAATGGCACATCTCCTCGATACAAGTATCTATCAGAATCAGCCCTATGCACACCCTAGCAAGTAAATCAAGAGTGTGCAATATATTTTTATAAAAACCCTGTTACATTTCTTTACATAAGCTGAAAACCTTCTCATACAAGGGTTTACATTTTCTTATCTATCTTGCGATCACGATCACAGACACCCAACATAGCCCGCTAAATTCCGCTTCTGGGGCAATAATACTTCCCCCGACTGGGTGAACCTGCCGGCAGGAAGTTATCTTTAGAACCTAGCCATCAAAATAAAAAATGAGAGCAATTAGAGAAACAGAAATTTATATATAAACAATAGAAAAAAAGACTCAAACACCTTCAAAAATGTCCGAGTCTCAGCGACTTCAATAATTTGGAAGCTTCCCAATAAAATGCTAGGAATTTGTATTCTGCTTCCAGCGGTTATTAACGCTGAGGCGGTTTTACCCATTACCGTTGTCACAGATGGGGCAGCCGGCACTACTGTTTTATGGCATTGTGATAAAAAATCTCATAATAGTTTGCCGGAAAATCAGTTACAGCAGATCGAAGAACGCCTTACTAATTTAGAAACCATTGCCGGCAGTGATGACTCGGATTTGTGCTTGAGACGGATACAAGTGCAATCAACCGAGCGCAACCTATAACACAAATTATTAGGCTGCCGGTGCCTATACCGGCACCCTCACTCACGAAAAAGCGACAGATGCCTGAAAAAAAAGCAGTCGCTCATCTTCACAGGTTTTATTAGGGAGGAGGCTCAGGAGAAACCCTTGTGTAAAATTTAACCGTAGGTTAACCTTTGAATCTGTAATATTCAAAATTGGCACAGAATACAGCCTTACTTTACTCCTTCTTGCTAGAAAAGGAATGCTAATATTCTCAAGCGTTGCAAGTCCGTAACTTTGAGCAATTGCACGCGCATGGCAGCGAGCAATTTTAAATTTTTTCATCGTATTTTTTTTAATTATAATATATTGCATCGCAGCTATCTGCGTAAAACTATTGCAGTGTTGGTCTACATAACCAAAAGATAGGCAGCAAACATTAATATTTTTATTAATTATAATTTTTCTCTGTTTTTAAATTAATTGATTTATAAAAAAAGCGGTGGTTTTAAAGTCGCTACCCCTCCTTTTCAGCTTTACTTTTTTAAATAAAAATTTTAGTGGCAAACATACCTCATCTAACAGGAGAATCTGATTGGGTGAAGTGACGGAAAATTACCCTAACAGGGATGGCAGCGCTGTTATATCCTCAATGAACTTGGTTTCAACCCGAACTAAACAGACAGAGGAGCGGGCGGAATATCTGTGTTAATCTGTGGGGAAGACATCTTGTCGGCTTTATCTCTCCTAAATTGATAATTTTTTGTGGGGATCTGTTCCTAAACCCATCTGTGCTGAAGAAGGTGCAAAGGTGGAAAGCTCCCTATAATTCAGAAAGCTATAAGAGATCAGATTAGTGGAAAAGTAGAGAATTCAGCACTCTCCCTGAAAACAAGCTGCGCTGATTCGCTTCTAGCTATGTAGAATCATGGGAGATTCATAGAAGCTGGACATGGACTGGACAACTCCCCTGAAATTCCAACAAGCTGATTTTATTAAAAGGCTGAAGTCAGATGCGGCAAATCTGCTGCACTCTCAAACCAGAGGTTGCCACAGTGAATTGATGGTTCTCTCAGGCGAGAAGTTGACAAAAATTCGAGACTTTTGCCGGCAGAGCGCCGTAAATATCGAGCCGCACTCTCCAGTTACTGATATAATAGCTAGCTCTTTAAAAAAACAGTTGGGTCAAGCAGTGATTGCCACCTATTTAGAAGGTTTGGCACTGGAAATAGATCCGCTAAAATGCCAAAAAGCGAAAGATTCTGTTGATTTTACTCTGCTTTTTGACTCAAACCTTGGCATCCAGGTCAAAACGGAATACGGCGATATAGATTCTGTTCGGTGGTCTATCTCCCTTGAAGAAGTTAAGCAAAATGTTGCTATAGTCTGCATTTTGCTTCAAGAAGAAGTCAGTGAAGACCGGCAAATCTATCACGCGATCGTGGCCGGTTTTGCCCCCACCAGTACAATTGCAATTCGTCAGAGTCAAGCCAACCTGGGAATCGCAGACCTGCTTTATGCAGGAGGCTTACGCAGCTATTTAGAATCTTTCAAAACAGAAACAAGTTTCAGTGACGGGTTACACATCCTCACCGGCAGTTCCAACTACGTCTATCCCTTTGCGATTAGCGCAGATGGAGAAATCCTTGCTAGTAGCAATTATGACGGCAGCATTAAGCTGTGGCATTTGAACAACAAAGAATTGCAAGCAGCGCTATCTGGCCAGTCTTGGTCATTTTATCCGCTCGCTACTGGCGGAGGCGGGCAAATCCTCGCCAGCGGCAGCACAGACAAAAAACTCCATCAAAGTCATGCGGGAACAGGATCGCTGCGTCATTCCCTTGCCGGCCATAGTAGCGGCGTGAGTGCCATTACCATCAGTGCAGACCGGCAAATCCTGATTAGTGGCGGTTACGACGGGTCACTAAAAATTTGGGATTTAGAAACCGGCAAGCTGCAGCGCCGCATAGCAGCACACGCCGGCACAGTTAGACCAATAGCCATTAGTTATGATCGCAAAATCCTCGCCACCGGCAGTATTGACAAAACGCTGAAAGTCTGGTTGTTAGAAACCGGCGACTTACTGCGAATATTGCCGGTGCGAACAGATCCAGTTGTTTCCATCGCAATTAGTCCCGACGATCAAACCCTTGTCAGTGGCTCCCAAGACGGAACAATTGACATCTGGCATCTAGACACCGGCGAACTAAAAAGCACCCTTCTAGGGCATTCCGGCACAGTCAGAGCCATTGCCATCAGCCCCGATGGTCAAACCCTTGCCACCGGCAGCACAGAAAAAACGATAAAACTGTGGGACGTGCAAACTGGGGAATTGAAATCCACCCTCACAGGTCATTCAGACCCCATCATTAACGTTGCCCCCAACCCAAACGGCAAAAGTCTAGAGCTGAGTTTACTGCGTCACCAAAATTCGGGATGGGTGGAACTGCGTTAGGGGAGAGCAAGCTCATTTCCCCTGAGCTACTAGCTCCTTACGGTAAACAATCTTGTCATCGCCCGCTTTGTAGAAGTCTCGAATCCGCGCTTCCTCGTCGTAACCACATTTGCGATAGAACGCCCGTGTGCCCTCGAAGCTCGCCAACCCTGATGTTTCCACCAGCAGTATGCGCTCGCCGCGTGCCGTCAAGGTTTCTTCAACGTAACGCAACAGTGCCGTACCGTGCCCTTGCCCCTGCCGGTCGGGTCGTACAGCGATCAAGTACACGTACCACGTCCCATCGGTCATCGGAGCCGGCGCATAGTAAGCGACCCCCACCGGCCCGCCGTCGTCGTCGGTAATCCAGAAGTGATCGCTGTCGATGTTGCCACCGAAGTAGCCGCCCAATATTTCGCCCAGCTCCTCAAGTTCATTCGGACCGAACAGGCCGGTCGCATCGGCCAGGGCGATCAGCGGTTCCATGTCATCGGGCGTGGTCGGTCGAATCATAGCGAACTCCGTGTACGTGTAAAAGCAGTAGCAGGAGATATCGAAGATGTCATCGGGCGTGGTCGGTCGAATCGTAGCGAACACCAGCGCACGCCCCGTACGAGGCCGCCTAACTGTTTACTGTACAGAGCTTAATTGTAGCGCTTGACCCAATGCCCCTCTTAGCAAAAAATTCAAGATTAGGATATAAAAAAAAGGTAAATATGCCCAACTAAAAAATTGCACCCTTAAAAAAAATGGCACGCCCATCACTGCCGACAGTCCTGCTCGTGGACGGCTACAACATCATTGGAATTTGGCCCGACCTGACAAAGACACGCGATCGTGATGGCATGGAGTCAGCACGGAGGGAATTAATTGAAGCTTTAGTGAACTACAGCGCCTACCAGGGATTTGAGACGCGCCTTGTGTTCGACGCCCAATATCAAGACACTGGCAGCACTCGCGAAGAAATTACGCGCCATGTATCAGTCCACTACACCGGCTTTGGGCAAACCGCAGATACCTACATTGAAAAAATCTGTGCCAACTGTCGCCACGAATTTACTAAATTGAAACAGCGGGTGATTGTAGCCACATCAGACCGAGCGCAGCAACTCACTGTTGTGGGTTACGGGGCAGAATGGATGTCAGCGCCACAACTAGCGTATGATATTGAAGCGATAGGCAATCAAGTGCGGCGCAAACAGCAATCCTCGAAGCCTTCGGCTCGTCGTCTGTTAGCGAGTTCTTTAGACCCTGTAGCTCAGCAGCGTTTGGCACAGCTGCGGATGGGCCGGCGACCGTGATCCAGACAGGGTTCACGACCTCCCCCAAAAAAAAGTTGATAAAGGTACTTGCCAAATCCCTTAAAGTATCGTTATTATAAAAAACGCGTTCCTCGGTAGCTCAGTGGTAGAGCGGTCGGCTGTTAACCGATTGGTCGCTGGTTCGAATCCGGCCCGGGGAGTTTAAAAAATTTGAATTTTAGATGCGAAGATTTTGGATTTAACAATTAATCTAAAATCTGGAGCCTAAGATTTGAAATTTGATTTATTCATGTCCCAATCTGTCAATTTGCAATGTGAGCCATCAAGTTGGGCTAAGTTATGGTCGCTTGACTCAGCGGTAACTTATCTTAATCACGGTTCATTTGGAGCTTGCCCCAAAAGCGTGCTGGCGGCGCAACAAAAGCTACGAGAGCAACTAGAACGAGAGCCGGTGCGGTTTTTTGTGCGCGAGTTAGAGCCGTTGCTGGATCAAGCCCGCAACCGGCTGGCAAATTTTGTGGGTGCCGGCAGCGATGAGCTGGCATTTATCCCCAATGCGACAACCGGCGTGAATGCGGTGCTGCGTTCGCTGCATTTTGAGCCTGGGGATGAGCTGCTCACCACGGATCAGGAATACAATGCCTGCCGAAATGCCCTGGATTTTATTGCAGAACGTGCCGATGCCCGCGTTGTGGTCGCGCCAGTGCCGTTTCCCATCGAATCACCGGCTCAGGTGGTTGAAGCGGTGTTAGAGCGCGTTTCACCCAAAACACGGTTGGCGCTGCTGGATCATGTGAGCAGTCAAACCGCTTTGATTTTCCCTATTCAGGAATTAGTCCGCCGGCTGGCAGAACGCGGCGTGGATACGCTCGTAGATGGTTCTCATGCGCCAGGAATGCTGCCGCTCAATTTGCGCGAAATTGGGGCGGCTTATTACACCGGCAACTGCCATAAATGGCTGTGTGCGCCTAAAGGAGCAGCATTTCTGTATGTGCGATCTGATCGGCAGCGAGCAATTCGCCCTCTGACTATCAGCCACGGTGCCAACTCACCGCGCCAAGATCGTTCCCGCTTCCAGCTTGAATTTGACTGGATGGGAACCGATGATCCAACAGCCTATTTATGTGTGCCGGTGGCAATCGCGTTCATGGGTTCACTGCTAGAGGGTGGCTGGCCGGAATTAATGGCAAAAAATAAAGCGCTGGTGTTAGCGGCGCGGCACCTACTCCTAGAGCGTCTGGGGATACCCGCACCCTGTGCGGAGGAAATGATCGGCTCGATGGCCGCGCTGCCGGTGGCTGACGGCAACTATGTAGCGTTGCACGATACCTTGTTTGACGAGTTTGGGCTAGAGGTGCCGTTGATTCCTTGGCCGGCAGCTCCTCGACGACTGATTCGCATTTCAGCACAAATTTATAATTCCCTAGAGCAGTATGAATATTTAGCTGAAGTGTTAGGAAAGTTATTGGATTAATAGTTTTTATTTGAGTTAGGAATGAAGCCCGCAGCGTAGAGATTAGGAGATTTTTTAATAAAAAAGCGTTCCTTTTTACAGAAACGCTTTTAATTTGTAGTTAATTGGCTTGCCGATTTTTAAGAGCAAGCCGGTGTTGTAATGTTTGAGATGTTTCTTGATGAGTGAAATGCTGAGCTTAGCAATCTCTAGAAATTCATCTCGGCGGCTTGAACTTTCTCGACCTGTTTTTTCTTCAGGACGAGCAGAATTTGAGACAAGGTGGCAATCCCAAAGAAGGCCATTAATCCTTTGATTCGGGTAGCACTTTGTAAGACGATTTCAACGTCTCTTTGACCGAAACCGCCAACATTGGGGTTAGAAGTTAAGAGTTCACCGGCTGCAACTTCTTGTCCTTCAGAAACGATCAATTCTGGGCCGGCTGGCACGGTGTCAACCACTGTTTTGCCATCTGCGGTTTGGATCGTTACTTCATAACCGCCGTCTTCCGGCTTATTAATTTTGGCAACGGTGCCGGCAGCGGAAGCATTAAAAACGGCATTATTGCTCTTGTCGCCGGTGGGGTAAACCTGGCCGCGACCGCGATTCGCGCCGACATGAACCGAGTATTTCCCAAAGTGGACATTTTTATCCGTTTCCGGATTGGGAGAAAGTACGGGGAATACAATCTCTTGATATTGCTCACCCGGTAGCGGCCCAACGATCAGGACGTTGTCTTGACCTTCTTTATAAGGTTGGAAATAGACGCCCCCGACTTTTTCCTTCATTTCTTCAGGAATTCTGTCTTCTGGAGCGATTTTGAAGCCTTCTGGCAGCATCACCACGGCCCCTACATTCAGTCCGCCTTTGCTGCCATCACCCAAGACTTGCTGCACGCTGGTGTCGTAGGGAATTTTTACAACTGCCTCAAACACGGTGTCTGGCAGAACCGATTGAGGGATTTCTACGAGGGTAGGTTTTGCAGCCAAGTGACAGTTGGCACAAACAATTCGACCCGTGGCTTCACGGGGAGTTTCAGGGGCGGTTTGCTGCGCCCAGAAGGGATAAGCGGCAGCAGACTGGGGCAAAGCTAGATCGCCGGCCAAAAAAATGGCCATCGTTGCGATTGCAATCAGCACACTTTTGGCAACAACCCGGTAGCTGCCAAGCAACATCACCGACAAGTCAAATTTCTTCATCTGGAATTGGAAGATTTCAGCAACAAAGGTCAATCAATTGTCATTGGTCGTTGGTCGTTTGTCATCGTCATTTCTCAAAAGCTTGCAGACAAAAGACAAAAGACAAAGAACAATCTAAAAGTTAAACGCGATTAGGCCCACCACGGATCGTCGCCGGTGCGGAAGTCTGTTTCCGTCCAGGGCGTGAAGGTGATTTTATCATCGGCGACTGTGGCGTGAGCGAGTGCCAAAGACAAGGGTGCCGGCCCACGAACAACTTTGCCGGTGTTGTCATACTGAGAACCGTGGCAAGGACAAATAAATTTGTTCTCGCTGGCGTTCCAAGGGACAACGCAACCGAGGTGGGTACAGACGGCGTTGATACCGTAATTGGAGATCGCTTGGTTCGTGTCTACCACAACGTAGGTGGGGTCGCCTTTGAGACCTTGCGCTAAGGCACGCTCACCGGCATTATGGCTGGCCAAAAATTTAGTGACGCTGATGTCGTTACCGAGCGCATCTTTGGCTGTCACGCCACCACCGGCAGCGCCAGTAGAGGGCGGAATAAAATACTTGACCACTGGATACAGGGCACCCAGCGCTGTGCCGGTGACTGCACCAAAGGTTAGAAAATTCATAAATTGACGACGCCCCATGCTGGGCACGTCTGCAGATCCAGAAGCTTGAGCCATGACCTATGCTGATGTATGTGTTAAGTTATTTGTCTAATCCAACCATAAGACAATTGGTTTAGGCAGACTACTTTTGTGATTTTCGTCAGTCTGCACCAACCGGCCAGGATACTACAATTCCTTTCAGAATGCACGTTACAGGCTTTGTGAGAGTATTATTGCATTTTTTGAAGTTAGTATCGAATTCTTAATAAATGTAAAGGCGCTAGCATATTATTGAAGAATATGCTAGCGTTAAAAGCTTATTATCAAATTACGTTTCTCAGCAGCCATACATCTGGCACTCGCTTTTGTTAAAGCGGTTGCTTCGTTAGCTTTACAGCCAAAATCAAAAATCGGTATTGCAATCAATGACCGGCAACGATCTGCGCCAACTGTTGCTGAATAAATGGGGACGCTCATACGATATTCAACTGCGGCGGACTCAAGGTAAAATTTTTGTTCAGGTCATGTGGAAGTACCTGGAACAAGCCTCTTTTCCTATGGATGAGGGAGATTATTTAGTCCATCTCGATGCGATCGCTAGCTATCTTCATGCTTGGGATAGTGTGGCACAAGTGGAAAAGTATATTCAGCACACACGCGAACGCCCTCGGCTTGGCAAAGCAGTCAGCATCCCCTTAGACTTGGGTGAACGAGCGTCTGAATGGTTGCTGGAACAGTTTTAAGGTTGGGGCATCGGGTTTCGTTAATCGATAAGATTTGCCGATTAAGCTGTTTTTTTTGTGCGGGAAACAAGATTGAACTAAGAATTTGAATCGGGTAGCACCGGCAGCGTTACTGTAAACGTTGTGCCAACTCCCACTTCACTTTCAACCGAGATGTTGCCGCCATGCAGTTCCACCGCTTGTTTAACAATTGCCAGTCCCAATCCTGTGCCGGCGCAAGCAGAAGCATTTTGAGCGCGATGAAAAAGCTCAAACAGGTGTTCGCGATCCTCCAAGGGAATCCCCACGCCCTTGTCTTTGATGCGAATTACAATCTTACCCTTAATGCCGGCAAGTTCTAAGTTGATTGCACTAGCTTCTGGTGAATATTTTACCGCATTCAAGAACAGATTAAGGAGAATTTGGCGAAGCAGGGTTTTGTCAGCAATGACTGTTTCATACGGGCAATTGTTAGAAAAAATCAGCCGATGGTTTGTTTCATTAATAATTTGAACATCTTGCCAAACATCTTTGCAAAGCTTTGGTAAAAGAAGAGGCGATGCGTGAATTTTTAAGGTCCCGACTTCAGCCTTGCTGATGGTGATAAATCCTTCAATTAACTCCACTGTGTTCTTGACAACTTCGGCAATTTTATTGAAATATTTCAGTCTCACTTCCGAAGTCATTTTTTGACTGTGAAGCTTGAGTAGGCTGCTAGCCGCTGCGATCAGTGTTAAAGATGCCCGAAACTCATGAGACACCATTGAAACAAAATGATTTTTGAGTGCTTTTTCTTTTTGCAAGGCGTCTTGCAGTGAGGCTTCTGCCTGTTTTCGCTCGGTAATATCTTCGACTGTCCCTTCATAACCGAGCATTTTGCCGTTAGCATCAAAAATAGCGTGGAGGTTTTCACAAATCCAAATTTTACTGCCATCTAGGCGATAAATCTGAGACTCAAATTTGTAGGCGTTTACCTGTTGCTGCAACAAATTGATTAACTCTGTATGCCGGCCTGGGGCAACATAAAATAGCGCTTTCAGATTAATCGTACAAGCAGTCAGTTCTGCCGGCATCCCATAACCGCAGATGCGAGCCACTGCCTGGTTTGCCATTAAAAACCGTCCACTGATTGTTGCCTGAAACATTCCCAAAACCGCGTTTTCCACGAAGCTGCGGTACATAAGTTCAGTTGGCGTTGGCATTTGCTCCGCTAGCTCTCTGCTGGAGTGGAGTCTAGATTCAAACTCTGTTACGTGATGGTCTAGAAGTTCGACTTTCAAAGACATTGTTTAGCACGCTCGATAAGTCACAAACACTGTAAGGTTTCAGTCAAATGTTCTTCTGTTCTAACCTAACGTATGCGGCCATCACGGGGCGACAATTGAGTTAAGAACGCAAACAATTAGGGTTAAACGCTACTGAGCGGTAGATGTCATCCAGTCCTTGTAGCAGAGGTCAAGAATTTTAGAGCTTCAGGGTGATGCTTTTCATCAGCGGTAGAGATACGGGTTTTTGGGTTTCCATTCTTAATTATAAAAAGCTTGCTATAAACTAGGTTACGAAAATTTAGTTCGTGAATGGGTATCTGTCATTACAAAATATTTTATAAAATGTATTGATTACATTTATCGAATGCTATTTTGGGATATTCTACATTCTCCCTGGCTCCAAATGTAGTAGTGCCTTATACCTAGAATTATGACACACGACAGGACAGGCCGTGGTTGCACCTCACCAAAACCGGCCTGTGCGCTGGCAAGCAAACTTACATCTAATTTTCTTGTGCTAGCAACCATTAAACTGGTTACATACTTCTTTTTGCCTAGTGTTTGGCGATTCCCCAGGAAGCTTAACTAGATAGATTAACTGCATAGAAGCTTCTAACCAGCTCGATTTCAGCGCCCCAAAAGCATCACTAAACCCGTGCCGCCAAAGTAGAGGGTGACGACAGCACCACCCAGCAGGCATTGGGTTAAAGGATCGGTGGAAGGCGTGAGAACCGCGCCTAAAATCGCTGCACCCAGGAACACGTAACGCCAGCCAGACAGCATCTGCTTTGAGGAAACAATCCCCAGCAAACCGAGTAGCATCTGGATAACGGGAATTTGAAAGGCGATGCCGGTGCTAAACAACAGCAGCAAAATAAATTCAAAATAGCGATCAATTGACAGCAATTGCTCGACGACATCAGCACCGTAGCTGATTAAGAATTGCAAGGCTGCGGGGATTAATGCAAAATAAGCAAACGCTAAACCGCCTACAAATAGGAAGCTAGAACCTATCACAATCGGACCCAAAAAGCGGCGTTCGCGCTTTGTTAGCCCAGGTAAAACAAATTGAATAATTTGGTAGAGAATAAAGGGGGTGGCTACTAGCAAGCCGCTGTAACCGGCAGTTTTCATGGAGACAAAGAAATATTCTCCGGGAGCAATTTGAATAAATTTGACGCTTTGAGCCGGCACTTCTAATATCTGGACAATTGGCTTAACGAAGACAAAACAGCCGACGATACCCAGGAATACAGCGATCAGGGAATAAAAAATCCGCTGTCGCAACTCTTCCAAATGATCGAACAAAGACATCTCCACATCATCGGGGAATTCATCAAGCTCGTCATCTTGATCAAGGGATGCCGGCATGATACTACTATCTGTTGGTGCCGGCAGCAACGCTAAATCAGCCGAACGATTTTCTACAGTTTCGATTTCAAGCTGATTATCAAACGATTGACTCTCAACCGGCACCTCAAAGCTTGCCGGTAATAGCTCACTGGGTGCTAATTTATCAAGTCGTTGAGATTCTACGAACTCATCCAAGCTTAGCTCAGATATTTCAGGCTCGAGGTTTGAAATCAAGGCTTGATCATCTATTGGCGGATCTATCTGAGGCTCAACCTCTGAAGTGAGGGGTGGAAATTTAGGAGATAAATCGATAACGTTTTCTGACTCAATCTCAGCCTCCGTTTCCGGAGTTGGCGCAGGTTCGGTCAAAATTTGAGGACTGCCGGCAGATTGAATTAACTCGGCAATATAGGAATGCATCTGAGCATCAGAAACCGCACCGGCATTATAGCTAATAACAATTGATGCGGCTGTAGGGTTCACCCGAACCTCTCTAACACCGGCTGCTGCTGCGCTCAACTGCTCAAGGCGTGCGGCATATTCCGGATCGGTGGCGAGGCGAGGCACCCCAAACCTTACCCGTCC
The DNA here is from genome assembly GCA_019359355.1 of Microcoleus vaginatus WJT46-NPBG5. Classification (GTDB taxonomy): domain Bacteria; phylum Cyanobacteriota; class Cyanobacteriia; order Cyanobacteriales; family Oscillatoriaceae; genus FACHB-68. Next base: position 21,008 of record JAHHHM010000021.1, on the reverse strand, counting down.
GCGAATTGCATGGAGAAGGCGATATTCAATTTTAGACGGAGAATTTTCAACTGAATGCTGTGTTTCGCTCACTTCCTTGCTGCCATTTTTAATATTGCTTTCTGGACTGTTAAAAGATTGCATAAGTGGTAGTTCTGGGTCTAATATTTTTATAATTTCGCGAGTTGTGTCGGCTGTAATTATATAGGCAAAGATTGCCCGCCAGCCAAACAATCCTAAACTTCTTGTCAGCAGTAAGCCGGCAATCACCGGCAGTAATAACTGACCTTGTTTTTTCCAAGCAGCAAAGAAATCAATTTGATTTGCTGCCGGTGTTTGAGAGTTTAAACCGGCAACCCCATACGCCTCAAGTTCTTCTAACAATGCCGGCAACGGCAGCATCGTTGAATTAAAGGAAATCAGTACACTGCCGGTTTCGGGATTTTTACAAACTTCATAAATGCCATCTTGCAACCGTAACTCATCTGCCAAGGCATCCAGTGTCGGTTCCAAGGTTTTGTCCGTAATTCGCAGGCGCACACGTCCCGGTATTGCGTGTGCTACTTGGATGACGCGCTTTTCCTGTAGCGCTGTCTCATCAGCCATTCCCTTTCTCCACTCCAATTTAGTAAGAGTTCAAAGTGATCGAGCAAATTTTTCTTAAGGGCAGTCAGCCGGTTCAACATCAAGCGCACCATAACAGTGCCGGTTTTCCGCTCACTGATTTTGAAGTCTCCAGTTTTGGGGAAGGCGTCATCTGGCCTAACGTTCAATATCTGTTAACTATTGTATCTGGCTTAGCAGTTCTGCGAACAACTCCTCACTTTGCCGGCGCGCCACTACAGAAACGTACATCTAATTTGCACTAGCCGGCAACCCACTCAGCAAAGGCGCATCTCATTTGGCTTGTAAACGAGCCGGCTAAACTCCGCGCATTCCTCACCCCATCTCCCCTTCACCCTATTTCCCTCTCTATTTCATCTGACCCTCAGGGCTAAAATCCATCTGCCGGATGATCACGCTCTGTGCAAACAAAGTTATGAGCAAGGTGCCATCTAGCCGCCAGAGGTTGAAGCTGTTTTCCCAACCCGCCACAGCGAACGTTTAACCGTCCAGGCTGATATAAACTGTCTAAAAAGAACCGTACATTTTCTAATTGACATAAATTATAAAATATGTAGAGCCTTCTAAATAAGAGACTTCTAGTAAGCATTAATGATGAAATTATCGGCTCTAGGTAACACAAGATACTATTTATGCAGACTATAGAAATAATAGATTATCAAAAACAATCTATTTTTTAAAAAAGATATTTTTGTGTTAAGCAGTTAAGCTCCCTCTTTCCCTTGACCGAGTTCTGCTGTAGTCGCTGAGACTGGACAAGCCGGGAAAAAAAAAATATCATAAATATATGAAGATTTGTAACAACGCTGGGCATTCATTAATAGCGTTGCTTTTAATTAATTTTAATGGGTGCATTTATATCAAGAAATAATTTATTTTGGCTACTTCAAAGTTTCCAATAAAGCACAATTAACCTTAGAAAGATTTTAGAGCTTTGGCAAATGTGGGAAATATTTAAAAACTTCGTTTCACCCAGCCAATTCCTGCCTCACGGTCACTGCTACCTGTGGAAAACCCCGCTGGTAGGGCTACATCTTGTCAGTGACTTACTAATTGCCCTCGCCTATTTTTTAATCGCGGCAATGCTCATCTATTTCGTGTATAAGCGAAAGGATATGCCCTTTCTAGGGATATTTGTCTTATTTGGAGCGTGTATTATCCTGTGTGCTACAGGACACTTGCTCGATATTTGGACCCTCTGGCATCCAGCTTACTGGTTAACAGGAATCGAGCAAGCCTTAACCGCCTTAGTTTCTTGTTATACAGCCTTACAAATGGTAACGCTGCTGCCTCAATTTTTAGCGCTTCAAGCTCCAGAAAGACTCGAAGCAATCAACCGGCAGCTACAGCAAGAAATTCTGGAACGCCAGCAGACAGAGCAAACCTTACAGAGTATTCTGACAGGGACAGCCTCTGTCACAGGAGAAGAATTTTTCCCAGCCTTAGTGCAGAATCTAGCAACGGCTTTAAACGTTAGCTCCGCCTTTGTTGCAGAACTGGGGAGCAAACCGCCTCAAAGTTTACAAACACTAGCCTTCTGGTTCGGTAGCAAAGCAGAGACGAACTTTGAATATAACCTAAATGGCACTCCCTGCGAGCCAGTTGTCGAGCAAGCTAACTTATGCTACTACCCAGACAAAGTAGGGGAACTCTTCCCCAATGCTGCGGGGTTGAAAGAAATGGGAGCAGTATGTTACCTAGGAGCACCCTTGTTAGATGGAAAGAAGCAGGTAATCGGGACGCTATGTATTAACAACGATCAGCCTTTAGTGAATGAAGAAAACGCCAAGAAGATTATGAAGGTGTTCGCTGCCAGAGCTGCAGCCGAACTCCAGCGCGAGAGAGCAGAACAGGCGCTGCGTCGTGCTTATGATGAATTGGAAATTCGGGTCAATGATTCAACTCAAGGACTACGGCAACGCACCGCTGAGTTAGTACAAGCAAACGCTGTATTGGAAACACAAATTAACGTAAGAATTGCCGCCGAATCTGCTTTGCGAGAAAGCGGAATTCGACTGCGAAAGCAACAAGCGGGATTGCTTGAACTCGCAAAAAGTAAGAGCTTGTATGCCGGCAATCTTAGTGCTGCTTTAGAAGCCATTACCCAACTGGCCACCAAAATTCTCAACGTCGAACGAGGCAGTGTGTGGCTTTATGAGCAAGATAAATCCTGTTTGTATTGTGCTGATTTATATGAATTGACGCCCAACCGGCATAGCAAGGGGATGACGCTTGCTATAACTGACTATCCCCATTATTTCCAAGCCTTACAGACAGACCGAGTCATTGCCGCAAGAAACGCTCATACCGATCCTCGAACTCGCGAGTTTAGTGCCTGTTATCTAACTCCTTTGTCAATTGCTTCCATGTTGGATGTCCCGATTCACTTCAAAGGGCAAACGGTGGGAGTCATTTGTTTAGAACATACGGGAACCGCGCGACACTGGCCGATTGAGGAGCAAAATTTTGCCAGTTATTTGGCATATATGGCTGCCTTAGCGATGGAATCACGAGATCGCAAGCAAGCAGAAGAGGTACTGCGTCAAAGCGAAGCCACAAATCGCGCCCTATTGAATGCGATACCAGATATGATTTTCCGCAGCCGCGCTGATGGCACTTGTATTGATTTCAAGCCGGCCAAAGACATCAAAACTTTTCTTCCTGCCGACCAATTTCTGGGGAAAACGTTACAAGAAATCTTCCCACCAAATCTCGCTCAAAATCTACGCTACGCCTGCGATCAAGTGCTTGATACTGGCGACATTCAACGGTTAGAGTATCAATTACCCATTGATCACCAACTGCATGATTATGAGGCCCGGATTGTAGCCTGCGGCAGCTCTGAAGTGATCTCCATCGTGCGCGACATCACAGAGCGCAAGCAGGCGGAGTTAGCCCTAGAAGAGAGCGCAGAACGCGAAAAAGCCATCGCCTTCGTGATCCAGCGAATGCGCCAAACCTTAGAAATTGAAACAATTTTTAGCGCCACCACCCAAGAGTTGCGCCAAGCATTAAACTGCGAACGCGTAGCAGTCTATCGCTTCAACCCAGACTGGAGTGGGGAATTTGTATCAGAATCAGTGGCAGCCGGCTGGAAATTGCTAGTACAGGAACAAACCGAACAAAGTGAGCTGACACAAGTCGCAGTCAACGGCAGCAATTGCATAGCCAAAACCCTACAAAGCAGCCCTAAATTAATCCAAGACACCTACCTGCAAGAAACTGCCGGCGGAATCTACAAACAAAAAAACAGTTACACGTGCGTCCCAGACATCTACAAAGCCGGCTTTAATAAATGTTACCTGGAACTATTAGAACGATTCCAAGCACGCGCCTACATCATCGTGCCCATCTTCTGTAGTCACCAGTTATGGGGATTACTTGCCACCTACCAAAATAGCGGCCCTCGCCACTGGCAATCGGCGGAAATTAAAATGGTCGTTCAGATCGGCGCACAATTGGGAGTGGCCATCCAGCAAGCGCATCTGCTGGCCCAAACTCAACAACAATCGCTGGAACTGATGAAAGCAAAAGTCGCCGCCGATACCGCGAACCGCGCCAAAAGTGAATTCTTGGCTAATATGAGCCACGAATTAAGAACCCCACTCAACGCGATTCTCGGCTTTACTCAACTGATGAACCGAGACTCCAGCTTAAATACAGAACACCGGCAGTCGGTGGGGATCATCTCGCGCAGTGGGGAACATCTGCTGGAATTGATTAACGATATTTTGGAGATGTCAAAAATTGAGGCAGGGCGAACGACACTGCATGAAAGTGAATTTGACCTGTATCGGCTGTTAGACAATTTGTTTGAGTTGCTGCAAATCAAAGCCACAGATAAAGGGTTAAAGCTAAGCTTTGAATACGCTCAAGATGTGCCGCAATTTATCAAAACCGACGAAAGTAAATTGCGGCAAGTTTTAATGAATCTGCTGGGAAATGCGATTAAATTCACGCAACAAGGCTGTGTCACTCTGAGGGTAGAGGCAGGAGAATTTACTGCCAGCAAGGGGATGCAATTGCGATTTGAAGTACGTGATACAGGAGTGGGCATTGACGAAATGGAGTTTGATAAGTTATTTGAAGCCTTTGGGCAAACCAGTTCTGGACTCAAGTCAGGTGCCGGCACGGGTTTGGGTTTACCCATCTCGCAAAAGTTTGTGCAACTGATGGGGGGAAACCTTAGCCTCAGCAGTACGGTTGGGGTGGGCAGTGTGTTTGAGTTTGATATTCAGGTGGTGCCGGTTTTGGGTTCTAATCTTGCCCCCCCTAAACCAGCTACTGAGAAGATCGTGGGGTTAGCCCCCGATCAACGTACTTATCGACTATTGATTGTTGAGGATAAACCAACCAATCGGCTGTTCTTATTCAAGATGTTAACTTCATTGGGTTTTGATGTTCTTGAAGCTGAGAACGGTGAACAAGGCATAAAACTGTGGCAAAGCTGGCAACCGCACTTAATCTGGATGGATATGCAGATGCCGATTATGGATGGCTATGAAGCGACCAAACGCATCAAAGCCACGAAGGCGGGTAAATCGACTGTGATTATTGCGCTGACGGCTAGCGCCTTTGAAGAAGATCGCCAAGTGATTTTGGATGCCGGTTGTGATGACTTCGTTCGTAAACCGTTCCGAGAACAAGAACTGTTGCTGAAAATCAGCCAACATTTAGGGGTGCAATATATTTACGAAGCCAACAACGTTCCACAGAGCGAACAAGCCGAAGCCATCCCGGATGAATTGCTTGGTTGTGCGTTTAAGCTTTCTGCTTCATCGTTACAAGTGATGCCGGCTCATTGGGTACAACAGCTCTATCATGCCGCTTCTCAAGGCAGCGATTTGTTGCTGTTACAACTGATTGAGCAGATTCCCCCACAACATTCCTCTCTGGCTATTGCTTTGACTAATTTAATGGAGAATTTCCGCTTTGATAAAATTATGGAATTATCTCAATGTCCTGTAGTTTAGCAAGCTTAAAAACTAAAAAGATAGATTTAAAAATAATCCTATCAAGATTTAACAATAAATCTATCTTTTTTTGTTATTAAAAATGTGAGGTTCACAAACTAATTTTTTCTTGAATGTGAGAACAAAAGAATTAATTCTTCATTAAAACAATAAATAAATGTGAGAAAAGGGAAGCTATCATCAAGAAAGTTTCTTCCGGAACTTCATACTAATTAGTTTTTAGCAATTTGCAACTCAAAAAAAAATATGCATATCGGAATGACCGGCACTTACAACTTAGGCTTGGTGATACTTTCCTTCGCGATTGCGGTCATTGCCTCCTACACCGCCCTAGACTTAGCAGGGCGAGTGCGCTCTGCTGTCGAACGGGGACGCCTGTTTTGGCTCCTTGGGGGAGCGTTAGCAATGGGAACCGGCATTTGGTCAATGCACTTCATTGCCATGCTTGCTTTCCAATTACCTCAGTCTGTCAGCTACGATGTTTGGATCACCCTATTCTCACTGATGTGCGCGGTTCTGGCCTCTAGCATTGCTTTATGGCTATTGAGTCGAGCACTTTCAATCCCGCTTTTAGCCGGCGGTGGCGTTTGCATGGGAATTGCCATCGCGTGGATGCACTACACCGGCATGGCAGCAATGCGACTGCCGGCCAAAATAGAATATGACTGGAGGTTCGTCAGCCTATCCATTGCCATCGCCATCACCGCCTCTTTTGCCGCGCTTTGGCTGGCTTTCCGGCTCCAGAACCAATCCTCAAAAGGACTAATCTGGCAGAAATTCGGCAGCGCCTTAATTATGGGAATAGCCATCAGCGGGATGCACTACACCGGCATGAGGGCGACTCACTTTATTCCCTACAAGCGGTTGCCGGTTGATCAGTCCCCAGTCATGAATCAATCCTGGCTGGCGATTGCCATTGGGATTGCAACGTTGTTTATTTTAAGCTTAGCCCTCTTAACGTCTCTGTTCGACCAACGTTTGGCCGCTTACTTAGTAAAGCAGCAAGCCTTGCAAGAAAGTGAGAAACGCTTTCGGATGCTGATCAGCGAAATGGAGGTGGGTGTCTTACTGCTCAATGGCAATGCCGAAATGGTGCTCTCTAATCAAGCCGGGATTAATCTTCTCAATCTCAAGCCACAAAATTTAGAACAACAAGTCTTTGGTGCAAATCGGCTTTTCCTGCGTGAAGATCTTACCCCCTTCTTACGGGCAGAACTCCCTGTGCAACAGGCGATTGCTCTGCGCCAACCGATTCATAACATAGTCATGGTAATCCAAATAAATTATGAAGAGGGAAAGCTCAACGAGGAAAAAAATTCTGCATCTACCCCTCATCCTTCATGCCCGATCGGGCAAAAATGGCTGTTAGTCAATGCAAATCCGCAGATTGCAGAGGATGGAAGTGTCGAGCGAGTCGTTTGCACCCTCAGTGATATCACAAATCAGAAACTAGCCGAAGCCGCACTCAGGCAAAGTGAAGAACGATTTTCTTTGGCAGTAGAAGGAGCTAACGACGGGATTTGGGACTGGAATCTTCACAGCGGCTATGCTTATCTTTCGCCCCGCTGGAAAAGTATGTTGGGCTATGAAGATTCAGAAATTCCCAATAACATAGAGTCCTTCAAAAAAGTTTTGCTCTCAGAAGACTCAGAGCGAGTGTTTGCAGTGCTGCTTGCCTATTTAGCCAAAAAAATTCCCACCTATGAAGTAGAGTTCCGAGCATTACATAAAGATGGAAGCTATCGTTGGATTCTCACGCGTGGATTAGGTTTGTGGGATGAAACGGGCCAACCCTACCGTGTAGCCGGTTCCCATACCGATATCACCGAACGCAAGCAAAGAGAAGCCGCACTGCAATTAATTGCTGAAGGGACAGCGTCGGCAACCGGCAATCAGTTCTTTCGCTCTTGTGTCCGCTATCTTGCCGAGGTCTTAGGAGTTCGTTACGCTTTAGTCTCCCAAGTTGCAAATGATAGTAAAACTAAATTGCAAACCTTAGCATTTTGGGTTGGCGAAGAGTTTGGCGAAAATTTTGAGTACGAATTGGCCGGCACCCCTTGCGAAAAGGTCATAGAAGGAATCGTTCGCTTTTACCCGTCAGGCGTGCATGAACTTTTTCCAACCCACCAAGCTTTGGTTCAATTAGGCGCAAAAAGTTACTGGGGAATTCCGCTCCTAGATTCTGACGGCAATACAATCGGCAATTTAGTTGTTCTCGACGTGCAGCCAATGGCTCACGATCCGGGCAAGGAAATGATTTTACAAATTTTTGTTGCCAGAGCGGGAGCAGAACTAGAGCGTAAATTAGCAGAGGATTTGCTGAAAAAACGAGCCGAAATGGACAGTTGGCTCAGCCGTATTTCCCGGATGTTCATTGACGAAAACCTAGAGACTGCCATCGATTTCACCCTGCAAGCCGTGGGCGAGTTCCTGGGGAGCGAGCGCACCTATCTTTTCCGTTACTGCGACAACCAGCACTACTTAATGATGACCCACGAGTGGTGCGACAAAGAAATTAAGCCATTGATCAATAAGTTCCTACTGTGGCCAATCGAGATTGATGTCTGGGGTCACAGCCAGCTATTGAGTGGCAAAACTGTTCAAATCCCCGCCGAGTTCTCACTCACAGATGCCGCAGCAGCCGATCAAGAACTTATATCCTTTCAGTCGCGGCTTGCCGTTCCCACGCTCTACTCAGGCAAGGTTTTAGGCTTTATGGGTCTGGATGCGGTTCACGCCTCAAAGCTATGGAGCCAAGAAGAGATTAATTTATTGAGATTAGTTAACGAGTTCATCGCCATCAGTCAGGCACGTCAAGAAGCACAAGCGGCACTGGAACAGAGCAATACTCGGTATCAGAATTTGGCACAAAATGTACCGGGGATGATTTATCAATTTATTCTCTACCCCAATGGTTCAAGAGCTTTTCTATATGCCAGCGCCGGTTGCCGAGAAATCTTTGGGCTAGAACCAGAGGCAGTGCTAGAGGATGTTAACCTGTCTTGGCAACTGACGCATCCTGATGATATTGCCGGTCTTAATGGCTCAATTGCCATTTCAGCACAGACGCTTAAACCTTGGGATTTCATCTGGCGAGTTTTCGTTGCCGGCGAACTCAAGTGGCTACAAGGCAACGCTCGGCCTGATCCGCAACCGAATGGCAGTATTATTTGGGATGGTTTAGTGGTAGACATCACAGAACGCAAGCAAGCCGAGTTAGCCCTAGAAGAGAGCGCAGAACGCGAAAAAGCCATCGCTTTCGTGATCCAGCGAATGCGCCAAACCTTAGAGATCGAGTCAATCTTTAGCGCCACTACCCAAGAATTGCGCCAAGCACTAGAATGTGAACGCGTCGCAGTCTATCGCTTCAACCCAGACTGGAGTGGGGAATTCGTATCAGAATCATTAGCAGCCGGCTGGAAAGTGCTAGTAGAAGAACAAAAACAGCAATTTGAACTCAACAAAGTTGCGGTTAATCAAGCCGATTGCGTCGTTCCAACTTTTAGGAGTGAGGACAGTACAGTACACGACACTTACCTGCAAGAAACTGCCGGCGCAATTTACAAACAAGGACGTAGTTACACCTGCGTCCCCAATATCTATGAGGCCGGCTTCGATCAATGTTACCTGGAACTATTAGAACGATTCCAAGCACGCGCCTACATCATCGTGCCCATCTTCTGTAGTCACCAGTTATGGGGATTACTTGCCACCTACCAAAATAGCGGCCCTCGCCACTGGCAATCGGCGGAAATTAAAATGGTCGTTCAGATCGGCGCACAATTGGGAGTGGCCATCCAGCAAGCGCATCTGCTGGCCCAAACTCAACAACAATCGCTGGAACTGATGAAAGCAAAAGTCGCCGCCGATACCGCGAACCGCGCCAAAAGTGAATTCTTGGCTAATATGAGCCACGAATTAAGAACCCCACTCAACGCGATTCTCGGCTTTACTCAACTGATGAACCGAGACTCCAGCTTAAATACAGAACACCGGCAGTCGGTGGGGATCATCTCGCGCAGTGGGGAACATCTGCTGGAATTGATTAACGATATTTTGGAGATGTCAAAAATTGAGGCAGGGCGAACGACACTGCATGAAAGTGAATTTGACCTGTATCGGCTGTTAGACAATTTGTTTGAGTTGCTGCAAATCAAAGCCACAGATAAAGGGTTAAAGCTAAGCTTTGAATACGCTCAAGATGTGCCGCAATTTATCAAAACCGACGAAAGTAAATTGCGGCAAGTTTTAATGAATCTGCTGGGAAATGCGATTAAATTCACGCAACAAGGCTGTGTCACTCTGAGGGTAGAGGCAGGAGAATTTACTGCCAGCAAGGGGATGCAATTGCGATTTGAAGTACGTGATACAGGAGTGGGCATTGACGAAATGGAGTTTGATAAGTTATTTGAAGCCTTTGGGCAAACCAGTTCTGGACTCAAGTCAGGTGCCGGCACGGGTTTGGGTTTACCCATCTCGCAAAAGTTTGTGCAACTGATGGGGGGAAACCTTAGCCTCAGCAGTACGGTTGGGGTGGGCAGTGTGTTTGAGTTTGATATTCAGGTGGTGCCGGTTTTGGGTTCTAATCTTGCCCCCCCTAAACCAGCTACTGAGAAGATCGTGGGGTTAGCCCCCGATCAACGTACTTATCGACTATTGATTGTTGAGGATAAACCAACCAATCGGCTGTTCTTATTCAAGATGTTAACTTCATTGGGTTTTGATGTTCTTGAAGCTGAGAACGGTGAACAAGGCATAAAACTGTGGCAAAGCTGGCAACCGCACTTAATCTGGATGGATATGCAGATGCCGATTATGGATGGCTATGAAGCGACCAAACGCATCAAAGCCACGAAGGCGGGTAAATCGACTGTGATTATTGCGCTGACGGCTAGCGCCTTTGAAGAAGATCGCCAAGTGATTTTGGATGCCGGTTGTGATGACTTCGTTCGTAAACCGTTCCGAGAACAAGAACTGTTGCTGAAAATCAGCCAACATTTAGGGGTGCAATATATTTACGAAGCCAACAACGTTCCACAGAGCGAACAAGCCGAAGCCATCCCGGATGAATTGCTTGGTTGTGCGTTTAAGCTTTCTGCTTCATCGTTACAAGTGATGCCGGCTCATTGGGTACAACAGCTCTATCATGCCGCTTCTCAAGGCAGCGATTTGTTGCTGTTACAACTGATTGAGCAAATCCCCAAAGAAAATGCCGCGCTTGCTAGCGCTTTAACTGACTTAGTGGACAATTTTCGTTTTGATAAAATTATGGAATTATCTCAACCGGCTTTAGGTTAGAATCGGGAGATTGAGAGGGACGGTAGAATTTTTTACCATTTACCACATCAATGAGCAGCTTTAAATCAATAATTTCAACAAACTTGAGATGAATTCTTATCAGGTTGACCTTACCCAAAAAGACATCCTCATTGTTGACGACACCCCTGAAAACTTACGTCTTCTCTCTACCATGCTCAGCGGTCAGGGGTATAACGTTCGCAAAGCCTTGAGTGGCCAGATGGCGTTAACGGCTGTGCAAACGCTTGTGCCCGATCTGATTTTACTTGATATTAAGATGCCGGTGATGGATGGCTATGAAGTCTGTGAAAAGCTGAAAGCAGATTTGAAAACCGCCACGATTCCTGTAATTTTCTTGAGTGCTTCTAATGAAGCTATTAATAAAGTCCAAGCTTTTGCAGTGGGCGGTGCCGACTATATTACCAAGCCCTTTCAAATAGAAGAAGTGTTAGTCCGTGTTCAAAATCAACTAACGCTAAGAGCAGCAGAAATCCAAAATCAACAACTTAACATCTTACTCGAAGAGCGAGTTAAAGAGCGTACCCATCAGCTAGAAGTCGCGAATCAAGAATTGCAACGGGAGATTAATGAGCGTAAGCTCCTCGAAGAGCAGCTACTAAAAATGGCACTTTATGACGCTCTCACGAGCTTGCCGAACCGCGTTTTATTTATGGATCGTTTGGAACAGACGCTCGACTGTGCCAAAGAACAATCAGACTATCAGTTTGCGGTCTTATTTATGGATTGTGACCGTTTTAAAGTCGTCAATGATTCTCTGGGTCATTTAGCCGGCGATGAACTACTTGTCGCCCTCGCTCGTCGCATAGAAAAATTACTCAGCAAAAACGATACGATTGCTCGGTTGGGTGGTGATGAATTTGCCTTCCTGCTGAGAGAAATTAAAACGATTAGTTATGCCACCCAAGTCGCTGATCAAATACTTAAAGCACTTTCTTTACCGTTTTCACTCAAACGACAAGAAGTGTTTATTAATGCCAGTATAGGCATCGCTTTGGGAAATTTTAGTTACGAGCAGCCTGAACATTTGTTGCGGGATGCAGACACAGCAATGTACTGTGCGAAGACTTCTGGGAAAGGTCAATATCGCGTTTTTGAGCCGGCAATGCACGATGCAGCCGTCGAAAGTTTGCATCTCGAAACGGATCTTCGCAGAGCTGTTAATCAACAAGAATTTATCCTCTACTATCAACCAATTGTTGCCCTCAACACCGGCACCATTGTTGGGTTTGAAGCTTTAGTGCGCTGGGATCATCGGCAACGAGGGCTGATTCCTCCCGCAGCATTTATTCCCATAGCAGAAGAAACAGGTTTAATTAACCCGATTGGCACCTGGGTTTTACGCGAAGCTTGCCGTCAGCTTCACCTGTGGAATCAGGCAAAACTCACGAATTATCCCCTGACGATGAGTGTCAATCTTTCGGTACGCCAGTTTGCCCAACCAGACTTAATTGAACAAATCGATCAAATTCTAAAGGAAACGCAACTTGATCCACACACCATCAAACTAGAAATTACCGAAAGTGTAATTATGGATAATGCTAAATCTGCCGCTAAAATTCTCCAAAAATTGAGAGAACGGCACATTGAGTTGAGTATTGATGACTTCGGAACGGGTTACTCTTCTCTGAGTTACCTCCATTCCTTTCCCGTTGATAACCTCAAAATTGACCGCGCCTTTGTGCGTCATATAGACGGAAACCCAGATAGTCTAGGACTTGTCCCAGCCATTATCAGCATTGCCGAGGCATTTAAAATGAATGTCATTGCAGAAGGCATTGAAACAGAGGAACAGTTAGCTCAATTAAGAAATCTTAACTGTAGCTTTGGTCAAGGTTACTTGTTTTCTAAACCTTTGGCAGAAAAACAGGCAACTGACCTGATTATATCAGCGCCTCATTGGTGAAAGATGTGTGAAGATTTAGTGGTTGGTTCCGGTTAAGAAGGGTTGGTTACAGTTTTACTAGATACAGACATTCAAAATGCTGTGCCTGTCGCTAAAAATATACAACAAGAGGGGGAACCGTTTAAATTTATTCGCGCTAAATCAGATGCCAGCAATTTTTTGAAAGCATGGGCATTGCTAGTCAAATTCTTAAACATGGGACTTCCCCAGCAGAAGCTCCGCTAGTAACTGCGGGTAAGGCGCTTTATCAAGCTAAATCAATCAGTAATAACACTTATTATATAAACCAAGAAGGTTTTTTGTTAAACTGCTAATCCTAGCAATTCTTTAGTTAAATATATCAGATTATAAACTCTAAAAACAGTTGTTTATGCTCTCTAAATTTTCTTAAATCACCTTTCTATTTTAAGCCAAATGACTTACCATCCGCCCAGTCTTCAAAAACCTGATATTTTGATTGTTGACGATACACCGGATAATATTCGCTTTTTATCTTCTATTTTGGTAGAACAGGGCTATAGTGTTCGTAAAGCAATTAATGGCAAAATGGCATTAACTGCGGCAAAAACCGTTACGCCCGATCTAATTTTATTAGATATTAATATGCCGGAAATGAACGGCTATGAAGTTTGTGAATTTTTAAAACAAGACGATAAAACTCGCACAATTCCAGTAATTTTTTTAAGTGCATTGGATGATGTTTTAGATAAAGTTAAAGCGTTTCAGGTTGGGGGCGTAGATTATATCACTAAGCCTTTTCATCTTGAAGAAATTTTAGTTCGGATTCAAAATCAACTAACTATCCAAAATCTTCAAAATAAGCTTCAAACTCAAAATACACAACTTCAAAACGCTTTAACGGAACTCAGAACAACTCAAGCTCAACTCATTCATAAAGAAAAAATGCTTAGTTTGAGCCAGTTGGTTGCTGGAATTGCCCACGAAATTAATAACCCGATTAGCTTTATTGCCGGCAATCTTAGCCCTGCCCGTCAATATATCAAAGAATTGATAAATTTAGTCGATCTTTATCAGAAAGAATATCCCAATCCTTCAGTTTCTATCCAAGAAGCCATTCAACAAATTGACCTAAGTTTCCTTGTTGTCGATCTTGAGAAACTAATTAGTTCGATGCAAACGGGCGTTGAGCGCGTCCACACCATCATCCTGGCATTACGCATTTTTTCCCGTTTGGGTGAATCGGATATTAAAGCTGTAGATATTCATGAAGGAATTGATAGCGCTTTAGTTTTGTTGCAGATGCAACTCAGGCAGGAAGGGAGCCGAGCTGAAATTCAAGTGATCAAAAACTATGGGAATTTACCCTTAATTACCTGTTATGCTAGCCAGATGAATCAAGTTTTTCTAAATCTGTTAAAGAATGCCATAGACGCTCTAGAGCTAGGCACAGGAAAAGATTTTCCCGAATCTTCTCCTCCAACAATTTGGATTAGCACTGAGTTAATTGGCTTAGAGAGTATCACGATTAGAGTTAAAGATAATGGGGCCGGGATTAGCGAAGAAGTGCAATCTCGTTTGTTTGATCCCTTTTTTACAACGAAGGCGGTGGGGAAAGGAAGTGGATTAGGGTTATCAACAAGCTATCAAATTGTCGTAGAAAAGCATAAAGGGAATTTAACCTGTTATTCATCCCCAGAAAAGGGTGCGGAGTTTGTGGTAGAAATTCCTGTGTATCTTATCAAAAAATAAAAGTTTGATGAGGTCTAGTAAATTAGACACTCGATTAAGTTCGTGTCGCAGCTTAAGGTTTATTCTTTTTAACCGCACTATTCTTGGGGCACCGGCAAGCCCCAGTATGCTGCCCGTTCTCGCAACCAACCTTCTGCTGTCCACTGGCGAATTGCATTATGCACTCGCACGCGAAGTGGGGAATATTGCAATCCTTTTGGCATCACGATAGATAGGGGTTCAGCAGATAGGAGAAACGGTAAAATCTGGTAATCTGGATACTCTTGCACCCAGCCGGCAAGGACGCTGGCATCGCCGGCAAAGACACTCGCTTCACCGCGTTCTATTAGCATTCGTCCTGCTTCATAAGAATCTACGCCAACAAGTTTGGCATTGGGGAAAAAATATAGAACATTGGCAATAGAGTCAGAGTTATCTAACATGGCAATGGTCTGTTTTCCCACGTCCTCCAACCGGCGCACCGAGGCATTTTTCGTGACAAAGCCGGTGCCATCCATGTAGTAGGGAACGCTGAAATCGACCACCCGGCCCCGCGTTTCGGTTGCGGTCACGCCGGCAATCGTCATATCGACTTGGCCATTTAACACAACAGACAGCCGATCTTGATTGGCAACCGGCTGCAATTCCACGGCATCGGGGCTTCCTAAGACCTCTGCCGCCAGCCGGCGGGCAATATCAATTTCCAGCCCTTGCAAGTTGCCGGCGCTGTCTCTAAAGCCCAAAGGCGGCAAATTATCCTTCACGGCAACAATGAGCCGGCCCCGCTTTTTGATGGCTTTCATTTCTGCTGCCGCTACGGGTGCCGGTGGTGTGAAGGCTGCCGGCATTACACTCAAGCAAAATGCCAGAGCGATTAGAAATAAGAAATTAAAACTTAAAAATTGAAGAGACTTTTTCCTCATTTTTATTTCTCAATCGTTCCCAGTAGAGACAGTTCGCTGACACACCTCTACTGGAAACGGGGTAAGGGAGAAATTTTTACTTGACCTGGCTGGCCATTTCCACCACTTTGGTGAAACTTTCAGCATCAAGGACTGCCAATTGAGCCAACATTTTGCGGTTGATTTGAATATTTGCTTTCTTCAAATTCCCCATAAACTGGCTGTAGCTCATGCCATGTTGACGCGTTGCTGCATTGATGCGGGCGATCCACAGACGCCGGAAATCCCGCTTGCGCTTTTTGCGATCCCGGTAGGCGCTCCGCAACGCCTTCATTACCTGCTGATTCGCTGTGCGGAAGAGTTTCGAGTGAGACCCCCGAAATCCTTTGGCTATTTTGAGAATTTTTTTGCGGCGTTTGCGGGCTACATTACCGCGTTTAACTCGTGTCATGGCTAGTTGGTTACGTGTTAGTTGCTAGGGTTCAGGGTTCAGTTGCCAGCTCTCCGTTGTCAGTTGCATTTTTCAAGCCTGAAAGCCGGCTGACAACTGAGCGCTGACTGACTTATAAATAGGGGAGCATCAAGCGCACATTGTCTGCGTCACGTTCATCCACCACAGCCATCATAGAAAGAGTGCGCTTGCGCGTTGTACTCTTGTGCTGTAGCAAGTGACTTTTGAAAGCCTTGCGGCGCATAATTTTGCCGCTGCCGGTCGCTCTAAAACGCTTGGCGGCTGCTTTGCGAGTTTTTAGTTTAGGCATTGTCTAGAGTTGATTAGACACAATCGACAAGCATATCACTTATTTGAAATTTTTGCACAAATTGCTGCCGGGGTCAGGATGAGCCGGCATTTGAGGAGGTGCAGCCAAGGCAGAAAAATGAGAAAGTTTTAAGTTCGGCAGCAGAGGAAACTTTCTGGCAAGATTAAGTGGGTAGCTGATAACTTTTAAGAGATAGCCAAGCGCTCACTCAGAAATTTGATTTCCCGTTACCTCATTGATTCTGGAGACTCTGATGCTGCGATTAGAACATATTAGTAAAATCTATCCCACGGGCGAAGTTCTGAAAGACGTGAGCTGGGAGGTTAAACCAGGCGATCGGATTGGGTTGGTTGGGGTCAACGGTGCCGGCAAGTCTACCCAACTGAAAATCATTGCCGGTGAAATTGAACCGAGTGCCGGTGAAGTCATTCGTCCTGCGAGTTTACACATCGCCTATTTAACTCAAGAATTTGAGGTTGAACCCACACGCACCGTGCGCGAAGAGTTTTGGACGGTGTTTAAGGAAGCAAATGACGTGCAGCACGCGCTAGCGCAGGTACACCATGAAATGCAAACAGCTAATCCAGAAAGACTGGATAAACTGATTCATCAAATGGATCGCTTGCAACGTCAATTTGAAGGCTTAGATGGATATGGACTCGACGCTCGAATTGAGAAAATTTTGCCAGAAATGGGATTTGAAGCCGAAGATGGCGAACGTTTAGTTAGCGCCTTCAGCGGCGGCTGGCAGATGCGGATGAGTTTAGGAAAAATTCTGCTACAAAGTCCCGATCTTCTGCTGCTAGACGAACCGACGAACCACCTCGATTTAGAAACCATTGAATGGTTAGAAACCTATCTCAAAGGTTTAACGATTCCAATGGTAATCGTCGCTCATGACCGAGCATTTTTAGACCGGCTCTGTACCCAAATCGTCGAAACCGAGCGCGGCGTTTCTACCACCTACTTGGGCAATTATACGGCTTATTTAAACCAAAAAGCCGAGCTAAAAGAAGCCCAACTCAGCGCCTACGAGCGCCAGCAAAAAGAACTCGAACAGCAGCAAGCTTTCGTGGATCGGTTCCGCGCCAGCGCCACTCGCAGCACACAAGCCAAAAGCCGCGAAAAACAACTGGATAAAATTGAGCGCATTGACGCACCTATTGCAGATGTTCGCAGCTTGCGCTTTCAATTTCCCAACCCCCCACGCAGTGGTCGTGAAGTCGTCATTATCAAAGATTTAGTTCATACTTATGGCGAAAAAATTCTGTTTTTAGGTGCAGATTTGTTGATTGAGCGGGGAGATCGCGTGGCTTTCTTGGGGCCAAATGGGTCAGGCAAATCTACCTTGCTGCATCTGATCATGGAGATGGAAAAACCTAGCGAAGGCACGGTGACCCTCGGTGAACATAACGTTATTCCCAGTTACTTTGAGCAAAATCAAGCGGAAGCTTTAGATTTGAATCGAACCGTCATGGAAACGATTCATGACGAAGTTCCAGATTGGAAAAATGAAGAAGTCCGTACCCTTTTAGGGCGCTTTCTCTTCACCGGCGATACGGTTTTCAAAAAAGTAGCAGCCCTTAGTGGTGGAGAAAAAGCTCGGCTAGCTTTAGCAAAAATGCTGTTGCGACCGGCTAATTTACTGATTTTGGATGAGCCGACCAATCACTTAGATATTCCGGCCAAAGAAATGCTGGAGGAAGCCCTGCAAAATTATGAGGGAACAGTGATTCTCGTTTCTCACGACCGATATTTTATCTCTAAGGTGGCTAACAAAATTGTTGAGATTCGCGAAGGCGAGTTGCGCGAATACCTGGGGGATTATCAGTATTATTTGAACAAGATTGAAGAGGAAAAGGAGAAAGTCCGTCAAGAGAAGATAGCCGCAGAAAAAGCAGCAAAGGATGCGGCAAAGCGAGAAAAGCAGAAGACGAAAAAGGATGGGGCCAAAAAATAAGTGGGTGTTTAATGGAAGGTTAATTTTTTGGTTGACTTTTGCCTAAAAATGTGAATGCAGGGGCGTGAACCCTTAAGGGAGCCAGTGGGGGTTTAACCCTGCATTCATTTGGCAACCGGCTAATTCTATTTGCCCAGTAGGTTGGCTGTGGTAGCGTGAAAGCGGCGAGTTTAAAATAAATCCTTGAGACAAACAACCCAACTGCTACCCCCCTTCCTAGAACCACTCGTGCAGGAATCCCCGGCCATTCTCCCCCAAGACGAACTGGCGGCACGCATTAACAGCGCCCATCAGCAGTGCGTGGCATTCCCCACAACGGGGCTGTTACACGCCCGCAACGCCGGAGAATGGCTTTTACAAGCTCAGGAGCAACTGGCTCTTGAAGGGTGGCTTTCTTGGCTGAAGGAGTGTTGCACCGTCTCGGAACGAACTGCACAAACCTATATGCAAATAGCTAGAGGCTGGCCAAAATTAGTGCCATCCCCCCCCATTCTGCCGGCCAGCGAAACAAGTGCCTTAGCGCTGAGAGATCGTGAGCGAACTGAGCTGTCTTCTAACCTTGAGGAACCGATTCAAATTGCTGCCATTTTAGAGCCGGCACCCCCCATTTCCCCCAAAGAAACCTTGGTGCCGGCAAGCGATACCCTCACCTTTTTTATTCCCGGAGGTGTGGTTCCTAAAGCCCGTCCTAGAGTCACGGCTAACGGTACATTTTTACCTCCCCGTTATCGGGCGTGGCGAAATCATGCAGAAGTTGAAATTTTTAAGCAATTGGGCGAGAAAAGTTCGCTGCCGGTGCTTCCCCTGCAACGGGCAGCCGTTAAAGTTCGTTTAATTGGAAAGCATCGAATGAACGCAGATGGAGACAATATTGTTGGCAGTTGTCTCGATTCTCTGGTTGCTGCCGGCGTCATCAAAAATGACAACCTTTCCTACATTCCTGAAATTTATTTTAAATTAATTCCTCAAGGAACCCAAGGCGTTCAAATTACCTTACTTCCACTTCCCAGCCCAGAAACTGCCAAGTAAGCGGATGAGCGACAATCAGTGTGCATCTGCAAACATCTGGAATTGCTCACTATCAATTCTGCCGGCTTGATGCAACGTTTCAGCGATTTCAGAAATGCCTAAAACCGAATGGGCGCGGTATCCTTTCTCTTGCAACCGATCTTTCACGCCTTTTTCATGATCAATAAACACCACAATATCTTCCACCTTCAAACCGGCAGACTGAAGTTTCTCTGCACCTTCTATCGCACTTTTTCCACTAATCAAAATGTCATCCACCACCACAATCTTTTCCCCTGGATGGAAATTCCCCTCAATCAGCCGTCCACTTCCATAAGCTTTCGCCTCTTTTCGAGGAAAAATCATCGGACGCTTCAAGCGCAGTGCTAAGCCGGTTGCAGTGGGTAAGGAACCATAAGGAATGCCGGCGATTCTGTCGAATTCAAGGTGTTGGATAATTCCAGCGTAAGCGCTTAAAATTTGATGGAAAATTTGCGGCTGGGAAATAATTTTTCGCAAATCAATGTAATAGGGAAATATCGCTCCAGAAGCTTGGACGTGTTCGCCAAACGTAATGCAGCCAATGTCATAAAGTTGCAAGATCAAATCCCGGTGGGCAGAATGCTGTAAAAAACAAACATCTGGCAGCCATAAGTCACAGGTGGGGCTTCCCTGCATAACTTTAAACCGCTCTTGATTAATTGTGTCGCGTAACGCCCTCAGTTCCTCAGCCGGCTGTTCGCTTGCCAATAAATGTGAAGGTGCCGGCAGCAATAACCCGTCTCCATAAGCGTTCAAGCCGGCACCCAGGATCTTCGCCAGATCCCGATCATCTCGCCAGCCTCCCTCCAGTAAGATTGGGCGTTCCGGTACTTCTCCACGGATACGGGCCAAAATTTCCGGTGTCGCTGCACCCACTTCTAAGCCCAGTTGTTCAGGAGTCCCCCAGGTTTTCGCTGCCTGCACCAGGTGTAAATAAAAGGGTAATTCTTGACCTGGATAGTCCTGCAATTCTGCCGCCGAAGAATTGGCGGTGGCACAAAGAACAAACACTGCTTTGCCGGGATAAACCAAAAAGGGGGCAACCTGATCAAGGCCGGCATAAGCGCTTAAGGTACAAGCATCGACACCCCACTCTTGAAACACGGTTCGAGCAAAAACTGTGCTGGTGTTGAGGTCGCTGTGCTTGGCATCTAAAATGACTGGAATCAGTGCTGGAATGGCAGCTAAGGTTTGCTGGAGCAATTCGAGTCCCGGAACCCCAAGCGCCTGGTAAAAGCCGAGGGTAAGTTTGTAAGCGCAAACGAAACCGGCAGTTTGGGCAATGGAGTCTTGCAACCAATCTCGCAAACCCCTTAGGAGAGCGTTGCTGCCGGTGCCGGTGTGATATCGCTCAGGTAAACTCTCTGGATCGGGGTCAAGTCCCGCATACAGTAAGCTTTGATTGCGTTCGATCGCATAAAGCAATTTGTCGAAGAAGTTCATGGGGTTTTCCTCTACAGGAGTTGCCGGCCTCACTGAGTTAACGCAACACGCTACAGGAACGCAACGGGGCACAGCTCACAGCTAGCTTATATTCTTTCGATCTATTGAATCTTAGATAAGTTAATCAAAACATAGGTACAAGTCAAAAAAAATCTTGAAAATGTTGCTAAATGTAAAGAAAGATGAGTAATATGATATTCAAGCAGGCAAACACCTGCCCAACATCATAAGCACCTCGAAAAATCAATAGCAATCATAAATCAATGACCACAACCCTTCAACGCCGCGAAAGCGCCAACGTTTGGGAACGGTTCTGCCAGTGGGTGACCTCAACCGAAAACCGGCTTTATGTCGGCTGGTTCGGCGTCCTGATGATCCCCACCCTCTTAACCGCCACCACCTGCT
>JAHHHM010000020.1 GCA_019359355.1 Microcoleus vaginatus WJT46-NPBG5 | reverse complement strand
CTTTTAGATACTTTTCTTTCAGTTCACTTGGCGTGAGATAATCGGCTAAGTAGGCTTTTCTCGGCATAATTGTTATCAAATTTATTTTGAGAAAACATAAGTAGTCTAGCATAACCGGATTTGGTATTATTTTTGACACCAATCGACTGTGGTGCGCGAAATTAAGCTTAATTGCGGAATTATTTCCCCAAGCTAAAATAATTTGCTGCGTCAGAAATATCGCTTGGGTGATGGACAGTATTGAGCGCTTGATTCGTCAAAATGCCTTTGATGTTTCTGGATTATTTTGTAATGCAACAGAACGGGCAACGGTTTATACGCGAACTGAAGCATTAAGTCAAGGGGGAAGATTGGTTGGTTTTGCTTATAACGCCCTCAAAGAAGCATTTTATAGCGAACATTCACAGCGATTGCTACTCATTGACTATGAGTTATTTACTCAAAAACCGGGCAAAACCATTGAGTTGATTTATCAATTTATTGGAGAGGAAACTTTCGAACACGATTATCAGAACGTCGAGTATGACGCCTCAGAATTTGATGACAAACTCAAAACCCGAGGATTGCACAGTGTCCGAACAAAAGTTGAGTTTCAGCCGCGACAGACCATTTTACCCCCAGACTTATTTGAGCGGTTTAACAACCTGTCATTTTGGGCGGAACCCAGTTATAGCAAAGCTAGTCTTGTTGTAGCTAAACCGAAAGCAAGTTCTCTCTAAGCTCCCTGCTTAAACTTCAGATAAAAGACAATTAAGTTTGTTAAAGATTGTTTAAATTATTATCTGAAGCTTAAACATTTGGGATAGAGCAAACCTTGGCAGTTATTCAATTCATTTCAAGTAAAAACAACCAACCCTATGAACACCGAAACCACCCTGGGCCAACAACAAATCGTGATTGTCGATCCAACTGTTGAAAACTATCAACAACTGCTGGCAGGGATGACCGCAGCTACACAAGTAGTCATCCTTGATGCAACCCAAGATGGCGTTGAGCAAATTAGCGAAATTATCGTCGGCACGACCAATCTAAACGCCGTTCATATTATTTCACATGGCAGTCCGGCCAGTGTAAAACTGGGTGCCACACACCTCAGGCGTGACAACTTAGAAAGCTATGCAAATTTATTGCAGCAGTGGCAAGCGAATTTGAGTGAAAATGCCGACCTTTTATTGTACGGGTGTGATGTAGCGGCAGATCCGGCTTTTATTGCCCGTCTGAGCGAAATCACCGGCGCAGATATTGCTGGCTCTAATAATAAAACCGGCAGCAGCGCACTTGGGGGAGATTGGGATTTAGAAATCGCATCCGGCAGCATTGAAGCCACAACTCCCTTCTCTGCCGAAGCGATAGACTCTTACGAGTATGTCCTGGCAAACTTTGATGTGACAGTTGCCACCGACGACGGAACAGGCAACACCGCCGGCACGTTGAGTTACGCCATCAAGCAAGCAAATAGCACCGCAGGTGATGACACAGTTACCCTGCAAACCAACGTGCGGTTTACCGCAGTTCCCCTGACACTGATTAACAGCAATATCGACATTATTGGCAATAATTTTACCGTCAGTGGAGATGTAAACGGCAACAACACGAATGATGCCGGTGACGTGCGCCCCTTCTTCATCAAGTCAGGGATAGTCAGCTTTTCTAACTTGAGCATCTCCGGCGGACGAGCGCAAGGGGGAAGCAGTAATGGCGGGGGTGGCGGTGCCGGCATGGGGGGCGGGTTGTTCATCTATGCTGGCAGTATCAACCTTAACAACGTTACCTTCACTGGCAACGCGGCTATCGGCGGTGCCAGTGAAGGTAACGTTGGTGGCGGCGGCGGCGGCGGGATGTTTGGAAATGGCAGCAGCGGTGGTGGCGGCGGCGGTCTTTTTGGTTCTGGAACCCAGGGCAATGGGGGCTATGGGGGCAGTGGCAGCTATGGGGGCTTCGGCGGGGGTGCTGGCAGTGGTGGCGGCGGCATCGGCGGCCCTGGGGGGTTCGGCGGGGGCGGCGGCCTAGGCTATGGGGATAGTAGTGGCTTCGGTGGCGTCGGCGGGGGCGGCGGCTTTGGCGGCGGCGGCGGCGGCAGCGCTGGCACCAGACCCTACGGCAGCGTCGGCGGGGGCGGCGGCTTTGGTGGCGGTGGAGGTGGCGGCTTTACCGTCGGCGGGGGCGGCGGCTATGGCGGCGGCTATGGCGGCGGCTATGGCGGCGGCTATGGGGGAAGTGGCTATGGGGGGGCGATCTTTATTCGCACCGGCAGCTTAAACCTCAAGGACACGACCTTCAACACCAACACCGCCGCTGGCGGCACCAGCGCAAAAAACCCCGACCACCAAGCTCCAGGTAAAGGTGGTGCCATTTTTGCGATGCAGTCCACTAGCGACGACAGCAGCGATGGGATGCCTTCTAGCCTGCCCATCGTCACTGCGGTAGGCGGACTGCCCAACTTCAGTGGGAATGACGCTGCTAACAACGCTAACACCGACCCCATTACCTCTCGCCTTGCGGCAGATAACGAAGACGTTTACGGGGTCATTAACATCACTAATGTTAACAACCCGCCGATTGTTAATACGGTGGTTAAGCAAGGCGATGAAGACACAAATCTGACATTTTCTGCTACTGACTTTACCAGCGCATTTGAGGATGCAGATGGGGATAATTTAGCCAAAATTAAGGTAACATCGCTGCCCCAAAATGGCACGCTAACATTAGCCGGTAATCCTGTAAGCGTTAATCAAGAAATTGCGGTTGCCGAACTCAATGACCTGACCTTTACGCCAACAGCTAATTTCAATGGAACTCTTACCTTTAACTGGAATGGTTCTGATGAAACGGCTTATACGATAACAGGTTACACGGTTAGTCTACAGATCGCAGGCGTTAACGATGCGCCAACCTTATCGGCAGTCATTAACGACCAAAGTGCAGCGCAAAATACCGACTTTAATTTTATGGTTCCAGAGAATACTTTCACGGATATTGATGGCGGCATCCTGACTTACACTGCAAGGTTGGAAAATGGCGAATTTTTGCCAGAGTGGTTAAGGTTTTATCCAACAACGCGCACGTTTTTAGGAACGCCGGAACCAGATGATTTAGGCGCAATTAATGTTAAAGTGACCGCCTCAGATGGATTGGCAACGGCCAGCGATGTGTTTACTTTAACCGTCAACGCAAAGCCGAATACTGCCCCATCTGTAGCAACGCCAATTTCAGATACCCAGGCGACGGCGGGAACACTCTTTAGCTATACGTTTCCTGAAAATACATTTGTTGATGCCGATGGCAATGCGCTGACTTACACGTTGACGCTAGCGGATGGCAGTCCCTTACCAACCTGGTTGAGTTTCGATCCGCAAACGCGCACGATTTCAGGGACACCCCCAGAAGGGACGGCGAAGACATTTGACATTGTACTAACAGCTAATGATACGGCCGATGCGAGTGCTAGCGCTCGCTTTAATTTGGCGGTGAGTGATCCCACTCCAACTCCCACACCCAACCCAACGCCCACTCCCATTCCAGCTCCAACTCCAACACCGGCACCAACTTCAACATCGGCATCAACACCAACACCCGGCATTCTGGATCTGGCAAATCTCGCACTTGGCATCACCATTATTCCCAACCTCAATCAAGTTGAATTCACTCTCAATGGCGGCGAGTCAAATGATACGATCGCCGGCACAGATGCAACCGAGGCAATTTATGGCTTTGCCGGCAGTGATTGGCTTCTCGGCAGTGGCGGTAATGACAATCTCATTGGCGGTGATGGAATTGACATCTTATTTGGAAATACCGGCACTGATTATATTGATGGTGGCAACGATATTGACACAATCTTTGCCGGTCAAGACAGTGATGTTGTCTTAGGACAAGATGGGGATGATTTGCTGTTTGGCGAACAGGGAAATGACACGGTTAATGGAGGTGCCGGCAATGACTATATCAATGGCAATGCCGATAATGACACTCTCGATGGAGGTAATGGTGATGACACCATTTTTGGGGGCAAAGATAATGATCTGATCATTGGAAACCTAGGGGGGGATCTGCTGCTGGGTGATCTCGGCAACGATACGATAGTTGGCGGTGATGGCAACGACTACCTCAACGGCAACGCTGGCGATGATATTCTTGATGGCGGGAATGGTGACGATACCCTATACGGCGGCAAAGACGAAGATATCCTCATTGGCAATACGGGCAATGATACGCTGAGCGGGGATGCCGGCAATGATGCACTCTACGGCAACGCGGGTGCGGATCTTTTGGATGGCGGAGATGGTAATGATAGCCTCCACGGCGGCAAAGATAATGACACACTGATCGGCGGCAGTGGCGATGATATTCTCAGCGGCGATATGGGGAATGACAGCTTAACCGGCGGTGCCGGCAGTGATCGTTTTGTCTTAAAACAAAGTGCCGGCAATGATATCATTACCGACTTTACCGATGGAGAAGATTTGCTGGTTTTAGCTGCCGGTTTAACTTTCGAGAACCTCACGATTACTGCGGGTAATAATGCGACTTTGATTAGTGCCGGTGATGAACTTCTCGTCACGCTTAACGGCTTGCAATCTAACCTGATCGCCGCTAATGATTTCGTCACAATCTAATTAACATTAAAATCAACCATACGTGGGATGAATCATTTTCATCCCACTTTTTTATTTAGTCAGCATTTATACTCAAACCCGATGGCATTCCTCTGGCTGCCGGCAAAGTTCATCTCCCATGCGCTTGCTTTATGGGGGTGCTGATGATTTGAAATTTTTATTACATTTATCAGCCTTTGTCAAGATCAGATTTAAACTGATCTTAAACTGATCTAGCGGCATCTGGGTAAATTCAGCCATACTGCAATAGAAATTGTATAACTTAAAAAAGGAATTTTAGGCTTGATAAATTTTTTTTACATAACTTATAAATCAAAAGTTAGCCAGTAACCATCCCGGACAAACTCACCTACAAAAACTCTGACAGTCCAGTCAAAGCCTCCAGCAACCCTCAACCTTTATAACGAAGATAAAGTATTTACTATGAATACTCAATCCAATCTCCTTTTTATCGATTCAACTGTTGACGACAAAGAAAGCTTAATTGCGGGTGTTGTAGCCGGCATACCAATCATCATCCTTGATTCAAACCAGGATGGAATCAGTCAAATCACTGAAGTTTTAGCTCAATACACTGGCATTTCTCACCTTCATATTGTCTGCCACGGTAGTCCAGGTTCTTTGCAACTAGGTAATACTAACTTCAGTTTAAATAACCTAGATCGCTACACAAAAAAATTGCAATCTTGGGCAAGTTCGCTCTCTTGTGCTTCGATTATTCTTTACGGTTGCGAAGTGGCAGCCGGCCCAGTTGGTAAAGCTTTTGTGCAAAAGTTGAGTTCGTTAACGGGTGCTTTTATTGCAGCCTCTACCAATAAAACCGGCAGCGCAGCGTTTGGTGGAGATTGGGAACTGGAATACAGCACTGGCAAGATTAACACTTACTTAGCATTTGATCCACAAGTCTTAGCATCTTACAGCTTTGTGCTGACGAGTTTCGGTTCAGCTACTAACTTTGGCGCAGGAAATCAACCGCAGTACGTTTCTGTGGACGACTTAAATGGCGATGGCATCCTCGATTTGGTTATCCCAAACCGTGCCACAGACAACGTTTCAATTCTGTTGGGAGATGGCACCGGCAAGTTTGGGACAGCTACTAACTTGAACACTGGTCTTTATGCGTTTGCCAGCGACATCGGAGATTTCAATAGAGATAATATCCCTGATATCGCCGTAGCCAACTGGGGTGATAGTAATGTCTCCATGCTATTAGGAACTGGAGGCGGCAACTTTAATCCAGCAACGAATTATAGTGTGGGGTTAAGTCCCTGGTCTGTCACCACAGGTGATTTTAACCAAGATTCTTATCTTGACTTCGCCACGGCAAACACTGACGCCAACACTGTCTCCATCGTGCTAGGAGATGGCACCGGCAGCTTTGGTGCTGCTACGGATTTTGCTGTGGGGTCAAGACCTCAATCTGTTGCGGCAGGAGACTTTAACGGCGACGGCAACTTAGATATCGCCACTGCAAATTATAGTTCTAATAACGTCTCCATTGTCTTAGGAACCGGCAGCGGTAATTTTGGCACTACGACTAACATCGGGGTCGGAACAAATCCCTATTCTGTTACGGTTGCCGACTTAAATGGAGACAATATTCTCGATTTAGCGACAGCTAATGAAGGTTCTAGCGACGTTTCTGTACTGTTAGGGACAGGAGGGGGCACTTTTAACCCGGCAACTAACTTTAACGTCGGGCCTGGTCCTCGTTCTGTAGCTACGGGCGACTTCAATGTAGATGGCAACCTTGACTTAGTTACTGCCAATGGCGTAGGTAGCGACAGTCCCACCGATAACATCTCCATTCTCTCAGGAGATGGCACCGGCAACTTTGAGCCGGCGAGCAACTTGAGCATTGGGACAGGACCGTGGACGGTTGCGGTGGGCGATTTTAATGCAGACGGTTTACCGGATCTGGCGACCTCAAATTACTGGTCTTTTAATACCTCAGTTTTGCTTAATACTCCAACGCCTGTGGTGAACTTCGCCGCACCCACCTACACCGGCACAGAAGGCAACACCGGCACTTTTACCCTCACTCTTAGCAATCCCGCCCCGGAGGGCGGCATTACACTGGCTTATACGGTAGCGGGGACAGCGACCAGTGGCATCGACTACAATGCCTTACCGGGAAGCGTCACCTTTGCTGCTGGGGCAACCACTGCCAGCATTGATGTTGTTCTCACCGACGATGCGATTAGCGATCCAGGCGAAACTGTTATCCTCACCCTCACCGATGGCGAAACTTACAAAGTAGCAAATTCCCCTAACAATACCGCCACGCTCACTATTGAAGACAACGATATTGAATACGCCATTGTTGCCAATAATGCCAGCGTTACCGAAGGCAACACCGGCACAACTCCTATAACCTATACCATCACCCGCAGCGGACGCACCGATGTCGCTAGCAGCGTCGATCTGAGCTTTGGCGGAACCGCTACAAACAACACAGATTACACCCTCGCAGGCGTTGCCGGCACCGGCATTACCAATACTGGCAATACAGTTAACTTTGCTGCCGGTGCAACAGAAGCCACCGTCACCCTGAATGTTGCCGGGGATGTGGTTAGTGAAACCAACGAAACGATTCAAGCTTCTCTCACTCCCAGCACGACTCCTGCCGGTGTTCAAGCAACCGTTCCGATCACGACTCCTGTCTCGACGACGATTACCAATGACGACACGGCAGGTTTTACGATTACTCCTGCCGGTGTCACGCTCAACACCACTGAAGCCGGGGGAACCGCAAGTTTTACAATTGCGTTAAGGACTCAACCCACATCAGATGTCACCCTGGCTTTAAGCAGCAGCAAAACCGCAGAAGGCACAGTCACTCCATCGGTAACATTCAACTCCACCAACTGGAACACACCTCAAACGGTTACCCTCACCGGCGTTAATGATAATTTTGCTGATGGTAATGTTGTTTATCAAATTAACGGCACCGTTACCAGCAGTGATACCAACTACAGTGCCTTAACCTTCCCCTCTGTTAATGCCAGCAACACCGACAATGACATTGCCGGCGTCACTATTGTTCAATCAAATGGCAGCACTTCAGTTGCCGAAGGTGGTGCAACAGATAGTTACACCATTGCTTTAAATACCATCCCCACCGGCAGCGTTGCGATTACCGCCACTGCCAACAGCCAAACCCAAATTAGTTTGGATGGCACCACATTTTCTAACAGCGTCACCTTCACACGCACCAATACCAGTCCTCAAACAATTACCGTGCGAGCTGCTAATGATAACGTCGTAGAAGGTAACCATGCCGGCACCATCACCCACAGCATCAGTAATAGTGCCGCTAGTGAATATCCCGCTACATTCGCAATTAATCCCCTCACCGTTAATATCACCGACGCTAACCAACGCCCCATCCTAACCAATATCAACAAACCCGGTAGAGAAGACACCCCCATTCCCTTTACGGCTGCTGATTTTACCAATGCCTTTAGTGATGCTAATGGCGACAGCCTGACGAAAATTAAAATTTACACTTTGCCGACGAACGGAACCTTCACCTTAAATGGTGTTTCTGTCACTTCCAATCAAGAAATTGCCGCCTCAGCTTTAGGTGGTTTAGCCTTCACTCCCAGCGCCAATTTTAACGGTACCCTTAGCTTCTACTGGAATGGCTTTGATGGCACCGCCTACGCAACGAGCAGCCCCCAAGTCAACCTCAATATCGCCGCCGCTAATGACACACCCACCGTCAGCAATATTAGCAAAGCTGGCGATGAAGATACCATTATTTCCTTGAATGCTTCTGACTTCACCAGCGCCTTTTCAGATATTGACGGCAACAGCCTCACAAAAATCCAAATTACCACATTGCCAACCAACGGTACTCTTACTTTAAATGGCGTTGCTGTGACAGCCAATCAAGAAATTAACTTGGCTGCTTTAGGTAATTTTTCTTTCACCCCGGCTGCTAATTTTAACGGCAGAACCAGCTTTAATTGGAATGGATATGATGGCACGACTTATGCGGCTACCGATGCTACAGCTAACCTAACTACTAATGCCGTTAACGATCTGCCAGTTCTTAGATCATTCAGTAAATTTAGTAATGAAGACACAGCAATTTCTTTGAGGGCTACTGATTTTACCAAAGCCTTTTCAGATGTTGATGGCGACAGCCTAACAAAAATTAGAATTACGACGTTGCCAGATAGAGGAACCCTGACGTTAAACGGTGTTCCTGTTGCACGAAATCAAGAAATTGCTGTATCAGCTTTAGGCGGTTTAACCTTCACTCCCAACCCCAATTTTAACGGCAATTTTTTCGTTCACTGGAATGGCTTTGACGGCACAAGTTATTCGGCAAGCGATATATCAATTACCTTCTATCTCAATCGCATTAATGACTTGCCGATTGTCAGCACAGTCAGCAAAATAGGAAGTGCCAGCACGGCAATTAATTTTACGGCAACCGACTTCCAAAATGCATTTGGAGACGTAGATAACGATCCGCTCAGCAAGATTAAAATTACCTCACTTCCTGATAACGGAAGTCTGACGTTAAATGGCGTAGCTGTTACGACAAATCAAGAAATTGCTGCGGCTGCATTAGGAAACCTTGCCTTCACCCCTAATCCTGGTTTCTCTGGTGTGATCACCTTTGGTTGGAATGGCTTTGATGGCACTTCCTATGCGGCTGTTGGCGCAACAGTTAGCTTAGCCGTTGATGTGATTAATACAGCACCAACGATTAGGAATATTAGCAAAGTCAGCCATGAAAATGCGGATATAGCCTTTACCGCAGCCGACTTTACCAGTCAGTTTACTGATGCAGATGGCAACGCGCTATCTCTCGTCAAAATTACCTCTCTTCCTAATAACGGAACCCTCAAACTTAACGGTGTCTCTGTTACAAGAAATCAAGAAATTGAGGCGGCTGCTTTAGGAAATCTTGTCTTTTCCCCCAAAGCTAATTTTGATGGCACAACCAGCTTTGCTTGGAATGCCTTTGATGGCATTGCCTACGCCACAGCAGGCGCGAGTGTTAATATCGCTGTAAGTAATGTTAATAACCTGCCGCTTGTTAGTACGGTGGTTAAACAAGGCAATGAAGACACGTATGTTAGATTTTCTGCGGCTGACTTCACAGGTGCATTTGGCGATATAGATGGGGAGAATTTAGTCAAAATAAAGCTAACTTCGCTGCCCCAAAATGCCAGGCTTTATTTTGGAAGTGATGAAGTAACCCTTAATCAAGAAATTCCGGCTTCTGTAATCAATTACCTGACATTGACGCCGAATTCCAATTTTAATGGAGCGATTAGCTTTAACTGGAATGGTTCAGATGGAACGGATTATGCGATAACAGATAGCACGGTTAATTTGAATATCAAACCTATTAATGATGCGCCAGAGCAAAAAATTAATCTTTCCTCCTTCAGAGATCTACATGGAGTAGAAATTAAAGATGTATTCACAGATCCAGACGGTGATCTTCTCACCTACAAGCTAACTTTGGCCTACGATGGCGGTGGCAGTATAGAAAGCAGTCCAAATAGCAGTTGGCTGAACTTTGAGTTCAACAGTCAGAAAAATACAATTACTTTTACGGGGACTCCTCCTGCTCAATGGTCACCCTTCGTTGTCGATTTAAGCGCTACTGACTCTTGGGGAGCCAGGGCTAGCCAGACATTTTACATTAAATATTCGAACTGGTCTCAAAGTGGCCAGGTCATAGACGGTTACATTTCAGGTGCAACAGTCTTCTTAGATGTCAACAGCAATGGCATCGTTGAAGATAATGAAACCTCAGTAACAACAGACAATAATGGGGAATTTAATCTCGATATTCCCTTCGACACTTTTGATACAAACAATAATGGTGAAATCGACCCAGAAGAAGGCAGGCTTGGAGCATTCGGCGGGACAGATACAGCCACCGGCTTGCCTTTAGAAACGCCTCTAACAGCGCCGGCTTCTGCCACAGTCATTACTCTGTTAACCACTCTCATCCAGGATTTAATCGAGCAGGGAATTGAGCCAGACGAAGCAAATGCTCAGGTTCTCACAGCACTTTCTCTCCCCTCTGATATTGACTTAACCGACTTTGATCCAATTCTTGCCACCAACAATAATCAAGCCGGCGGAGTTGAAGTTTTGGTGGCAATGACGCAAGTACAAAACGTCATTACCCAAACAAATGCCTTAATTGATGGCGCTTCAACGGCGGAGAATTCTGCAATCATGAAAGCGGTTGTAGCGGCTTTCACGACTCAAATAAAAGCCGGCAGCCCGTTAGATTTAAGCTCAGGAACTGTATTAGCAACGCTGATTGGGCAGGCTGTAACCAACATCAAACAAGTTGATGCCAATCTTAATCCAATTGTTGATGCACAATTCGTTGCCTCAGCAGCGGAGGTAATGGCACAAAGTAATCAAGCGATTGATAAGGCGGTTGCTGATAGCACAAATGAGTCAATTGATGAAGAAATTGCTCGTGTGCAGAAGGTAACGCTGGATGAAGTTGTCAAGGATCTTCGAGAAGCCGGTGCCGGCACGAAACAAATTTCATCCGTCGTGGCAGAAGACACCGGCAGCGCATTAGAGGCTCAAATTCAAGGCATCTCAATTGATGACGGTGACGGCGATGGCGATGGCGATAATAACGGTAATAACAACGGCGGTAATAACAACGGCGTTCCTGTGATCATCGGCAGTTTCGATCTCGTCAACACCTCGGAGGATCAAACCTTTGGTACTGAGGGTGATGATACCCTCACCGGCACCAGTGGTGATGATGCCATCAGCGCCCAACAGGGAAATGACAGTATTGTTGGTGGCGATGGCAATGACTTGCTATTGGGCAATCAAGGAGATGACTTCTTAGACGGCAGTGCCGGCGATGATACTCTCTATGGTGGCAAGGATAATGACACACTTTTAGGAACTGCCGGCCAAGATAAACTGTTTGGCAACCTGGGCAATGACAGCCTCAATGCCGGTGATGGCGATGACTACCTCAATGGCAACCAAGGAAATGACACCCTTGATGGCGGCGCAGGTAATGACAGCATCCACGGCGGTAAGGATTCGGATATCCTATCAGGCAACATCGGGGATGACATTGTTTGCGGGGATATGGGAAGCGATAACCTAGCCGGCAATGAGGGGAATGATTTGCTCTTTGGTAATGCTGACAGCGATAACCTCGATGGGGGTGCCGGCAATGACAGTCTGCATGGAGGCAAAGATCATGACACTGTCTCTGGCAACGATGACAATGATGCTCTGTGCGGAGACTTGGGGGATGATAGCTTAAATGGCGATGAGGGTAATGATTACCTTAATGGCAATCAAGGCAAAGATGCTTTAGATGGTGGCAGTGGTGATGATATCCTCTGTGGCGGTAAGGATGATGACACGCTTATTGGCGGTAGTGGTGATGATATTCTCACTGGGGATCTGGGGAATGACAGCTTAATCGGTGGTGCCGGCAGTGATCTCTTTGTCCTGAAACAAGGTGCCGGCAGTGATACGATTGCTGATTTTACGGATGGGGAAGATTTGCTGGGTTTAAGTGCCGGTTTAACTTTCGAGAACCTCACGATTACTTCAGGTACTAATGCCACTTTGATTAGTGCCGGTGATGAACTTCTCGCCACCCTAACCGGCTTGCAATCTAACTTAATTACTGCAAGTGATTTCGCTCTAATCTAGCCCCAAGTTAACTAGAAGTGATTGGGGGATTGGGCATTTTACCCAATCCCCCATGCCCCATCCCCCATGCTCACTTTTAGGTTTCTTAACCGACTCATAGGTTTTTTAATAAATCTTCATAATTAGAACGTGTAACAATATGTGAAATGAACTAAGAATGGGTCGCTCAAAAGGAGGCCATTGATGGTAGTGCTCACCGACCGAGTCCAACGCAGGCTGACGATAGAAACCGGCGAAATTTCCCAGGACACAACAACGATACGCTCACTAGATTGGGATCGTGATCGTTTTGACATTGAATTCGGACTGCAAAACGGTACAACCTATAACTCCTACTTAATTCGGGGTGAGAAAACAGCTTTAGTAGATACATCCCATGAGAAATTCCGCCAGCTGTATCTAGACACGCTGCGCGGCATCATTGACCCCACTGAAATTGATTATTTGATTATCAGCCATACGGAGCCAGACCATAGTGGTTTAGTTAAAGATGTCTTGCAACTGGCACCGCAAGCCACAGTTGTTGGCGCAAAAGTTGCTATACAGTTTTTAGAAGATTTAATCCATTGGCCATTTCAACGGCAGATTGTCAAAAATGGCGACAAACTCGATTTAGGCAACGGCCACGTTTTAGAATTCGTATCAGCTCCTAACCTGCATTGGCCAGATACAATTTTCACCTACGATCACAAAACCCAGGTTCTCTTCACCTGCGATGCGTTCGGGATGCACTACTGCTCCGATAAAACCTTTGACGAAGATTTAGCGGCCATTGAAGAAGATTATCACTTCTACTACGAGTGTTTAATGGCTCCCAACGCCCGTTCTGTCCTGGGTGCGATGAAGCGCATGGCAGACTTGGGAGAAATTACCACAATCGCCACCGGCCACGGCCCTTTGTTGCGGCATAATTTAGTCGAACTCACCGGACGCTACCGGCAATGGAGCCAAGCGCAAGCCAAAGCAGAAACCACGGTTGCCGTCTTTTACTTTTCAGATTACGGCTATAGCGATCGCCTCAGCCAAGCGATCGCTTATGGGATCACCAAAACCGGCGTTGCGGTGGAAATGATGGATCTCAAATTTGCCGAACCTCAAGAAGCTAGGGAACTCGTTAGTCAGGCTGCCGGCATCGTGATCGGTGCACCTCCAACCAGTGGCTTTGGTGCTACCACTGCTGAAGCTGCGATTAGTACCATTTTGGCAGCCGTTACGAACAAGCAAAGCATCGGTTTGTTTGAATCAGGTGGTGGTGATGACGTATCGATTTATCCGCTGCGGAGTAAGTTCTTGGAGTTGGGTTTAAAAGAAGCATTTCCCAACATTCTGATTAAAGAAACACCGACAGAAGGAACTTACAAACTGTGCGATGAAGCCGGCACCGACTTGGGACAGTGGCTCACTCGTGATAAAGCCATCAAGCAGATGAAGTCCCTTGATAATGAACTTGATAAAGCCTTGGGACGCATCAGCGGCGGACTTTACATTATCACTGCCAAAAAAGCGGATGCCAGCAGCGCAATGCTAGCATCATGGGTTGCTCAAGCAAGTTTTAAGCCCTTCGGTTTAACGATTGCTGTTGCTAAAGATCGGGCAATTGAAGCGTTAATGCACGTCGGTGATCGCTTTGTTCTTAATGTGTTGGAAGAAGGCAATTATCAAGCGCTGATGAAGCATTTTCTCAAGCGTTTCCCCCCCGGTGCTGATCGATTTGCCGGTGTGAATACCCAGCCGGCTAGCAATGATTGCCCAATTTTAACCGACGCCGTCGCCTATCTTGAATGCCAAGTTGCTAGCCGCATGGAGTGTTCAGATCACTGGATTGTTTACGCAACAATTGACGCGGGTCGTGTCTCCAATCCTGATGCGTTGCCGGCAGTTCACCACCGGAAAGTTGGCAATCATTATTAACTTTTTGCAAGGCAAAGGAACGTAGAGGAGATCCCCCCACCCCCCCTTAATCAGGGGGGCTTTGAATCCGGTGCCCCCTGGTTAAGGGGGGCTAGGGAGGATCGAGTTGTATCCGAGAAATATTAGCCTTTGCGAATCTTGGCGCTAACCTTGCCGGTTTTAGCCTTTAAATTAAACTTACCCAACTTCATCTATGACACCCGCAAAACCTCGTGACGTTCAAGTTCTCGCAACCGGCGAAGACACCAGAGTGCTGCGTTCGCGTACTTGGGAAAGACTTAAATTTGAAGTTGAATATTCACTGCAACGAGGAACAACTGCAAATTCTTTTTTAATTGAAGCTGAAAAAACCGCTTTAATTGACCCGCCTGGTGAATCATTTACTGAAATTTATTTAGCCGCTTTGCAGCAGCGTTTTGACCTAAAAAAGCTGGATTATGTAATTTTAGGACACGTTAATCCGAACCGGGGTGCAACGCTGACAGCATTGTTAAAACTCGCTCCGCAAATTACATTTGTTTGCTCAAATCCCGCTGCGATTGCTTTGCGGGCTGCTTTGCCCGATCAAACTTTAAATATCAGGGTAGTGCGGGGGGAAGAAACTTTAGATTTAGGAAAAGGTCATGAGTTGAAATTTATCCCAACTCCGAGTCCGCGCTGGCCTGATGGATTGTGTACTTACGACCCCAAAACGCAAATTCTCTACACAGATAAGTTATTTGGGGCGCACGTTTGCGGCGATCAGGTATTTGATGAAGGGTGGAAAATATATAGTGAAGACCGGCGCTTTTATTTCGACTGTCTTCATGCCGCCCAAGCGCGTCAGGTAGAAAGTGCTTTAGATAAAATCGCAGATTTGCCGGTGCGATTTTATGCGCCTTCTCATGGCCCTTTGGTGCGCTATGGATTGACGGAACTTACCCATCTTTACCGGCAGTGGAGTCAAGATCAAAAATCTACAGATTTAACAGTTGCCTTACTTTATGCTTCAGCTTATGGCAATACCGCAACTTTAGCGCAAGCAATTGCCAAGGGCATTACGAAAGCCGGCGTTGGCGTCGAATTAATTAATTGCGAAGCAGTTGAGCCGGCGGAAATCCAAGAAGCAATCGAAAAATGTGCTGGATTTATTATCGGTTCTCCCACACTCGGTGGTCACGCTCCAACTCAAATTCAAACCGCTTTGGGAGTTGTACTTTCCAACGCGGCGAAAACTAAATTAGCAGGTGTTTTTGGTTCCTACGGTTGGAGTGGCGAAGCCATTGATTTGTTAGAAAGCAAATTACAAGATGCCGGTTATAAGCTTGGTTTTGAACCGATTCGAGTGAAATTTAAACCCACGGATGTCACCTTACAACAGTGCGAAGAAGCGGGAACTGATTTCGCTCAAGCATTAATCAAAGCTCAAAAACTTCGGGCACCAAAACAATCAGTAAACGCAGCACAAGCGGATCGCAGTGCACAAGCAGTCGGTCGTCTTGTGGGTTCGCTTTGTGTGGTGGCAGCCAAGCGGGGAGACGTGACTAGCGGGATGCTGGCTTCTTGGGTTTCTCAAGCAACGTTTAATCCCCCTGGTTTAACAGTTGCGGTTGCGAAAGATCGCGCCATTGAATCTCTGATGCACAAGGGAGATAAGTTTGTTTTAAATATTTTGGCTGAAGGTAAGCAATTGCGGAAGCATTTTATCAAGTCTTTCGCACCCGGAGAAGACCGATTTGCCGGCTTGGAAACAAAAGAAGCTCATAACGGTTGTCCGATTTTAACCGGCGCTCTTGCTTATTTAGAATGCACCGTAGACAATCGCATGGAATGCGGAGATCACTGGCTAGTTTATGCTGTGGTTGAAAATGGTCATGTGCTGCAACCTGCCGGCATGACAGCGGTGCAGCAGCGCAAAACAGGAAGTCATTATTAGGGGCATGGGGCCTAGGTCAAGGCTTCGCCAACCTAAAGGTAGGGGCATGGGGCATGGGGAGAGAATACTTAATTTTCTTAGTGCCCTATGCCCCGTCTCTAGTAATTTACAGCCGGCGAAATTCATTTTGCAATGCTCGATAGCGGGGATACCGCTGGCGAATCGCGTTAATATAATCTCGCCCAGTTTCTGGTGCTTTCAAGATGTCTTGATAAATTGATTTAATCGCGCCGGCATGACGGGCAGCCGTTCGATAGTGTTCGCGGCTTTGCAAGTCAATATAATGCTGCACTAGCTGCTCGTAAATTTTTAGGGATGCTTGGGGATAATGTTCTTTGACACCTTCGGCAACTAAGACCTGCAATCGTTCCGCATGAAGGTGCCGATGTGCCAGTTGAATCGCAGCTTCCCAATCACTTTCAAATAAATAAATTTCCGCCAGCGTTTCAGGATTTCGCTTAGCAAATTCTAGCAGTTGTGGCTGTAATTCCTGCCACTGGTTTGCGGAAGCAGCGGTTTTAACTTGTTCGTATAAGTCCAGATTAACCCCACTATATTCTGCGGTTGCCAGCAAAATGCGGCAGAGGTTTTGGTGGTCGTGTTTTAGTGCGTAGTAATCTGCTAAAGTTCCTAACAATTCGCTGGATTTAACTGATGAACCTAAGAATAAGATATCAAAACTAAATTTGGGTTTGCGCCGTTTTTGAAGTAAATCCGAAGCCCCACTCTCTAAAATAGCAATGTATTTTTGCTTATCTTGTTTTTGCAGCCAGTAGTTAGCCAATTCCAAATACTGATCTTCGGTTCTTAAATTCGCTTGTCGAATCCGCAGATAATTTTCTTCATCGCCTAATTTCAGGTAATAACCGGCACTTAACTCATTTGCTCTAGAATAATCACTGCTTTCCAATCGAGTGAGTAAATACTGATAATCTTTAGAGCCGGTACTAAGGCTTGAAAGTGCCTTTTCAAGGGCATCACTCACTTCTCCATAACCGGACATCCGCCAGGTGAGAGCATTTACTAACGCATCAAAATAAGGCTGTTTTTCCTGATGAGATAAAGCGCTTTGCCTGACTGCTTCCGCATAAAAGTTAATCGCTTCTTCAATTTGCTGCGACCCCACCGGCACATTTTCATACTCAAACATCTGTTTGCCACAAAGGACAAGATGCCACAATACCTCTATCCGCTCATTTGAAGGCAACATTTTTGCGCCTTCAATCATTGGATCGAGTTCGGGATAGCTTTCATCCTCATCATATTCGGGATCTAAATAAGCATATCGAGTTGGAAACGCCGCAAAAAAATTAGAGATTTGCTGCTTGAGTTGCCGCACTTGTTCAGTTTTTCCCGGCTTCGATGTGTAGCGAATATTCGCCAGCAGGGCGTGACTAAAATCTGGGCTAGTGCTGGACAATGTCAAGACCAAATCTAGCAACTCCTGATGTGACATTGCTGATAAAGTCTGTTTAAGGGCACCCGGTTTATACATATCAATCATGAATCAACTCCGTTTGTTCACGTTTTCCTGACAAATCAGACATTTAAGCGACGTTGCTGCCAAGAATATCGATCTGATCTCTTGTGGCGACTGAAAGCAGCGAGTCTCACTTGCACATCAATGAACCTCGCCAACCACAAGCGTTTTGCCTGTCACGCGAGTTTCCATTTTAAAGTCCCTTTTCAGCGGGCTTTATTGACACAACCTCGATTTTGAATTGCCTGAGTGTTGTGCGGGTGTGTTGATCGTAAAGTAGCTGTCTATTTGTTGCAATCTGTTATGCAAATAATGAATGGTATTAATGCATAAAATCTACCTAGCCGGCATTGCCAATTATATTAAGTCTTAAATGCTGAATCCTAAACTGCTGAGTAAAGAATCGCTAAATTCAAAGGGATTTCTCTATCATCTATCTTTTGATAGATGACAAAACTTGTAATTGAATTATTTTATCCAGAAAAAGTACGAAAACCCTCTATTGTATCAATTTTTCATGACATTTTAGATAATCTCAAATACCCTAATTCGCAAATTTTGCGCTATTCCAACTCATTTTTATAGATAAAAAATTTATTTTAATTTAGTCTTTATTTGGGTTCAGTGCTAACAGAATTTTCACCCGATTGAAGATGTTTTGAGGAGAAAATTGATCGCCCTGTGATACTTTGGAAATAAAGGGTGCCGGCAGCAGCTAGAAAGAGAATATAACTAACAGCTTGGGCGAGATAAAGCTTAGCGCGATAGCCGAATAAAGCTTTGAGAACAACACCGGGAAACTGGTTATCGGGCAATACATTCGTCGCATCCCAAACAACCGGCCCTAAAATACACGAAGGAGAACCGGCAATGCAAAAATTTGCAAGTTGTGGTTGCAAGTGCGCCAAAATGCTGCCGGCTGCGTCAAACTTTTTCAGGGCGGAAATCACCAAGCCAGAAACAATGAGGAGGAGAAAAACGCCCATGACTTGGAAAAACCGGCGAATATTAATTTTCACGCCCCATTTAAATAACAGCACGCCAATACCGGCAGCCCCAGCCAAGCCGGCAAGCGAACCCAATGCCGGCATCAAGCCTTGCTGAAATTTAGCCACGATAAACAAAACGGTTTCAAAGCCTTCTCTTAAAACGGCGATAAAAATTAAGCCAAAAACCCCCCAGCCGGCGGCAGTCTGTTGTTGCAAGGCAGCACTCACAGCCCCTTCAACGTCAGCTTTGAGAGATTTTGCCTGCTGAGTCATCCAGATTAACATCCAGCTAAGCATCGCAATTGCTATGAGACAGAAAACACCCTCCAACAAAGGCTCAACCACCGGCGCATAAGTCCAGTTGGAAGTGCGGAGGGTTTGCATCCCCCAGCTAAATACAATTCCTATCAACGCGCTAGCAACAATTCCCGCAACAATGCCGGCAAATACCCAAGAATTCAGCCGGCTGGCATTAGCTTTTTTCAAACAAGCCAGCACAATTCC
The DNA here is from genome assembly GCA_019359355.1 of Microcoleus vaginatus WJT46-NPBG5. Taxonomy (GTDB): domain Bacteria; phylum Cyanobacteriota; class Cyanobacteriia; order Cyanobacteriales; family Oscillatoriaceae; genus FACHB-68. Next base: position 118,192 of record JAHHHM010000020.1, on the reverse strand, counting down.
CACCACTAAGGCAGCTTCAACACCTTCCCGCAGGGTGATGACAAAAGTAGGCAGGGCAGCACTAAAATCCATCGCTGTTCTGAGTTAGATGGCTATTGGCTAATCGCAAGAAATTAGCTCACGATTAGCCACCGATTGCAAATTGTTTACACTTAACTGAAGTCGCGCAACATCTTTTTAATTTCGATATTGTGCATTTCTTCTGTGCCAATTTGGGTGCGAGCAAATTCTTCCAGATAAACGCTAGCATCCTCAACCGTATGGAGCAATTCTTTATACATCTCCAAAGCTTTTCTTTCATGGTTGAGGCTTTCTGCCAAAATATCGCGCACGGAATGTTTGTAGGTTTCCTCTATCGGTGCGATCCGCAGACTAGGATGCCCTTCTAAGCCGGTGAGAATTTCTCCCACCTGTTGGGCGTGAATTAAGGACTCCGCGGCTTGAGCTTTAAAAAAGTCTACGATGGGTATCCGATTTGGCCCTGTTACCATGAGAGAATAATGGGTATAGCGCACAACCCCTGCTAATTCAAATTCCATGATGGTATTTAGCAGGCTGATGGTTTCTTTTACGTCCAGCTCTTTCATTCGTTGTTTATTGTCAGTGTTAAACACAGGATAACGGATACTGGATGAAGAATGAAGCCGGGATTAGGAGATTTTTCTTGTTTAAATCTCCTATTTGGTTTAATCGCGTTGAGAACTTACGGATTCTTTAGCAGATTGACGGCTTTTTAAGAAGGGGAAGAAGACACGACCGGCTAAGCTTTGGAAATAAATCCCGCCTATGGTAATTATAAATATTCCGTAACCCAGTGCTTGTACTAAAAACAGTTTGTCGGTATAACCGAACAGAGCATTGAACAAAAGACCGGGAAAGCGATCTTCGGGTAAGATTTTGGTGGTATTCCAGACGATAGGCCCGAGAACGCAAGAGTGGACTTTCGCAAACCGTTCGTAATAAAAACAGAGGGATTGAGATTTGCGATCCATCTGTGCTAAAGCGTTAATGGCTGTGTCAAAATGTCCGAGTGAGGAAACAACCAGGCCGGCTACAATTAATAGCAATAAAATGCCCATGTAGCGAAAAAATTGGCGAATATTAATTTTCACGCCCCATTTGAACAGCAAAACGCCAATTCCTGCCGCCACTCCCAACCCAACAAGGGCACCTAAAGCGGGAATGAAACCTTGTTGAAATTTGGCAACAACAAACAAAACGGTTTCAAAGCCTTCTCTTAAAACGGCGATGAAAATTAAGCTAAAAACCCCCCAGCCGGCACGGCTATTGTTTTGAAGCGCAGCACTGACTGCGCCTTCCACTTGAGCTTTCATAAACCGCGCTTGCTTGGTCATCCACACCAGCATCCAACTGAGCATGATAATTGCTAAAACGCTAAATACGCCCTCTAGCAATGGCTCAATAATGGGTGCATATTGTTGGTTGGCAGTTCCTAACGCTTGAATCATCACGCCAAAGAGCAAACCCACCAGCGCACTTGCAACAATTCCTGCGATGACGCCGGCATAAACCCAAGGATTTAACTGGCTTGCTTTTGCTTTTTTCAAACAAGCCAGGACAATTCCCACGACGAGGGCAGCTTCAACACCTTCTCGTAGGGTGATCACAAATGTCGGTAAAGCAGAACTAAAATCCATGATTTAGAAAGTTATTTCACCACTTTTTGGCTGTTCTGCCCAATGGTTGCGATCAATTGGGAAACTTGTTCTGGGGTTTTCACCGGCGCTGCCGGCGCTGTTACAGAAGGCCAAGCTTTTGTGAGTTCAGTCAAGCTGGTTTGAATCTGTTTATGAGCGTCTGGGTTTTCTTTAGCCATTTGCTGAGAAATATTTTTATACAGCGTATTGGCATAGTTCACAAAGCCGCGAGAATCTTGATACTCAATATCAGCGGTAATTTTATTATTAGCAACGGCTGCTCCATATTCAGCATCAGCAGCCTCTAACAATCCATTGATGACTTGCAACACAAATTTAGGAGATGTGCGTTGCGCTTCAGAAATCCCCTCAATCGCTCCATCTATCGCTTGCATAGAAGTCTCAAAATTAGCCCCTATTTTTTCATTTTTAGGATTCGATTTGAGTTGATCTTGCAGACTAATTAACGTTGTTTTAAATTCTTTAACGTTGCGTTCTTGCAACTGTTCTTCCACATCCACATAAATTTCTTCAACGGGGTGGCCAATATGAGGTTCGGCTTGTTCAGGCTTTTGCTGATCTAAAAGTTCTTTGGCAACGATCAGGTGTCCTTTCATTAGACCTAATTTGGTCATATAATCCACATCTTTCGCTTCGCCGGTGAGAACAATATCTTCTATTGTGACCTGATCTTTAATTTGGTCAAACTGTTGCTGAGTAATGACTTTTTTAGAAACTAAATCCTCTGGAGAACCATAAGGCCGGCTCGCTTGAATTTTATTAGACAGCGCCGGCACACCGAGTTGCGCTTCAAATTTATCTAACTCGGACAAAATTGCGGTGTTAATGTTAACTTTCTTCTTGCCGCCGCCATGATCGTGCTTTGTCGTTTCTGTGTTCGACGCGGCAGTTGTTGCCGGCGTTGTTTCCGTCGAGGTGTTGTTGGTGGTATTAGCATTATTGCAACCGGCAAGCGTTACTAAGCCGGCAGTTGCAACAGTCAGAAATAAAGAACGAAAGCCTAACATAGGATTAATTTCACAAAATTTACACGAACTTGCAAAAAAGGCTTCTAACAGCGGAATGATATAAAACCTTTGCGGAATTCATTCTCTAGCTAGTGAGAAATTTTGTCAACTGATACTGAAAAAATCCCAAAGACCCCACCCCAACTAAGCCGGTTTAATCACCTCAAACAGCCCCATACAGCCGTGTTCAGCCATCGCATCCTGGTGAGGGTGAAACATAAATTTCCCCGGATACTTAAATGAAAACTCCAGAATGTGGCGTTCAGCCGTGCCCATTGTAATCACATCCGTTTCTTCAGCCGGCGTTAGCGTGCGACCTGTGCGGTAAACCTGGAACATATTGGCGTGTAAGTGAAACGTTGCCGCCACATCAAACTCAATCATGTTCAGCACATACAGCCGAATTAGCTGATTTTGGTAAATTGGGATGGGATGGTGGTGGTAGTAATCGGGCACTCCATTAAAGGCGTAAAGTTCATTTTTCCCGTCGTCATTCACGTCATAGCCGGCCATGATCAGCATCATTTCATCAGCAGGCGGGCGATCTTCAGGCGGATCAACAATAAACATCCCATACAAACCCTTGTTAATGTGGCGCGTCACCGGCTCAATATGGCAGTGATAAAGATGGACGCCATAGGGTTCGGCATCAAACTCATAAATCGTTGCCGCGCCGTGACGAATCGGTTTGACCCCATCCATTTCTGAGGGGTGAACCCCATGAAAGTGCAGCGAGTGGGAATGTCCCCCCTGATTTAAAAAGAGAACCCGGACGCGATCGCCTTGCCGCGCCCGCAGAGTTGGCCCAGGTACGCGATTGTTAACATTCCATGTGTTAAACGTTACAGCGCTGTTTAAGGCAATCGTAGACGTGCCGGCAATTAGTTGAAATTCCCGAACCGTGCGCCCATTCACTTTCTTAACAGTGCCCCAGTCAAAATCCCGCAGCATCGTCATTGGATGCATCGTGTCGTTAATTGCCGGCGCGTCACCTGGCAGGGGCGGCACTTTCGCCTGGGCGAGTTTTTGCCGTTGCCCCAATAATTGAGGCAAGGCAATCGCCGCGCCACTCATCCCGATGCCGGCGATTCCGAATTGCAGCAATCTGCGACGATTTAAAATGAGTGGTTTCCGGTCAAGCATTGGTTGAGTCAGGGAAGGATGGGGTGAAGCCGAGGGGTTGGCGCTTATTTCCTAAGTTAGGATAAATAAGCGTTAATTCAACCCACTATTTAAAAATAGTAGCAATAAGGAGCTGGTATTTTTCTGATCAAGCCTCTGTGTTTGACGCTCATACAAGCCGAGAGACTTTCTGATGAAGGCGCTTGATCAATATGCCAGAACGTAATAAATACAGCAATTTAGATCAAAATAGTGGCTTCTGGCTTAAGCAGCTGGTGAAAGCCTAGTTTCCAGAAAAATCTATAATTACCGGCCCAGTTTCCGACCCAATGATTTTACAATTACTGAAATTATTTAGCAACTGTGGTCAAAACCCTAAGAAATTTAAAGTGAATTGTTTATAAGTATTCTCAATAATTTCTTTAGAATTAAGGCGACGTGGCGTAGAAACAGCGACAGGCCGTAATTAATAAGCGAACTGAAGCAAGCAGAGACTGCCGGTAAATACCCCTAGAGGGGATTGTCAAGTTCCCTAAAACCCTGTTAGTTGATTTCTGTAGACTAAATAACCGGAATTCTCAGGATCAGGGAACACTAATGCACATTCCTGATGGTTTTGTTTCTTTGCCGGTTGCAGCCGCAACCGGCATCGCCAGCGCAGCAGCCGTGGCCGTCTCTCTGGCACGTTCTCGTGAAGCGTATGGGATTCGACAAGCCCCCATATTGGGCTTAACCACAGCCTTTATTTTTGCCGCCCAGATGATTAATTTTCCCGTCGCGGGGGGCACCAGTGGTCACTTGCTGGGAGGAACTCTAGCCGCCGTGATGCTGGGGAGTCCTTGGGCGGGGACGCTGTGCATCACCACGGTTTTAATCATTCAAGCCATCTTATTTGCCGATGGCGGCGTCACCGCCTTGGGTGCAAACGTGTTTAATATGGCGGTAATCGGCGTCTGGGTTGGCTGGACACTCACGCAAGTCTTGCAACGACTGCTGGGCGGATCGAGAAGCCGGCTGCCTTTAGCTGCGGGGATTGCCGCCGGTGTGAGTGTGTTGCCGGCAGCGGTGTTTTGTGCGATTCAATTGGTACTTTCCGGGACAGCCGCGCCCAACTTAGTGTTGCCGGCAATGAGTGGGGTTCACATATTGATCGGAGTCGGCGAAGGCATAATCACCGGCGGCGTACTTTCTTATCTGGCAACTGCACGTCCCGACTTACTACCCGGGGAACAGCCGCAACTCGATAAATGGGTGGTGCCAGTTGTCAGCGTTTTGCTCATCGCCGGCGTTCTTTCCCTCGCCGCCTCTGGTTGGCCAGATGGCTTAGAAAAAGTGGCCGAAGACTTGGGTTTTATCGAATTAGCCGAGAATGTGCGAGTGCCGGTGCCCACACCCTTTGCAGATTACAGCATCGAAGGATTAGGGCCGGTTGGCACCAGTATTGCCGGCATTTTGGGCAGTGGCGCGTCCTTTGGGGTGGCGTTTGGACTTGCCCAGCTAGTTAAACCCAAAGATGCGTAAAGGCGAGGTAATGGGTCACTTTTTCCCGATTACATTTCGGCTGCGCCTGTCGTTGATTGCTGTCATCGGGGCAGCTTTGTTAAAACTCGGCACTTGGCCCTTACTCGCCGTCTATGGGGCATTGGCGATTTTGTGGGCATTCGTGTTGCGGACGCCACTCAAAGCCCTTAGCCAATTGCTGGGGGCAGAATTAATCTTCCTCAGCTTAATGGCATTGCCCTTGGGTTGGGAACGTGCTAGTTATTTGCTCGTTCGTTCCCTAATTTGTTTGCTTTTTGTCAATAGCTTTTTATTAAGTTTGCCGCCTCACAGTTTTGGGATTGCCCTCAAAGGCTTACCCCTACCGGCAGGTTTGCAGCAAAGTGTACTTTTAGCGGGACAATATTTAGAAATTTTGCTCTCAGAAGTCACCCGGATGCAACGCGCCGCCCAGTGTCGCGGATTATCTGGCCCTGCCGGTTGGTTGCGCTACGCCAGCGCTGCTATGATCGGGGCGCTTTATATCCGCACACTTGACCGTGCAGAACGCGTTTATGGTGCAATGGTTTCTCGCGGCTATCAGGGCGAACTGCCGGTTGATGCCAAAACGACACCGAAAGAACTGGCCGGTTTGATAGGCGCTGCCTCCGTTGCCGGTGGATTAACTTTAGCTTCTTACTTAAAATTTTGAGTTTCCCAAATTCCTATCCCCAAACCCCAACTGCTCATTCTCACGATGCCGGCCTTGTTGTTAAGGATTTAGTCTTTGCTTATCCCAAACAAGAGCCGGTTTTGCGTAGCGTTTCTTTTACTTTAAATCAAGGTGAGCGAGTCGCCCTTCTCGGCCCGACAGGTTGTGGCAAAAGCACCTTATTAGAACATTTAATTGGATTAAAACAAGCTAAATCGGGTGAGATTTGGATTCAGGGCACCCGCCTAGAACCGGCAACCTTGCCCCAAGTGCGCCGACAAGTTGGTTTTTGCTTTCAAGATGCGAATGATCAGCTATTCATGCCAACTATTTTAGAAGATATTACTTTCGGGCCACGCAACTACGGAGTCCCGCCGGCAATTGCTGTGGATAAAGCCCGTCAATTGTTAGCAGAATTTGGTTTAGAAGCCTGTGCAAATCGTTCTGCACACGAACTTTCTGGTGGTCAAAAACGCTTAGCCGCACTTGCTGCAATTTTGGCATTAGAACCATCGGTTTTGATTTTAGATGAACCCACAACCGGACTTGATCCGGCATGGCGGCGTCACTTAGCAAAGGTGCTGCTTCATCTGCCGGTGCAGGTGCTTTTAATTGCTTCCCATGATTTAAATTGGATTGCTAAAACGACGAATCGGGCGATGGTGATGGGCCAAGGTGAGATTAAGCTAGATCGGCCCACTCAAGAATTATTGCAAGATGGGGCGACCCTTGAGGATTACGGGCTGCCGGTGGATTATTAGATTAGGAAATTAGGAGTTTTAGCGAAACATTTTCCTCACCATCTTTCAGGCAGTCCATTGACATGAGATCCTAGAGAAAGTCAACACGGTCAATAGAGTCTGAAGAGAATGGAACAGAATCGGAAGTCAACGGTTGTCATCACCGGCGCATCCTCTGGGGTTGGCTTATATGCGGCGAAAGCGCTTGCTAAACGGGGATGGTACGTTGTGATGGCTTGTCGGGATTTAGAAAAAGCCCAAAAAGCTGCCCAAACGGTGGAAATGCCGCAAGACAGCTACACCATCCAGCACATCGATTTAGGCTCCTTGGATAGCGTTCGGCAATTTATCAGCAATTTTAGAACACTGGGCAGACCCCTGGACGCGCTGGTGTGCAACGCCGCCATTTATATGCCTTTGATCAAAGAACCGTTGCGAAGCCCGGAAGGCTATGAGTTGACGGTTACAACCAATCACCTCGGTCATTTCCTCATGTGCAAAATTATGCTGGAGGATATGAAGCGATCACCGGCTGAGGACAAGCGGATGGTTATTTTGGGAACTGTTACCCACAACCCGGATGAATTGGGCGGCAAGATTCCCCCACGTCCAGACTTAGGCAATTTAGAAGGTTTTGCCGCCGGATTTCAAGAGCCGGTTTCGATGATTGATGGCAAAAAATTTGAGCCGGTTAAAGCGTACAAAGATAGCAAAGTTTGCAACGTTTTGACGATGCGGGAACTGCACCGGCGCTATCACGAATCAACCGGCATCACTTTCACTTCCCTTTATCCGGGATGCGTTGCCGACACGCCTCTCTTCCGCAACCACTATCCGCTTTTCCAAAAAATCTTCCCTTGGTTCCAAAAAAATATCACCGGGGGATATGTATCACAGGAATTAGCCGGCGAACGAGTTGCGGCAGTGGTTGCCGATCCTGAATATAAGCAATCCGGTGCCTATTGGAGTTGGGGAAATCGCCAAAAGAAAGATGGCAAATCTTTTGTGCAAAAAGTCTCTCCCCAAGCCCGCGATGATGAAAAAGGTGAACGGATGTGGGATCTAAGCGCCAAGTTGGTTGGACTAGCGTAAGCACACTTTAATTAAGTGCTGTAAACGCAATTAAACAAGCCGGCTTCACTCGATGCGACGGGTAAGCCGGCTCGTTTAATAACAAAAAAAGGAGTCAGATGCCGGTGATTATTCGCACTGATTAAACACTTAAAACTAGCCAATTAATTAAAATAATCTATGCTATCCATTTCGGTTAAATAAAACTTCCACTCTCCGTTATCTTTTCTTAAGATATGGATAATGACAGCTTTGTTATCCTTAAACTCAGGGCCTTGGATCTTTGTCGTGGTTTGAGTTACTTTTACTTTTGCTTCAGCCGCAGATACACTTACAAATTCTAGACCGTTAAGTTCATATTTTACATCGTACTCCTTAAAAAGGTAATTCAGTAAGTCTACAGTTAAGGAATACTGGGGCGAGGTTTTAGAAATCGTTGACATATAAACTTCAACGTTTTCTTCATTTAACGCTTTGATTTGTAAATCAAGTAAGGCTCTAATTTTTTCCTCTTCTGATTGATTTTCTTGTGCTTGAGCTGTATAGTTTCCAACTATTTGCCCTTGTGATAAATTTCTAGTTTCAACCGTTGCCTCTGCCTTAATAGCATTTCCTATCCCTGGAAGCAGTAGGCATAAAAAAGTGATAGCGGTTAAATAGAATCGATTGCTTTTTTGATGAATCATTTTTGGAAATCAAGATTGATTTTAGGATATTTAAACCACAGATGCACACAGATGAATACAGATGATATTAAATTTATCAATCTTTATCTGCGTTTATCTGTGGACGTAGGTGGAACTTGAATGACGAGCATAGCGCATTCCAGTTTCACCTACGGAATCTGCGGTTAATAATCTAATCTACTCCTTCAATCGGCGCAAACCCTTGACGCTGAATATTCTCCGTCACTGTGCGAGGTTCGAGGAATTGTAGCAGGTAATCTGGGCCACCGGCTTTAGAACCAACGCCGGAAAGCTTGAAGCCGCCGAAGGGTTGACGCGAAACAATTGCGCCGGTGATCCCTCGGTTGATATAAAGATTCCCGACTTCAAACTCAACTTCTGCCTGTTGAATGTGGGAAGGCGTGCGAGAATAAATGCCGCCAGTAAGGGCGAAATTAGTGCCATTTGCGAGATTGATTGCTTCTTGGAAATTCTTCGCCGGCATCACAGAAAGCACCGGCCCGAAAATTTCTTCTTGGGCAATTTTAGCAGTGGGTGACACATTCGTAAAAATCACCGGCCCGATAAAATAACCCGTATTTGGTGCCGGCATTTCTAAAGCAACTTCAGCTTCTGTGCGTCCCTTCTCAATATAATCCCGAATGCGATCATAAGCGTTCGCGTCGATCACCGGCCCGACTTGGGTACTCGGTGCTTCTGCTGGGCCAACATTCAGCGAACGCGTTGCCTCAACTAAGCGCTGCACGAAGGTATCATAAATTGGTTCCAGCACAATTACCCGCGAACAGGCTGAGCATTTTTGCCCACTGTAGCCAAACGCGGAATGCACGACACCGGCAACGGCTTGATCCAAGTCGGCACTTTCATCGACAATAATTGCATTCTTGCCGCCCATCTCTGCAATCACCCGTTTCAGGTGTTTTTGTCCCGGTTGTAGAATGGCGGCGTCGGCGTAGATTTGGCAACCCACCTCTTGAGAACCCGTAAAGGTAATCATGTGAACATCGGGGTGTTTCACCATGTAAGAACCGACGCTAGAACCTTTGCCGGGGACGTATTGGAAGACACCTTTGGGGATACCGGCTTCTACAAGAATTTCGGCTAATTTTGCCGCAATTACCGTTGAAACTTCTGCCGGCTTTAATAGCGTACAGTTACCGGCAACCAGGGAGGCAACCGTCATGCCGGTGGGAATTGCTAGGGGGAAATTCCAGGGAGAAACGATCAGGGAAATGCCGCGTGGCTGGTAATTATAGCGGTTGGTTTCGCCGGCAATATCGTAATGATGCCCTTCCTCCAGCCGTTCCATTTCATCGGCATAATACCGGCAGAAATCAATCGCCTCCGAGACTTCCCCATCACACTCTCGCAGCGGTTTTCCAACTTCAAACAGCATCCAAGCAGACAGTTCATGCCGGCGCTTTTCCATCAATTCTGCCGCCTTCCGCAGTACCCCAGCGCGTTCCCTCACCGGCGTTTTTCGCCAGATGGGGAACGCATCCTTCGCGGCTTGAATCGCTTGCTGTGCTTGTTCCACAGACATCAGCCCGATTTTGCCAATCACTTCACTGGGATCGGATGGATTGATGGAATCCACCATTTGTGCAGTATTTTGATATTCCCCGTTAATCAGCGGCAAATAGGTTTTACCCAACTGCTGGCGCACAGATTCCAGCGCTTGCTGGGCTTCTTGCCGCAATTTGGCATTGGCATAGTCGGTATCGGCAACATTGGGGAAGACGGGCGAACCGCGATGGATTGAGTCTTTGCCATTGGGGGAGGGCGGCGCTAATAATTCCTCAATTGGGCGATCTTCCATGTTTTGCCGCAAGAAAGAACTATTTGCCGTATTTTCCAGCAGGCGGCGAATCAGGTACGCCATGCCGGGGAGAAGATCGCCGTAAGGACAGTAAACGCGGACGCGATAACCCCTATCTGCTAAGCCTTTCGCCAGTTTATCGCCCATGCCGTAGAGGACTTGCATCTCAAATCGGCGCTTGGGAATATTCAGGGTTTCGGCAATTGCCATCGCCCGCGCTTGGGTTCGCACGTTATGGCTACCAATCGCGGCATACAAATATTCGTGATTTTCCAGCAAAATTTGGGTGATTTTCTCAAAATTGGCATCCGTTGCCGCTTTATCGTTATAAACCGGCTGCGGCCAATCTTTTTGTAGGGCTTTGATCGTTTCCTGATCCCAGTATGCGCCTTTAACCAAGCGCACAGTAACAGGATTGCCCCGCTGTTTCGCCCATGCAATCAAATCTCGCAAATCTTTTTCACTGTCACGCAGATAGCCTTGGATGGTGATGCCGATATCTGTGCGGTTGCGGAATTCCTCTTCTATGAGGATTTGCTTAAGAATTGCCAGGGTTAAATCTTTGTAGCAATACTGTTCCATGTCAAAGTGAACGGCTGCACCGGCTTCCTTAGCGTGGCGCAACAGCGTGCGGATGCGATCACTCACCCGTGCTTCACTTCCCTTGGGATCGAGGGCGTCAAATTGCGAGTAAAAGGCGGTTAACTTGACAGATACCTGAATTCGTGATAAATCTTCGCCATCTGCTTGATCAATAGCCGGCACCGGCGACCACTTTTTCGCAACCTCACTGAGTTGGGTAATCAGTTCTAGATAACGATCTAGGTAAGATTGCGCCTCAATTTCCGTAATCACGGCTTCGCCTAACAAGTCAATCGTGAACGCCATTTTATCCTTACGCAGGCGTTCAATTGTCTTGATTACTTCCTTAATATTTGCGCCGGCAATGTACTTATGCGCTAGAGTTTCTACGGCTGTGGATACGGTTGTTGCCGCCACTTGTCCCGCCATAGAATCGCCGCCGCTAAAACTGATCAAGCCTTTGAGGGCTGCCGGCAGTTCCACTTCTTCAGCCGTGAGGTATTCTTGCAAATGATGGGCAATTTCCGGTTTGCTGCGGAGTGCCGGCAAGCAGTCAATAAAGCGAAATAGTTGCACCCGCAAGCCAGGGTTACTCATCGCCCAAGCCAGCAGTTTATCATCCGGGCGCATTTGGTCGCGGATCTGGGCAAAAAAGGAACGATTTTCTTTCGTAGCGGCTAATAGTTGTTTCGCAATTTCTTGGGTTTTAGCTTCGTAGGTGCTATTGGATATTTGTACAACCACAGCGGGAAGACTCCTAGTTCTGGGTGAGGCGTTTGTTTAAAGTTTTCTCTTCTCTTCCATTGTGGCGTTGCCACGCCCAATTCAGCCACCCAAAGTTTATTAATTTATATAAAAATCGAAGATAAAATCAGAAGTAATAAATGAGGCTGTGAAAATTTGCTGTAGCTTTAACTACACTCCGATTCTGACAAGGTTTTCAAGGAAAAAAGCAATCTATAAAACATTTATATCAATTATCTCAACCGAGTAACTGTTGCACCGGCACCTGAATATCCCCAAAAGCGATTGGCGTAATTTCTCCGGCTGTAAGCGTCAACGCTTCAATATAGTCACCATTAACAGGTTGGCGAAACACATTAAGCTGCCGGTGTTTCAAATCCACTACCCAATATTCTGGAATTTCTGCGGCAGCGTATATTTTGCGCTTAATCTCCAAATCTTTAGCAAGGCTAGTATTAGAAAACTCAATCAGCCAAAAAATATCTTCAGCATAAGGATGGTGTTGACGATAGATTTGTCCAAGTGGTTTAACAATTGCTAAATCGGGTTCGGGTTCTGAGTTATTAGGCAAAGTGATAGGCCGGCCTTCTCGAACTCTAGCGCTTTCACCGAGAAGATTACTAAGATATTTGCCAACCGTGTCTCCCAGGTAAGCGTGTTCTAAACCCTCTGGCGGCATTTCAATAATTTCTCCATTTAATAGTTCAACGTGCCGGCTTTCTAAAAGACCGACTTCTATCATGCGGTGATAGTCATCTAGCGTCCATTTAGCGAGGGTTACAGTCATTTTAAATCTCCAATTAGAGGATGATTGTAACCGGCACATTGATCACAAGCAGAGTAGCCGGTTGTTTTACAACTATTTTATCCTTTGCCGCCGGCATTCGTAGGTTGGGCCTTGCGTCGCGGCACCCAACAAACAATCCACCAATCTGGCAGAAATTCAAGTCTCTATCTCAGAATATCAATTAAAACTTAAACCGGCACTAACCAACTTTCACGATTAGCCAGGAGTTAAAACCCCTGGCTAAAGTCCTTGCCTAACTAAATCGGCATCTGCAAAAATTGCCGGCTCAAAAGGACGTTTCTAACAAACCCTTACCGGCAGAAAATCAGCGTATTAGCCGGAATAAAACCCGTCACCGGCGCGGAAATGGGCACCCAGCCGCTTGCACCGCGATTCACAATGGTTACACGCTGAAGGTTGGCTAAATTACCGAGAATTGGGCTATTTGTCGAAGGAGACTGGCGCACACTCACTGCCTCAGCCGATGTGATTTGCCGGCAATTGTCACCAGTCGTTGAGGTTTGGTTGGGCGGGACAGGTTGATCGCAAGTGCCGAGATATTGGCCAAAGACATAACCTTTTTGGGGAGATGAAATCAGCACCCAGCCATTGTTCCCAACATTATCAACAGTTACCAGCGTTCCTTTGGCAACTGAGCCGGTGATCGGGCCATTTGGGCTGGAACGAACATTGAGATCGCTCGCATTGGTATTCACCCGCCGGCAGTTGGCTTGGGCGATCAGTTGAGTTGAAGCTTGATTCTGAAGTGATGCTTGTCCGGATGCAGAAGACTGGCTGCCTTGTGACTGCGAGATGCCGGCGGATGCGGGAACGGAAAAAGTGCTTGCAGCCAGGGACAGGGACGCTGTTATCGCGAGAGACGTTTGCCAACGATTCATTTTCATGAGAGAAAACTCCAAATCACACCAAAAGGGTCTTGCCTAGTATTTTAATAGCTCCTGAGGGGTGACGGGCAGGACAATAGACGGAGAGATGGGAGGGAGGACAGGAGTTAGTGGTGCAAATAATATATGCGAGTTAATTTGGGAACTGCTTACAGAAACGGAATTCGGGCTGAACGGGGGAAAACTAAAAAAAGTCATTGCGGCTGCTCAAGCAGCTTTAACCGTTTACACAGAGTTGGCATTTCCTAAACAGTAGGCAATAACTTAAAATAATTTAGCAAATACTTACCGTGATAAAATTCTGGAGAAAAGAGAGGAAAATTTCTAGTAAGCAGCTTCTGCTTATAAATCAGCTTTATGGGTTTAAATCGATTTAAATAACTACTGGCAGGCAACTTGCTAAGATAATAATGCAGGCAGACTTGACTATCTATTACAAATATTGCACTTCAATGAAATTGTGGCAAAAATAATCTCAAGAGGCAACGGATTGATGTTAATTCCTCAGCGTTCAAAATATGCAGTTTTATCTGGCAGTGGTAAGTAATCAATCTTTCATGGAGAACATTTTATATCATTAGCTAATAAATTTAAAAAGCTTTTTAAACCTGGATAATAACTTTATGGAACCCAACAAAGTCATTGCTGAATTTCTCGATTGGCTACAAAAACATCCTGAATTTTTTCTCCCAGTAGCTTGGCAAAACTTGCCTCTACTTGATGAAAACCTTGCAGAATCAGACGATGATGAGTTGTTTCCTATTGCTATGACAATCAGTAAATGGTGTAGCAAACATAATCTTGGAGAAAAGCTAAGAGAGAAAGCAGCCCAGCGCCAAGATATTGAAGATGCGCCGACAATAGATAACACGCCTTCCCTAAAAATTAAAAATGTTACTGACATTCTGCGTCAGAACGTCAAAATTCGCTATGAACAAATGAAAAAGCAAGTTCAAGGGCAACAATAACCCCAATAAAAATGTTGGATGAATTCTGCCTTCAACCTATGGGAAACGATTGATAAACTGCCGGCATAAAAAAATAGCTTGCCTCTCACATAAAACTTAAGAAGCAAGCTATTTCTTTTTCCTGCAAATTATCGGCTTCTTGCCTTACAGGTGCTTCACTTCAGACACCAACTTGGCAACCGCATCTTTCGCGCTGCCAAATAGCATCATCGTTTTTTCCTTGTAAAACAGCTCATTCTCAATGCCGGCAAACCCAGCACTCATGCCGCGCTTAATCACGATCGTATGCTTTGCCTTATCCACTTCTAAGATAGGCATCCCATAAATCGGACTGCCGGCATCGTGACGCGCCGCCGGGTTCACCACATCATTTGCCCCAATCACCAGCGCCACATCCGTCTCATCAAACTGGGGATTGATGTCATCCATATCATAAAGCTGCGGATAAGGCACATTTGCCTCAGCCAGCAACACGTTCATGTGTCCCGGCATCCGACCAGCAACTGGGTGAATCGCATACTTGACTTCCACACCCAACCGTTCCAACTGATCCGCCAATTCCCGAACCGTGTGCTGTGCCTGAGCGACGGCCATCCCATATCCGGGTACAATCACCACAGATCGCGCATAACCCAACATCATCGCTGCTTCTTCCGGATCGACGCTGCGAACCGTCTTGTCACCGACACCACCGGCAGCGTCACCGCCAGCAGCAGCGGAACCGCCCCCACCAAACGCACCAAACAGCACACTTGTCAAGGAACGGTTCATCGCCTTACACATAATCTGGGTGAGGATTAATCCCGACGCCCCAACCAGCGCACCGGCAATGATCAGCATATTGTTCATCACGATAAAACCGGCCACACTTGCCGCAACCCCAGAATAAGAGTTGAGCAGCGAAATCACCACCGGCATATCGCCCCCACCAATCGGCAGGACAAACATCACACCCAGCACCAAGGAAACCGCAGTCAGTCCCAGTAACACCGTCGTATTAGCCGGCGTTACACACAGATAAATACTGCCGGCCA
Source organism: Microcoleus vaginatus WJT46-NPBG5 (assembly GCA_019359355.1). Taxonomy (GTDB): domain Bacteria; phylum Cyanobacteriota; class Cyanobacteriia; order Cyanobacteriales; family Oscillatoriaceae; genus FACHB-68. The sequence goes on along the minus strand of JAHHHM010000020.1, from coordinate 102,857 downwards.
GTAACGCCACCAACAGCAACGCATTCACAGGTTGCTGCAACGGGAACGTAATCGGCGCACCCTTAAGAATGCCTTGCAATTTCGCAAACGCAATCAAACTGCCGGTGAAGGTAATCCCACCGATCAACACGCCCAGAATAATCGTGATATTGGCATCAAGCGGCACCACATCAGAATGACTGCTGACGCGCCAGTATTCACCAACTGCTACCAAAGCCGAGGCAGCGCCGCCCAAACCGTTCAATATGCCCACCATTTGGGGCATATCTGTCATCGCCACGCTCTTGGCCATGATCACGCCTAAAATCGAACCGATGATAATTCCAACCAGAATCATCTCGTAGTTCAATACCGATTGCTCTAGCAGCGTCGCCCCAATCGCAATCAACATCCCAACCGCTGCCAGCACATTGCCCTGACGTGCCGTTGCCGGTGAACCCAGCTGCTTCAAACCAACAATAAATAAAGATGCTGCAACTAAATAGCTCAGCTGAATGCCTGAGGGAAGAAAATCGCTCATGCTTTCACCTCTTTTTTCTTAAACATTTGCAACATCCGGTCGGTCACTAAAAAGCCACCCACCACGTTGATGGTGGCCAAAATAATCGCAATCAAGCCCAAAATCACGGTGACATTCCACTCGCGATCGCCGGCAATCAGCAGCGCCCCGATCACCGCAATCCCTGAAATCGCATTCGATCCAGACATCAAAGGCGTATGCAGCGTCGGAGGCACTTTATTAATTACCTCAAATCCCACAAACGACGCCAAAACAAATACAACTAAACCGGCAATCAATCCTTCTGCCATAGTTCTCCAAATTCTTTTCCAACAAATCGCTGTGTCTGTAGGGGCGGGTGTAGAAATAAATGTTCAGACAACAGCTTTACGAACAAAACCCGCCCTGACTTGTCCAACTTCCCGTTTAGCTCACCGGCGAATGCTGAGGGCTAGACGCTAAAGCATCCCGCACGCGCTGATTGCGAATCTCGCCGGCGTGCGTCACACAGGTGCTGCCGGTGATGTCATCCTCAAAATTCAGTTGCATTTGGCCATCCTTAATCAGGTATTGCAGCAACGTCAAAATATTTTTGGAATACATCTGAGAGGCGTTCACCGGCATCGAGGCAGGTAAATTAATCGGACAAATAATTGTCACGCCATTGTGATTGACATCTTTCCCGGCTTCTGTATAAGCGCAGTTACCGCCCTGTTCCGCAGCCAAATCGACAATCACAGAACCTGGGTGCATCTGGTCGATCATCTCTTCTGTTACCAGCCGAGGTGCTTTCCGCCCAGGAACCTGTGCCGTGGTAATCACCACATCGGCGTTGCGAACGTGTTCGCCAATGGTTTCCTGGGTGCGCTGCTTGGACGCTTCCGAAATTTCTTTGGCATAACCGCCGGCAGCCACAGTTTCCTCGTTTAGCTGCACTTCGACGAATTTCGCCCCCAAGCTTTGCACTTCTTCCTTCACTGCCGGTCGGATGTCAAACGCTTCCACCATTGCGCCCAAACGGCGGGCGGTTGCAATCGCTTGCAAGCCGGCGACACCGGCACCGATGATAAAGACTTTGGCCGGTTTAATCGTGCCGGCAGCCGTTGTCAACATTGGGAAAAACTTAGGCGAAGCTGCTGCCGCCAGCAAAACTGCCTTATAGCCGGCGACCCCAGCTTGGGAAGACAAAGCATCCATGCTTTGCGCCCGACTGGTGCGGGGGATCATCTCCATACTGAACGCTGTCACTCCCCGATTTGCTAGCTGCTGCACCATAAACGGATCTCCCAAGGGATTGAGAAACCCGACCGATACAGCGCCTTCTCGCAGGCTGTTCACTTCGCGCTCTTTTGGCGGCCCTACCTTAACCAGCACGTCTGCTTCACTCCACAGCGTCTCGGTATCCGAGATAATCTTTGCCCCGGCCTCTTCATAAGCAGAGTCGGGGAAAAACGACCCTTCACCCGCGCCGGCTTCCACCCAAACCTCTAAACCCTGTTTGACCAACCGGGCTACAGCGTCTGGGATCAAGGCGACACGGTTTTCACCGACTTCAATTTCTTTTGCAACGGCTATTTTCATAAGCTCTCCAAATCTGTTTTTGCTTGGGCAGTTACTGCCATCAAAACTTTGACTCGATAGGATGATGCGTCTCGTTTTTTTTAGCCGAGTCAACAAACTTTCCCAACTCTGTCAATTTCTGTATCGCCGCTGGCATTGCGTGTCTCCTCGGAAAAGCTCGCTTGATTTTCCGCGCGGCATTCTGACACACCATAGAAATCATTTTTGTTTGACCTTACCAGGCATCTGTGCCCATCCTCCAGCAATTTGAAGTGGCTCTCAAGTTAATCACAAAACGAGCGAGCGTTACAGTTGGGCACCTTTGCCTGATAATTTCTCTAAACAATTTTCCTTCCCTTACTCATTCCACAAACCACTCTAGATGCTGTAATAAGCCTTTGTCTGGGAATATCCGCGTTATTCATTCCTCGCCCTGATTTTCACATTGTTAACTGAGTTTCTCAACTGTAAAGCTACGGGCACCGGCTTGAAGCGATACTTGACCGCTGCCGGTTGAATTACAGCTATATTACTAATATTTTACAAAGCGCGTCTAAAACAAGAGTGACTTTTTGCATACTATTTTGATCCCCAATTAATCTGCAGAATTTTTAACTTATCTTAATAGACTTACTTCTACACAAGCTTTGGTTGTTTTTCTGGTATTACCACATGACCTTGATCGCTATCAAGCTGCTTTCCCGCTGATTGAATTTTTTCAAATGCTTAGCAAATCAGGGATGACAGCCACTTTTCTTTTTTTTATCCGCGTGCGATTGATCTGCCGGTCTGCCCATGACTGTCTCAATTTTCCTAATCATAAAAAAATCATTAAATTCCTGAAATTGTATTAAGAAGCCTTAAGCTATTTCACACACTGCTTAGCTGAACCACTCCTCAGGGTTTGACAGGTTTGATTACACACGCTATCTTCAATTAGTTTTTGTGAAAATTTTGTGGAATTTGGGGAGAAATGCCAGACTTTCTCACCCTTAAATCTGGTCATCCTAGCCGGCAGATGGAGGTTATGGAACTTGTGGCAGTGGTAGCGCGTCAGGGGTGAGGAATCTCACCATTTTTCAAGGGATTTACGCACAATTGAGAAGAATCAGGGCGTTGGGGAAGACTTCGGATTTAGAGGATCTATTAAATACCGAATTTATCCTCTAAACCTGTCGAGCCTTCAGAATCGGTGGAGTAAGTCCTGTCTCCTCGATTCAGAAACAGTAAAGTTTAGTAAACTATTTACCAACTCTTTCACAAGTCCCTGCAAGTCAGGGATCAAGCCTATGGTCTTTAAAGTAGCCTCTACGCGACGTTTCTTGTCGGCAATCGCCATCACCGGCTGTCTGTTCACCGGATTGCCTCACCTCAGCAGCTTAGCGCAAGGTTTACCCGGACTGACTTTGTTCGGCGGCCCTAAGCAGGAAAACCAGCTAAACTTCCGGTTAGACTATGGCGCAGCCGGCGCGTGGGATCGCTATCGGCTGAGGATTGGGGCGAAGAAACTTAACTTAGCTGTGTCGCAGTTCGCCATTAATTATCCTGATCACTACGAAGGTTCATTTGACAAAAAAGCCATTAAGGTGATTGTCGATAAAAAGGAAGTACCGCTGCAAGATGTGGTCTGGGACAAAGAGAATTACTTGATTGAAATTTTTCCTCAAGATCCAATTCCCGCCGGCAACAATGTTGAAATCGTACTCTCAAACGTCCAAAACCCAACCAGGCGTGGGATGTACTATTTCAATTGCCGGATCATCACGCCAGGAGATGTTCCACTCCTGCGCTACCTAGGCACCTGGGTTTTGACCATTAGCTAATCAACACTTTTCAAGATAAACTCCACGCTTTGTGGGGTTTATTTTGACATTTAGGTGTAATATTAGAGATTGTGACTTTTTTATGCGTAGATAGGCAAGCTCGGAGTAAAATTCTATGACTCAGCGCACCTTGGGCGGGACAAGCCGCAAAAGAAAGAGAGTATCAGGTTTTCGAGTGCGGATGCGGACTAAAAACGGGCAGCGGGTGATTAAAGCTCGCCGCACTAAAGGACGCTATCGTTTGGCAGTGTAGCGGTTTGTTAGCTGCTTAAATGAGGGAGCGAAACAACAAGCACGGTGTTACCCAAAGAGAACAAACTCAAACACCGGCAAGACTTTAACGCCGTATACCGAGGTGGGCTTCGCCGCACTGGCGGCAATCTCACGCTAAGAGCGTTACGGCGTCAGCCTGCTTGCCAAAAAAATGCTAAAAATTCTCGTCAAGCAGCCCTGCCGGCGGCCCCCACCGCTGACAAACCTACTCGCATTGGCATTACTATCAGCCAAAAAGTGAGCAAAAAAGCCGTAATCCGCAACCGGATTAAGCGGCAAATTCGGGCAGCCTTACGCCAGCTTTTACCCCGCCTGTCACCCGGTTGGGATTTTGTAATCGTTGTTGGGCCGGCAGCAATAGAGTGCAATTACGGTCAATTTCTGCAAGAATTAGAGCAGTTGTTGGCACAAGCAGAGGTACTAAATGGGCATTCGAGAGGAAGTCTACTTTGAGGGCGGCCCTCATATTGGAGATTTGATCGTGAATATCCTGCTGGGGTTAACAATTATCTGCTTGCCCCTAACCATTGGAGCGATTGTGCGGGCGCTTTGGCTGCGCTACCGCATCACCAACCGCCGAATTTCTGTAACCGGCGGTTGGATGGGACGAGATCGCACCGACATCATCTATTCAGACATCGCAAAAGTGGTGACAGTGCCCCGTGGCATCGGTATTTGGGGAGATATGGTCATCACGCTAAAAGATGGCAGTCGCTTAGAACTCAGAGCAGTTCCCAAGTTCCGAGACATTTATGCCTACATCAACGAACGGTTATCTCCCAAGGCACAGCAAGTAAGCGGGGCAATCGGTCGTTAAAATAGTCGAGTGAGTTTCGCGGTTATCCGCAAACACCCAGTAAAGGTCAGCACAAAGTTGTTACCCTTTACTAAACCAACTAAAAATCCTAGCAGCACACAACGAATACTAAAAAACGCAGGCGTTGTAATTGTGCTGATTGGCTTTTAGGCTGGCTAATATTGAAGCTAAGTTAAATTCTGAAAACTTCAGAGCGCACAGGTTGACATAGAACGAATGGACTTTGGTGTCGGGTTTCTTTCCAATAACGTTATGCTGCCGATCCTGGATTTTTTCTACGGGATCGTGCCCAGCTATGGTTTAGCCATCGTGGCTCTGACGTTAGTTATTCGCTTGGCCCTCTTTCCCCTGAATGCCGGCTCTATTCGCAATATGCGACGGATGCGGGTAGCTCAGCCGGTGATGCAAAAGCGGGTCAAAGAATTACAAGAGCGTTACAAAGACAATCCTGCAAAACAGCAGGAAGAAATGCAAAAGGTCTATCAAGAATTTGGCAATCCGCTAGCCGGCTGCCTGCCTTTGCTGATACAAATGCCGGTGTTATTTGCGCTGTTTGCGACCTTGAGAGGGTCGCCATTTTCTAACGTAAATTACACCGTCAATTTGGAAATCTTCCCTCAAGAACAGATTGAAAGGATTGTCCCCCAAGCTTTTACAACGCCTCCCCAAAATATTTATGTAGCAGATGGCGTACACGCGCCGGTGAGTGCGCTGCTTCCAGGGGGAAATAAACTCACGGTTGGTGAAAAAACCAAGCTAGAGTTTCAGACAGTCGAAGGCAAGCCCCTAAAGGCGCTGCTGACAGATTATCCTGAAACTAAACTCGCTCCTACCTGGCAAGTCACCAAAGGCGAAGAGCGGGTGCAAATTGGAGAAGATGGAACTCTTCAAGCCGTAGAGCCTGGGGAAGTGACGATTCAAGGCACTCTTCCAGGTTTGGCCGCTGATAAAGGCTTTCTATTTATCGAAGCCTTGGGCCGCGTGGGCGCTTGGGACGAAGATGGAACCCTCCACTGGGATATTCTGGTGATGGTGCTGGGATTTGGGATTAGCTTGTATATTAACCAGCTGCTCTCAGGACAAGGCCAATCTTCCGGTGGCAACCCTCAGCAAGAAACGGTGAACAAACTCACCCCGATACTTTTTTCAGGGATGTTTCTGTTCTTTCCGCTGCCGGCTGGGGTGCTGATGTATATGCTCATTGCCAACATCTTTCAGACTGTCCAGACGTTTATTCTGTCACGAGAGCCTCTGCCGGAGAACCTGCAAAAGCTTGTAGAGGCTGAAGCAACGGCTGCTGAGAGCGGTGGCAAGGAACGGGAATCACTGCCCTTTGAACCGGGCCGTCCGAAGAAGAAAGCTTGATGGAAGCTATGAGCGATCAGACAAAGATGATACGGGGTCAGGAGTGGTTAGAAAAACTCCTGAAGCTAGCTGCTATCCCATCAACCGTAACAGCAGAGCCAAGTCCAGAAGGCTTGGCAGAACCGGGTAGCTACTGGTTAACGGTTGAAGAAAAGCACCTGACGCCGCAACAAATCGAACTTTTGATTGGGCCTGATGGTGCGGTGATAGACGCCATTCAGTACCTAGCCAACAGCATCCTGAACATCGGTCAAGAGGAGGATCAGCAAGCCTCCTATACCATAGAGTTGCAGGGCTATCGAGTTCGTCGGCAAGCTGAACTCCGTGAAATGGCAGATCGGGCAGCCCAACAGGTGCGCCAAACTGGCCAAGAATTTGAGATGAGCGCCCTTTCTGCCGCCGAAAGGCGGCAGGTTCATACGTTTTTGAAGGAGTGTGAGGATTTAGAAACCTACAGTCGAGGGCAAGAACCCGATCGGCGTCTCGTTGTGCGTCTGCGCTGAATTCAGCAAACAGGCAGCAGCGTTAATACCGTCTGCCGGTGGAGACAAACTTATTGCCCCGTCGTCTAGAGTGGAGAAACCAGCGAGTCACAAAGCTGGCTGGTGTGGGTGGGTTGAAAAGGGCACCCCTACACCGTTGACTGCTTGTTCGGAGGATTGCACTCAATCATGGAAGCGATTTACATTCCGCAGCTCATTAGAACCCGCGAACAGACAGAAGTCGTTCAGTTTGAAGAATTTCTGCCCGATTTAGAAACGCTGACACCCCTACGAGGGCAGATGAAAGTGACGCATCACGGAAACTATCTTGAAGTTTCCGCCCAAGCAGAAACGATCATCACCCTCACTTGTCATCGGTGCTTACAACAGTACAATCACCGACTCAAGATAAAACCGTCTGAGTTAATTTGGCTGGAAGAATCCACTAATGGGCCGGATACTGGCCCTCAAGAGCGGGAAACGGCTCTCGAAGATTTAGTCGAAACCCTTCCCCCACAAGGCTATTTTGAACCCAGTGAGTGGTTGTACCAACAGGTGTGTCTAGCACTTCCCCACCGGCAGCTCTGCGATTCTCAGTGTACGGGAATTCAACTGGCTGAAAATGAGGGGAATAATGTTAGCGAAGAACCAGCCGCAGATCAGCGCTGGTCAGCTTTGGAAGCACTAAAACGACAGCTCCCTAAGTAGTATTGAGTAGTTTAGAGTTTAGATTTTAAATCAGTCTAAACTCTAAACTCTAAACATTTAAAATAAAAATTTATAATCCTATGGCCTTCAGTGATGAATTTGAACTGCTGCTGCGAGCTCGCTATCCCTTAATTTACATTCCGACTCGTGAAGAAGAACGAGTGGAATCCGCGATCTCACAGTGCGCTCACCGGCAAGGAAACAGAGCCGTTTATATCTGGGATTTTGTGGATGGCTACCAGAGCAACCCGAATGACAGTGGGTTTGGACGCCGCAATCCCGTGCAAGCTTTGGAATTCGTGGAAAAATTGCCGGCAAGTGCAGCGGCCATCTTCATCCTGCGAGACTTTCACCGCTTTTTAGAAGATGTCTCGGTGTCAAGAAAACTCCGCAATTTGGCAAGACTCCTGAAATCCCAACCAAAAAATGTGGTGATCGTTTCACCCCAGCTAGCCATTCCAGAGGATCTCAGCGAAGTTCTGACCGTCGTAGAGTTTGCTCTGCCGAACCCTAGTGACATCCACGCCGAAGTTGAGCGCCTATTAAACGCCACAGGTCACTCATTAGAAAGTAGGGTTTTAGATGAAATCGTGCGTTCCTGTCAAGGTCTTTCGATTGACCGAATTCGCCGGGTTCTCGCAAAAGCCATCGCCACACACGGCCAACTTGCACCCGATGATGTCGAGCTGATTTTAGAAGAAAAGCGCCAAATTATCCGTCAAACCCAAATTTTAGAGTTCTACCCCACTAGCGAGCGAATTTCTGACATTGGCGGGTTGGATAATCTTAAAGACTGGTTACTGCGCCGGGGTAGCGCTTTTTCAGAACGAGCAAGACAATACGGACTGCCTTACCCCAGAGGCTTGTTACTGGTGGGTATTCAAGGCACCGGCAAATCTTTGACCGCTAAAGCGATTTCCCACCACTGGCACTTACCTTTGTTGCGTTTAGATGTTGGGCGCTTGTTTGGGGGATTGGTGGGCGAATCAGAATCGCGCACTCGGCAAATGATCCAGCTGGCAGAAGCCTTGGCTCCTTGTGTGCTATGGATTGACGAAATTGACAAAGCCTTTGCCGGCTTTAACAGTAAAAATGATGCCGGCACCACCAGCCGCGTCTTTGGCACCTTTATTACTTGGTTGGCTGAAAAAACTTCGCCGGTATTTGTGGTTGCTACCGCCAATAACATCCAGTCGCTGCCGGCAGAAATCCTGCGGAAAGGCCGGTTTGATGAAATATTCTTTGTTGGTTTACCCAACCAGGAAGAACGTCGCGCCATCTTTGGTGTGCATTTATCCCGTTTGCGGCCTCACAACTTGAAAAACTACGATTTAGACCGGCTAGCCTATGAAACGCCAGATTTTTCTGGGGCAGAAATCGAGCAATCGCTGATTGAGGCAATGCATATTGGCTTTAGTCAAAATCGAGACTTCACCACAGATGATATTTTAGAATCGGCCAGTCAGATTGTGCCCCTCGCTCGCACCGCTCAAGAACAAATTCAGTTTCTCCAAGATTGGGCAGATGCCGGTAAAGCTCGTCTGGCTTCTAGACACAGCAGTTTAAGTAGACGCCGGTCAAACTTAAAACTCGAATGAGGTTTCCGCATACCACCGACTCGATCAAATGTTTTCAATTTGACTGGCTGCCGCCTCTAACCGCAGGCCGGTGTAACATAGAAACGACAAACCCGAGTGAACGCAGTAACAGTTGGATGGAGTAGCCTTGAAAAAGTTGTCCGGATTCCTACAATTTACCATCGGTTTACTGTTGGCCATTGCCTTCCTTCTCGGTGGGGGCATTGCCGCAGCCTTATACCTAGCGGCTAAGCACTCGACACAGCCTGAACGACCCGTTTTCGATGAAGAGCGCGTGGCAACTCAACCGGCAGCCGGCAATGCCAAAAGTGCTTCAACCCAGCCGAAGGCAGCAACCGTAGCCGCATCCACTTCCACACCCGCCAACACCCCCAAGCCTCTAGAACCAGGCGCTTACCGCGCGCGGGTTATATGGCCTCAAGGCTTACTGCTACGGGACAGTCCCAGCTTTAACGCCAATAGTTTAGGAGGTATCCCCTTCAACGCACAGGTTGTGGTTCTCGAAGAAAGCTCAGATAAAGAATGGCAGCAAGTGCGCTTAGAAAATAGCGATCAAAAAGGCTGGATTAAAGGTGGCAATATTGAGCGAATTAACGAATAATCAACTTTTCTTTCCAACTGAAGTCGCATAGCCTCTAACAATAGAGGGCGAGCTGTGAAGTATTAAGAAACTTAGCAAAGTTTAAATCTTCATTGCAAAATCTCAGGCAACTTTAGAGTTGGCAAAAACAGGGTGGTAGGATAACTCATCACTATCAAAAAACTGACCCTGGATAGAAAAGATGTACCACAAAAATTCTAATAAAGATTTGGTTGGCTCTGCTGTGATTGCTGCTTTAGGAGCTGGGATCGTCACATCCTTTGCCGTCAGTCAAGGCCAAAACCCGCTTGTAGCTTTAGGAATTACAGGGTTCGCCGCAGTTGTTGCCTTATTATTTGATCGGGCAGGTTTAGTTTAAGTGCCGGCGCTGGAGCGATGCGCGGCTATTGTGTCAGGTGTTAAAAAAATTTGACAGCCCTAACAATCCTTTGTGATTTGTTAATGATTATCCGCCTAAAAAGCTTGTCGTGCGGGCATCTTGCCCGCTAGAAATCTGACAGGCGATTAAAGATGGCTATAGAACTCGCGTCAAGCGCGATCCATGTCCGTAATGAGTATAAACTAGGTGGTAAGAATTCAGCTGGAATATAATGGAAACCCTTGCCTATCTTCATCTAGCTGTCGCCTACGAGGAACCAACAAACCCCCAGCCTCTTAAAGCCTTTGGGTGTTTAAAAAACTTTGAAGGGCTGAGATGGAAAAAGCTTTCTAGCCGGCCTTTGATGCGAGTGCTATCCCTAGCTCTTGCATCAGCCACTTTGAGTTTGACGAGCAACGCCCTAGCTGCCGTCGAGCGAGGAGATAGCGGTTCCCAAGTGACGGCTATCCAAGAAAATTTAACAGCTCTAGGCTACTTTGATGGGCCGATCACAGGATATTTTGGCTCCTTAACCGAGTCATCTGTGATGCAATTTCAACAAGCCAACGCATTACCCGCTGATGGCATTGTCGGTTCTGAGACGCAAGCAGCACTGCAACAACAAACGACAACAGCTTCAAGTCAAAGCTTTGACAAAACTTCCAGTCGTAAAACCCTACAGCGGGGCGCTAGCGGTTCAGATGTGGAAGCGCTGCAAAGCTCGTTGCAAGCTGCCGGCTATTATGATGGCCCCATAACAGGAACTTTTGGTTCTTTAACAGAAGCCGGTGTGATCCGCTGGCAGCAAGCGAAGGGAGTGAAAGCCAATGGTATCGTTGATTCATCTACCCTAGCCGCCCTCACAAACAAGCAAGGACGCACTACACCGGCACTGGCAGCGCCTAGCAGTACCAGCGAAGACTTCCTGTTACGAGGCGACACAGGGCCGGCGGTGAGTGACCTGCAAAGGCTGTTGAGTGAAGCCGGCTACTTTGATGGCAAGATTGATGGTTACTTTGATACCAAAACTGAAGCAGCCGCCATCCGCTTTCAGCGAGATGCCCGATTGAGAGCAGATGGGGTGGTTGGCTCGGAAACCCTGGCCGCACTTTCAGGAGGACGAGGGCAGGAGGAGCGCAGACCGACCGGCAGCAGCTTGAACATCCCCAAATATAGTGTGCTTGACTTACAAAAGCGGCTAAAAGAACGCGGCTTTTATGATGGGGATCTAGACGGTCAGTTGGGCCTTGAAACTCAGGCAGCAATTGACGCAGCTCAACGTCATTACGGGGTTAGCAGTAATGACATTTTAGTGGGGCGATTTTAGTTTCTCATAATGTGGGCTGCCGGCACCCTGACCAAGCCATGTGCGGGGGCTTTTTGCCCCCGTTTTAAGAGCGGTACACAGGAGAGTGCCGATGAAAGCAATTAGAAAAGCTGCCCTGAAACTTTAAAGGCTAATGGCTGAAAACAATCAACCATTAGCCTTTAATTAAACTAGCTAAGCGACTCCAAATAGTCCCTTACCCGGTTGCGGCGCTTCGGTTGCCGCAGCTTTTGCAGAGCTTTAGCTTCGATCTGGCGCACCCGTTCCCGCGACAAATCCAAAGCGCGACCGATTTCTGCCAAAGAGTAAGGGTGGCCATCTCCCAAGCCAAAACGCATTTGAATCACATCTCGCTCGCGGGACGTTAGATCCGCCAGCAGTTGTTGCAAATCCCGATGCAGCGCTTCTCGCATCAGCATTTCTTCGGGAGAAACGTCATCGGTTTCTAGCAAATCTCCAAGTTCAGTGTCTTTCTCATTCCCGACTTTCGTTTCTAAAGACACTGCACGGGGCACCCGTAATAAAACTTCCCGCACTTGAGCCGGCGTCATCTCTAACTCGCCCGCAATATCTTCAATGGTTGGAGTGCGACCTTTTTCTTGAGAGATTTTGCGCTGGGCTTTTTTAATTTTGTTAAGCTTTTCAGTGATGTGCACCGGCAGACGAATGGTGCGGCTTTGTGTGGCAATGGCGCGAGTAATTCCCTGACGAATCCACCAATAGGCATAGGTGCTAAACCTGTAACCCCGCGTGGGATCGAATTTCTCGACCGCACGCTCTAAACCCAGGGTGCCTTCTTGGATCAAATCCAATAATTCCAAACCGCGATTTTGATACTTTTTAGCGACAGACACGACCAGGCGCAAGTTAGCCTTAATCATGTGATCCTTCGCCCGGATGCCTTCAGCTTGGACTTGCTCCAACTCCTCTACTGTCAGATCGGCAACTTCCGCCCAGCGGCGTTTGCCGGCAGCCAAAGTAGGCTTGAGGTCACTGACCATAATCCCAGCTTCAGCAGCCCATCGCTCCAAAGAAGGACGCATCCCTAGATGAGCAGCTAATCGATCACGAGCCTCAATTAGTTGGCTGTAGCGCTTAATCAACCCATCCTCCGAGGATGCCGCTTGATCTCGCAACTCTTGCACCCGCATATAGCGCTGGACATTTTGAGCTTCCGAGACTTCTTCATCGCGCCCTAATAAACGGACACGACCGATTTCTTGAAGATACAAACGCACTAGATCAGTGGTACGGCGGCTGGCGCTTGGCCCAAAACTCACTGCGTCTGCACCCTCTATTTCCAGCTCAATAAATACATCTCCGATTGCTTCTGCATCACCGGCGATTTTTTCGGGCTGAACACCAGAGGCATTCAGTTGTTCGTCATAGCCTGCATTCGTGTACAAGAAAGTTCCTGGCATCATAGCGTTGGTCTCAGTTGCTCTGGGTGACAATGAGGCTCAGTTAGCGGTCGATCACTTTGTTATTGTTCCCGCCCTTGGCGACTAACAAACATAGCTGGTAGTTCCATTCCGGACTGGGCTAACATGGCGACACTGGGTTGGGCTTCGGCTCTGTGTAAGCCTGACAAAGCTGCGGTTGTCATGGCAGCTACTCCAGCAGATAGATACATCTCTCGGTATCTAACTGCTAAAGTGAAGGCGACAGACGGCACGATTGCTCGTGTGTAGGTAGTATAGAAGTGAAGGCAACGAGAAGGTTGTGACCTCTGTTAGCTTCAGCTTTAATCTTCATCACCGCTGATAGGTTATCCCGATCACTACGCAGAATTCTCTAAAATGTTTCTGAAGGGATAAACCCTCCCACCAAGACACTTACAGCCCAAGCCCTGAATGCTTGCGCCCCCTGTACTCTCCGCCTATACAGCGATAGATTTTAAACTTTAAAATTTTCCTTGCCGGCACAGCCGCTTCAACTTTAATCGGCTAGTGGCTTGGATTCTGGCTTAACATCTCGTAACATCAGGGCTTCAACTGCTGATTGCGGCGTAATTTCGCCCTGAAGTAGCCGATTTACTAGATAGGAAATTGGCACATAAATCCCTTGCTGATCGGCTCGCTGAATCAATACCGGCGTGGTACTCACGCCCTCAGCCGTTCCTTCAAGTTGGGCCAGGATTGCCTGTAGTGTTTGGCCTTTTGCTAACTGGTAGCCCACTTGGTAATTGCGGCTAAGGGCGCTGTTGCAGGTCGCCAGCAAATCCCCTAACCCTGATAAACCATAAAACGTTTCGGTTTGGGCACCCCAATTCGCGCCAATTCGGATAATTTCCGCTAACCCGCGAGTCAGCAATGCCGCCTTAGCATTCGTACCCAGATCCAGCCCATCACACACACCGGCTGCGATCGCCATGACATTTTTTAAAGTTCCGCCCAATTCTACGCCTAGGGGGTCGGAATTCGTGTAAACCCGAAAGCTGCTAGAAGAAAATACGGCTTGCACGGTTGCCGCTGCCGCGAGGTCTTTACTCGCTACCACCGTCGCCGCCGGCAAACCTTGCTCAATTTCCTTAGATAAGTTAGGGCCGGCAAGTACCACAACCGGCGCAACAGGAAATGCCGCCTGCCACATCTGCGAAGGTGTGCGGGTTGTCTGTGGATCTAAACCCTTGGTTACGGTGACAAAAATGGTGTTAGAGCTTACGGGCAGAGATTGCACCTGGGAAATCACTGCGGCAACGCCTCTCATGGAAACAGCAGACAGCACGATCTCAGCGCTGGCTAGCACATCTTCCAGGCTTTCTGAACAGCTACGAGACCAAACACGGACGCAGTGCCCATTGCCCGCTGCCAGGTTTGCCAATGCTGTACCCCAAACACCCGCTCCAATAATTGCCAAGGTCTTTTTTTGCATCAAATCAAGTTCTAGATTGCCTTTAGCTTCGAGGATAACGCTCCATCAGCGCTCTTACTTGCTCTGCATGATAAGAAGACCGTGTCAAGGGTGAGGCAACAACTTGTAAAAAACCTAAGGATTGACCGAACTGTTGCCACGCATTAAATTGTGCCGGTGTTACCCAGTTGGCAACCGGCAAGTGCTTGGGAGTTGGCTGGAGGTATTGGCCAATGGTCAAAATATCGCAATCTGCCTCTCGCAGATCCCGCATCACCTGGCGAATTTCTTCATCCGTTTCCCCCAATCCCACCATAATGCCTGACTTGGTATAGACCCCAGGAGCCAAATCACGCGAGCGCCGCAGCAGTTCCAAGGTACGCGGGTAGTCACCTTGGGGGCGTACCCGCCGGTAGAGACGGGGAATCGTTTCGGTATTGTGGTTAAGTACCTCTGGATGAGGCGAAAGAATCGCTTCTAGCGCCGGCCAGTTGCCACACAAGTCTGGAATCAGCACCTCAATCGTCGTTTGAGGTGATAAGGCTCGAACCGCTTGAATACATTGCACAAATTGTGACGCTCCGCCGTCCGGCAGATCGTCCCGGTTTACGGAAGTAATCACCACATGGTTTAACTTCAGCCGATGAACCGCTTGAGCCAATCGTTCAGGCTCAGTTGGATCGAGCGGTTTCGGTTTTTTCTCAAAATCGATATCGCAATAGGGACAAGCCCGCGTGCAGGCTGGACCCATAATCAAAAAGGTAGCAGTGCCGGCTTGGAAACATTCCCCAATATTGGGGCAAGACGCTTCTTCACAAACGGTATTTAGGGATAAATCCCGCAAAATTTCTTTAACGTTGCCGACGCGCTCCCATTGAGGGGCTTTGACTCGCAACCAGTCTGGCTTGACAGTCACGCGCTTATTTGAACCATTTTAGTTACACCGCTTTACATCGTAGCCTATGTTTATTCAATTACCCAAACTGAGACGCACGAGCTTATAAGAGTCAATAGCCTGGATGTTATAAGTGGACAATCTTTCGTTTAGTTAAAACCGACATGGGCTTGTCCCCGCCGCAGTTAACGTGATAATGTATAAATATAGATTACACGCTTCGGGATGTAGCGCAGCTTGGTAGCGCACCTCGTTCGGGACGAGGGGGTCGCAGGTTCAAATCCTGTCATCCCGATTTCTTTACTTACAAAGAGCAAAACTTAAAGTTGTGCCGGCAGGATGGATGAGCTGCCTAGGCGGATTCCGGAACCCGGAGTCCGCGATCGGCACTTACTCAACTCCAGCATGGAAAACGCTCCACGTCCTGCTCAATCCTCCTTCGGGCCAAAAACCATTTGCAGAATCATCGTGTTTTCCCCCTGCTGATGGTATCTATCGGCCCAGGCGCGGATAATTTCATCCAACTCTTCCATCGCTTGATCGATGCGATCAGCTGGGATATCGAGTTCTTCTAAAATCCGCATCACCTTCTTTGGCTGCCGTTCCGCCCAATCCTTCATCAGCCGGAAATACCGGGCGGTATCCTCCACCATGATGAAAGTCCGCTCCTCTTCACCCGAAGGCGAGTAAGAGGCACGGGTGAGAGCATAGAAAGGCATTCCCCAAGGAGAATCAATCTTTGCGACAGTGCCGGCACAAATTAAGCGTCGTTTAATGTGTTCTGCTAACGCTTCACTCAAGGGCAGACGCCGCTCAGGAGGGTAATCTTCCTGATGGCGGGCGTAAAGGAATTCAATCATTTCCATGAACTGGAAAGAGTTGATCAGTTGCGCGTCAGGCAGGTTAGGCGGCAGTTTTTGTTCAATCTGTCGCTTTTCTTCAGAAGTGAGGCTGGTGCCAGGAATGCGCGGGCGTCCGGGCAGCCAGGAATACTGTTCCAGCCACACATAGGGAAACTCAATCAGATAGCGCGGCTCTTGAGAGCCAAGCATTTTCATGAGTTTGCCCTGCGTCAGTGCCTCTTTGACTTCCTCCACTATCGCCTTAACCCGCTTAGGTTCAATGTGGTGGAGGTGCCCCGTCATCCGCAGATTCTGATCCTGCTCCAGATAGGTCTGGTAAATGGCACACTTGGCCGCCGTAGCGGCTGCATCTAGAAACGCTCCGTGCCGGTGCCCACTGGTTCTCATGGCACTGAATGCAAGATAAAACATGATCTGATCCATGGCACTGGGGCTAAGGCGTTTGATCAGATCGAGGTCGTTGGTCATCACAATCCTTAAGACGGATACATTAGGAGGAGTCAAATGCTCCTCAGTTGATTGTTGCGTATGATGGTTGCGACACAACCAGATTCGGTCATGTCGATTTTGGCGCTTTGAGTCAGCAGCCTTCAGATGCGCCCTTTCCTTGAGAGGAGGTGAGGCATCCGTAAAGTTATGTAGCTTGCTACCCATTAAAATTACTGACAGCGGAAGCCCCTACCTTTCAAGACTGAATAACTATTTACCCAGTTCTTATGCCTCAGTACGAAGATAGGGCTGAGGCTGGTTAACGTCAAGCTTGCTCTACCCTGATGAGAGCGTCCGGCTCGGCTTCAGTAGACCCCGCCTTTCAGCATGGAGTTGCTGACATTTACTTTATAGCCTTCAATGATTTAATTGTGACACTTCCTTTGACAATAGGGGGTAAAGCTTTTTGGTAAATCTGGCAGTGGGTTCAGATGCCAAAAGAAAACCGGATTAGGCGGCATTTGGCTGACCGAGCGATCAGCAGCAGTAGCCAGTATTGAAGGGGCTTCGGCATCTGTTCCAGGCGGTCGGTATTGGCTGTGCAAACGCTTGATTATTACCTTCGCCGGCTCTGCCTTGCCAACCCCCATAAGTTGGCTGCATTCTAATTTGAGGGAAAACGATGTTAGAAATTCAGCCACCCACTCGCCCACTACCCCGATGAGGAGAAATCTCCTCCTCGTTTTCTGCTTGCGTTGAATGGCGAAAAGAATTGGCTCGAAGCAACTCAGTCGAATCGGAATCAATCCCTAGGGAATCAACGACAAAGCCAACCAACAGCAAACTTGATAAGACGATCAAGGCGCAAGTCCGCATGGGAAATGTCCGTATCAGAGTTTTCTACTCCTAATACGCACTTGCCAATGGATCATCCGGATATTTTGTCAACGTTGAGCGGAGTTGACCAGTGAGGCGGCTGAGGTTTTTAGGAAATTGCTTCGACAAGTAACCAGTTGCCGGCTTGATTGAGATGCCCCCAGACAGTGAGCGGTTGTCCTGTCAGACAAGTTTGTAACTTTCGGTCTATCTCAGGCTGAAGTGTAACGAGTGTCCAGCTTTGAGGCGAAATTCCAGTTGGGGTAGTAAGGGTGATGGTGTAATCCTGCAGGGCGTGCCGGTGGAAGATGCCGGTGAAGGTTGTTTGTCTTGGGCTACTGGGAGATGAGCGATGAGTGAGCACTGATGGCAGAGGACAGTCGCCGTCTGCAGGATAGGCGTCAGGGCAATCCAAGTAGTGGCGTTGCCGGTGCAGCCATTCTGGGTGATCGGGCGTCAAATTAAACAGAGGAATGATCGCAGTCGGTGCCGTTGGTTCTGTTAATAGCGCCTCTTGCAAAATTCTCACCGGCAACTCTCGTGGTTGGCATCCTCGTTCAACACACAGTGCTGCTGCCATCCCCGCTGCTTGACCGATCCCCATGACAACCGGCTGCAAACGCGTGGCACCATTGGCAATATGCGAGACAGAAATATTTTTTTCACAGACGAGAAGGCCATCGGTTTGAGCGGGGATCAAACTCCCGTAGGGAATGGTAAAGGGTGTGCCGGTGTATCGCCCTCCCCAACGAAGAGATTTGGCTTGCAGGGGTAAACAGGCTGTGTCTTGCGTCTCGGTATCGGTGTAATGGTGGTCGTTGGCGTAGTTACCTAGGGCGATCGCTGTTACTTGGCCGGCTGAATCTGCCGGCAAGCTGGCCACTCGCCCTCCCGGCATCGGCAAAATACCTTGCTCTCGCACTGTCACAAGTCCCTGTAGGCGTCTGCTTTCTCGGTAGTAAGGATGTAGGGCATAAGCAGTGCTTTGATTTTGAATTGCCCTGCTGGCTGTTAAACTTTTGGGAAAAATGTGTTCAGCTAGGCCATATCGGCGTCCCAGTTGCATTTGGATAAAGCGGGCAAAACTTTGGGTGTGCCACCAGGCTTCTTGAAGAAATTCATCCCGTGCGGTTTCCGATTGAATCAGGCGAGCCAGCCGCTCGCCATAGTCATTACCCCGCAGTGGCCAGTTAATCATAAAGCGATTAAACGGCAATCGCCCGTAATTTAGAAACCGCTGTGGGCCATAATTGTCCCAAGCACCGGCAAACTGAGCGGGATTATCCAGAGGTGGGGCGTGAATT
Source organism: Microcoleus vaginatus WJT46-NPBG5 (assembly GCA_019359355.1). Taxonomy (GTDB): domain Bacteria; phylum Cyanobacteriota; class Cyanobacteriia; order Cyanobacteriales; family Oscillatoriaceae; genus FACHB-68. The sequence continues at coordinate 84,226 of JAHHHM010000020.1, read as the reverse complement.
TCGGGGGCTACAGCATCGGCACCGTAATCCTGCATAATCACAACCCAAGTGGGTGCCTGTACGGGGTAGCGTTGTGTAAAAGTATTGGGTCCTATTGGGGCGCTGGGTTCACCCCACTCCGTTTGAAATTCCCAACTCCAGCGATGGGGCACTTCGGCTAGGGCTATTACGTCTCCGAGTTCTGTTGCATCTAGGGTTAAATGGGCACGGACGGTGAAATCTGCAAATCGGATGCCGGTGATCCGGTTCCCCTGCTGCAAGACTTCCAAGGGCACTTGGCCACTAATCCACTGCAAGTTTGGTAGCTGCTGCACCCAGTCGGCAAAGATTTGATTGCCGATGCGCGGGTCGTAAGTAAAAAAGCTGACCCAACCGTTGTCTAACCCACCCGTTTGCCTCTGGTGGAGTGAGCGTAGGAAGGCACCCCAAATGCCGGTTTGAAAGGCTGCTAGTTCATTGCCGTCGGGGGCAGAAACGCCGGCTGAGGTCAGCATTCCTCCTAACCAGGGAAATTCACTGACTAAAATTGTTTTGGCCCCTCGGCGGGCTGCTTGCAGGGCAGCTGCCGTCCCGCCGGTGCCGGCACCAACGACTAAGACATCAGCGCTCAATTCATCTACCACGTTGGGTTTTAGCTGCATTAATACTTGAGTCCTGCTAAATTTTAGGATGGGTTGGTAGCAAATGCGAGCCGGCTAAGAAACGACCGACATCTGCCGGTGCATCCTCAGCAATTTGTTTGTTTATATTGACTTTCGCTTCGCTTGCATTTATTTTTTAATGCTTGTCATGACCTTTGAAATCACCGCTAGGGAGTAGCCCGCTGTATGGATCGTCGTACTTTTTTAACTTGGGTCTGGTTGGGTTGCTTGACTAGCGTTTCCCCTGCGATGGTTAAGGCCGGCACTGCTGGGGTTAAGGGTGAGCTAGCCGATGATTTGGTTTCTCAAGGATTAGAACCTGTTGTATTTTATGTAGCGCTTAACGGCAATGATGCTTGGTCTGGTCAACAGGCAGATCCCAATACAACAAAGACAGATGGCCCATTTGCCACGCTTCAGAATGCACGCGATGCTATCCGCAAGCTTAAGCGTGAGCAGGGAGACACACTTAAGCAACCTGTCAGTGTTTTATTGCGCGGCGGCACTTACTTTTTGAGTGAGCCGGTAGTATTTACCCCTGAAGATTCTGGCACTGCCAAATTTCCCATAACCTATGAAGCCTATCGTGATGAGAAGCCGGTGATCAGTGGGGGTCAGCGGGTTACAGGTTGGCAGCAACAGGGGAATATTTGGAAAGCTACCCTGCCGACTTTAGAGAAAGGAAGTTGGGATTTCCTTACTTTAAGAGTGGGCAATGAGTGGGCGAATCGCGCCCGCTATCCTAACTTTGAGCCAAAGAATCCGTATGCAGGCGGGTGGCTGTTTGCGAAGAATAGTTCACCCAGTAAAACTGAAGTCGTTGTCGATCCCGCCAAGTTTCCAGCCTGGTCAGACTGGAGCCACGCAGAAGTTAACACTTATACGAATACAGGCTGGTCGAATGCTGTTCTTCCAATCGAAAGGGTAAACAAAGATAAGCATACATTATATATTAATCTGCCAGCGGAAGAAATTAAACAGGGAAATCGTTTCTTTATTACGAATGTTCGAGAAGCTTTAGATAGTCCTGGTGAGTGGTGTTTAAATCAAACGACTGGCGAGGTCTTCTACTGGCCATTAAAAAAAGATTTTCAAGAATTAGAAATTGTTGCTCCAAAGTTAGCTGTAATAATTTCCTTAGAAGGAGACATAAAAGCAAAAAAATCTGTAGAAAGTCTTCATTTTAAAAACCTTATTTTTACTGATGCTACTTCGCCAGGTCGGGGTCATGCTTGGCGAATGCATGCTGGTATTTGGTTTACAGGCGCACGAAAATGTGGAATTGAAAATTGTACCTTTACTCACATGGTTGGCTATGGAATATTACTTAAGGAAGGAGCTTCTGATAATCAAATTTTAAGCAATAAAATGGAAAAGTTAGGGCAAGGTGGCGTATTACTGGCAACCAGTAACCTAGAGGGTCAAGACCTACCGTCCCCATCTTCTAACTTAATCGCTAATAATTACATTTATGACTGTGGACTCATCTATAAAGGGATTGCCGGTGTAGCTATATTAAAAGGTCAGAAGAATCGAGTCGCTTACAATCAAATTAGCCGAATGCCAAGATGGGGAATTTGCATAGGCTACGATTCTCAAAATAATGTTATAGAATACAACGAAATTATCGATACGAGCTTAGAAACTGTTGATACAGGGGCAATTTATACACACGCAATAACCAAAAACTTATCTGACAACATCATTCGATTCAACTTTATCCGCAACTCGGTTGGGCTGGGCACCACCCCTGAGGGACGCATCCTTAGTCCTCACTACACCTGGGGTATCTACCTTGACGGTTATACTATTAGGACAACAGTTTATGGAAATATTGTTATTGGCACAGTGCGGGGGGGTCTCTGTATCCTTGGGGGCAAGAGCAATATTGTGGAAAACAATATTTTCATTAATGGTATAGAGGCTCAAATAACTGTGATGGCACTTGACGAATTTACGAGGGAAAATGTTTTTCGGCAGAACATAGTTTTGTTTGACAACATCAATGCCAATCTTTGGGTTAGCAATCCTGCCTTATGGAAACCTGAGCGCTTGGCTGAGGTTAACAACAACCTTTACTGGAACACAGGAGCTTTAGACTTAGCTAATACAGCACGGGGAATTACGCCGGAGGGGAACTTTGCCAAATGGCAAGCAGTCGGCTTCGACCGCAACTCACTTATTGCGCCACCGCTGTTTGTTGCGCCTGAAAAAGGAGACTTTCGCCTCAAACCGGAATCACCGGCTCTTAAATTAGGTTTTCAGCCTATCCCAGTAGAACGTATTGGACCCAAAGGATTCAATCGTAGTAAAGAGACCACAGTAAGGTAATGTAAAGAAAAGTTTCGGGCTGTGCGGCAAGCAGACGCGCCTTAGTATGAATGGGTAAAAGGGGTAAACATGAAAGCACAAGTCTTTAGAGGTGTCAACCAACTGAGCTATGAAGAGGTGCCGGTGCCGGCAATCGCATCTGATGAAGTGCTGGTAAAGGTTCAAGTCGTTGGGTTGTGCCAATCTGATATCAAAAAAATTCGCTATCCCCTATACGAACCACCGCGCATCTTTGGCCATGAAACAGCAGGGGTAATTGCAGCGGTTGGAGATGCCGTGACAAATTGGCAGGTAGGGCAACGGGTTGTGGTCATGCACCATATCCCCTGTATGCACTGTATATACTGCCTCAATGATAACTTTTCCATGTGCGAAACCTACAAAAACATCACCACTACAGCCGGATTCGCACCCAGTGGTGGCGGTTTTGCAGAGTATGTCAAAGTACCAGGACACATTGTTCGCAACGGTGGGTTGATTCCAATTCCCGATGAAGTAAGTTTTGAGCAAGCCAGTTTTGTCGAACCAACTAACTGCTGTCTCAAGGCAGTTAAGAAAGCCCAGATTGCTCCTGGCCAAACCGTTTTAGTGACGGGGGCGGGGCCGATCGGGCTGATGTTTATTATGTTAGTCAAGTATTTTGGAGCCAGAGCGATCGCCACAGATTTGCTCCCCTCCCGCATTGAGAAAGCCTTGCAAGTAGGGGCAGATGCTGCTTTTGACGCCCGCGATGCCGAGTTGCCGGCTAAGGTGCAGGCGATCACTAATGGCTTAGGAGTGGATACGACTTTACTGGCAGTCCCCAGTGAAAAAGCTTTTTTTCAAGCCCTTAATTGTACTCGCAAAGGTGGAAAAATACTGTTTTTTGCCGAGTTTCCTGACGAGGTGGAAATTCCGATTAATCCCAACATTCTCTACCGTCGGGAAATTGACCTGATGGGTAGTTATAGTTCTTCCTATCGATTGCAAGCGCTGTCTGCTGATATTGTGTTCAATAAGCGAATTGATGTGGAGGCGCTAATTAGCGATCACTATCCGTTGCAAGATTTAGCAGCGGCAGTGGATCGAGCTGTGCAGCCGGCGGCAGAAACCTATAAGATTCTCATTTATCCCTGATCTTAGGAAAAAGTGAAGCAATGTAGATTAGTGGGGGTGAGTTGTACAGGTTTAAGCTATGCCAGTTGTACTACTTCAACTATCTAGTAAAAAAACAGGGGCTGCTTCCCTTAGAGAAAGTTAGGGTAAAAACAGTTAACACATTAGAATTGACGATTTATACTAGGAACCTTGATAGATCAGTGTCGTCTTTTTGATGGCATAGAAGACTGTGAGGATAGTTTAATCGAGCGAAAGGGGGATGTGTTGGGGTTAGTAGTTGGAAGAGGAAACATGTTATTGAAATATTTTACTCTCCCTAGTTTGCAAAATTTATGGAGTGCCAATGCTGAGCAAGATAGCTACAGCTATTAAAAAAATTAGCCCCGGGCAGCGTCAAATTATCGGCAATACAGGTTGGCTGTTTGCCGGTCGCATTCTCCGTTTGTTTGTGGGGCTGGTTGTTGGAGTTTTGCTAGCCCGGTATCTCGGTCCAGAACAGTTTGGCCTTTACAACTACGCTATTTCTTTTGTAGTCTTATTTAGTCCCTTAGTCACGCTTGGGTTAGATAGTATTGTAATCCGTGATATTGTCCGCGAACCCTCATCTAAGCTAGAAACGTTAGGGACGGCGTTTGTCTTAAAGCTTATCGGTAGCTTTATAGCTTGCTGCCTAACGATACTCGGAATTTTCTTTTTGCGGTTTGATGATAACTTAGCCCACTGGCTTGTCGGACTTGCAGCCGTCGCAAGTATTTTTCAAACTTTTGATGTTATTGAATTTTGGTTTAACTCGCAAATTCAATCAAAGTATGGAATATATGCTAAATACTCAGCCTTTATTTTCGTTAACGTTCTGAGAATCGTTTTAATACAAATGAATGCACCACTGATTGCATTCGCCTGGTTGATATTCATAGAAAGTTTACTAAGTGCTGTAGGTTTGGTAATCGTTTATCAAGCTTCTGGGGATAATGTCTTGGCTTGGCAAGTCAGCATAAAACGTGCCAAGCAACTATTGAAAGATAGCTGGCCTTTGCTTCTTTCTAGTCTAAGTATAGTTATATATATGCGTACGGACCAAGTTATGCTGGGAGAGTTAGCATCTATTGCTGACATTGGAAACTACTCAGTCGCAGTGCGCTTAGTAGAAGTTTGGTATCTAATACCTATGACTCTCAACGAAGCTCTATTTCCAGCAATAGTTAATTTGAAAAAGGTTGATCCAGAAAATTACCAAAAGCGGATTCAGAGCTTATATACGCTGATAATTTGGATAGCCATTATCGCTGCAATGATAATATCTTATAGCTCTAATTACTTGGTTGAAATTATTTATGGAAATCAATATACTCATGCTGGATCTATTCTTTCTATTCAGGCATGGATGGCGACAGCCGTGTTCTTTGGAGTTACTAGATCTTCATGGTTAACTACGGAAGGATATTTGATAGATGGAATGCATGTGAACATTATTGGCTGTATTTTAAATGTAACTTTAAATTTTATGCTAATTCCAACACAAGGAGCAATTGGAGCTACAGTAGCTTCATTAATTACTGCCTTTGGCGCTAACTTTATTGTTGCAATTTACTCAAAACCAATTAGAATCAGTCTGAGGATGTACTTGATGAGTCTCCTTCTCCCCGTGAAATTATTAAAGAAAATATTATGTGTGGTATAACTGGATTTTATCAATCAACTACTCTTGATTCAGCGGCTCTGCAACGCATGACTAAAGCGATAAATCATCGCGGTCCTGACGACGAGGGATTTTACGTTGATAAATCATCGGGTACTGGATTGGGTCACCGTCGATTATCCATTCTCGACCTCAGTCCATTAGGACATCAACCCATGACTTATGAAAATTCAGGTCTTTGGATAGTCTTTAATGGTGAAATATACAATTTCATAGAAATTAGAAACGAGCTAGAGCGGAAAGGATACAGATTTTGTTCGGATACTGATACTGAGGTTATTTTAGCTGCTTACTTAGAGTGGGGAAAAAACGCATTTGCAAAATTTAACGGAATGTGGGCGCTTGCCATCTATGATGAAAACCGTAAAGAGTTACTTCTGTGCCGTGATCGCTATGGGATAAAACCGCTATATTACCACTTAGATAAGCAGCAGCTAGTGTTTGGATCTGAATACAAAGTTTTCTGGGCAGTTGCCAGGGAACTAAGTGTATCTTGGGATCTAAGAGGTCTTAAAACTGCTTTAGGGAGTGCGTTCTACCTTGAAAGTTCTGGCTTTACCTTATTGGAAAAAGTTCGGAATTTACTGCCCGGACATTATCTGGTAGCCAATGAATCAGGAGTTCAGGTTCATCAGTGGTGGAGAACTATAGATCACTTGGTTGAAGTCCCGGCAACCCTTGAGGAACAAGCTGAACAGCTTCAAGAACTGTTTAGGGATGCCTGCCGCCTTCGCCTCCGCAGCGATGTGCCGGTTGGTACATCTTTAAGTGGAGGAATAGATTCTAGCAGCGTTGTGGTCATGCTTAGCGATTTGGCCAGATCTGGTGTAGAAGGGGAGCGTGCTTCTAAAAGTTGGCAAAAAACTTTCATCCACTCCTTTAAGGGCACATCATTTGATGAAACAGATTATGCAGATATAGCGGCAAATGCAGCTGGTGCCGAAAAGATATATGTGACAGCCAATCCTGAGGAGCTATTAAAGGGATTGGATAGTATTTTATATGCCTTTGAAAGCGTTTACCCAGGTATGCCTGATAGTCCGTGGCGAGTCTATAAATCTCAGCGAGAAAATGGAGTTATCGTCTCCCTTGATGGCCACGGGGCTGATGAGATGCTGGGTGGATATGGCTCTTATGTCACTTCGGCTATGGAAGATAGTTCTGTTTTTTCTTCTCGATTTTGGTCACTGTTAGAGCAACAACGGCAAATGTTGGGCGATATGGTGCCTCGGCATTTTACTATCCAGACTATACTGAAATCTCGTTCTTGGATAAAAGCGAATAAGGACCTAATAAATAAATTTTTGAGACGTAGCAAATTATTATCGTTAAACAGTAAATTTTTATGTGACGAAGCTCATAAACTAGAAGCTTATGATAAATTAAAAACCGACTTGCCGTTGCAATGGGATAAACTAAATCAGTCCCTATACCAAGATTTCCATCATATAATGCTGCCAAGGATTCTTAAAAATTTTGATTTAATGTCAATGGCTCATGGCATAGAAGTCCGGATGCCGTTTATGGATTATCGTTTGGTTAATTATGTGTTTTCTTTGCCTAGCAACAGTAAAGTTGGCGAGGGATATACTAAACTTGTATTACGCAAGGCCATGTCTGGTTTACTGCCCGACCCAGTTAGATTGCGGCAAACAAAGATTGGTTTCAACTCGCCCCTGACTCAGTGGTTGCAAAAAGAGCTAAAGGTATGGATTCAAGATACCCTGGAAAGCAACTCAATGGGCAGCGATCTAGTAGACATGAAAAAGCTTAAAAATTTTTACAATGAGAAAATTGCTTCGGGTCAGTTCGAGTGGGCTGAAGCTTCACAATTTTGGGTGTGCTTAAATGCAGTCAGGTTAACGCAGATTATGGAGAAGGGAGTGTGACGATTACTGTTGCACAGCTAGGCTGTGGTTACTGGGGTCCGAACTTATTGCGTAATTTCTCGGCGCAGTCGGATTGTTGGGTGAAATGGCTGGCAGACTTAAGTCCTCAACGACGGAGTTATGTTGAAGCAAATTACCCAAAAACCAAGACGACACCCAATTGGGAAGATGTCCTGGCTGATCCGGAGGTAGATGCTGTTGTTGTCGCTACACCGGCCTCAACTCATTACAAATTAGCGAAGGTAGCCCTTGAAGCCGGCAAGCACGTGCTGGTAGAGAAGCCCTTAGCAATGTGTACGTCAGAGGCTGATGAGTTAGTCGCCCTCGCTGAGGCAACAGGGCGGACTTTGATGGTAGGGCACACATTTCTCTACAACGCTGCTGTACGGCACCTAAAGCAGCTTCTAGACAAAGGTGAACTAGGGGAACTCTACTACATCTACAGCCAGCGGCTAAATCTCGGTCAGGTACGTTCAGATGTCAATGCTTGGTGGAACCTAGCACCCCACGACGTTAGCATTCTGCTGTACTTAATGGATGGCGAACTTCCTGTTTCAATTAGTGCTTATGGGATGGACTACATTCAACCTGGCATTGAGGATGTGGTGTTCGCTACTTTGACTTGGGCTAATCGGGTTACTGCCCACATTCAAGTCAGTTGGCTCGATCCGGGTAAGGTACGGAAAATGACGCTGGTGAGTAGTCGTAAAATGCTTGTTTACGATGATGTCAGTGATGACAAAGTGACAATCTTAGATAAAGGAATTGATCGGATTCCTAAGGCTGGGGAAAGCATGGATTATGATAATTTTAATAACTACCAGCTATTTCATCGAGCCGGCGATATTTTGCTCCCAAAAATTAACTTTCAGGAACCCCTAAAAACTGAAGTAGCTCATTTTTTAGATTGTATACAGCTACAAGGCCAGATCCCACTTACGGGAGGCAAGCAGGGGAGAGATGTAGTAGCAATTTTGGAAGCGGGACATCTATCAATAAAAAACAATGGCAAACCTATAACTTTGTGACTTATGAAAAGCTGGAAGATAGAACCCTTAGAAGAGTTTTTCAATGAAAATGGCTTTTCAAAAGCTAATAACTTGTTCTACTCGCGAGAATGGATATCCCTTATAAAAGAGGAGTATGGATTTAATTTTAAGGTCATAGTTAAAGAGGACCCTCATCCTGAAGACAGTGCACTGATTTTTGCTGAGGTCGATGACATTTTTGGTAAACGGATAGTTTCACTGCCTTTTAGTGATTATACCGAACCTTTGGCTTTAGAGGAGTTACAGATAGTTTCGATCTTAAATTTTTTAAAAGACAAATATCATGATTGGACAATTACCTTTAAGTTTCACGGTCAGCTTGAAGAACTGGAAAAAATAGATTATAAAAATATTCGTCAAGCGGTTTGTCATAGAGTAAATCTCATAGGAAGCGTTGACGAGCTATGGAGTCGGACAAGTAATGCTTTTAAAGGGGCTGTCAAACAAGCGCAGAAAAACGAACTCCTCCGAACAGAAATTATTAACACGGAGAATGGTATAGAAATATTTCATCAGCTTCTAACTAATTTAAGGCGTAAAAAATTTAATGTATTGCCTCAACCTAAATCATTTTGTCTACGTTTTCTCAAGCATTTTATCCATAAAGGTCAAGGTAATATTTGGTTTGCATTTATGAATGATAAACCGATTGCATCTGCTTTGATTTTACAAAAAGATTCAGCACTTTTTTATAAGATGGCGGTTTCAGATGAAGAATATCTTAAATTTAGACCGAATAACTTTCTGTTGTGGGAAATAATAAAGTCTGGAAACAAGCAAGGATTTGAATATTTAGATTTGGGGTTAAGTCAAATTAATTACACTGGCTTGATTAGATTTAAAGATTCTATGGGAGGGGTGCAGACGCCAATAAATTATTACAGGTATACTCCAAAAGGCTATGATATTGAGCGGGAAGGTAAGATTAAGAATCTGTTGTCTGGAGTCACCGGACTTTTGATTAAACCTGAAATTCCTGATGAAGTAGTACAAGAAGCAGGAAATCTTCTGTACAAGTATTTTTGCTAAGACTTGAACGGCGGTGTTATCCCTTATTTAAGGCTACATACGCCAACTTAGGCTAGAATTTAGTTTGCTTAGATTAGGAACAATGAGAACATGGATAATATAAACAAACAGAGGATGGTGTTATCAGGTTATCAAGTTTGTCTAAAAACTCTAGAAGATCAGGATTTAGAATATATCTATAAATGGAAAAATGATTGGGGATTAGCAAAGCTGATAAAAGCGTATCCTTTACCTATAGCGAGGTATGAAATTCAAGAATGGCTTAAAAAAAACCATTCAGATAAAAACCAGATTTTTTTAGGAATTTATTTAAAAGATTATGTGAGTATAATTGGAGTTATTCGATTAAAATATATAGATTGGATAAGTAGAAATGCAGAACTCGGTATTTATATAGGTGAGGACAAATACAGAGGCAGAGGTTTAGGAAAAGAAGCTCTTAAATTACTTCTTATTTATGCTTTTCAAGAAATTAATTTATATAAAATTAACTTAACAGTTTTAGAATCTAATGCAAGTGCAATAAAGTTATATAAATCCTGTGGATTTACAAAAGAAGGGTTGCTGAGAGAGCAATTTTGGGTAAACGGAAAATATGAGAACGTTCTATTAATGGGTTTATTAAGAAATGAATATAAAGAAAATCTAGGCGAATGATCAAAAAGAAGGAAGTAAAAAATGTTCAAGCTATTTTTTAAGGTGAATTATTGACTGAGTAACTAAATTAGCCCAGCATGAGATTTATTAATATAAAAACATCATAATGAAGCTATTCAATTTGATATATAATTAGAAGCAGATGTGGCTTCAGCAGAGTTTAGCATCTTCCACTCTGGTAGTATAGTAATTAAACCTCGTTCTCGCTGGCAGATGGAGATATGGGATTTGAAAGCCGTAGATGCTTTCTCCGAGATTGGTAAGGAACTCCCAAACTATTATTCGAGTCTAATTTTGGTAGCAACAAAAGGCAATTGAAGAATGATTCCACTTGTAGATTTAAAAGCCCAGTATGTCTCAATCCGAAGCGAGATCGATGGTGCCATGCAAGCGGTACTTGAGCAAACTGCCTTTATTGGTGGTGCAGAACTCCAGCAGTTTGAGGCAGAGTTTGCAGCCTACTGTGGAGCAAAAGCCTGTGTGGGTGTTGGCAATGGCACTGATGCCCTCTATCTAGCCCTACGGGTTCTCGGCATTGGGCCAGGTGACGAGGTGATTACTGTAGCGCACACCTTTATTGCGACAGCAGAAGCTATCTCTTTAACAGGAGCTAAGCCGGTCTTTGTAGACATCCGGGAAGATACAATGTTAATGAATCCGGATGCCCTAGAAGCAGCGATTACGCCCCGAACACGCGCGGTTATTGTGGTTCATCTGTACGGTCAGCCCTGCGAGATGGATCGGATAGTGGAAATTGCCCGGCACCACAATCTGAAAGTCGTTGAAGATGCTGCTCAAGCACATGGCGCTTACTGGCAAGGGCAACGAGTGGGAACGCTTGGAGATGTAGCCTGCTTTAGCTTCTATCCGGGGAAAAACCTCGGTGCTTATGGGGATGGTGGTGCAGTAGTTAGCCAAGATGAAGACTTGATTCATCGGATTCGCCGGCTGGCCAATCATGGACGGTTGGAAAAGTACACGCACGAGATTGAGGGAGTTAATAGCCGATTAGATGGTTTGCAAGCTTCCATCTTAAGGATTAAATTGCGCCATCTCGATCAGTGGAATGCAGCGCGACAACGACACGCTGCCCATTATCTAGAGGCTTTAGGGGGCAGTGGAGTAAAGCTGCCGACGGTGCATCCAAAAGCAGAATCCGTGTGGCACCTATTCGTTATTCGTGTGTCGGAACGCGAACATCTGCAGGCACGTCTAAAAGAACAAGGAATTGCCACAGGTATTCATTACCCCCTGCCACTCCACCAACAACCAGCCTATAAATATTTAGGTATTTCAGAGGGCACGTTGCCGGTAAGTGAAAAGGTGGCTTCAGAAATTGTCAGCTTGCCCATGTACGCAGAGTTAACAGAAGAGCAAGTCGATACAGTTATCAAAGCAGTAACAACATTGACAAAGTTGGTATAAAGTTTATGAGCTATCGTTTTGTTAAGGTTACAAGTTACTATAAGGAGTATTTGAAAGACTACTATCGGCGCAACCCAAACATAGTGCGTAAGACTTATGCAGAGCAGATGCAGCATATTATGAGTGAAGGATTTGGTTGGGCTGATTTTTTTGCGACTCATTTAAGAAATCTTGGGGTTGATGCCTATGAAATCATAGCCACTGCATTACCCTTGCAACAGGCATGGGCACGCGAGCAGGGTATTAAAGCATCAGGTAAGGATATAGTTATTGCCCAATTGAAAGCTTTACAGCCTGATGTAGTCTTTTTGCAAGATAGCTTCAGATTTAATGGAGCTTGGGTGACACACTTAAGAGAGCAAGTTCCTTCAATTAAACAAGTAATAGGCTGGTGCGCTGCGCCCTGTACTGATGAAAATTTACAGCAATTCAAGGTTTTTGATTATATCTTGACTTGCCATCCTGGCTATTATCAGGAATTTACAGAGCGGGGGCTTCGGATGCACCGTATGAACCATGCAATTGAATCGTCACTTCTCCCTAAGATTAGTTGCAGTCACCCCTCTAAGGATATTGATTGTATCTTTATGGGTTCCCTTGCTACGGGCGAGGGGTTTCACAGCACTCGCATAAAGATGCTAGAAAAATTGGTTGAATCTAATATCAAATTAAATATCTATGGGGCTTGGCTAAACTCAAATTTAGTTAAATATTTGCTCAAGCAGGGAGCGTATGTAGCAGCCAAACCTCTAAAAGCTGTTGGCTTATCTAATTTAGCTAAAGAACTACTAGGATGGAAAGCAGTAATTGGGGAGAATCCGCACACTTTTGGCCCCCGATATTCAAAGGTATTAAACTCTGTACTTCAGCCTCCTCTTTATGGGATTGATATGCTCAAGGTTCTTTCATGTGCTAAAGTAGGGTTAAATTTTCATATTGATGCCTCTGGTCGGTATGCCGGCAATATTCGCCTGTATGAAGTGACAGGCGTAGGTTCTTGCCTTCTGACTGATTGGAAAGAAAATTTACATGAGCTGTTTGAAATCGACACAGAGGTAGTAACCTATAAGTCTGCTGATGAATGCTTGGAAAAAGCTAAATGGCTTTTAGAACATCCAAAAGAACGGGAGGCGATAGCTAAGGCAGGTCAAGCTCGTACATTGAGAGACCATACATATGAAAAGAGAGCCTTACAGCTAGATAGCATAATTCACAAAGGATTCAAAAACTTATAATGCTTTTTTATTGAGGTTGATGAAGTCTTTAACTTCAACAGAGAAATAAAAAATCGCCAGGGTTAAATTTGTTAAAAATTACAGATAGGATTATGACAAAGGTAAAATAATGCGTGTAAATTCTTATAAATTAATTAGGTTATAGATATTATCTTATAGAAACGCAAAAAAAGTTCTTCTCATCTTTTGTTCAACGGTTGTATTAGTATTGGGTTAAAAAAGAATGGAAATGAAAAAATTAGTTTGTCCCCTTAGTAGTAGCTCAGAAGTAGTGCTAATAGAGAAAATAAAAGTAAAAGATATAATTAATATTTACAATAAACAATTAAAGTTTGATGTTTCTAAAGAATTTAAGAGTATAAAGGAGATAGGCTTTTATCACTGTATTGATTCAGACTTAAGGTTTTTCTTCCCTTTGATGAGTGGCTCGGAAGCTTTTTATGAAAAGCTTCAAAAATTTGATTGGTATTACATGGATGATAAGCCCGAATATGAGTACGCTAAGCAATTCGTAAAAGACTCAGATGTTGTTTTGGAAATAGGGAGTGGTAAAGGAGCTTTTCTAAAAAAACTTTCAACTAGAGATTATGTAGGTCTTGAATTTAGCAAAGAAGCAACAAATCTTGCTGCTAAAGAGGGAATTTGTATAAAAAATGAATCAATTCAAACGCACGCGATTGAAAATACCAATACTTATAATGTGGTTTGTGCATTTCAAGTTTTAGAACATGTTGAGGAAGTTTATTCATTCATAGAATCTAGCACTCGCTGTTTAAAGCCAGGAGGTCTTTTAATATATTCTGTTCCTAGTGTAGACTCTTACTCCAAATACGTGTCTAATTTTATTTTGGATATGCCACCCCATCATGTTACGAGATGGTCTGATCAAGCGCTTAAAAATATCGCCCGTTATTTTCCGCTAGAGCTTGTAGAAATTTGGCATGAACCTCTCCAGTTGCTTCAAAAAAAAGTTTATGCTCAGGCCGTTATAAAAAATAGTTTTTTTAATTTATTTAAAATTCCTCATAAAAATATAGATAATAGTTTCAGAAATAAAATTGTAAATGTATTGAGTAAAATAATTTCCCCAATTACTGTAAATGGTTTAACGAGTTATGAGTTGATGCCTAGAGGGATTTCTGTAACAAGTGTCTATCGTAAGATAAAAAAATAAAAATGAGTAAACTTTTAAACGTAGGTTGCGGTTCTACATTTCATCTTGCTTGGACAAATATTGACTTTTCTCCTCAATCGCCAGATGTTCAAAGGTATGACATTCGTAAAAAATTGCCTTATTTAGATAACTGCTTTGATGCCTGTTACAGCAGCCACGTTTTAGAACATTTGACAAAAGAAGAGGCTAAAAATTTAGTTTCTGAGTGTTGGCGAGTTCTCAAACCGGGAGGAGTAGCGAGATTGGTTGTTCCCGATTTAGAATCGATAGTTAGGAATTATCTTGATGCTCTTGAGCGGGTAGGAAGTGGAATTACTGAGGCAGAACCAGACTATGACTGGATGATGCTAGAGATGTATGATCAAACCGTCCGTAATTATCCCGGTGGTGAATGGTATCGTTACTTTAGCAGCCCTGATATTACAAATAAAGACTTTGTACGCTCCCGAGTAGGGTTTGAAGCAGAAGCTCATCAGAAATCAATGTGGGAAAAAATAAAATCTAAGAACGCTGTTTGGTATCTACAAAAATTGCGAACCTGGATAGCGGGAAGCTTAGTAGCGCTGAGTGCGGGTCGAGAAGCCCAACTTGCTTTTAAAGAGGGTATTTTTCGCAATTCAGGTGAAATCCATCGCTGGATGTATGACCGCTTTTCCCTACAGCGCCTTCTTGAAAAAACAGGATTTTTAGATGTGCGTGTCTGTCGCGCTGATGAAAGTCGTATTCTAGATTTCAACAGTTATAATTTGGATATTATTGAGGGCAAAATTCGTAAACCTGATTCTTTGTTCATGGAAGGAATTAAACCATGAAGCCTTTGCTTCTCAGCATTTATGACATTTCTGGCGGGGCAGCCCGTGCTGCCTATCGGCTGCATAGGGGTTTGCGGCAGATGGGTGTCAACTCGCAGATGTTGGTGCAGGCTAAACAAAGTGATGACGAAACAGTGATCGCCCCGCAGACTAAGAGAGGGATTGGTTTCGCCATGTTGAGACCAACCCTAGACTTATTGCCATTAGCGCTTTACTCTAAACGAGAACGCACCCTTTACTCGCTCCTGTGGCTTCCAGATCAGATTGCTTCTAAAGTTGCACAACTCGACCCAGATGTAATTAACCTGCACGGGGTCTGGGGTGGATTCATGCGAATTGAAACGCTGCCTCAACTAAGTAAGCCCATTGTATGGACTTTGCATGATATGTCGGCTTTCACCGGCGGTTGTCACTATAATCGAGATTGCATCCGCTATCAAGAGTCCTGTGGTGCTTGCCCTCAACTCGGCAGTCACCAAGACAAGGATTTATCACGCTGGGTATGGCAACGCAAGGCTAAAGCTTGGAGAGACTTAAACTTAACCATTGTTACTCCTAGTCATTGGTTAGCTCAGTGCGCTCATTCTAGCTCTCTGCTCAAAAATGCACGCATAGAAGTGATTCCCTATGGACTTGATAGCCGGCAATACAAGCCTGTTGATAAACGTTTAGCAAGAGAACGCTTAAACTTACCGCAAGATAAACATCTTGTCCTTTTTGGGGCCTCGAATGCTACCAGTGATCCTCGTAAGGGATTTCATCTGCTACAGTCGGCTTTACGAAGCCTTAGTCACTCAGGAAGGGGTGAAGGAATTGAACTGGTTATTTTTGGTGCCTCTCAACCCAGTCATCCTGCCGATTTAGGTTTTAAGTGCCATTACTTAGGTAAATTGAATGACGATATTTCCTTAGCATTAGTTTATGCTGCCGCAGATGTGTTTGTTGCGCCTTCAAGTGAAGATAACTTGCCTAATACAGTAATGGAATCCCTGGCTTGCGGCACCCCCTGTGTGGCTTTTAAAATTGGAGGTATGCCTGATATGATTGAGCATCAGCGAAATGGCTATTTAGCACACCCGTTTGAAGTGGATGACTTAGCTAAAGGGATTCTATGGGTACTAGAAGATAAAGAGCGATGGATAAAGCTTTGTAATCGTGCCCGTGAGAAAACAGAACAGGAATTTACCCAAGAACTCCAGGCCAACCGCTATTCGGCGTTGTTTACAGACCTCATATCTCAGCCAGCCTGAACGTAATAACCTTAGTAGCTTTAAACCTTATAGATAATGAACATTGGAATTTGGAGAAAGGTTGGATTAGTATAGGTTAACTTGTCATAGAAGAGCAAAAAAAAATAAGTAATGGAGCAAAAAATTAAGTTTATAGTGCAGTTAGTTCGCTCAAAACATCCTTTATATTTATAATTTTATGCCACCATTATCAATAACATTAGGAATCTTGCTTGTTTGTTTAGGATACATATTCTGGACAGGAAAAGCGATGGTTGTTACAGGCAAACTTCGTCTTTTGCATATTTCTAGTATGGCGACTGTAATTACAAATGGAGCTACTATACCTTTCATTGCTATTACTTATAGTGATTTTTCAAAATCATCTGATCTTGAAACTATTTGGGTTTCTTTTTTTTCTATGGTAATATTTATTTTAACATCTAGTATATTCCAATTACAAGGTTTCTATAAAAATAGAAAGCAAAAAAATATTTTTCATTTAATTAAAATAATTAAAAGAAAAAAATACGCAAATTTATGGTTTTGGTTATTTTTAGTAGTAGGGACTATTAGTATTTTAAGATTTATGCTATTTTCAGGAGGTATATCTTACCTGGGTGCTATCTTTTCCAGTCTGGGTAGTATAGGTCAATACTACGAAACTAGACTTGATATCGCAGCAGCTTTTGTAGAATCCGGTAAAGGGCTTGGATGGGCAACCATATCAACTAATTATTTGCTTCCCATTATATTATTTACTTCTGTTTACTATGCAGCTAATCGTAAGCTCAGCAAGAAACCGCAAATATTATATTGGATTACGTTTTCAGTAGCTTATGCTTTAATTGTTGTGATATGCCTAACTTTTGCTCATAGATTTATGTTTTTCTATATTTTTGTGCTAATGATCATGGCTATGTTTATTTATAATTATAAAGGCAATAATATAGAACTTTATTTTCTTCACTGGAAAAAACCTTACTTGGTCATTTCCATATTTTTATCTATAATTGCAACTGGTGGATTCCTCTTTTCTGCAATTAGTGGGGGTGATTTTTGGGAAGGAGTAGGTCTACTGCTAGATCGGGCCTTAATCGTGCCGGCTGGAACTAGCAGTTATTACTATTATCTTTTCCCAGAAACCTATCCTTATCGGGGTCTACTTGAAGCATTTCAAATGTATGGAATTGTACCAAATGGTGGCGATGTTGGCTTTCATGATGTAGCAGAAGCCATGACAGGTACACGTTTTGGTGCAAATGCTTGTTTTTTAGCTATAGGTTTCTCAGGAGCTGGGTTATTAGGGGTATTCATGGTTTCTGTAGTATATTGTATCATTGCGTCGTTTGCTGATCGCTTGTTAAACAATATTGAGCCTCGGCTAAGATTTATAGGCATACTGATCAACTTTTACGGCATTATAAGTTTAATCAGCAACCCACTCTACTCAACTATTGTATCTTTTGGATTTGGAATTTCTACTTTCATTTTTTACTTGATTATCAAGCAGCGAGGTAAACGAAATCATTCCCAAGAGCAAAGGTATGGAGTTTAAACAAAAATTTTATTATTTTGTATTTTTGCTTTTTTATGGTAGTATCTATTTTCAGTAATTAGATACATTGGAAATTTTAACTTAAGTTGAGAATAAAAGAGGAAAACTAAATGTTCAATCAGCAAGTATTAAGTGAATCTGTGACTGAACAACCTTTAATTTCAGTCATTACAGCAGTTCTTAATGGAGAAGAATACTTAGAGCAAACCATCCAATCAGTCATTAATCAGTCTTACAAAAATGTAGAATACATAATAATTAATGATGGTTCTACAGATAATACACTTAATATTATCAAAAAGTATGATGAGCAAATTGCTTATTGGGAAAGCCAACCCAATAGCGGACTTTATAGTTCATGGAATAAAGGACTAAAACACGCAAAGGGTGAGTGGATTTGTTTCCTAGGAGCAGATGATTATTTTTGGACATTGGATGTGCTTGAAAAAATTGTGCCTCAACTTAATAAAGCTTTGCCAGATTTCAGAGTAGTTTATGGAAAAAATAATTTTATCAGCCTAAAAGATAGCCAGGTTATCATGACTCAGAACCTGCCTTGGAATCAAATAAAAAATAAGTTTTTGTACGAAATGTGTCTTGCTTATCCGGGGATATTCAATCATCGTTCTCTTTTTGAAGAGCATGGGAACTTTGATACCTCATTTAAAATTTGTGGTGATTACGAGTTTTTATTGCGGGAGTTAAAACAGAGAAACGCATACTACATTGAAGATATCATAGTGACAGGAGTGCGAATGGGAGGAATGAGCAGCACGTTGGATAATATGATTGTCACACATCGCGAGACTATAAAGTGTAGACGCAAAAATGGATTGCTCATATCTTACACAGAAGTTATGCGAGGTTTATTAGTCTATACTTACCTATCTTTGCGTTCTACGCTCGGCGAAAGCGCAACCACATATTTGGCAGATTTTTATAGAAAAATAACGGGGCGTCCACCAATTTGGACCAAATAGAAATGAAAATAAACCTCCCTTTAGAAGTCAAAAGTTATGATTATAGCAATCACGGGTGGAACCGGCTTTATTGGGAAACGTTTAGTTTTAAGGCATTTAGCACAAGGACATACAGTGCGAGTTTTGACTCGTCGCCCTCCAACAAACACAGCACTTCCACAAACAGTTCATCTTTATCACGCAAACTTGACCGACACTGCCGAAAACTTAATTCCGTTTCTTGATAGGGCCGACGTACTTTATCATTGTGCGGGAGAGGTAAAAAACGAAGTTGCTATGCCGGCTGTCCATGTAGAAGGGACAAAAAACTTGCTAAATGCGGCTATCGGTAGAATAGGACGTTGGGTTCAGCTCAGTAGTGTTGGTGTTTATGGGCCACAATCTTCGGGGATTGTAACAGAAAATACGCCTTGGAACCCAGTAGGAATTTATGAAGCTACTAAGACTGAATCGGACGAATTAGTTATTAAAACTGGCAATCAAGGTTTAATAGAATTTTCCATTCTGCGCCCTTCTAATGTATATGGGCAGGATATGCCGAATCAATCGTTATTTAAAATGATATCAACGATAAATAAAGGCTTATTCTTTTTTATTGGAAAGCCGGGGGCATCGGCTAATTATATTCATGTGGATAATGTGGTTGATGCCTTAATTCGATGCGGAACAATGCCTGACGCTAAGGGGCAAATCTATAATTTGTCTGATCATTGTAGCCTGGAAAATTTTGTTTCAATCATTTCTGAATCCCTAAAAAAGCCGACACCTACTTTACGGCTTCCAGAATCTTTAATACGCCTGCTTGTTCATTCTGTTAGCAGAGTGCCTAGAATACCACTCACTGCATCAAGGATTGATGCTTTGACAAATCGGTGTGTGTACTCTAATGAGAAAATTGAGCGGGAACTAGGGTATAGTCATGTAGTCTCTATTGAAGATGGATTGCGTCAGCTTGTAGAGAATTGGAAACAGAAGCTTCATGAATAAAAGAAAAAAAGTTTGCATCATAGTCTCTAGCGGGGAGAAAACCATGAAATGGTTTTTATTAGACCACATTAGAGCGCTCAGTTACAAATATGATGTAACTGTCATGGCAAACACCAGTAATTTTGACTTTATTGATCCAATGGATATTAAAGTTAACACAATTTCTAATTATATTGAACGAAAAATTTCAATCGTTAAAGATATTAAAGCACTGCTGCATTTATTACAAGTTTTTTCTCAATATAAATTTGATGTAGTTCATTCAGTTACACCTAAAGCCGGCCTGTTGGCAATGATGGCTGCTATGTTAACGCAAGTTCCAATTAGAATACATACATTTACCGGCCAAATTTGGGTAACTCGATCAGGTCTATCCAGATATATATTTAAAAATTTAGATAAAATAATAGCCTTCTGTTCGACTAACATTCTTGTAGACAGCCTATCCCAGCAAAATTTTTTAATTGATGAAAATGTTGTTAAACCAAACCAATCTATGGTTTTAGGGAAAGGCTCTATAAGTGGAGTAGATACCTTACGTTTTGCTCATAATAAAACTGCTAGAAGTGAAATTAGAGATGAATTAAAAATTGCTGAATCAACTACAGTTTTTTTATTTTTAGGTAGACTGACTCGTGATAAAGGAATTCTCGATCTGGCTCAAGCCTTTGTTAAACTTTGTCAAATCAGAGAAGAAGTACAATTGTTAATTGTTGGGCCTGATGAAGAAGAGATAGTGCCGGCAATAAAACAGCAATATGAGAGTTTTTATGACAGAATAACTTTCGTTGATTATACGAATGTACCAGAGCATTATATGGCTGCATCAGATATTTTATGTTTACCAAGTTACCGAGAAGGATTTGGTAGTGTAATTATAGAGGCAGCAGCCGTCGGGCTACCGGCAATCGGATCAAAAATTTATGGCATAACAGATGCGATTGAAGAAAATATCACTGGATTGCTTCATAAACCAGCCGATGTAGAGTCAATTTTTGAAGCAATGCTACAGTTAACAGATGATATCTCTTTGAGGCAAGAAATGGCAGCTAATGCCTACAGAAGGGCCATTGAAGAATTTCCAAAAGAGAGAATAACTAAGGCTCTAGTAGATTACTATGAGTTTTTAGTGTCTAATCTTTAAAAGATCACAGTTGTAGAGTTAAATCAATAATTAATGAAGCTTCTAGTTACTGGAGCCGCCGGCATGACAGGTTCTTTATTTATGGAGCGTCTTGCCGCATCCGAAAAAGATATTGAAATCGTTTGTTTAGTCCGTCCTACCACTGATACTCGCTCTCTGGAAAACTTAAAAGCAGATATCAACTACTTCACAGGTGACAGTTCCACAAGCCAAACCTGGGACGAATTGCTGACTGTGGATAAGCCGGAAACAATTATCCACATTGCTTCAATCAGGCATATCCCCATTATTCTCCAGAGTTTAAAAAAAGCTGGACAGGCTCCACGATTGATCGTCATTGGCACCACCGGCGTTTATTCTCAATACAACCAATATTCAGCGATTTACAAAGATATTGAAAGTCAACTGGCTGAGTATCCCGGTTCTTCCTGTTTACTGCGCCCCACAATGATCTACGGTTCGCACCGCGATTTAAACTTGCACAAACTGATCGTTTTTTGTAACCGCTATGGCTTTTTTCCGGTTTTTGGCCCTGGTAATTGCTTGCTACAACCCGTCCATGCAGATGATTTAGCTCAAGGGATTCTGGCTGCCTACCAACGCCCAGAAATTCAAGGTGCTTACGACCTTTCTGGTGGGAGTGTAGTAGCATTCCGAGAACTTTTAGCGTTGGTGGCAAGAGTGATTGGCAAGCCGGTTCGACAAATTTCTTTCCCACTCAACTTGGGTGTATGGTTTGCAACAAGATTGGAAGCATTGCTAGGACAACGTTCGCCTGTGAGGCGTGAACAAATCCTCCGTCTACAAGAAGATAAAGCCTATCCTCATGATGCTGCTCAACGGGATCTCAAATTTTTCCCTCGAACTCTGGAAGTTGGACTACAGCAGGAGGTAGAGTTACTGCGTAGCCAAGGAATTATTTGAGGATTCTCATGTACCTCATACTGGTATTGGCCAGTTTTCTACTTAGCCTGCTCAGCGTTGGCCTGATTAAGCAACGCTTCAATCAACAGCTGCTTGATATCCCCAATGAGCGTAGTTCCCACACCCAGCCAACCCCACGCGGCGGCGGTTTGGGGTTTATTATTGCTTTTGCACTTACCAGTGGGAGTGCGGCGATCTTAGTTCGCTATTTTTCCGACTCATTTCCCAACCAACTGATCTACCCCAATTTAGGTTGGTTATGGCTAATTCTCATACCCCTGGCTATTGTTGGCATTATAGATGACCAGCGCGGTGTGCCCGCCGGCGTGCGATACCTGGTGCAACTGGGGGTATCTGGCATTGCCGTTGCCTGTTTTGGCCCCTTTCCTCAACCTTGGCTAACTAACTTCGGGATTGTCGGACAACTTACTGCGATTGCCCTTACCGTAGTTGGCATGACGGCCCTGATAAACTTCTACAATTTTATGGATGGCCTTGATGGTCTGGTTGCCGGTGTTAGCGCAGTTCAACTGAGCTTCTTAGCTATCTACGTGAATCAGCCGATACTTTGGCTCATTGTCGCCGCACTCCTCGGCTTTCTGTGGTGGAACTGGTCTCCCGCTAAAATTTTTATGGGTGATGCCGGCAGCACAGTTTTAGGTGCGATTGTTGCAATCTCCCTATTCAACACCCACAGCGACGCTGTTGGATCGTGGTCAGCACTCGCCATTACCCTCCCCCTAATCGCTGATGCTATATACACCCTCGCTCGTCGTTTAATACGTCGCGAGAATATTTTTAAAGCTCATCGCACTCATTTATATCAAAAGCTACAGCAGTCTGGCTGGTCTCATGCACAAGTTGCTAGTACATACATTGGCATCACTGTGTTAGTTGCAGGCAGTATTTACTATCTGGGGCCGGCTGGAGCATGGTTGAGCCTAGTTGGTATTGCCGGTGCCATTATCGTAGGAGAAACTTATTTGCGAACCCACTCATTTGCCAGCAAATAATCAGTCTTCCTGTTGCTACTCAAAGTATAGGAGAAGGGGATTTAGGGCATAAAACTGTTAAAATCCCCCCAGGAAATTTGAGGGGAAACTTGCGATTAGAAGGCTATTGGGGAAAACTTTAGCCCATCTGTTGTAATCATTTTGCAAAAGTGGGTTCAGGCATTTCAACCGGCGCACCATCCTGAACTAAGGAAGGCTGCGGTTTTCCTTGCAAGAAGTTGCCGGCCATTGCTAGCATCGCATTTATCTTGCGAGTGCGCCACTCATCAATTAGTTGCTGAGCACCGGCAGCCGAAAGCCGGCGCTGCATTGCTTCATATAGATAAGCAGCATGGCCGGTTTCATCGTTAGCAACGCTGAGCATTCCCTTCTTCAGGTTAGCGCTGTGCAGATCGTCATCCGGCAGGACGTTTGCCATGCGCGCGAAATCGTTGCTGGCATCGAGTTCCAGAATATATGTGCTCGCCATAAACACGTTCCAGTCAATATTCTCAGGCTTAAGCTGTGCTTGATCATAACCCTCGAAATAAGCGCCAAAGAACGGACTGCGCTTGGGTTTGTCTTGCTTGCCGGCTTCTGCCGGCTTGGGCAAATTCTTGAAATCAATCACTTGCTTGTTAAGCTGTTTCAGAGCGTGGGCAAAAATTTGACCGTGACGCTTTTCGTCAGCTGCATGGCGAGCCAATTTTTCTGCAAGCCAGGTATCCCCTTCACCGGCAGCTCGCTGTGAGAGCGCTTCTAAGAAAGGAACTGAGCCAGATTCTGCCAATTGTAGCCCTGCTAGGGTATTAGGTCGAGTCAGAGGATCTCGCAAATTGCGGGCAGAAATATAGGCAACAGCACCAGAACCCACAAGATGCAGGACATGGGTAAAGAAATTCATAAAAAACCTTTATCGCTCCAAGAATGAGCTGCAGATGTGATTCTCTTCCTAATTTAGAAAATTTCTTCAGAAAAAACATCCCATTTGCAAACTGATTTACAGTAGATTTAAATCTCTTCCTTTAGATTGATTTTTTCTGAGTCTTGCCTAGATTAAAACGTCAAAACTTCTGTTCAATCATGCCTGTGTGAACCTGTGGCCCCGCTATAGCTTCTAAAAGTTCCCTTGCCTGCTCATTAACCTGATTGCATTCACCACCTTTTTTAAAGTCGTCTAAAATTATCTTGATGTTTATCTTTTTTGGACTTAATTCCTCTGTTATTTAAACTTTTAAGTCATTTTTCTATAAATGTAAGAAAGAAGACTTTAAAAGCCCACAAAAAATTATAAAAGCGTTAATTTCTATATATTTATCTGCCTATGCCTAACGGTACGCGGCACTATCATCTGCGTTTATCTGCGGTTAAAAAATAATCTTTTAAAAAATCCTATCAAGCTTTAAAAAATGAAAATATCTTTTAAAGACCCAACCAAAAATAAGATAATTTAGTCAAGACGCCTGAAGATCGAAATTTCAAACCGGCGATGGAACAGATAGACTGATAAAAAACCTCTTACCCCCGGTATTGAATGTCTCGGTCTGAGAGTCCTTGCCTCAGCATTTGCATCGCCCGCCTAAAAGCCACTGCCTCAGCAGAACACTTTGCTATCTGGGTTCTCAAAGCGCCTTATCCCGGTGGATACGTCCATCACGATTGTATGTGGCCGGCAGACTTGAGCCAGACTTGGTACGCTTGGCAACAGCTATTTTCCCTAGAGAGTATACCCTTGCCGGTTGCTGCCACCCAGCCGACTGCAGTAATTCCGGCCATTCCCCTAGCATCTGCCGGCCAAGCAACCAGTTACAGCGCACGCCTGATGCAACAACTGGGGTTAAGCCTCTGGCAGTGGCTGTTTGCCGGCGTTATTCAAAACAGTTTTGCCCAAAGCCGAGGCATTGCCATTGGACAGGATAAACCTCTGCGACTGCGGCTGGAAATTCGCGATCCAGAATTAATTGCTTTGCCTTGGGAAATTATGCAACCCCAAGCCGGCCAATCGGCCATTTCTCTCAACCAGCAGCTTCTGTTTAGCCGCACCGTCAGTGATGTAGATCCCCTACCTAACCGTAACCCGGCTCAATCCTTAAATATTTTGCTCGTTTTAGGAGAGGATGCCCTTGCCTCAGTTGGCGGACAGCAAAACCGGCTGCAACTGCAACAAGAAGCCGCAGCACTCGCTCAAATTCTAGAACAGTGTCCTCAAGCCGATATCACCGGCGAAGATACTTTTAGTGCCCCCTGCCAAGTTGATACGCTGATCCAGCCAACCCCAGCCGAATTAATCGAACGTCTGGAGAATGGCAATTACAATATTTTCTTTTATGCCGGTCATGGGATGCCGGCTCCTGCCGGTGGCCAACTGCTGTTGCGTCCCGGCACCACCCTCAGCGGCACAGAATTGGCACAAGTCCTAGTGTCCCGTCGCGTCACCCTAGCCGTCTTTAACGCTTGCTGGGGCGCTCAAAGTGACCGCTACAATCATGCGCCTAGCCCTCGCAGCAGTTTAGCAGAGGTCTTGATCCATCATGGTGTACCTGCTGTTTTGGCCATGCGAGACTCGATAGCCGACCAAGAAGCCTTGAGCTTTATTCAAGCCTTTGCCCAGGCTTTGGCAGAACGGATGCCGGTTGATCGAGCGGCAGCAGTTGCCAGACAACAATTGCTCACATTGTATAAATTCAATCAACCGGCTTGGACGCTGCCGGTGCTGTATATGCACCCAGAGTTTCACGGCGAACTGATCGAGCCGGTGGATGAAGTCTGTACAGAACTTCCCAAAAATTCTACGACTTGGATTGGGCAATCTATGCCGGGAGCGTTCCTGCGCGCCGTGGGTACGCTTGACAAAGTTTGGCCAATTCGCGGCGGATTAATGCGGGTAGGCCGGCTTTGGGAAAACGACTTGGTCATTCAAGAGCGCTGGGTGTCTCAAAGACACGCTGAAATTTTCTGCCGCGATACCGCCTCAAATGGTTATCCGTCACCGACCTACTTTTTGCGTGATTTTTCTCGCTATGGCACGCTCATTTTATTGCCGGCCGGTTGGCAAAAAATCCACCATCAGGAAGTCCCCCTGCAATCAGGTGTTCAGCTAAAATTTGGCAGTTCCCAAGGTCAAACGTGGGATTTTGTAATTGACTCTCCTCAATCATCTATTCAAACCTAAACAGATTGGGGTAAAGTGCCCTTTATTGCGGAACGGGAAGGACTGAGGGTGTATCTACCCGTACCGAGGCTAATCCTTTCACGCACATAGCAGCCATTTATGACAAATAAACGCATTCGGCCTGAAAATTTCCAGGATTCTCAATCACAGGCTCAGCTAGAGCTGTTAGAAGCGCTTCTGCTGGCTGATGTGACCTATCCGTGGAATCCAGCATCCCCTGAATCAGAAACCTACTTGGCTGCTTTAGAACAAGAGTTTGTGCTTGAAGATTGGCCGGCAGATGAAGTAGAGGCGCGTTCCCAAGTTTTGTACACTCAACTAGAGCAATTGTGGCCGGTTGCAAATACCGGCAGCAAGTCTATGCAACCCCTCAGCGCACTTGGCAACGATTTGCAGCAGCAGTTTGCAGCCTATCTGCCGGCTAGCTGGCTAGAGACTATCGCCAATCAAGCCCAGCATTTGCTCTCAAGCAACCTCTCTGTTGCCGAAAAGCTCGTGCAATGCGTGCATAAACTCCTACCTCACTGGGCAGAAGAAGATTTGCAGGTGTTAGCCAGACCGATCGCCTATGCTATGCGGGGAAGCGAAGTCGCCGGTGTTGAATCTACCCTGAGCGGCACAGCTCCTGTACCTTGGACAGAGTTATCAGAAATTGAACAAGCTCGCATCACTTTAGCAGTCGCTCGTTACGCTCTGACCAAATTACAAACTGAAAAATGAAGCGAACAACGTGAGAAGATAGTCAAGCGTGAAGCCTAAAAATTTAGATCAAACTGCCTTCTCACTTATATCAGTTTTGCCAACTTAAGGTTTAGATACTCCCAACTCCCCAACTCAAGACTCACTTCCCGGAAAGGCGAGTCGCAAAATTTTGTAAGCGTGTGGGAGAAAGTGCCCGCGCTTTGAGAATAGCGGCTGCCAAAAAAGCATAGGAAACCATCCCCACACAGGCTAATAGCAGCACGCTGATGGAGCCGGTCGTATTCCAGAGGGTATGAAGTCCAGCAGCTGTGAGATAGCCCACTGTCAGAATGAGCCAGCGCTGTTTGGGCTTGAGGACACTCAGACCGATGAAATACCCCAGATAGCCGCTATAAGCCATGTGGCCGGCAACAGAACCTAAAATGCGGGGAATAAGTAACTGTAATCCCGCCAGTTCCCCTAAGTCTTTTCCCGCTTGCAGGGTGACATTTTGAATAATTTCAGGAACGTACTGCCCCAGGGTTTCCAACAGGGTAAAGCCAACCGCAGAAGCCGTTCCCAACAAAATGCCATCTAGGGGTTCCCAGACTCCCAAACGCTCTCGCCAAGGAGATCGCAGCCAGTAACCGATGAGAACAGCCCCTAGCACCGGCAGCGCTTTGAGCAATTCTTCCATCAAGCCGGCACCAAAAAACATTCGCACTAACCGCAAACCGAAGCTGAGAGACTCATGTTCTCCCGGCAAACGTCCGGGTAAAATCTCACGAAATACCACAACAAAGCCTGTCAGGATCGGGCTTAGCAGGATCGCTATCGTCAAAAAGCAACAGCCCAAGAGCCACCACCAAGGCTTGTGCTTGCCACACAATTGATAGACAAAGTAATACGCCACGCCGCCCAAATAAGCTGCCAGCAGCAGGTTAAACGCAGGGGAGTTACCAATCGAGGCAAATAGCAACACTACGAAGGTAACGGTAACAGTCGCCGGCACCAAGTAAGCTTTGCTCCTCAATTCCCGGCCTGTTGAGAGAATAGGAAATAATTGGCTTAAGGTGACTGCCTCTGTTTGATTGATGCCGGCATTCCCCACATTTGCCGCCGGCACAGGGGTAACCCGTTTGTTCTCAAAGATAAATTCCGGGCCATTGACACCCAGGGCAATTCGATCCCCGGCTTGCAAAAATCGGCATCCCTGCAAGCGCTGGCCATTTAAATAGGTGCCATTGGCACTATTAAGATCGCAAACTTGCCACCGGCCTAAATTTGAGCCGGCTTGAATTTGGGGCTGATAGGCAACTGTGGCGTGACGCCGGGACACACCCCCATACAGTCCTGAATCCAAGACAATTTCACAGCTGGGTTCTCGCCCGATGGCCACCGGCTGTGCCTCAGATAGGGGATAGAGGAAAGGTTGTGTGCCGGCTGCCACAGTCGTGTTCAGCTGGCGCAAAAATACACGATATTTGGGGTAGCCGGTCATTCCTGTGAAATGCTGCGATCAACAGAACCAAAGCGTGAAGTGTGAAATACTTGCACCTCACGCTTCACGTTGAACCCTTCCAGTTTTCCCCGTTTATTGGTTGGCATTCGCGTCCCGCACTGCCGCATAAAAAAGTAACCCCACCGCCGGCACACTAATTGCCAAAATAATGCCGGTGACTGAACTCCCTAACTGGGGGTGGCCAGAAGACAGCTCAAAAACCGAACCCACAGCAGCAATCGCAGCCACACAGCACGCACCTAGAAACAAAGCACTTTTAGGAGTTCCAGTCATCATCACAAGCTAAAACCACAAGACTATCAAGAGCCTACCGCATCTAGGTTGCCAAGAAAATTCTGGAAAAAGAGAAACAAGTCAAAGCAAAGTGAAAAATGCCCTCATTGACAACAGACAAATCAAACAAATCCTCACTTTGCACTTTGCACTTATCCCTCGCAGCTTTACAACGCAACAGGTTTAACAGCCCGATGGGAAAACTTATGCTTCGTTAGTTCCTCAGTTAGCGCTAGCTGATTTTCTACCCGATCCACAAATAGCACCCCGTTAAGATGATCCATCTCGTGCTGAATTGCGCGGGACAACATCTCTGTAGCGATGATCATCTGGGGACGCCCCTGTTCGTCTTTATATGCCACCTCAATCATTTCTGGACGTTTGACATCCATATAAACCCCAGGAATACTCAAACAACCCTCTTGGAACAGACAAACGTCGTCACTGTACTGCTTGATCGTTGGGTTGATCAGCACCAAAGGCGGTGTGGCTGGGTTATCCGGTTCGCAGTCCACCACAATCAGTTGTTTTTGAATCCCCACTTGGGGTGCTGCCAAACCAATGCCATCAGCGCTGTACATGGTTTGTAGCATTTCTTTCACCAGCTGGCGGATTTCCCGATCTACCTTGGTAATCCGTTTGGCATTTTGGCGCAATGCCCGATCCCCAAGATAGTGAATCTCCAGTGGGGGTTTGTTTAACTTTTTCTTTTCAACCAAAACTTCAGCACTCATGGGCTTTTTATCTGTCACTCTTCCCTTCAATCTTATCTTGACATTTTTCTAGCGCTAAGCCGGCAGCCTTCACTTCAGGATTTTCCCCCAATTTTTGGGACAGCTGCAACTTGTTCTCATTAATCTCACTTTATGGTTTTCTCAGCGTGCGGGACAGTGGCGGTGCCGGCTGCGGTTGAAAATTCAGGCAATTTTGCATCTGCAAGGTTGTTTGTTGCGGATGCTCAGGCCGGCAGTTGTCTGTCAGTGGGCTAATTCCCCAAACTTGGGGGAATTGTACCTTGAAGAAAGTGCAGACGCCTCAAAAGCTGCCATTCTTCTGCAAGAATTTTAGTGTCTTTACCATTTTGCTATTTTTAGCGGGCAACTTCTGCAAAGTTTTTGGTCATAAAAGACCACCCTATCAACCCGCAAGTTATGCTGAATAAATAGCCTGTATTGAGCTAGGAAGCAATGAGACAAATATCCGCTAGAAAAAGAAAACCCCCGCATATAAAGCGATTGTTGCTTTAAGGGTTCTGGGGATGCCAAGTGATTGTGAGAAGGATTTTACTTTAATCAGCGAGTTTTCTACTAAACTAGGTTGTCGAATTTATCAATACAGGCTGATTGTAACTCTTGAATTTTTAACAGGTTTAAAAACTAATTTTTCAAAATTTAATTTTTTATTTGTTTTTATTTCAATACCCTACACAACTATACTTAAGCTTGATTTTTTATTTGTTTTTATTTCAATACCCTACACAACTATACTTAAGCTTGATTTATTAAATTTTTTCAAAAGATTAAGAAAAAAGACAATAATAGCTTTGATAAACCATTCGTTTGATATGCCTAAAATATTAGTTATTGATGATGATTTAACCGTTCAGTTAGTATTGCGGCACTTACTTGAAGATGAAAATTGTGAAGTTAGGGTCGTAGGTGATGGAGAAGAAGCTTTACTTGAAGTACACAGATGGCATCCCGATTTAATGATTTGCGATTGGATGATGCCACGTCTTGATGGGTTGGAAGTATGCCGGCGGGTGAAAACTAATCCAGAACTAGCAAGAACCTTTGTGATTCTGCTAACCGCACGGGAACAGGTGTCTGATCGCGTCAGAGGACTAGATGCTGGGGCAGATGAATTTCTGACTAAACCCATTGAACCTGAGGAGTTACTGGCGCGGGTGAGAGCCGGTTTGCGTTCACGGCAATTAACGCAACAATTAAGTCAAGCAAACCAACATTTGGCAGCACTGGTGGAAGTACAGCGCCGGTTGCTAGCTTTTAACAGTGATGACAACTGCTACAACCAAATTGTAGAACTGCTGGGAAAAACTGCTGGTGCCGGCCGTGTTTATATCGTCGAAAACTGCTGGAATGCGGCAGGTGCTCTGTTAGGAGAGGAAACTCATCAAGCGCCGATTGTCTGTACTCAATGGTGGGCTAATGAAGAAAAAAGTCAAGCAGAAAAAATCAAAATAAAAGATTCTAATCATTTATTTCCTACTTTATGCCTGTTTCCTCCTCGGTGGGTAGAAATGCTAGCAAAAGGCGAGATTATTGTGGGTTCTGCCTCTGAGTTTCCCCCGGAAGAACGTCTCATTTTAGAGTCACTGGGTATTCTCAAAATTTTGCTTTTGCCTCTAACAGTTAATGGGGAGTATTTCGGTTGTCTCGGCTTTGAACATTGCGATTGTTCAGAAGCTTGGTCTACCTCGGAAGTTGAGTTTTTACGGGCAGCAGCAGCGGCTATTTCGCTGCACCAAGAGCGCTCAAAGGCTGTGTCAGCCCTCCGGGAAAGTGAGGCTCGCTATCGGGCTATTGTTGAGGATCAAACTGAACTTATTTGTCGGTTTGCGCTGGATGGCACGGTGACTTTTGTTAATGATGCTTACTGTCGCTATTTCGGCGTAACTCAAGAAAATTTGAGAGATAAATCTCTTGTGCTGCTGATTCCTGATATTGAGCGTGACCCTTTTAAATATCCCCTTATTTCTCGGGAACAAAAAGTCGTTTTGCCTTCAGGAGAAGTTCGCACTCAACATTGGACAGGTCGCGCCATTTTTGACTCTTTGGGTCGCTTTATTGAGTATCAAGCTGTAGGCATAGACATTACGGAGCGCAAGCGAGCTGAAGAAGAAACGCTAAAAGCACTTGCTAAGGAAAAAGAACTGGGCGAACTTAAAAATCGCTTGATTTCGATGGTTTCCCATGAGTTCCGTACTCCCTTGACTACTGTACTTTCTTCTGCTGATTTGCTGGAATATTACCTGCAACAAGAGCCTTTTGAAAATTCTGACAAAAAACTCCTCGAATACATCCAGCGAATTCAAGTTTCTGCCGTTAATATGACAGAATTGTTAGAAGATGTTTTGTTTATCGGTCGTACAGATGCCGGCAAACTTCCTTTCAATCCCCTGCCGCTGAACTTAACACAGTTTTGCAGTCAGTTGGTGGCGGAAATCCAGCTTTGCGTGACAAGCAAACACAAGATTCATTTTGTAGAAATTCACCCAAATATTCTCACCACATCTGATGTGCCGGCTTGTATGGACGAAAAGTTACTGCGGCAAATTCTCAGCAATTTGCTCTCGAACGCGCTTAAATATTCTGCTGAAGGGGGAGACGTTCGATTGGAACTGATTTGTCAGGAGTGCAAGGCAATTTTTCTGATTAAAGATCAAGGCATTGGTATCCCAGACGAGGATATCACTCATCTATTTGAGTCTTTTCATCGAGCTAAAAATGTTGGCAATATCGCTGGGACGGGGTTAGGGTTGGCAATTGTCAAACGGTGTGTAGATTTACACGAGGGTGAAATTTCTGTGGCGAGTAAGGTTGGGGTAGGAACGACGTTTACTGTGACGTTGCCGCTGATGCCGAAGGGTTAATTCTACATTGTTTATAAATTTGTTAAATAAGAATTTAATAAAAAAATCCTTATGAAATGCCGGCTTGAATTTATTCCTTCATCCACTGGCGGGTGCCAAAAAATTGACAGGAACGGGAGGCAACTTTCGCGGATAATGTTAGGGCGTTGGTAAAATTCTCTTGGAGAATGTAGTGGCAAAACGCGCCGTGAAAAATGTCACCGGCACCCAGGGTATCTACAGGATTAACTGCCGGCACCGGCACTTCACCGATCTCGTCAATACTGGAATATTGAATTGATTTTCCACCGTGAGTAATCGCGACGTGAGGAATTCCCATCTCTCTAAGATAGGCAAAAACTTCTTCAGGCCGGCAGCAATTAGGAGGATGAAAGTTTGCTGAACAAATTACATAGTTGGCTAAAGGTAATACTTCTTCAACCCCA
The DNA here is from genome assembly GCA_019359355.1 of Microcoleus vaginatus WJT46-NPBG5. Lineage (GTDB taxonomy): Bacteria > Cyanobacteriota > Cyanobacteriia > Cyanobacteriales > Oscillatoriaceae > FACHB-68. The sequence goes on along the minus strand of JAHHHM010000020.1, from coordinate 51,687 downwards.
GCTTTCCAGCTTCCTCCATCAATCACAATTGGGATATTTTTTGATTTAGCTTGCTGAGCAATGACTTTGCTTATTGCCATTTGATGGCCATCGATTAAAATAATATTAACGTTGTCCAAATCTATTGCCGGCAGTTGTTCAGCAGCAATTTGTGACTTAAGGGAATTGATAGAAACCACAGCCCGATCCCCAGTGCTTTGAGTAACAATAATCGAAGAAATTGCTGGAGGATCAATCCGGTTGGGATCGGAATCTACAATTTTTACGCCATAACTTTCTAAATCAGCGCGAATTAGTTGGGCAATTGGATGAACCCCCACAACCCCCAGTAATGTTGCCTGATTGCCCAAGTGGCTGAAAGTTATGGCGGCATTGGTAGCGGGTCCGCCGGCAGCAACCATGTAATCGGAGGCTACAATTTTTTGATTATTGTGAGGAGGACTTGCCGCTAAATAGACTAAGTCCAGAGTTGATAATCCTACGAACAGTCCGTGCCTAGCCAATTGTGCGCTCACGATTCAGTTTTAACCTCTTCTACCGCTTCGATTCCGGCGGCTAACATTGATATTGATATCAACGATTAAACCTGCAAGCTTTTTAAACTAGCGTGAACCGGCTAATTGATAGCCAGCCAGCTTTGAAAAACAGAAGATATAATAAGCTATCAATTATATTATCAAGTTGGGTGTAGAAAAAACTAAATTTTCCCCAAAAACTGGATTTTTACAATCTTTGTTTTCAAGAAGTCAGCCTTAAAAAAAGTCTTCTCAAAGCCTGAAATGCTGTCACGGGCCGGCTAAAACCAGAAATTTGTCTCAACCCCAAGTCTGGGTTGCCTTCGATGTTGGAACTCCTAAACTACCCTTTTTTCTTAAACCCGTTGATGCCGTTCAGTTCTTACTTAGCCTCGACTTTGATGCCCCACGGGCACTGCTATCTCTGGAAGCCAGAGTTAGTGGCGGTACACTTCCTGTCAGATTTTCTGATTGCCCTGGCCTATTATATAATCGCCCTCAGCCTCGGCTACTTTGTCCGCCAGCGGAGCGATGTGCCTTTTTCCGCGATGTTTTGGCTGTTTGGGGCATTCATCGCTGCTTGTGGCACGACCCATCTAATGGAAGTCTGGACGCTGTGGCATCCAAGTTACTGGCTGTCGGGTGGCATTAAAGCGGTTACAGCGACCGTTTCCCTGTACACGGCTGTGGCACTGTTTCCCCTGATCCCTCAAGCACTAGCACTGGCGAGTCCCGCCCAATTAAGAGCAGCTAACGAAAAGTTGGCTCAAGAAATCCAAGCGCATCAGCGCACAGAGGAGGCGTTGCGAGAGAGTGAAGCCCGCTTCCGCTCAATTTTTGAGTCCGCCGCGATTGGCATCGCCCTGGGAGACTTGGAAGGGCAGATTTTAGAGACAAACTCCGCATTCCAGCAGATGCTAGGTTACAGCGAGAGCGAGCTGCGCGGAATGGGTTACCCAGCATTCACGGCCCCAGATGATCTTGATGCTGATGAGGCATTGTACCGGCAACTCGTGGCAGGGGAACGCGACAGCTACCAGCTAGAAAAGCTATATATCCGCAGTGATCGGCAGCTAGTGTGGGCCAATCTCACGGTTTCGCCGATCCGAGACGCTGAAGGAATGCCGCAATACACCATTAGCATGGTGGAGGACATCAGACAGCGCAAGCAGGCAGAGGAAGAGATTCGCAATTTAAACGCAGAGTTGGAAGGACGAGTAACCCAGCGAACTGCACAGTTAAGGTTTGCTAATGAACAATTAGAAACAAGGGCGCGGCAGCAGCGAGCGGTGGCCCAAGTGGGTCAGCGAGCACTGGCCGGCACTGAGCTTTCCTGTCTGATGGATGAAGCAGTGGCGCTGGTTGCCGAAACGCTGCAAGTTGAATATTGCAATGTGCTGGAACTCTTGCCAGAGGTGGGAGCATTTCTTTTGCGAGCCGGCATCGGGTGGCAACAGGGGCTAGTTGGTTACGCTACCGTGGGTGCTGATCTTAATTCTCAAGCCGGTTACACTCTGCACGTGGGTGAGCCGGTGATCGTCGAAGATTTACGTCAGGAAACCCGGTTTACAGGGCCGGCACTACTGCACGAACACGGCGTGATTGCCGGCTTGAGTGTGACAATTGCCGGTAGAGATCAGCCTTTTGGGGTTCTGGGGGCACACACGCGCTCTCGCCGGCAGTTTACCCAAGATGACATTTATTTTTTACAAGCCGTCGCCAACGTCCTCTCTACAGCCATTGAGCGCCAGAAAACCGAGGAGGCGCTTCGCTCAAGTGAGGAGAAGTTCCGCCAGCTCGCAGAAAATATTACTGAGGTTTTTTGGATCGCCGCAGTTGGAAAGACTCAGATCATTTACGTCAGTCCCGCTTACGAAAAAATCTGGGGACGTTCCTGTGCTGAGCTATACAACAACCCGCAGACCTTTCTTGACAGCATCCATCCAGAAGATGTGCAATCTTTCATCGTTGCTAGCCAACAACACCGCGAAGGCAAATATTTTAATCACGAGTATCGAATTATCCGACCCGATGGCTCAGTCCGCTGGATCTGGACGCGAGGCTTTCCCGTTAGAAATGAGGTAGGAGAAGTTTATCGCACGGCTGGAATTTTGGAGGATATTACCGAGCGCAAACAAATGGAACAAGCGCTATTTCAAGAAAAGGAACTTGCTCAAGTTACATTGCAATCCATTGGGGATGCGGTGATCACGACTGATGCGCTTGGCAAAATCGTTTATCTCAACCCAATTGCAGAAAAGCTCACCGGCTGGAAAATCGAAGACGCCAAAGGATTGCCTTTAATAGAAAGATTCCGCATTGTCGATGAAACGACACGAGAGCCGGCGGAGAACCCTGTAGAAACCGTTTTCAAAGAGCAGCGTATTGTGGGTCTTGCTAACCATACCCTGCTGATTTCTCGTCATGGAAAAGAATACGCGATTGAGGACTCTGCCGCTCCCATCCAAACCAAAGATGGGCAAATTTTAGGCGTAGTTTTAGTGTTTCGAGATGTCACGGAACGGCGTAACTTAGCCCATCAATTATCTTGGCAAGCCAGCCATGATCCGCTGACTGGACTGGCTAACCGTCGGGAATTTGAACAATATCTAGAGCAATGCGCGGTTACGGCTGCCACGAAAAACCAACAGCACACTTTGTGTTTTTTGGATCTGGATCGGTTCAAAATTGTTAACGATACTTGCGGTCATGTGGCTGGAGATGAACTTTTGCGCCAAGTTAGCTCACTGTTGCAATCTCGCTGTCGCAAAACGGATATTCTCGCTCGCTTTGGTGGCGATGAATTTGCTTTGCTGTTAACGCAATGTTCCTTGGAAAAAGGCCGGCAAGTTGCCCAGGCGCTGCTCGAAAGCTTTCAAGAATTCCGCTTTATGTGGCAAGAAAAAACGTTTAATATTGGTGCAAGTATCGGTTTGGTAACGATTGATGCCGAGCTGATGAGTCTGACGGCTAGCACCTCGACAGCTAGTTTGCTAAGTGCGGCGGATGCAGCTTGCTATGCCGCTAAAAATCGAGGGCGAAATCGCGTGCATATTTACCAACCAAATGATAGTGACGTAGCTCAGCAGCGCAGCGAGGCGCAGTGGGTGACGCGGATTAATAAAGCTTGTGAGGAGCATCAGTTCTGTCTGTATTTTCAACCGATTAGCTGTCTGACGGTTGGTTGCGAAGTTGGAGAGCATTACGAAGTGCTGCTGCGTTTGGTGGCAGAAAACGGGGACTTGATTCCACCGATGGCTTTTTTGCCGGCAGCTGAGCGATATAACTTAATGCCAATGATTGATCGCTGGGTAATTAACAAGTTTTTTGCTTATTTGTCTTATGTCATTGATCACGGAACAGTATTGCCTGACTCAGGACAGTGGAGAAAAGATCAACCCCATAATCTTTATGCCATCAATTTGTCGGGTGCGAGTGTGAATGATGACGAATTTATAGATTTCTTGCAAGAGCAGTTTTCAAGGTATCAAATTCCCCCCCAGGCGATTTGTTTTGAAATTACTGAAACCGTGGCAATTTCCAACTTAACCAAGGCGGCACAACTGATTCGCAAACTGAAGGCTTTAGGTTGCCAATTCGCTTTGGATGATTTTGGAACCGGAATGTCTTCTTTTGCTTATCTCAAAAGCTTGCCGGTGGATTACTTAAAAATTGATGGTAATTTTGTTAAAGATATCGCAGATGATCCGATTGATTTTGTTATGGTGGAAGCGATTAACCGAATCGGTCATGTGATGGGATTGAAAACAATTGCAGAGTTTGTGTCTGATGAGATTATTTTGGAGAAAATTAAAAGTTTGGGCGTAGATTATGCACAAGGTTATGAAATTGCTATGCCGCAGCGATTGATCACAGTTGAACATAAATCGTTTAGAATTGAAAACACTCACGACCTTTGTTAATTTTCGGTTTTAAGACTTCATTTTTGACGATTTTAATGGAAACTGAACCAAAGCCCAGCACACTTTATGTTGTTGGTACGCCGATTGGCAATCTGGAAGATATGACGTTTCGGGCGGTACGGATTTTGCAAGCGGTGGATGTAATCGCTGCTGAGGATACGCGCCACACCGGCAAGCTGTTACAGCATTTTCAAATTAAAACTTCACAAATTAGCTATCACGAACATAACCGGCAGCAGCGCATTCCTCAGTTAGTTGAAATGATGCTTCAGGGACAGACGATTGCTTTGGTGACGGATGCGGGAATGCCGGCAATTTCTGATCCGGGATATGAGTTGGTTAAGGCGTGTGTTGAGGCGGAAATTACAGTGGTGCCGGTTCCGGGACCGACTGCTGCTATTGCGGCGCTTTGTGCTTGTGGTTTGCCGGCAGATCGGTTTGTATTTGAAGGTTTTTTGCCGGCAAAAGGTAAAGATCGGCAATCTCGTCTGCAAGCTTTACAAATTGAATCTCGCACGATGATTTTATACGAAGCACCGCACCGGCTGCTACAAACTCTACAAGATTTAAAGACTTTTTTAGGAAATAGCCGGCAGATTGTTGTTGCTAGAGAGTTGACGAAGTTGCATGAAGAGTTTTGGCGGGGAACGCTTGAAGAAGCGACTGCACACTATGATGGCAATTTTCAAGTGAAAGGTGAGATAAGTTTGGTCGTTGCCGGCTGCGAGTTGGAAGTGCCGGCAATTTCTGAGGAAACGCTCAAAGCGGAATTACAAGCACTGTTAAATCAGGGAATTTCTCGTTCTGAAGCCAGCCGGTTATTGGCGCAGCAAACGTCTCTTCCTCGCCGTCAGATTTATCAGTTGGCTTTGACGATTTTGGATGAGAGTGATTAGAGGGAGGATAAGGAATTTTTTTAACCACAGATTCCGTAGGTGAAACTGGAATGTGCTTTGCTCGTCATTCAAGTTCCACCTGCGTCCACAGATACAGATGTGGGCGATAGCTTGTCGGCAGGGATAGGCAGATAAGCGCATATGAATGTCAGTAAACTCTTAAATTCGAGAAACTTTTTAAATTTAATCAAGAATTCGCAGAAAAAGAAAAATAGGGTGAGCTGATTGTGGGTGATTGGGGAGCTTAAGGACAATAAAAGGCAAAAGATCAGAAGCAAATTTTTTGAAGTTTTAAGCTTATATAATAAACTCACCGTTGTTTAAAGAAAAATATGAAATTTCATTGGTTACTCACCGGCATATTCATCGCACTCACCGGCTCTACTGAACTGGCAGCAGAAAATTCCCCCGCCTCGATCACCACCGCACTGCCGGCACCACCGCCTCCAGGCAGCATCATCACACCCCAGTCGCTGGCGGCACCGAGTCCCGGCAACCTCGTCGCCTCTCAAAACCTACAAATCTCAGCCAATGGCATTGGATCTGCCAAGTTGGGAATGACATTCGCAGAACTTAAACAGCAGTTAGGTGCAAATACTGAATTTACAACGTTGCGTTACATGGTGGACTTTGACGCAGTAGCCGTCAGCCAAGGCGGAATCGTGCAATATTACATTGTCTACCCAGCCAGAGAGCCGCTTAAAGATTCCGATATTATCGAAGATTTAAGCACCGAAAATTCCCAATATCGAACCGATAAAAACGTTGGCCCCGGTACATCGCTCAAAAAAGCTGAGGAAGTTTACGGAGACGCCACCTTAGGTTACCATCTCGCCAATCATGGCAGAGAATCTGTCAGATTTGCCAACGGGCCGGCGAATATCAGTTTTATCTTGGGTTCAGCTTATGGTAAAGGTGAGAACCGCTTAGCAGGAATTTATCCGAATACCAGTGGCGAACACCACCAAACAAAGGAATATCGCGAAAACGCCACCATTCGCGCAGTATATGTTCAGTGTCCACGCGGAGACTGCTCAAAATTGTAGAAATAGCCGGCACCCATCGCAAAAAAACAACCCCGTATGATGGTAATTGTTAAGTGAAAGGTGAGTTGACTTTGGTGGTTGCCGACTGCGAGATGGAGAGGCATGCAATTTCTGAGGAAACGCTCAAAGCGAAATTACAAGCGCTGTTAAATCAGGGAATTTCCCGTTCTGAAGCCAGCCGGTTATTGGCGCAGCAAACGTCTCTTCTCCGACGTCAGATTTATCAGCTAGCTTTGACGATTTTGGATAATGTAAATGGTTGATTTTTAACCACAGATGCACACAGATAAACACAGATTTAGGCGATGTTCTGTTGTTAGGTATCGGGATAGAAGGGCAGATAAATGTTAGTAACCTTTTAAGTTTTATCAGTTTTTCTAATTCAATCAACAACTAGCAGATAAAGAAAAAAAAGTAACCCGACTGTAGGTCTGTGGGCACCTTAAGAAAAACAAATGGCAAAAGATCAGGAGCAAAATTTTTGAAAATTTAAGCTTAAATAATGGAATAACCGTTTTTCAAAGAAAAAGATGAAACTTCATTGGTTACTCACCGGCATCTTCATCGCCCTCGCCGGCTGTACGAACCCAGCAGCCAACAATACTCCCGGATCTAGCACGACGCCACTGCCGCCACCCCCTCCACCACCCGGCAGCATCGTTGCACCCCAATCATCGGCAGAGTCTCCCAATGACACCCCAGCCAAGGACACACCAGCCGGCGCGAATAGCCAGACAATTTCAGAATTAGGCATTGGATCTGCCACAGTGGGAATGACTTTAGGCGAACTCAAAGAGAAACTCGGTACAACTGCCGAATTTACAGTTCAGTCGCCTTACATCGTAGATTTTGATGCCATTGCAGTTAGCGAGGCCGGCACTGTGCAATATTACATCCTCTATCCAGCCGCAACGCCCCTGGAAGATTCAGATCCCATCCGATTTTTGCTAACGGATAATCCCAAGTACCGAACGGACACAGGAGTTGGCCCAGGTACGCCCATCAAACAAGCTGAAGAAGTTTACGGCGATGCGACCTTGTCTTACAATCTCGCCAACGAAGGCAGAGAATATATCAAATTTGAGAAAGGGCCGGCTAAAAATATCGCGTTTAATCTGGGGGCGGCTGGGGATAACAGCTTGGCAGGGATCTATCCAACCTCGACAAACGAATTCCAAGAAACTAACGAATATCGCGAAAACGCAACAATTCGCTCAGTGCTCGTTGATTGTCGGGGTCAAGAATGCGCCAAACCTTCAAATTAACTTTGTCCTTAACCTTCATTTGCCCTGAAATTGAGCTGTAGGGCAATCCCCCATGCCCAATTCCCCATGCCCAATCCCCAATGCCCCGTTGAAACTCATTCGCGTGGCTGCATTCCTACGCTACCGACCTTCCGGTACTATAAAGGGTGAATCGAGGAGGAAGAGGCAGATATGAGTGCAGCCAGCAATTCAGGACAAATCAAGTTTGGAACCGACGGATGGCGCGGCCTTATTGCTAAAGACTTTACCTTTGCCAATGTGTGCAAGGTAACTCGAGCGATTGCCAGCTATTTAGAAAATGCTTACAGCAAAGACCGGCCCGTTTTGGTTAGCTACGACACCCGTTTCTTAGCCGACCAATTTGCCCATACGGCGGCTGAAGTGCTCGCAGATTTGGGTTGGACTGTCAAGGTTGTTGACCGCGATTGCCCAACGCCGGTGATTGCCTACAACGCCAAGCACCTGAACTCTGCCGGTGCGCTGATGTTCACCGCTAGTCACAACCCAGCGCCCTACTGCGGCATTAAATATATCCCCGACTATGCAGGGCCGGCTACAACCGAAATTACTGATACAATTGTGGCCAATATTGAAGGGGCATCTGATGCACCCCCCTCTGGCAAAAATTCCGACAAAATTTCCACCTTCGACCCCAAACCCGATTATCTCAAGTTTCTCTACACCCTCATCGACGTTGAACGCATTCGCAGTGCCAAACTGAATGTGAAGTATGACGCCCTCTACTCCACCTCCCGTGGCTACCTGGATACCGTTCTAGAACACTGCGGTTGCCAGACAGAATCTTTCCACACCTACCGGGATGTGCTGTTTGGTGGTGGAATGCCCGAACCCAAGGGAGAACAGTTAGTCGAACTGGTGGAAGCGGTTAAGAAAGATAGCGCTGATTTAGGGTTGGCAACCGATGGTGACAGCGACCGTTTCGGCATTGTAGACGAACAGGGCAACGTCCTGACCCCCAACACCATCCTGCTGCTGCTGGCGCGTCACCTGGTTAAAAACAAAGGCAAAACCGGCGCAATTGTCCGTACCGTTGCCACCACCCACCTGTTAGATAACCTGGCTGCCACCTATGGCCTGCAAATCTATGAAACTGCCGTAGGCTTTAAATACGTCGGCGAAAAGATGCGGGAAACTGCTGTACTCATCGGCGGCGAAGAATCCGGCGGATTGAGCGTTATTGGCCACATTCCAGAAAAAGATGGAATTTTAGCCGATATGCTGGTTGCCGAAGTCATCGCTTATGAAGGCAAGCCCTTATCTCAGCTTGTAGCAGAAGCGATTAGCGAAGCCGGCGGCCCGCTCTACAACACACGTCTGGATCTACACTTAGATGATGCCCATAAGGCGGCTGTCCTCGATTCTTTCACCAAGAACCCGCCCAAAGAAGTGGCCGGTATTGGGGTTAAAGAATTAGGCCGCAAAGACGGAATTAAACTTTATTTAGAAGATGGCGGCTGGGTTCTGTTGCGTCCCTCTGGCACAGAACCTTTGATGCGCGTCTACATGGAAACCAATTCTCCTGAAAAAGAAGCCCAAGTCGCCGAATATATGCAGCGCGTGATCAACGATCTGCAACCTGTAGCCGTCTAAGGACGCAGCAACGCAGAGCAACACAGAGATAGCAAATGCTAATCTGTGTTCATCTGCGTTTATCTGCGGTTTTATCAATGAAACCCATCGCTCCTGTCATCACTTCCTTGGTTGTGGCCTTTTGGTTGGTCGCAATGGCCATCCTTTCCGTACAAAATGCAACACCAGTCTTTTTAAAATTTCTGAGTTTCCAATCGATTCAGATGCCGGTGGGCGTTGTTTTGGCCATCAGTGCCGGTGTCGGGTTAATGGGCGGCGCAATCGCTCAACTGCTTTGGCGCAAATCCGATAACCCAGACACGTTGCCTGGGTCAAACAGCCGGCGAGGAAACGCTTATCAAGTTTCCCCAGATGATCGGCAAACCTGGTAACGAAACGCTTCTTTCTTGACCTTTACAGGGAATAAACCTGACCGTCAATCAGCAGGCGCGTGATTCCTTTCGCTTGCAGGTAAGAACTTGTTTTTTGCAGCATTCTGCCATCAGGAACCTTCACTACACGCTGACTGCGATTGGAAAACCGGCGGGCAACCCGGTGATTGTCAAAAACCGGCAGCGTTTTTTGCTGAATCTCTAAGGTGGGAATTTCCCCCAAATCGCCAAAGTCTCTCAGGGGCCGAGTAATCAGTTCTGCCGCCCGATCTACGACTAAATAGCAAGTTTTGGGAAGCGTCGCTTCCGACAGCGGCAAGACCTGAATGATGCCAGTTGGCCGCACTTTCCGCTGCGGCAGTGGCATATCATCATCGTCAAGGTCATCCCCGTTGTAATCGTCTAAATCATCGTCATCCTCATCTAAATCTGAGAAGTCCTCCTGATCTAGAATATCGTCCCCCAGCATTTCCTCAAGGACTTTCACCTCGGCTTCTGAATGTTTGTCCAGTGACTCGACACTGGAATGATTTACCAAGTCTAAATTCTGTAACAATTCCAGTTGAATTGCATTCTGGGCGATGGTTTGAGTGTCGGCCTCCGTAGCCTCAGAGGTTCGCTGCCGGCGGCGAACTTTCGGAACTGGCAGTGAAGGTGCGGCTTCTATTTCTAACTCCACCGGCTCTTCAACTTCCTCAAGCTCGGCAGCAACTGGGACGTTACTGACGCTATTGGCAGAGCGCTTGTGCTGAACGAGTTCTTTGTATTCTTCATCCGAAAAGCTGCTTTTGAGGATGCGGCTAATCGTCGAGTTACTCACCCCATAGCGATTCGCCAAGGTGACAGTGGTTTCTCCTGGCTGCCGGTATTGCTCGAGAATCTCACGTTTATCAGAATCGGATAATTTTCTAGGAGTCATGCCGCTAAGCCACGCAAAAGAGCGAAACTGCTGAGAGATAAGTTGGCCACTTCTATTTTAGAGGCGCTGAGGGTCATTGGTCATTAACGCTCAAAGAGCGCTAAGGGCGGTTTTGTTAGATTGTAACGGTGGAAACCGAGATTAATCGGCACGCACCCACCCTTACCTGCTGACAAATGACTATCCGCGCTGTTTGCGTCCAGGCCGGCGAGAGCGGGTGGAGATGTCATGTTCCAAAACAGCACCAATGCCAAACAAGACGCCCATGAACACAAAAAATACTTCTAGAAGGCTGCCGCTTTGGTACTCACCTTGAATCCGAGTCTCGGCGTATTTAAACCACATATCCGCAATGTAGAGCGAAAAAGTAGCGGCAGCGATCATCCGCCAAGAATTAGAAAAGCGACCGCCCCAGAAGGCTAGCAGCAGGGCTGTGGCAATAATTAGCAGGAAGACATCGCCAATGATGTAAAACAAATTCACCGGATAAGCATACGGTTCAAGTTGCTTGTCGAGTGCTTGAACCCATGACGGTGCTTCAGCTGCTTCCTCTGCTTCCGCTTCCTCACCTTCCTCAGTAACAGCCGGCTTAGCGGGTGTCTTGGCAGCAGGTTTAGAAGCCGGCTTGATTGCCGGCGCTTTGGGAGCCTTTGCTGTCGGGGCAACCGATGTGGCCACTTGCTCAGTTACCGCCGGGTTTATTGCCCCTGCCGGTGTTAGTTTGTTGCTGGGGGCAGCCACCCACACAGCCAAAGCAATCCCACCAGCCGCAATTGCCGCCAGCACCCCCCACTGCCAAATTTCCAAATTAAGCCGCCTGGAGATCACGGCTAAAATCATCCCCCACGCCAGCAAAAAGTAGGCGGCGATATAAAATACATCCCCAAGGGACACATCGGGATCAAGACCCCACACCACTTCCCAGCAGCCAAACAATAAATTCCCGATCAAGTATGAGAGCACGCCCAAACCAATTCCCAGCCAGACATTCCGCCCGCTGACAATTTGAGGGCTGCGCCAATTTCTCAAACACAGTAAAGCTGCTGCCAGTTGTGCGCCCAGTTCAAAAACGTAAGTCCCAATTACATACCAAAACGGCAACTCTTCGCCCTTGGCGGGAACGCTAAACAGTAGAAAAAACAACAGTGATAAAACAGCCCACACAATCCCCGCCATGACGATCGCCTGGGCTGATAGGAAGGATTGAGAAGTCGATGATTTTTCTGATGTGCTGCTCATAGGGGTCTCAAGAGGTCTAACTAGCAATTTTGTTGCTAACAACTGGGTAGATGCGAATTGACCGGCTTATAAATCAGCATCTCAACTCCCGTCTGTCATCCAGCGTCGCATATCTCGGTGGGCTGCGGCGAAATTGTAAACCATTCTTTAACCTGTCGCCCACAGCTGGCCGAGGCGCGATTGGTTTAACCAACTGATAAACTGCTTGCGCTCACTGTCGGGCATATCTTGCAGAGCGTCAATGACTCGCTCTGTAAAGTTAGAGTTACCGAAGTACCCCTTGCCCAAGCGATGCAGTTCTTGCAAGAGGGTATTGAGGTGATGCTCCTGCCACGAGGGCATCTGGGTACTCTCTAGGGGATCTTGAGTGAGTAATTGATTGATCGCATCTGCCGAGTCGGTTTGGGGGAATTTCCACTGCCGAAACACATCCGTGATGTCTTTCTGGAATGAGCCGGCTTGTCTTGGACCGAGCAAGTCTTCTACGTCAAAATAAATTGCCTGCAATAGTAACAGGCTCGCTTGAATAAAAAATGGAGCAACTGCGACACTGCTGCCGCCACCACCTTCTTCATTCAGTTGATCGATGCGGATTTTGCCCCAGACACTGTATCGATCTGGCTCTTCGAGCAGCACACACGCTTTCCCACGGTTATCTGTCAGATCCCGCCAGAAAGCTTTGGCTTCTTCCTCCTGCTTGGCGCTGAACACGCTGATTAAGCGAAAGGTCTGCCCCTGATAATTGAGAATGGGAACCTGCTGGCCCGTTTTGGGGTGCTGAATACTAGAGATATCAACATCCTGCCGTTTCAGAATAAACATGACAATGCCAATTAAGTCCTGTCAGAGCCGGGGGTGCTGTGAGAGTACACGATCATCACTCAGCGACGGTCTCGATTTGCAGAATGCCTGATTAGGGAGTTAGCCGAGTCGCCTTCGCGTTGATTAACACCCTATCTTAATCCATGCTTTATTATCTGGTTTTTAGTGTACATTTATCCTAAAGCGAGTTGCACCTCACAGTCCAAGGGTTAAGTCTGTCTTGTTAGCTTGCTTCTAGCCGGCTAGCCCAGATACAATTTTGATACCCTAAGCTCATAGCTTAAACAGAGCTAATTGCCTTATCATACTAGATGGTCTGAGGCTCTTATCACTCAGTCCCTTGCTTGGTGGTATTCGGCTATGCCGGCACGCCTGTACAACTTTCCTCCAGTAGCTCAGCCGGATAGAGCATCGGTTTTCTAAACCGAGAGTCGTAGGTTCAAGTCCTACCTGGGGGGCTTCAACAATTTTTAATTTAAAACCGCGCTTAAGTTTTGTCCTTCCTGTGGGCTGCCGGTCGGCGGCTGCATAACTGGCGGCTGAGCGCTATCAACCGGCCAGATACCCATAGGTACAATAATTTAAGGGTTCTGATGGTTGATAACCTGCAGAACCCTTATCTCTTCTTTTATTTAAAAGCCCGTGATGAGGATTGAACTCATGACCTCACCCTTACCAAGGGTGTGCTCTACCACTGAGCTACACGGGCAAGGAGGATTTTGGATTTTGATGAGTCATCTAAAATCTAAAATCTACAATTTTCGTGGTGGGCCGGGCTGGATTTGAACCAGCGTAGGCGTAGCCAGCGGATTTACAGTCCGCCCCCATTAACCGCTCGGGCACCGACCCTCTCTACCCACGGAAACTAATCCTAGCACAACAATTCTAAAATACCAAGCATTTTTTTGAAATTTGATTCGAGTCGGTGAAATCCAGGCTATGGCCGCTTTGCAGTTCGCTCATCCCTGGCAGGGAAAGGAGATAACACCTAACCCCGGCCAAATCGAGAGGCAGTGCCGGCGCTCCCGGCCTTTCTCGCTAGACGCGCCCACACCGGAAAATCACTTTCATCGTAAATTTCGCCCACAAGTTCTTCGAGAATATCTTCAAGGGTCAGCAACCCTACGGTGCCTCCATATTCATCGACCACAATCGCAATGTGCAGGCGCTGTTGCAACATCTCCTTAAGCAAATCAGCCACGCGCTTCGTTTCAGGGACATAAACCGGCGGGTCCATTGTCTCTGTCACACGTCCGTTGCCAGCGCCTTCTTTTTGCAAAGCGGTGAGGTGCTGCAGCGCCCGCTTGAGGTGAACAATCCCCACAATTTGATCCTTTGACTCCTCTTGCACTGGAATGCGAGAAAAGCCAGTTTCTAAGCATAAATCCACGACATCTTGTAGCGTCGCCTCGTGGGAAATGGTTCGCATCTCAATCCGAGGTTTGACAAGCTCACGCGCACTGAGCCGGTCGAGCATTAATGCTTTATTCAACAACTGGTGTTGGTGCAAATCTAGCTGGCCCTGACCGCCTAAAATCTCAATCATCAGCTGCAAGTCTTGCAAAGACTCTCTTTGCGGTACCGCGCCCCCTTGGAACAAACGGATGACGACCTGAACAATGCTTTCAAACAGATAAATTAGCGGGCCAAGAATAATCGAGAGCCAGTAAATGGGGCGAACGACGATCCTGAAGATCGGCATTACATTGTTGATAGCCAGGGATTTGGGCGTGACTTCGCCAAAGATCAGCACAAGAAACGTCACAACCGCAGTGGCAATTCCCAAGCCGGCATTGCCTAGCCACAGAGCAAATAGATTACTGGTGAGAACTGCAGAAAAATTATTGACGAGATTATTGCCCACCAAAAGCGTGGTGATAAACCGGCCCCGCTTTTCTAGCACCAGCCGAAACAGGCGCTTAGGATCTCCTTCCTCTTGAATCAGCGCCCTTAGTTTGAGGTTGTCAAGGGCTGTAATAGCCGTTTCAGAACCTGAGAAAAGGGCCGAAAGTACCAGCATCAATACCAGTATGGCAATGTCGAGCCAAACACTTCCCAAGACAGGGCCAATCTCAGCGACGGCTACAATGTATGACTGAATCGGTTGAGAAATCACCAAACCTCCGGGTAGCGCGGCTGCTGCTGCCTGCGTCTGCTTCGCACAGGTTGTGAAAGCATATCCTTTGGCTTTAATTCAGATCGGTTGAGTGTTATGAACAAAGCTTAATAGGGGAAAAGATTGTCTGAATGCCACCACGGCTAGTTCCAATGCTATTTAAATCCCTGATAGAGATTCAAAATACTGGGGGTAGCGGATTTTAACAATGTTTAGCTCACAATTATAGCACTGTTTGCGCCGGCAGGCGATAAAATAGCGTCACAACAAAATGAGCCGGGGGCATTTCTGGCTGTCGTTAGCTGGATACAGCGAGGAAGTCGCCTGGATCTGTTAACTTAGTTAAAGACTACTGAATTCATTGGTTTAAATAGCTAAATTGCTTGGCAAGTCTGCTGCAATCGTTTGCCATTAATTCGGTATCTAGCGCAGCGGCTCATCCCTTCAGTGTTGGGCTGACAATTCCTGAGTTCGGTTGAACCCTCACCCCTAGCCAAATATCGGTAATATGAACATTCTTGGCAATCTTCTTTCCCAAGCCTCCCAGCCTCCCCGTGTGAAAAAGCAGCGCCGTGGCGTTGAGATTAAGTCGCAGCGCGAAATTGAAATTATGCGGCAGGCGGCGAGGATTGTGGCAACCGTACTCAAAGAAATTTCTGAGATGGTTGAGCCTGGAATGACGACGGCTGATTTGGATGCTCACGCAGAAAAGCGGATTCGTGAAATGGGCGCGACTCCTAGTTTTAAAGGCTATCACGGATTTCCTGCCTCGATTTGCTCCAGTATTAATAATGAAGTGGTACATGGAATTCCTAGCCGCAAAAAGGTGATTCGTGCCGGCGATGTGTTGAAAGTAGACACCGGCGCTTATTACGAAGGCTTTCATGGAGATTCCTGCATCACAATTGGCGTTGTTGAAGTGACACCGGATGCGGCTAAGTTAATTCGGGTGGCTGAGGAAGCGCTTTATAAAGGCATTGAACAAGTGAAAGCCGGCAACTACTTGCTTGACATTGCCGGTGCGATTGAAGACCATGTGAAGGCAAATAACTTTTGTGTTGTGGAAGATTTCACCGGGCATGGTGTGGGGCGAAATTTGCATGAAGAGCCTTCTGTGTTCAATTTCCGCACCCGCGAGATGCCAAATGTCAAGCTTCGCGCCGGCATGACATTAGCGATTGAACCTATTTTAAATGCCGGTTCTCGATTCACTAAGATATTAAGTGATAAATGGACGGCAGTCACCGTAGATAATGCCCTATCCGCTCAATTCGAGCATACGGTACTGGTGACTGAGGACGGTTATGAGATTTTGACAGATCGAACGAAAGTTTAATCAGTCGAGCTTTACCTGCGGTTGCTCAAATAAAATAAGCATTAGAGACGTTGCCGGCAACGTCTTTTGTTTTTTTTTAAGAAGCGAATTGCAGGATAAACCGTTAGAAAAAATTAAAGCACTCGTTACTCAATAAAAACCCATTGTTCTAGAAAAATAAAATAAGGAAATTCTAGCTTGGAAAAATTTTATAGCTGCAATAATTTTGGAGTCGTTTTAAAGTCATCAAAAAAATATTTGTGTTAACAATAACCTTGTAAATTATGGGAGAGACTGTAAAGAATATAACCAAAATACCCTGAAAAATTGTAGCAAGAATGTGAAATAACTTAATTTATGAGTATTGAACAACTGAAAACCTTCTGGCTCACAAAAAAAAGAAAATTTAACGAAAGTGTTTAATTGCCGGCACAATTGTGTAGTTAAACAACCGGCTAGCCTAGATTTAACCGGCACCCTAGAATGAAAAAATTACTCAAGCAAGGTAGGATTTCAGTATTCACGCCCATTGCCCCTATTAGAAAGTTACAAATATAAAGAAATAATTATGAATCAGGAAGAATTAGCTTTTACACCGGCACTCGAACAAGCCCAGCTAATCCGTCGAAAGCAAGTGTCGCCAGTGGAATTAGTTGAACTTTACCTAGAACGCATAGAACTCCTTGATAGTCAACTGGGCAGCTATTTCACAGTTACCGGAGACCTTGCCCTCGCTGATGCCAAAGTTAAAACAGAATATCTCGCCAAATTCGCAGACTCCACAGAACTGCCACCCTTCTTTGGCGTACCCATTTCCGTTAAAGACCTCAACCCAGTTGCCGGTGTCCCCTGTAGCTACGGCACAGCAGCACTGCGGAGTCAGGTAGCCGCCCATGATGATAACGTCGTAACAAAGATTAAGCAGGCCGGCTTTACTATTCTCGGCAAAACTGCTACAGCCCAGTTAGGAACAATGCCCTATACAGAACCCCAAGGCTTTCCCCCAGCCCGGAACCCCTGGAACCTAGATTACACCCCTGGTGGTTCGAGTGGGGGGGCAGCAGCAGCGGTGGCAGCCGGCTTGTCTCCAATGGCCCAAGGTTCTGATGGCGGCGGTTCAATTCGCGGCCCTGCGAACTGCTGCGGGATCGTTGGGCTGAAACCGTCACGGGGACGCATATCTAGTGCGCCGGTGGGTGATTATCAAAGCGGGATTGCTACCAGTGGCCCTTTAACCCGTACGGTTGCTGATGCTGCCGCTTTCCTGGACGTTGTTTCCGGCTACGTCACCGGCGATCCCTACTGGTTGTCAAAGCCAGAAACCTCGTTTTTAGCAGCCACCCAAGAACGGCTGGATTCCTTGCGAATTGCTTTTTCCACAACGCTGGCACCTGTGGGTGATACTGCGCCCAGTTGTGCTAAAGCGGTGTTAGATACCGTGCAATTGCTTGAAGAAATGGGGCACAGCGTCAGCGAGGGATGCCCGGATTTCGCCGGCTTAATTGAGCCGTTTACAGTGGTATGGCAAGCCGGTGTGGGTGCCTCTGGGGTTCCCCCGGAATTGTTGGAACCGATGAATCGCTGGCTACTAGAACATACCTGTGCTGCCGGCCAGTATTTGCGGGCTGTGGCGCAAATGCAAATGATTTCCCGGCGAATTGTCGGATTTTTTGAGAACTTTGACGTTTTGGTGCTGCCGGTTTATATGTCTCCCACCATCCGCATCGGCGAATGGGCAAATCTGACGCCTGAAGAAACCATGCATAAGGTGATTCAATGGGTTGCGCCCTGTCCAGCTTTCAACGCGACGGGACAGCCGGCGATCTCCATCCCTGCCGGTTTCGATAGTGCAGGGATGCCGGTGGGTGTCCAACTCGTCGGCAGGCCGGCAGCAGAAACCACGATCCTAGCCCTAGCCGCCCAAATCGAAGCCGCGAAACCTTGGCGCGAACACCGCCCTGCTTTTGCCCAGCAATCCTAAGTCCTGAGTCTCTACTAGCCCCATGTCCCTCTTCCCTTCTCCCCTTCCCCCCCTCTCCCCCTCTTCTAATTCCCCTACTGCAAGGCTAATTGAAGTCTTTTCCGCCATCCAAGGGGAGGGGCTAAATGTGGGCACTCGCCAACTTTTTATTCGCTTTGCGATTTGCGATCTGCGCTGTCGGTTTTGCGATAGTGCCCATACTTGGCACGCACCGACAACCTGTCAGATTGAGCGAACTGCAGGCCTGCGTGACTTTGAAACTCATTCAAATCCAGTAGAAATGGCAACGTTGCTGGAATGGGTGAGCCGGCAAAATCAACCGGGACTTCACGACAGCATCAGTATTACCGGCGGGGAACCGTTGCTTCATGCCCCTTTCTTGGTGGAATTTTTGCCTCAAGTGCGGGCAGCCACCGGCTTACCAATTTATCTGGAAACGGGGGGACACCGTCCAGAACAGTTGGCGATGATTTTACCCGATTTGGATTTGGTGGGCATGGACATAAAGCTGCCCAGCGTTAGTGGGGAATCTCACTGGCCGGCTCACGCAGAGTTTCTACAGTTATGTCACGAATCACAAACTGAAGTATTTGTCAAGATAATTATTTCCCATCAAACCGACCCAGCGGAGTTAGAAAAGACGGCTGAGTTAGTGGCAGAGGTAAATCCTGAAGTGCCGGTGTTTTTGCAGCCGGTGACGGCGCTAGGGAAGGAAGAAGGCAAAAGCGTGGCTTTATTCTCGCCGCCTTCACCAGAACAAGTGTTGGAATGGCAGGCGTTGATGAAGTGCCGGCTTAAGCACGTCCGCGTTGTGCCACAAACACATAAAATGCTGGGGCAATTGTAATTTTAGTTGAATTTCAACGACAGATGATTTGGTAGGTGTTGGCGAATGGGGCATGGGGCATAGGGCATAGGGCATAGGGCATGGGGAATGGTTAATTAATAATGGTCTACCACTCTTCCCCACTCCCACTCACCCTCTCCTACTTAGCACCCAGCACTTTTAATAAATACTCTCGGATTGTATGTTGGGTTCGCGGCCAGATTTCGCTTTGGTTTTAGCTTTGTTAGCGCTGCGTTTGAGAGCTTGTAACCGCGCTTCGTATTTAGAACGTACCCGTTTCTTGGGGGTTTGCTCGATCAAGGCTTTTAAAGCACTGCCTAAGCTTTTGTAAGCGTTGGGAAGGGAATAACCAAAGCGAGTGGCGAGTGCGATGGCTTTTTCGTCAGCATCAATTGCTTCAGTCAGTTGCTTATCGCCATTATTTT
Organism: Microcoleus vaginatus WJT46-NPBG5; assembly: GCA_019359355.1. GTDB lineage: Bacteria > Cyanobacteriota > Cyanobacteriia > Cyanobacteriales > Oscillatoriaceae > FACHB-68. Next base: position 32,396 of record JAHHHM010000020.1, on the reverse strand, counting down.
TTTGATAAAGCCGGTAGCCGGCTACCCCACACAGCGCTAAGGCTAACACCAGCAGTAATCCATCCTGAACCCAAAGTTCGCCCACAGCACCCCCCATGCCAATAGCGAGCGCTGCCATTTCCCATCCCTCTTTAGGGATCGTGTCGTTCTGAATTCTGGCCACTTCATGCCAAAACAACAAATTTCGCTGATCGAGGGCCAGTTGTTCCCACCGAATGAGGTCAATCTGAATCTCCACTTGATCTTTGCCAATTTCTTCAGATCGCAGCAGAGGGGGATTAATCTCAGTGGTTTTTTCTACCATGACCCAACTTTGCAATTCCGGCGGCAGTAAGCCTTTCAAGCGCCGGAGTTCATTCATTTCGGCTTTAGCCGTGGAGGTTGCATAAGATGTCATAGAATCCAGCCCTAGGAGGTTTCAAATAGAAAACAAGCCTTGTCCTTTGAAGTATTGTAAAACTTCACCGAATATTATTGCCGGCAAAGGCGAGTGCTTGCTGCCCGTCACTGTACAGATAAGTATCCGGCACTCGTTTTACCTCTGCCGGGGATGTGCGCCTTTCCTTAATAAAAATTTTACCTCTGTGCTGGGCTTGTCTGTGAGGGAGGCGCGGAAAGCCGGCGTGAAGTGTTCAATGAGGCTTTTGTTGCAGTTGAAACGAAGACTGTTAAGCCAAATCGCAGCGATTGACTGGAAATTTGCGATGAGCCAGTAATCGGACGAATACTTTTGTTAAACTACAGCCACAGAACTCTAAATCAATTAAGGTAGTTTAGCCTTAGTGAGAGCCATGAAATTAACAGCGAGATGGATTAGCCAATACCTCAAGGCAAAAGGCGCTGAAGAAGGCAATGGTCGCAAGGCAAAGGGTTTGCGTAAATATTTTTTACTGTTTAGTTTTGTTGGGTTGCTTTTTCCTTGTTTAGTGCCGGCACAATCGTCTGTCTTGGCTGCCGGCAACGCCAACCCTATTCCCACTCCAAAAAAAAGTTTTTCAGGAATCGAGATTAATTTTACCAATAATCTGGCGATCCTTTTTAAAGTAATGAACTTAGCTGACACAGTTCAGCAATTAGAAAACCACTGGGAAAGTGTTTATGAAGGTTACTGGGATGTCAATTTTTCTGATGAGGTAATGACGGCGGATAAGATAGTCGGTGTTTTGTCAGAAGTTGAAAAGCAATCTCAAGTAAAGTCGGCTCTCATTTATATAACGTCTACCCAAGAGCAGCTAGAACTTTTGCTCGTTACTCCCAATGGTAAATTAATTCGTAAAACTTTACCAGAAGCCAATCAAGAAGCACTGCTGAAGGTCGTTAAAGAGTTTCGCAATACTACAGCAAATCCAGCCGAAACGCGCACAAGTTCTTATTTGCCGGCAGCTCAGCAACTTTATCAGTGGATGATTGCGCCTTTAGAGTCAGACTTAGAAAGTCAAGAAATAGATACTCTACTATTATGTTTGGGGAAAAACTTAGGCACGATTCCTTACGGAGCATTGCATGATGGAAAACAGTTTTTAGTAGAAAAGTACAGCTTCACCCGAATTCCTGCTTTCAAATTAATCGATCCAGTTTATGTAAATATCCAAAATTCACAAGTTTTGGCAATGGGAGCTTCAGAATTCCAAGAACTCACTCCCTTGCCGGCTGTGCCCGTGGAGCTGTCTAATATTACAGAAAAAGTGGGGAATGGTCAATCTTTTTTAAACCAAACATTTACGCTAGAAAACTTACAATCTCAACGCCGGCAGCAACCATTTTTGATTGTTCATCTTGCTACTCATGCAGAGTTCAAACCGGGGCAACCCAGTAACTCGTTTATTCAGTTTTGGGACAGTAGGTTAACACTCGATAAAATGAAAGGACTGGGCTGGAATAACCCTCCAGTTAATTTGCTGGTGCTGAGTGCTTGCAAAACTGCTTTCGGGGATGATAAAGCGGAATTAAGTTTTGGGGGTTTAGCCGTTCAAAGCGGTGTAAAATCAGCGCTGGCGAGTCTGTGGTATGTTAGCGATACCGGCACTTTAGCCCTAATGAGTGAGTTTTATCAGCATCTACAAACAGCACCCATTAAAGCCGAGGCGCTGCGTGAAGCTCAAATTGCTATGATTCAAGGAAAAGTCCGTGTAGAAAATGGCAAGCTACAGGGATCAACTTGGAGTTTGCCTCTGCCGGCAGAATTGAAAGCCCTTGAAACTCAAAATTTAGCCCATCCTTTCTATTGGGCAGCTTTTATGATAATTGGCAGCCCTTGGTAAGTTTTAGATATCTGCTGTAGTTACTCCGGCACGAAAACAGATAGTGCTTGTGGGATAATCCGAAATTGCGCGGGTGTGTTGCCACTTAATTCACCATCCGCATCAATTAAGTAAGAGCGGCGCGTTTGGATATCGATAGTTTGGGCTTGCAATGTCTGCACGCCACGACCAGGTTTGCCTTTAATAATCGCCGGTAATAAGGGAATTAGATCCCACCAGTGCTGGATTTCTACGCAATAGAGATCCAGCCTTTGGTCATCAATTGTCGCATTTTCAGATACGCTCAAACCACTGCCATAATAGCGACCGTTACAGACAGTAATTTGAACAGTTTTAACGCGAATATACTGGTTATTACCTTGAATATCTGCCCAAAAAGGCCGGCTTTGCCAGAGAACTTGTAAAGCGGTGGCAGCGTAGGCAATTGATCCCCAGCGTCGCTTAAATTGTTTTGACACTCGCTTATTAATTTCAGCACTCAGCCCGATACCGGCAACATTGAGAAAGTATTTGCCATTGACACAACCAATATCTATCGTGCGGAGTTTACCTTGGGCAATAATTTCACAAGCTGCCGGCAAAGATTGGGGAATTCCTAAATTACGGGCTAGATTATTCGCAGTGCCTAATGGCAAGATTCCTAAAGGCAAGCCGGTGTCTACCAAGCCATCTAAGGCAGCATTGATCGTGCCATCGCCACTCCCGACAATCACATAATCGATTTGTTGCCGGTGTTGTCGGATCAGATCGGGTAATGCTTTTGGGTTTTCAGCAGACTCCTCTATCAGTTCCAGCCCTAATTCTTGCAAATGTTGAATAGCTTGCAGCCGGCCTTCCTGTCCCAGGCGAGCGTTAGGATTAACTAGCAGCAGTGCACGTTGACTCATTCGACCTCATGGATCAGCAATCCAGCAAGATTATTTTTCTTTATTGTCTGGCTAAATGTGCCGATTGTCATAAAAAAGTTGAGCAGTCAACAACGTTACCCCCTCATTTCCTCAAAAGTATCCGTCTTAAAAATAAGCTTCATTTGTAGAAATCATGACATCTGGAAGCTTGTTGAGTTCAGGAATATTTGCTTCATAGCTCTATTCAAAAATCAATTTCGCGTCCAGTGTCCATTTTCTACAATTCAATTCCTAAATCCCGCAATCTTTGCGCTAATTCCTCAGCGCGTCTTTCGGCTTCTTCCGCCCGTTGTCGCTCCTTTTCTAACTGCTGTTGTGAAGCCTCAGCTTGTCGCTGTGCCGCCTCAGCCTGTCGCTGTGCTGCTTCCTCTTCAGTCAAAACCCAATTTCCGTCAGCGTCATACCAGCGCAACCACAAGCGATCTAAACCGTCATAAACTCCCTGCCATAAGCCTAAACCTAATTCAATATCAGGCATCCAGATTTTCGGTTCATTCAGCTCTAACTCCTGATAGTTACCGGCTTGTAAACTAAAGGCACGTAGCTGGTCGTTGTAGCGATTAAACACGACATAATAAGGAATCCGCAAAATTTGCTCGTAAACCTCCCACTTCCCAGGCGGTTGGTTAGCATCCCGCTCAGTTTCTCCCAAGTCTTCCTTTTCTGTTCCTGGTGATAGTAATTCCACCACCACAAAAGGACTGACTCCTTCTTGCCAAATCACATAACTCATGCGTAGATCATGCCCGTCGTAGAGCCTCGGCACGCCGACGGCTCCAAACCAATCTGGGCGTTTATACCTATTTTGGTGATGCACATCGTAGTAAAGATTTATGTCGCTGCCGGCAAACACCTGATCTGGAAAATAAGGGCGAGGGCAGAAGGTGCGACGCAGCAATTCCGGTTGTAAATCATGAAATTCGTCAGGCAAACCAGGTTCCTCCGGGTTTTCGCTGGGCAAATCATACATTGTGGGCAGCGTTTCCCTCGGAGAAAGGGGCGGATCGCTTTGCTCAACCGGATACTTGAATCGAAACATCACAAGCCTCACTTCCACTGTGGGAGAAAGTTTATGTCGGGACATCCCATGCCGGTGCCATCTCTACTTTATCCCCCAAATTAACCTCAACGTATTTAGGAGTCACGCACTGCGGTAGCCTAGATAAAGTGACTTTATTCGCTCATTTGACGCGATCGTTCTATGTCCCCAATCGTATCTGCCCCTACTCGCACAGTTCGCATCGGTTCCCGCAAAAGTCAACTCGCCCTTGTCCAAACTTACTGGGTGCAAGAACAACTCCAGAAACACTACCCAGATTGCACCTTTGAAGTCCACACCATGTCCACTCAAGGTGACAAAATTCTAGATGTCGCCCTCGCCAAAATTGGTGATAAAGGACTTTTTACGAAAGAACTCGAAGTCGGAATGCTCCAGAATGAGACGGATTTAGCCGTGCATTCCCTCAAAGATTTGCCCACTAACTTACCCGAAGGCTTAATTCTCGGATGCGTTAGCGAACGGGAAAACCCAGCAGATGCCTTGGTGGTGCATGAAAAGCACAAAGACAAGCAACTAGAAACGTTGCCGGCGGGTGCAGTGATTGGCACCTCCTCTTTGCGACGCCTTGCTCAATTGCGTCACCACTATCCCCATTTGGAATTTAAAGATATTCGGGGCAACCTGAACACCCGACTGGCGAAACTGGATGAGGGCGGGTATGACGCGATTATCTTAGCGGTTGCCGGCCTACACCGGCTGGGAATGAGTGATCGCATCCACCAAGTCATCCCCGCTGAAATTTCCCTCCACGCCGTCGGGCAGGGCGCACTCGGCATCGAATGTCGTGCCGGCGACACGGAAATTTTAAATCTTCTTAAAGTCCTCGAACATACCCCCACCGCCCAGCGCTGCTATGCAGAACGCGCTCTGTTACGCACACTTGAAGGGGGTTGTCAAGTTCCGATTGGCGTAAATACCACAATTGAAGGGGATCAACTGACTTTAACCGGCATGGTCGCCAGCCTCGACGGCAAGCAATTGGTCAAAGATAGCATCACCGGCCCTGCAGAAAACGCCGAGCAACTTGGCATCGAACTCGCCCACAAATTGCGGGAACAAGGCGCACAAGAAATCTTGGCAGAAATCTTTGCCCAAATTCAACGGGAGCAAAAACATTAGATCCAAGATTTTAGGTTGAGAATTCCTGGTGAGAATGACAATCGGTTGAATCTCACCAGTAGCTCAAAACTATAAAAATCGCAGATAAACACAGCCGGCGGCAGATATTTTTAAATCCTAAAAATATTTGTTGGATAAAAAACTTGTACAAGCCAGAAAGACTTTGGGGGACGGTTGCCTCCCCCAAACACCCTCCAAAAAGGGTGATTGGCTGAGCCTCATATAAGTGAGAACTGCTATATATTCTGGCGTAGGCAGAAATGTCGGCAATTGATCTGCGGTTTTAAATTCAAAACCGAAAATATGACTCAACCCATTGATGCGTTTAAAACAGCACTTCAGTTCACCCTTAAATGGGAAGGAGGTTATTCCCCCAATGATGTGAATGGTGCGGTGAATCGCGGAATTACTCAAGCCACCTACGACACTTATCGTCAAAGCAAAAGTTTAGCCATACAAACAGTTAGCAAAATTACCGAAGCAGAAGTTGAAGAAGCCTATCTTGAACTTTTCTGGAAGCCAGGGAAAGCAGACTTGATGTGTTTGCCCCTGGCGATCGTCCACTTCGATACATCTGTGAATTTTGGCGTCACCGGCAGCACGAAATTTCTGCAAGAAGCACTGGGTGGAGTGCCGGTGGACGGCGATTTTGGCCCCAAAACAATGACAGCACTGCAGCAAGCAAATAACCTAAAAACAGCTAAGCGTTATTGTCAGTGCCGGCTCGACTATCGGCAGCAGCGAGTCAAATCAACCCCCAGCCATAAAATCTTTTTAGAGGGATGGCTGAATCGGGATAAGGACTTACTGCGCTTAATTAGCCAGCTTAACAACGAAACCTCTGCCGGTGGGGATGTAGCCGTTGCGGAGACTAACACCGCCACTGTTAACCAGACAAACCCTCATGCTTTAGAGGAGCAAGGAAGTCAGGAAGAGGCTCTCAGTCCCCAGTTAAGCGTTAATTCGGAAAAGAAAGACAAGATAGTTGAAAAACTAGCGCAAGTCATCAACCTGCTTGAAGAAGTCGTGGTGACGCTCAAACAGTCTCAATAAAGAATTCAAAGAGGCGTTAGTGCCGGCATAGAGTACAGCTGTGCTATCGCACAGGTATGATGACGGTACGAACTGACCATATCAGGGAACACCAAGAAATAATGCGAATTCTTTTTGTTGCCGCAGAAGCGGCTCCCATAGCAAAAGTGGGTGGCATGGGCGATGTTGTCGGTGCCTTGCCTAAAGTGTTGCGAAAAATGGGGCATGATGTCCGCATCTTCATGCCTTACTATGGCTTCGTTTCGGACAAAATGAAGGTTCCCAAAGAGCCTGTCTGGCAAGGATATGCCATGTTCCAGAGCTTTAGCGTTTACGAAAGCGTTCTCCCCGGCACCGATGTCCCCCTGTACTTATTTGGCCATCCCTCCTTCTTACCTCGCCGCATCTACTCTGGCGATGACGAAGATTGGCGCTTCACCCTGTTTGCCAACGGAGCTGCTGAGTTTGCCTGGAACTATTGGAAACCCCAGATTATTCACTGCCACGACTGGCACACCGGCATGATCCCCGTGTGGATGCACCAAGATCCTGATATCAGCACTGTCTTCACGATTCACAACCTCGCCTATCAAGGGCCGTGGCGTTGGTATTTAGATAAAATTACCTGGTGCCCTTGGTATATGCAGGGTCATAACACAATGGCGGCTGCTGTGCAGTTTGCAGATCGGGTTAACACGGTTTCTCCCACCTATGCCGAGCAGATCAAGACAGCGGCTTATGGAGAACAAATTGAAGGGTTGCTATCTTTTATCAGCAGTAAATTAAGCGGCATTGTTAACGGTATCGATACCGAAAGCTATAACCCGGCCACTGACAAATATCTCCCTGAAACGTTCACGACTGAAACCCTTGATAACCGCATTGCGAATAAAATTTCTTTGCAAGAAGAAGTGGGCTTAGAAGTCAACAAGGGTGCTTTCTTAATTGGCATTGTGACGCGGTTAGTGGAACAAAAGGGAATCGATCTGATCTTGCAGATCCTTGATCGATTTATGGCTTATACGGATTCCCAGTTGATTTTGCTAGGCACCGGCGATCGCTATTACGAAACGCAAATGTGGCAGATTGCCTCGCGTTTTCCGGGTCGTATGGCTACCTATTTGCTGTATAACGATGCCCTTTCGCGGCGCATTTACGCCGGCTGCGATGCCTTCCTGATGCCGAGCCGGTTTGAGCCTTGCGGCATCAGCCAAATGCTGGCTATGCGCTACGGTTGCGTTCCGATTGTGCGGCGGACCGGCGGCTTAGTGGATACGGTTTCTCACCATGAACCCAATACTAATGCCGGCACCGGCTACTGCTTCGACCGCTACGAACCGCTAGACCTTTATACCTCTATGGTTCGTGCCTCCGAAGCCTACCGTTTCCATGACAAATGGCAGGAATTGCAAAAGCGGGGAATGCAACAAGACTTTAGCTGGACTAAATCTGCCAAGGAGTATGTCAGGCTGTACAACTCAATTTTAGGCATCACCGACGAACCAGCAGCTCCGCAGCCACAGACAAAATTGGCAAAGGCAAAATAGGGCATGGGGCATTGGGCATGGGGCATTGGGCATTAAGTATTTTTGCCGATCTCACCCTCTGTGTAGGGGCATTAGGTGCAGCCAACAAGAATGGTATGCGAAATGCCCCTATGAACCACTCTTTCTCTACTCAATTTTTACTTTCTCCAAATGCCGGCTATGAAACGAAAATGGCAAGTGTTAATTCTGGTGCTGCTGGTATTGGCGATTGCTTTAATCAGGCCGGCTTTCGCCCAACCTGTTGACATCACGTTGTTGCAGTTCAATGATGTTTATGAAATTACGCCGGTTGCCGGTGGAAAAATGGGGGGATTGGCTCGTGTGGCCACTATCCGCAAGCGTCTTTTAGCGCAGAACCCCCGCACTTACACGATTCTCGCCGGCGATTTTTTTAGTCCTTCCGCACTTGGCACGGCAAAAGTTAATGGTGAACCCCTTGCCGGCCAACAAATGGTGGCAGTTTTGAATGCAATGGGTTTGGAATATGCAACCTTTGGTAATCATGAGTTTGACCTGAAAGAAGATCAGTTTTACCGGCGACTTAAAGAATCTAAGTTTAAATGGTTTTCTAGTAATGTCTTTGACGCTGCTGGTAAATCTTTTCCAGATGTACCGTTATCTGAAATTATTAGTGTTAAAAGTAAGGATGGAGCGGTCGTTAAAATTGGATTAATTGGGGTTACAATTGACAGCACTCGCCCCAATTATGTTAGCTACCGCGATCCGATTGAAACAGCGAGAGAACAGGTGCAAGCGCTTAAAGGTCGTGCTGATATTATCATCGCAGTCACTCACCTGAATTTAGCGCGAGATCAAGAACTCGCTGAATCTGTCCCAGAAATTGATTTAGTTCTAGGCGGACATGAACATGAAAACATCCAACAGTGGCGCGGCAGCGATTTAACTCCCTTATTTAAAGCTGATTCTAATGTCCGCACTGTTTATATTCATCATCTGCATTACAACCCAAAAACCCGCAGTATCAAAGTTGAATCTCGCCTGACCCCGCTTACATCGGACATTCCCGAAGATCCTGAAACTGCAAAAGTGGTTCAAGAATGGCAAGAACGGGGTTTTCAGGGATTTCGTGCGAATGGCTTCGCACCGGAAAAACAGGTATCGACAACTTCTGTAGCGCTTGATGGTTTGGAAGCAAGCGTTCGCAACCGGCCTACTTTGCTGACTGAGTTAATTGCAATGGGAATGTTGCGGGAAGTAACCAATGCGGATGTCGCTATTTTTAATAGCGGTTCGATTCGGATTGATGATGTGATTCCACCAGGGCCGGTGACGGAATATGATGTGATTCGGATTATGCCCTTTGGTGGGGATGTTTTGGCTGTATCAATGGAAGGTCAGGTGCTTAAACGGGTGCTGGATCAAGGAATTGCTAACCAAGGCACCGGCGGCTATCTGCAAACGGCTAATGTGAGTTTAAGTCCAGAGGGTCGCACTTGGCTGATTGCCGGCAAACCAATTGACCTCAGCCGGCGCTATCTGGTAGCGATTAATGATTTTTTACTGAAAGGCAAAGAAAAGAATTTAACTTTCTTAACGCCAGACCAACCGGGTGTGCAAGTCATTGAGAAAAAGCGTGATATGCGTTTTGCTTTGATAGACGAGCTAAAACGGCAAAATTCTTCAGTTTCTTCTAAATTACGCCCTCAAGCAAAGCAATCGTTAGCCTTGCCGGCAGTTGTTCACAGATAAGCGAGGAAAGCGGGAGAGACTTGGTTTCTTTCTCCTTTCCTATCAGGAAAGATAGATATTATAATAAATCAGGATTGCGAATAACTTAGAACATAGATGAAAGCTACTTAGCAAACGCAACCTTTAAAGATTCGCTTAATTGTTATGAAAATTTTTCAGGAACATTAAAACTTTCAATTTTATCTAATATCTAAGTTGAATGGTGACTTCTATCTGTTGTGCATGAAAATAGCATAATTTTTTTGAATTATCCCAACGAATTGTTAGAGAATTATTAGTTTTGAGTCAAGTTGTAAAATGCTGAAACTCCAGAAAATCTCTCAGGTAATTTTTAAGCCAAAATCTCAAAGCAAAAACCTAAAATTGCGCTCTTTTTTCATAACTCTGCTGTGCTTGGGAATTGGTAGTTTAGAAACTCAGGTGAACGCGCAGCCAACGAAAAGCGGGAATTGCCAAGCACCGGCACTGTCTCGGGTGAAACAGCACACCATTGCTGCCGGCGAAACGCTAGAAAGTATTGCAGCTCAATATAATCTCATTCCGTCAACATTAATGGGAATGAACCCAATTTTGCAGAAGGGTGAGGTGCCGGTGGGCAGTGAAATTTTAATTCCGCCTTACAATGGCATTCGTGTAGAAGTTCCCGCCGGCAAAACGTGGGAAAGTATCGCAACGACCTACAATGTTCGTCCGGACGTGCTTTTCGAGGTCAATGGCTGCCAACCGGCACCGCAAGTAGTATTTGTGCCGGGAGTGAATTGGTCGCCAAAAGATCCAGCAGAACAAAATACACCAAATACAACGGATCGCGATGCCAATGGCGTTGCCGGCTATCCTTTGGCTGAAGAAGCGCCTGTGATTTTGCGCTATGGCTGGCAACTCATGCCATTGCGGGGTGAAGTAGGATTCCACAGCGGCATAGACTTGCAAGCGAAGGCGGGAACGCCTATTTTGGCAGCCGGCATCGGCATCGTCGCATTTGCCGGCGAACAAGGCAATTACGGCAATTTAGTGGTTGTGAATCACCCGCGCGGAAAACAAACTCGTTATGCACACCTTGACACTATTTCCGTAAAAGCTGGCCAACAGATTAATCAGGGAGATCCTTTAGGCACAGTGGGTTCCACCGGCAGTCCTGATGTCAAGGAAGCGCATTTGCATTTTGAAATTCGCTACTCCACTCAACTCGGTTGGGTAGCAGAAGATCCACAAAAGTACATTGGATCAATGTCGGTGACGCAATCAGTGTCGGTGTCAAATGACAGCACTTTTCTAACCAAGTGAGAGCCGGAAAAACTGTATAGGCTGGTTTAAAATAATCTCGGTTGCCAAAGTGACAAACGAACGCTCAAATCTGCCCCAGACATCGGTGTGGTAAGCTACTGGCAAACCGCGATAAGTCTGAACCCAAAAGCAAGCTAGACTCGCTGTGAGCGCAAACGTGAATTAATAGCGGAGGTCAAAAAATGGCTTTAAAACAGGGAGATCGAAGTTCTGAAGTTGAGCAATTAAAGCGACAATTAGAAACTTTGGGATACAGTATTGGCCGAATTAACGCTGAATTCGACGCGCGAACCGATGACATTGTCAAAGCTTTTCAAGAAGAAGCAGGACTTAAAATTGACGGGATTGTTGGCCCAACAACCAGCGGGGCGCTAAGTCAGGCAACTCAGGGCATTGTCACCATCCCGAATATCGGAGGGGCGCTGGAACAGTTTGCCGCTCCCGCTTCGCGCCCTGAACCCAATATCAGTGGAGATTTTATCGAGGGACGCTGGCCGGCATGGCGTGTCATTGCTAGCGGTCTGAATGGTCGCAGTGGCCCTGGACTGGAATACCCGGTTGAGTACGTATTCCCGAAAGGTCAGAGGTTTTCTCCCCATCAAGACTACACCCATCCCATTCAATTTGATTGGGTAGGTAAGCCGTGGATGGTCGTCAATGAAAGGGGCGCAGCGTTCTTCGTGAGAGCAAACCGTAAGTTTATTGAACCAGTTTAATCAGGGTGGTTATGAAAGCACTTGTCACCGGCGCAAATGGATTCACCGGCTCTCACTTGGTGCGATTGCTGTTGGCGCAAGGCCACTCAGTTATCGGCTTTGTGCGAAAGTCCAGCGATTTATCTCGCCTTGCAGATTGCAATATCACGCTCGCTTATGGCGATATTAGCGACAGCGAAGCCTTGAAAGCAGCAATTGCCGGCGCGGATACTGTCTTTCACACAGCGGCTTATGTGGAACTGGGTATAGTCAATGAGGCGCAAATGCACCGGGTGAATGTGGAAGGAACCCGCGCCGTACTGGAAGCGGCAAAGGCTGCCGGTGTGCAAAAAATGGTCTATTGCAGCACCATCGGGGTGTTTGGAGATACCGGCGGGCAGGTTGTCAGTGAAACGTTTAAACGCACGCAAACCGGCTTCTCCTCTGCCTACGATCGCACCAAATACGAAGCGCAGCAGTTGGTAGATCAATTTGCTAAGGAAGGGCTGCCGGTGGTGAGTCTTCTGCCTTCGGGAATTTTTGGCAGCGATGACCCTCATTTTGGGCCGGTGATGAAGCAATTTCTCAAGGGAGGTCTGAAGTTGTGGGCGGGAGGCGATCGGATCACCGGCATCGTTCACGTCGATGACTTGGCCACCGCGATGATTTTGGCGGCAGAACGCGGCAAACCGGGGGAACACTACATTATCTCTGCCGGCGATCTCTCCACTCGCGAAATGTTTGGGATTTTTAGTCAGGAAACTGGCATTAAAGTGCCGGCTGAAGCCCCGAAATTTATCGTTAGGCTAGCCGGCAATCTCCTCGATCCGATTGGACGTTTTTTCTCCTGGCAACCGCCCCTCAGCCGAGAGCGAGTTCACTATGTTTACGATCGCTGCGTTCGAGTAGATGCCGGTAAAGCACGACAAGAACTCGGGTGGCAACCACGTTCAGTTGAAGAAACCCTGCGACAAATCGTCAACAGTATTTAACGTGTCGGTTCTGTAGGGGCAAAGCATTCGAGAATAACTAATCGTGTTCAGCGACGATTTTTATATGCGAATGCTATGCCCTGAGAGAGTTTCGTAGTTTCCTGGCAGATCTGTCATTGACGAGAAGCCGAGTAATCTAAGTTCAACATCACAGAACTACCCCCCACCCGTAAGTCGGGCTAAGGCATCTTTAACTGCCGGCGGCAATTGACGCAGAATCTTACCCTTTTCGCGGTCAACCGCCACCAACGTCACCCGACCCGTCAAATATAGCTGTTGGCCATCGGGCGACTGAATTTGATAATCCCAATTCAGCCGCACCCCTTCGAGCTCATCCATGCGCGTCCTGACGACAACCGCCATTCCCATCTGCACAGAACGGTGGTAGCGTACGGTGAGTTCCACCACCGGCAGATCGCATCCCAACGCGACGAGATCGGCAAAGTTGATGCCAAGCGATCGTAAGCATTCCACCCGCGCCTCTTCCATCCAGGCAATGTAGGAACCATGCCAGACGTTGCCGCTATAGTCTGTGTGGTGCGGTTGCACTCGTACCGGATACTCAAACCAAGTTCCCGATGTCGCAGACGACACCTTGTCCAGTGCGACCGTGGGTTGCAGTTGCGGTTGTAATTGGTTTTGCTCAGACACGTTACAAATTGTTGAAAAACGCTAAATTTCTACAAATTCCGAGTGCGGACTCAATTTTATCCTTAAATCGTAAATGGCCGGCTCACTAAACCTGTTGCAAAAATCCCAAAAGATTGGAAATGCCAACTCTCATATAGGGGTCAGCGCAGACGCGAAGCAGCCGGCAACGGCAGACTGAGAGAAAATTTAGCTTGAAACCCGCCTGGAGGCAAGACGAGTGCTTGTAGTCACCGGGCCACAAGGTGAGCGGTAGAGGGATTTTTGCAACAAAGCTAGGATGGAACAGAGATTCTCTCCCTTTAACAAGTCAAAGAAATTACCGAGCCTGATGCCCAACACACCCAACTATTTTAAGGAGATGAACCCATGATAGAAAAAATTTTGATAGGCGTTGCCGGTCGGGGGCTATGCGAACAGATGCTCAAGATGCTTATGGAAATTCCTTCAATCCAAAAGGCATCCGTCACCGTGTTGCACGTCGTGCCAGAGCAAGTCAGCGCTGACGCAATGGCTGCCAAACTGGAAGAAGGGGGCAAAATTCTCGCTGAAGCGATTCAGACTTTGAAGTTAGACCCCAAAAAAGTTACGGCAAGGCTGAAGCAAGGCGACCCCAAAACCACTGTTTGTGAAATCGCTGAGGAAATCGATGCTGACCTAATTATTATGGGTTCGCGCGGCCTAGGCCGGCTGCAATCGATCTTGGAAAACTCTGTCAGTCAGTACGTTTTCCAGCTCACCTCTCGCCCGATGCTCCTGGTTAAGGATGATATTTATGTCAAACGGATCAAAAGCATCATGGTGGCGATGAACAAATCCGAGTCCGCCCAGAATTGCTTGAAGCTGGCTTTATTCTTGCTGCGAGATATCAAAGGCGGGCAATTGGTGCTAACCCACGTCAACCCCCCCGATCCCACCGCTAAACCTGAAACTGACCCGGTGTTAGCGGCGGCAGTGGCAGAGGCGAAAAAGTACGGCGTAGCCACGCGCTGCCTCACTGCCAAAGGGAAAGCCGGCGAAGAAATTTGCCGCATTGCCGAGGAGTCAAATGTTGACCTGTTGATGCTGGGTTCCCCAGATCGGCGTCCTTCAATTGCAAAAAGCTTTGTTGATCTCGACCGGCTTCTTGGCAATTCTCTGTCAGACTACGTCCGAGTGTATGCCAACTGTCCGGTGTTATTAGCCCGGAGTGTGGCTGAGGCATAACGCACACACTCTCGACGCGCTTTAATACAGCAAAGGCACCAACGGAAAACTCTCCGGGTGCCTGTTGTTGTATTGAGTCAGTTATAGCCAACTCCTAAGAACCTCTTTTGCTCTCGCGGCTAGCCGTTTGAATGTAAAGAATCAAGAGGAAAACGGTTGGGACTAGCACAAACAGGATACTCGCAATAAATCCTAAATCATTAACTTCCATTAAACCGGCCTCTGTGTTATCTCAAAATTCAGTAATTCTAGAATATCACGGCTTTGTTTTCACAGTGATCGGCCCATTGACGAGGGTTTGGCAGGCTAAGCGATAAGTTTCAGGTTTCTTCTTCAATTTGCGATTTTCCACCTCAGTGCGGGGCGAGAGATTTTCCATCCCTTCGACGATTTCCACTAAGCAAGTGCCGCACTGACCGTAGCCCCCGCAATTCATCATCTTTCCCCAGGGTTTGTAGAGGTCGATGCCATTTTCTAGGGCTTTGAGCCTTAAGTTCGCCCCATCTGCTGCAACCACTTCCCGATTTTCTTGTTCAAATTTGATGTTACCCATTCTGATTCTCCTTACTGTGGTGTGTCAGATAGCTGCACGGGTTTTGGCTCAATGCTTGGTGACATTAGCCCTTGTCAATGCCGGCAAAGCTAAGTGGTGCGATCTGCCTCGACGTTTTAGCCGATGCCAACACTTAGACTTGGCAATGGCATGAGCAGTTTATGATCAATCGCTTTTGTTTCTTTCCCTACATTTTATTACGAAATGTTAAAAAAAGTTAAATAAAAAAAAGCGTAAAAGAGCCGGCATCAACTTTTTATTGATGCCGGTTTGATTTAATTTCATGCGCTTTTGGGAAATTGTAGGGACGCGCCGACACGTCTATTCGCTGGGGTGTTCGTTCCCCAGTCTACGACAGGCGAGCGGGTGAGGGCACAATGGCCACATTTTGCATCACCCCAAGCGTCCGAGAACCGGCAATTCCATCGCTCTTTAACCCGTAATACTGTTGGAAGCGCTTCACCGCTGCCTCAGTCAAGGAGCCATAATATCCCGTCACCGGCCCATTATAAAAGCCAGATGAGCGTAACTTATTCTGGAGATTCACCACATCTTGGCCACTGGAACCGCGAGAGAGGGTACGGCTGGGATAGCCAGTACCGCCACCACCACCGCTACCGTTTGGCAGGTATGACAGTGTCACCGAACCGGCAACGCCATCGGCAGATATCTTCTTGGCTTGCTGAAAGCGTTTGACGGCTGCCTCAGTCAGGCTGCCAAAGTAGCCGGTGACAGGGCCATTATAATAGCCGGCATAGATTAGGCGATTTTGGAGATTGGTGACTTGTGGGCCACTATTGCCACGGCGCAGTGCGGCAAATGCGTTGCCGGCCATGCTGACAACACTCAGCGCCATTGCTAGGGACAGGAAACGAATAAAAGTACGGCTAGAAAGCTTTTTCCAGTTGATGCCGGCTAAACGTAGCTCGTTGTTAGCTGGTTCTTCATACGCTGCCGCTAGATGTGTGTAAGCAAGAGTTTCCATAATTTACCTCTAAATTGTCAGAAAATTCTGTTCCAGAAGTCGTTTGTTTGGCTTTGCTTCAGGTGTACTCGATTCCAAAGCTCCAAGCCCAGCAGTTTTGCTTGTAATACAAAATTCTTACCAGAAAGCAATAAAAAGTCTTATTGCTTAACAAGTCAAAGCTGTCGGGTGTTTAGTCGGCGATTTTTTGCAGGTGATCAGCTTTTCAAAATTAAACACTTTCAAGGGTCATAGCCTTTTAAGAGTTCTGAAAAAGAAAGCTGATATTCATTTGATGTGGAGTAGGTTGCCGAAGGAGTGAGATTCAAAAAATGATAAAGTAAAAATGTGATCAACGCGGCTTGAATTAGTTTTTCCCACATCGATTTGCTCCCCTGATATCTTAAAAGTGTGTCTCACTTGTTGCCTAATTTATGTTAGTTGCATTGAGTGAAGCCTTCAGTGGTGTGTCACTCTGTAAATTGACAGCCGGGGAGCAAATGTTGAATTTAACTACAGGCACTCACGCCGGCTTAAACAATTCCCGCCGGCATCCCGAATTTAAAGCAACACAACCGTGCATTGATGAGTCTGCTAAAAGTTAAGCAGATGGCTGATGAAAGTAGACAATTTATGAAGTGGCACGTTCTAGCGGGACTTAAACAGATATTAAGCCCAAACAAAGCCCCTAGCCGCTTTGTAGGAGGCAAATACGTCGCGATTGTGGTTCAACCACTCGATGAAGCGGAAAGATATTGCTGTGCGAAAAGCCTCTAATGCCTCAACAAAGGTATTTAAAGATTTCGAGGCCCAACGCCGTCTTAATCCGCCAGTTTTGGTGTGCCATAAAATAAATGTATAGGCACAAAACACTAGAATGAAATGACGTATTAAGCTCCGATAATCTCTAACTTGATATTCCCTAAGCCCCAGCCATCCTTTGGCTTCCCGATAAAAAACTTCTACCCAATTTCTTTGAGCATAGGTAGTTACTATCCACTCGGCTGTAGCTGTTGTTGAGTCAACATTAGTTATCAAATAGTCAATCTCAGTAGCTTGGTCGAAGGTTGAGGCATTCATGACGATAGCTATTGTTCTCGCTCCTTCAAGCTGTGACAGTTCAACTTTAACCGTTGCTACCCAAATAGTTTTCGGTTTATCTAAATTCAGTTGAATCGGAGTGAATGCCTCAATAGGCAAAGATTCAGCCAGCTTATCTAAGCGAATTTCTTGGAATTTATTGGCCCCTATTTCAGCTATTACCTTACGATTCTTGGCGACTCCTCCTATATACTTGAGCTTCCTTTTTTCCAGCTCCAGCACAAACGTTGTATTATTGCCATAGCCCGCATCAATTAATATGATACCTGGTCGATATCCTCTCTCCAAGCTGCGGTCAACTAATGCTAATGCCAGTTCCGGCTTTTTCTTGAATTCAATATCTTTTTTTCCTTGAGGTAAAGAACTGGCGTGTTGATATAATTCAATATCTAATGGCAGGCTTTTCTTTCCATCATATAGATGTGTTGTTACCACTACTATCCCGTTGTCTGTTTTCCCGATTTCTCCAATCTACTGCCGTCCCACTCCCGCCGTGAAATTGCCACTTTTCCTATGTCCTGAATCATCCACAATTAACGTGAATCCTCTTTTGATTCAAGTTTGACTGCACTGATTCATGACTACCAGGCGGCGCTCATTTACCTGTTGGGCATCCCAAGGGGCTTCCGTCAGAAAATGATGTAATCGGTGGTAAGTCACTCCTAGGGCGTTATTGGCCATTTGAGACAGGTTTTTTCGCTCACTTTCCCCTAATAATCCCCCGATATAGTTTCTAAATTCCCGTTTTTGGGCAATATGGCTAAAAATATCATCAAAGCGTTGGCACCATCTATCAAAGCAAGGAGGCATGGCGGCAGGAGTTGTCTCTTTCATCGCTCACTCCTTAACGTGAACTAACTGCCCTGTTTGGATGATATCTTGATTATCCCTTGATTTTCGTTTAAGCCCCACTAGTTCTCTGTGAAGGTACTGAAACACAGGGAATGTGCTGATCGATAGCCGGCTTAATTAGATAAAAGCTTTTTAAAATCGGTTAACCCACATTTAATTTTTTCCCTCTGAGTCTTCTTCGCCAACCCAAGTTGGCTAGGGAATTTGACAATGATCGCAGCAATGGGAGACGAGTGTCACAGGTGCCGGCGACAACCGTCACAGAAGTCTCAGGGAAAACACGGCATAGTAGGTATACAGGAGTTGTAACGCAATAAAGGAGGGTCATCAGAATATGACCGTACACGAAACTCAACAACTCACAATTATGGCCAAAAAAGAGTTCGCGCCGGCACAGACACAGCTTCAGTCTGATAAAACTGAGGACAAACTGTCTGAAGATATGAAAGCTTTAGTCCGTGCTTTAGCAGTTCATTCGATTTGGGCGCAAGTTGGGTTGCTTGATAAGAAGTAAATACGTTCTGAGTGTGTTTGCTTCGCCCACTTCACACCCTCGCCGGCTTGCTGCGGTGCCGGCAGATTATTGAACTTGTTAAACGCATTCACAAAATACTGAAAACAATTGCCCCTACGCTGAAATACATAGGGGCATTGGCTTTCATCAGCCGGCAATCTGAAGAAACCGTCTGCCGGTGTTTTCTATTAATACTAGAAAGCTTGTAGGACGGACATCTGGCCCGCTAGAAATGTTACAACTAATTTACTAAAATTGCTATTTCCAAGCAGGATACAGTCATTTAATCAGGCATCAGTTCTTTCTTGCTGCGCTTTAATTCCTTCCAGAGACGTTTGATATCTTGATACGCTTGCTCTGGAGAAATCTTACCGCCAGTTTCTAAAGCAGAGATATAGCTAATTTTCTGAGAAAATTCTTGCAGATTCGCATTAAAAGCAAGCTGTTGCGGGGTAAACTCGCCTTGGTAACGGCTCCGGGGATAAAAAAAGTTTAACTTATCAACTGATTCAGAATCAAACATTTTTCTTCAACTTTTATTTTATATCTTTGCTCTTTCTATCTTTGCTGGGGTTACTTGATATTTACAGCCGGCTAAACTGATATTTTTCCAGATTTCCCTTGCTTGACAGTGACGGGGTAGCCTAGACAATTGCCACACATCAAATGCGTAATCATCACAACAAGATAAAGTTAATCGTTGTTGGGTGTGCGTATCTTCAATAGCCATTCTGTGTTTCTCAAAATGAAAAAAGTTTGGGAGGAAGCCAAGTGCCAACCAAACGAGGTACTTACAAAAGCGGTTCACTTATGGGCTTTTGCAATCCTCCCAACTATTTTGCTGTTAGATGTGAGTTGCTATCTCTGTTTAATAGAATAACGGCTAGTTTTTAATTCAACTATCTATCTGAAGAATAGGCTTAGTGTAAAATTTTTTAGTATCAATTAATACATAAGGGAATATTTTTTTGCTGTGCTCACGCTAATCTTATTTTACAGTTAATTTTTTATGATTACCATTTTATATAAAAATGACAAAAAGTTTAAAGGTTGGTTTAAAATATTCAAACGACATTTGACTTGACTTTAATTTCTAGATTTCTAAGCAGTTAGTTGCATTCAGACTTGCCGGCAGCGAGATAGCAATACCAATCTGATCACACCTGTGAGTGCGACATGGGATGAGATGGCGATCACCCAGCAATTTATATTTAGCCGGCAAAAAAATACCCCAGTTTTTGAACCGGGGTTGGAGTTCATCGGGTGTAAGCACGGCGCTGTTAAAGGACAGGACAAGGTCAGAAAACCTAAAGAGATGCTTGGATAAATTCTATGGATGACTGATTCTAGATTTTAAATCAGCAACAGACAGCGCTTGCGAAATATTCTTGTGCTGCAAATGTAATTACTCCTTACTTTTTTTGCGGCTTTTCTTGCCACCTTCACGGCCAATTGCAGCCATGTGTTCCCGATTTTTGCTTACAGCTTCACCACCCTTGCGGCCAGCTTCTCTAGCCTCCTCAGATGAAAATTCGTGCGCGGTTCCTTTTTCGTGTGCAGCATGACCTCCCTTGCTAGCGATCTCACGCTGCTTATCTTGATCCATAGAGGCAAAACCACGCTTGCTGGTATCTGACATGACATTAATCCTTGTATTTTTAGCTTTTTTGGCATTTTTAACAAATTATCGCTGCTGCCCTCTTGAATCATCTGCCTGGAGAGACACAGCAGGATTAAATTTAGCTGTGCCAAAGAACACAAGAAATTCTTAAAAGTCTGGGAAGGTTGACTTCACCCTCTTTATTACGCCCGTTTGTTTTTTTATGGTATTTTTGTGTAAAATTCTATAACTCAGCCAAAGTTATTCGGAATTTCTTTAAAAATATCTCATTGGGTTGTGGCAAAACTAGCTCAAACGTTTATATGCTTCAGTTGCTAGGCACAAAAGGTAGAGGTGGACAGTGAACGTAAAGTTATTTGCTAAGAAAGTAGAGACATTTCACTGGCAGCTGGCCGAGCTTTATCAATACGCTTATTCTTCCGTTGATGAGCAACCGAATTTGCTGCCGGCAGCCTTCAAGGAACTCGGCATTGCTTCTGAAGAACTGCAAGTAGCCGTGGAAGAGCTACAGCTGAAGAATGAGGAACTAACATCAGCACGAGCCGCGTTAGAAGCCGAACGTCAGCGCTATGAAGATTTGTTTGAATTCGCCCCAGACGGCTACATAGTAACCGATCGCGACGGGAAGATCATCGAAGCAAACCGGGCCGCCGCCCAGATGCTCAACGTTTCGCAGATGGCATTAGCCGGTAAACCGCTGGCCATTTTCATCCCGCCAGAAGAACGTAAAGACTTTCGCACCCAAGTCAATCGGCTGTACCACGACAATCAAGCAATATGGGGGGAAATGCGCCTACAGCAGCGTCACGGTGAAATGCTGGAGGCGGCGATGAGAGTTGCCACTATCCGCACCCCGAACCAGCCAGTTGTCCTACTGTGGCTGCTGCGTGACATTACGGAGCAAAAACGAGCGCAAAGAGAAAATAATGGCAGCGACAGTCGCCAAGATCGTCCTGCTTATGTTTATACCAAAGGGGAAATTATCTCCCTCAAGCCCCAGGTAATTTGGCAAGTCTCTAAGGGACTGGTGAAGTTAAGCACTCTTTGTGCAAATGGCGAAGAGGTAATCGTGGGTTTGTTAGGGCCACAAATGCACTTTGGACTGAGTTCCACTTCCCTACAAACTTACGAAGCAAAAGCGCTTTCCGACGTTCATCTGGTGTGTTTTTCTGAAGCAGAAATCACAGCTTCGCCAATTCTAGCCCAAGCTCTTTTAACTCAAATGAACCAACGCCTACAGCACACAGAATCGTTATTAGCGATTTTTGGACAGCGGCGTGTCATCGACCGATTAACCTGTTTGTTGCATCTTCTAAAACAGCAAATTGGTGAACCTGTAGAGGAAGGATCTCGTTTGAGCGTTCGTCTCACCCATGAGGATCTGGCTAACACTTGCTGTACCACCAGGGTGACAATCACCCGACTACTGAGTAAATTACAGCAACAAGGGAAGATCCTGTTTGATAGCAAGCAGCACATTATTTTAAAAGATGTCAGTCTTCAGAATGGCAAGCTTTAATGCCGGACTCTACTACGGGCGGAAAAAGCATGATGCTTGCTAAGTTAAGAGTGGCGGTGCCGGCAACCGCCACCTAGACATCACACGTTTCTCTTAATACACTTGCTGCCAAAATTGGATAACCGATGCCACATAAGAAAAAAAAATCTGTCGGCTTTTCAAGCTAAATTCCGCTGCAACCTGCGTTGCTATTGCAATATAATTTAATTTCTCAAAGTCCGAACGCTCACCATTTCCTAAACTTACACAATTAACTCCAATCACCAGCATATTTTCATCCCAAAATGCCGCGTCCATTCTTGGCAAACTCATCAACAGTTTGCTGCGATAACTCATGAGTAGCCATTGCTAGCAAAACCGGCAGCGGTAAAGTTAAATGATGCGCCCCCGCTTGTAATGTCGCTATCGCTTCTTCTGGAGATTTTACACTCGCTGCTAAAATTTTTGTCTGACTGCCTACTAACACACTAGCCATATCTCGCACCAAAGCCACCCCATCCCCTAATAGCCGAGTGGCGCGGTTAACATAAGCGATCGCATATTTTGCTCCCGCTTCTTTTGCCACAACCGCCTGCGCTGGACTATAAATTGCTGTAACTGAACAAGGTATATTCGGCGACAGAGACGCCACAACCCGAAAACCTACCTCAGTTGCCGGCACTTTCAACACAGTTTGCTCGCCAATCAATTCAAATGCCGCCTTTCCTTCCGCCACCATTCCATCAAAATCAGAAGCCGTGAGTTGGTAATACAACTCTCCATAAATAATCGCTTTCAATTGCCGAAGCGTTTCTGCCGGCGCTAAATCACTTTTACCTAAAAGAGTCGGGTTTGTTGTAATGCCAGTAACCCACCCCAGTTTGCTAGCAGCTTGAGCTTCACTAATGATTGCCGAATCAAGATAAAGAGCCATTTACTTTCCCCAAACTAATATTATCTTTATGAACAGCCAAGCATAGTGCCGGTTAAATCCAAAACTCACCCGCTTACAAAAATCCCCAGCAGGCAATGTTTCTATCACAAAAGCCATCAAATTATCTGCCAATACCTAACCACAGACTATGTCTACATCTGTGTTTATCTGTGGTCGCAGGTGGAACTTGGATGACGAGCACAGCACATTCAAGTTTCCCCTGCGAAATCTGTGGTTAAAAAACTCTTTCCAACCCCCTACAACACATCACTTAATCCCCTCAAATGGACCCAAAAAAGTCGGTTCTGGACGAGTAACATGAACCTCCCATAGCGCCTTAATCACAGCCAGTACCTCACGCCCTGCATAACGCATCATTGAGCGATCTCGATATTTTTCCCAATCAGGCGTTCCTAAACCAACAGCATCCACACCTAGCTGCCGGCAAGTATAAACTGCACGCGGTAAATGGTAACTTTGAGTAATTAAAACAGCCTGTTTCACACCAAAAATTTCCTTCGCCCGATAGCAGCTTTCATAAGTGCTGAAACCGGCATAATCCAACTGAATATCCTTAGCCGGCACCCCACGTTCAGCAGCATATTCCTGCATTGCTTTCACTTCGTTATAATCTTCGCTGCTGTTATCGCCAGTCATCAAAACTTTGCGAACCCGCCCTTCTTTGTAGAGATCCACCGCAGCTTGTACCCGATCAGCCAGCATCGGCGTCGGGCTACCATCCTCCCACACACCCGCCCCAAAAACAACAGCCACATCCTCTTCAGGCACTTGAGAAATATCCGTGTAGCGCCGGCTGCTAGTCACAGCATTGACATAGTAGTTCAACATCAGTGGTGTCAGCGCCGCACTCAATCCTAATAGCACTAAGACAAAGCGCCGGCGCAAGAGAAACCTTTTATGCAGCATAAATCTAAAATGACAGCAGCATTGAACCTTTATGTTTTAGCAGACTTATCGTGCTTAAAAACTGGGCATTGGGCATGGGGCATTGGGCATGGGGTAAGGCTGCGCCAACCTAAAGGTATGGGCATGGGGCATGGGGCATGAGGCATTGGGCATTGGGCACTCAAACCTCCTTTACTCTCCTTCCAATCCCACCGCTTCAGAAATATGAGTCAATCCTTGTTCCTCCAGCTTTTGTAGTAAGCCGGTGAGAATTCGGCGCACCATCCAGGGTCCCTCATAAACAAAACCCGTGTAAATTTCCAGTAAACTTGCACCGGCAGTAATTTTTTCCCAGGCATCCTCAGCGGTAAATACCCCGCCGGTGCCAATAATTGCCAACTGTCCTTCAGTTTGCTGCCAGATAAACCGGATCACCTCTGTTGATCGCTGTTTCAGCGGGAATCCGCTAATTCCCCCCGCTTCTTCTTTGACAGATTTCCCTGTTTGTGATATAATACCAGTCTTCAAAGTATCCCGGCGAATGGTGGTGTTCGTTGCAATAATTCCAGCCAGCCGGTACTGTTTAGCCACCTCAATCGCCTGTGAAATCGCCTCCCATTCTAGATCCGGTGCGATTTTAACCAAAATCGGCTTACTGTTCTGGTTTTCTTGTTGCAAAGCGTCCAAAATCGTGGCTAGCTGGCCGGCATCTTGTAGGGAACGCAGTCCGGGAGTATTGGGAGACGACACATTCACCACAAAATAATCTCCCAAATCTTTGAGAAGTTGAAAGCTACCAAGATAGTCTGCCGCAGCTTCCTCTAGCGGTGTTACCTTAGATTTACCCAGATTAATTCCAATCGGGATTTTGCGATCAGTCACTGCTTCGGGTTCATCTACCACCGGCAAATGAGGAGGGGAAGAAGATAACCTCGCTGCCATAGCCGCAGCCCCCTGATTGTTAAAGCCCATGCGATTCAGGACAGCTTGATCTGCCGGCAAGCGAAACAATCGAGGGCGGGGATTACCGGCTTGAGCTTGCAAGGTGACAGTTCCCAATTCAGCAAAGCCAAAGCCAAAACTTGCCCAAACGCCGGCGGCAACCCCATCCTTATCAAACCCAGCGGCTAAACCAACGGGATTAGAAAAATTCAGCCCCCACAATTTTTGTTCCAATCGGGTGTCAGAAAA
The DNA here is from genome assembly GCA_019359355.1 of Microcoleus vaginatus WJT46-NPBG5. Classification (GTDB taxonomy): domain Bacteria; phylum Cyanobacteriota; class Cyanobacteriia; order Cyanobacteriales; family Oscillatoriaceae; genus FACHB-68. Next base: position 7,800 of record JAHHHM010000020.1, on the reverse strand, counting down.
ACAACAAGAGCGCTGAAATTGTGATTGAATCCAACTAGCGGGCGGGTGATCGCCTTGCCGGTTAAGCCAGCTCAGCATATCCATAGTCTGATGATGCAACCACTCTGAATCAACATTCAATCCAGAAAACAAAACAGGACGTATACCTGATCGATAAATATCCAAGATCAATCCTCACAGTGGCTAGTAACTAAAGACCAAGTAGTGGGTAATGGGTAATGGGTAGCGGGTGGTAAGTAATCTTTCCAATCCCCAATCTCCAATCTAAAATCTAAAATCTAAAATCTAAAATTGTTGAGATGGGTCAGCAAAAACAGCCGACGACCTACGAAAAACAGCTCATTGCCTTGGGGCGTACTCTCCAGACTCTCCGAGAAGAGGAGAATGTCGATGTTCTAATTGAAACTACCCTCTCATACCTTGAAATCGCATTTGACTATCAATTGCTTTGGATTGGCGTCTATGATCGCCTCGATCACCGATTATTAGGCAAGGGAGGGCGCAGTGGCAATGGAGAATCCTCTATTCTCAAACAGCGTTTTAACCTCACTCCCGGTGATATTTTAGAGCAGGTGGTGATCCAGCAACGACCTGTGGGCGTGCCGGATTTGCGAGAAGAAACGCGGGCTGGAGAGTGGCGCAAAGCCGCCCAACAATTGGGCATCCAAGGCACGCTAATTTTTCCCATGCGCTACAAAGATCGCTGCTTTGGTGTTGCCTTGCTGGGTTCTAACTTGTGGGGCGTCTCACCCAAAGCCCACGAGAAGGCGCGGCTGTCTATCATTTTGGGCGGGCTGGCGGCAGCTTTTTACCGGCTAGAGATTGACTGGCAGTGCCGGCAAACCAAGCACGCCGAACAGCCTTTGCTGGCATTGCTTCCCCGGCTGCGTTCTCTCACCACCCTAGATCAATGCTTAGAGGCAGTTGTTGAAGAAACGCATAAATTTGTTGCCCCCAACCGAACCAATGTCTACTGGTTTGAGCCGACTCGGCGCTACTTCTGGCGCAGGGTGGGCAATCATCACAAAACATCACCTTTTGGAGAAAACAATCAAGCCGCCTCAGGCATCATGGTGTCAGATCTGGGGGGCTTCTATCAAGCGCTACTGAGCGATCAAATTGTTTCCATTGGAGAAGCTCATTCCTCCCTCAAAGGGGATATTACCGCTCGCTTAATGCAGCAGATCCGGGCGAGATCGCTGCTGGCGGCCCCCATTTTGTTTCAAAAGGAAATTTTGGGGTTTCTGGCAGTGGAAGGCAATGATGCCCGAATTTGGCAGGAACAAGAGAAAAACTATGTCCGGGGTGCGGCTCAACTACTGGCCCTGGTTGCTCCTTTGTCTCAAATGGAAGCCACCCTCGACCAAACAAAGTTGGATCGGGCCTTAACTGCCGGCGTCACCCATGCGATTTACAGTGACGATGACTGGAAGACCACGTTAAAAACCTGTGGAGAGCAACTTTTAGCACACCTCAAGGCTGATCGATTTCTTGTGCTTCTCTACAATCCTGAACACAATCAGTTTGACATCTGCTATCAAAATCAGCCGGCCAACCGACGGACGGTATCAACGCCGCTGAGTCCCCTCACAGAGGTAGACACTCAGATGTTGCAAGGAAGTCCCGAAGCGATCGCGATTGAAAATTGGAACGAAGATTTCAAGTTGATGGCTTGGCGTCCTGCGTTTTTCGATTTAGGGATGCGTTCACTTTTGGTGTGCGGCACCTCTCCAGGTCATGGCATTGAAGGGCTGTTGGTGGTGGCCAGCGAAACCACGCGTTCTTGGAGCCATAGAGAGCGAGAATTGATCGCCGTGGTGAGTCAGCAGATTGGTCTGATTCTGCACCAGTGGCAGCTACAAGCCTCTAATGAGCAACAGCAACAACTTCTGACGATGATTCAATCAGGGTTGACAAATTTGCTGCAATCAGGCCATTTGCCGCTGGAGGAGATAGAACGGTTGGGGGTGCAGCAGTTGGCTCAAGTGATGAGCTGTCCTCTTGTGACGTTGGTGACGTGGTTGCCGGGGAGGGCTGTAGGCCGGATTGTTGCGCCGGTGATCGCCAATAGTTTGTTTACGCTGAATACCGAGATTGGTGTCCCCGTCCAAACGGATGCCCTGGTTCAATGGGCGCTGCTGCAAATGTCAGAACCGCTGGAGGTGAAAGCAACCGATTTGCCTTTGGACACGAGGCAGTGGCTCAATGGCTCGGGAGTTGGCCAGATTTTGGTGATGGCGCTGCGAACTTCACCGGCTCATCAGCCAACGGGAATTTTGGTGGTTGCCGATCAGGCAGATCGCCGATGGTCGCCCAATGCCGTGAGGGCGATGACTTTTTTAGTTAACCAACTTGCTTGGTCTCGCCGTTATCTGATGCTGACTTCATCACTTCAATGGCAGCGAGAAGAGTTGGAATGTTTGAATTGGTACAAAAACCGGCGCTTGGAGGACTTTTTTCGAGCCATGCAGTCGGGGGTGAAAAAACTAACCGAACTGGGCAATCATAAAGGCAGTTTCGGTTCCTTGCAGATCATGCATCTCCAGCAGATTTTGCGGCAGTTAGGCAGTTCGATTCAATCGATGCGCGATCTGCTGAAACAGGAACAGTGGCATCTGCAAACCCAAGGTGAAATTATTCCCGTTGCTAGTTTGTTGCGGCGAACACTGGATCGTGCCGGAGGGGTAATTCATCAGCGCCAACTCTGGACTCAGGTGCACAGTGAAACTCATCTCAATGTCAACGGTGACTCGATCAAAATTGAGTGGGTGCTTTATGAGGTGCTGTTGGCAGCGTGCCGCCGGTCTGAAACGGGTGCAAGAATAGATATTTGGTGCCGGCCTTTTGACGATAACCGTTTAGAACTGTCGATTACGGATTCTGGGGAAATGCCGACTCTGCTGCTGACCGAGTTACAGGCCGGTCCTGATCTAGACTTACTGGTTCCCTCCAGCCTAGAACAGCCTCCCGGTCTACATTTGGTTATTTGCCAGCGTGTAATGCGACAAATGGGCGGACAGCTAAATTTTTACCAGCTAGAAGATGGCCGCATTACCAGCCAGCTCCTCATGCCTCTCATCAGTAAAAAGTAAGTTTGGGGATGGGGAATGGGGCATAGGGCATTGGGAAATAAAAAAATTCTCCCCATCTTCCCTAGTCCCTAGCCCCTTCTTCACACCATCTCCGAGGAGGCTTGCACCGGCTGTTGCACCTGCGGCTGGAATTGGAACAGGGAATACACCACATTCCGGCGAATATCGGTCATCATGTCGAGGAAAAGTTCGTAGCCTTCACTCTTGTATTCAATCAAGGGGTCTTTTTGACCGTAGCTACGCAGTCCCACCGATTCCCGCAGAGCATCCATCTGTTGCAAGTGTTCACGCCAGAGGGTGTCAATCTGTTGCAAGATAAAAAACCGTTCGGCTTGACGCATCAAACCGGGTTGGATTTGATCCACCTGAGCTTCTTTTAAGTCGTAGGCGATCCGAACTTGTTCATGCAGGAAAGTTTCAATTTCCTCCATCGACAAGTCTTCCAACTGCTCGGGTTCCATATCGCGCAGCAGATAGACAAATTCCTTCACCTTCTCAACTAATTTGTTGAGTTCCCATTCTTCCGAAGGCAAATCTGGGTTCACGTAAGCTTCAACGATGTCATCCATCGTTTTTTCCGCATACTTGATGACTTGCTCTTTGAGGTCAAGACCTTCTAACACCCGCCGGCGTTCGGCATAAATCGCCCGACGCTGGTTATTCATTACTTCGTCGTACTCAAACACCTGTTTACGGATGTCGTAGTAGTACGTTTCAACCTTTTTCTGAGCGCCTTCGAGGGAACGCGTCAGCATTCTCGACTCGATGGGCATATCTTCCTCGACTTGGAAGGCATTCATCAAGCCCGCTACGCGATCCCCGCCAAAAATCCGCAACAAGTTATCCTGCAAGCTGAGGAAGAATTTGGTGGAACCGGGGTCACCCTGCCGGCCACAACGTCCCCGCAATTGGTTGTCAATCCGGCGAGATTCGTGGCGTTCGGTGCCGATGACGTGCAACCCGCCCAGGTTCACCACTTCATCGTGTTCGCGGCTGGTGTAGTGTTCATACTCCTGGCGAGTTAGATTGTAAACTTCCCGCAGCTTTTGAATGACGGGATCATCCGTGGGGGCTTTTTCTGAGGCAACCGCCACTTTGTCTTCTGCCTCTAGTTCTGACAGAGAGCGTTCCCCATAGGTTTGCACGGCAAACTGCACAGCATTTTTGAGCATTTGCTCGGCTTCGCGGGAAAGTTGAGTGGGGAAAATCTGGGGAGAGACTTTCCAAGTTTTGACTTTCTTAGTGGTGCCGAAACCTTGAGCATTGTTTCTGCCACCGGCTGCCGCCACGCGCATGGAACCAAAGTTGCTTTCATCTTCTGGCTGCACGATCAGCGGCATGAAGTATTCCCGCACTTTCAGCCTTGCCATGTAGTCGGCGTTCCCACCTAGAATGATGTCGGTGCCTCGACCGGCCATGTTCGTGGCAATGGTTACAGCGCCTTTACGTCCGGCTTGGGCCACAATTTCTGATTCTCGCTCAACGTTCTCTGGCTTAGCATTGAGCAGGTTGTGGGGAATGCCGCGTTCACGCAGCAATACAGAAAGCTGTTCTGAGTTTTCCACACTGGTTGTTCCCACCAACACCGGGCGGCCCTTTTCGTGCATTTCCGCGCACTCTTCCGCCACAGCAATCCATTTGCCGGCTTCGGTTTTATAAACCACATCGGGCAAATCCCGGCGTCCAGCAGAACGGTTAGTGGGGATGCCGGTGACTTCTAAGCTGTAAATTTTTTCAAATTCGGCTTCTTCTGTTTTCGCCGTGCCGGTCATGCCCGACAGCTTGGGATAGAGCAAGAAAAAGTTTTGATAGGTAATGGTGGCCAGGGTTTGGGTTTCTGGTTGAATTTCTACCCCTTCTTTCGCTTCTATTGCCTGGTGCAAGCCATCACTCCAGCGCCGGCCTTGAAGGACGCGGCCTGTAAATTCATCAACGATCACCACCTCATCTTCAAAAATGATGTAGTTTTTGTCTTTGATGAACAATTCTTTCGCTTTAATGGCGTTAAAAATATAGTGCGCCCAAGGATCGTTCGGGTCGTAGAGATCCTTAACCCCTAAGAGTTTCTCAGATTCCGCAAACCCTTCGTCGCTTAAAAGAACGTTGCGAGCTTTTTCATCCACTTCGTAATGTTCTTCATTTTGCAGGGCATTGGCGATTTCAGCCGCCTGCAGATATTTCTCTGTGGGGCGTTCAACTTGTCCTGAAATAATCAGCGGGGTGCGGGCTTCGTCAATTAAAATCGAGTCAACTTCGTCAATGATGGCGTAGTTGAAGGGTCGCTGCACCACTTCTGCCATTGAGCTGGCCATATTGTCGCGCAAGTAGTCGAAGCCTAGCTCACTGTTTGTCGCATAAGTGATATCACAGTTGTAGTTGCGCCGGCGCTCATCCGGATTCATCCCCTGCTGGATCAAACCTACGCTTAATCCCAGGAAACGATGCACCTGTCCCATCCATTCAGCGTCCCGGCGAGCCAGGTAGTCGTTGACGGTGACAACGTGTACACCTTTGCCGTTGAGTGCGTTTAAGTAGGAAGGTAGGGTAGCAACCAGGGTTTTGCCCTCGCCGGTTTTCATTTCGGCAATTTGTCCTTTGTGGAGGATCGTGCCGCCAAGGATTTGGACATCAAAATGTCTCATACCCAAAACCCGCCTAGCTGCTTCCCGAACCACCGCAAAGGCTTCCGGTAGCAGTTCATCCAGCATTTCTTTCTCTTCGTTGAGAGATTTGGCTGATTTTAGCCGCTGTTTGAATTCTGCTGTCTTGGCTGTTAAAGCCTCATCGGAGAGCGCCTGGATTTCTTGCTCCAGAATGTAGACATCAGCGACAAGGGGCTGATATCTCTTTAGTTTGCGTGCGTTTGGATCTCCGAGCAAATTTTTCAGCATGGCAGGAGAGGGAGTCGAAAGGATGGAGGATCGAGGATGAAGGATGTTAGCGGTCTGCGGCCTGGGGTTAGTGGGGCAATCTCCACCTGTGCCAACCCAGTGACGACAGATACTTCACAGTTCTTCTTGATCCTATATTAAGGAGAATCCTGCCACTCTGGCGCTAGCTGCCGGAAATTGTATCGATCTGCAGAGGGATGACAGGTGAGACAAGTGCCAACACTGGTTGGTCTGGGCAGTTTGACGCGAGGGTGAAGGGCTTTAAAATAGCGAGATTGCGGCAGCCGGTAGGGAATTTCTTCCTCTTTAGTATGGGGGCGAGAAAAATCTCGCAGATAATTCCATATTAGGATGCGAGGGGGACCCACCGGCAGTTGTAATTGCCGGCCATAATGTTGGGGATCTAGTAGCAACTGCCGCCAAGTTTCTGTAGGCATCACTTCTGGTGGCAGCGCCACATGGCAGCCGGCGCAGTTTTCCAAATACAGTTCTTTTCCCAGTTGGTGGCTTTTGCCGATGGGATCTATTGTGCTAATTCTCGAAGGTTCTAGGGATTGGGCTAAGGCTTTTCCCATGACTAGAGTGCAGATTAAGACTGACAATAACAGCACAACGAATGTGCGCCGACGTTTTTGTTGTTGCGGTTTTAACAGGATAAAATTTGGCATATTTAATTGCACTAATGGCTAATGGCTAATGACTAATTTAATTAACCATTAGCCATTAGGGATTCGCAAGTCTAAGGAATGGGGATTGAGCGCAGTAAGCGATCTACAATCGTCTTCGACCGCCGTCCGCCGGCTGGGATAATTCGGTGGGCCAGCACATGGGGCGCGAGAAATTTAATATCATCCGGGATGGCGTAGTCACGACCTTCAAGAAATGCAAAAGCTTGAGTGGATCGCTGCAAAGCCACGGCACCACGAGGACTGACGCCAAGGGTGATTTCTTCGTCTTCCCGTGTTGCCCGCACTAGGTTGAGGATGTACTGTTGCAAAGACGTTTCCACTTTGACTTGGGCACACAGAGCACTTAACTGTCGCACTTCTTCTAAGGTAATACAGGGCTGTAGTTCGTCTACACTGATGCCCTGGTGCAGCCGTTGCAGCATTTGCATTTCTTCGGCTTCGGTGGGGTAGCCCAAAGAAAGGGAGAGGGTGAAGCGATCCATTTGCGCTTCAGGCAGGGGGAAGGTGCCTTGATACTCAACGGGGTTCTGAGTGGCAATGGCAAAAAACGGTCTAGGAACAGGATGGGGGAAGCCATCTACGGTGACTTGGTGTTCCTCCATGACTTCTAGTAAGGCAGACTGGGTGCGGGGAGTGGCGCGGTTAATTTCGTCGGCTAGCAGGATATTGGCAAAAACAGGGCCGGCTAAAAATTCAAATTCTCCTTTGCGGGGGTTCCAAATGTTGGTGCCGGTGATATCGCTGGGTAAAAGATCGGGGGTACACTGAATGCGCTTAAACTCACCGGCAATTGAGCGGGCGAGGGATTTGGCTAACAGGGTTTTACCCACACCGGGTACGTCTTCAAGCAGGGCATGGCCACCGGCAAGCAAGGCAACCACCACTAAGCGAATGGCATCAGCTTTACCGACAATCGTTTGATTTAGATTTTGAGTGAGGCGATCAATACTTTCCCTCATAGCCGGCAGATGCTCCTATAAAGTTGTTCTTTGTCTTTTTCTGGCGTTGCTGAAAATGTAATGAACTAAGCTGGCAGGGGAACTGTTCGGTACTTTAAGTAGTGAAGCAGTAAACGCAGTGAACACTTCAGCATCTCGACAGACTTGGAATAGCACAGGGTCTTGCGGT
>JAHHHM010000018.1 GCA_019359355.1 Microcoleus vaginatus WJT46-NPBG5 | reverse complement strand
TGGGCTTGAATAATGTTGATTAGAAGCAGCAACATCAGGAAATGGGCGCGGCCCAGTTGCTTCTCTAGATGCTCGTGATAGAATTGCAGTAACATTTTTTTGGTTTTTGGGTTTGCTTGTCACTATAGCCGACCCATATTTTTTTTGTTTACCTAGCTCTCATCCTTTCTCTGTCAAGGTTTCAGCTTCCTTGTTACCCCCCCAGGAATTTTTTATAAACAAAATAATTGTAATGGTTTGTTTATTAGCTACTTAAGTTAATAGGTTTACGCTCGTTTTAGAAATTCCTAAAAATTTAAATACCCTTTTTGATGAATAATCTAATTCTTTAGACACAATCTATTAATTTTCAGTAAATATATTATAAATAGTGCGCTCGCACTCACTAACGAAGAAGCCCAGTCAGACAAAGCAAAAGAAATAGCAGCGCAGTTGTAGAACCGACCGCTAGTTAAAGTCAGCAAACCCTTATAATAAATTCTAAGAAAAAAAAGTTTTTAGAATAACACGCATCCATGCCGGCGGCAAACGCTATCTTTAAATTAACTCATTCATTTAATTGAGGAGTTAAGTTAGGATAAAAAACAGGATATGTACCAATAATGCGACTCAGTGAGCGCAAAAACTAGCCGAGAAAGGAAAAATTTAAACCCTCGCATCTTCAGCCACAATGACGAGCGCGAGCGTAGCCGTTTCCTCGTCCGGGGTTGCAGTCCCAAGGTTTCGCAATCTAGAAATTTTTACTATATATTAAGCATCCGCTTAGATTCTCAGAGAGGCTGTAATGGTTGGTAACCTAAACTTAAGAAACAGGATTCTAATCGCCCCTGCTGTTTTCGAGATTTTAGTCACTGTGTTGGGAGAGGGCATTTACACCAGCACCCTTCAAGTTTTGGACTGGTTAAAAAATATACAGCCTACAGAAAAAGCTCTTTTACAAGAGAGCGATAGACTGCTGGGCATTGGGAAAATCATCCAGATACTCCAGTGTTATTTGATTGCAAAATATAAAGAATTTTTAAGAAATGATGAACAAGCCTTCTACAAAAGACAAAGGGTGGAAGGTCCAATAGACGCATTGATTGAACAGCCCCTCAGTTTATTAAACACCGGCAAAGTATCTAAGCAATTGCAACTGAGCGCTGCCGGCATAGACAGCCGAATCATAGAGAAGCTTCCAAATATACGCCATCAAGCCGCCGAACCTAAAAGCCTACTGCTAAACTCATCAGCAGATGTTTAGTTCACTTAAAGCCTTTATCTATTAACTAATTGTCAGCTTCTCAGTTTGATAAACATTCTAAACATCAATTACTACCCCAACTTTGTAAAGGAGCCAATATTTATGATGATCGAAGATGAAGAACTCCGAATTACCTTCAAAGATGCCAGCGAAGAACATTTGCAGAAACTTGATGAAGGGCTGTTGCATTTAGAAAAATACCCAGACGATCTAGGTGGGCTAAATGAATTGATGCGGGAAGCCCACAGCCTTAAAGGAGATGCCAATATGTTAGGTGTCAAAGATGTCGGCACCTTAGCCCACCAGCTAGAGCATATTCTGGGCACCATAAAGCGTAGCGAAGCCAGCCTAACCCCAGCACTGTGTGATCGCTTGTCGGGGGGGTTAAATGCAATTCGTCAACTCGTCCACGAAGCTGTCACCGGCGAACCCAGCGGCATCAACACATTTTATGCCCTTGCTCACTTGATGGGGGCGGATACTCAACCCCCAAAACCACTACAGGTTAAGGAAGAAGCGGTTGAAACCATCAAGCCAACCCCAGAAACAATGCCCACACCGGCAGCCCCGACTCATACAAGTGAACAAGAGAGGGAAGTCGCAGTAGAACAGCACATCACACAACCTAGGCGAGAAACACCTGATCGTCGGCGAAATAATAGATCGCCCATCCCCAATAATCCTCAACTCCCAACCCCCGCTGAAAACTCAAAACTCATTAGCGGGCAAAAAAGCCATCGCTATATCGAAGACGACGAACTTCGTACCACCTTCAAAATCGTCTGTGAAGAGCATTTACAAAAACTTGATCGGGGCGTGCTCTCCTTAGAAAAATTCCCTAACGACAATGCCAAACTAGAAGAAATGTTGCGAGAAGCCCACAGCATCAAAGGTGATGCCGGGATGTTAGGGGTCAAAGATGTGGGTACCCTCGCGCATCAGCTAGAGCATATTTTCACGGCAGTCAAACTTGGCGAACTTAGCTTTACCTCAGCTCTTTGCGATAACTTATCTTACGGATTGGATGGCATCCGCCAACTTGTTCACGAAGCCGTCACTGGCGAACCCACTGGCACCAACCCAGCAGACGTTCTCACCCGGATGTCACATATCCAGCAGACACCCCCATCTGCAGCAACACTTGTGCCCAGCTCTACAGAGGATGGAAATGCTATCGCTGCCCGCTCATCAGCAGCGCCAACTGTAATGCAGCCGGCCCAAGTTTTACAAACGCCAAACATTACCTCTAACCAGCAGCCTCAGCCATTAACAGGCAACGGTTACTTGTCAACCGCGCCGGTTCAACCGGCAACCATTGGCTTGCCGCTTCCTCCAGGTGATGCCGTCAAAATCAGCAGTGATACTTACCGCATCGAAACCATTCGCGTTGAAACTCGAAATCTCGATGCCCTCATGACTCAAGCCGGTGAATTAACCGTCGCCAAAATTCGGATCGCCCACAGGCTCGGAGAAATCGAGGAAATCGTCAGCTTGTGGGAAGAATGGAGCCGGGATGTTTTTGTCAATCGCTTTGCCCTCGACGAATTAGAGCGGGGCTTGAAAGTCGAAGTTCCAAACGGGCGAAACTCAGATACAAACCTAAAACTTCCGGGTAATTCCTACCTGCGCCCCTCAGCTCGCAATGGCACGCTTAAGCAAGTACAAAACTTGCACCATCGCGCCGAAGAACGCCTAGAGCAGTTAGGCTCGCTTATCAACCGCCTCAGAAATGCCGTTTATGAAGACACGGCCCGACTCGACACCGTTGCCGAGGAATTAGAAGAAGGAATTCGCACTCTGCGCCTGCTGCCTCTATCCACAATTTTTAATTTATTTCCCCGCATGGTGCGCGATCTCGCCAGGCAGCAAAGCAAAGAAGTAGAACTCCTCATTGAAGGAGGAGAAACTAAGGCAGACAAGCGCATTTTGGAGGAAATGAAAGATCCTTTAATGCATATCCTTCGCAATGCGATTGATCATGGCATCGAAACACCGGCAGAGCGCTTGCAGATGGGCAAACCCCCAGTAGCCACGATTCGGCTGCGAGGTTACCAAACCGCTACCAACATTATTATTGAGGTCGCTGATGATGGGCGGGGCTTGGACATAGACAGTATTAAACGCACGGCGATCAAACGCGGGATCTGTCGGGAAGAAGAACTGGCAACCATGACGCTCAATCAAATTCAATCTCTAATCTTTGCGCCCGGTTTCTCAACTCGAACATTTGTTACAGAAGTCTCCGGCAGAGGTGTGGGACTCGATGTGGTGCGAACCAATGTCGAGCATCTCAAAGGCAGCATTCATGTAGAATCGGCACCCGGAAAGGGATGCACCTTGCGCCTGAATCTGGGAACGAGCCTGTCTACCGCTCATGTGCTGTTGGTTGCCGTTCATGACATTGCCTATGCTTTGCCGGTGGAGTTTGTGCAAATGGCTCGGCTGGTGGCTGAGAGTGAGATTTTTACAATTGAAGGCCGCGAAACGATGATTTTAGACGGTCAACCCATATCAGTTGCCCCATTGGCAAATTTACTGGAAATGCCCTCGCTCAACAATTCTTTCTCAAAAGCAGGCGATGAGGGACAAGGAATAAAAAACGACAGGCAACAGCCTTGTATTATTTTGAAGGTAGGTGAAGAATGCCTAGGACTGATGGTAGATGCGCTGCTTGATGAGCAAGATGTGGTGTTAAAACCTCAAAGTAAATTGCTTAAACGGGTGCGAAATGTTGCCGGCGCAACGATTTTGGGCACCGGCGAAGTTTGTATGGTGTTAAATCCTCAAGATTTGATCAAATCGGTTCGTCGGCCATCTAAAGCGATCAAACCCGTCAGTGCAACGGTGCCGGCACCGGGGAAACAAACGATTCTGCTTGTGGAAGACTCGATCGCCACTCGTACCCAAGAAAAACGCATTCTCGAATCTGCCGGTTATGAAGTCGTTACTGCTGTCGATGGATTGGATGGCTACAATAAACTGAAAACTCGCTCTTTTGATGCGGTAGTCTCTGATATTCAGATGCCGAATTTAGATGGCTTGGGTTTGACGGTAAAAATTCGCCAACACAAGGAATATAAAGAATTACCGATTATCCTGGTCACCTCCCTCGCTACAGACGAGGATAGAAGAATTGGTGCACAAGCCGGTGCTAACGCCTACATTACAAAAACCACTTTTAATCAAGAAGTGCTGTTAGAAACATTGAGACGGCTAGTTTAGTGGTCATTCCTCATGGGTCATCGATTGTTGGTTGTTGCTCAAAAACATCCCAAAAAAATCGATTGTTGGTGGTTGTTAAAAAACATCCCAGAAATGACGGGTGACAGGCGGGTAAGGACAAATGACAAATGACGATTCGCGTTTTGCTGGTAGAAGATTCACCTGTGGCGCTCACCATTCTTAAACGGATGCTAGCCTCCTCCCCTGATATTACAGTGGTGGGAACGGCCGGCACCGGCAAGGAGGGTTTGGCCCTCATTCCTCAACTTCAGCCCCAAGTGATCTGCACGGACTTGCATATGCCTCAAATGGATGGACTGGAATTCACCCAAGAAGTGATGGCAAACTTCCCGCGCCCAATTTTGGTGATCAGTTCTTCAGTGCAGCCAGAAAATACGCACACTGTTTTTCGTCTGCTGCAAGCAGGGGCGGTGGATGTGTTTCCCAAACCTCATGGTGCGCTCGGCCCGAATTACGAATCCATCCGGCAGGAATTGATCAGCAAAATTAGGGTACTATCTGGCGTGGCTGTTTTTACGCTGCGGCGAAAAAAAACAACCACGGAACCAGCAGCTTTTAACCCTCAGCCAAAGCAGCTGATCGTCAAAGACACTAAGGATCGCGAGAGCAAAATTCCAAAGCAACAAGCCGAGCAAGCCAAACAACCCCCGCTTGTCCTCCCCTCTCCCGCTCAGCCTTTAGCAGTCAGCAATCAGCACTTAGCCGTCAAAAAAATATTGGCAATTGGGGCGTCCACCGGCGGTCCCCAAGCGCTGCACACCATTCTCACTCAACTGCCGGCAAATTTCCCGGTGCCGGTGATTTGTGTGCAGCACATCAGCGAGGGGTTTTTAAAAGGATTGGTGGATTGGTTAAATGGGGAGTGTTTTCTTTCCGTAAGAATTGCCACGGCGGGCGAGTACCCAACTGCCGGCACGATTTATTTTCCCCCAGAGCAGCATCATTTGGAATTGGATAACAAAGGCCGGTTTCATTGTTCTCCTGCCCCGCCTGTCTCTGGGCATCGCCCCTCTGTAACCGTTACGTTTAACTCGGTGGCTAACTTTTACGGCAAGTCAGCGGCGAGTGTCCTGTTAACAGGGATGGGCCGAGACGGTGCAGATGGAATGCTCAGTATCAGCAAAGCCGGCGGTCTCACCATCGCTCAAGACGAGAAGAGTTGTGTCGTTTTTGGGATGCCGAAAGAAGCGATTGCCCTCGGTTCCGCTCAGTATATTTTGCCGCTGACTGAAATTGCTCCGGTGTTATTGAACAAGATATTGGTTAAAAAAATATAGAATTTTGTCCTTTTTTGATTCAATTTTCTATTCTGCAACAATAATGATGACTCATACCAAATCCTTTTTGATATAACTCCTTTCACCTGAGCCAAAACCTTTGCTCCAAGAGGATTTGGTCAATCTATAGGGTGTCTTTCATAAACGGATTTGGTATCATTCATTCTTCGGAAAGCAGGAGTCACCCGCTCGTACATCTCAACAAAAACTTTGCCGGCACCCCTTCAACCCTTGTATTTCAGCACCCGTTCCAAGATATTGCAACGCCGGCAGCACGTAAAGTTTTTTTGGAATTCAAAGGTACAGTTTAAAGTTTTAAAAAAGCTAGCTTTATTTAGTTGATAAATTAAAAATCTAAAATTTAAAATGTATTAGGATAACGTGTTATGTCTGGTGGGGGAACGGTGAAGCCAAAATCGGACTTGAGAACCTCTGCTGGTTCATGATGTTGACAACGGATAAAAGTTTCTTTTGCTTCGCTGTTGATCCCCCAGATCCTAGGAGAGAAAGACATCTGGAGGGTTTTAAGTTCAAAACACAATTAAAAGCTCAGTTTTAGCCAGGTAGATTAAGTGCAAACTCCTATTGCAATAATCATTTAATTGTGATAGGGATGAACCAAATAAGCGTGGGGTGCCGGCAGTTACCTAATCGGCAACTTTTTAGTATAGGCTCAGAGAATAAAACCATTTTGACAGTGGGGTTAGTAACAAAAGGTAAAACATTTTAAAGGAAGCTTTGGGGATCATGCCCTTTTTGTAAATTTGTAGCCGGTTGTTTGTAGTGCAGGCAAAATGCCGGCTGGCTATTATCTATGGCAGCAAGATGCTCCCACTAATATTTTTGCCAATCTGGGATGCAACTGAAGACTTCTGCCCAAAAAGCATAAGATTCCCATAATATTCTTTAAAGTGTTAATACTGAATTAATGTTTTAAATGGGGTTTGAACTGGGTTTAAGCTGAAAGCAAAACCGGCTCTTCCCGTGAAAGCAATGCTTTTATACGGGGAAGCAAAAACAGCTCTTAAACAGTTCCACTCTTCTGATTTTAATGCAAACCATTACAAGCTTGAAGCCGCTGTGCGTGAAAGGAAAGCTGACCTGGGATGGGATCAAACTTTATACGAATTTATTCCGATTATCTGCTTCACGCTCGACCCAGCGGGTGTTGTTATTGATGTTAATCAATTTGGTAGCGCACGTCTCGGTTATCCTGCCGGCCAGTTGATTTTAAAATCAATGGCCCAGATTCTTCATCCTGAAGATCGGCAACAACTGCAAGCGCTGGATACAGCTGATTGGCAACATCTAGATCGGGTGATCAGCTGGGAAAGCCGGCTTGTCTGTGCGGATGGTCAAATTCTCTGGGTAAAAGTCAGCGCCCGTATGGTGCCGGTTTCAGATGATTTCAACCTTCAACCTTCCTCCGTCATTCTTTTGGTTTGCGAAGACATCACCCAAACTAAGCAGATCGAACAACAGCAGCGCGAATGTGAAAAACGTCGCTGCCGGCAAACCCGCGCCCTCACAGAACTCGCAAAAAACCAGATTCTTAACCGGGGCGATCTCCCAGCTGTTTTAAGAAAAATTACCAAAACTGTTGCTGACACGCTTGAGGTTGAGCGAGTTAGCGTTTGGCTGTATAAAGCTAATAACTCAAAAATTGTCTGCCTCGATGTTTACGAAGCGCCAGACAAGCATCATTCTCAAGGTTGGGTGTTAGAATCCGCCAGTTGTCCCACTTATTTTCAAGGGTTGGAAAAACAAATAACAATAGTAATAAACCACACCTGTAGCGATTCGAGAACAAAAGAACAGTCAGAGTCTTATTTTTCCAAGCTAGGCATTACAGCTTTGTTACAAGTACCCATTTGGCTGCACGGCCAGATAGTGGGCATTATTTGTTACGAACATATCACTTCTGACACTTCTGACAAAGAATGCGAGCGCGAATGGATGCCAGATGAAGAGTATTTCGCCATCGCAAGCGCCGACTTCATCGCCCTGGCGCTAGAAGCTGACACCAGATTGCAAGCAGAAGCGCAACGAAGAGAGCGCGAACAAAGTCTGTTAAGCCAATATTACGAGCAACTTGAGGAAGCAGTCGAAAAACGCACTGCTGAACTCACCCAGCTCAATGAACAATTGCAAGCAGAAATTATTAAGAGAAGCCAGACAGAGGCGACGCTGCGAAGCCAGCAACAAGAACAGCAAATTATCTTTGATTCTGTGCCGGCGTTGATTTGGTACAAAGACACCAACAACCGACTCTTACGGATTAACAAAACCGCCTCGGTTGCAACCGGGTTGCCGGTAGAAGCGATAGCAAGCGCATCAATTTACAAAATCTCGCCCAACGAAGCAGCTCGGTATTACCAAGACGACTTGGAAGTGATCAATTCAGGCTGTCCCAAAAGAGGGATTATCGAACCGCTGCAAACCCTCACCGGAGAAAAACTTTGGATTCGCACTGATAAAATTCCCTACCGTGACAGTGCCGGCAATATCGTTGGAGTCATTGTTTTTGCGGTTGAGATTACTGAATTAATACAAGCCAAGGAAGAATTGAGGCAATACCGTGATCACCTGCTAGAGAAAGTAGACGAACACACCGCCGAACTAAGACGGGCGAATGAACAATTGCAAGAGGAAATTGTCTGCCGCATACTAGCAGAGGAGACGCTCAAGCGAGAGCGAAATTTATTTATTGGAGGGCCAGTTACTGTTTTTCGCTGGCTAGCAGCAGAAAATTGGCCTATTGAATATGTCTCACCCAATATTTCTCAATTTGGTTATCAAGCTAGTCAATGCAGCAACGGTCAATTGCTCTATGCCAGTATTGTTCATCCAGACGACTTAGAAAGAGTATTAGCAGAAGTTCAAGCTTATAGCGAAGCAGGGGCTACTTCTTTTGAACAGGATTACCGAATTGTTCAAAAAAATGGGGAAAGCCGATGGGTGTACGACTTCACCGTAGTTGTGCGAAATGAAACGGGAAAAATTACTTACTATGAAGGATATATTTTAGATATTACGCAACGCAAGAAAATCGAGGCTGCCTTGCGGGAAAGTGAGGAACAGCTACGGCGGTTTTATGAAGCATCTTTTGAAGCAATTGCGATTCTTGAGCAAGAAAGGATTGTAGATGTTAATAAAAATTTTACCGAATTATTGGGTTACGAATCATCCGAAGCCATCGGAATGAGTGTGATGGAATTTGTTGCAACGGCATTACATCCGCTCGTCCAAGAAATCATTGCGTCAGGCACAGAAAAAACTTATGAAAGTATTTGCGTAAAGAAAAATGGAAGCGCGTTTCCCGTAGAAGTTCGGGGAAAAGCAATCACTTATCAAGGCCGCTTAGTTCGAGTGATCGCAATGCGAGACTTAAGCGAACGCAAACAGGCAGAAGCGGAACTTGAGCGCTCGCTTTCTCTGCTTCACGCCACATTAGAATCAACAGCGGACGGCATCGTTGCCCTCAACATGGCGGGAGAAATTATTAGCTTTAATCGTAAATTTTTACAAATGTGGGGCATTCCTGATGAATTCATGGCCTCGCAAAATAAAACTCGCCTGCTCACCTTTGCGATTGAGCAGTTGCAAGATCCTGAAGCTTTCTTGCAAAGAATTAGAGAACTACCTACCCAGGTTGATGCCGAACTTTACGACATTTTAGAGTTAAAAGACGGTCGGATCTTTGAGCGCTACTCACTCCCGCAACGTGCCGGTGAAAAAATTATTGGCAGAGTGTGGAGCTTTCACGACATCACAGAACGCCAGCGAATACAAACCAGCTTGCTGGAAAGTGAAAGACGTTTTCGGGCAATTTTTAACTCCTCGTTTCAATTCATGGGACTGATGAACCCAGATGGCACGCTGCTGGAAGCGAACCAGACGGCACTTAATTTTGGCGGACTCACCAGCACCGATGTGGTCGCTCGCCCGTTTTGGGAATGCCGGTGGTGGGTGAGGGATCATCAGCCCACCGGGGAAGCCCTGGAGAGGGCAACAGCAGGCGATGGCAACCTCAATCGCACTCAAGAACGCTTGAAAGAGGCGATTTCCCAAGCCGCTGCCGGCCAGGTTGTTCGCTACGAGGTGGAAATGCTGGGGGCAGGGGATAAAGTCGCAATCATAGACTTTTCCATTAAGCCGGTGTTCAATGAAGCCGGTGAAGTCGTCTTGCTAATTTCTGAAGGCCATGATATTACCGAACGCAAGCATTCAGAGATCGCACTGCGGCAGCAAGCAGAGAGAGAACGGCTGAGCGGGGCGATCACTCAGCGGATTCGTCAATCGTTGGATTTAGAAGAAACCCTAAACACGACTGTGGCGGAAGTGCGGCAACTGCTACAGGCAGATCGCGTGATCATTTTCCGCTTTGAATCGAATTTTGATGGAGTGGTTGCGGTGGAGTCGGTGATAGAAGGCTGGCCGGCAATTTTAGCCACCAATATTCACGACCCCTGTTTTGCCCCGACTTATGTAAAGCTCTACAAACAAGGTCGCATTCGCGCGACTGAAAATATCTACACCGCAAATATGAGTCAGTGTCACGTCAACTTACTGGCTCAGTTTCAGGTTCAAGCAAATTTAGTGGTGCCGATTTTGCTAAGCGAACAAACCCTGCAAAATCCCAAATCCCAAACCCGAAATCAGTTGTGGGGATTGCTGATTGCTCATCAGTGTAGTGGGCCGAGGCAATGGCAAACTTGGGAGGGTGAGTTACTCATGCAACTCACAGAACAGGTAGCAATTGCGATTCAGCAAGCGCAACTTTATCAGCAACTACAGGCGGCTAACCGGGAGTTAGAGCGTCTCGCGTCTTCAGATGGCTTAACGCTTCTGGCTAACCGCCGCCGATTTGATACCTATCTGGAGCAAGAGGTGCGGCGTCTGGCACAAAAGACGGCTCCGATCTCCCTGATTATGTGCGATATCGACTGTTTCAAACCCTACAACGATACTTATGGCCATCAAGCCGGTGATGCTTGTTTGCAGCAGGTTGCCCGTGCGATTCGCAATGTGCTCCAGCGACCGGCAGATTTAGCAGCTCGGTACGGTGGGGAGGAATTTGCGGTGATTTTGCCCGATACGGACGCTGCCGGTGCGGTGCAAGTTGCTGAGGCGATTCGCACCGGCGTGCGCTCTTTGCAAATTCCCCACGCTAAATCAGGGACGGCATCTGTGGTGACTTTGAGTTTGGGAGTTGCCAGCGCATCGGCTCACAATACAACACCGGCACAGTTAATTGCCGCAGCCGATGAAGCCTTGTATCAAGCCAAGGAAGGAGGACGAGATCAGGTTGTGGTTAACAGTTAATCCCGAATCGCTACTTTTGCTCTGGATGAGCCGACGCCGGCGTGGTGGCACCGATTTGGTTAATGATAGCGATCAGTTGATACAAGCGCCCTAAATCTCGCTGGTTGAAGTAGAAAACTAGGCGGGGTAGCTCTGATGTATCATCAGCGGCTTCTTCGGGGAAAGCTTGACTTTTCTCAATGCGTCCTTTCACTAAAATGTCACTGAAATCAGCATTTAATTGTTCGACATCTGCCTCGGAAAGTTCAGACTTGAGACGCATGACAAACTTATCGTTGACGTAGCGGCTGGAGTGATAAACACGATAGAAACTGCGGATGGCTTCACACGCAACATCCAAGTTATCGGTAATCGTGTAAAGGCTGGGATCGGCAGGGCTAACCAATCCTCTTCCAACTAAATGCTTGTGAATATAGGCGTTCCAGTCATGCCAATAGTCGCCGCCGGCTCGATCAATTAACACCAAGGGAACTGGGCCAAGCCGGCCTGTCTGGCTTAAGGTTAAGCACTCAAATGCCTCATCTTGTGTACCAAATCCGCCAGGGAAGAGGGCAAGGGCGTCACTTTCACGCAGGAAAAATAACTTGCGGGTGAAGAAATATTTAAAGTTAATTAGCTTGCGATCCCCGGCAATGAAGGGATTGGCCCCTTGCTCGAAGGGGAGCTGGATATTCAAGCCAAAGGATTGATCGGCACCGGCTCCTTCATTGCCGGCCTGCATGATCCCACCGCCGGCCCCTGTAATCACCATAAATCCTTGCTGGGTGACACTGTGAGCAAACTGGGCCGCCATTTTGTATTCTGGGCTGTCTTCTGTGATGCGAGCCGAACCAAAAATGGTAATTTTGCGAACGTGCCGGTAAGGATAAAACACCCGGAATGCACGCTCCATATCTTCCAAACAAGCCGTCAGAATCTTCCAATCGAGCCGCTCTATTTCCTCGCCCGCAATCCGCACCAGAGATGCCAGCGTGCGCTCAATATATTTCTGATACTTCGCGTTGGGCAGCTGTGCGAATAATTCTAAGAGGTCGTTATAGAGGGATTCTGTTGAGTTCAAAGAAGAAGACATGAATGCTTGTGTCCTGGCAGTACCTTTATTCTACCCAGACTTGGGCTGGGATCGCCTTATTTTCAGGACTTTTAGCGCTGAAGCAGCCCCTGATCTGAGCAATTTGCCGGCAGGCTCCCGATTTTGCGGAAGTGTTGGCAACTTGAAAAGAACAAACCCGCCCCAGCTTAAGCCAGAGCGGGTTGATTTAGAATGTTTAGATCGCAAAAGCCCGTTGTTTCTGA
This sequence comes from Microcoleus vaginatus WJT46-NPBG5, assembly GCA_019359355.1. GTDB lineage: Bacteria > Cyanobacteriota > Cyanobacteriia > Cyanobacteriales > Oscillatoriaceae > FACHB-68. Next base: position 136,757 of record JAHHHM010000018.1, on the reverse strand, counting down.
CCGAACTCAGTAACTAACACAAGGGGTAGCCACCAGTCGGCCAGCAAAGACTCCCAAAAAGCGTTGTAGCTTGTTGAGTTGTGGCAGACTGCGCTTAGAGATACTTTTCTAGCGTATTTGCCAGTGTGGTCTTAGGAACTGCACCCACTACCATATCAACCCGCTGACCACCCTTAAAAATCATCAGCGTGGGAATGCTGCGGATTCCATATTGGCTGGCTACATTGGGATTTTCATCTGTATTGACTTTGACGACCTTTACCTGCCCGTCGTACTGTTGAGCGATTTCATCGACAACAGGAGCGACCATCCGGCAAGGTCCGCACCAGGGTGCCCAAAAATCGACTAATACGGGAACTTCGCTCTCAAGCACTTCTTGTTTAAACGTGGCGTCTGTAACTTGTGCGGCTGCTGACATGCCTGACAATCCCTCTCTACATTGTCTTTAAGATTGTCATTCTACCATTCTTAGGGCACTACAACTGCTGTATTGGGACATGAGAATGTCTAATTAATAAGGAACCGCCCGAACATAGTCCGGGCGGAGTGTGGTGTGAGGAGTGAACGGAAACTTGCGTCTCCGCTTCTCTTCTATTGTAAGCGACTGATTCGATTGATGCCTTTAGAACTGTAGAAAAATTTAAAGTTTTAACTAGAGGGGTAATTCTACTTACCCATGCCCAGTTGTTGCGCTTTCTGGTAAACTTTGCCTTCAGTTAGCAGTGAGGGAGCAATGACGACCTCAACTTGCTGCATCTCTTTAAGGTCTTTGGCTCCCAAGGTTCCCATGCTTGTTTGCAGTGCGCCCAGGAGGTTGTGGGTGCCGTCATCAAGCTGTGCCGGCCCGCGTAAGATTTGCTCAAGGGTGCCGGTGGTGCCAACCCGAATGCGGGTACCTCGTGGCAGAACAGGACTCGGTGTTGCCATGCCCCAGTGATAGCCCCGCCCTGGTGCTTCTTGTGCCCTGGCAAAGGGTGAGCCGATCATCACACCGTCTGCTCCGCAAGCAATACATTTGCAGATGTCGCCGCCGGTGATTAAGCCGCCATCCGCAATCACCGGCACATAATTGCCGGTTTCTTGATAATAATCATCACGGGCGGCAGCGCAGTCAGCGACAGCCGTAGCTTGAGGAATCCCCACACCAAGAACACCGCGAGACGTGCAAGCTGCACCAGGGCCAATTCCTACGAGAATGCCGGCTGCTCCTGCCTTCATTAAGTTCAGGGTCACTTCGTAGGTAACGCAATTGCCTAAAATCACGGGAATCGGCATATCCCGGCAGAATTGGGCTAAATCGAGGGGCGTGATTGACTCTGGAGCCAGGTAAGCTGTTGAGACAACGGTTGCCTGTACAAAGAATAAATCCGCGCCGGCTTTAGCAACAATTGAACCGTATTTGGTTGCGCCTGCCGGTGTAGCGCTAACTGCTGCAATTCCGCCTTGGCGCTTAATTTCCTGAATTCGCTGTTCGATGAGTTCTGGCTTGATGGGTTCGGCGTAAAGTTCCTGCATCAAGGTCACAAACTCATCTTTTCCCACAGAGGCGATGCGGTCTAAAATCGGCTCTGGGTCAGTATAGCGCGTTTGAATGCCTTCTAAGTTAAGTACACCCAGTGCCCCAAGTTCAGACAGTCGCACTGCCATGCGGACATCGACAACCCCATCCATTGCGCTAGCAATAATGGGAATTTCTCGTTCAATGCCGCCAATGCGCCAGCGAGTATCGGCTAAACTCGGATCGAGAGTTCGCTGTCCCGGTACTAGCGCAATTTCGTCAATTCCATAAGCTCTGCGAGCTGTCTTGCCCCTTCCAATTTGAATATCCACGCTCGTTACTCGTTCCCAAGACTATTTAAGTAAGGTTATCAAATTAGTAGGGGTATTGGTTTTGAGTGAGTTAAGGTTTTTTTAACACTTTGGCATGACTACACGGGAAGAAGGTTTTTTGCGGTTTACCCTGACTCGGTGAATTCAACAATAAAGTGAAGGGGGAAAGGTTAACCGGCTATCCGTAATTCTGCGTAGTGCCACCGGCTGATGCCGTCTTGGCTACGACTGAGCAAGATGCCGAACCATTCTAAACTTTCGAGGTGTTGGGTGATGGTTTTTTTCTGCCGGCTTGCGCCTTTGAATTGCGCCGCAACTTGTTCGGCTGTCCATTCGGTGCTGGTGGTGCGGAGTAAGTCGCGAATGGCGGCAAGCTGATCTTTGGGAGTTTTTGGCCAGGTTTTCTGCTCCACCGGCACGGTTATAATTTCTTCAGTATCGGTGATGCCGGCAAGGGTCATTTGTGCGCTCGTTTGTGTCGGTGCTTGGTATTCTGGACGCAGCCAGCGAATTAATCCGTTTCGTTCTTCTACGGCACGTTCGGCATTGAGAGCAACGAGCCGGTTTAATATCTCTTCATTACTAATATTTTGCTCCCATCCGTAGGCATCTAAAACGGCTGCATCGAGTTCGTCGTGAATCTGTTTGAGGGTGGAAACTAAGGCTTTATCATTGTAAATTCTATCTGCATCGGTGAAAGGTTGGCCGGCTTTTAGTTTTTCCAGCAGATTGTACATTCCAGTAATCGTAACGTCGGGAGATTGGCTTTGCACTTTTTTACGGTGTGCGTCTAATCTTTCTCCGAGTTCCCGAATTTTTTGTTTTTGTGCTGATGTAGGATCTGGGAATGGAAAGGGATCGAAGCAACTTGACTTAGCATAAACAGGTGTAGGGCCAAGTTGTGCGCCACAGGCCAAAGCCCAATTTACATGAATTTTACTGGAGAGAGTACCTAAAAAATAGGCATCTTCAAGAGCGATGGCCAATAGCTTATTATCAGCTAGCACATCTTTATCGATAAAAATAAATATTCGATGCTTGCTAGTCTCTACTGTTGCGATATACTGCTTCAGCCCTTTGAGTGCAGCTCGAAGCTCAGGTCTCGGTCGTTCAAATATCCACCAGTTTTTACGCAAACTACTATTACGACTAGCATCTCTTTCTGGTTTAACTCTTTCAAGTATTAATTGATAAGCTTTAGGATAACGTTGTTGAGCTTCTTCAGCATCCATACCGAAGAAATCGAGCGCCCTAACCTGACGGCTGGATTGCATAAAATCTCTAGCATTCAAGTATGCAAATTGCACTTCTAGCTCAACTTGGTTGAACTGAGATTTTTCAATAATAAATCCCGAACCCGTTATCATTACACCTCGGCTTGAAAGCTTGTCGTTTGCTTTTAAGGATTGAGTTTTAGTAACATTTGCACCAGCTTGAAGATCGCTAAAAATCTGTCCTACATCTTTAACTTCTACTTCAACTTGCTGTACTGACTCTTCCGCGGTCTCACCTTCATCGTTAAATAGCATAAATACCTAAAGGAGGATGAGCAGCTATCTCAATTCTAAGGGTGAGATTTTAGATAAGTGCATGCGCCTCAATCCCCAACTTTAGATTTTAAAGTTGGTTAAAGTAGGACGTTATCTTTGCTGGCTTTCAGAAAAATCCAGATTAAATACCGAATCTAAAATAGCCGTAATAAAATAGAGTCGGTAGAAAAGCAATAAAATTTTTCACTTTTCAGTTATGAAATTGAAACGAATAGGCCACGTTGCGATCTGTGTCCAGGACATTAACAAAGCTGCTGAGTTTTACCAAAACTTAGGCATGGATGTCGTTTGGAAGGATGCAGACTGGGCTTACCTCAAAGCCGGTGAAGATGGTTTAGCCTTGTTAGGGCCAAGCTATAAGCACGCAGGACAGCATTTCGGATTTATCTTCAACGAACGCAGCGAGATCGAAGTTGCCTACGAACAAATGAAGGCAGCAGGGGTTGATGTGCGTCCCATTCACGATCACCGGGATGGCACAGCCTCATTCTATGGACGCGATCTCGATGGCAATTGGTTTGAGTACCTCTACGAACCGGCACCTGTCGCCAGTAGCACTGTTCAGCGTTAAATGAAACAGCCGAACCCGTTGGGGTAAATCTCTATGCAGAAACGCACTGAGGCGTATCCCATTTTTGCACAGGCATAGCATTGAGGTGAGCAATAGTGTTGAGCGATAACTGATTGCGCCGAATGCTATGCCCCGAATAAGCAAAAGCGAGATATTCTCACGTCATGTATTAGGTTTCCACATCCATGAGAGTTTAACTTCTTGCCCTAGCATCTGCTGGGCGGAAGAAATTCCGGCTTTTACACCCATTGGAGCCTTACGAATATCAGATCTAGCGCTTAAAATGACTCAATAGATACCTTATCCCGCAGATCCGGCTTTCCAGCTTTGATTCAATCTGAGACTCTAGAACTTTTAGAATGGCCGCGCTTGTGCCAGCATTTGGCCACCTTTGCGGCCACAAAATTGGGTGCGATAGCTGCACAAAAAATCCTAATCCCGGATACTCTGGATGAGACGCAACAACTGCTCGCGCAAACCCGCGAAGTTTATCAATTGGAAAGTCGCCTCACTTCAGGCTTGACTTTTGAAGGAATTTATGATATCGGAGAAGCGCTAGAGCGTTCAGAGCGGCAAGGTGTCCTCTTTGGAGAAGAACTGTTAGAGATTGCCACCACCTTAGCCGGCGTCAGACGCTTGCGACGCATCATCGACAACCAACCAGACGTGCCGGTGTTGAACGCACTGGTTGCCGATTTGCGAACTTATCCAGAAATCGAGCAAGAAATTCATCGTTGCATCGACGAACGCGGTAAGGTAGCCGACCGAGCCAGCCCGAAACTCGGTGAAATTCGGGCAAAAATGCGGCAGGTCAGAGATCGAATTTATCAAGTTTTACAAAGCATTTTACAGCGGCAAGCCGGCGCAGTTCAAGAACAAATCATCGCCCAGCGGGGAGATCGCTTTGTCATCCCCGTTAAAGCCCCTCAAAAAGACGCAATTCGGGGCATCGTTCATGATGTTTCCATGAGCGGGGCAACCCTCTACATTGAACCTCATGCCATCGTTGATTTAAACAACCAGATGCGGCAGTTGGTGCGGCAAGAACAAGCCGAAGAAGAGGCTATCCGTCGCGTTCTCAGCGAGCAAGTTGCAGCGGTTAAACCCGACTTAGAACGCTTGTTGGCAATCGCCACAACCTTAGACTTAGCCACCGCCCGCGCCCGTTATAGCCTGTGGTTAGAAGCGAATCCGCCGCGATTCATCAGCAGGACAGAAGAAGCCGGCGGCAAAGCAGAAATTATTACCTTGCGGCAGTTGCGCCATCCCCTGTTAGTGTGGCAACAGCAACACGAACAAGGTGCGCCGGTGGTGCCAATCGACTTGCATATCCAGCCCAAAATTCGGGTGGTAGCGATCACCGGCCCGAATACCGGCGGGAAAACGGTTACTCTCAAAACATTAGGATTGGCCGCCCTAATGGCCAAAGCCGGCTTATTTATCCCTGCCCGTGAGCCGGTGGAACTGCCGTGGTTCGACCAAATTTTAGCCGATATTGGGGATGAACAATCTTTAGAGCAAAGTTTATCTACCTTCTCTGGCCATATTCGCCGCATCAGCCGCATTTTGGAAGCCTTGAGCGAGGAAACCCTGGTACTGCTGGATGAAGTCGGTGCCGGCACCGATCCCACAGAAGGCAGCGCCCTCGCCATCGCCTTGCTGCAATATCTAGCGGAACAGGCCGGTTTAACCATTGCCACCACCCACTTTGGCGAACTAAAAGCGCTGAAATATCAAGACGAGCGATTTGAAAACGCCTCGGTGGAATTTGATGATGTCAGCCTCTCGCCCACCTACCGCCTGTTGTGGGGAATTCCCGGACGTTCCAACGCCTTGACAATTGCCCGTCGGCTGGGATTAAAGGCAGAAATTGCAGATCGGGCGTCAGATCGGGTAGGCGTTGGATCGGGGGAAGAAATCAACCAAGTGATTGCCGGCTTGGAGGCGCAGCGCCGCAGCCAAGAAACCCGTGCTCAAGAGGCCGCCGATTTAGTCAAACAAGCTGAGCGTCTACACCGCGAATTATCGCAAAAAGCAGCGCAATTGCAAGAACGAGAGCAGCAGTTGAAGCTTTCCCAGGAAAAAGCCGTTCAAGATGAAATTAATACCGCAAAATCGGAAATTGCGCGGGTAATCCGTCGTTTGCAGCAAGGGCCGGCCACCGGTCAAGACGCCCAGCAAGCCATAGAAAACTTAAAGGAAATTGCCGAGGTTCGCCTGCCGTCGCGTAAAGCACCGCCGGCCAAACCGAAACCCGGATTTCAGCCTAAAGTCGGTGATCGCGTCCGGATTCCCCGCTTGGGCCAAACGGCTGAAGTGCTCAGCGCCCCTGATGGAGATGGGGAATTGAGCGTCCGGTTTGGGTTGATGAAGATGACCGTATCTCTGACAGATATTGAATCACTTGATGGCCAAAAAGCCGAGGTGCCGGTGAAACAAAAGCCGGCACCGGCACCCGCACCGGCACCGCCGCCACCACCGACTGTCCGGACATCACAAAATACAGTTGATATAAGAGGTAGCCGAGTTGGCGATGCAGAAATAGAATTAGAACGTGCCATCGCCACCGCCTCAACCACGAGCGGTGCGCTGTGGATTATCCACGGCAAGGGAACTGGCAAGCTGCGTCAAGGCGTCCATGAATTCTTGCAGCAGCACCCTCAAGTCAGCCGATATGAGTTAGCTGCCGCACAAGAGGGAGGTGCCGGTGTAACCGTTGCTTACCTTACCTAGCAAAGGGGGATAAGTAAAATTGCTCACTTCCCAAAAGCGCTCCTCTGCGTTCTCGCTCAGCATTCTGCTCCTCTGCCCTATTTTTAAGCTATGCATCCATCAGTGAAGACACCCGCATCCGTGCCCAAGTGGGAGGAATTTACAGTCACTGATGCGCCACAACCGGCGCAACTCGACAACATCAAAGCCCAGCTAGATTTAATCCTCTTGGCCCTAGAAGCCTTAGCCGGCATCGGTTCCGAAGCCATGCTTCGGGCAGCGGTGGATTTAAAAATCGAATCGATGGTAGCAGATCGAGTGGCCTTGTGGCGGCTGCGCCAGTCCTCTCCCCTGCGGAAGGGACAAGGAGGACGCAAAAAGCTGGATGTGGAAGAAGCGCGAGCACTGGTTTTAATTAGTTGCTATCTCGCTAAACAAAATCAAGAATTAATTCGCCGTGCTGTGGGACTCCTCGAACAGCTTGCCGAACAAAATCGCCAACCCCACCAAGCGGCTTTAATTGGCGACTATCTTGATACGTTCTGCAATACCTATCAAGAGCGCATGGAAGACGGAGAAAGTGTATCGCCAGATACTCTGACTCACCTAGCCTTAAAACTTTTGATTGACCTATTGTTCTACAGCGGGCCGGGTGGTTCCCGACGTCTTTGGTTAGCCCTTCTCGACCGAAGCCGCTAAGGCTTCAACGTTCGCAGTTCACCGTTTACCTACTACAAACTAGCTCGGATCTGACAACGAACAAAGGCTAAGGGCGAGGGGTTAGGGGTTAAGCACAAAGGACATCGGACAAAGGACAAGCACACAACTGACAACTGACACCTGACAAAGAACAAAATGGTTTTGCAACGATACACGCCCCCTACTTGCACGCTGGTCATTATGGCGAATGGTTCGCCCTTGTCCCGCTGGGCTGGCCGGCCTGTACTAAAAGATTTGCGGTTTGAGCTAAGCTTTGATGCGCCCCAGCTGCCAGAAGAACAGCGGGTGACCGTTTGGGGAGATCGCACCCAACTCGAAGCCCTCTGTGATGCAGTGACCACTTATGTGCAGGACTTGCTCCACCAGTCCCCTGCCCAAATAGAGTCACTAGGCTTGACAAAATGGAGTCAGTCTGAAGTTGATTCTGAATTGCGTAGAGCCGAAGAAATTCCAGATACAGTTCGAGGCGACCGGCCCGACCTAGAGAATCGCCGGAGCTTCGGGGAAACGAACTTCACCTTTCACCCGGCTGCTGCCCCGGCTGCTCGCCCTCAAGCGGATCTAAATCGGGTGGATAGTCCAAACCCGTCGTGGAAACCGGCATTAGTGCCACCGGCAAACGCTGTACAAACGACAAACAGACCGCCGGGTACAGGCACCGGCATCTATTTACAACCCAAAGGCTTGCTCTCCCATAACTTATTTTTGGGTTCTCTAGCCACCGAAGAATCAGGGTCGGTGGTTCATCTGGGCGTTCTGCAACTTTTTGACCTGGCAAGCGCCCTTGATGAATACACGACGGAAATGGTGGCTTTACCCAGCCTCAAACGCACAGGAGCCTCAGGAATTTTAGCCCTGCTGAAAGATCCGCCGGCTTGGGTGAATACGGCAGCCGTGGTGCTGCTCACCGTGGGTTTGACGGCGGCTGTGGGCAAATTCCTTGAGCCGCAAAGCCCCACCCCTGTGCAAACAGCCACCTCGAAAGTCGAGAAGCGAGGCAGTGCGGCCCCACCAGAATCGAACACCGGCAAGCCGCAACAGCTCGCCAGTGCGCCGCCTCCACCACCGCCAGTCGCGTCCCCTCCCGCACAACAAAAATTGCCGGCGCAAAAATTACCCTCACTGCCGCCCGGTGCGATGGCAACTCCAAATTCCTTACCGGCAGGTTCTTCTGCTATACCGACGGTGCCGGTGCCCAAAACTGCCCCCAACGCTGCCAGCCAATTGGAAATTCCCGCTGAGCCAATTCCCTCAACTCCAGTGATCCCCGCCCAACCTTCCCAGTCGATACCGGCAATTCCCCCAGGCGCAAACAATTCCACAGCCCCACCCCTGCCATCCCCCAGGTCGGCAACTCCTGGGGCACCTAACATCGACCTTCGCGCTAGGACGCCCGCCCCAACACCGGAAACCGCCAATCAGCAGCCGGCACCCGCTCCATCTGTGCCCCCCGTCACGCCGCCGGTTGCCCCTACCCCTGCGATTGCTCCCGCGCCTAGAGGTGCAGAACCCCCTCCTGCGCTCCCCTCCGTCACATTGCCAGATCAACCCCTTGCTCAGGAGGCACCCGCTCCCCAAGCCTCAGCAAGCGGGGCTAGCGAACCGGAAGCTTCTGCAGCCGCGCAGCCGGCTGAGGTCGCGAGGGGGACTGTAGCGGACACCTCTAAAATCATTCCCCAAGTTGAAGAGGCGAGAACCTATTTCCAACAGCGCTGGACTCCTCAAGAGGGACTGACACAGCCTTTGGAGTACACCCTATCTTTGAATGCAGATGGGTCAATTCAGCAGATTACGCCTCGCGGACTGACGGCAGGAAGATTTTTAGATCGCACCGGGATGCCGTTGCAGAATGAACCTTTTGTTTCACCGGTGGGGGGAGAGCAAGCCCCTAGAATTCGGGTTGTTCTCAAACCAGATGGTCAGGTACTAACGTTTATGGAACCGTTTAAGGAGGGATTTTAAGCAATTGATAGTAGAAACTGCACCATAAAGACTATTGTGCAAGATGCCGACAGCCTGAATATGGCACTGAGGCGTAACTGAGACAATTTTAATGTTCAAAAATGCTGATTCTAAGAAGATAGCCGGGGGTGAGATACCCCACCGGCACTGCAATAAAAATTTAGCTGGCTGGCAATCTCAGGCATCCCCGGCAATCAGCATAAGGTTAGACAAAACGGCAATCTTTAAGCCGGCTGATAGAACTGCAAGTGCTCACCAGAAGCGTTTAACATCAAGCTTATTTCAGAGAAATCTTGCTGATCCTCTCGCAGCATACTTGCATTCAGTAAAATAAGCTGACTGATGCCAACTACTCCCTGCTTTAAGCAGGAGTCTCTTGTGGGCTTGTTTTTCTTTATGATAAAGTCGCCCACTCATCACTCAACCTGTCAACAGCAAGCATCTCAATACAGAAAACGTGCACATCCCGACTCAACTCACATCGGCCATGTGTCTTTGCCGGAGGTTTTATGAGTATGTCTCCTGAGCAGTTCCCTCAATCACCGGATTCTGCTGCATCTGACCCAAACCAGCCTGACGATTTGCAGGCTACGAACCCGCCCCCTTCCTTATCGCCAGCCGATGCCTCCCCTGGCAGTGATTCCGAACCGGCTGCCAGTGCGGAAAGTGAAAGTGCCGGTGAAGGAACCCTTCTGAGTTCTCAGACATCCCCGCCTAGCGAAGAAAATGAGGGAGAGGATGAATCCTCCTCTAATTCAGCACTCGCAGGCATCCGACAGCAACCGATTCCGCCGCCGAGTGAGCCAATGCAATACCGAGCAATTGGCTTAATTCAAGGTCGCTATATCGCCTCAGCTGATCAATTCACTCAGGGGATACTCCTTACCACAGACGGTACAGTGATCGATGCTGTGCTGTTGGGTCGGATTATGAGTTTGGTGAAGAATCACCTGAATTTGGAACAAGAGCATCTGTGGGTGGTTTACCCGCGCACCCGTCAGAAGGATGGCAACTTGCACGCCCAAATTGTGGGGGTGTGGGAGCCAGAAACCCTTGCGTCGGGGGATCTTGCACCTGCTGAGGATGCGCCGGTGGAGCCGGCACCCCAGTCAATGCCGGTTGCAGATGGCTATTTTTCGGTTCGCGGCGAGGTCATTTACCAATCCCAAGAACAGGAATACATTGTTATCAAAATTCGACAAGCTCCTCGCAAAGAGGCTGATGAAACGAAGTTCTTCAAGTTGAAGCTCAACGGTACACTTGCCGGTAAAGCAGTGGGGCACTTCTGGGCCTTACAGGTCCACCGACAAGCAGAGGCGCTTGTAATTCAGGAAAGTGAAAATATTGGCCCGCTGCCTGGTAAGCCGAAAAGGCCCGGTACAAAGCCCTTCAGAAAAGGCCGCCCGGGTGGGGGTAATTACCGCAGCGCCTCGCCTAGCCCGCGCAGACCGCAATCTGCTGCTGCCAGCACACCACCTAAACGCAAGACGCCGGTTTCTAAACCGATCATCAAGCGGCCACCGCCGAATGAGCCGCCTCAAGAAAGTTGAAGGGACAATTTTGGAGTTTTAATTTTGAATTTTGATATGAATTCATAATTAAAAATTCAGAGTTGTCTTTGCCATTGTGCCCCCGCTCTATTCGAGAGTAATCTGAGCGCCCCACAAGTCTTGGGGCAAAAATGAGCGATCCATCGGTAGGGGGGCCACCGGCTCGCTGAGGGTAAATTGCGACAGCAAAATCCACTGTTTCAATTCCAAGGCGACTTGATGAGATAAAAAGATGCTGGCCAGGGGCGCGACTCGCACAGATTTGCCGTCAATCGTAATGCGACCAGTCTTAAGCTGGGCGTAACTCACTAAACCAAAGGTGGGGCGGACGCGGCGGGGAATGGAGAAATCCACAATCGGTGCTACGAGTTCCTGGTCTCGCACAGCGCAGTTGGCCACAACGTCTTCGCGCAACACCGGCAGAGGAACACCGACACCCAGCATCAAGGAAGGGCCGTAATTTTTGAAGTAGCACCCGCGCACCCAACGGCGTTGCATCTGCTTGGCATCTCCGATTAAAGCTAAGGTGGCTGCTGGGCCAATGGGTGTGCGATTGGGCAGGCGTTTTTGCAATGGGAAGTGCTGCGTGCCTTCCCAGGCAACATAACCGATGCCGCCGCCCAAAAAAACGCGGGTGCCAATGCCAATCAGTTGCAAGTCTGGGTCATTCCATAGGGGAGAGACGGCACCGGGATTCGAGTAAACTGCATTCCCTAGGCGGGGTTGCAAGGGTCCAAGGTAGGTAAACAAGGGACGTTCGCCGCCATTGATGCCCACAATGAAGTTTTGGTAAAGGTTGCGAGGATTATACAGGTAAAACTGATTAATCGTGTCGCGGGTGATAGTGGTTTCAAATGTGGCGCGGGGGTAACAGTCTGTCACCTGTCCCAGTGCGCGTAGCGCTACGGGTTTGCCGGCAATTAAATCTTCAATAACATGGCCACCCCCTCGCTCGCGGGATTCTTCTCCATCTGCGGTTTCTGTAACTTGGGTGGCACCCAAATATAAATCGACTGCCCCAAACCCAGAGTAAGCCGAAACGTTATCTAACCAGCACCGGCGAATTTTAATTGGTGGATCGGTGTGGCCAAGGTTGATAATCGCTCCAGAGGATTCCATCGGTTCAAAGGTGCCGGTGGCAATCACGTCTACTTCCTTGGCGGCTTGGGTGACACCGACTTCGCTCACCCGCGCTTTCAATTCTTCCACCGTCCAAACTACGGCACACTGGCGGCTGATTTTGTCGTTAATTTCGGCGATGGTTCTCATAATTCTGTGCTAGATGCCTTGCCTGGGTGTTGAGGAACGCTATCAGCTTTAATCTGGGACTCCACTCTGTTTTTCTGTCCGAATTGAGGAGGAGAGCGGAGGGATGCAGAAATTGGCTTTCTTAAAGGCTCATTCGCTGATATTCAAATATTGCGGAATTTCACCGGCAGCACTTTTTGAATTACGGCGTATCCGCATCATCAGCTTTGGGATGCTTGTGAGGTTGTGTACTCCCGGTTGAAGGGTTGTTGGGCTGCACCGGCTGATCAACTGGCCCATCACTTTCAGCCGGCAGGGTATTAGCGTCTGCTGGAGCGTTAACTATAACGGCTGTCTCAGTGCCCTCTGCATCTTTATCTGTCCGCCACGGATCTAGCACATCGTGGATTAATACTTCTTGCACCCAAACTTGACCGACAACTGTTAGGGGTAGCGCCAATAAAAATCCTAAAAATCCAAAAAAAGTGGCGAAGAATACTTGGGCTAATAAGGTGACTGCCGGCAGTAGTGACACCTGTTGAGCCATGACGTAGGGCGTCAGCAAGTTAGTTTCAAACTGCTGGATCAAGAGGTATAGAAGAAATACAGCTCCAGCTTTCCAAGGCGCGTCCAAAAGCGAGATTCCCATTGGTAACACAACGCTTAAGGTCGGGCCAATATTGGGAATAAAGTTTAGCAATCCTGCCAAGATGCCTTGGGCTAAAGCCAGCGGAACGTGCAAAACTGATAAGCCAATAAAGCTCAAAATTCCCACCACACTCATGCTGATAAGTGCGCCGAAAATCCATCCCCCCAGTGCGACTTCACATCGGTCAAGAATCACCTCTACTCGTCGCCGGTAGAAGGATGGAAACAGTCTTACAAATGCTTTGCGGTAGGACATAGGCTGAGCTAGCAGCATCAGCGTTAAAATCACCACCAGTAAAAAATTGACGATAATAACCAGCGATCCAGACAAAAATACAAACGAACGCCCCAAAATCCGCTCGGCTATCGGCTGTAGTTGTTGACTAAAGCTTTTAACATCTGGTAAATACTCCATTAACTGAGTAGGAACACGGGGTCTAAGCTGATTGCGCCAAGTATTTAACAGTTCTACAACCTGCGGGAGCTTGGTTGTTGTTAGTTCTTTATACTGAGCGATAAAGGGTGGAACAATTAGTAAGAAAAAGCCGGTTAATACGGCCAGTAAAATCGCGACCGACAGCAGGACAGCTATTGTTCTTGGCAGTTTGAACTTTTGCAGCCGGCGAGCCAGCATATTCAGGGCTGTTGCTAGCACAACTGCGGCAAATAGTAGCAACATGACTTGCCGAATTTGCCAGAGGATATATAGGGAAAGGATTAAGGCTAATAAACCGATCCATTTACCGAGTTGCACAGTGCTGACTCCTTGTCATTTGGGCTTAGAGGTGAAGTGTGAAAGGTCGTTAAAGAAGAGTAAAAAGTTGAGAAGGATTAGTTTTGAGGACTGAGCGATCAAGTCAACAGAGACAATTTGTCGCTCAAAGTTTCTTCACCCTTCACTCTTTTGTTGCAACGAGCGCCAAAAAAGGGCTATAGCCATAATTACGGTTGGCAGTAACACCGCGATTAAGGCTTGGTTAGGCGCTGGGCGGATGGTGGCGATAACACCCGCGTACTTGATCGCGACAGATATGACAGTTGAGGCGATCAGCACTTTGATAATAAACCCAGCATTGCTCTCCATACTTCTTTGTTTTCCTAGCAAGCCGCTTAATGTTCGCAATGTCTCGTCACAGATGCTTGCTAGTTTACGGCAATAGGGAACGTTTATGAGCGGGGCCGGCATGGGGTGCGATTGAACTGGATTTGATAGAAAAGCAGATTGTCGGCACTATGGGCTGGAGAAGGCTCTGCCGGCTATTGGATGGCTATTTATTTTTTTATTTTAAACCGCAGATAAACGCAGCTCTGGGCGATAATATGTCGTTAGGTAGAGGCAGATAAGCCACAGATGTGAATGAAAGTCTGTTTTTAGGTAGATGTAGATAGTGTTCATGCTTTAATGCCCTGGCTCTGGGCTTTTCAGGTTTTTGCACCAGGTGTCATGATTCGTGCCTTATGGCTGTTAGGATTTTTGCAGTAAGTTTAAGGGGTGCGTGCCGGCAAGCTTTCTCAAGGCACAATGTGGATACAAACGATTTTATTTTGATGCACTCTGTTTATGACTAGTCCTACTGCAACGCTGCTAGTGTCTTGTCCCGATCAACGGGGACTGGTTGCTAAGTTGGCGAATTTTATCTATGCCCATCACGGCAATATTATTCATGCCGATCACCACACTGATTTTACGGCTGGGTTGTTTCTTAGCCGGCTGGAGTGGCAGATAGATGGATTTGATTTACCGCGTGATGAGATCGCCTCGGCATTTGCAGAAATTGCGGAACCGCTACAAGCGAGTTGGCAGTTACACTTTTCTGATACGGTGCCTCGCATTGCGATTTGGGTAAGCCGGCAAGATCACTGTCTGTTGGATCTAATTTGGCGTCAGCGCGCAAAGGAATTTGCAGCAGAGATTCCTGTAATTATTAGCAATCATGCGGCGCTTGGTGATGTCGCAAAGCAATTTGGAATTGATTTTTATCACTTGCCAGTGACTAAAGAAAATAAATTAGAGCAAGAATCTAAACAGTTAGAATTGCTGCAGCAATACAAAATTGATTTGGTTGTTTTAGCCAAATATATGCAAATTCTCAGTGGTAATTTTATCTCCAATTTTCCGCAAATTATCAATATTCATCATTCATTTTTGCCGGCTTTTGCAGGAGCAAATCCTTACGAGCGTGCCTATGAGCGGGGCGTAAAAATTATTGGCGCAACAGCACATTATGTGACTGATGAATTAGATGCCGGCCCGATTATTGAGCAGGATGTCGTGAGGGTGAGTCATCGGGATACAACTAGCGATTTGATTCGCAAAGGAAAGGACTTAGAGCGGGTGGTTTTAGCGCGTGCGGTGCGTTTGCATTTGCGAAATCGCGTGTTAGTCTACGGGAATCGGACGGTCGTTTTTGAATGAGCGCGGCTGAGTGGGGAGGGCGTCATACCCCATATATAGCATACAGCAAAATAGCACACACTATATTTAGTGTTTTACGGGTAAATTAGCCGGTTATAAAGTGGCCGGTCATGATAGGGTTTTAGATCCGTCGCCTACTTTGGGAAGGATACTCGCTCATGCATCGGCAAAGTCTGCACCCGGAACACTTGCAAGAATTAATTGAAGAGAGTGGCATTGACGGCACTCTGGCTTCGCTCAACTTCACGTCTCTAGAAGAAGATGCAATTTACACGCATTTACTAATATCCGATGATATACACCGCAATAATGCCGGACGGGTGAGCGGTGGATGGCTGCATCGCTACGCTCAGGTAGCCGATGGGGGGTGGTGGTGTGCGGGACGAGATCCGCTGAGTGATTGGGGTTTAATGGAATGGGGGTGCTACAAGCCAAACCATCCCAGGCAGGATAAAACCGGCAAGCCGGTGAAGTACGAGCATCCTCCCTGCACGCCGACACGAGTATTTTGTCTGAAAGTGCCGCTTCACATCTGGCAGCAAATTGCTCAGCGTTATGCAGTGTCGATGCCGGCAAATCCTGAGATCGCAGAGGGAGGGGAAGCGCTGGGATTTTGGCAGTGGGTGGTGGAGGCGCAAATTCCGCTCATTATTTGTGAAGGCGCGAAGAAAGCGGCGGCGTTGTTGAGTCGGGGATATGCAGCGCTTGCCGTCCCGGGAATTACCAGCAGCTATCGGGTGACGCGAGACGCACAAGGCAGAGTCATGAGTCGCCGGCTGATTCCTGAATTGGCAGCGCTTACACTGCCGACGCGTACGTTTTACATTTGCTTTGATTATGAAACTCAGCCGAAAACTATCAAAGCAGTCAATCAAGCAATCACTCAATTGGGTGAGCTTTTAGAGGAAAAAAATTGTGCGGTTAAAGTCATCAGACTTCCCGGTTTAGAAAAAGGAGTGGATGACTTTATTGTCTCTCAAGGTGCTGAAGCATTCCAAGCCGTTTATGAAGCAAGCGCAGATTTAGAAACTGATTTAGCCACAACTAAACCCCACACTGAATTTACCTACCCGCCGCAATTGATTCTTAATCGGCGCTATTTAGGAAAACTACCTTTTCCCACATCTGGATTGATAGCCGTTAAGTCCGCCAAAGGAACCGGAAAAACGACTGCGCTTTTAGAGTTGGTATTAGAAGCTAAAAAGCAAAGTCGAGCAGTTTTGCTGCTCACTCATAGAATTCAACTAGGGCGTTTTTTGTGTGAAAAAATCGGAGTCAATTGGATTAATAATCGGGGAATCCAGGAAGCCGGTAGAAGTTCCCCTCAATTACTCGGACTGTGTATTGATTCAATTGGGAAAATTAACCCTCAACACTGGCAAGGAGCGCTGGTGATTTTGGATGAGGTAGAACAGTGCTTATGGCATCTTCTTAACAGCGAAACTTGTAAAGATAAACGAGTTAAGATTTTAAAAACTTTTCATCAGTTGATTTCTACAGTCATGCAAACCGGCGGTGCGGTTATCGCTCAAGATGCCGATTTGTCAGACCTTTCTTTAGATTATCTCAAAGAGCTGGCCGGCATTTCAATTCAGCCGTGGGTGGTGGTGAATGAATGGAAACCTGAAATTGATTGGAATGTTACTTTCTATGACTGTCCAAACCCAACACCGCTGATTCAGCAGCTTGAACAAGATTTAATTGCAGGAAAAAAGTGTTATGTTACAACGGATAGCCGGTCAGGACTTTATAGTTCAGAGACAATAGAGCGTTATCTCAAACAACATTTAGAAAAGTTGATTCACCAATATCCTAGAACGCTCGTTGTAAACTCTCAAACAACTAGCACTCCGGGACACGAAGCTGTAAATTTTGCAGAAGCCATTAACCACAGAGCAAAGGATTATGACGCGGTTTTTGTAACTCCCAGTTTGGGAACCGGCATCAGCATTGATGTGGAACATTTTGACTGCGTTTACGGGATTTTTCAAGGAGTGATTCCAGATTGGGAAGCGCGGCAGGCATTAGCAAGAGTTCGCGCCGGCATTCCTCGGTTTATCTGGTGTGCAAAGCGTGGTATCGGCTCAATTGGCAGCGGCAGTAAAAATTACCGGGTGCTGTCGTACTGGTATCAAGAAAATCACAGAGAAAACTTAGCTTTAATGAATCCACTGCATAAGGTTGATGTGGATTTGCCTTTAGTTTATGATTTAATTCACCTGAGAATTTGGGCAAAAATGGCGGCGCGAGTCAATGCCTCGATTACTTTTTACCGGCAGTCTTTGCGAGAAGGTTTAATTGCTGAAGGACATCAGGTAAATGTGGTTAATAATTTGCCTCCACAAGCTCGACTCAGAGAGCTACGTCAGGAATTTCTTACTGTCAATCCGGAGGATTGGAAAAATCGCAAAAAGCTGATTCTAGAAATTGTAAAAGTTCAGCAAAACTTTGAGAAACAGACAAATCAATATTTATCAATTAAACATCAATTTAGACAAATTCATCAGCAAAATGAATTACAGGTGGCGGAAGCTGTTGCTCAGGCAATTGCTCTTAACCGAGAAAAATATGAATATTTATTAGTTAAGCACGCGCTAACGGATGAGGAACGTTATCAAGTTAATAAATATATCTTGAAACAGCGTTATGGTGTGAAAGTTACACCGCAATTAAAGCTGCGGGATGATAGAGGTTACTACTCGCAACTTTTAACGCATTATTACTTAACCCATGAAAGCGAGTATTTTTATTTTAAAGATCGGCAGGAATGGAACCAGCAGTTAGAAAAAGGTGAAGGAAGAGTTTTTCTGCCTGACGTGCAAACTTACACGTTGAAGGTTGAAGCCTTAAAAGCTTTGGGAATTTTAGATTTTCTTCATCCAGAACGTGAATTTCAGGAGAGTGATTTAGAGCTGCTGGAATTGAAGGCAAAGGCGTGCCGGTGTAGCAAGCATATCAAAAGGTCAATTGGAATTAGCATTTCTGTGGAAACAGAAAAAGGGTGTGTGAGTTCTATAAAAATACTGGGCAAAATTCTGAATTTGTTAGGATTAAAGTTGAAGCCGGTGAAGATGATAGAGAGGAAAATAGAAAAACAGGTAAAATTTTATCAAATCGACCCAGTGAGTTTCAATGATGGCCGGCAAGCTATTTTTGAAGTTTGGCAACAGCGAGATGCATTAAATTTAGGCACGGTTTCTCTGTCTGGATTGTATATTCCAGAAGCCGATAATTATTTGAGTGAATTTACAGCTCGTCAAGCAATATATGAAGTGGCGCTTTTGTGAGCTAAATTTTGATAGCTATTAGTAAAGCTTGGATGCCGGTGGGGTAATAAATACCCAGATTTATCTGCTACAAGTTTATTAAAAAATTCTTGTAGTTCCGCGTCCATCCCAATATCTAAACCACCGGCACCGGAAAACAAACTAATAGAGATGAGCTGACCGTCGATCACAGGTAGAGAAAGTAAAATACCAGTTTAATTGCTGACCGGCTCAGTAGCTGGCTGGACGGGTGGCTTCGCCGGCTTATTTGCCTTAAAATACGTTTCCAACACCTGCCGTACCATCGGCGCGGCAAAAGAACCACCGCCGCCGCCGGAATTTTCCCCAAAAGCCACGACAACAATTTCCGGTTTATCAGTAGGCCCATAGGCACCAAACCAAGTGTGAGATTCACGGGGGGGATCTTCAGCCGTCCCAGACTTACCGGCAGCCGGCGGAATGGTTGGCACATCCAAAGCCGCGCCGGTGCCGCCGGCAACCACCCCTCGTAGTCCTTGTCGCAAAATTTCTATGGTTGAGGGTTTCAACTTCAATGACTCTCGCCATTTTTGCGCCGGCTGATTATCCTTCAGCAGGTGCGGCTTTACCTTGTATCCGCCATTCGCCGGTACAGAAAACATCACCCCAACTTGCAGCGGCGTAGACAGTAAAAAACCTTGACCAATTGACATATTGATGGTGTCGCCCAGATACCATCCTTCCTCGATTTCCTGCACCTTCCAATCTTCATCCGGGACTAATCCTGGCGCTTCCTCCTCGGCTAACTCAATGCCGGTTTTTTCGCCAAAGCCGTAGTTTCGCGTCCATTGGATTAGCTTTTCATGGCCGACTCCGCTGCCGATTTGATAGAAAAACGTGTCACTACTCCAAGCAAGCGCCCCAACAAATCCCAAAACCCCAAAACCGGCATGATTCCATTCCCCAAACTCAATGCCGCCGAAGGTTAAAGAACCATAAGTTCCCAAATATGTGTCGGGAGAAAACTCGCCTGATTCCAAACCGGCAGTCGTTGTCACAATTTTAAAGGTACTTGCCGGGGGAAATCCTCGCAGCGCTCGGTTAACAAATGGGTGATCCGCACTTTGCAACTCTTGCCATGTCTTCTCAGAAATCCGCTTGGAAAAGATATTCGGATCAAAAGCAGGCCGGCTTACCATCGCTAAAACTTCGCCCGTGTTGGGGTTCAAAGCCACGATTGCCCCTTGATTATTGCCGAGGGCGGCCTCTGCTGCCTTCTGCACGTCCAGATCCAGGGTTAAATGCAAATCCTGACCTGCCTTTGCCGGCTTGTCACCCAAAACCCGCAAAATCTGGCCCATGCTATCAACTTCAACCTGCTGCCCGCCCCACTCTCCTCGCAATTGCTTCTCAAAAGCCTGCTCAATTCCCATCTGGCCGATGACATCGCCCAAGCGATAACCTTGCTCTTGAAGATCGTAAAGATCCGAGTCACTAATTTCGCCGGTGTACCCCAAGGCATGAGCCGCTAAAATGCCGTTCGGGTAATTCCGCACTGCTTCGATATCTACCTTCACCCCCTTGAGTTCACTGGTATATTCTTGCAGTGCTGTGATCTGCGCGGGGGTGACGCTACGGGCAACACGTATCGGCTCATTCGAGTTATAGGTTTCTGATTTTTGCAGCCGCTTTTGCAATTCTGATTCAGGGATATTCAGAATTTTAGACAGGCGTTGCCGCGTTATAGGCCAGTCTGTTTTTTCTAAATCTAAAGGCCACAAATATACAGCATGGGTGAGGCGGCTACTGGCCAAAATTCTGCCTTTGCGGTCAAAAATATTACCCCGCACTGGTTGTTTCGGCAGCAAACGAACTCGGTTGTTCTCTGCCAATTGGCGGTTGCGATTTCCCTGAATTAGCTGTAGCTGGGCAAGGCGACCGCCGATAGCACCCAACATCACACTGGTGATCCCAAACATGATCAGTATGGACTGGAAAGGTTTTCCCAGGGTGCGTGCTGAAGAAGATCGGCGACCGATAGAGAAAGAGGGAAAAACAGTCATAAGACGCAGGCTCAGCGATAACAAGCTTTGCTTTAAACAGGATAATCCCTAATGGGGATCAACTGAAACCTACCCTCTGGTTTTTTACTAAGCCTCTGTCTTAAGTCGTAAATTAAAAAATACAGATGCGTAAATATAGAAAATCTGGTACTTAAACGCAGTTTTTTTGTCTGAGATACTAATTTTTATTTTTTTGGAAAACTTGAAGGGTTGCCGGCAGATAATATCATTTTGAATTGAAAAATTTAGACTTAAAATGGAAAAATTTTAGAGAACAAAGGAGATTCAGGATTGGGAAAGTAGGCAATTGTTTCGCAAATTGATAGAAAACAGATGGACTCGCTTTTCTGCCTATAGATATATTCATTCCCGTCTTGGCCCCAGCAGTGTGGGCCACTAGACAGAAGACTCACCCCATTGACGGGAATTTTCTGGCCAGCAAGATGCCGGCTTATTCTGGAAAATTAAAGCCTGAAATTTAATCAGAGCAAAATTTTGAATAATGCTCTGCATATTTCTATATTTTCACTAATTTTGAGCCTAGGGCGGTTTGAGAGGATAAATTCGGTATTCTACAGATCCTCTTAACGTACCCGCCCTTACGGGGCCTAACTTTTTGCAATTTCACTTAAGTCCTGAACCTCAGAGAAGATGCTCAATCAATACACTTATCTTCTCGTTTTGCCGGCAAACAATCTGTTAAGAAAAAAACTGCTTTTATCTCTCAGGAAATAGCTGGCAATACCGTTCAGTTGGCTTATTAACTTCTGCCAAACGAGACTGCTTGAATCGATCCATCCAATTTTCTAAATATGCCCGATTTTCTTGCCGTTGCTTCGGATCGGATGTATTTAATGGATGCGGTGCTAACCCTTGAATCGCAGCCGTTGTTACGCAAAACATTGACTTTTGAAAAGTTTGACAAATTTGCACCCGCAGATCATCTTCACCCCGGCAACTGTTGCGGTAAATTTCATGCAAATATTCGGGGATAAAATGGCGCATATCTTGCATGAGTTGGGTGGGGGGAATGCCGGCACCCCCAATAGGTAGGGGATCTGCATACAAAGCGCCATAGGTGAAATCGCCCTGATCCACAGGAATTTGATAAGCTTGGGCGTTGTAAGAAACGGTGCCAGGAAATGGCGTCCCTCGGAAGAAAACCGCCTCTACATAAGGCACGCCTGTATCGGCAAGAAAGGTTAAACCGGCAGATTTAGGAAGGATATCGTACAATTGGTTCCCAATCTTCACACTATAGGTAATCGGCTTATTCGCATCCGCCACTAAACCGTTCAAAATATGCTCGACAACTTGAGGAATTGTTTTAATTTCCCCTCTGTCATAACGATCCGACAGGGAGATAAACATATCACTCATCACCCGCCAAAACTGGCCCAAACCGCTATAGTAAGCGAATTGTCTGATTTGTTCTGGCAAGAACTCAGGAAACAGCCGGTGCAGTCCCAACATCAGAAAATTGCCCTTAAGTTTAGCCTGAATTGCTTTCTCAGCCAGCCGGCTAAACTCTGGCGAATCTAAATAAGCATCCAAACCGCCGCCGCCATGCCAAAGCATCGCTTTCATGCAATATTCGGCGTACTCAAAATTAATTCGGTCGTGCCACCAATGGCGCAGCAACTTCTTAACCGAAAACTCCCCATCGAAGTATTTAAAAAAGGGAAACAATTCTAAAAATTGATGTTCAGCGATGTAATTAAGATTGATAGAATACGCATCTAAAACGATGCCGTAGCTTTTAAGAATTCCGACAACTTCCAAAACATTTTCTGGCGAATCTGGAAGCAGTGCGTCACCGGCTTCCAATTTATCAATGTAGGTTGCCAGGGGATGATTAGAATATTTTAAAGCAGCTTTTGTCATGGCGGTTATCCTCAAAAAATAAGCAGGGATAGAAAAGTTAAAAGTTAGTTAGAAAAAGGCAAAAGACTTTTTTTCTACTGTCTTTTACCTTTAGCATTTTTACTTTTGGCTTTCTGGGGTAGCTGATAGCGTCAAGGTTACTGGGGCTTTGTTAAGCATTGCGGTTGTTGTAGCCTCACTCCAGCGCACCATCCAGCTTGGCTGCATTCCCAGGACAACGATGACTACGCTTAAAATAATCGCCGGCGTGCGATCTGACCACCGAACTTGAGGTAAGTTGATGACTCGCTGAGACAGCCGGCCAAAAAAGGCGCGGTTGGTTAAAAGCAGGAAGTAAACAGCGGTTAAGCCGGTTCCCACCATCGCCAGCAGCGTTTGCACAGGAAAGACGGGGAAGCTGCCGCGAAAAACTATAAATTCCGCTATGAATCCCACCATACCTGGAATGCCGGCGCTAGCCATGACGCCCAACACCATCAAACTGCCAATCATGGGCAAACCCCGTTCCGGGTTGAGCAGTCCTTCGATAATCGTCAGATCGCGGCTGCCGGCTTTTTTGTAAACAACTCCAACCAGCAAGAACAGCAGGGCTGAAATCAACCCGTGGCTGATCATTTGGAAAACCGCCCCCAGCACACTCAGGGGTGTCGCGGCAGCACACGCCAAAAGAATGTAGCCCATGTGCCCAATCGAGGAGTAGGCTACCATTTTTTTCATATCTGTTTGGGCGATTGCACTGAATGCGCCGTAGAGCACACTCACCACTGCCCAGCTAGCCAACCACGGTGCCCAAGCAGCCCACGCATCGGGAAACAAGCCTAAGCCAAACCGTAGCAGTCCATAAGTCCCTAATTTTAAGAGCACTCCAGCCAGCAGCACTGAAATTGGGGTAGATGCCTCAACGTGAGCGTCTGGCAACCAAGTGTGAAAGGGAACCAAAGGAATTTTAATGCCAAATGCCAGCAAAACTCCGCCCAGCAGCAGCATTTGTGTACCTAAAGGTAAGGCTTGAGCGAGTTGCGGATCGTATGCAAAGGTTGAAGCGCCGGTGAACCAAACCAATCCTAAAAATGATGCTAAAACCAGAATTCCAGAAATTGCGGTGTAGATGAGAAATTTGATGGCTGCATAACCGCGACGCTGTCCGCCCCAAATGGCAATTAAGAAGTACAGCGGAATCAGTTCCAACTCATAAAATAAGAAAAACAGCAGCAAATCTTGTGCTAAAAATGCGCCGACAACACCGGCATTGAGTAGGAAAAGTAAAGCGTAATAAAATCGAGGCCGCTGCACATCTTTATCACTGCTGTAAATGGCAATAGAGGTGAGCAAACCATTTAAAACGATCAATGGTAAAGACAAACCATCCATACCGAGGTTATAGGTTAAACCTAACGCTTCAATCCAGGGCATGGACTCGGCAAACTGAAAGCCCGCCGCGCCGACATCAAACTTGCTGAGCAGAATCAGCGTCCAGATAAACAGCCCGCCGGCAATGACTAAAGCTAGCTGGCGAGATCGAGCCGGCGTTATTTCTGTTGGCCAGAACCCAATGAGAGCAGCAGCGAGTATTGGCACCCAAATTAAGGCACTAAGCATTAATAAATCTCCCTCCTTTAGTAAAATTTTATGACGACCGGCTCATCAATTGTGAGCGCTCATAACTTATCTTAACCTGCATTTAACTCTATTCTTTTTAATTGGCAAGGATTACAACGCGACCAAAGCAAAATCATTTATCTTAATCACTCGTAAAACGTTTTTAGCAACATTCTGGGATACGCCAGACATTTTTGCTGTTTCAACCTGTAAAGGCGAGCAAGAATTTTAAGATTTTCTTATTTCACGAAGTTTTCAATGATAGCTTTAGAGGATTTTCATTGCCGGCTCGCCTTTTGATAGGAGTGATGACAACATTTCTTCCGGGACAGCCAAGCAGAGCCAGTTTAGACTCGCGTCCCTTTAGCCGTATATCTGTTTAACAGGAACGGGCAACAGTTTCTCTCCTAACAGAAATTAGGTCGCTGTCAAGGATTTACTAGATATGTAAAACTATTGTATGTCAATAGGGTCAATGTCTCAATATTTATTTCACAAAGTTGGAAAAGCAAGTTAGGACAAAAAGCGAAGATGTCTTTGTCTCCAACTTCCTTAACTTTTTGAAAATATTACCAGCTCACAAATATTGCAGAGCCTCCACTCTAGTTCTTGTTGGAGTTTCCCCACTCTCAGATTTAGGAAATGCTGGGATTGAAAGTTTAGGTAGGAGTGAGCCAAGCCGTTCTTGTTTGGCAAATTTGACCACTTCATCAAACAATCGGCCTAAAAAATAGTCAAGAGACAGAAAGAAGCGAGAACAGTGAAACAAATTTCCCATTCTCGCTTCTCTTAATTCGCCGCTTACTTATTGCACATAACCCATCATCAGAATCACCAAAACACTGACTCCCAGAAGGATGGTCAGTACATAAAATTGCGACTGACCGGAAACATTGTACTTCAAGCTTTCCCCGCTAAAGATAGCGCTTATTCCCACTAAGTTAACGGCTCCATCTACCACATAGCGGTCAACCCAAGCTGTAATCTTTGAAAATCGCTCGACGGCAAAAACGACCGTGAGGCGGTAAAGCCGGTCTACATAAAAATCGTAAGATAAC
Source organism: Microcoleus vaginatus WJT46-NPBG5 (assembly GCA_019359355.1). GTDB lineage: Bacteria > Cyanobacteriota > Cyanobacteriia > Cyanobacteriales > Oscillatoriaceae > FACHB-68. Next base: position 111,701 of record JAHHHM010000018.1, on the reverse strand, counting down.
AAGTCTTGTACGAATCTCACAGGTGAGAGAATCGATCTAGACCAAGCTCTTTCCAAATAAAGCGAACTGCCCACAATAACGCCGCCTAAGCCCGATAAAATGAGCAGCGCCACAGCGGCTGGGTTCAGGTACGCCCAGTCTGGCAATAGTGACAAGTGCAGCATCATCAGGGGCGCTAACAGCGTGATCACTATCATAGACACCATCGGCACCGCCATCGGCCAGGGAACTTCAGGCGCGCGGCGAGTCTTAGGCTGGGGCTTGCCTAAAAACACCAGACGAAACACGCGGGTTAAATTAATTGCGGTGAGGAAGTTAACCGACAATACAACTGCCACGACCCAAGGATGGCTGACCCAAAAAACATCAATGCCTTGTCTAAGCGCCCAAAAACCGCCTAAAGGCAGCAGTCCCACTAACCCTGCAGAACCCACGATAAAAGCCGTGGTGGTTGCCGGCATCCGTGACCAAAGCCCGCCCATTTCTGTGAGGTTTTGGTTGTTGGTTGTTAGAATCACAGAGCCAATGCTCATGAATAGAAGTGCTTTTGCGAGCGCATGGGCAAAAAGCAACAGCAGGGCAAAACCCGTCCATTGCAATCCCACTGCGATAAACACCAGCCCTAAGTAAGCGCTGGTGGAATGAGACAATGCTCGCTTGATATCAATTTGGGCGATCGCCACCAAACACGCACCAATTGCTGTCATCGTGCCTAAGACAACGAGTGCTGTTTGCGCTGCCGGCGAGAGCACCAATATGGGCTGTAGTTTAATCAACACATAAGCGCCGCAAGCGACGACAACTGAGTTTCGCAAGATAGAAGCCGGGTTTGGCCCTTCCATCGCTTCATCTAGCCAAAGATGCAAGGGAAATTGAGCGCACTTGCCGGTGGGTCCAGCAATTAAAGCTAAGCCTAATAGGTTAGCTGCTGCGGGAGAGAGATTGGCTGTTTCTGCCCACTCATACAGATCGGGAAAGTTCAAGCTTCCCGACATCGTTGCCAGCGCCACAACGCCCATCAGCAAAAGAATATCTCCTACCCGCTTGGTCAAAAAGGCATCTCGCGCTGCCGTCACTACCAGCGGCTGGGCGTACCAAAATCCCACCAGTAAATAGGTGGAAAGGGTGAGAATTTCTAGCAGGGCGTAGGTGAGAAATAAAGAGTTACTAATGGCAAGCCCACTCATCGCCGCCTCAAAAAATCCCATGAGGGCAAAAAAGCGAGCCAGCGCCCAGTCTTTCTCCATATATCCGAGGGCAAAGACTTGCGCTAGCAGACTTAAACCTGTTATCAGTTCCATTGCCCCCACACTGACGCTGGAGATGTCTAGGGCCAAGGATAAATCTAAATCTGCTGTTTGTAGCCAGTGGATTATGAGCTCTTGGGGTTCTTGGTTCCAGGTGGAGTTGAAGAGTACCCACCCGTGAGCAAAAGCCAAGACGGTCATCAACAGGTTAAAGTAGGCTGCCGGTCGTGGCCCCGTGCGACGGATCGCTCCGATTGACCACGGCAAGGTTAATATCCCGCCAATTAAGCCATAGAAAGGTATCCACCAACTTGTTTGGAGGAAGAAGTCTCTCATCTAAATTTCCTTATGAAATTACCGACTTTATTGAACCTTGCCCGAACTGTATTGAAACGCTTTCCGTGTTTCCTGAGAGTTCTGCCTGAGTTCAATGAATAATTTTTAACTTTTGTTCTGTCTAGCGTAACCTATCGCTGCCCTGAAAGTTAAGTATTCCAGACAAAAAAATCATAAATAACGCCTCTAAATTTTATTTATAGGGGTTAGAGAGATTAAGCGTTTTTACCTATTTAGCTGAGATGACTTGATTTTGCACCCAACTGCAATAGGTGTTTAAACCGGCAAAGGTTGCGCTCACAGTTACAAGCAACGTGTGTCGGTTAAGCTACGCACAAATTGGTGATAAGCGCAACCCTCAACATCTTGAGTTGTATCTGCCAAAGCGTTTCCTCTTAACGCTACGTCCGCCCTCAAAGTCATGTAAAATAGTGTTTTTGTTATTTTTGTCTGAATCCTAGAGCCAAGGAATCGACAATCGGCTTGCAATGCTACCCCTCATTTATTGGCGTGGGGAAAGGCGCTGATAAAAGTCTATCGGATGTAAAAGTAATAAAAAAATTATAAAACTGCTGCAACCGGCCCAAAATTGTGCAGTCTTCGATGCAGCCGACCACTACAATGAACGGAAGGTTAAGTTTTTTTAATTTACTTAATTTAAATTAATCATAATGATTTATATTGTCAAGGTAGCCAACGTTCCCTATTCTTAAATTTGGTAAGGCTAAAGTTTTTTCTCATTTAGGAAAAATCAGCATTTCCGTCAAAATTTTATGGGATCTTAATTGGGGATACCCAGTTAATTACGCTCGGACTACAGGAGATAAAGGATGTCAATCGCAGTTGGAATGATTGAAACCAAAGGCTTTCCGGCTGTCGTGGAAGCCGCAGATGCGATGGTCAAAGCCGCTCGCGTCACCCTCGTGGGTTATGAAAAAATCGGCAGCGCTCGCTGTACCGTTATTGTCCGGGGGGATGTCTCAGAGGTGCAAGCCTCTGTCGCCGCTGGCGTTGAATCAGTAAAGCGGGTCAATGGGGGAGAAGTCTTGTCCACCCACATCATCGCCCGTCCCCATGAGAACCTAGAGTACGTTCTGCCCATTCGTTACACCGAAGCAGTTGAACAGTTCCGAAGCTACTAACACTCCATTTGGGAGAAAACTTTGACCCCTTCGCAAAAGACAGAGACAGGGGGAAAATGTAATTTAGTGAGTTTTACCTGTCCAGTGGCAATCGCGTAATCCGATAGGTTTTAGTTGGCCACAACCTCCACTAATCGTTGATTTAAAGGCTTTCAAAAAGAACTTGGCAGTTGTTGCCCAGTTTTGCCACGTAAAAACCAGGGAATTTCTCGGAAAAGTCCTTTCCACAAAACTTAATTTAGGAGTAGAACAAATGTCAATTGCAGTTGGAATGGTAGAAACACTCGGCTTTCCGGCAGTCGTAGAAGCAGCCGATGCAATGGTTAAAGCCGCCCGTGTCACCCTCGTGGGCTACGAAAAAATCGGCAGCGGTCGTGTAACGGTCATTGTGCGCGGAGATGTCTCTGAAGTACAAGCCTCTGTTTCCGCCGGCGTAGAAAATGTCAAGCGCGTCAATGGCGGACAAGTCTTGTCTACCCACATCATCGCCCGTCCTCACGAGAACCTAGAGTACGTTCTGCCCATTCGTTACACCGAAGCTGTTGAACAGTTTCGTGAAAGCCTGGGTGGCATTCGCTCGATTGGCAGACCGTAAAAACTAATGCAAATGGCCAAAGTTCGGGGCACGATCGTCAGCACCCAAAAGGAACCAAGTTTGAGAGGCTCTAAACTGCTTCTGTTGCAACTCCTAGATGAGGAGGGACGCCCTTTGCCCGGATATGAGGTGGCAGCGGATACGGTCGGGGCCGGCGTTGATGAGTGGGTTCTTGTCACCCGGGGCAGTGCTGCACGCCAAGTTCCAGGGAATGAAAATCGGCCCCTTGATGCTTTGGTTGTGGCGATTATCGATACCGTAAGTGTGGACAATCGCCTGCTTTACAGCAAGAAAGACCAATATCGATAACTGTCAATTGTCAGAGTTCCGTGGTTAACGGTGATTCCTCAAAAGCCAAGAACAACGGACATCTGGCAGCTAATCCCTGACAAAAAGCTTTTTAAGGAGGAACTTATTTATGCCAGCCCGCAATCAAGCGGCGCCCCCAACCCCTTGGTCAAAGAATTTGGCAAAACCCAACATTCATCAAACTGCCTTCGTGCATCCTTTTTCCAACATCATTGGAGATGTCACCATCGGCGAGAATGTCATGGTTGCGCCAGGAACCTATATCCGGGCCGATGAAGGCAGCCCTTTCCATATTGGTGAAGGCACCAATGTTCAAGATGGGGTGGTGATTCACGGGCTTGAGCAAGGCCGGGTGATAGGGGATGACCAAAAGAGCTATTCAGTCTGGATCGGCAATGATGCTTCAATTACCCACTTAGCACTGATTCACGGGCCGGCTTATGTCGGGGATGAGTGCTTTATTGGCTTTCGTTCGACCGTATTTAATGCTCGCGTTGGTAAAGGTTGCATCGTGATGATGCACGCCTTGATCCAAGATGTAGAGATTCCTCCAGGAAAATACGTTCCTTCGGGGGCTGTGATTACCAACCAACAGCAAGCCGACCGACTGCCAGACGTTCAAGAAGACGATCTGCACTTTTCTCGCCATGTGGTGGGAATTAATGATGCACTGCGAATTGGCTATCACTGCGCTCAGGATGCTGGCTGTATTACCAACGTCCGCGATGAGAAAGGAACATCTAATACAACAAAATCTACTAATGGTAATGGCTCAAGAGGTCGTTCGATGCAGAGTAAGAGTTTAAGTGCCGAGGTCGTTGAACAGGTGCGCCAGATATTGGCACAAGGGTACAAGATTGGCATGGAACACGCCGATGAGCGCCGGTTCCAAACCAGTTCTTGGAAAAGTTGTACGCCAATTCAGTCTGGTCGTGAAGCAGACGTGTTTGCTGAACTGGAAGGTTGCTTAGCCGAACATCAAGGCGAGTACGTGCGCCTGATAGGCATTGACACCAAAGCTAAGCGTCGAGTACAGGAGATCATTGTTCAGCGGCCCCATGATAAGGCATCCAATCGCTCGACAACAGCTGCACCGGCATCCTTAGGGCGCAACCGCAGTGGCGGGTCTGCATCGGGCAGTGGTGCCAACCTCGATAGCGATTTGAACACTCAAATCCGGCAGCTTTTGGGTCAAGGCTACCGGGTTGGGGCAGAATATGCCGATGAGCGCCGGTTCCAAACCAGTTCTTGGAAGAGCTGCGGGCCGATTGAATCGAATCGCGAAGCCGATGTGGTGGCTGCTCTAGAAGGTTGCATCGCTGAACATCAAGGCGAGTACGTGCGCTTGATTGGCATTGACCCCAAAGCCAAGCGCCGCGTGCTGGAGACGATTATCCAGCGGCCTAATGGCAGGGTGTCTAAGTCTTCGGCCCCCGCCTCTGCACAGGTCTCTCGTTCAGCTCATTCGAGTGCATCCATCAGCAGTTCCACCATCGCTAGCGAGACTATCGAGCAGGTGCGCCAACTGATAGCTCAAGGATACAAAATTGGCACGGAACACGCTGATGAGCGCCGGTTCCAAACGACTTCTTGGCAAAGCTGTAGCCCAATACAAGGGACTCGTGAAGCCGATGTGGTTGCTGCTTTGGAAAGTTGCTTAGCCGAACATCAAGGGGAATATGTGCGCTTGATTGGCATTGACCCCAAAGCCAAACGCCGCGTGCTGGAGACGATTATCCAGCGGCCTAATGCTACGGCTTCCCGTCGCTAAAGGCTTTTAAAGGAATTGCCAGCGCTCAGGCAGGTGTGGTGAGTTGTTAATTAGGGATTAATCGCTAACCCCTGACTTCTGAGTGCTGGTAACTGACTCTGGATGAAAAAGAGGTTCCTATTTCCATGTATTTGCCGCTACTGCGACCGATAGGCAGCGCTGACTTTTTTGTTAGTGGCGATGTGGTCATTGATGAGTGTGCGGCGATCGCGCCGGGGGTGATTCTGCAAGCAGATGCCGGCTGTCGGATGACTATCGCTGCCGGTGCGTGCGTTGGTATGGGCGCGATTCTCCACGCGCACAAAGGAAACTTGGAGGTAGCGGCGGGCGCGATCATTGGGGCGGGGGTGCTGTTAGTGGGCACTAGCAAAATTGGAGCCAATGCCTGCATCGGTGCGTGTTCCACGATTGTGTCTTGCGACATTGAACCAGAGCAAGTGGTGCCGGCAGGTTCGGTGTTTGGAGACAACAGCCGTCAGAGGGGGTTAAATCCAGAACCCCCGGCTGCTCCTGCTTCAGCCGGTCCAAATGACTCGGTTGAACAGTCAAATCCTGATGTCAGCGAAACTCCCGCATCTGCACCCGAAAGCACCGAGCCGAGTCCTGACGCCGATGCTTCTGACACGACCGAGGCAGCACCAGAAGTCCCCGCACAGCCTCAGACGGCAACCCACGGCCAACGTCAATTAAATCGGCTGATGCTGACTTTGTTTCCTCACGGCCAATCTTTAAATCGCAACTCGCAAAACGGGCCGTCTAGCGGTGGAACCTAGTCAAGCCGTTGCCGGCATTTCCTGCTCACTGTAGCATCCGGGACGGGTGAGAAGGATAACGAGGAACGGAAAAATTTCACTTGAAGTTGAACCCCTTCTCCCTTCTGTATGGGCGTCCGCGCGTCCCCTTTGGTTACCATAGCAGCGCCCCTACTTCTCAACGCCTGATAGAGCAGTTGCTCAGTCCGGTTTTATAGATTATGGTTTAACTAACCAGCCAAACTTAAGAATAACCTATCAAAACTTTGATTTTATGCAACCCCGGTACTTCGGAAGGTGCCGGCAAAAGGCTTATCAAGCAAAAGATTGTTGCTTGCCAACACCCGGAAATCCTCCTAAAATAAATGCGTGCGATTCACCACTCGTGGCCGCTCTCTCCACAAAACGGCAACTTAAAGTTTTGCTTGAGACTTGCCAGAATTCATTTCGAGGGAATTGGTTGCCAAAAACTATTCCCCAGTGAGGGTGTGATGTTGCCCCAGAAAAGTCAAAATAGATTGGCTTTTAGAAAAGATTTTGATAGGCCCATATAATTTTTATCGAAATCTACAACATGAGGGAATTACAAAAACAACTGCCGGCTCCCCTCGAACAAACGAGGGAATTAGACCCGCTTCGGGAAAGTGCCCTAGGCTTAGTCTCGACTCGGAGTTTTCCAGCCATCGTTGGCACTGCCGACATGATGGTGAAGTCTGCCGGCGTGACTTTAGTTGGCTACGAAAAAATTGGGAGCGGTTATTGCACAGCCATCGTGCGGGGCAAAATTGCCGATGTTAGAATCGCTGTGGAAGCGGGGGCAGACACGGCTGAACAATTTGGCCAGTTAATCTCAAAGGTGGTACTCGCCCGACCCTTGCCGAACCTTGACGCGATTTTACCCATCGGCACTCGTTGGAATGAGATGGTTCAAGGCAATAGTTACAGTCGCTTGAGCAATCTGGCAATCGGTCTTTTGGAAACGCGGGGGTTTCCCGCAATGGTTGGCGCGGCTGATGCCATGCTCAAGTCAGCCGACGTACAACTGGCTGCTTATGAAACGATTGGGGATGGCCTGTGTACGGTGATTATCCGGGGTTCCGTGGCGGACGTCGCCGTGGCAGTTGAGGCCGGTATGTATGAGGCTGAGCGGATAGGGGACTTTAACTCGCTAATGGTCATTCCTCGGCCTTTGGAGGATTTAGAGAAAACGCTGCCGGTGGCGAGTTGCTGGATTGAGCAACATAAACCTCTGTTAATGCCAATAAATGTTAAGGAGAAAGAGAAGCAAGCGGAAACAGAACTGGTAGAGTTGCCAGATTTAGAAAAGTTGCCGGCTCCTAATGAGACTGAGAAAGAACTGGTAGAACTTCCTGAATTGCAGGAGTTACCCAAACAGAAAGAACAACAGGCAGACCCATAAGACTGGCCAATTTAAGTGATGAGATGAAAAAGTGTAGCACCGGCTGACTTGGTAAGGCCGCGAGGATCATCCTTGGCTGGTTCCTACAGAAAACCAACTTCAGGAGAGGAGTCTAGAGAAAACGCTCCTCATAAACCCTCACACACCAGTGCAACACCAATTGGAAGGGGATTTACGCTCTTGAGATTAATTTGATAATAACTTGCAAAATTCATAAAGAAAAGTAATTGTTTGTAATTAAGATCATAGATAATATTCTATGATTAGGTTCAGGAGTAAGTCCCTTGAAGCAGGCAACGCTTCATCAATTGAAGGTTTTTGAAGCGGCTGCACGGCACGGTAGCTTTACCCGCGCAGCCGAAGAATTGTTTCTCACTCAACCCACCGTCTCGATGCAAGTGAAGCAGCTGACAAAGGCAGTTGGGTTGCCCCTATTTGAGCAGGTGGGGAAGCGGCTCTATCTCACGGATGCCGGTCGGGAACTGCTAGCAACCTGCCGGGAGGTATTCGAGCGGCTCTCTCAATTTGAGATGACGGTCGCAGATATGAAGGGTCTCAAACAGGGCCAGTTGCGGCTAGCCGTTGTTACGACGGCTAAATACTTTGTGCCGCGTTTACTCGGTCCATTTTGCCGGCGCTATCCCGGAATTGATGTTTCGCTCCAGGTGACCAACCATGAAGGCTTATTAGAACGCCTAAATGACAACCTGGACGAGCTGCAAATTATGAGCCAGCCTCCAACCAACATTGACGTTAGCTGCCATCCATTTCTGGAAAATCCTTTAGAGGTGATGGCACCGCACGATCATCCACTTGCAGGGCAAAAAAACATCCCCATAGAGCGTCTCACCGGCGAACCCTTTATCATTCGTGAGCCTGGCTCGGGCACGAGGGGAGCGGTGCAGAAAATGTTTGAGGAACACGGCATTAAACTCAAGATCCGGCTAGAACTGGGCAGTAATGAGGCGATCAAGCAAGCGATTGCCGGCGGTTTGGGTATATCCGTTTTATCTCGCCACGTTTTAGCCTTAGAAGGGGGGACGAGCAAGCTGACGATTCTGGATGTAGAAAACTTTCCGATCCGCCGGCAGTGGTATGTCATCTATCCCACCGGCAAACAGCTCTCAATTGTTGCTCGCGCATTTTTTGATTATCTGCTCGATGAAGGAAAGCGGGTGGCGGAAGAAACAGCAGCGCTCAAATTTAGGGAATAAAACTTAGGCCGGATTTTCAAAGAGTGGAAGTTTAGCCAGACAAGTGGGGAAGGTAAAGCCCATCTAATTTGGCTTGCCGGCAAATCAATCAACATCTTAAATTTTTCTCCCCCTTCCCCTCTCAATCTGGGCAAATGAACTCAGTGGAGTAGCATCTAATTGCCTCCCTAGGGCCGCCCATTGGGATATCTCCTGCTCTTTGGTACGGTAATCACGACTTGCTTTGTCAACTGTCTTAACGTTCTTTTACATTTTGTGACGGTTAACCCGACTCGCGCTTCCCCCGGCACTCCTGTTAATGTTTTGTCAGACATGAGCCGAGCAACTGTAAAAGGCTTAGCTCATCTGCTTTGCTTTTTTTAAACGCCTTAACTTTCATCCAACAGTCACGCCCATGTCCATATATCTTTACATAGAGATATAGTTTTAAATCTTTTAAAAAGGACGGGACAAACCTATGAAAATCGCCCAAGTTTCACCGTTGTGGGAACGAGTTCCTCCGCCTGCTTACGGCGGCATTGAATTGGTTGTCGGCCACATAACCGATGAACTGGTTCGCCGAGGCCATGAAGTGACTCTCTTTGCCTCTGGTGATTCTGAAACCTTAGCGCGGTTAGAATCTGTTCATCCTCGCGCCTTGCGTTCGGACCCGAATGTGCGAGAGTACGGAATTTATGAAATGCTGCAACTCAGCCGCGTCTACGAACAGGCAGCAGAGTTTGACATTATCCACTCCCACATGGGATGTAGCGCCCTGCCCTTTTGCAATTTGGTTAAAACGCCAACTGTCCACACGCTTCATGGCGTTTTAACACTCGAAAACCGTAAATTATTTAGCTACCACCGGCAGCAACCTTATATCAGCATCAGCGACGCCCAACGAGAACCGGGACTAAACTACATTCGCACGGTTTACAACGGCATCGACCCTGAAGATTATCCCTTCAACCCTCACCCTCAAAACCCTCCCTACCTGGCCTTTTTGGGGCGTCTTTCTCCCGAAAAAGGCCCACAACACGCGATTGCGATTGCCCGCGCCACCGGCTGGCGTTTAAAGATGGCCGGCAAGGTGGATACGGTTGACCGGCAGTTTTATGAACGGGAACTCGCCCCCCTAATTGATGGCAAACAAATCGAATATTTAGGGGAAGTCAACTACTCGGAAAAAGTTGAACTCTTAGCCAATGCTGCCGCTACTTTATTTCCCATTAGCTGGCGCGAACCTTTTGGCCTAGTCATGATTGAATCAATGGCCGTTGGTACTCCTGTGCTTGGCATGGGGCTAGGTTCTGTCCCAGAAGTCATTGCCCACGGGACAACCGGCTTCGTTTGCCAAAGCTATGAAGAAATGGCAACTTTGATCCCTGCTGCGTTAGAAATGAACAGACAAACCTGCCGAGATCGTGTATTAAGCGACTTCACCGTAAGCACAATGGTTGATGGATATGAGGGTGCTTATCAACAAGTTTTAGAAGGTCGTTTATCTAATATCAATGGTTCTCGCCTTGATCCCCGTGTGTCTGTTTATACGAATTCTTCCGCTTGTTAACTGTAAATAATCAAGTTTGATAACTTGAGATATTCCCAGGGGAGGATTTAGAGGCTGGGTCTGAACCCTTACGATTTAAATCTACTGGGGTAACAAATTTTTTTAGGAGTAAAGCAGATGAATATGCGAAGCCTGACCTGTCCTTGTTGCGGTAGCTACGAAATGCTGCGTCACATAAGGCATGGGGGTATGTATTGGTTTTGCATGACCTGCCGGCAAGAAATGCCACTCCTGATTTCGAGTTTCCAGCCTCTGCATGAGAGTATCAGGCAACCGTCGCACCTTTCACCATCTTTAGAAACATAAATTTCCCTGACCTTTTTTCATTTAAGCCTAGAGGTTTCAAGCAATAAAAAGCTTTGAAACCCTTTTCCGTTTATTAAATAAAAGTTAATGAAAGAGAAAAGGCAAAAAAAGGAAACAGTATAATATTTCCTCTTTTATTAATTTGTCGAAACACAGTGATAGATGCAAAGGCTTAAGGTTTTTAATTATTATGAATAATTGGAGTAAAACATTTATATTTACGAAATTTATAGTTTCCAGCTACTGCATAATCTAAATTCTAAAATAAGTTTAATTTCCGATATCCACTTTAGTTTCAACCCTTACCCATCAAATCGCAACAGTCGCCCTGATACAATCGGGGAAATCGACGGTTAGGGGCAGTTTATCTTGCTAGCAGCGTTACTCTACGGACAAGAAGACTTACGTTTAGAATCAGTCGCCGATCCTTCACCAGCAGCCGGTGAGGTGGTTGTTCAGGTGGCAGCCGCAACGACTTGCGGCACAGACTTGAAAGTTTGGCGGCGCGGTGGCCATGCGAAAATGCTGAAACCACCTACATTATTTGGCCATGAAGCAGCCGGCGAAATTGTGGCCCTCGGAGAAGGCGTCACCGGCTGGCGGGTGGGAGATCGGGTGGTTGCGAACAACTCCGCACCCTGCTACGAGTGTTTCTTTTGCAGCCGGCAAGAATATTCGCTTTGCCCAAATTTGACCTGGAATAATGGCACCTTTGCCGAGTACCTAAAGATTCCTGCGCCAATTGTGGAGCATAATATGCTGCCGATGCCTGAAGGTTTACCAGACGCTTTGGCGTCGATGACAGAACCTTTAGCGTGTGTACTTCATGGTGTGGCGAGATCCAACGTTAAAGCCGGTGATCGCGTTGTTGTGCTCGGAGATGGCGCAATTGGATTAATGTTTGTGGCAGTATTAGCCAATCGCGATGCACAGGTAATATTATTTGGTGGCAACAACAGCCGGCTAGAGATTGGTAAAAAATTGGGCGCATCTGAGGCGTTTAATTATCATCAATTACCCTATTTGCATCAACAGGAAGATATGGTAAAAAGCAAGGCGACCCATATTCCCGAACTCGTGCGACAGATGACGGAAGGATGGGGTGCGGATGTCGTGATCGAAGCCACCGGGGTGCCGGCAGCGTGGGAAACAGCAATTGCGTGTGCCCGTGCCGGTGCCACTGTAAACTTATTTGGCGGTTGTCCGCGTGACACCACCATCACGGTGAATACAGAACAATTGCATTACAGCGAACTCACCCTCAAAGGAGTTTTTCACAACACCCCGGCTTATGTTCGGGACGCCTTATCACTTTTAGCGAGTCGCACGATTCCCTTTGAATTACTGATTAGCGAACACCGGCCTTTGAAAGATTTAGAGCAAGTGTTCCATGAAATGCGTGATCGGCAAGTGATTAAAGTCGCGATTAAACCGGGATCAAAATAAGTGAGACATGGGAACTGATCAGAGTCATGGGGTGAAAATTTTACCTCATCTCTCCTGTTCCTTTTCCTCACAAATGTTTAAATCAAATTCATCCAGCTTCCACCCGCTCAATCTAATGGAATCAAAAAAAGTAAATTATCGCAATCCTTGGACGTTTATTCCCAGCCTTTATTTTATTCAAGGTCTCCCTAACGTTATCATCACTGGCGTTTTGGATATCATTTATAAAAGTTTAGGAATTCCCAACGCTCAAATTACCGCTTTCACAAGTTTACTGAATTTTCCTTGGGTACTTAAACCCTTATGGGCACCTTTTGTTGATATTTATTCAACCAAAAGAAAGTGGGTACTTTACACGCAGTTAGCCATGATTGGCTGCTTAATTTTGGCAGCCTTCTCGTTCACTCTACCCAATTTCTTTTTTCTCTCACTGCTAGCCTTTAGTCTCGCTGCATTTATCTCCGCGACTTATGACATTGCAGCAGATGGATATTATATGTTGGCCTTAAGTCCAGAACAGCAAGCGCTGTTTGCCGGCATTCGCAACGTTGCCTTTCGAGTCGCTTTGATTTTCGGGACTGGATTTTTAGTCGCCTTTGCCGGTCAGCTTGGAGGAACACTTGGTAATATTCCTTTAAGCTGGAGCATAACTTTAGGTCTTTCAGCTTTAATCTTTGCCGGTAGTTTTATTTACCACCAGCTAATTTTACCGTTTCCTGATAGTGATTTATCCAACGCTGGAAACAGAGAAAGGCAAGAGACAGCCCCTTTTTTAGAAGTCATCGCCTCGTACTTCCGCCAGCCTAAAATTTGGGCGACATTGGCGTTTATTTTATTGTACCGCTTTGCAGAAGTCATGCTCGGCAAAATCGGGAAGCTATTTTTATTAGATTATCTCCAACAAAGTGGTTTAGATACAGCAGCCGCCACGAGAGAGGTGGGGATAATCTATGGCACGTTTGGAGTAACTTCGCTCATCATCGGAGGCGTTTTGGGAGGATTGATCGTTTCAAGATATGGCTTAAAAAAGACCATTTGGCCTCTTGCTTTAGCCTTAAATGTCCCCGATGTATTTTATGTTTACATCGCTTCCCGTCAGCTTCCAGTCCAGTGGATATATCCGCTTATCTCCATAGAACAGTTCGGATATGGATTAGGCTTCACCGCTTTCATGATTTATTTAATGTACACCTCGAAGGGCAAATATAAAACTTCTCATTATGCCATCTCAACCGGCTTTATGGCTTTGGGGAAAATGGTGGCTGAGTTTATCAGCGGCCCGATTCAGCAGGGAGTTGGCTATTTTAATTTTTTCATTATTGTCTGCATTCTAACAATTCCCGGAATGCTAACAATTTTGTTCCTTCCTTTAAATGAAGTGGAAGACAATCAAAAAGCTTGAGATCATCGAGAAGATATTTTCTCTGAAGATTTAGCAGGAACAGCATTAATTTTAGCCGTTTCTGATTGAGGAGAGATCGATCTAAACCAACTTCCAAAGTGTCAACTAAAAAATACTCCAAAAGTTATTACAACTTAAATTGATGGGAGTTGATAGTCATTAAATCTTGAAAATTGAACCGCTGAAGAGGGTGCAGCTATGACACAAAATAATAACGATTTACCTTGGAAATTTGGAGCAAAGGTTGCTTATTTTCCAATTTTCTATGAGGGGGCGTTAGTTGGATTTGGCCGGCGGGAGTATGTGGCAAAAATTGTTCAAGTGATGAATGATGAAGAAAAGCTACGCAAAGCCCTAGAACTCGCTTGTGCTGAGTTGCTAAAGCAGTCTGGCGGAGACAAAAGAAAACTTGATGACCTGATCCAGAAATACTTACTCATGGCTGATCGCCCCAAATATGGAAGTAGGGCAATCGCTGTGATGCTGCGGGACCGGCAAGCCGAACTGAATGTTGGCGACCAAGAATTTGCTCGTTTCTGCGATTCTTATCGATTATCCCCTCAAGAACTGCAAGAAATTTATGCCGGCGAAGAAGTTATTAATAGCCAATTAGTCCCATTAGCGCGAATTTTGGGCGCAACAATTGAGGAGTTGAGTGAGGTCAGAGATGGCCCGTCAAAACGGCAATAATAACCTGCCGGAAAAAACTACTCAGTAGGCGATCACACGTGGATACCCCCCGACAGCCTCCTCTCCCTGAAGCTCAAATGCCTCTGAGAGAAACCAGTTCGCCTCTCTCAATCCAAGATGCGTTCATCTCAATGCGTCTCCTGCCGCTTCACCGGCGCTTCCCTTTTCGCTGTAAATTCAATGGGCTTTGGCGTTGAACTCAGACGCATTTGACCCTTTAATTTTTCTCCTTCTATTTCCCCTGTAATTTTGACAAACTGAGTGGAGGGAGCTTTATTATCCAATTCCTTACAGAGTTTAGATTGGCCGACCACACCTAATAAATTCAATTTTTTTTGCTCGAATTTTCCCTCAAGCGATGGCTTCTCTTCAGCTATTTCGGCTGATTGAGTCTGACGGTCTGCTGGTGATAAAAAACCATTCAAATAAATACCCGATTGATTAAGGGTTAACACCACTCCTTGAGGGTTTTTACATCCCGGCACATTTTTTGTGGGAATGAGATAGCGACCGGCAATGGCAGGCGGTGCTTTAAGATTCTTTTCACCGTAAGCGCTAACCAGATTAAACAAAACAGCGACAGACCCAATCGCAATGCCATAAAATGATAAAGACTTGAGACTGAAATGACTCATATCGATTTGGGATTATACCTTAATTACACCCATTGATTTTGTACTTTTAAAACCGCAACCTGTAGCCGATCACCTCAGCCGTTCGATGTGCTTTATGATTGACTTCTTGGATTTTTTCTAGAAGTCGGTTTTAGATTGAGGAAACTGAGGATTTGGGAAACGCGGAACTCCTGTTCTACGGGGGAAGTGCCGCCTGCGTCTCGGCTATCATGGCTTCTAGTCCTCAGTTCCCAGTTCCTCATTGCTAACGGCTGCCGGCTGCGCGGCAAGCACTGAGGCGAGGTGAGAGGTAACTTGAGAATACCGGCGGGTAATTAATAAAGAAGAGTGACATTGAATTGCCAATTCATCAGTATACCGGCCTAAAGTTTGACGCTCAATTCCCCAAGCGCGGCTGGTGCCGGCAATCGTTAAATCAACGGATTTGGAAGCATCCACGACGGCCTGAAGCGGATCGGCAGCTTCAACAATGGGAACGTCAATGCGAGCTCGCACAGCAGCCGGCAACTGTGTCATCACGGTGCTAAACTCGTTGCTGAGTTCAATCTCCCTCTGGCTGCCGGTTGCGACCCGCAGAACTGTCAGACGCCTTGTTTTATCATTAACCAGCAGCCTCAGAGCGAGTTCGAGTGCTAAATCATCATGAATATTCGCAGTGTAAGGTACTAACAAAGCGTTAAGTCGTTGCTGTTGTCCTCCATCCACAAATACCGCCACATCCACCGGCGCTGTGGTGAGAATTTGACCGACTCGCCCACCCAGACGGTTTGTATTAAATGCCGGCAGGTGCCATCCCACCAAAATTAAATCTGCCCGGTTGGTTTTGGCAATCTGAGCGGTTTCTCCCGCCACATCATGAGAAATTCGGACAATCGGATGCACCAACCGGCGAGTTTCAGGTGGTTCTAGACTCTGAACTAATTCTTCTAGACGAGCGCGGCGCTGGTCGATTAAACGATCTGCCTCAGCAGGGGTGCTTTCAAATAAATAGTTTTCTTCCAACTCAACCAGCGACAGGGGGTAAACCGCTGCCGGTTCCAAGCCGGTGCTGGCAATTGCAACCGCGAGTTGCAGTAACCCTTTCTGCGTGCTGGGATTTGCCACCGGCACCAAAATTCGATAAGTTGGCTCAACTTCATCCGTATCCTCTTCCACCATATCCAGCCGAATCAGCCGTTTCGGATAAGTCCACTCCAGCAGTGGCGACGTCATAAACGTTGTGACTAGCGCCATAATCACCAGCATGGTGAACAGCAACGGCGAAATCACACCCAAGCTTAAACCAATATTGAGCACAATCAGCTCAGTTAATCCGCGAGTGTTCATCAACCAACCGAGGGCAGATGCTTCGCGGTTTTCAATCCCGCAAACTCTTGCGGCAACGTAAGTACCGACGTATTTGCCGGAAATGGCTACGCCCAAAACCGCCGCACATAACAGCCACAATTCCGGCTTATTGAGCAAGCCAATTTCCGTTCGCAAACCGCTATAGGCAAAAAAGATGGGCAGCAGAAAAATCAGAACAAAATCTTCAGTTTTGTTCGCCAATTCCCGCGTCAGACTTTGATTTTTGGGCATGACTGCGCCTACCAGGAACGCCCCAAAAATCAGGTGAATGCCAATTAATTCAGTAATCAGGGCGGAAGCCACAACCGCCATATAAATGCCGGCTAAAACGAGCTGAGTCAGCCGGCCGGTGCGTTCGTAAAGTTGGGCCAATCGGGTTCCGAACCACCGCCCCGCCGTTACCATAATCGCGATGTAGGCCACTGATGCCAGAATTGTTGGTAAAGCCCCTCCCATGCTATTGGTGCGAGTCACCGCGATTGCCACTGCCAGCAAGCACCAAGCTGTGACATCATCAACCGCCGCACACGTCAGCGCCAGCGTCCCCAAGCGCGTCCCCTGCAAGTTGTTCTCGGTAATGATTCTTGCCAAGACGGGAAACGCCGTAATTGACATGGCTGCGCCCAAAAACATGGCAAAGGCGGTAAAGGAAACGCTGCCATTAGAAACCAGGGGGTAAAGCAACAAGGCTAGGATACTTCCCAGGGAAAAGGGCACCAAAATACTGACGTGAGAAGTCAAAATGGCGATATCCAAGTTGCCTTTGAGGTATTTTGGGTCGAGTTCCAAGCCGATCAGAAACATGAAAAAGATCAGTCCCACCTGAGACAGCACGTTCAGAAACGGAACTGTTTCTGGCGGGAACAGGAACGCCGATAAATCTGGGGCAAGCCAACCAAACAGCGATGGACCCAGCATAATGCCGGCGACAATCTCACCAATCACTAAGGGTTGTTTAATGGATCGAAATCCCAGACCTACGAGCCGGGAAAGTCCGATCACAATCAGAACTTCAACCAAAACGAGAACGACTGCAGACATAACTTTCTCAAAGCCGGCTCAAGGGTTAATGCGGCGATTTTCTCCGCCAATGCCAGAATGAATTATCGCACTTGAAACACTCGCTACAATTAACTCATCCCATTTTTGTAAATGACAGCAAGCTATAAATGCTTAAAACTCCTCATCCGTAAGAGTTTCAAAATTTGAATTTCTAAAATTTAAACTTTAAAATGGTATCTAGACCCGTCTTACAGGATCGACTGAGGAAAATAGCTTCATGAGTTGGATTACTTGCAGCAACGGGCATCAAAATCCGGCGACATCACGTTTTTGCGAATACTGCGGTGAATCTTTGCAGGGACAGAATGCCGGCACAGCAAGCGCTGGAGATTTAATGCCGGGAACGCGCTTGCGGGACAGATATTTCATCAAAAATCCTATCGGTCAAGGGGGATTTGGTAAAACTTATTTAGCCGAAGATACGGGACGCTTTAACGAACCCGTTGTGCTTAAAGAACTTACGCCTTCTTTGCAAGGAACTTATGCTGTTCAGAAAGCAGAGGAACTATTTCAGCGCGAAGCGGCAATGCTTCACAAACTTCAGCATTCCCAAATTCCCCGTTTTTGGGAATTCTTTCGTGAGGGAAAACGGCTGTTTTTAGTGCAAGATTTTATAGAAGGAGAAACTTATCAATCACTGTTGGATAACCGGCAACAGCGAGGTCAAGCTTTTACCGAAACAGAAATTGTTGAATTATTACAGCAATTGCTGCCGGTTTTAAGTTATCTACACCGGCAGGGAATTATTCATCGCGATATTGCCCCAGATAATATTATTCGCCGCGAACGAGATGGGATGCCGGTGTTAATTGATTTAGGCGGTGTTAAGCAAATTGCCAATGAGGTTGCCGGTTCCCAAACTTCTGCAAGTGCGACTCGTTTGGGTAAAATTGGTTACGCCCCAGATGAGCAAATGCAAGCCGGTATTGTTGCGCCTCACAGTGATTTGTATGCTTTAGCGGTGACAGCAATTGTATTAATGACCGGCAAACAACCCCAAGAACTGATCGATCCTCATACAATGAATTGGATTTGGGAGAAGCATCTGAAAACAATCAGCCCTCAACTGAAGAGTATTTTGAAAAAAATGTTATCGTCTCAGCCGGTTGATCGGTTTCAATATGCGGAAGAAATCCAGCAATTATTGGATAATTATTTTAATTTGCCGGCAACTCAAGTCACCCAATCTGTTGCCCCAAATCGCCGACCCACTCATCCGCCTAATTCTCAGCCGGTTGTGTCTAATAATTCTGGGCAAGGTGGGCTGTTTGACAGTTCTAGTGAAGTGCCAGAGGAAATTATCGGCTGGAACTGGGGGGCTTTTTTGTTGCCAGGTTTCTGGTTTATTACCAATCAAGTTTGGATTGGTGCATTAGCCTGGTTAGATGTCTCAATTATTACCTTCGGGTTAGCCTTGCCAACAATGGCAATTATTTTAGGATTGAAAGGCAATGAATGGGCGTGGAAAAGCCGCCGGTGGCATAGTATTGCTGCTTTTAAAGCCCATCAAAGAGCTTGGGCAGTTGCCGGCTTCATTTTCTGGGTAATTATGTTATTGATCCTTTTGGTAGTGATTGTCATGCTTATTTTAGGGATTGGATTCGCCGCTTTCAATTGGATGGATTAGATTTTTGCTTGATTTTTGAGTATAATAACAAATTTTTTCAAAAAAGGTTGATTTTTAACTGTAAATGCGCGCAAATAAACACAGATATTTTTACATCATAATGTGATTGATGATGTAATTTTTGTTATTATGCGACAAGTTATTTACTAGCGAGTATTGATCAGTAAATACTCGCTAATGACAAGAAGCCTTCTAATAAAAAAATCCTTAATTCTTTAATGCCGGCATGAGCAAAATCTTTACAACCACTGACCACCTTTAAAGCGCCAGCGAACAAACAAAATCCGCATTAAAGACTGAGAAGCGATATAAATTCCTAACCAAACAAGGGTATAATGAGGGATAAATAATGGCAGTTCAAATTGATCCTTGGGTACACCGGGCAAACCAATCACTATCGCTAAAATCGCTACAAAAATTCCTTCCCAAATGCCGGCAATCAGTTGAAAAACTCCTGGCCAATCATAATCCCAGCGAAACTTTTGCAGGTAGTTATAAAGGACATCCCAACAAATGCCAAAAAGTGCTAAATATCCCAGCACCCAAAAATAAATTACGCCCGGTTTATTGCCAATCATGCCCAGAAAGAAGGGAAGGGTTAGCAAGACGCCTACGGTAGCAAAGAGAAGTAACCGGCTTTGCCATCGGCCTAGTAGAGTTGGAGTCATCTTGATTTAAGTTTGAGATAGAAGTTTTTTGATTAAGGCGATTGATTTGCCACCCATTTTAACCACTGTCCTAAAGAAGTGAGAAAATTGAGCCGGCGCATTCCTGTTGCCTTCGCGGCTGCTAAACTATCAACCGTGCGAAGTGCTGCATATTGTAAGCCTAAAAAGCTATCAACCGGCGCATAAGGGCCACCTAATGTAATCGCACCGGCAGCATACATCCGGCCCCGATCTGCCCGCATTTCTACTAATTCAAAATCATTGGAAACACTTAAGCGTCCCAAATGATTTAGCGGCAGATTGTAACAGTTCACCAAATCATTGAGGAGAGGATTTGCGGTGACATGAGCATCAAGGCCGGTGGCATCAATAATAAAGTTAGCCTCTAATCGCACTTGCCCCTTAAATCCCTTCTCTTGAATGTAAGTAATAATGCCATTTTGTTCGCGCTCAACGCGTTCAACTTCACCAAACGCAATCTGATACCAACCCTGATTTAACCCTTCTTGAACAATACGCTTCCAATCTCCGCGATCTGCCGTTGTGCTGCCGCCCCAGTCTGCCAGTAAACGCTTTCGCTGTTCCGGAGTTGCCTGTTCTAGCATTGCCCGCATTTCGCCACCCCAACCGGCTTTTGGCCAGTTAAAAGGTTGAAATTCATAGTGATTTTTAACTTGACGCTGAGCACTGCCAAATTTGTTACCTTGAGGCTTCGGAGATCGCATTAAATGTAAGAGGGAAATATTCGGGTTGCGTTGCCGCGCTTCATAAATTCGCTGCACAATTCGAGACGCCACAATTCCCCGCCCACGAATTAGTACGGTGCCGCCATTTTGCTCTAAATATTCATAAACATGCTTATGATCTTCATAGGCATTCACAACAGATTTAAAATCGCCAGTTTTTTCGCGGTAATCTTGCAAATCTGGGAGAAATTGAATCGCTGGATAGCCAGTGGCGATTTGCACATATTTTGTTAACAGAAATGCCCGATCACGCCGGCTGGCATCTCCGCGTGAGTAAGCAATGGCATAGCGCCCATCATCGGTTTTGCGAATTGCCCGAATGCGCCCGTAGCGAAAGATGCCATCCCAACCAATCCGCGTGGCTTCTCGATCAATCGAATTAAACACATTGCCGGCGCGAGGTGTGTACGTTTCAGCAAAGGTTGGTTCTGCAAAGACTTGCCACAAATATTTAAAAGATGCCCCAATTTGCCCTTTAAAAAAGTCGCCCCAAGCCTCGCGCAGGGCATAACTCGGCCAACCCCATATATTATCGGGACAGGAATCTGAATTGGAACGCAACCGTTCGTGTAAAGGAATTTGGGAATTAAGGCAAAGCCGACGATAACGGGCGTAGGGTTCTTTCTCCATGCCTAAAGCCGCAATTTGCCCTGGTTTAACTCCAAAAATCCGCAATAAATCAACCCAGATAAAACTCCCCAAGCCGGCACCAATCGCCGCATAATCGATTTCATCCACCGGCAACCCTGTTGCGTGCAAATCTTGCACCGGCACAATTTTAGAATCGACAAATGCTTGAGGTGGAAAGCCGGCAGCAATCACCGGCGGCTGTGGCGGCTGAGTCGGATCGGGCAGATCCGTCTGGGGATTAAATAAGATGGGCGAATTACCGGCTTGTGTTGGGGCAGCCGCAGAAGCGGCAAACGAGACATTAATCTGGTAAGGGCCAATTTGCAGCGTATCGCCATTCGCCAAGGCGCAGCGTTTGTGAAGCGTACCATTGACAAACGTTCCATTGCGGCTGCTTTGATCAACAACGACTAACCCGCCTGACTCCATATCAATCAAGGCATGGAAGCGAGTAACTTGATCGCTATTGAGTACCAAACGGGAGACGCGACTGCCGGCAATTTCCCCAGGCATTTGAGAAAATTCTCGTCCTAGGGCAATGGGTAAACTCAGTACCGGTTCCCGCCGTTCCCCAGTCGCCGGATCTTCCCATCTCAATCGTATTTGTACAGGTGATACCATCTTAGGATTTTAGATATTGGATTTTTGGGCGTTGGGCATTGGGCATTGGGGATGGGGCATTGGGGATGGGGCATGGGGCATGGCTTGCCTAATAAGAACGGTATGGGTGAGTTTGTGGTTAAGTTGCCCCTTTTTAGGTAGATTCTGGTCGTCATTACAACTAGGAAGAAATTGGAAATTTCTCCCCGTCTCCCACTCTGCCTCTTATTCAATGCCCAATGCCCTATGCCCCATGCCCAATACCTCTAAGAACCGGGAGGCATGACAACACTCACGGCTGCTGCCAGGGAAGTGCCACACCAAGGACAGCCCAAGTCTAGCCGTTCGTAGGGGGAAATGCGGTTGCAACAGGGACACTCCAAACCGTAATTAGCATTTGGGGGGACAGTTGGGGAAATCGATGCTTTAACCGGCTTTGCGGGTGAGGGAAATGCTGGAATCGCTGCCGGTGGAGATGCGATAACTGTCGGCGCAACCCCAGAAGTTGCCACAGATACTGCAACAACATTGAGTTCCACTTCTCCTAAAAGAATTCTGCTGTCTGGGTGGAGAGGCAGTTCTCCCACACTCAGTCGGTGTCCATCAACAGCGGGTGGATTTGTATCGCGAAGGTTTCGCAATGAAAAGTTATTTTGCTGCCGGTTAAAAAAGATTTCGATGTGCAGCCCTGATACGGTTGGATGCGTCAATACGATATCACACCGGCTGGGGTCGCGACCAATGCGGACGGTTCCCGGATGTTTGCTGGGCTGTTGGTCTTGGATAGTTTGGGATCTGGGCTGACCGGCTTCTAACCACTCTAAAATTAGTTGATTCATCTCTACTCCGCAGCGCTCTTTTCTGTTGTAGCATCCCGCTGGAATCAACTATTAATATTATTCAACTTAATAAGCCGGTCTTTAATATCTTGACATTGAGGATTGTTACATCTAATCAGGCTTGTTTTAAGCTAACGCCCATCTCATTCGGATTGTAGCCTTTGAAATCGCACGCGCAACCCATCTTTAGGCCGGCGCGTGGGAACCTCAACGGTTTCTAAACTTTGATCGGGCAGCAATTCCCATTGATAGTGTCGTAATAATTGCGCCGCAACGATTTTCATTTCCATCTTGGCGAAGGCGATGCCAATACAAACTCTTGGCCCACCACCAAATCCGACTAAACTAAAGGGTTGCTTTTTATGTTCTTGCCGGCTGGGACTGAACCGATCTGGATCAAATCGGTAAGGTTCGGGGTAAATCTCTGGCAGCTTGTGGGTCATTTTGATCGAGTACAGTGCCAGCCATCCAGCCGGCACATAATAACCGTTAAACTCAAAGGGCTTTACCACGCCGCGAAACCCACCCCCAACCGGCGGATGCAAGCGCTCCACCTCTAGTAGAATTTGCTCTAAATAGGGCATTTGCCCCAATTGTTCTAAATTCAGTGGCCCTTTTTCTGCTAGGGTTTGCTGTTCGGTTCTGGCGCGTTCTAAGATTTCTCGATGCCGGCCTAATTCCAAGCACAACCAAGTCAGCATCGAAGTGGTGGTTTCATGGCCGGCAAACAGCATCAGCATTGCTTGGGCGGTGAGTTCTTTCAGGCTGAGGCTATTACCTTCATCATCACGCGCTTGTAATAACAAGCTAAGTACATCGTTAGTTGGATTTTGCTGGCGTTGCCGCACAACTCCGGTAATGTGTTGCAACAGTTGGTTTCGCGCAGCAACGGATTTACCGAACTGCGTCACCGGCAAGCGCACCGGAAACAGGGAAAATAAACCCATTGTCAGGGTGGAAAATAGCTGGCTGAGTCTAGCTACTTCAGGGCCGGCACTTGCACCCAGCAGCAACTCACTGGCAATGTCAAAGGTTAGCTGTTTAAATTCTTCAAACCAGCGGAACTCTTTTTGCTGTTCCCATTGCTGAAGATAGCGCTGGGTAATTGATTCCATCGTGGCGAGATAGCTAGTCAGCGCTGGGCCATGTAGTGCCGGCATCATCAGCCGCCGGTTGCGCCGGTGTTCTTCGCCATCTTGAACAAACAGCGACTCCCCCAACAAAATTTTAAACGTCTCTGGCCAACCCTCTCGCCAGGAAAAATGCTCGGCATGACTGGCTAAGAGAAATTCATTCGCTTCTGGGCCGATCATAAATACAGCCGGTTTGCCCAGCAAGCGAGTTTTAAAAATTGGCCCATACTGGGCGTAGCGATTCTGAAGATAATCCCGGTCAAAAAGAAATTGCAGAGTTTGACCGATTCCAGGCAAACCCATCTCGCCCGGAGGAAGCCGATTGCGGTGCATAAATCAACTATCAACGAATTGACCCAGATTATCAGTTTCGGTGCCGGTTTGCACCCCTACCCCTCAAACATAAAACCCCATCTGGCACGGAGGGCGCAAATGGGGCAAAGAACGCAGTTAGGAGGTATCTTATGATTTATAGTTAGCCACAGAAATCTGGCTTTTCCGGAAGATTTAACAACTTCTTAAACTCTACGTTAACGTTTAAGCGGTTTTTCGAGGAAAATAGCCCCTATTCAGCCCATAACGTCCTGATCCGCTGTCTTCAGCAAAACGAAGTCTCTCGCAATTTGTCGTGCTGTTGCCGGCATATCTTCTAGCTATTTTTATTATATTTTATTAAAGATGTACTAATTTAAAATTATATCTCCTCACCTATCTTGCCAATTTTTAAAGCCGGCGTTACATCGATAGTATATTTATTGCAAAACTTGATTTTTTTAACTGTAGATGTACACAGATAAAATTAACAGTTCAGCGCCCAAATTTGTGCAACTTTAATATTTTTATAGATTTCTTGAAAACGTTACCTACAGTAACTGCTATGTTTTAATTTTAAATACTAGAAAAATATTATACATTATTTTTCATAATAACTTAGTTGATTTTAAGATATGTACAGTTTAGTAAGCGCTCTAGTATTTTCTGACACTTTCCTATTATTCTAGTTATCAGCTATTAGTCTTCCTGAGATTGATTTGTCTTTCATTTTTAAACAACAAAAGACCTCTAAAAAACAACATAAAGCTAATAGCTAATAACCTTTTTTCAAGCAAAAAACTTATTGTGCGGGAGCCACCGGCGCGGAACCGGATGACAAGTTTGACGGATTAATATTGATAAAAGGCAGGGTGTTGCTGCCACCCATCACCATTGGAAACTGACCATTCCATTTCTCAATCGCTTGTTGTTGTAGCAACTCAGCGGATATGGTTTGCCGCTGTAACCGCTGTGCTTCAGCTTGACCTCTGGCGCGGTTAACTTCTGCTTGAGCTTCTTTTTCAGCTCTCAACGCAGTAAAATCTGCGCGTTTGGCTTCTTGTTCGGCAATTTGTTTGGATTCAATCGCTTTGGCAAATTCAGGAGAAAAAGATATATCCACCAAAGACACATCATCAACTAAAATTCCGTAAGCGGCTAGACGTTCTTTGAGTGTCGTGTCAATTTCTTGTTTAAGTTCTGTGCGCTGGGTAATAATTTCTTCAGCCGTTTTTTTTGCTGTCGATGCTTTAACAACTTCAGATACGGCAGGTGCAATAATCCGATTCAAAAGCTCCTTTTCATCACCGATGCGCTGGTAAACTTCATTCACTCGCTTGGGGTCAATATGCCAGTTGACGGCAACCAGTGTTTTTACGTCTTGTAAGTCTTTAGACGATGCTTCTGACTGGACATCACTTTTTTGTACTTGGACACTGATTGTTTTAACTGTGTTCACAATCGGCACAATGGGGTGAATGCCTTCATCTAAAACATTGGCCAGAACTTTGCCAAACTGCATCACAACGCCACGTTCGCCCGGATTCACGATGGCAAAAGGCTTGAATAAGATTGCTGCCAAGACGAGGACGATTCCCCCGACAATGTAAGAAATAAGGGTGGGGTTGTAAAGAAATTTTGCATCTTTCATGGTTCGCTCGCCTCAAGGATTTGATGATACTGAATTGTACTGCTAGGACTGGGAGAGTGGGACAAATTTAGATTGTGCCGGCGTTGATGTTTGTCAAAAAAAATATCCTAAATTTTACGGCAAATTCCATGCTGATTATCAAGTTTAGGAATAACGCCCTCTTCAGACAAAGTTTGTTGATCCTTTATCGCAAACGTCGTCAGTGCGGTTTAGGGAAGTTGATGTTGTGCGCGGCGACTAGCGCTCAAGTTGCCGGCAAGCTCGTTTTGCTTTAAGGATGCCATCAGGTTGATCGTAATACTAGCAATCACCCTTTTATCATGCTAGAGAGTAAAAATGATAGGTGTCAGCCTGAATATAATATAAGAAAATGAAGATTAACAGGACTCATGCTTGGCCTCAGACGACACAAGAGGCTATCGCAATTCAACAGCAGCTGCGATCTGAGGTGATTGCAGAAGATCGGCTGGGGGAGGTGCGCTATGTTGCCGGTGTGGATGTGGGTTATGATCTCGCCAACTCGATAACGCGGGCGGCTGTGGCGGTTTTGAGTTTTCCAGACTTGCAATTGCACTCCTCAGCAATCGCTTTGCAACCGACAACTTTTCCTTACATTCCAGGGTTTCTTTCGTTTCGGGAAGTGCCGGCAGTTTTGGATGCGTTAGAAAAGCTAACCGTTGCCCCTGATTTGTTGCTGTGTGATGGGCAAGGATTAGCCCATCCCCGCCGCTTTGGTTTAGCTTGTCATTTGGGTGTTTTGGCAAATATCCCGGCAATTGGAGTGGCAAAGACGCGGTTTATTGGAGAACATGATCAGGTGCCGGGGGATCGGGGCAGTTGGCAACCGTTGCGACATCAGGGTGAAGTGGTTGGGGCAGTGCTGAGAACTCGTGCCGGTGTTAACCCGATCTTTGTCTCAACCGGCCATCGGATTTCCTTGACAAGTGCAATTGATTATGTGTTGCGCTGCACCCCCAAATACCGGCTCCCAGAGACAACTCGTTTGGCAGATCGGCTGGCATCGGGATAAACACGGATAGAGAAAATACCAATTTTGTGTTGGGATGAAATAGCAGAATTTTGAGAATTCTTTTTTTAACTACAGTGAGTTATCCCAAGTTTATTTGAGATGAAATATTTTAGATAATTTCTTAGCTGTGCTTCATCAAAGGGAAACCTAACTATTAATTTCACAATTTAAAACATAAAAAGGCAATCAACAGTCTTTACAATTGTCAATAAATGCAATGCAGGGGTGTGACAGATGCTAAGGCGAATTTGGCACCGGCTCGTGAGGTTATTTCAGCGGTTGTTGGGTATTTTTAGAAATTCGTCACCGGCATCGGCAGGGGCAGCAGTAGCGCCGGCACCAACAATTCAACCGCTGAGTGAGGCAGAGTATGAGCATTATTTCCTGCAACTGCTGGAAGGGGTGAATCAGGGCTGGGAGTCGGTGCGGATTGTCAGGTTTTTTGAAGGGCTGAGTGCTCGCGCTACGAATCAAGAATGGGTGCTGTGGCTACGTCGCTTTGGCACAAGTTTGGAAGCGTCGCCCGTGCCGAATTATGAATTAGGATGCCGGTTGCTGCACTTAAGTGAAAAAGCCAGAGAAATTCCTGCTATCGCAGAAATTGGCGAAAATTCTTACCAAATCGGCACTAAACTCCTCGAAAAAACCGCACAGGCAAGTCCAGATCCTTCCCTTGAAGAAAAGCCAGATGTTGATTTATCCGCACCCGAAAATTTGGAATCTTCAGAAGACGCCGATGCCTGGTTTAAGCTGGGCGTAGAGCAACTAGAAGCCGAGGATAGCGAAGCCGCCCTTGCTGCCTTTAACCGCACACTCGAAATTGATGCCAGCCACCACCGCGCTTGGGTAAACCGAGGCAATGCGCTGTTTAACTTAGAGCGTCTTGAAGAAGCGCTCGGCTCCTATAATCATGCCATCACCCTTAACCCGGAATCTCGCGTTGCTTGGAATCACCGAGGCGATGTGCTGTTTGATTTAAATCGTTATGAAGAAGCGATCACCAGCTGGGATCGAACTCTGGCGCTGAAACCCGACGATGCTGAAACTTGGTACAATCGCGGGCTGGCGCTAGGGAGTTTGAGCCGGTGGGAGGAAGCCGTTGCTAGCTGGGAGAAAGCCTTAGAATTCAACCCCGACGATCCTGAAACTTGGTTTAATTATGGCATTGGGTTGACGGGTTTGCAGCGCTGGGAAGAGGCGATTACTTGCTGGGATAAAGTTTTAGAATTGCAACCCAATCTCCACGATGCCTGGATTAATAAAGGCATGGCATTGCAGCAGTTAGGGCTATATGCGGAGGCAGTGGAAGCGAATAATCAAGCTATTGCCCTTAGTTCTCCAAATCGCAACCTTCAAGTTAAGCCGGCTAGCAGTGAAGGGGAAGCGGCGGCTTTATACAATCAGGGCGTTGAGCAATATTATGCCGGCAATATCAACACAGCCCTAACTTTATTTAACAGCGCCCTAGAGATTCAACCAAACTACTACGACGCCTGGAATGGAAAAGGCAATGTTCTTAGAGATTTAGGGGAAATAGAGGAAGCGCTTGATAGTTATAATCGCGCTCTAGCAATTCAACCCAATTACTATTTTGGTTGGAATGGCAAGGGTGTGACGCTGTTTTATTTAGGGCGTCCTGAAGAAGCCTTGGATTGTTTTGATCGGGCGTTGAAAATTCAACCAGACTATCATTTTGCCTGGAATGCAAAGGGTAATGTCCTTAGAGATATAGAGCGGATTGAAGAAGCACTTTACTGCTTTAACCGGGCACTGGAAATTCAACCGAATTTTCATGCAGCGTGGAATAATAAGGGCGCTATGCTTTCTGAGTTAGGGCAAATAGAAGAAGCGTTGGAATGCTTTAACCAGGCTTTGGAGATTCAACCAAAAGATAGCGTTGCCTGGAATGGGAAGGGAAACGCACTTTTTGAGTTAGGGCGCTATGAAGAAGCGTTGGAAAGCTTTAACTGCTCACTAGACATTCAACCGCATTTCCATATTACTTGGAATGATCGCAGCACTACGCTGAAAGCATTAGGGCACGATGAGGAGGCACTTGCCGGCTACAATCGGGCAATTGATCTTAATCCTGATTATGAGCCGGCTTGGTATAACCGGGGAATTGTGCTGAACAATTTAGGGCGCTATGAAGAGGCAATTGCAAGTTTGGATAAGGCTTTGGAATTGAAACCGGACTTTCGAGATGCTTGGATTCGCAAGGGGGAGGCGCTTCGCAATTTAGGGCGATATCCAGAGGCAATTGAGGCGAATAATCAGGCGCTCTCGCTTTATTCTGATCTGCCGGCAACGAAAACAAATTCTTCCCAGTATTCCCCTTTAATCAAAAGCCATTTAGAAGAACTTACCCAAAATCCAGACAATTCTTTGCCGGCAGCACCAGAGCAACACAACCACACAAATGTAGAGAAAGAGTGAGAAAATAAAAAATTTTGCTACCTGATGCGAACAGTTTTGTAAGCGGCAAAATTGATAGAACCTATTACAAAACTATTCAAGGGGTTTATTTTTCACGAAAGCTTTCTAGTGAGGCTATCCGTTCTGATAATCCTTCTAATTGAGCCGTCATTTCCATCTCTTCGCGGCAATTGTAAGCGTTTCGCTCACAAATCCTTCGGGAACGGGAGGAACGGCTGCTGCCTTCTCCAGACAGAGGAGATTGCCCTCCTTGATGTCTGCTAACTTCCATTATTGGGCCGAGCATTGTTATCTCCTTTAGGTATTTCCTAGGGGTGCCGGCGCGGCACTGCCGGCACCTTGCTCCCCATTTTTATAATTCCAAACTTTGAAATTAAATTAGCCTTGTTGTAAAATAGCTTAATAACTGGCAGGGATCAATTAAAACAGCACTTGATTGTCTACTTTTTAAATTAACATTAATTAGTTTAGATAAAATCTCAATCTAGGCAGATTGTGCCGGCTGCGTTTTGATGGTAACGGCGATACAAACTCCGGCAGTAATGAACGCAATTGCCCCTTTAATTGCCGCAGAAACAGGCGTTATTTCGCTTAATTGCCCAAAAATGACTGGCAGTAAACTCGCTGCGGTTCCTATCCCGCCAAAATACATTCCTACTCCTAATCCCGCCCGATGTGCCGGCACTTGAGACAAGGCAAAGGGAATTGCTCCGTTGTTTACTAAACTTAAAAAAGCAACCATTATTATTGCACTTACAACCAGAGGTAAACCACTAGGTAAAAATACCGCCAGCAATAGCAACCACAGCGCTGTTCCCGCAACTCCTATCAACATTCCTCGCCGATTACCGAGTTGAACGGCTATTTTTCCAGCCGGCACTGCGGCTAAGGCTAAAAGTATGGAAAAGGCAAAGATCATTGGCTTGATAGCGGCAGCATCAAACTGGATTTTAAGCAGCTTTGGCAGCAGCGCCATTAGGAAACTTGAACCGCATGCAACAAAGATGCCGGTGCCAAAAATAGAAGCTAAAGCAGCAAGAGAAACGGGTGTTGTGGAACCGGCCGGCTGTCTGCTATTTTCTCCGGGTGTAGCTGGGGAATGCAGCGAACGCAGCAGCGCGACTGCCGCCAGTAAAACTAAAGAGCCAATGGTGAAGGTAACAGGCGCACCTAAACTCAGCAAAAACTCGCTAGAAATCGGCCCAAACGCTGCAATTATCCCGCCGGCTAAGGTTAGCAAACTCGCTGCTTGGGGTAACTGTGGCACCGCTGCATACTGCCCCAACAGCGCCAGCGCCGGCGCACGAAACACCGTCATCGCCAGCGCCCACGCCACCACAAATGCCGGCAGAAGTAATCTAAAAACGTTATCTGGCTTAACAAATATTGCAAAACAGGGGATTGCAATGAACAAAGCCGAGGATAGGATTACCCCCACAGAAATAAACGGAAACCGCGTTCCCACCCACTGCTTTCTGCGATCAGACAGTCCCCCCATCAGCGGTTCCATCACCACAGCCAGGGCACTTTCAACAATCAGCAGCGTTGCAGCCAGTCCTGCGGGAAAACCAAAGCCGGTTAGCAGTTTCGGCAAATACAGCTTGTAAATCACCCAAGTTAGGGTAATTGCGCCCTGTACCGCTGCTAAACCCACAACTTGCCGCCATAAAATAAACCGGCGATCCGTTGAAGTGACTGCCGGTTGAGAGTCTGAGCTGTTCATAAGCTTCTGTTTTCCGTTGCCGGTGGCTAAGAGAGGGGCTAGGGCAAGCATTCGCCGACTGTAACAGTTGCGAACCGCCCCCACCCCCGTGTTTAATACTCTGGAACGGACGGATCGATTTCTCGACTCCAAGCAGTAATCCCGCCTTTGACATTCGTACCTTCAATGCCGGCATCCTTCAAAATGCCTAAAGCCTTTGCAGAACGCCCACCCATCTTGCAGTGAGCGATCAGCCGGTGGCCATTGAGCAACTGCTTGACCTTCTCGACACCTTCGCCGCGTTCAATATCTGGTAAAGGCACCAAAACCGATCCGGGAATCTTCGCAATCTCATACTCATTCGGATTGCGAACATCCAGCAGCACAAAGTCACTCGCGCCACTCTCAATGAGCTGCTTAAGTTCCGCCACCGTCATCTCAGAAACTTCCATCTGTTGCTTAGCCTCCTCTGCCTTGGCTTGAGTCACACCGCAGAAAAATTCGTAATCGATTAATTTATCAATTACAGGGCGCACAGGATTGGGACGCAGTTTCAGTTCCCGGAACTTCATATCCAAAGCGTTAAACAACAGCAGCCGTCCGCTGAGAGTAGAACCCTGTTTCAGAATGATTTTGATCGTTTCTGTTGCTTGGATAACGCCGATAATTCCTGGCAGAATCCCTAAAACGCCGCCTTCAGCACAGGAAGGCACCATCCCCGGTGGTGGGGGTTCGGGGTAAAGATCGCGGTAGTTAGGGCCACCTTCGTAGTTAAAGACGGTTGCCTGTCCCTCGAAGCGATAGATGGAACCGTAAACGTTGGGCTTATTGAGCAACACACAAGCGTCGTTGACTAAATACCGGGTGGGGAAGTTATCGGTGCCATCCACCACGATATCGTAGGGCTTCATGATATCCAGCGCGTTCTCAGATGAGAGGCGAGTTTCGTACAAGTCAACTTGGCAGTTAGGGTTAATTTCCAAAATCCGGTTTTTGGCGGATTCAATTTTAGGTTTGCCCACCCAAGAGGTGCCGTGAATAACTTGCCGTTGCAAATTAGAACTGTCTACGATGTCGAAGTCTACAATGCCAATTCGTCCAACACCGGCAGCTGCCAGATAAAGTAACAGCGGCGCACCGAGTCCGCCGGTGCCAATGCACAGCACGCTGGCGGATTTCAGACGCTTTTGCCCCTCAAGTCCGACTTCGGGCAAGATTAGGTGGCGCGAGTAGCGTTCGTATTCGTCTTTTGTCAGCTGGATCTCATCCAGATTCGGGTTTAACATGGCAGTCGGTAGTGAGAAGACTAATATCTTATCTAAATCTTTCGGATCTTTGTGTTGTGGGGTTTTTAAAGTTATTGTTCAACCTCAGTCGGTTCGCTGGTAAGTATCTCTTCTGCCTGGAACTGATGGGCATCATCAAGGCTCCAACTCTGTAAGTCTTGGGCCTTGTCTTGTTGAACAGAGACAATAATATATGAATATTGTGGCCAAGCATATTCGCGATCACACTCAGAGGGAATAGCGGGGTTGTCGGGGTGGGAGTGATAGATGCCAATAATTGCCAGATCGAGGTCGCGTGCTTTCCGTTGTGCCTCAAACATAAATTGAGGGGGGATTTCATACCGACGCTTTTTGGTAAATTCGTCCTCGCCAGATCCCGCCTGAGACGCTTCCGCACACCAAGCATTTTCTGCCGGCCACACTTCCACCAAGATTTTACCGCCATCAAAGAGCCGGCCAACGAGCAAGCCACAGCACTCTTCTGGATAAGCGCTCATCCCATGATTGCAGATAACTTGAAGATGCTCAGGATGGACAGTGAGAACCATAAAGGTAAAGTTTTGGATAGTAATAGAATCTCTCTCTCTTTGAACACAAGAAAACTATTATTCCTTTGGCGTTTGCATCACTTCCAGACACATTTGGCGGAAATGATCGCCGCGTTGCTCGAAATTTTGATACTGATCAAAACTCGCACAAGCCGGCGAAAGCAAAACAACTTTAGCTCCTAATTGTGCGGCTAATTCAGCAGCCCTAGGAACCGCACGTTCCATCGTTTCCACAATTTCGTAGCGGGGATGATGAATTTCCTCCAAGCGTTTGCCAAACGCACTGGCAGCGCTACCAATAAGCAAAACGGCTGCGGCTTTCGTTTGAATTATTTTCATCCAGCCGGCATCATCACCGGCTTTGGCTTCTCCCCCAGCGATTAAAATTGCCGGTGCTTGGACAGCAGAGAGTCCAACTTCAGCAGCATCATAATTCGTGGCTTTACTGTCATTAATAAAGTCAACACCATTAAACGTGCAGATGTGTTCCAGCCGGTGGGAAACGCCCGGAAAAGTAGCAATAGCACGGGCAATGGCTTCTTTCTCAATGCCGGCTAAACGTGCTGCCGCCACTGCCATTAACAAATTTTGCAAGTTGTGTTCCCCAACCATTCGCAATGAGGCTGCCGGCAACACAGGTTCACCCAGCGCTACAACCCAGCCATCTTCAATGTAGGCTGACCAACTATAATCACTGATAAATTCGGCTTGGCCTTTAACACTTGTCCAGCAAATGTTTGGCCAGCGTTGCGGAGTATTTTGGCGCAAGTAAGGATCGTCTCCGTTGATTACTTGCTGCTGAGATTGGTTGAGGAGATGGGCTTTGATATTGAAGTAATTTTCTAAGGTTTTATGCCGGCTGAGATGATCCGGGGTAAACGTTGTCCAAACTCCAATGCGGGGCGCGATTGAAGGGGAAGATTCAATTTGATAGCTGCTGATTTCGGCGATTACCCAATTTGGAGGCGTTTCTTGCAAAGCCAATTCGCAGGCGGCATAGCCGATGTTGCCACAGGCGGGGGCGTTGAAACCGGCAGCTTGGAAAATGGCGGCAATCAGGGCGGTTGTGGTGGTTTTGCCGTTTGTGCCGGTGACTGCTACCCAGGGGGACGCCTGGAGATAGCGCCAAGCCAGTTCCATCTCGCCAATCGTTTCGATGCCAAGTTCTCTGGCGCGAACTAATGCCGGTGCATCCCAAGGGACGCCGGGACTGACGACAACAAGCTGAGGCCGGTTGTCTGGATTATCTGGGTCAAAGGAATAGCCCAGTAGCACTGGAATTTCATCAGGTGCAAGCTGCTGTTGCTGTTCTTGCAGGGTTTCAGAATTACTGCGATCGCTCACTGTCACCTGCCAACCTTCCCGTTTTAGCAGTCGTGCGGCAGCAATTCCCGATTTTCCAAGTCCGATGACGTGAGCGATGGGCATAGCTAGTTTAAGGATTTCCCTGATTGAGTAAACTTTATCTTACCGTCCAGATAGCGAACAAAACCACCACGCTCCCACGGATAAAATTGCATCTGTGATGATTTTGGGAATGAGTCGAGATTAGGGAATTAGCGGATTCAGAGTTTTCTCATCTCAGAATATGCTCAAATGCCGGCATGATATCCAAATAATGCCGACAAACTTTCAAGAAATGCGTCTCCCCTGATTCTCTATTTTTTCATGCAACTGGACAATTTCTTTTGCTAAAGTTGCCACCAGATAAAACTGAGAACAAAATGTTAGCAAGGTCAATACACTCACGAAAATTAGCACGGCAGGAGTTCCAATTATTTTCCACAAGATAATTTCCATCGAGCCGAGAAAGAGAGTACACAGTAAAGTTACGATTCTTGGGTTTTTGGACAAGGTCCGCATATCTTTGAGACTCATCTTTCTTCACCTCGTTAGAACATTAAGAAACGCTACAGAAAACTTGCCTTACCCTTTGACGATTGCGCCAAAATCTGCTAAAATACGAGCGTGATTTCGCAGCAATCCTAACAAATTTAATCGATTGCCTCGGATGTCTAAATTTTCATCCATGACTAATACACTTTCCGGCCCATCAAAGAAGGTGCTGACGGTGGGTGTAATGGCAGCAATGGCGTTTACAAGTTGTTGATAGTTGCGTGTTTCTTGAGATGCTTTCGTTTCCGGAACAAGTTGAGTGATTGCATCATAAAAAGTTTGCTCGGAGGGTTTTTGGAAAAGTTCTGGACGCACAACGGGTGCCGGTTCCAGTTGAGCGGTATCTAAAATCCCTTGCTTGGCAAGACGGGCGGAACGGTTGACTGTTTCGTAAATTTCATCTAGCTTGCCGTTGTTGCGAATTTCTTGGAGGAATAGAGCGCGATCGCGCACATCTAATAAATCAGTTAATGCCCTTTCGGTATATTCTGGGTCATTTTCTCCCAAAACAGCATTCACCAAGTCGTAATCGATTCCTCTTTCTTCTTGCAATAAAGTACGGATGCGCTGAATAAAGAACTCTTGCAATTGTTCGATTAATTCTGTCGGGGAAGCTTTGGGATGATCGGCAGCAAAATTACTGGCAGTTTGTTCTAGCAATTGCTGCAAATCGATGGTTAAATCTGCTGTCCAAGTAATGTTAATGATGCCATTAGCAGCGCGGCGCAGGGCAAAGGGATCTGAGGAGCCGGTGGGCAGCATTCCTAAGCCAAAAATGCTAACTAATGTATCGAGCCGGTCTGCGATTCCAACGATTTGACCTGTGAGGGTTTCCGGTAAAATATCGTTAGCGCCTCTGGGCAGATAATGTTCAAAAATGGCTTTAGCAACTGCTTCAGATTCACCACCGGCACGGGCGTATTTTTCCCCAATAATCCCTTGCAATTCGGGAAATTCATAGACCATTTGGGTGACAAGGTCAGCTTTACACAGCAAAGCCGCCCGTTGAATATGGCTGCCTTCATTTTCTGTGAGTTGCAGTTGTTCGGCAATTAAATCAGCAATCTTGCTAAACCGCTCAACTTTATAGCGCACTGAACCCAAATCTTCTTGAAAGGTAACGGTTTCTAGTTGGGGTACATAGCTTTCTAACGGTTCGGCAAGGTCGCTTTTATAGAAAAATTGACCATCCGCTAATCTTGCCCGAATCACGCGCTCGTTGCCAGTTGCAATAATGTCTGATTTGGCCGGATCTCCGTTAGAAATTGTAATGAAATAAGGCAGTAATTCTGTAGAATCTTTGCTTTTTAGGACTGGGAAATAACGCTGATGCGTAACCATGACGGTGGTTATAACTTCCGCCGGCAACATTAAAAAGTCATCATCAAATTTGCCCGTAACGGCTGTTGGCCATTCAACTAAATTGGTGACTTCATGCAATAAATTCGGGGAAATCTCTGCTTCTCCCCCGACTTTTTGAGCGGCGGCTTCTACTTGCGCTTGGATTGTAGCAACCCGCTGATTGGGGTCAACTTCAACGTATGCCGAACGCAAACATTCGACGTAATCACTTGCTTGGGGAATTTCAATTTTGCCTTTGTTCTCTGGGGAGGCGTGCAAAACTCTGTGACCCCAAGAGATCCGATCACTTTTCACCGGCTGCGAATTGTTCAGCAATTCAATGGGCAAAACTACCTCATCTAGAAGTGCCACCAACCAGCGGATCGGGCGTGGAAATCTTAAATCTCCATCTGCCCAACGCATTAAGCGTTTGCCTTCTAAACTGGTAATCCACTGCAAAACCAGTTCCTTGAGAATGTCTGGGGTGGGACGTCCGGGGATGCTTTTACGGACAAACACAAAAT
This sequence comes from Microcoleus vaginatus WJT46-NPBG5, assembly GCA_019359355.1. GTDB lineage: Bacteria > Cyanobacteriota > Cyanobacteriia > Cyanobacteriales > Oscillatoriaceae > FACHB-68. Next base: position 75,509 of record JAHHHM010000018.1, on the reverse strand, counting down.
CGCCTTTTTCTGTGGGGCGAACTTCCAAGGCATCGAGTTCTACACCTTGCTTTTTGGCAAATCCTGCGGCTGCCGGCGTCGGTTTGCCATCTTTGAAGGCTGCGGCTGCCGGCGGTCCTTTGACTTCTTCTTCTCGATCTGCTTGTTGTGCCGGCAGTCCTTTGATCAATACGGCTAAGCGCCGGGGCGTCGCATATACATTAATCGAATCATTTGTCAAGAAATGATCGGCAATACTCGCCGGAATGCGCGATTGCCATTGTTCGATGGCATTACTGACAAAGGTTGCGGGCAATTCTTCTGTACCGACTTCTAATAAAAATGCTGGCATAGCGCACGATTTCAGGAATGCAGGATGTTTGAGCGATTATAAAGGTAGCATCACCGGCAAACCGCCTCAGCAAGGAAGGGTTTGTGAGGTGTGCGAGGCAAATAGAATCCGCCTGTGGGAACAGCCGGTTAAAACAGTTTACCGCGTTGGGATGTTTCTCATCTAAACCTATTCCAAGTTCTACGGCAATCGTTAAGCTGTTAAAACCCAAAGGTGTCACCGTGGGAAAAAGTGTCGGCCTCCTAAAGCTAGAATTTAGAAGTCGGTGCTTTATCTTTCAAGATGTGCGATCCAGAGGAAGTGAAACCGTTGTTTCGAGGCGTGCAACAGATTTGGCTAACGGGAACCTCCTCTTTTGCTGTCTGTAAAATTCTAGGGAAGAATACCTGATGGCATTTTAAAATTATACCGATTGAGACCGGCAGCCGGTGATTGCGGCAGGCTAGAAATTCTAACTTTTTTATCGGAACATCAAAACAAGAAAAATCTTGACTGAATTCATTTCCGTTTTAATGAAACTATAGGGTATGTCAATGCCGTTTTAGCTTTTCTGGGTTACCAAACTATGAAATGACATTTTTTTAAAGCCCAACCCGTCTCAGCGAAATGCCCTGACTGAAATAATTCTCAACTAACGTTCAGCATCAAATAAATCTGGTCTAATAGAACATTTCCTAAAAGAACACACCTCTATGAATGAATCATCTATCGATCAGTTACTTGAAGACTTGAAAAATCCTGATGAACAGATTCGCGATCAAGCCACCCAAGAATTCTGGCATCGCTGGTTTATGCAAAAGGGAATGTATGGGTGGGAACTCCTTCAACGCAGTCAAAAGTTACTGGAAGCGGGACAAATTTCTGAAGCAGAAGATTTATTGACAGACTTGATTGGCGATCAGCCAGATTTTGCGGAAGCTTGGAACCGGCGGGCTGTACTTTACTATATGCAAGGACAGTACAAACAGTCTATTAGCGACTGCCGGCAAGTCATAAAGCTCAACCCCATTCATTTTGGCGCACTTCACGGTATGGGTTTATGTTATGCAGCTTTAGGAGATTATCCCACCGCGATTCAAGCATTTCGACAAGCGCTAGAAATTCAGCCTCATGCGCTGATCAATCAAAAGTTGATTTTGGAATGTACCGCGCGATTGAGCTAACCTTGGATTCTGTCGCATAGGGAGTTTAATAGCTTTGATTTTACCATTTTGTAAAAGTTATTTTGAATGGTAAAATTGTTTAATAAAAGGAGTTTATTGATGTCTGAACAAATCACGCCTGAAGTAAGCGAACGTATTTGCGCCCACATGAACGAAGATCATGCAAATGCTGTCGTTCTCTACGCTCAAGCATTTGGCGGTTCTCCGGAGGCGACAGCGGCAGAAATGGTTTCAATTGATCCGCATGGCATGAATTTAACCGCACAAGTCAATGATGCGTCTGTGCCGGTGCGAGTTGAGTTTGATCATGTCTTAGAAAGTGCTGAAGACGCGCACCATACTCTGATTGAAATGGTTAAACAAGCGCGAGCAAAATCCAAATAATCGGAGATGCCGGTGATTCTTCTCAATCGCAAACCGATGCTGTAAGACAAGATTGAGCAGATCACCGGCAACCTTGATGTCTAAAATTAAGTTTTGACTGCGAAACCCTCTATTTCTTTATTTCTCTGTGTTTCAAAAAATATAAAAATCCCTAATTTAGCTCTTAAACTTCAAAACCTGAACTGGCTTTAGAACGATCGAGTCCTTGCTTGATCCAGTGAATACAGTCGGATTCAGTTGCAAAAATTTTGGGTGCTGCAACGTTATTTAAGCTATCAGGTTTATAATGATCGTAAAAATATTTATCTGCAAGTTGGTAAACGATGATTAAATTATTTTGATAAGTATATCGAGATTTAAAAGCATCCATCTGACTTGTTACATCTGAATTATTATCAAGATGTTCTTTGGCAACCTCAAGAATAGTCTCAATGCTATCAGAATAGATGCCGGCAGGATTTTGAAATTTATGAAATTTGCCTTTGTATCCTAATTCTGAAAGTAAGGTATAGGAGTAAATCGCTTGTCCATCAGCCATCCCAAAAACAAACGGGATAATTAAATGTCCTTGGTATGAAACTGAGTTCTCGTATAATAATCGATTCATTTCCACTTTCTTCGTTTCTCTCCTCATTTCAATTTTTTATTCAAAAATCGCGTCCCTTCTAAAATTAAAATTGCCAAAACTTACAACATTACTCACCTGACTCTTTATCAGATTTATAGTAAAGAGACGCTTTATATAACACTTGTTCTTGGTGAGTTTCCAGAGTGCAATCTGAAAGCGGGTACGCCACACAAGTAATCGTATAACCGGCTTCTATTTCAGATGGACGCAGAAACTTTTGCTCACTTTGATCCACTTTACCATTGATCAATTTTGCCACACAAGCAGAACATTCACCTTGTTTGCATCCAGCCGGCAAACGGATACCGGCGTCTTCAGCCATATCCAGGATGTATTGATCGTCTGGTACAGAAATTGTGCGATCAAGTTTAAGCGTGGGATTTACAAGCCGGACTTGATAAACTGCCATTTCAGGAAGATATTTGAACAACTTATCTCTTTTCCAGCATAACTCTCAAATGCTACAAATGCAGCTCACTGATGCTAAAAAAAATTGTTCATTTGAATGTAGGGCCATCTGAAAGCAATTTAGAATATAGTTCCCTCACTTCTACCAACATGAGTTTGATTAGTTCTAGGGTAGCCAAAATTTTGGTAAAACACTCTGACTAAAATCTCGTACTGTTTTATTAAGAGTTCGAGCGAACTGAATGTGCGGTTCATCAACTTCCACCGACACAATTTTTGCATGGCTACCAATTCCAAATTTATTAATTACTAAATTAGCCGCTTCTAACCCTGTCACATAGGCTTTTTCCTGTGACCACGAACCGTGACGCGTGATAACCCAATCTCCACTCATAAACACATTATCAAAACTTGTCTGTGCCGGCAGCAAATACTGATAACTCCCCGGAAAGAAATGAGTCACCGCTTGCCGTAAACGAATTGCACTGCTATCGATAACTTTCGCCTCAGCAAATTCAGGAATACAAGTCGTTAAATATCGCTGCACCCTCGACACAATTTCCTCATCACTCAGCGATAAAAATTGATTAGCATGGTAAAAATCAGCCTCAATAACCGTTCCCGGTTCATCTCGAAACTCATCATGCAGTGCATTCAAATCAAAAAATGTCCAACCTGTGGTTGTATCGAAACCAAAACAAGCATTTGAAGGACGAGGAATGTTAATTTTGCGGTCAAACCACAGCCGGGTTGCTAATACATCAATTCCATTTAAATTGCTAAGATTTTGGAATTCTGGACGGCTTTGTAAAGTCCGGCTGCCGGCAACAATCTTTTTCATGCCTGTGATACCAACTGAAAAAATAACCGCATCCGCCTCAAACACCTCATCGCCGCACACAACACCCGTTACATTGCCGGCATCATCAACCTTCAAATCACTCACGCGTCGCTCAGTTAAAATCCGCCCACCGGCATCCTCAATACGTTCACACCAAGGGCGAAAAATCTTTTCTCCCACCGTTCCCCGGCACCACACGACATCAAAATCCGGTTGGTGGGCCAAAATGAAGTAATAAAGCATTCCCAGGGCAGCAGCAGCCGAACATTGCTCTCCGGGTGCGAATAAACCCACCAATAACATTGGTTCAAACGAATCGTGATAAAGTCTTGCAGAAACCCCAAACTGCTTAAATAATTCACGGGCAGTTACCGCATCGTAACGCCGCCAAGCCTCATCAGAATTGTCAAAATCCACCACCGCATACAGTAAAGGCAGCGCGGAAAGCCGGTCAACTAGGGGCAAACGCTTAAACTGTGTATATAAAAAAGTGCCTAGGGGCGTCGGCAGTCGCGGTTCATTTTGAAAAATCGGCGACTCAACCTCTAAACCCGCCGGCGAATATTGGGCGGAACGAGTCCAAGGGGTAAAAGGATCGAGTCCTAATTCCCGAACCAGGCTAAAAATATTTTTGTAAGGATACCAAAAACCGTGAATGCCGGCTTCTACAGAACGCCCACCGGCAGTTTTCCAGCCGGCAACCAATCCCCCCGGATAAGCACCGGCTTCCAGCAGCGTCACATCATAACCTTGTCTGGCTAAATGGTAACTCGCCCCCAAACCCGCCCAGCCGGCACCTACGACAACAACCCGTGGCGTTTGTGATTCCCCTGACATAGTGATCCTCCGATTCTTTGTTCAGGATCTCACTATTTGGGCAATTCAGCATTTGAAAATCTAAAACTAAAATTTTTCAACACGGGTAAAAAAAGCTGCCGGTGCTAACAAATTTGACATTCCACAACTCTATGGGCAAGCGCAGCATAATTCGCCTCAACCCATCTCGTCCAACGCTTATAGCCAACCCCGCCCGATGGCAAATGGCCGGCAGGTGCGGCAAGATCGAAACGACGATCAGAATAATCTAACCAGCAATCAAAAACTCGCCATCCCACGAGATCGCCTAATTTTCCAAAATCTTCTCCCACCTCAAAATAAATCCGCGTTTGCACACTAAAGCCAAAATGTCCGTTACTGTATTTCACCCATAACTGGTCAACAATACTCAAGGCTTCGCTGGGAAAATTTTTCAGACATTCAGAAGTGCACCAGCCTTCTAATTCTCGACCGGCAGCCTTCAACATCACCGCACTCGTCTCTAGATCCGCTTCTTTCCATTTGCCAGCAGCCAGCAAGTCACGCAGCACAGCATAGTCAGTCTCAACAGATGAGATCAGTTCATCTTGCTTCAGCATCTCAAGCACCCTCTTTTTGTAGTTGCACCCGTATCTCGATAGCAGACACTTTGGAATTTTATGGACGATCAGGGGTTACGTGTCAGATATTTTTGACACCAATAAAACCTTTTATCCCGCAAAACCGGCAGATTGTGCCGGTGCTGCATTCCTATCATTCCCAAAAACTGACCCAACATTCTTCTTGTGGCATCAAAACTATCACTTTTACCACGATGGCTCACCGGCATTGTGGTATTTTGCACAAATCCCGCCCGGTATTCTACGCTTGAAATTCAATATTTTTCTAGAATTTTATCCCCTTACATCTAAAATCTAAAGTATAAAGTGTAGAACTGGGTTTGCTTGAGCAGGAAGGGTGTTCTGGGCGTTTAGGGTGGCGGGAAAGCACTATTTCATCCCTCACATTTCCCATAATGCTCTTGTCAAACAGCTTCCTCGTTAGAAGATATATAGAGATTTCTGCTACTTCTCTGGGCTAATCAACTCATGACTTTAAAGCAAACGTCCTGGAATCGTGTCATCGCCTTGGCAGTCACAGCAACCGCGATTACCACTCTCGCCCCCACATTCAAATCAATATCCGCGCCGGCAACCATCCGGGACACCACCCCAACCACCGCACAAAACACCCCATTACTCCGAACCTTTGGAGACAAAGCCTTTGCAGTATTTGGCGTTGCCTTCAGCCCGGATGGGCAAGTTGTGGCCAGTGGTAGTATTGAGGACACTATCAAGCTGTGGAACGCCAACACCGGCGAATTGCGTTACACCCTTTCCGTGCACTTAGGGGATGTTAATTCTGTTGCCACCAGTCCTGATGGAGAAATCCTTGCCAGTGGCAGTGACGATACAACCGTCAACCTCTGGAATTTAAAAACCGGCCAATTGCGCCACACCCTGTTCCGGCATACCGAGTCCGTCGAATCCGTTGCCATTAGTCCAAATGGTCAAATTGTTGCCAGCGGTAGTTGGGATAACACCATCATCCTGTGGAACCTCCAAACCGGCGGCTACATCCGCACCTTATCCGGACACACCGATGGGGTTAATAGTGTTGCCTTTAGTCCAGATGGCACAACCCTCGCCAGTGGAAGTATTGACAGAACCGTTAAGTTGTGGGACGTGGGCACCGGCAGTCTGCTAGACACCTTCACCGGCCATTCAGACTGGGTGAGTTCCCTTGCCTTCAGCCGCGATGGCCGAACTTTAGCCAGTGGCAGCTTTGATAGAACAATCAAACTGTGGGATGTAAATGCTCGTAGACTGCTCAATACCCTTACAGGTCATAGCTTTGCCGTTCATGCAATCGCAATCAGTCCCGATGGCCGCACTTTAGCCAGTGGCAGTGATGACACAACCGTGAAGCTGTGGAATTTGCAAAACGGCAGACTGCTGCGTACCTTCAGCGATCATACAAAAACCGTTTTTGCGCTTGCCTTCAGTCCAGATGGCCGCACTCTAGCCAGTGGCAGCAATGACAGCACCATGAAAATTTGGCAGGTGCCCTAGTGGGGAATGGGGCAAGGCTACGTTAACTAGAACGGTAGGGGCATGGTAAATAAATCACAGACAATACTCTTCCTATGCCCCATGCGCCATGCCCCATTCCCCATTCCCCTAAACAGTCGGTCGCAACACCACAACGCCGTAGGCATCTGGGGATAAGTAGCGCTGTGCTGTCTGTTGCAAATCCGTTGCGTCAAGGGCTTGAATTCGGGAGGGATACGTGAGTGCCGGCGCGAGTTCTCCCACCATAGAACGGTAGTAGCCATACAAGCCGGCCCGATCACTGGGCGTTTCATTCCCAAAAATAAACCGATTCGCCACTTGGGTACGAACGCGAGCGATTTCGGCTTCTGTGGTTAATTCGGTTTGCATTTTGCGGATATGCTCAGCGATCGCTGCTTCCACCGGCTCTAAATTTTCCACCGGCAACTGCGCTGAAATATAAAACAACCCTTGCAGCCGGTGCGTCATATTGCTGGCAGAAATATGAGAAACCAATGCCCGTTCTTCGCGCAATTCTTGAACCAGCCGCGATGTGCGTCCATGTCCTAAAATTGTTGCCAAAACATCTAGCCCATAGGTTTCTTGCAGCCGCTCAAGTCCTGGCACCCGCCAAACCATCACTAACCGCGCTTGCTGCAAGCTTTCATCAATAAATTCTTGACGGACAATCTTTGTAAAAGCCGGTTCTTCTGAAGGAAGAATTAATTCTGAATCCTGAGTCTTGATTTCACCATCACGCTGGCTGAATGCTTCTGTAAAGCCGGCTGCCACAATCTCAATTAATTCTTCCACCGGCAGATTGCCCACTGCCACCGCTGTCATGGCTGAAGGTTGATAGTGGCTGCGGTGAAAGTCGCGCATCTGCTGGGGTTTGAGCTGTTCAATCACAGAGGCCGGCCCTAACACAGGACGCCGGTAAGGCAGCACTTCAAATGCCGTCTCCATTGAGCGGTAATAGGTGCGCCGGCGAGGATTATCTTCAGAACGGCGAATTTCTTCCAGAACCACAAATCGCTCTCGCTCAAACGCCTCATCCGGAATGCTGGGATTAATCGCCACATCCATTTGCAGCGGTGCCAGTTCTGCAAAATCCTGGGGGGCGCTAGTGATGTAAAAGTGGGTGTAATCTTGACTGGTTGCGGCGTTGGTGACAGCGCCTCTTTCCTCGATCCGGCGTTCAAATTCACCGCTTTGCAGTTTTTGAGTGCCCTTAAACACCATGTGTTCTAGAAAATGGGCCATACCGTTAATAGCATTTGACTCAACGGCAGAGCCAACATTAACCCATAAGCTGAGGTTAACTGCATCAACGGGGATTTGTTCTGCAATGATCGTCAACCCGTTAGGCATCTGGTGCAGCGTGGGGGCGTTGAGACGAGGGACAACAGAAGACTTGAGTAGGGTTGAAGTCATGAATTACTTTGGCTTAGTGATTCTCAAGTAGGGCAGGCTTAGTGATTCCTACTCATATCTTAATAATTATTTACGGCTATTGTCGGTTAAGCCGGCAACCTTATCAACTTATCATGCCATTTCTGCATTAGCCCGGTGGGAAAGGCTGTGATTCAGGTTGGTGAATAAACCGCAATCCTTCTGTAAATGACACAACATCATTTTTTTTGTTTCAGGCTGCATATCACTCGTTAAAGAGGAAAAATCTTATATCAAGGTCATTTATCACTGCCTCAGCACAGGGAAAGCCGCGCGTTACATCGCCTATTCAAAACAAATGATCTAAAATTATGAATAATTGTATTAAGAAATGTAAAGTATTCGTTTATGGCAAGCCCCCGCGCAACGTTTAGCAAATCGCGTGTAATCATCGTCGGTGCCGGCATTGGGGGTTTGACAGCCGGTGGACTGCTAGCCAAGCGAGGCTATTCAGTGCTGATTTTAGACCAAGCGATTGTACCGGGCGGATGCGCTTCCACCTTTCAGCGACGCGGCTTTACGTTTGATGTGGGGGCGACTCAGGTTGCCGGTTTAGAACCGGGTGGCATTCATCACCGCATTTTTTCAGAATTAGAGGTTGAAGTGCCGCCTGCGATTCCCTGCGATCCGGCTTGTGCAGTATTTTTACCTGGGGAAACCGAACCGATTAAGGTTTGGCGCGATCCAGAAAAATGGAAAGCGGAACGCAACCGGCAGTTTCCAGGCAGCGAACCGTTATGGCAGCTATTTGCAACGTTATTCCGCGCTAGTTGGGCATTTCAAGCCCGTGAGCCGGTTTTGCCTCCTCGTAACCTTTGGGATTTGTGGCAGCTAACCAAGGCAGTGCGTCTGGATACTTTGATCACGGTTCCGTTTACGTTATGGACGGTGGGGGATGCGCTGCGCTTTTATGGCTTAGCCGATAACCGTCGCCTCAGAACATTTTTAGATTTACAACTAAAGCTTTATTCTCAAGTTGATGCAGAAGAAACTGCATTACTTTATGCGGCAACCGCTTTAAGCGTTTCTCAAGAACCTCAAGGTTTGTATCACCTAAAGGGTAGTATGCAGGTGTTAAGTGATCGCTTAGTGGAAGCCCTGGAAAAGTACGGCGGCAAGCTGTTGATGCGCCACACGGTTGAACAGATTAATGTTAAAAATTCAGGCGTTTCAGGGGCTGTGATTCGCAATCAAAAAACAGGGGAAGTTTGGACTGAACCGGCTGATCGGGTTGTCGCGAATGTGCCGGTGCAAAATTTAGTGAAACTGTTGCCATCTGAGAAAAGCCAAATAGAGAATAAAGAACAGCAAATGCCGGCAGTTAACATTCAAGGCTATCGCAACCGCGTAGAAAAACTGTCACCGGCATCGGGTGCGTTTGTGGTGTATTTAGGCGTAAAAGATAGTGCAATTCCCGCTGGATGCCCTCCACACCTGCAATTTCTCTACGATTATGAAGGCGAAATTGGAGAGAATAATTCTTTATTTGTCTCCGTTAGTCATCCTGGGGATGGACGTGCGCCGGCAGGCTGTGCCACGATTACGGCATCTTCGTTTACGGATACGCGAATTTGGTCGAATTCTGCGGATTATGAAGCGTTAAAACAACGTTACACAGAGGCAGCAATCGCCCGTCTTCGCTCCTATTTCAACCTGACGCCGGCAACTATTGTTTATCAAGAAGCTGCGACGCCGCGAACCTTTGAGCGGTTTACAGGACGTGATCGCGGCGTTGTTGGTGGAATTGGTCAGCGAGTGCCGACTTTTGGCCCATTTGGCTTTGCAACTCGAACGCCGGTGAAGCATCTTTGGCTGGTGGGAGATTCAACACATCCAGGCGAAGGAACTGCCGGTGTCAGTTATTCGGCACTTACAGCCGTTCGACAAATTGAAAAGAGTTAATGATTAATCGCTAATGGCTAGTTGCTAGCTTTGCTAATTAGTGAGTAGCCATTTTAGATTTATCAAAAATTTCAAATCATTTTAAATAGCTCTAATTTTCATTAGCTGTTGGTTGGGTTAATCACCCTCTATTTCACTTCCTCCTCTTGGTGTAGAGCTAGAAATTTGGCAAGATATTATCAAAATATGGAATTGCCTTGGCTACGCAGGTGGAATTCACAAGGCAATGTGTTGCTTACGGTGAAGAGAGACAACGAGCTAACCGCTTGGCGGCGCAATTGAGAAAAATGGGCATAAATCCGGATGAATGATCCGTGTTAGCTTTTTACAGTTTTAACTCAAGAGGTTCGCAAAAATCATTCACGCCTTGCTTGATCATATACATGAGAACCGGCGCAACTAATATCACGGGTAAAATCTGATTTGCTGTCAAATATTCAACAACAGCCGCTAATTCTCCGTTTAACAAATTTTCTCTGACTGCTTGCTCACACAGAGCGGGGCGATATCGCTTGGCAAACCCATCTAACCAAACTGCACTGTCAGGTTGCTGTCCAACCTCAATCGCCAGTACAAGGGCGGCATCTTCCAAATCTCCATCACAATCTTCAATGACCTCAAGGGCTTTCAAGATATCAGGATAAGTGGCTAATTTAGAGCGGAAATGCGAGATTTCTTCGAGGGTAACTGAAGCCATAAAACAATATCAGATCCACTGAATTACGGTTAATTTTTAATAGATTCGCCTCTACATAAAAGCGAATCTGCTTATAAATTCTAACAGTTTCTCCGAATCTTAAATTGAAAATAAAAAGATGCCGGCATCTAACTGTGGTTGATGCCGGCATACTTTAGCCAGAGAAAACGCCGCTTTCTGTCCTAGGGGGCTGCTGGAGGTGGGGGTGCGGGCGCTGCCGAAGGAACCGGCGCGGGGGCTACCGCAGAAGGTGCCGGCGCGGGATTTAACTGTTGTTGCCAACTCTCTATCTGTCGTTGAGCCGCCGAAAAAGCCCCGGCATAGGAAGGGATCTTCTGGGCAATTTCAATCGCGGCGGGTAAGTCGGATGCCGCCCGTTCTCTGGCAATGGCCAAAATTTGCTGGCTCCATTGCTCGATCAGCCCATCCGCCTCCGCCCGTAACAAGCTAGAATCAGACACTTGATTAGCTGTGCGAATCGCAGACGCCAGAGTTTCTGGATTTCCCGAATTTGCGTAGCGATAGGCATCCTCGATATCTTGCTTCGCCCGAATTTCATCACGCCAGGTTTTGATTGCCTCTTGAGCGCTCTCATACAGAGCACGTCCTGGTTGAATTCTTTCTGCCGCCGCAATAGCCTCAGACAGCCGGCCCATATCTGCCATCTGCCGCGCTCGGTCGAGATAGGGCTGATCTTCCTGCTGTTGCTGTTGCCATTTCCACTCCTGAATTTTCTCCTGAGCTTCGTCGTAAAGCGCCCGTCCGCTGCTAATCTTACGGGCTTCATTAATCGCCGCTTGCAGTGAGCCGGTGTTACCAGAGCGGGCCAGTTGCATAGCCATTTCGAGGGCGGGCCGGTCTTCCTGAGTTTGTATCTGTCGATTCCACTCCTGAATTTTCTTCTGAGCTTCCTCGTAAAGCGCCCGTCCTCCGCCAATCATATTGGCCTGATTAATTGCTGCTTGCAGAGCACTAACACTTCCGGATCTGGCTAACATCTCAGCCTTGTCTAAATAGGGCCGGTCTTCCTGAGTCTCTATTTGGCTTCTCCAGCGCTTGATTTCGGCTTGCGCTTCTTCCCAGCGCGGTTTAGAACTGGAGACGAGCTGCGCTTGAGAGATGGCCTCTTTTAAGTCACTAATCACGCCACCTTTAGCCAATGCACGCGCTCGCTCTAAATAGGCCAGACCTTCAAGGCTTTGCTGCCACTGGCTGATCAATCGCTGGGCTTTGCTATAAAGAGGGCGTTTGCGGTTAATCTTTTGGGCTGCGGTAATCGCCGATTCGATCCCTTCAACCGTGTCTGGCCAGCTTTGGGCTTCTGCCCTTGCTAGATCAATAAAGTCTTGAACTTCGTCCTTGAGATTCACGCTCTCAGGAATTTGGCGCACGATGGAGATTGCCCCCTGCAAATCCCGCTTTTCTAGGGTGTCCTCAGCCAAATCCATGAGCTTGCTGCTAAATTTTCTGAGGGCCTCTTGAGCGTCGCGATAAACATGACTTTTTGGGCCAATTGACTGTGCGAGTTTAACCGCCTGCAGCAAGTTCTCTAACCCACCTTGATCGGCGCTGTTGTAAGCTTTGCCGAGCTTATTACCATCCTCTCGCGCCGACTTCATCAGGAGCGTGAGTTCTTCATACTTGGTGGTTGCCCAGTAGTTATTGCCCACATCCAGCAGCCGTACAGCTTCCCGAAATGCTTGTGGCCAGTTTTGCTTACGCAGTTCGGCTTCAGCTTTTTTATAAATTTCTTCGGCTTCTGCCCAAGTAGCTTTCCAGCGATCAATCCGCTCCTCTACTAATCGGTAGGCCGGCACGTTTGAAGGCACTTTGCGGGCCATTTCAATGGCTTGATCCAGCTTGCCGGCTTGGAAGGTGTTGTCACACAAATCCAGGATCTGCTGCGACCAATCTTCGATGTTGCGGTTGATTTCCTCGCGCATTGGGTGATCGTTTGGCAGGTCATTAACCAACTCGATTGCCCCTAGCAAGTCCTCAACAGTTTCCTTGTTCGCGGCCAGTTGAGCGCAATAAATGCGTAAGCTCGCCGAAGCGGTTGGCCAAAAGATAGCTGGGCAGTTGGGGAGGGCCGGCAGCCGCAACAACAGGGCGATGGCCATAAATCCACTTCCCCCAAACACGATAGCTGCTGTCACCCACCAAAACAGCCAGCTATTTAGCAGATTTTGCAGCCCCTGGGGGGGCTTGAAAGAATTTTTTAAGGCGTTTCGCGAACGCCTAGAGCGGCGCGTCTGAGAATCCGCTTTAGCCCCTAATCCTTTGGGTTGTAGGGGTGCCGATTGCACACCATTACTCGCCTCCCATTCTGGAGTGGGCTGAGCCACCGGCTCCCCGGCGCTCGTGCTAGGTAAAGCTGGAAACACACGAAATTGGCTGTCCTCAACTGGCTTTGAAGACCTAGCGACACGCCGCCGGTCTCGACCTTTGCGATCTCTAGTCATATCCCACACCAACAGTAAAGCAGCGGTCTTGGCTCCTGCAAACAAGCAGTCGTTGCTATCGTATCTCTCAACTCACCAAAAGCCAAATTTTATTTCAAATAACAGTGCCTGGATGAAGGGTGAAGTAGCCTGGGCGGAATTAAAGTTTGCCTGCCAAACGTAGAAGAATCAAGGGTGAAAGTCTTTTATCTTCTCTTTTTTCTAGAGCGCAAACGTAAACCGTCCAGACTCTTCAATTTCTTTTGCCCAATTTGCACGTTGCTTTTGATTCGTTTTTGCCCTAGTTGAAAATTAGGAGCCGGCTTTGAGGTCGCCAATCAGCTGGGCTAGTTCGTCACGACTCGCTTGGTAAACTTCACCACAGAAATGGCAAGTTGCTTCAGCGCCATCATCCTTTTCTATCATGTCTTGCAGCTCGGCTTCACCCAACATTTTCAGCGCTCCCAGAAAGCGATCCGGAGAACAGCTACAGTGAAATCGGACCATTTGAATTTCTGGTAGAATTTGCAGTCCCATGTCTCCTAACAACTGCTCAAAAATTTCTGGTAGTGTCTTACCGGCCTGCAATAGGGGGGTAAATCCTGTCAGGGATGCGATGCGAGATTCCAAGGTTTGAACGAGTGCTTCGTCTGATGCAGCCTTCGGCAGCACTTGCAATAAAATCCCTCCCGATGCGGTAACGCCCTGCGCCCCCACAAATACCCCGACCACTAAGGCAGAAGGTGTCTGTTCGGAAGTCATCAGGTAATGGGCCACATCCTCTCCAATTTCACCTGAAACGAGTTCGACGGTACTGGAGTAAGGGTAGCCGTATCCCACATCACGGACGACGTAGAGGTAACCGTCGCTGCCCACAGCCCCACCCACATCGAGCTTGCCCTGGCTATTGGGGGGCAGTTCGACTTCAGGATTATCGACGTAACCGCGCACTGTGCCATCTAAGCCGGCATCTACCAGAATCCCACCTAAAGGCCCACTGCCGATAATGCGAATATTCACTCTGGACTCGGCACGTTTCATGTTGGAGGCGAGCAAAAGCCCAGATGACATTGTCCGGCCTAAGGCAGCTGTGGCAACGTAGGAAAGTTTATGCCGCTGCCTTGCTTCTTCTACAAGGCGCGTGGTGATCACTCCAACCGCCCGAATGCCACCCTCAGCTGCTGTTGCTCGAATTAACTGATCAGCCATGAGAAATCCTAACGTTTCTTAACAATTCCCGCTTTCCTTATTTTAGAGTTGGTTTGATGGGAAGTGAGGGGAGACGGCAACGGTAATAAGTGGAACGTGAAAATTAGAAATTTTAGGGATTTTTCCCTTAAAAATAAGATTTTTCCCGATGGAAAGTTTTGGTCTGTATGGAATATCAGCAATCCTGGCAAATATGAATATCAGCGGCAAAGGTATTAACCTCGGACTGTCGCGTAGCGCTAAAGGTTCAATCGTCAACGCCGATGCTACAAATGCCGGCCTGAATATTTTTAGGAAGTATATAAGCAAGGAGGATGATTTAATCAGAAAATTTAGGGTGGTGCTGGCTCAACCTTTGAGAGGGGAAATCTCTTAACAATTTCCGTCCCTAGGGCTAAGCTAAAACACATTTAATTCGCATTTTTTACAGATAACCCCAAATCTTCCATTCCTCTCCCAGTCTCTCCTTCTTTCGCTTTCTCCCTCAATCAAGGTAAAAAATTAAATGCGTATCAGCTTAACACCCCGCTGCGCTATCAGCGCGGAGAGTGTCAAACTGGAAGGATGACTCTAAAAAGCGCAAATTCTTTATGCTAGGGACTTTTCAACAAACCCAATTGCGAATTGAGGTGGAAGCACCGGCATCGACTATTGGGGATAGTCTGCTCCGTCCTGCTTTGCTACAGCAGTGGTTGTGGCCCCAACGTTTTACCCCTGGACTGCCCGAACAGTTTCATTCTGGTTTGACATTTACCAGTTCAATAGGGCCGGTGGTAATTCAACACCTGGTAGATGTTGCGGAACCTAACTGTCTGCGTCTGTTATTAAGTCAGGGAATTGACGGATTTCACGAGTGGTATTGGGGCGATGGTTGGGTGCAGTCCCGTCTCGAAGGGATCTCTTTGCTGCCACTCAATTTAGGCCAAACTTTTAACTTGCTTCGTTTGCGGGAATTTCTGGCAGCCCAAGGGAAAAGCGTTTCATCATTTTCTTAAGGCCCCCCGGCTATTTGGTTGTGACTCAGACAAGTTATGTGCTGTCAGCTTGTCTGTGGCCACCTCCAAATTGGGTCTGCCGCCTGTTCGCTCACAGGTTCACGCTGGTGCCTGAGCGCTTGTGTTGCTGCATTTGATGATTAACCGTCAGCACCGGGCAAGATTGGCTAAAGGCGCGATGATGACGGCTGCGCTGAGATAGCTTAGGAGTCATTGGACGCTGATTTTCGCCCTTTTTTGCTCCGGCTGCTTTGAGAAGTTTTTTTGCTTTTAGTGGTTTTGGTAGTTTTTTTGCCTTTGGTGGTTTGGGTGCCGGTTTTGCCTTTTGTTGTCTTAGAAGCTGTGGTTTTAGGTTCGGCTACACCGGCATCTGGTGATGCGGGTTCAGATGCGATCTCAAGGTTAGGGATAATTTCTGGAGACAGCACTTGCTCGTCGGTTGGCTGTTTGGCCGGCTCATCTACTTGGGCAACCTGCACTTCTGGTTCTGGTTGTGGGGCAACTGCTGCTTCTGGGACTATTTCAGATTCAGCCGTTACACTGGCATCAATCTCAGGCACTTCTTCATGTTCAGCAGCCGGCTCATCTACGATTTCTGCCACTGCCTCTGGTTCCGCAGTTGTATCAGATTCAGCCGTTACATTGGCATCAATCTCTGGCGCTTGTTCATGTTCAGCAGCCGGCTCATCTACGATTTCTGCCACTGCCTCTGGAGTTGTTTGAGATTCAGCCGTTACATTGGCATCAATCTCTGGCGCTTGTTCATGTTCAGCAGCCGGCTCATCTACGATTTCTGCCACTGCCTCTGGTTCCGCAGTTGTATCAGATTCAGCCGTTACATTGGTATCAATCTCTGACACTTCTTCGGGTTCAGCAGCCGGCTCATCTACGATTTCTGCCACTGCCTCTGGTTCCGCAGTTGTTTCAGAAGTTGTTTGAGATTCAGCCGTTACACTGGCGTCAATCTCTGGCACTTCTTCATGTTCAGCAGCCGGCTCATCTACGATTTCTGGAGTTGTTTGAGATTCAGCCGTTACACCGGCATCAATCTCTGGCACTTCTTCGTGTTGAGCAGTTGTTTGAGAAGTTGTTTGAGATTCAGCCGTTACACCGGCATCAATCTCTAGCACTTCTTCGTGTTCAGAAGCCGGCTCATCTACGATTTCTGCCACTGCCTCTGGTTCCGCAGTTGTTTGAGATTCAGCCGTTACACCGGCATCAATCTCTAGCACTTCTTCGTGTTCAGAAGCCGGCTCATCTACGATTTCTGCCACTGCCTCTGGTTCCGCAGTTGTTTCAGAAGTTGTTTGAGATTCAGCCGTTACACTGGCGTCAATCTCTGGCACTTCTTCATGTTCAGCAGCCGGCTCATCTACGATTTCTGGAGTTGTTTGAGATTCAGCCGTTACATTGGCATCAATCTCTGGCAGTTCTTCGTGTTCAGCAGCCGGTTCATCTACGATTTCTGCCACTGCCTCTGGTTCTACAGTTGTTTCAGATGTTGGTGCTGATGCCTCCACCAGATTTTCAGAGGGGGCTTCTGCGAGGCTGCTGGGTGCCTCTGCTACCATTGGCTGAGTGGAATATGCAGCCGGCTCAACGACTTGAAGAGATGATTCCAGCTTGACACTCGCAATATGGCCCCCCATGCGGCTGATTCGCTGGATGGTCTGAGACAGCCGGCTATAAGGAACTTTTAGGGTATAGTGGCTGGTTCGCATCAAGTCGTGATCTGCGCCCCCCTTCACCTCTATAAACACAACGCGGTTGTTATAGTCACTTAAAGCCGAAATTCCTGTGGTTGTCGTACCCAACATATATAAATACCTCGAATTCAGCAATTAAAAGAGCAAGACTTTAACCCACCCTCTGCAACCCAACCCTTTTTGGAATTTAGCTTTCAAAACCCCTTCACCTCTATGCTCACGGTGCGCTTGTCGCAGCCAGTCGCGCCGATCATGCCGGTCGTTGTTATACCCAACATGGAAAAGCACCTCGAAGAAATAGATAAACAGAGGGTAGAGTTTGTGCTTTTAACACCCAATGTCGCTTTTGTCCAGAATTTTAAATTTTGTAGAGGCGGGTTTACCGACTATTTGGATTTTCTCACCGGCATTGTGATTCAACCCGCTCATACAGAGTTTTGCATTCAGTAGAGCGACATCTATAAAATCCACCAAAAACCTAACCTTCTAACCGCCTTGTAACGGGGGTAGAGAATAGTTTTTCAGCAGGTCGGGGTTGGGGTAGGGATCTAATATTTTACGTTTAATTTGACCTGCTGTTACTCCAGCATTTGATAGATTTTCCTGAAAATGACTGAAGTCCGAATTCAACGGCTGAATCTGCTTTTACCATCTGGGTTTCTCCTAACTTTTTTAATTGCTAAAAACCTTGTCAAACAAAATCTTTGTCTAAAGTTGCCTAATTTAAAGGTAGTCAGAATAGCATGATTTCTGATTTTTGATGCGACAACTTTACGAATTATTGTTACATCGCTACTTTGGCAGGGGATGTGTGTTGAAAGAAGCCGCTGCTTAATTGGGAAGTCGATTCAAAAGTCATTAAAACTATCTCCTGGGTTTAAACAAACTCAACTCAGAAAAATATTTGAAAAATGTAAATAAACTTAACAAAATTTCTCGCCAGTCGGCCTTAGCCGGTTAAGAAAGCTTTAGCTTGCATGAGTTTGATTCTTTGAGTTTTTTACATCTTTGCAAATTATTTATACAATGCTGCACTAACGGGGATCATGAAGAATTGTAAATTTTCATCAGACTGGCCGGTAAAAACTTGCCATCTTCTCAGAATCGTAGGCGTAAGCAGTGCCGGCGTAAACAGCGAAAACGCACCTCCAGGGCCATTCCGTGGAATGCCTTTGAGGTGCGTGCGATAGCCACTCGCTGTTAAACAGCTTTCTGTTCGACGCCAAAGCCAACCAAGACAACGTTTTCCAAAGGCTTGCCTTCTGGGGGTCGTTGATAGTTGACAATCTTACGGATTCTCAACTCAGGGTTGATTAGGGTAATCGAATCGACGGAGACAACACGAGTGTAGTGAGTTGTCATTAACAGCTCTTGGGTTTTGGTATCGAAGCGAAAATGAGCCACGATGGGTTTGGCTTCTTCATAAGCTCTATCCCGCAGGTAATCTCCTTCCAAAACCGGCGACTCGCTATCGGTGGGCACAAATAGCATATTCAACTGTTGAGAGACTTGTTCACCTTTCTCAGATATGGTCTGAAAAGCTAAATGGTATCCCGGTAGTTGGGCTAAGTTGGAAGGCGGTGTGCGCCCGTTATCCGCTAGCACCTTGACTTTGAGATCGAAAACCAGGGGTTGGATGGTAAATTCGGTGCGTGAGCGCTCTACTTCCTGGTGAGTCAGGTAGTGGTAGGTGCGTTCTGTTTTCCATGTGCCGACGCAACAGTCAAAAAATTGTTGAAACTTATGTAGAGACATGACTTTTTATCCTTTCTCATCTGTCAGTTGCTCCTGACCTTTGATTTTTCTTGAGAGCGGGACCCCAGCATAAATACTTATGAAGGCCACCAAAATCAATTCAATGATGAATTAATCGCTGTCGGCTTGTCAGCCCTTTGGGTCAAATTTGCAAAGATTCTGACAACAGTATTACCTGATTTTTCGGTGGTTGTAGAGCGGAGGCATCGGAAGGGCGATTTTTAAAAAAGTCATGCATTTAACTTGCTCATGCAAAATTTAATCATCAAGATATATATTCTATGAAATCGTAACTTCAAAAATATTTTATAAAAAATAGATGTAAATTAAGTGCAAATTCGTAAACTGGTAAAACTGTTAATACGGCCCAGATGGGTGAAATGCCGGTATCAAGAGTGTGTGTTGTTCCGTCCCTGTTCCACCTTGGCCAGCAAGTTAGCGCCGGCAAAAAATTCTACAGTGATCCCCAACCTTGGTAGCATCAAAAACATCAGTGTAAGCAGCAGCCAGATTGAGAATGCTCTGTCATGAGCTGCCACCGGCTTTGATATCTACAAACGAGAACTTAGATTTGGCTCCGGTGAAGCTACGCTGGAACGTTTGCCGAAAACTGAATAGTTCTCCAGGGGAGAGGTGACGCGAACGTGATAGAACTCGAATGTTTACCCTATGGGGTTGGTCATGCAGATGAAGGGGTGTGCTTGCTGGTGCGGATGGGTCCATACCGCATCTTACTCGACTGTGGATTAGAAGATATCTCACCCTTGGTGTCGGAGCGCAGCTTGCCGCTACCGGCAGATTTAGTGCTGTGTACCCACGCCCATCCCGATCATGCTAGGGGTTTGCTTGCGCTCCACCAGGCATACCCAAAATTGCCAATTTACGGCACTGAGGTAACCACTCAGTTGTTGCCGCTAAATTGGCCAGATGTGGAGCCGGCAGAAAAACTATTCTTCTGTCAGGCGCTGCCTTGGCGATCGCCAGTAGAGTTTCGCACCGGACTGGGTGCTCAACTCTACCCTGCCGGCCATTTGCCTGGAGGCGCAGCAATTTTGCTAACTTACACCGCGCCGCAGCGAACTTACTCATTGCTGTATACCGGCGACTGTTTCTTATCGAACTCGCGGTTAGTAGACGGGTTGCCTTTAGAGGAATTACGGGGGTTAGGGCCGGATGTCCTCATTTTAGAAGGCAGTTACGGCACAGCTCGCTATCCTCATCGGCGCAACCAAGAAAACCAGCTGGCGGAGCGAATCAATCAGGCAATTGCCCAGCGGCGCTGCGTCCTGCTGCCGACATCGGCACTGGGTTTAGGGCAAGAAATGCTGATGCTGCTGCGGAGTCACCATCACTTCACAGGGCGCGATATGGATATTTGGGTGGATGGTGCGGTGGCCACCGGCTGTGATGCGTATTTGGAGCTTTTGCCCCAGTTACCCACATCGGTACAAAATTTTGCCCGACACCAACCTTTGTTTTGGGATGAGCGGGTGCGTCCGCGTGTGCGCCGGCTAAGTCCAGAACAGCGCAGTTCTATTGGGAAGTCTCCCTGTATCGTAATTACCGACGATACCGCTGATTTGAGCGAGTTCTGCCAACCAGACACCGGCCCTTGGTTGGTGTTAATGCCTGAACATCCCGGTCAGCCACTCGTTAACCATCAACTGCTGACTCTGCACCCCCAACCCCTAACCTCAATTACGGTCGAAACGTATTTACTGGCTCAGCACTGTGATGGCCCCGCTACAACGCAGCTGATCCATAATTTGCGCCCCCAGCACGTCATTTTTGTTCACGGGTCTCCAAATTATTTGGCTGATCTGACAAATTTGGATGAGTTGCGTAACCGCTACCAGTTGCATTTGCCTGCTGCCGGCACCCTTGTGGAACTTCCGATTGGGGAGACGTTTATGCAGCCAGAGGTGGCGGATACGCACTATGAAGGGGAGCTAACGGAACAGGGGACGGTGGTGACGATTACCTTCCCGGAGGCGATCTCCGCTGATCCACGCTGGCCGCATTTTGCAGATACGGGTTTGGTGGAGGCCCGCTGGCAGGGTGAGGAATTGGTGTTGCGGGGGCTATCGCAGCGGGAATTGCTGAGTCAGGCTAGCGAGCGCGATGTGCCGGTTGACATTGAGTGCTGCGGCAACTGCCGGCACTACCGAGGACAGCGCTGTTGGAACCAAGCTTCACCGCTTTTTGGGTTCAAGGTGACGAGCGATGGCTATTGTCCAGTTTTTGAGCCAATTCAAGCGCCCCCACCGGCACAAGCTCAGGATGACGATGACGAATAGTTATTTAATTTTCTTTTAAACGCTCGCTTAATCAAAAAAAGTTAATAAACGATTGAGATTTAACTAGGTCGCTGCTGGTTAAACAGGGTGATTTTTGATTAACAATGGCTAATTAAACGTACTTCATATTATTTTACAGCCATAACAATTCGACGAACCCTATAAAAAAAGCGACAGTTCCAGTTCGACGCCGGTAGTCTCCCACGTCAATCTGAAACTGTTTTGCTAGCAGGAAAAAAAGAAGAGGATCAGGGATGAGGGCGAGTCCTGCTTTCACCGTTCACCGTTTCCCCTTCTCGGCTTTTTAGTCTTGATTGGAGTCTGAAGGATTGCGAATTTGTTCGGCTTCCGGACAATCGTCGGAAACTAGGGGTTCAACGTTGCCGCGTGGGACTGAAGCTAATTTCTGGGTAATTGCACCAATGCTTTCTAAGCGAACCATCTCTTCCCATGAACAGACTTCGTCTTCTTCGTCGGTTTCATAGCGCATCGTTACCAAATCGCCTTCAATGTCAATGATACGAGCGCGTTCAATCCAACGTTGCTGGTCCCGCAAGAAAACACAGATTTCACGACCATCGCAACAGAGTTGATAGATCTTGCGGTTTAGCATAGGTGACTTCTCCTGAGGAGGTAACTTTTCAAATGCTTTGTGAATCATTCTCAGACCTGATGGGGGGTTGATGCGAGTCTCTTACCCCATTCAAAAGTGACTGATCAGTCTCGCGTACAGGGTTCAGAGGGATTCAGTCATCAACTGTCTCTTTCTTCAATTTTCATTGCCTCCGAACTGTGCTTATTTTTCGCTCTTGCTCTGACAGTTTAGCTTGAAAAGGGTTAAATATCGACCGGCTGCGTCCACTATAACAGGCAAGGGTTCGGCTAGATTTTCGGGCTGGTTCACGTTTGTTCAAAAGTTGTATCTATGCGCTCATTGTACTCTGCCGGCACAACAACTCGCAGGATTTTAGAGAATCTCCACGGGGAGGCTTGTAACAACGGCAGGGGAGATGAGCGCCACAGGTTTGGGATTATGTGTCAAGAGGTAATTTACTGAAGTCTCTTTCGTGTTGTCAACGAGCCGGCACATCTATTTTGCTTGCTCTCAAGGTTTTTAAACTATCAATGAATTCCCAGGAATCCGCCTGTATATGGGTGAAGCAAGCGGTTGGCAATCTTGTGTAGCACGATGCAAAAGCTATACAATTGCTATTCAAAACCTCTTTGGTAACAGCCGCAAACAAGGCGGCAAACTGAATTTATCACTGTGTTTATCCGCTCAGCCTCAGCTTGAGTATTGCCTTGACACTCTTACATCAAATCGGAAGCTTACCGATATCTTTACTGGATTCTGTCAATCTTTACACTAACTTCACAGCCATTAATAAATGAGCCTATTAATATTTTACACCAATTTTTGATATTGATATTCAGCGAAGCGTGAAGGGAGAACAGTTGTTGATGTCTCCTTTCACGCTTTACCCTTTGGAACAAAACGAGCGCCAATAGTCCAGGGCTGAAGCATATCGTCGCCTTACTTAATGTAAGCGATGATACGTTTGGCAAAAGAATAAAGATGAGTTTGGTTAAGAAGGAGATGAAGTTAGCAAGGATTTTGAAGCAGATTCACCGGCTTTTCCTAGCTGCCGCCTCAATTGCAGACTTAACAAGGATATAACAATCAACTGACCGAGGAAGGCTAGAAAAACGGACATGGCAGATGCGTATTGTCAAGCCGGCCAAGTGCCGGTAAAAAGCAGCCACACCGTGCTCTGCACTTTAGGGTCAATAGACAGCAGAATTAAAACAAGCGGTGGCGCTAAAATGGCAAGCGCGACAGCATTAAACGCGAGCATTGCCCGTTTTTTAGTTTTCACCAACAGCATTAGTTGGGCGATTAGGGAATATATCAAGATTAAATTTAAGCTCAGGACAAAACTTGTAATCGCCTGGAATTTGCCAGTATCAGCCGGCCCCATCAGAATCCAACTTGACCAACGCCAATCGGGCGACAAAGCTGATAATCGCTATAATAGTCTTTTTCGCTCGGAAGTAAGATGTAGAAAAATAACGCCAACATCCCCTAAAAAATTAGAGAAGTAGCAATGGTAATTGCTAAAATTTGCAGTTTAAGCCGGCCTTTGAGTTCAGGAAACCATTGCGGGTTCCAGTCACTCAACCGATTCATTAAAGCTAAATTCATGGTAGCTTTTCTGAATTAAAAAATGGGGTGGAGCGATTATTTTCCACCCCTCAGACAAGTGATCAATAATTGACTTCTAACTCTTTCCTGCTATCAGCGCTTTTGAGGCAGATTCACCAGCTTTGCGAAGTTGCTTGGTCAGTTGCCAATTTAGTAAGCCTAAGAAAGTCAACTGAACCAAAAGCACTTGAAAAACAAGCGTAGCTGATGCATATTTAACTGCACCCCACGAAAAAGCTGTTAGCAACCACAAACTTCCACCCGGCGCTCCCGGATTAACAGATAGCACGCTTAAAATGAACGGCGGCAAGAAAATTGCGCTGCCGGCTACGCTTGCCGCCCAAAGTGCCCGCTTCGGAGTCTTCATCAACAGCATGAGTTGAAAAATAGAAGCACAGAGAATGATGAAGCTTAGCGTCAATACCAGGCTTGAAAGGGCTTCCATTCTGTGTTCAGAATTGACCGGCCAAAGTAGAAGCCAGCAAACGACTGGTACAGTGGTAATCAGTAAATTAATTGCAATCGCCACAACGGAAGGACTCTTTTCACTCCAAATTAAACCCTGCCAACCGGAATGACTAATTTTGCCTTCCCCTTTCTGCTTGGCATCTTTAAAGTAACGTGCCCAATCTTGCAAAGTTTGTCGCTGAGGTGATAAAGCTGCAATCAGACAGATAAACAGCAGTCCCATCAACATGAGCAGAGCATGAAGATTATAAATAAACTGCGAGGAAAGCCATTCTCTTGGAGGTTGCAGAGCAAAACCCAAAATCACAATTGTAAAGCAAGCTGTTACAAAAAAACTTTGCTTTTTGCTCAGCATTGTTGCTTGATCAGAGCGAAAACGTCGGCTTATAGATTGCCCGATCCAGTAGGTCCACAACCCGTAATTGAGCAGTAAGAAAATCCCCATGCCGCCACCCGTTGCACCCACAGGTAAGTAGAACCATTCCAACTTTTGAATCGGCCCGTGAAAGAATGGAAAATCTAAGTATGTTGAACCCGTCCGATCAAGGAGATAGGCCAGTAGAAATGAGGGATTAAACAGATTCAGCCAATCAAAGGGGCTGTGATCTATCTGTCTGTGATTAAAGACCATTAAGTAAATTAAAATTGTGCCGGCACCCAACCAAGGCTGAAATCCGCCCAGCCAAGCGCTACCCAAACCAAACAGTAGTGCAGCGCTGTAGAAAAAGGCACAGCTAGCCATTACAACTGCGTAGAAACTGAATATTTCGCCGGCAGGAATGCTTGCGGAAAGCCCAGCCCATACGTGAAACGGAAGCGCTACCATTGCAGCGATATAAAGTAAAACCGGCACGCCCAACATTTTGCCAATTAATATGCTTTGGGAAGACTGGGGGCTAAGACGGATAAAGTTGAGGGTGCCGCGACGTTCTTCTTTTGCTAGGTCATCAATTAGCATATATGCGCCTACCCCTAACAGAATGAAGAACGCAAACAAACTCAAGCAAATGAATATGCGGGGCCATTGATCTAGCCACCATTGCTGGAAGTTAATTTGATCAATCGGACATTTATCGTTGATTAGTTGTTGCAGCTCTTTGAATCTTGCTTGCAATTCCTGAGTTTTTTCTGGGCTAAGCTTTGGTCTGACCTGAGTATAAGGTGAAACTTGGTTTTGGACTTGGTAATACTCTTGTTGATAAAGTTTATAAGTTGGCTGTAACTGGCAGTATTTTTCAACTGCCTGATAGGTTTCCGTCGGAATCTGCCCTGCAAAAGACATAAATATGAGTAGCTGTCCGACTAAGGACAGTGCTACGGCTATCAAAATATTGCGAGGTTTAAGCCGGCCTTTGAGTTCTCGAAATATTTGGGGGTTTCCCTCACTTAGCCAGTTTAACTGGTTAATTCTCATGATCAGTTTCTCCAAAAAAAGCGATTATATGAGCGGAGATTGAGACACTAAAGCTTCAGATTATTTTTTTGAAATCTAAGCTTCAAAATGATTAAGATGCTTGTTGATGCCCCATTTTGAGGAAAATGGTTTCTAAATCTTCTTGGGTACAGTGAAATTCTGAAAGCGGAACACCGGCTTCTACAAGAGATTTTAGTAAGGTAGCGCTTTCTTCTGGATTTCCTGAAAAATGAACCCGCAAGTTTTTTGTGCCGGTGACAACTTCCCACCCTTCAACTTTGGGATGATTTTTCAATTCAGCCTGTAAAATATCTAAATTGCCCAAAGTTGACATCAAAATTTGCTGCCGGCTAAGCCGCTTGTACAGTTCTTCTAGTGATGCACTTTCTACTAGATAACCCAACTCCATGATGCCAACAGAAGTGCAAAGTTCCGCCAAATCGCTGAGAACATGAGATGAAATTACAATTGTCATCCCCGCTTCCCGCAAGGTCTTAATAATTTCACGAAACTGCATCCGTGCGAGGGGATCTAAACCCGAAACCGGCTCATCAAGCAACAACAAAATCGGTTCGTGAATAATTGTTCTGGCAAGGCTGAGGCGCTGTTTCATCCCCCTGGAAAGCGTTGAGATTTGGCTGTTGCGCTTATTCGTTAACTGCGCTAATTCCAACACTTCATAAAGGCGCTGACTACGACGGGGTTCTTTCAGGTGATAAAGCCGCGCAAAATAGTCGAGATAGTCCCAGACAACCAAATCATCATAAAGCGGAAAATCATCCGGTAAATAGCCAAGCCGGCGCTTCAGAGTAGAGTTACTACGATCCCTGAGTAAACGTTCGCCGCTAAGATAAATTTCGCCGGTGGTTGGTTCTTCTGCGGTAGCCAGCATCCGGATCAGCGTTGTTTTCCCCGCACCATTCGGGCCAATCAATCCGTAAACTTCGCCCGTTGCGACTTGTAGATCCACATCGTTGACAGCAATGTGCCGGTCAAATTGCTTAGTCAGTCCGCGCGTATCAATTGCGAGTTCTTTTGCCATAGCTGCAGAGGGTTGGACAGTTGAGATGGCTTGGTTTTGCCTAGCCTAGCCTCTACCTACAGCATTCGTCAGTAGGCTTACGGAAATTGAAACGACGCTTCAAGATTCTGTGCGTTCATTTTTTAGCCATTTTCCTTATGCCGGCGTCGTTCTTTGATTTGAGTAATAATTTCCGCAACAGTGGGATCTCCCAACAATTGATCTCTGTCGCGCGTGTAGTCCCCGCTTCCCATCTCGAATTGCTGCATAAATCGTGCCATTCCTGCTGGGCCAAGTTCTTTAGTGAGTGCCTCTATTCCCAACTGCCTAATCTGTGCTTGAGTTAACTTGCGAACATCAATCATTTGTCCCCTTCTATTAGCCACCTATGCGGATTCTCTACTTTCACTTGTAACACGGCACTGTGTCTTATCGCCAAACGCAACATCCGCTCATCTGTTGTCACTAAAATGCCAGCATTTCCCGCTTCAGCACAAGCAATATGCAAAGCATCATAGGCTTTAAATCCCAAGTCGGCTAATGCCAAGGCACGCAACTCAATTGCGTCCGTTACACTGACTGTGGTTATTGCTAGAGAAGCCCAAAGCATCATCTGCTCTTTTCTAGCACTATCGGGCGTTTGAGCAATCTCATTATCAAAAATTTCACTTCCAAGTAGCTGCCACTCACCACTTTGACAGCGGGCCAGAATGAGAAGCACAGCCTCTGCTTCGAGACGAATTCGCTCCTGCATCTGGTCATCAAAAGGCCGATTTAGACAACAGACATCCAAATAAATTAAGAATTTCATAAAACCCTAACCAGCCGTCTCTCAACCGGCAACTTCTGTGCCGCGCACGATCATCACAGAACAGTGGGTATGATGAACCACATAATTGCTTACACTTCCCAGCACCAGTTCAGCCAGTTTAGATCGTCCGCGCCGGCCTATCACCACTAAATCTGCATCCCAACTCACAGCAATCTCACGAATCCAAAACCCAGCATCGCCCAGTTGATACTCTAATTGCGCCTGCACTCCCAGCGCCAACGCCTGCTGGAGATAAGTCTGCAACCAAGTTTCTACTTCTGCAACTTCTTGTTGCAGCCTCTCCTGTTGTTTTTGTGCGGCACCGTTTAACCCCTCTCCATAAAGATCCATGCGGGACGCAATTGGCACGGGTGGCACAGGTATGCAGTGAAACACTTTTAAATAAGCTCGCTCTCTTTTCGCTAAAAGCAGCGCTTTCTGAAAAACTGCATCTGCTTGAGTGGAACGGTCAATTCCTACCAGAATTCTTTGAAACTCCATCGTCTTATTTCCTTGAGATATTCTTCTATTCAACTGTTTTTTGGGGACATTTCCCAGGTATGATAAATAGCTTGCAAGAATTTCTGTAGAACTATGACCCAGCACTACCGCATTACGTTGTTACCCGGCGATGGCATTGGCCCTGAAATTATGGCAGTCGCGGTAGATGTCCTTAAACTGGTTGGCCAACAACTTGACCTCAGCTTTGAATTTCAAGAAGCGCTTGTTGGCGGTTCGGCAATTGATGCCACCGGCAGTCCCCTCCCCGATGAAACTTTGCAGATTTGCCGCAACAGTGATGCGGTACTGCTAGCAGCAATTGGTGGTTACAAGTGGGATAATTTACCTCGCCACCAGCGTCCAGAAACTGGATTATTAGGACTTCGTGCCGGCTTAGAATTATTTGCCAATTTGCGACCGGCAAAAATTTTACCGCAACTGATTGACGCCTCATCTCTGAAGCGCGAAGTGGTTGAGGGTGTCGATATTATGGTGGTTCGAGAACTCACCGGCGGCATTTATTTTGGCAAACCTAGAGGCATTTTTGAAACCGAAACCGGCGAAAAGCGGGGCGTCAATACAATGGCTTACACCGAGTCAGAAATTGAACGCATTGGGCGAGTCGCATTTGAAACTGCTCGCAAACGTGGCAGCAAATTATGTTCGGTAGATAAAGCAAATGTTTTAGATGTCTCGCAGTTGTGGCGAGATCGCATCATTGAATTGTCTAAAGAATATGCCGATGTCGAGTTATCTCATCTTTATGTAGACAACGCCGCGATGCAGTTGCTGCGCTGGCCAAAACAGTTTGATACGATTGTCACCGGCAACCTTTTTGGGGATATTCTTTCCGACGCTGCCGCCATGCTTACCGGCAGTATTGGGATGTTACCTTCTGCTAGTTTAGGCGCATCTGGCCCTGGATTGTTTGAGCCGGTTCATGGTTCTGCACCCGATATTGCCGGTCAAGATAAAGCCAATCCCATTGCTCAAGTTCTCAGTGCATCGATGATGCTTCGCTATGGTTTAAATCAGCCGGCTGCTGCCGATAAAATTGAGCAAGCTGTCTTGGAAGTTTTAGATGCCGGTTATCGCACCGGCGATATTATGTCAGAAGGAATGAAGTCGGTGGGTTGCCGCGCAATGGGTGATGCTTTGCTTGAGGCGTTAGCGCAAGGTAAAAAATAAAGGAACCACAGATGAACACAGATGAATACAGATAAAAATTAATATCCGTCTTTATCTGCGTATGGCTAGCGCCACGCTGCGCTATCATCTGCGTTTATCTGCGGTTAAAAATCAAATTAATTAAACAATAATCATGTGGGATCAAATTGCCGCACATATCTCCGAAGTCACCGTAGAAAACTTTCAAATAAAGAACCGGCAATCAGTTAGTGGCGGTTGTATTAATCAAGGCTATGCAATCTCATCAAATAATCGCACCTATTTTGTTAAAGTCAACCGCGCCACTGATGTTGCCATGTTCGAGGCAGAAGCACAAGGCGTGCAACAAATGTGGGATACTCACACGATTCGCGTCCCTCGCCCAATTTGCTGGGGCACAGAAGGAGATTCTGCTTATTTGGTGTTAGAGTGGCTGGATTTGGGAGGACGTGCCGGCGAACGTGCTTGGGAAGAAATGGGACGCAAGCTAGCAGCAATGCACCGTTGGAATCCCCCAGAAGGATATCCTGCTCATCCGGCAAGTGGGCAGTTTGGTTGGGAAATTAATAATACAATTGGATCAACAACGCAGATTAATACTTGGACAGCAAACTGGGCAGAATTTTGGACAAAACACCGCATCGGCTATCAATTAAAGCTAGGAAAACGTCGCGGCGGACAGTTTAGCCAGGGAGAGCGTTTATTAGAAACCCTTCCAGAATTACTTGCCGGCTATCAACCGAAACCTTCCCTAGTTCACGGGGATTTATGGGGCGGAAATGCCTCGTGTACTTCAGCCGGCGAGCCAGTAATATTTGACCCTGCAACCTATTTTGGTGACCGCGAAGTTGATATTGCAATGACGGAACTTTTTGGGGGCTTTCCTGCTACGTTTTATCGCGGTTATAACGAGGTCTGGCCGCTGGATGCCGGTTACTCTCAGCGGAAAACACTTTATAACTTGTATCACGTTTTAAATCACTTTAATTTATTTGGCGGCAGCTATGAATCCCAAGCAAATCGCATGATTCAGCAGCTTCTTTCTGAGCGGGTTCAGTAAAGTTTTAGGAATTAGAAACAAGTTTTTAAGTTTTATCCAGGTTAGATTTTTTTATGTGTATATATCAAAACAAGTTACCCCAACCTAGCAACCAGCGAAGGGTATTTGTTTAAAAACATCTGAGTATTCAAATCAAGTTCTGAAGCAATTTTTGGGGCGTGATTACTTTTTTTTATGCCCTGATTTTTTGAGTGTTTTTTTCACAAGATCGGGAATTTGAGAAGGGCGTTCTGCCACCGGCACTTTTGCTTGTTTAAAGGCAGCCATTTTGCTTTCTGCGGTGCCAACATCCGCCCCTAAATCTGCTAACCCGGCAGTAATAATCGCGCCGGCGTGTCCCAAACGTCTGCCTTTGGGGGCATGGTGGCCGGCTATATAAGCAATCACTGGCTTATCAATCGCCTCATCAATATACCGTGCGGCAGCTTCTTCACTTGCGCCGCCAATTTCCCCAACTAAAACAATCACCTCGGTTGCGTCATCTTCCTCTAAAATTTGTAACCATTGCTGAAAGGAAGAACCAACAATTGCATCGCCGCCAATGCCGACACAAGTAGACTGACCTAAACCGGATCGAGTTAACTCGCGGGCAATTTCGTAGGTTAAAGTGCCACTGCGACTGATCAAACCCACAGGGCCAGGAATGTAAAATTCACTGGGATGAGTTCCTAGCAAAACTTTTCCCGGTACGATCACACCCGGACAGCTAGGGCCAATCACAAGAGTGTCGGTGGCTTCAGCTTTTGCCGCTAGGCGAACCATATCTAGGGGTGGCACTCCCTCGGTGATAATAATAATCTGCCGAATGCCGGCGGCGATCGCTTCTAAGGCGGCATCGAGTACCAAGTAAGCCGGCGCAAAAATCGCGGTGATATCCACTGGCCCGACCACCGGCAGCGCCTGATCCACCATATCAAATACAGGAATGTCGTGCAGCGTTTGCCCTCCTTTGCCGGCGCTAACACCCGCAACCACATTAGTGCCATAAGCCTTCATCAAAGCTGCATGAGTTGAACCCAGTGTTTGTGCAATGCCCTGGATCAAAACCTTACTGTTTGCTTTAAAACTCATAAAATCTCCTGCCATCTGTTTTTTGTCCTTTGTTTGGTGTCAGTAATTGCTGGTGCGTTGTTTTTTTCACAACCCGCTAACTCCTGAGTTTATGACAAATAACCGAACGATTCATCAACCTCGTGCCAAAGTCTCCAACTGCCAATTTCTCTATCACCTCAAACGTTCAGACATCTGTATTTATGCGGTTAAAAAATACCTTTCTCAAAAATCTAATAACCAACCACTGCTTTAGCCACGGCTTTCGCCACTGCCTCTTCCAAATCCTCAACCAAGGGCACTTTGATTGCAGACAAGCGCTCTTTAGCTACAGAAAGATTGCCCCCAACAAGGCGGACAATAAAGTGAAGCGCACCGCGCGTCCGAGAAGAACTCTCTCGTCGTTTCAAATAAGTTTCAATCGCTACAGCCGTCTCCTCACACAGCGTCACACTGCCGAGAATATTGACGAGGACAACCTTCACATTTTTGTTCTGAGTTGCTAGTTCCAGCGCTTGTTCTAAGTATTCGCTCCAGCCTTCAACCTCTTTCGGAAGCGGGTTTCCCGGAATTGAATCATAGGAGGCCACCCCCCAACCGGCCTCCTTAGATAAGGGCGAAATATTGAGAAAATTCGCTGGCTGGCCGCCGAGAAAGCAGACTAAATCTAAAGTGGCCATCGTCAAACCGGCCCCATTGCAAATAATGGCAATATTTCCGTCTAGCTGAACAAAATTCTGGTTCGCCAGTGCTGGTGGGATTTCCTCTTCTTTGGCGCGTTTAGACATTTTGGACGCAAGCGTAGCCAGTTCCGGATGACGCCCCAAAGCTTCATCGTTGGCACTCACTTTGCCGTCCAGTGCCATGACTTGGCCGGTGGCACTAACGCCGAGGGGATTAATTTCCACTAAATCCAAGTCTTTTTGAACAAACAACTGGTACATTTTTTGGACAATGCCGCTAACTGACTCAATCAGTTCGCCCTTCAATCCCATCTTCAAAGCCAAACGCCGAGCGTAGAATGGGGAAAATTCCTCATCGACGCCAACCAGCTGGATGTATTCGAGGGTTGCTTCAGCATCGATACCTCCCTTAATGGAACCCAAAAGCACAGGCCGGCGGGCGGCGCGATCAAGAATGACGGCCAGATAAAATTCTTGGTCAGCGTCATATTTTGACTCTGCCAGAACTACTTGCGGATATTCTCCCATGATGGGCAAATGAAAGATTGCCTGGGCAGCAGCGACAGCATCAATGGTGTTTTCTACAAATTTGACCCCGCCGGCTTTACCGCGTCCGCCAACGCGAACTTGAGATTTGAGCGCAATTGGATAGGGAATTCTTAATCCCTTAAGATCGCTGGGATGGTCAATGCGTTGCGAGGGCAAAACGGGAATGCCCATTTCACGAAATAATTCTTTGGCTTGGTATTCTAGCAAGTCCATATTAACTATCAGTTTAGTGTAAGGTGATACCGGCATGGCCGTGCCACGCCCTTCCTTGAGTTCGGAATAAAGGATGAAATATCAAGGATAAAATTGCCATCCAAAAATTGCGGTGAATTCCCACCCCAAAAACCCGATGTCCAGTGTTCTAAGCCATAAGTCATAAATTAGATGCGCCATCCCCTATTAGCTATCACTCATTCCTAATCCGCACTTTTGCCACATTTGTGCCAGTATTGGGGAAGCAATTCTACCCTTTCGGTTGCCGCGTTTAAAAAACTAGAATTGACCGACTCCGGTTCAATAATGCTGACAGAGAGATTGACCGGGGCTAGTTGGATTCTCAAGGCGTTATTTAGTCTTGCTAGGGCAATTTTAAAAGCGTAGTCAACTCCCGCTAAGGGAAAAGCAAGCCGTCCCCAGAAAAATCGCATCACCGGCATTAACGCCCCGATCCCTACAATCTGCCGGCAGAACTCGGATACGCAAATGTGTTTGACTAGCCTTATCGGCCTGTAGCTGGCGCTACTGGCTGTCCTAAAATGGCTCATCGTTTTTTCCGCCAAAGCTTCTACTCGTTTGATGCTGATTATCTTGCTGGCAGCCCAAAGCACGCCGGCACCGGCTCTGTGACAGAGGACGGTTGCCGGATCGAGCGGTTTCCGGCAGCAAGGTGGTAGCACGAAGGGGATGTGGAGGAATCGTTGGGCGAACAGCTGGGCGAGTGCTGCGCCAATTCCAGAAGATGTGCCGGTCGTCAAAACCACTTGTTCATCTAGTGGAATGCTAAGAGACATTATGAATGTTTGAGCACCTAAAATTACGGGGGATTCTACTACCATATCAGGGTTGACCCTTACAATAGCGTGCTTTTTGAACCGACTGGGGCGCTCATTCACGATATCTCCCTTTCGGCAAGTGTCGCTAGTGACAGGGTGTTCGCCCCCATACCACTTTAAAATTTAAAATATACTGACATCGGCCTTAGCAAAAATCCTAACTTTGACGCAGGTATATGCTATAATCCTCAGCTATCTAAATAGCGCAACTCAAATCATTGCAAAGTTCTAAAAGTTAATTGTTAAGTTTTTTATCACAGCATTGGCGGCGAGCTAACAGACAAGAGGCAAGTCAGGCCAGAGCCAAGTATAGTGAATGATGTATTTAAGTAACGGCTCAGCCAAGCCAAATTATGGTAAAACCTGCTTCAGTCGTTAAATAACAAAACAGGTGGAATGGCCTTATGACAACAGCAGTACGGCAGGGTGACTTACAAATTCTAGGACAGCTGTTAGAAGAACGCTTGCAGTTGAAATTTTTCTCAAATGGCCCACTTCGAGTACAGTGCAGTCGCCAAGAAGAAACTTTAACGGTTGTGAGCCAGCACCCAGATGTGGTGGTACCCGATCCACAAGAGGTATTCAACACTTTAGAACAAGCTATTAAAGGCTTGCAGCCTGAGTTGACTCACAAGGTACAGCTATACCTGCGACGGGCGAGTAACAAACAGCCTTATGCGTCCCACGCCTTTACGATGAAGCCCCAGACCGGCTCGGCTGTAGAGCAACAGTCAACAGCAACGCGGCTACAGGAGGCGGCAAGGGTGGGAAGCCGGGTTGAAAAGCCAGCAAGCAAGGCCGGTGTAGCTGAGATCGAGGATATCTGGAATTTACCGGAGGGTTGGGAGTTCTCAGAACCGGCCATCAAAGCTGAACGAGCCAACGAGTCCCCCGAAACCCCGGCACCCGAACAGCCAATCCCGCCCAAACCGGCACCCGCAAAACCTTCATCCTCTAGCAACAGCTTGCCGATGCTGCTGGCAGGTACCGGAGTGGCACTGTTCCTGCTAGCTGCCATTGTTTACCCCCTAAGCCGTCCCTGTGTACTCGGTACGTGTCAAGAGATGAAAACAGCGAAGCAGCTGAGCGGGGAAGCGGCAAAAACCATAGAGCAAGCAAAATCTGTCACTGCGCCGGCGGAAGCCCAAAATCAACTCGCTAAGGCAAGGGGGCTGTTGAGAACGATTCCTTTCTGGTCTTTTTATTACCATGAAGCGCAGGAATTGTTAGATACCTATAAAATGCAGTCCGAGCGACTGGATGACATTATAGAGATCCAAAAGAAGGCAACAACGGCAGCGCAAAAAAGCCAAAATCCCCCCCATCCGGTGAAAACTTGGCTAGAAATTCAGTCGCTTTGGCGAGAAGCGATCACTGAGATCGAACAAATTCCTGAAGACAGTCAGGTTTACCCGTGGCGAGAGCGCAAATTAAAAGAGTATCGCGCTAATTTAGCGGTGATCAATCAGCGAGTGAAGGCAGAGCAACAGGCTGCGAGTAAGCTGAGAGCCGGTAAGGGTGCGGCTCAAATTGCCGAAGCACGCCAAGGTGTGGCTCAGTCGTTGGAAAGTTGGCAGCAAGTTTACTCCACTTGGCAAACAGCAATTCAGGTGTTGCAGCAAGTTCCCAAGGGAACCGTGGCGCATCAGGAAACACAGCCTCTGTTAGATAGCTACCGGGTACAACTGGCACAGGCGCAGGAACGCAAAACCAGTGAGGAAATCTCGGCTTCTTCTTACAATCAAGCGCTGCGTTATGCTGGAAGCGCTAAAATTGCTGAACAGAGAAATCAGTGGTCGCAAGCGGTGGCTTATTGGCGTCAAGCTTTGGCTAACACCCAGCAGGTGCCGAATGGAACGAATTACTACAATCAGGCTCTACCACTGCGCGAGTCTTACAGCAATGCGCTACAGGAAGCACAAGTCAGACTCCAATCCGCCGTTGCTTTACAAAAAGCCCGTGCGGATTTAAGAAAGACCTGTAGCGGTAAACCGAAAATCTGCGATTACACAGTCACTAACGACATGATGACTGTTTACATTACGCCGGAATACCAAAAAACTGTCAGGCAGACGGCAATTACCGCAGATCGCAAGAAGGACAACAAGAGCCGGCGAAGTGTGAGCAATCACATTAAAACGTTACAAACTGCGTTGGAAGCGATTAGCAACAACGCGAATATTCCCATTCAGGTATACGATCCCACCGGCTCTCAAATTGGCGCTCACAATCCACGCGGATAAAGTGAGATGTGGAAATGGGGCATGGGGCATTATTAAGGAAGAATTTTCCTTCGCTCTTATGCTCCCGCTTCCTATGTTAAAACTTTTGCAATTGAGCGGCTTGATTAAAAAACTGCCGGCACAATCCTTGGGTGACGAGGAGGGTGGTTGTTATAGTTGTGAGCGCCAGCATGAACATAATCAGC
This sequence comes from Microcoleus vaginatus WJT46-NPBG5, assembly GCA_019359355.1. Taxonomy (GTDB): domain Bacteria; phylum Cyanobacteriota; class Cyanobacteriia; order Cyanobacteriales; family Oscillatoriaceae; genus FACHB-68. Next base: position 39,987 of record JAHHHM010000018.1, on the reverse strand, counting down.
ATTTGATAGGCTGCGGCGTCAATCGGTCTGACCCCACTGAGCAATTGGCCGGTGATAATTCCTGGCAGTGTGACTACGCCGACAACCATCATGGTGTTGATCGTAGGAATCATGCCGGCTTTGATGGCTTCTTTACGGTAAGATGCGACGGCTTGTTGTGGAGTAGCGCCCAAGGATAGATGGGTTTCGATTTCTAGTTGGCTGGTATTAATGCTGCTGACAAGACGTTCGCCGGCAATTGCAGCACCGTTCATGGCGTTTCCCAATACTATGCCGGCCAACGGGATGATATATTGGGGTTCGTACCAAGTTGCCGGTCGAATGATTAATAAGTTTGTATAGCTTAGAGTGAGGGCACTACTCACTAAGATTGACCCCCACACGACCAGCAACACTTGGGGAATTTTCTTACTAATGCGGTTACGGGCAACTATGGCGGCAATCGTCAGCATCACGACAACGACTGCCAGGACCACCCAAGGATTATTTAACGCGAATACGGCTTCTAAAAAGTAACCAACCACTAGCAGTTGCACGGTGGTGCGCCCTGTTGCTAAGGTTAATTGCCCTTCTAATCCTATTTTTTGCCACGCTGACAAGCCGATAGCAATTGCCATCAAGCCTAGTGCCCAAACTAAGTCTGCTATTTCTAATCGAATTAAATCCACACTTGCTCCTTAACCCATCCTATAAAGTTTCCTATCACAAAACAGTTTACGCGGATGGATATTAAATTTTTACTGATTGATGAATAGGAGAAAAATAAAGAACTTTTGTTGGGACAAAAATCGGCAAGTTCGAGGCTGATTTACTGACTTCAATCAACTCAGTGTCCGATAAAGGAAAAGGCAAAAGAGAACAATTCACTCTTTTGCCTTAAAAGTTTTTAGAATTCACATTTTTGCTAAGTGAACTTACACCGGCATCAAAACCGACTCATTTTTTTGATGGCTAGCATCAGCCGATTCTAAGTCGGCTGCGTAGATTTCACAAGAATTATTCGGACTTTCAATCAACTTGACTTTATGCAGTTGAACACCCATATCGCGGATCGGTTGTTTAAGCAGGCTGGCGATGTGGGCGGCAATATTTTCAGCCGTGGGGACGACTTCGGCAAAGTAAGGAATATCTTTATTTAAGAAAGTGTGATCGAACGGTTCTACCACATGATCTTCGATGGCTTTTTGTAAAGCAACTAATTCAACAATCATGCCGGTGCGCGGGTCAATTTCTCCTTTAACTGTCACTTCTAAATGGTAGTTATGACCGTGGCCGTTTGGACGAGCGCACTTACCATATATCTCACAGTTATCTTCATAACTGAGATCGGGACGGGCGAGGCGGTGAGCAGCACTAAAGTGAGTAGCAACTGTGAGATAAGCTTCCATTCCGTTTCCTAAATAGTCGGCCCAAAGTTGAGGGTGTTCAAATAGCTGAATGCGGATAAGGGGCAAGTGATCGGCAAGCCGGTGCCAAATTACCCGCGCGATGTTTTCCGTCGTGGGTAGAGTTTGCTGAAATTCTGGCCAAGCGTCGTTGAGATAGGAAAAGTCAAGCTGGCTGGTCACTTCTTGCTTAATAACGTGTTTGACGTCAGATAAGTTAAGAACCATGCCATATTCATCAAGTTCGCCGGCCATCGAGACAAACAAGACGTAGTTATGGCCGTGTCCTGGTGTACGGGTACACACGTCAAACCGTTGCCAATTTTCCGCTTCGCTCAATTCTGGCAGCCAGTATCGATGGCTTGCTGAAAACTGAGCCTTGCGATTAATGGTGCATTTCATTTAGTAATGTAAAGTTAAGTAAACCTGCGCTGATTCCAGCATAAACTAAATCCCCAATCTGGGCATTGGAATGATCAAATATCTCGAATGGCAACTTGAGCTTCTCGACGCAAGCCGGCGGCAATTCGGAAGAGTTCTTGACCTGTGTGCAGGTAGTAGTCATCGTAGTTGAGAGTGAAGAACTCTAACTCGTCGATGCCATCCCCCACTTGATTAAGGCAGTAGTAAAGATGAGCAGCGACACCGGCAACCGGCGCTGGATTAGGCATGGATCGAAACCGCTGCTGAGCTTGGTTTAGGAAGTCGCGGCAGGTGTTTAAGTAAGTTTGGAAGGCTTCTAAGAGTTCATCGTCAAAGGGATCGGCGGATAGCTTGTCGATTTGAGCTGTCAGGGGATTGAGAATGCGAGCAAGCAATTGATTCACCGGCTTATAAACTTGAGTTAGCCATTGCTGCAATTGCTCATCGGTATCCTGTCCAGTTTGCCGCTTCTGGCTGTATTGAGTTTGGGTAGATGCAGTGCGCCCTTGCCTACTGCCGGGGGCTGTGGTTGAGTGCTTGTGCATCTGCCGGTCGTAAGACTGCCGGCGCTGAGTGTCACCCAAAATTTCGTAGGCGGCGTTAAGGCGAACAATCTCTTCGTGGCCGGCTGTTTCTGAATTGCTGTCTGGATGAAAAAGTTTCACCAAACGCCGATAAGCTTGCTTGATCTCCGATTGAGTTGCCCTTGAGCTTACCTGAAGGGTTTCATAGTGGTTGGAGTTTGCCATAAAACTAATTGAGTGAAGTCAGAAGTCAGAAGTGATGTAAGGGTTCTGGCTTCTGGCTTGTTGCGCTTAACCCACAACTGCTAGGACGCTGAGTTCGGCTTCTTGGAACAAGGGGGTACTCAAGTAGCGCTCTCCAAAGCTGGGCTGAACCATCACAATTAATTTTCCTTTATTTTCAGGGCGCTTGCCAACTGCAATCGCGGCGCAAAGGGCAGCGCCGGTGGAAATGCCGGAGAGAATTCCTTCTTCTCTAGCTAAGCGACGCCCGTAAGCAATGGATTCATCATCTGTAACGGTGATGACTTCATCAATGAGGGCGACGTTGAGGACTTGGGGAATGAAGCCGGCACCAATTCCTTGAATTTTGTGAGGGCCGGGATTGCCACCAGAGAGGACAGGGCTATTGGCCGGCTCGACTGCAATGGCTTTAAATTCTGGCTTGCGTTGCTTGATCGCTTCAGCCACACCTGTGAGGGTGCCGCCAGTGCCGATGCCGGCTACTAGGATATCCACCTGTCCATCCGTATCTTGCCAAATTTCTTCAGCGGTAGTTTGTCGGTGAACTTGGGGGTTAGCTGGGTTGCGAAATTGTTGCAGCATATAAGCCTGGGGCGTTGTCTCAACAATTTCTTGCGCCCGCCGAATTGCACCACTCATGCCCTCAATTCCTGGGGTCAGTTCCAACTTTGCACCGTAAGCTCGAAGCATTGCTCTGCGCTCAGAACTCATGGTGTCTGGCATAGTTAAAATCAGCTGGTAGCCTTTGGCTGCTGCAACCATTGCCAGGGCGATGCCGGTGTTTCCTGAAGTGGGTTCGACCAAAACTGTTTTGCCTGGAGTGATCTGTCCCTTCTCCTCGGCTGCATTAATCATACTGACGCCAATTCGGTCTTTGACGGACGCAGCTGGGTTCATTCCCTCCAACTTCACGACAATTCGCGCTACACAGCCTTCTGCTTGGGGGATACGGTTGAGTTGCACCAGGGGAGTGCGACCCACTAATTCAGTCATGTTATGAGCAATATTCATAAAATTTCTCAGTTGTCAATGATCAATTGTCAGCTACAGGGCCGGCGGTTTGCTCCAGAATCCCATTGTTAAAGAGGCGTTGAACACAGGGCATTCACTGAATTCTTGCCAATGCCTCATTTCCAGTTAGATGTAATACATAATGTCTACTTGACGCTTTGCATCTCGCTGCTCACAGAGATCCTGGATTGTGTACTTTTGCAAGACTGAATTGGCGCTTGAGCAAACTTCTTGCCAGACATCCCAAACTACAGCACTCTCTAGAGTTTTGAGGGGGGAATTATTTTCAGGCTTCTGAGAGTCCAATCCTTCTATACAGCCCACTACTTCAAAGATTGTTATTTTCCAAGGTTCCCGACCTAGGATATAACCGCCCTTAGCACCCCGCAGGCTGCGAATCAGTCCACAGCGTCTTAAGGTGGCCAATAGTTGCTCTAGGTATCGGTCAGGAATATTTTGCTTAGCTGCTATTTGCCGAATTTGGAGCGGCTCACCGTCGTGGTAGTGGGCGGCCAACTCTAAAAGGGCTAGAAGCGCGTATTCACTTTTTGATGAAAGTTGCACGGGCAAGATTGTATGTCAACAAGGTCGGTCTGGGCTTTTTCAATTATACCCCGGTTCTCCACCGGGGTTTGCTAGGTTATAAAAGAAAACAAGAAAAAAGCCCCGCACTAGGCGGAGCTTCCAATTACTCACAAAAACTGAGAGTTTAACCTAGAAGGTAAAGGTTCCTCTGAGCGTACCGATAACGGTTTGCGGGTTGTCCTCGCTTTGGTTGGGGTTTAACAGCCAGATCACACCAGGCGTTAGCGAGATATTATCTGTCAGCTGATACTTGTAGAAACCTTCAACGTGCCAGGGAATTTCATCGCGATCAATATTGACATTGCCGGCGCGGAAGTTTGTCAGGTAAGGCTGGGCACCAACCACGATGCCGGCCAGGTTCCCTTCTTTCAACAAGTCGGGGAAGGCGAGCGTAATGGCGTAGTTCCAGATGCTACCATCCCCACGCAGACCGCGATCATTATCGCTATGTAACAAACTAATGTTCGAGTAGCCAACCCAACCGCTAAGACCGAAGCGAGGGCTAACTTGCAGCGAAGCTTGAAGACCGTAGGAATGGGCGCTAACTGGGTTGGTTCTGCCACCTAAAGTATTGGCGACGTTGGTGCCGACAAACCCTCTCGGTTGGATGCCGCCATCATCATCAATTCCGACAGATGCGCCGTTATCAAACCCGAAGTTGCCTTCTCCAAAGTAGGAGTTGATGTAGGTTGCTGCCAAGGAGACGCCGCCGATGGTAAAGTTCAGCTGGGCCAAGGCAGAGTAATCACCACTAAAGAAACCATTACCCGCATCGGGGCTAGAGCCTTCAGAAGCGAGGTAGCCTAGGGTTAAGGAACTAGGTTTGAGTACGTTAAAGATGTTCGTGCGACCGAAGCGGATGTTTGCCCCGATCCCTTGTCCGCCACCGAGGCGATAAATCGGGTTGCGCTGACCAAAAGCGGAGAGTGACCCATTACCCCCATCAAAGTCTTCCATGTAGGGGTTAAGGGTGGGCGTGAAGTCTTCCCAAACGCCGGCGTTGGCTGCAACCACTAGATCCAATGTTTCCCCAAATGGGAAGAAGTATTCTAGGGTATCCAGGATAAATTGATTGCCGGTGTCGCCATAGACGTTAAACGTTTGAGTGCCTTCACGGGAGTCATTCAGCACGTTCAGAGGTTCGGCATTCCCAACTTGCAGACGGGTGATTAACAGATCTTCACCTGTGAAACTGGTGTTGAGGTTAAGACGAACCCGTTGTTGGAAGGCAGGGACATCATTGGTTTTTCCAAATGAGTCGGTGCCGGCAAAAATTGCTTCACCCACCAATTTGGTTGTGGTGGAGAACTGATTGGCTTCTAACTCAGCGGTGCGAGCTTCTAAGGCATCGACCCGACCGCGTAGGGTGGCCAGTTCTGCCTGGAACTCTTCGAGTAGACGGTTCAGGGCGGCTAAATCTGCTTTGGTAACATAATCACCATCTGTTCCAATCAGCTGGGTAATGGTTTCCAAGCAAGCATTTAAACCGGCAGCAAATTCATAACGGGTTAGAGCGCGGTTGCCTCTAAAAGTGCCATCCGGATACCCGGCAATACAGCCGTAGCGCTCAACCAAGTTTTGCAAAGCCTGGAAGGCCCAGTCTGTCGGTTGCACGTCAGACAGTTGCGACACTGAGGTGACTTGCCCGACGGCGGTGCTGTTGGCGCTGCCTTCGTTGCTGTATCGGTTGAGTTGCTGTAAAACGTTTTGAGCTGCCGGCTCTGTCGTGGTAGCCGGTGTTCCTTGGCCTTGCGTTTGCGCTACCTGAGCAGGCACTTCAATTTTTGCTGAGCTGGGTGCTTCATTTTGTACTAAAGCCGGCTCAGTTTGAGCTTTCTCTTTCGACGAGCTTCCCAGAAGTTGCTGGGCGGGTAGCACCTGTTCATTGGTTTTTAAAGCCACTGGAGCCTGAGGGGTTACCTCTACTCCTTGCAGCAGTTGCTCAGCTGTTACAGCCTCTTCTTTCGTGCTTAAAGCTGCTGGAGCCAGAAGGTTTTCCTCTGAGTCTCCCAACTGTTGTAGAGCAATCGTAGCGGGCTTTGAAAGTTTGGTTTCTGCTGTGGCTTGAGGTTGAGCCAATTCAGGAATGGTTCCTGTTTCGGCGGCCATCGCAGAAGCTGAAACTAATAAAGCAGCCCCTAGAATTGCTGGGCTGGCAAATAGAGAATTCCACAATATCTTAGACATCTTCCCTCTTGTCCTCACACCTTATTATTGAGAGACTAACGGGCCGGCCATTTATTTATCTTTATACACAGCCACTGATTTTGTTTAGCTATCAGGTAAGCTGGCAGTTTGGAAATGGTGGCTGCTAGCTCTATTTTGACATTCTCACTCCCTTGTTGGAAATGGGATTCTTGAGAAGTTTGCTAATTTCAGTTAGCCTTATTCTCAAAGGATGTGTCAATCATCACTTTAGCTAGATAATGGCTACCCTGACTGTAGCCGCTGAATTGCTTCATAGAGAGTAGCACATTTATTGCCCTTTCGTCACCGCTTTTTCGCCAAAAAGTGGCCCGATGCCTTTTGGGCGTAAACTCCCCTACTCGCTACACGAAGAACCACTAAAGAAAGTTCCGCTTTTTCGATAAAACTTAGTAGGCCGTTACATTGTTAGGTCAGATCACAGATGTGTTCACTAAATTGTTGGCTTTCTCGGTTGCTTGTAGCGAGCTAACCTGAAACTGCCGGCTCCGAATCCGACAACCTCAAATAAATGGCTAATTCCTGCCCTTTATAGCTTATGCAGACTCTAGTTCAGCTTCTGAGTTATGTCCCAGCACAGAAAAGACTTGGCGCTGCTCAAAAAGCTCTAAGAAATCGGCATTAATTTTGTTGAGGGCGGCCTCCTGCCGCAAAATTTGCAGTGCGGATTCAACCGACAACCCCCGCTTGTAGGGGCGATCCCCAGCCGTGAGGGCATCATAAATATCTGCAATCGTGATAATTTGAGCTTGTATGGGAATTTCCTGTTGTTTTAAGCCTCGTGGATAGCCGGTGCCATCTAACATCTCATGGTGGCCGTAGGCAATTTGAGGAATTTCTTCTAAACCCTTCGTCCAGGGAATCCGCCTGAGAAATGCGTAAGTATGGGTAACGTGAGACTGAATTGCCAAGCGTTCTTCATCGGTGAGGTTGCCTTTGTGAACCATTAGCTGCGTCATCTCCGTGGGTGAGATCAGCGGCTTAGCTCCACCATCAACATCTCGATAGGTGTAGCGAGATAGCTCTCGCAATTCAGCCAAGGGAGCCTCCGCCAAAATTCGAGGCTCATTTGCCTCCACCAATATCTGCCAGTAATGATTTAGTTTTTCAATCGCCTGATCCCGCTGGGTGTCGAACTGTTCTAAATGCTGGCATAATGGACACCCCGTCTCGGATTCGTGATTGGGATGAGCGAGCAAATATCGAAATTTTTCTTCAGCGCACTCCATCTCTATCGTCCGCTTTGCCAAGGCAAAGCGATAGTGAATTACATCCATCTGGCCTGGATATAATTTCTTTTGTTTGACTAAAATCGCTTCAGGCACCCCAACTTTGCCAAAATCGTGCAATAAAGCGGCGTAGCGAGTTTCTTGAATTTGGCGTTCACTAAAATGGATCAGGCGTAGGGGTCCGGCAGAGACTGTATTAACTTCTTCGCTGAGGCGAACTGTCAGGGACGCAACCCGTTCAGAATGGCCAGATGTACACGGATCTCTGGCTTCGATGACTTGGACAGAAGCTTTTACAAAGCCTTCAAACAAGTTTTCAATACTGTCTTGCAACTGATTTCGCTCAATGGAAATCGCCGCCTGAGAAGCCAGGGATCGCACAATCCGCTCTTCCCAATCCGAGTAGGGCTGGGTAACTTCTCGGACGTTTTGGGCGTTGACAGGGACATCAGGTTGAGTCTTGCGATTGATCAATTGCAGTACGCCCATCATGTCTCCCTGCCGGTTTTGCATCGGTAAAACCAGAACGGATCGGGTGTGATAGGAAATGTCTCTGTCAAAGCTGCGATCAAGTTGGTAAGGCACCGCTGCTGGCAGATCATAGGCATCTGGCAAGTTCAAGCTTTCCCCTGTTAACGCCACATATCCCGCCAAGCTTTGACGCGTCATGGGAATAGCAAACTCGCGAAATGAAACGTTAGGCCGCGAGGCATTCTGCGCCACCTTAAACAGCAATTTTGGTGTCCCGTCCCTGCTGTCTACCAAATAAATACTGCCGGCATCACTGCTTGTTATTTCTCGGCTTTTGGATAAAATTAAGTTCAGCAATTCGCCCAAATCGTAGCTGCTGGAAAGCGCCGCACCAATATCCAGCAGCTGCTCAATTAATTCAGTTTGATTGGCAGCCTCTCGCTGGAGTGCCTGGTTGTCTAACACCATGACCACGATCTGGGAATGAAGAAGTATTTTGTCAATCTCACAAACTAGACTGTCTCCTCTTCGCTTGGAGTCGGCTTCGCTGTAAGTGTGGAATCAATTATTTTTTTCGACAGGTTGAACGTTTACTTAACTTACCAGTAACTTTGACTGGAGCAAAGGTTTTTTAGTTAAGCCACTGGCGTCTTTGATAATCAAGCAACTAGCTAGCTTGAGGAAGGAAATTCTTAATCGTAGAGGATAGCCTGCAGTTTGTGCGGGTTCAACTCATTAATTCACAAATGGTATGGCTGCAACAAAATTGTAATGCGCCAATTATAGCTGGTTTTGAAAACTATATAGCGGTCTGGGCGCACCAAGTATTTTGCAAAAGTATTCTGCTGCTAAACAGCTTACCGAACAAATTACTTTTGCCTGTTGCTCTTGCGCCGTAAGTACGGGCGGCATTCCGCTATGCAACTCACCCCGAAAAAACTATCCGCTCTCACGGGCAGCGATCTGGTTTATTAAACCTTCACGCTAAATGTGAGAGCGGTCTAGCGGGTCTTCAGATTGAAACCAGACTGCCGGAAGGAACTCCAAGCAAGCCTAATTTTTAAAGCCATTTGACTTCCCCGAAGGGAATTAGGCTAGCTGTTAGAGAACAGCCCCGGCGCACAGCCGGCGGACTTCAATCTGATGACCCATGCATTTACTACTGTCTGGCATAGGCATCACCTCCTTTAATCCCTTAACGGTTTTTCTTTTAAGTTAACTTCGCTCAGTCTAACACACGAGTTCCAAACTTGAGCAAACAATTTTAAATTTTTCTTAGTTTCGGGGTTTACCTAGGATGCTGTGAAAAATCCCCCTTACCCAAAGATAAGGGGGACAGCTCAGAATTCATTTGTCAAGCATGATTGAGTTTTTGCCCAGGACAAATAAACCCAAGTAAACTTCTACAGAGCGTTACCACGAGGCAGAACTTCTTCAGGGAAAGTAAAGCCTTCATGGGGTTGGTCTTGGGGAGCCATCCAAGCGCGGATGCCTTCATTGAGCAGAATGTTCTTGGTGTAGAACGTTTCAAACTCTGGGTCTTCTGCGGCCCGCAATTCTTGTGAAACAAAGTCATAGGCGCGCAGGTTTAAAGCTAAACCTACCACGCCGATGGCGCTCATCCACAACCCGGTTACGGGAACGAACAGCATGAAGAAGTGTAACCACCGCTTGTTGGAGAAGGCGATGCCAAAGATTTGTGACCAGAAGCGGTTGGCGGTCACCATTGAGTAGGTTTCTTCGGCTTGGGTTGGTTCAAAAGCCCGGAAGGTGTTGGCTTTGTCCCCGTCTTCAAATAAGGTGTTTTCTACGGTGGCTCCGTGGATGGCGCACAGTAAGGCTCCACCTAAGATGCCCGCGACTCCCATCATGTGGAAGGGGTTGAGCGTCCAGTTATGGAAGCCTTGGAAGAACAACAGGAAGCGGAAGATTGCGGCGACCCCGAAGCTGGGGGCGAAGAACCATCCTGATTGCCCCAAGGGGTACATCAGGAAGACGCTGACGAATACGGCAATCGGGCCGGTGAAGGCCAAGGCGTTGTAGGGACGGATGCCAATCAGGCGGGCGACTTCAATTTGGCGCAGGCAGAAGCCAATCAGTCCAAAGGCTCCGTGCAGGGCGATGAATGTCCACAGCCCACCGAGTTGAAACCACCGGGTGAGGTCACCTTGGGCTTCCGGTCCCCACAGCAGCAGCAGTGAGTGCCCGAAGCTGTTGGCTGGGGTGCTGACGGCGACGGTGAGGAAGTTGCAGCCTTCCAGATAGGATGAGGCTAGGCCGTGGGTGTACCAGGATGTGACGAAGGTGGTGCCGGTGAGCCAGCCGCCTACTGCCAGGAAGGCGCAGGGGAACAGCAATAGGCCCGACCAGCCGATGAATACGAAGCGATCACGCTTGAGCCAGTCATCGAGGACGTCAAACCATCCTCTTTCTGCTGGGGCGCGTCCGACTGCTATGGTCATTACGCGAATCTCCAATGGGGATATAAGTACAGGGGTTGTCCGTTTGCTCACTTGACTTGGACACGTGTCTGGTTCTATCAGAAAACGAGTCGCAACCAAAGTGAACTTTACGTTTCTTTACCGTGCTTCTCATTATAAAAGTAAGTTTCCTAATTTTGCACCCCTGAGTTGAGATTATTTGCGTCAAAGTTCGGCATCTGCCCTAGGGAGGTTTTATATCTAAAGTTGAAATTAAAATTAAGTCCCTGCGGATGAGGGATGGGTGCCGGCGCAGCGGAAAGACGATAAAACTGAGATACTAAGAATTGGTACTCCACTTAACTTTTGATGCCTCATGTTCATCATTGACTTGTCTTTAAAGCTCACCCCCATGCCGATCTCGGTGCAACGTAAGTCAGCTGAGGACGCCGAGGCTGTGTACCGGCAAGTTCTCGAAGCGATGCGAAGCGGCAACCCTCAAATATTAGAACTGACCTGCGAACAGGTGCCTGAGAAAAAAATCAGCCTACTCAGCAGTGAAATTTGTTCGGTTCAGATGTATCAGAAATCTAGTACAGCCGCCGCTTCAGGCAGAGCACCGGGTTTCGCAGGTATCATGGGCGAATGAGCGCGGCTGCGGAGGGGGCTGCCGGCAACATGGCCATTACAGTACGGCATCTGTGCTTTAAATGGCCAAAAGGAGAAGAGGTTCTCAAAACCTGTTCGCTGGACGTACCCAAAGGCGAATTTTGGATGCTTTTAGGCACCAATGGCAGTGGGAAATCAACGTTGCTGAGATTGCTTGCCGGCCTGTTGCTTCCTCAAACGGGCAAAATTGGCATTACAGGGCCGGTCGGTTTTGTCTTCCAAAACCCAGATCATCAGCTGGTGATGCCCACCGTGGGCGCAGATGTAGCGTTTGGGCTGGTGGAGGAAAAACTATCTCTGGAACAAATCCAAGCGCGGGTGGCAGAGGCGTTAACTGCAGTGAATTTACAGCTGCTGCAACGACGCCCTATTTACGCCCTTAGTGGTGGCCAAAAACAGCGAGTAGCAATTGCCGGCGCAATCGCACGGCATTGCGAAGTCTTATTATTAGATGAACCCACCGCTTTACTCGATCCGGATAGCCAGCTAGACCTAGTGGCTCAAGTGCGGGCTTTAGTGAAAAGCCGAGGATTAACTGCCCTTTGGGTCACACACCGGCTCGATGAGCTGAATTATTGTGATGGAGCCTTCCTGCTAGAAAATGGCCAAGTCGTTGATCGCGGCGATCCGGGCCGGCTAAAGCAGCGCCTGATGCAAACTCAGATAGAAGAGGCTTAGGAGTTGATTCACAATTCCTCAGCTTTCGCCAGTGAAACCCTCGCACGATCTGCCGGCAGATCGTGCGAAAATAAAGCGATACCTATATAATTTCCGTGAATCTGGGAAATAGCCCCAGAGATAACGCATTTTCCTTTTTAGGGAATCAGTACCGACTTCGCACTTTTGCCCATATTCCTATTCTTTCGTTTGCAGACTTACCTTGCTGGCCCAACTGAAACGAATTAGAGAAATCATTGATCGTTGGTGGTCGGAATTCACACTGCGAACACGACTGATGGCTGCTGCCACCTTAGTGTTCTCATTAGTGATGAGTGGCCTAACCTTCTGGGCTGTTAATACCATTCAGCACGATGCCCGTCTGAATGATACCCGCTTTGGGAGCGATTTAGGTCTGCTTCTGGCTGCGAATGTTGCCCCACTCATCGCAGAAAACAATCGCACCGAAGTTGCCAAATTTTCTCACCGATTTTACAGCAGCACCTCTAGCGTGCGCTATATGCTTTACGCGGACGACGAAGGCAATATCTTCCTCGGAATTCCCTTTTCCGAGACAGAAGTGCAAAACTCCTTAACGATTCGTCGGCGAATTCAACTGCCAGAAAACTACGCAACCAATTCAGAACGCCCCCTCGTGCGACAGCATCGGACGCCGGATGGAGAGGTGACAGATATCTTTGTTCCCCTAACTCATGAGGGCGACTATCTAGGCGTTCTGGCAATTGGTATTAACCCTAATCCCACCTTAGCTAGGTACTCGAATCTGACGCGAGATTTCACAATAGCTGTATTTGTGTCGATCTGGGTGATGGTAATTTTAGGGGCGGTGTTTAACGCGCTCACGATCACCAAACCGATTAAAGAACTGCTTAAAGGCGTAACAAATATTACCGCCGGCAACTTCAAGCAGCGAATTGATTTGCCTTTAGGGGGAGAACTCGGCGAACTGATTCTCAGCTTTAATGAAATGGCAGAGCGACTGGAGCGTTATGAAGAGCAAAATATTGAAGAGCTGACTGCTGAAAAGGCAAAATTAGAAACCTTGGTTTCCACCATTGCAGATGGGGCGGTGCTGCTTGACACGAATTTACAAATCATTTTAGTGAATCCTACAGCACGGCGGATTTTTGGCTGGGACAATCAAAATTTAGCCGGCGAAAACATTCTGCATCACTTGCCCATGTCGGTGCAAGTAGAACTGACACGACCCCTGTATAAAATTGTCAGAGGCGAACGTGAGGGGGCGGAGTTTCGCATCACCCTTTCTGAACCGACAGAACGCACCGTCCGCATTTTGCTGACAACGGTTTTGGATCAGTACCGCGAAAGCATTAAAGGTATTGCGATGACCGTACAAGACATTACGCGTGAGGTAGAACTGAATGAGGCAAAGAGCCAGTTTATCAGCAATGTCTCCCACGAGCTGAGAACTCCCCTGTTTAACATCAAATCTTTTATCGAAACGCTGCATGAGTTTGGAGAAGATTTAAGTGAAGAGCAGCGTCGGGAGTTTTTGGAAACGGCGAATAACGAAACTGATCGCCTCACCCGCCTGGTTAACGATGTGTTGGATCTCTCACGGCTGGAATCTTGCCGGATCTATCACTTAGAAGCAGTTGATATCGCCCAGCCGGTGGAGCAAACGCTACGAACTTACCAACTAAATGCACGGGATAAAGGAATTGAACTGATCCAAGAGATTCAGCCTGATTTGCCCCAGGTGTTGGGTCATTACGATTTGCTGCTGCAAGTCTTTGCTAATTTGGTCGGCAATGCTTTGAAATTCACCGAAACCGGCGGACGGGTGGCCATTCGCGCTTATGAACTAGATGGGGCATCACCCAATGCACATTTCTTGCCGGCAGCCGACGAAGAACATAAGACAAACGACAAAGCGCAAATCGTGCGAATTGAAGTTTCCGATACCGGCATCGGCATCGATCCAGAAGATCAAGAAGCAATTTTTGATCGCTTCTTCCGGGTAGAAAATCGGGTTCACACCTTAGAAGGCACAGGTTTGGGTTTGTCCATTGTCAGAAATATTATTGACAAACACCATACCACTGTGAATTTGGTGAGTGAAGTCGGAGTAGGTACAACTTTCTGGTTCGATCTGACGGTGTTTCAAGAAGCCGCCGCGCCGGTGGAAAAAGTGCGAGTCGAGCCGGCATCTGAAGTAGAAGCGAATTCTGCCATTGCCAGGGTGGTTTAACTGTTCGCTGAATTAACGACGAGCCAGCGCTAGCACTAAACTGACGATCCCTAACCCCAGTAACAGCAGCCAAGCCGAGTTACGCTGTAGCCATGCTGTAACCAACCCATGCCGACTGCCGGCATAACGACTGACAGGCATTTCTAGCGGCATAGAACGGTCATGGTAGAGGGTGCAAGTCTTGGCGTAGGGGCGTTGCGGGAATGTGCAGGTGTCGTCATCGTGATAAATACAACTGTCACAGAGAAATTCATCTTTGCCGGCACGGTATAAGGGAATGCCGGGATGGCCGTAGGCTTTCAGAGGAGTGCGGCAGTTGGGACAGGCAACAGCTTGGGCTTCAACGGATTGATGGCAGCGGGGACATAGCATTGATAATACAAAGGAAATCTCGCTTCCTTGATATTTTGACAGAATAGAAATATGGCTGGCAGGGTTGAGATTTTACCCGAAGGCTAGATGGCCGCGTTTTAGCTGCCCTTTTTGGTTAAGCGATAGGAAGACAGCATGAATAGCAACGATCTGCTCAAGCAACTGCTCATGATTGGTATCGGTACGACCTCCTTAGTGACAGAAAAAATCCGGGAAGTGAGTGAGGAGTGGGTAAAAGATGGCAAACTCAATTCTGAGCAAGCCAAGAAGTTTGCTGACGATCTGATGCAGCAGCTCAAATCAGACCCCGGAACTTGGGAGGTGCAGATGCAGCGACAGCTGCGGAATGCACTGCAAGATTTAGGGGTTCCTCGTCAATCAGAAATGGATGAGCTGCGGGGACGTCTTGACCGGCTAGAGCGTCAGGTGCGTGATCTGGAAAACAAGCTCTGGCGTTAAGTTGTTTCAGCTTGATCGGGCATTCATCTGAAGCCCAATCGATGATTGTGGCCTCACAGGAAATCCCATCTGTTGCGAATAAACACAGATCGATCATTGCTGTTGATCTGTGTTTATTTGTGAACGCATCTAAAAAATGTCCGTTGGCCGGAAGTTTAATGTAAATCTTCTTCCCAAACGGCAATATAGATGCGGTCGCTTTCATTTCGCTGAATCACGCCCTCCAAACCGCCGGTGGCAAAGGAATACTGACTCCACTGACGCTGCTGCACGCGTTGCAGTGCTTGTTGAACATCCTCACTTGCCCTGCCGCCGGTCATCCCATTTAACGTTGCCAGCATTTGCTCTGGTGGGATGGATTGGGCAAAGGAAACTTCTGTTTGGCGCAACCGGCGAGAATCGCGGTCAACGATAAAGCCTAAACCAATCTGATTTGGCTCCAACTCATAGAGAACCGATTCAGTATTGGGCCAATAGCCGGTGGCGACTCTAGTGGGTGTGCCAAAAGTTTGCGTCACTGCCCGTTCTGGTGTCCCTGGCGACAATCCGGGCACACGCACATCACCGGCAGCAATATTCGTGGGATTTTCTGCTCTAGGTGGAGTGACTGCGGGGGGCCGAGACGGTGCCGGTGTGGGTATTTGTTCGACCGGCGTCGGGGAAGCGGAGGGGGAGGCTGTCGGAAATTCTGAGGGTTCAGGGTCTGGCTGTTCAGATGCCGGCGGCGCTGATGGAGAGTCTGCAGGGGTTGGTGTTTCAGATGCCGGTGGCACCGATTGGGCGGGAGAGGGAACTGAACGAGTGGGCACAGGTGCCGGCGAACGAGTGACAGGTGCCGGCGAACGAGTGACAGGTGCCGGCGAGCGAGTAGCGACAGGTGCCGGTCGGGACTGTTGGGCCACCGGATCGTTTGGTGCCGGTGATTGCAGCGCATTGCGGATCAGTGCAATAGCAACTGCAACAGATGTCCCAAGTAAACCGCCAATAATCAGCGCTTTTAACCAAGCATTACTGGAACCAGCAGGGCGCGGTGCAGGAGGACGAACAACGCCTCCGGGCGACACTGCCACCGTCTCGCTTGATGAAAATGTTGATTCAGGCGCAGCTTGCAGCGCCGCTTGCATTTCTTGGGCTGTGGTGTAGCGCTGTGAGGAATGAGAGTGAATTGCCTTATCCAGCACCGTTGCAAAAGCCGGACTAATATTGGGAGCGGAAGGACGCCAAATAATCTCACCCGTTTGAGGATCGCTTTGCAACTCTTGGGGAGTTTTGCCGGTGAGCAGATAGATCCCTGTCAGCCCCAAACTATATAGATCGCTGGAATAAGTCGGTCTGCCGGCAGCTTGCTCAGAAGGCATAAAACCGGGCGTTCCCACAACCACGGATTGAGTGGGATTACCTTGAGTATTGAGGGCGGTGGCCATAGATTCCTTCACCGCGCCGAAATCAATTAACACCGGCAAGCCATCTCGCTGCCGCATGATGATGTTATCCGGCTTAATATCCCGATGCACCATCCGGTTGCGATGCACATAATCCAAAACCGGCAAAATCTTTACAAGGATTTCCCTAACAGCATTCTCGTTGACACGGCCTTCTGCTGCCACCTTTTGCGTCAGGGTTTGACCCTCAATGAATTCCTGCACTAAGAAAAATTTGCCCGCTTCCTCAAAGTAGGCATACAAGCGGGGAATTTGGTTGTTGCCCTCGCCCAGAGTTTCCAGAATGGCCGCTTCTCGCTTAAATCGCTCTTGCACCAACTGGTACATCTGGGGATCGTTAATGATCGGTTTGAGCTGCTTAATCACACACCGGCGTGCGGAAGGTGTGTGGGTGTCTTCGGCCAAAAAGGTTTCGCCAAAGCCGCCGGTGGCCAGCGACCGAAGAACGCGATAGCGATTGCCTATCAGGGTCGAACTCATAAAGAATTGGGTAGCCTATGCCTCAATTGTTTAGCTTACACCCGTTGCAACCTTAAAAAATTGAATTCCAGAAATGAAAATATTTTAAACAAGCAGGCTCAGCAATAAAAACGTTTTCTCACTAGACTCTTGCCATAGAGAAGTAAGTCAGGCAGCGAGCAATTGTTAAGTTTAAAAAACATCTGCCAAAATGGCAACAACTTTACCTATTCTTCCCCTACTCTCATCATTCAAGAGTTTAATTAAACCTGAACAAACACCAGCGAATCAATTTGCTGGCTTTCTTTTTTACAACCTGCTAAAAATTCTGAATGACATTAGCGCCGACGCGGCAGAAGCTGGAATTGGCGAGAGCGCTTTACTGTCAATTGCTCATTGCGTAACTGCGATGCTTGCAGAATTAAGCGGGAAGTATTTTGTCAAAAAATTACATTTGAGAGGTATGCTCATGAACCCGTTAACTCTGTCCAAGCTGGCAGTAAAGCACACTCAAAATGCAGTTGCAGAATCGGTTTATCGAAATACTGGCTACGACACTACCAAGCCGGTCACTTTTTACGGGATTATCAATGAGCATTGCAATGTGAAATGCCGGCAGTGTGAATACTGGCGGCTTAAGAACTACAAAAACGAAATGAGCATCGAAGAATGGAAAAATGCCCTATTGAGCATCAAAGCGTTTGTGGGCGAGTTTTCCATAAATTTTAGTGGTGGCGAACCTTTTATTAAGAAAGGATTTATAGATTTGCTTGCCTTTTGCGGCGAGAATGGCATCCACAGCGGTGTGACAACGAACGGCTCGTGCATGACGAAGGAAAATGCCGAGAAAACTGTAGCAGCGCGACCTTTTAATGTCAATTTTTCAGTCGATGGCCCTAATGCCGAACTCCATGATTACCTTCGCGGTTATCCGGGATTATTTGCAAAACTTTCTAACGGCATTAAATATCTGCGGGAAGAGTGCGACAAACAAGGTGTGAAATTTCCGATTACTGTCAAACCAACGATTAATAAATTAAATTTCCGTTTGTTGCCTGATATCGTTGAGTGGGCGGAAAAAATGGGAGTGACCACTGTAAACTTCCAGCCGGTTAATCGGTGGACACAAGAAACTTATGAGGAATTGTGGGTTGAACAAGAAGACCAAGAAGAATTTGCCAAAGTTATTGAGCGCCTGATTGAAATGAAGAAAAATGGCGCACCCATTATGAACAGTGATGAAATCTTGCGACTCATGCTGCCCCACTTCCGTGAAGAAAAAGCGCCGGCGGAAAATATGCCTTGTCGGGTGGGACTTCGCAATTACTGGATTGAAACAGATGGAAATGTGAAATTATGTAATGACTTTCCCGTGATTGGCAACGTGAAAAATGAAAGCGCTCGAAACATTTGGTATGGCGAAAAAGCACAGAAGATTCGCCAACAAACTTTGGCTTGCGGAAAACTCTGCTTGATTACCTGTGTATCACAAAAAACCCTGATGGACAAAGTTAAGATGGGGCTAAAACTCTTGCATAACTAAGAAAAAAGCAGAATTGTTGGGTAAGATGCCGGCTCAACATCTTCAACCTCTTGCAAAAATCAGAAGCCCTGACAAACAAGCGTCTCAAATTGTGATCTTCATCTGTATCCGCAGGTAAAACTTGAATGTCTTAAGCTCGTTATTCAAGTTTTACCTGTGGAATCTGCAGTAAAAGATAAGTTTTGCAAGCAGATTTAGCAAAACGAAACTTCCAATTTACTTTGTCCAAAAACTTATTTCTAAGTTATGTTGGGCGAAGCGCAGTGGAGGGGTCGTTTCTCAACTCAACTTCCAAGTTTTTAAAAGTTTATTCTTGAAAAATTGCTGCTATTTTAAATCAAGCAGACCGCTGTCTTTGAGTTTGGGGTTAAAGCGAACTTCTGTTTGCAATCCACGAGTTTCGAGGGAAGCGAGAATGCCGGCTTCAACCCGTCTTGCGGCTTTTTTCAACACTTTCGCCTGTTCCATTTCTTGACCGGCAGCCTTTTCATAACTCGCCTGTTCCTCAGAAGTCATCAGGGTTTTCACATCAATCGGCTGAGTCCATTTCATTTCATTAGCTCCATTGCCTGCCGGTGTGCCCCCATTTTCAGCGATCCAAGATTCACGGATATTTTCTAAAATGGTGCGGCTAGGCCGATCAATGGTTTGAACTTTTAGCCAGTAACAATTCTGTGGTTGGCGGACAAAGTGTTGCTTCAAGCTGAGATAAACATCACGGGAATAACCAACAAATTGCAGCACTTTTTCAGAATCAAAAATTGCGTAAACCCCTACTTTACCCTGCAAAGCTTCGGGTAACTGGCCACCGTTATCTACATAAGGAATATATTCTAAGCTTGCTAGAGAGGAGATGTCTGTTTCTGTGGTCATATTAAGTCCTGAGTGCTGAGTTTGGAGTTATTAGTTGTGAGTAAAGTTGAAAAGAGCTTTTTACAAGAAGGGCCGGCAGCAGGGTAATTGTTGGATAAAGTTTTTCTATTTAATTTTGCGGTAAATCGCACAAAGCCGACTGGGTTTAAATATTTTAGCGGTGAACATAAAGTTAGGGGGAACGTTGATGATGATGTAGTCTGGTGATTCATGATATGGCTCGAATTCAGCCGGCATCCCTTTGGGGGTAGCCAAACTATAGGGAACTGGCTGAAAAAGTAATTCCGTAAATTCAATTTGTTCGCATTGCCCTTGTTGGGCGATTTGGTTAATAAAGGCTTCACCTGTTAATAAGTTAAACAGAGTTTCTTTTGCCGCAGGTTCAAGGGTAAAGCTGCTATCAAAGTTTTGAACGATTTTAAGAGCCATTTTCGGGATACTAACGAATTTGCAAGGGTGGGCTAAAAAGTGCGAGGGCAGAAATTGCCACTTCGATCAGCCTATTGGATTCCGTGCCCCCTGTCAGCTACAGGAGGAAGCCGAAAAGATTAAGAATTTTAAACGGACTAAAAGTGAAGATGGACTGCCGGCAGTTCGGCAGAAACTCGAATGTTTCGGTTTTCGGTTGCCTCGACAATGCCGGTGAGCGGTAAAATCGAGGACATGATCGATCCAACTCCTCGTCCCAAAATTCCTCCCTATACCTGGAATCGTCCCATTGGCCTCGGATGGGACAAGCCTTACACTGTTCGCTACGCCAGCAATCTTGATGATGGCCCTTGGCATGGAATGCCTTTAGGCGGCTTTGGTGCCGGCTGTATAGGCCGGTCTTCCCGTGGGGATTTTAATCTCTGGCATCTCGACGGGGGAGAACATATTTTTGACAACTTACCGGCTTGCCAGTTTAGCGTTTTTGAGGAAGCAGCCGGCAAGAAGCAAGCATTTGCCCTGTGTACCGAACCGCCGGCAGATGGTAGCCTTTCCGCATGGCAGTGGTATCCCAAGACAAGAGGGGGAGACGGGGAGACAGGGTCGAGCAACACCGGCACTTATCATGCGCTTTATCCCCAAAGCTGGTTTGTTTATGAAGGGGTGTTTCAGGCAGAACTGACGTGTGAGCAATTTTCGCCAGTTTGGCCCCGTAACTACCAGGAAAGCAGTTATCCCCTGGCCATTTTTGAATGGACTGCCTACAACCCGACAGATGAACCGATTGTCGTCAGCATTATGCTCACCTGGCAGAATATGGTGGGTTGGTTTACCAATGCGATTAAATCGCCCCAAGTGCAGGTGCGGGATGATGGCAGTCCAGTTTACGAATATCAGTCACGCTGGGGAGAAAGTGCCGGCAGTTTTAATCGTTGGGTTGAAGATCATTTCCGAGTTGGCTGCTTAATGAGCCGGCTGAGCACGAATGAGCAACCCGTGGAAGGGGAAGGACAGTTGGCGATTGCCACCGTGACTAACCCGGCTGTGGAAGTATTTTACAATTCGCGCTGGCAATGTGCCGGCACTGGCGAGGACGTGTGGAGATATTTCGCCGGTGATGGTTCCCTCTCTGATGCGGATAACGAAACACCGGCAGCAGAGGGAGAGCAAATTGGGGTTGCCCTTGCCGTTCGCTTTACCCTAAGACCCGGTAAAACTCGGAAAATTCCTTTTATTCTCGCATGGGATTTCCCGGTAACTGAATTTGGCTCAGGTGCCTGGTATTACCGGCGCTACACCGACTTTTTTGGCCGGCATGGCAAAAACGCTTGGTCAATGGTTCGCACCGCCCTCAAACATTCAGATACTTGGAAAGAAAATATTCAAGCTTGGCAAAAACCAATTCTGGAACGCGAAGATTTGCCAGATTGGTTCAAAATGGCCTTGTTTAATGAGCTTTACGCGCTCACCGGCGGCGGCACCCTTTGGAGTGGGGCAGATGAACGCGACCCCAAAGGTCAGTTTGCGGTGCTTGAATGTATCGATTATCGCTGGTATGAAAGCCTGGATGTGCGGCTGTACGGCTCGTTTGCACTGCTGATGCTGTGGCCAGAATTAGAAAAATCCGTTTTGCAAGCGTTTGCCCGCGCCATTCCTGCCGGCGACGATACCCCGCGCATTATTGGCTATAACCAAGCGGCAGCGGTTCGTAAAATAGCCGGTGCCACTCCCCACGATCTCGGTGCACCGAATGAACACCCGTGGGAGCAAACGAATTACACCAGCTACCAAGACTGTAACCTGTGGAAAGATTTACCCTGCGATTTTGTCTTGCAAGTCTATCGGGATTTTCTGCTCACAGGTGCCAGCGATATTGAATTTCTCACCGACTGCTGGCCGGCTGTGGTGGAAACCTTAGCCTATCTTAAGACGTTTGATAAAGACGGCGATGGCATCCCAGAGAATGCCGGTGCGCCGGATCAGACCTTTGATGATTGGCAATTGCAAGGCGTTAGCGCTTACTGCGGCGGTTTGTGGTTAGCTGCTCTTGAGGCTGCCATTGCAATGGGCAAAGTTCTGATGAATCAGTCTTTATCCCCAAATCCTCAAGAAATGATTGCCACTTACCAAAGTTGGCTTGATCAAGCCAAACCGATCTACCAAGAAAAACTCTGGAATGGCGAGTATTACCGGCTCGACAGTGAAAGCGGTTCCCAAGTGGTGATGGCAGACCAATTGTGTGGTCAGTTTTACGCTCAGTTGCTGGGACTGCCGGATATTGTACCCCGTGATTGCGCCCTCACTGCCTTAAGAACGGTTTATCAAGCCTGCTTCCTGAAGTTCCATGATGGCAAAATTGGGGCGGCAAATGGACTTCTGCCGGATGGATCGCCGGTGAACCCCAAAGCCACTCATCCATTGGAAGTGTGGACCGGCATTAACTTTGGCATTGCAGCGTTTATGGTGCAAATGGGAATGAAAGAGGAGGCATTTGCCCTCAGCGAAGCCGTGGTGCGGCAAATTTATGACAACGGGTTGCAATTCCGCACGCCTGAAGCGATCACTGCCGTTGGGACGTTCCGCGCCAGCCACTATCTCCGTGCTATGGCGATTTGGTCTATTTATGGGGTGATGACAAACTTTGCGAGTTCTCACTAAAAAGTTGGCTCTCAAGAGCGCAAATTCCGTTGATTCCTTGATTGTTTAGCGCAGTGATGAAAGCTGAAAACCCCTTGTTTAAAGGTTTTCAGCTTTTAATTTTTCATAAAAATCTAAAATTCCTGAGCCGGCTTCATATATTTTCTTTTTTTAGAAAATTTTTCTAAAAATCTACTTTTACGCTGTTGTGATCCGTATTAACTCTTAGATAAGAATTCCCTTAAGATTTAATTAAATACTGCTTAAGATTTAATTAAATCGTGCGGAGCTTAAAGTGATAATCTCCAGAAACATTTTTCTCTCAGCGCTTTAAGCCTGGGATTGCGTTATAAAAGCTACGGTTGAGCGCCGCTTCGGTTCAGCTATTCGATGACTTTAAAGATATTATGTGGAAAATGGAGAGAAATTAAAGTTTCTGTAAAGTTCTCAAGCTTTCTCAAGTTCCTGCTTGAGACGCACTAAGCTTTAAGCAAGATATATCAAGCCGCTCAATCAAGATTGCGCTTCGCGTGTCCTAAATTTGGTCATTAAAGCTTAAAAGGCTCTAGGTGAGGCAAAGTTGAGATGAATTACACTAGCCGGTGCAACGTTTAATCGCGGTATGGAAGCCGGCACAGAGGGTAAATAGAGCTGTCTGGGGTTTGCCGTACTCACCGCAGCACTGATGAAGGCTTTGTATGTCCTTCCAAGCGAGCGAGTCTGTGTAAGGGGGTTATTGCTGAGTACGGCTTTATACAAGCTTTAAAATCTTAAGGTACAAGCCAAGTCGAGCCACACAAGTTTAAAGAATCAGTAAACTTCAGCTTTTACCCTTGCCATTCCCGCTAAATATCTGCGTAAATTTAACAGTAGTGGATTTACATAAAACCTTCCTGATATGACGGTGCATTTACCAAAGGCTCTCAGTAGGATTTCAAATTTACTTTGTTGGGCCGTACTAGAGCGTGATATCGGCAAGGCAAGCAGTCAGTTTTCTGAGCAAATGTATCAAGGACAACAGCTTTTTCTGAGCAAGCGGGCATCAATATTCTAAATCTTATTGTCCACCGCCTTGCTGATATCCTAGCGAAATCCCTCAAGCAGCAGCAACCGAGTTGCACTCATTAGATAAAACTCACTTGAACTTACCTATCAGGAGCTACAATCATGTATCAACCATCTTCTTATTCAAATTCTAAAATTAATCGGACAATGAGTGCTGAGCAATTGGAAGAGATTATTGATTCCATCTTAGCCGGCAAGTATTCTTGGGCCTGTGTCCTGCTGCTGCGCTTTGCCGGTTATAATCCTCTCCACTACATCCCTTACAGAACTTACAACCGGCTAGTAAAGGACAACTCGTCCGTTAGCAGAAACTGTGACAGCAACGTCGCTTCGATTGATGCCGGTTCTAGAAGCACAGGAACCTGTGCGGCAATATCCTCTTCACGCAAAGCCAAAGTTGACTACCTAGAAGTGGTTAGCTCACAACCCGCTCAAGTTTGCAATACCCATTTAGATGCCGGTTGATTCAGTACGAAATTAAAAATATTAAAGCTTGAGGGTTTAAATTGGCTCAACCCCTTCTCATGCCCACTTCCCATAGGCGCTTTTTCAAAAAGCGCCTCTATTTTTTTGCAGGTATTTTTTAATAAGCTTTTTTTGAATATCGCGGTTTTTAACTGTATTAGAGACAGATATTAGCTTTTCCCCAAAACAAGCAGGGAGCAAAATCTTGACCGGCAGCACATTCAGTGCAGAGGCAGCATTCCATTGTTGTCAATTCCTCGTGCCGGCACCTTACCCTCAGGGGCAGGATCAAGATTTCGGCCAATCTGGGATGCACCCAGTATATAAGCTGCTAGGCATTTAATTTTTCTGCCCGCATTGAGAGGGAGAGGGTGCAGAGGTCAAGGGGAAATTTTTTTCGGGGAAGCAGGCCATTTTCTCAACTTGTAGCTTTTTGTTGCATTTGAGAATTTTGCTGTAGATTTAAAGATTTTTAAATGACTTCATAGATTTAATAATCATAAACAACTAATATTACAGCTTATTTAAAAGATTGAAATTAATAGCAAACTATCTTAAATAAATTTCAAAGATAATCAGTGTTTTCTCTGAGAGTGGCTGGACGAAACATTCTTAATTTCACCTGTTTGAGCCGGCAGAACCTCTCAGGAGTAACAAGCGTGTTCAGTAAATATACGAGAACAAGTCATAATTTTGCAAGCGAGAGACTGTCCCCGGCATCATCCGATTCTGTTTAGCGAAACCTTTGTGGCTCAAGGCATCTGGGTCACATAGAGCAGTTATAGCCTAATTAAATTAAAAAGCTTATCATCACGTAAAGATTGACGTTCAATCCTTTATTTACCTGGCAAAATCTTAGAAGACGACGTAGCTTGGTATTAAGACTGAATATGCCGACGCAATTGTGCCGGTGCATCATCAAATGACCAACATCTGCTGAGCGTGAAAGTCAAAGAGCAACGGCTTCTTGCAAAAACACCTTTTGCTGTGGCAGCTCGTTTTGCTCTGCTATGTCAGTTGAATGCACAGCCATCACCAACAGGATGACCCCGCCAGATGCAGAGGATTATGACAAAGTTGAGAGCCACTCGAACCCGAACCAAGCCATCTAGGGTGGATAAGATGAAAAAATTATGGAAATTCTGTCTATTTCTGCTGCATGGCCTGTTTTTAACGATTCTACTGCATGGCCTGTTTTTAGGAATCGCACCCTCAGCACGCACTCAAACGGTGCCGGCTGCTAGGTTGGCATCCCAGCCATCGGCTTGGGCGACTTTGGCGCAGAAAGTAGAATCTGGCACATCTAAAGAGAAACAGAAAAGTAGTGCCCTTTCCGATCTGCCGGCAGTTGAATCACTTGTCGCAGATGCGGAAAAATTGGAGGGACTATTCACCCTCTATAACAACCAAGACACGGGTGAAGTCTTCGCCGAAATTAGCCAAGAACAGCTTGAGAAAAACTTTCTGTGCACCGTCACCATAGAATCGGGCATTGGCGAACGCGGCATTTATAGCGGGATGCCGGTGGGAGATTACCTGTTTTACTTCCGCCGCGTCAATAAAAATTTGCATTTTGTGATCCGTAACGTCAATTTCCGTACAGATCCCGATGATCCACAAAGACGTTCCCTAGAGAGATCGTTTAGCGACTCGGTTCTCTACTCCCTGGAAATTAAAGGCTTCGATGCTGATCGCAACACCTTCTTGGTGGATATGGGTGAGTTGTTGCTGGGGGACTTTCCGGGTTTAGGTTCTATCTTTCATTGGGTTTTGGGTACGCCTTACCAGCTTGATGCCAACAAATCTTATTTCGGCAGTGCGAACTCTTTCCCGATGAACGTCGAGATCGAGTCGGTTTACAGTTTTTCCGCTGCCGAGGGAGAAGAAAATGCCTATTTACCAAGCCTGCCAGATAGCCGTGCGTTTACCCTGCGCCTGCATTACAGCTTGTCCCAGCTTAATGATACTAATGGCTACCGTCCGCGCTTAGCTGACGATCGCATTGGCTATTTCATGACTGTTTACAAGGATTTTTCTAACGACCACAACAAAGATCCTTTTGTGCGTTATATCAACCGCTGGCATTTGGAAAAGCAGAATCCCAGCGCTTTAGTTTCTCCGCCAAAGGAACCGATTGTGTTTTGGATAGATAACGCGGTGCCGGTGGAATATCGCGACTCTATTCGGGAGGGGGTGCTGCTGTGGAATAAAGCGTTTGAGAAAGCGGGATACCAAAATGCGATAGACGTGCGGCAGATGCCGGATGAAGCTGAGTGGGACCCGGCTGATGTGCGTTACAACACAATCCGCTGGATTAATTCTCTCGATGGTGCGTTTGCAATGGGTCCTTCGCGGGTTAACCCGCTGACCGGCCAAATATTGGACGCAGACATTATTGTGGATGCGAATTTTGTTAGAGCCATCAAGCGAGAGTATGGCACGCTTGTTGAACAAGACCGCTCAAGCAGTTCTTCTTTGTTTTCTGGGGTTGCCGGCAACTCAGAGTTGTGTGCGTTTAATACAATTGCTCGCTATCTTCCTAACAAAGAGGGTAAAACCGGCACACCCGATCAAGCGCAAGAGATGGCTGCATTAGGCCGGCTCATGCAAAGTCACGATCTGTGCTATGGGATGCAATCTGCCGATCAGTTTTCCGTAGGCGCAATGTCGCTGTCGTTAATGAATAACCTCAGTCCTGACAGTTCGCAGATGAAAGAGTATGTGCATCAATTTGTGCGTTCACTCATCGCCCACGAAGTTGGACATACCTTGGGGCTGAGACACAATTTTCATGCCAGCACGATGTTGATGCCTCAAGATTTGAATAACACCAATATCACGCAAAGCAAGGGGTTGGCGTCGTCTGTGATGGACTACTTGCCGGTGAATTTGGCACCCATTGGCGTAAAGCAAGGAGATTACTATCCAGCGGTGGTTGGCCCTTATGATGAGTGGGCGATCCAGTATGGCTACCAAACCGGCCCAGCGACAGGCCCACAAGATGAGGTGCGGTTCCTCGAAAAAATTGCCCAGCGTGCGCCTAACTTGGACTTGGCTTACGCCACGGACGAGGATATCTGGTTTGACGATATTAATCCCTTTGCTCACCCATTCGATCTCAGTGGGGACGTGCTGCTTTACTCGCAGCAGCAAATGGATAATGCCCGCTATATGTGGCAGCGTCTGGAAAAACGTTATTTGCCCAAGGGCGAGAGTTACAATGAGCTACGCGTGTTGTTTAACACGGTGTTTGGCTACTATTTCCAGCAGGCTTATTTTGTCTCGCAATATGTGGGGGGGCAGTCGTTCACCCGTAACCACGCCGGCGATCCCAACGGACGTGCTCCATTTATGCCGGTGCCGGCAGCCAAGCAGCGTCAGGCGCTAGCCACTTTGCAAACGTATATCTTTAATGACAATGCGTTTAATTTTTCTCCAGAACTGCTCAATAATTTAGCACCGTCGCGCTGGGTTCATTGGGGTAACTACGCCCCAGTTTTCCGCTTAGATTATCCGATTTACGAGCAAATTTCTTTTCTGCAGCGGGTGGTACTGCGAGTGCTGATGCATCCCCAACGTTTAGCGCGTCTGCGGGATGCTGAAATTAAGGCGCAACCGGGAGTCTCTCTAACACTGCCGGAACTGTTTGATACGTTGCAGCAAGGGGTGTGGACAGAGGTAATGGTGGAGGGGATGCCGGTGGAGATTTCTAGCCTTCGTCGGTCTCTGCAGCGGGAATACTTGGATATTCTGACGCAGATGGTGCTGCGCCAGTCGGAAACCCCTCAAGACGCCCGAACCCTAGCATGGTATAAATTACGGCAGTTGCGTGAATCGCTGGATACTACCCTTGCCAAGGGCGGGAAATTTGACACTTACACGCAAGCCCACTTGGAAGAAACTCGCGATCGCATTACCAAAACGTTGGATGCTCAGTTACAGAGTAGTTAAATAGGGCATGGGGCATGGGGCATGGGGAGTTGGGAATTTTCTATCTTTTCTCCCCCTCTTCCCTAGCCCCTAGTCCCTAGTCCCTTAGAAGTTAAAACCTACCCCGAATTGACCTTCTATATCAACGTCATCCAGAAATAGGAAGTTCACCATTCCCGTGAGGGTTAAGTCTTCCGTGAATAGGTAATCCGCACCGCCGGTGAGCATGAAATCAAATTCAGTGTCATCCTCACTGTCAATGGAAAGGGCAACGCCTGCGCCGGCAAAATAGCCTAACCTGTCTGCCGGTTCTCCGGTATCAAGGGTTGGCTGCTTGAACTCGACGGTAGCCGGCACACGAAGGTCTAAGATGCCATTGCTAAATGCGACTGAGGGACGCGCAGATACGCTAAACGCTTGCTCTCGAAATGGCAAGTCAAACAGTCTGATTTTGCTGAGAACGACTAAGTCCAGGATGTCCTCATTGTCGCCAATGTTACCGCCAATCCCAATGAAGTTGTTTCCGGGAATTCTTGTCCGTGTTTCAATCTGGGCAATGGCATCGGGTGCCTTTTCAGTGAAACCGGCCCGTTGTGAATTCACCGGCGCTGGGTTTAAATCAGCCGCAGCGGTTGAGAACGAACGATCCAGCACGGGTTCAGTTGAGATCCGGTGAGTCGGGATTGTGGATGCCGGCAACGTTACTGTGTCGGTGAGCGAATCTGCCTCAGACACAGGCGCTGGAGCGGTGTCTGTTAAGACTGTTAAGCTTTCCTCAACTCCTGCTTGTGGCTCAATTGCGATCTTTTGAGTTCGAGCTTGCTTGTCCCTTAAGGACTGAGATACTTGCTCCCACCGGCTTGCTGCCGGCTCTTGCAGGGATTCTTCAGCAACGGGCGGGTTAACAGACAGTACCGCCGCGCCACTCCTTTCTGCCGCAGCTGGCAAGCTGCCAAACATGACGCTTAAGGCGGTGAACGTCACGATGGAAGACACACGCCTATTAATTATTGGTTTCACGGTCACTCCTCTTCTCTGATTAATGGCTCAATTCGATGTTTCGCTGTTTTACATCTAATTGGTATAGCCTTTAGGCTTAATCTATCCCAAGATAGATTTCTGCCTATTTGCTAAATGACAATAGCTTACTGCTATTTTGAACCAATAATCAGCAACAACTCAAGTAGTTAGGACACGAAAAAATAGAGGAGGGGTGATTGGGAGAGAAAGTGATTCGGAGAAACAATTATTTAGATTAATGCCAATTGCTGGTAACAGGTCAAGCACTGATTTAAGTTTCAGCAGTTGGCACCGGCTTTAAGTTCTTGCATAAGTACACAATTTAATATAAAGTTATAGATTAGCTTTTAATTAGCAAGAGAAGCGATTAACAGATGCCGGGGAGCGTAGAGCGAGGATTGAACGCAAGTAGGAGTTGCCGGCGCTCAGACTGTCGGGACAGGAGCAAGTTTCGCTGACGCGCCTACCCAGATCAATTTAACTGGGAATCAAGATAATTTTGCACTAGAAAGCGAGTTGTAGTAGAAACAAAAAAGGGTTGAGCAAAAAGCTCAACCCCTAGGAAAAACTAATTTTTGAGACCGGCAACTTTTCCCGTTATCTGGATAATAGCCAAGAAAAAATTAAATTCTTTAATGCCTCAGTTGCCGGCTGAGACAGGCAAACCGGCAGCTAACTCTGTGGTTCGGGAATCGTAATATCTATCCCTGTCACCTTTGTCCCATTCCCTAAACTTGTCAAAGACGGTTGAATCGCCTCGGCATTTCCCACTACCAAAGTTACGAGGTTTTCAGGCTTCAGGTAAGTTTGAGCAACCCGCTGCACATCCGCAATCGTCGTGGCTTCAACAGCCCGCCGGTACTGGAAGATAAAATCTTCCGGGTAGCCATAATACTCGTATCGCATCAGGCGCGATAGGGTTTGCACGGGATCGGCAAAATTGAAAATAAAGGAATTGAGGGTAGATTCCTTCGCATAAGCCAATTCTGCGGGAGTCACCGGCTCAGTGCGGATGCGCTCAAGTTCGCTCATAATTGCCTTAATGAATGGCACCGTTGCATCAGAGCGAGTTTGACCGGCAGCGACAAACACCCCGGGGTAATCATAACGGGGACTCCAAAAGCCGTAAACCGTATAAGCCAAACCTTGCCGCGAACGGATTTGGTTAAACAGCCGGCCTCCAAAACCATTGAGAACATCATTGAGGACACTCAAGGCGGCATAGTCCGGACTGTTGAGCTGGCCTCCTAAGTGGCCCATCTGCACATAACTCTGAGTCAGTTGGGGTTGATCCACCAAGAAGACGCCACCTTTGTTCGCCTGAGACACCGGCGGCAGCGGCGGCACTTGCAGTTGTGGATTAGCCGGCCAATTGCCAAACTGTTTTTCAATCAGCGCTTGCATTTGCTTGGTGTCAAAGTCACCGACAATGCCCAAAATCATATTGTTGGGATGGAAATACTGCCGGTGAAATTGAACGAGATCGTCGCGGGTAATTTTATTGATGGTGGCATACTCGCTGGTGCGAGCATAGGGACTGGTTTGCCCGTAAATGAGTTTTTGGAATTCGCGACCGGCAATTTCATCGGGATCGTCGTTGCGCCTTGCAATTCCACCCTGCCGTTGTTTTTTCGCCAAATCTAACTTGTCGGGGGCGAACACGGGCTGGCGGATCACCTCAGCAAACAGCCCAAACACTTCATTGACATCTTCACTTAAGGCGCTAAAGCTGGCACTGGCTGAACTGCTATCTACTCCAGTTTCCACAGAAGCCGCCCGTTGCTCTAACAGCCGGTTCATCTCATCGGGTGTATGCTGTGTCGTGCCGCCGATCCGCATCACTTCGCCCATCAATTCAGCCAGACCCACTTTTTCTGCCGGCTCAAAGCGATCGCCGGTGCGAAATAGCGCTGTACCGCTGATTAGAGGCAGTTCGCGATCCTCCATTAAAAATACAGTCATGCCATTGTTCAGCTCGTAGCGCGTATAATCTGGCACCTGTATTTCTGGCAGTGGCGGAAACTGCAATTCTGTGTAATGTTTGGCTGCCTGTGCCGCTGCCGGCAAGCGAAACACCATCACGAACAGCATCGCCACCACAAGCAGCCACGCCCATCTACTAGCCTTATTGCGCTTCATCAACCCAAAGCCTTGCATACTTAATATTTCTCCTGTTTCCTGATTATTTGGGGAATGGGGCATGGGGCATGGGGCATGGGGCATGGGAAGGAATTAAGAATGATTTCCTTAAGTTGTTTATTTTCCCCCAATCTCCCACTCTCTCGCTCTCCCCCACTCACCCACTCCTTCCTATTTCGGTAGTAGACGCCCAACGGTGCGGTTTTCAGGCCGGAAGGTGGCTTGGGCGACTCGCTGAATATCTGCCGGCGTTATAGCGACAATGGCTTCCAGTTCTTTGAATAGGTTGCGCCACGAGCCGGTTTTCGCTTCATATTCCAACAGTAATTCAGCCATGCCTTCGTTAGAATCGAGGGATCGCAATAAGCCGGCACGGGCTTGAGTTTTTACCCGATCTAGTTCTTCAGCAGACACCGGCTCGGTTTTTAGCCGCTCGATTTCTTCGCTTAGCGCGGCTGCTACTTCCTCTACCGTGTGATTTGGGGCTGTTAGGGCGTAAAACAGCATTAAGTTGGGATACTTCTCGCCGGGAAACCCACTGAAACCTTGCGCGTTTAAGGCTAGCTGCTTTTCTTCGACCAGAGATTTGTAGAGTCGAGAGGTGCGCCCGTCGCTTAGCAGGGAGCCGATCATTTCATAAATTACATGATCCGGGTGATTCATGGCAGGCCGGTGGTAGCCTTCCAAATACCAAGGTTGAGTTTGCAGTTGCAAGGTTACTTCTTGGGTTTGGGTTTGGGGAGGTTCCACAAGCTCGACATCAGGCGGTGCCGGCATGGCTTTGTAGCGACCAAAATAAATCTGTGCCAACCGTTTCACTTCGGCTGGATCGACATCCCCCACAATCGCAATCGTGATATTGCTGGGGACGTAGTAAGTGTTATAAAACTGCTGAACATCCTCTCGCGTCAAATTTTCGAGGTCTTTCATGTAGCCGATGACGGGGCGTTTGTAGGGATGCACCTGGTAAGCTTTATCAAGAAATGCTTCGATCATCTGCCCGATGGGTGAGTTGTCGGTACGCAGACGGCGTTCTTCGATAACGACTTGCTGTTCTTTATAAAATTCTCGAAAAACCGGATCGAGAAATCGTTCCGACTCTAGCGACATCCACAGTTCTAGCTTATTGGATGGGAAACTGTAGAAGTAACGTGTGGCATCTGTGGAAGTTGTGGCATTGAGTCCGACGCCACCGGCTTGTTCCACAATTTGACCGAGTTCATTTTGCTTGCTAATGCTATTAGCTTGCGCCTCGACTTTCTCAAATTCTGCCTGAAGTTTAGTGACTTCGGCTTCTTTACCGGCTGCTTTTGCGGCTCGAATCTGTTTCGCTAATTGATCGAGCGTATCAAGCAGTGGCTTTTCCGTTTTGTAGTTTTGTGTGCCGATCTGGGTTGTGCCTTTAAAGGCTAAATGCTCTAGGAAGTGCGCGACGCCGGTTTTGCCTTCCGGTTCATTGGCACCGCCGACATCCGCGTAGGTGAGGAAGGAAACCACCGGCGCTTGATGTCTTTCTAGGACAATAAATTTCATCCCGTTATCTAGGGTAAATTCATTCACCCGCTCAATTACGCGATCTAAATAAGGCTGGATCGATTGAGCCTGTGTGCTAGTTTGCGGGGTACGAGCAAAAGCCGGTGCCGGTGGCATTCCCCACCACAGCAGCACGATTGCCACAATTATGGCTGTAATGCGCTGCCACCCGCTCTGGGGTTGCCGGTTGCGAGACGACTCAAATGGATCGATTGGACTCATAGAATACAAATTCACACGCTGCTATTCTTAGGATAAGGAATTTCAGATGGCCTGGTTTATTTAAAAAACAGCCTTTAAGCTTAACGAACTATGAAAGTTTTGGATATTCACGAGCTAAGCATAGGAGAATAACGGTACAGATACTCAGTCTCTCTATTAATAGATTTCTATGCGCCTGTTTAACCGGCAACCTCCGTCTGAAGCTCAAACGCGTAACCGTATCTTGCAATCAGCGCAGCGGTTATTCGCTAACAAAGGTTACGAGGGCACCACAACCCGCGATTTGGCGGCTGACGCGGGGGTGGCTGAAGGCACCTTATTTCGCCATTTTTCTAATAAAAAAGCGATTTTGGTAGAGGTTGCCACTCAGGGATGGGTAGATATTCTCACTGATTTGCTCACGGAATTGAGCGAAATGGGCAGTTATAAAGCAGTTGGACAGGTGATGCGCCGGCGAATGTTGCATCTGCGAGATAATGCGGACATGATGCGGGTGTGTTTTCTAGAGGCTCAGTTTCATCCAGAATTAAGGGATCGGATTCAGGTTGAAGTCATTGCTAAAATGACGGACGTTGCAGAGGCATTTTTTCAAACTGCAATGGATCGGGGTGTTTACCGGCAGAGCAATCCTAGGATTGTCGCGCAAGTTTTTCTGGGAATGTTTGCCGTTGCAGGATTTAGCCAAAGTACGCTTCTGGAAGAAGATGCCTCTCCCCAAGCTTTGTTAGAAATGGCAGAAGTTTTGGCGGATATTTTCCTCAATGGGGTTTTAAATAAGGGTGAATAGCGGGACTAGAAGCTAGAGGTTAGGGTGCCGGTTAATTTTCCCTGCCAGTATTTATAAAAGCCACAAAGTAAAGTCAGATTAATGCCGCGATGACGCAAGTCTAGACGGCTGGGCTTGCTTTTGCTTAAATAGATCCAAATTTAAATAAATAAACCCAAGCTATTTACGGAGGTATTATGGCTACTTTTAGCGTGACAAATATTAATGATACGGGTGCCGGCTCCCTCAGACAAGCGATTTTAGATGCGAATACGACAGCCGGCACGGATACGATTACGTTTAATATTGCTGCTGCCGGTGTGCAAACGATTCAGCCGGCAACTGCACTGCCAACGATTACGGATGCGGTTGTGATTGATGCAACAACGCAACCCGGATATGCCGGCACTCCTTTAATTCAAATTGATGGTACGAATGCAGCGGGATTAGATGCCGGTGTCTTGCAAATTACTGCCGGCAATAGTACCGTGCGGGGTTTGATTATTAATCGTGCTGGCTTTAGTAATGCGGCGATTTTAATCAGTGGAAATGGTGGCAATGTTATTGAAGAGAATTATCTAGGAACGGATGCTGCCGGCACTGCTTCTGGTGGAGATACTGGTTCAGGAATTTTTATTTTAGATTCTCCCGATAACATTGTTCGAGATAACTTAATTTCTGGAAATACCAATACCTCTGCTGTGGGGATTCGCATTTCTGGAACAATTGCCACTAATAACCAAATTCAGGGTAATTTAATTGGCACGGATGTTAATGGAACGGCTGATTTAGGGAATGCCGGCAGTGGGATTGTCATCTCTAATGCTTCTAATAACATTATTGGAGGTACGACGCCTGCAACCCGCAATATTATTTCTGGAAACGATTTTGACGGCATTCAAATAACCGGCGCAACTGCAACAGGAAATCAAGTAATTAGTAATTATATTGGCACGGATATTACCGGGAATATTGCCTTACGAAATGCTGCTTCTGGGATTTTAATTTCCTCGAATGCAGCAAATAACATTATTGGCGGAAGTGCTGTCGGCTCTCGTAATCTAATTTCTGGGAATGGTGGCAGAGGAATTTATCTCAGAGGTGGCAGCAATGGTAATCAAATTATTGGTAATTATATTGGAAGCAATTCCATCGGCACCGCTGCTTTAGGAAATAATTTACAAGGCATTGAACTCGAATCATCTGATAGTCTAATTCAAAATAACTTAGTTTCTGGTAATACTTCAACTGGAATTTTGATTGGTGGAGTCACTGCTACCAATAATCAGGTGATTGGTAATTTAGTCGGGACAAATGCCAGCGGGACTGCTGCGATTGCCAATGGAGCAGTGGGAGTTTCCATTATACAAGGTGCCGTCAATAATATTATTGGTGGGGTAACTGCTGCTGAGCGTAATATTATTTCGGGTAATAATAGTTGGGGAGTTAGCTTTCAAACGAATGCCACGACTAATCAACTGCTTGGTAATTTTATTGGGGTTGATATTAATGGCACGACTGCTTTAGGAAATGGCAGTGATGGAGTTAGCGTAGGTGCTGCACCCAATAATACTATTGGCGGAACGGTTGCAGGTTCTCGCAATATTATTTCTGGCAATTCTCGTGCAGGAATAGATCTAGCATTGGCATCACCTAACACATTAATTGCCGGCAATTATATTGGCACGGATGTCACCGGCACGATTGCGATTGGTAATCAAGGAGATGGCATTAACACAGATGCGTTTCCAACTAATACCACGATTGGAGGAACAACCCTTGAGAGTCGCAATGTCATTTCTGGCAATAAAGGAAATGGAATTTCTTTAAATTCTCGTGATAATCAAATTTTAGGAAATTACATTGGTACGCAAGCAGATGGCATTAGTGCATTAGGAAACATCGGCACCGGCATTCTCATTTCTTCTTTGACGGGAAATAACCTCGTTGGTGGCACAGCAGCCGGTGCAGGAAATGTGATTGCTTTTAATACTAATGATGGAATGTTTGTTGGAGGAGGTGCCAATAATGGCATTTTAGGAAATACATTTTTCTCCAATGGACAGTTAGGCATTGATTTAAATAGTCCATTCATTAATGATGCCGGCACTACGGCTAATGATGTGGGGGATGCAGACACCGGCAATAATAATTTACAGAATTTTCCGGTAATTACTTCGGCTGTTTCTGATGGGAATAATCTGACAATCACCGGCACTCTCAATAGCACGGCAAATACTGCTTTTCGAGTTGAGTTTTTTGCCAATACTGCTTTAGATGCTACGACTTTTGGGGAAGGGGAACGATTTCTTGGGTTTGCCAATGTGACAACTGATGCTGCCGGCAATGGGAGTTTTACTCAAAGTTTTACAACTGCGATTCCTGCCGGTCAGTTTATCACGGCTACCGCAACTGATCCGAATAATAATACCTCTGAGTTTTCCGGTGGCGTTGCTGTGATTATTCCAAGTCTGACTATTAATGATGTTATCGTAGCTGAGGGAAATGCCGGCACCAGTAATGCCACGTTTACAGTGACGTTAAATGCCGCAATTAATCAAATTGTTACAGTTGATTATGCCACGGCGAATGATACGGCCATTGCGGGTGAAGATTATACCGGCACAACGGGAACGTTAACCTTTGCGGCTGGGGAAACCACCCAAACGATTACGGTTCCGGTTAATGGCAATACGATTGATCAATTAGATCGCCGATTTTTTGTTAATTTATCGAATGCTACCGTTGCCACAATTGCAGATAATCAAGCGATTGGCAATATTACCGATTACGATCCGACTCCGGCAATTTCGATTAATAATGTGACGGTGACAGAAGGGGATGCCGGCACAACGAATGCAACGTTTAATGTGGTTTTAAATAGCGCTTCCAGTCAAGTGATTACGGTTAACTATACGACGGCTGATGATAGCGCCATTGCCGGCAGTGATTATACCACCACATCAGGAACGTTAACGTTTGCTGCCGGTGAAACGAGTAAAACAATTATTGTGCCGGTTTTAGGTAATACCGAAAATGAATCCGAAGAAAGGTTTTTTGTCAATCTTTCTAATGTTACCAATGGCATATTCACGAGTAATTTGGGGACTGGTACGATTGCTAATGATGATACGCCGGTTCCAACACCAACGCCGGTTCCAACGCCTACACCAACGCCGGTTCCAACGCCTAGACCAATCCCAATTCCAGCATCTACACCAATACCTATGGCTACACAACCCATTGATCAAGAGTGTAATTGTCCCATAGTCACTATTCCTAACCCGATTACTCTACCGCTCGGTAATACATCTGAGACAATTTTTACCGCGCAGCAAAGTGGCGATGTGGGGAGTGACACACTGCAGGGAAGCGCGAGTAATGATAGCATCGTCGGCGACAGTGGCGATGATTTTGTTTTGGGTGAAGCGGGTAACGATCACTTAATTGGTGGAGAGGGAAACGATAGCCTACAAGGTGGTTTGGGAAGTAATATTCCCGTGGAAAATGAACTAGATCGTGACTCGATTGAAGGGAACGCCGGCAATGATTCTTTATTTGGCAATGAAGGTCAAGATACCATTTTTGGCGGCAACGGTGAGGATCTGATCTGGGGAGGTAAGGATGACGATTGGTTATGGGGTGAAGACGGTTATGATACCCTCTATGGAAATTTAGGAAACGATATTATTTTTGGGGGTAAAGGGAATAGTGATTCTGTCGGAGATATTCTTGAAAAGGATTTAATCTATGGTCAAGATGGTAACGATTATCTAAATACCAATGAAGGTAATGATATCGTTGTCGGTGGCAATGGTAATGACTGGATTCATGGGGGGAAAGATGACGATTTGATCTTGGGTGATCTTGACAGTGATACCCTGTTCGGTGACATGGGAAATGATATCTTGCGTGGTCGCGGTGACGACTCGGAAGTCAATGATCCTGAAGGACGAGATTGGTTATTTGGCGGCAGTGGGGATGATTTTCTCGATGGCGACGAGGGGGATGATAGCCTTTTTGGCGGCGAAGGCAATGATACCCTGCGTGGCGAAGCTAATAACATACCTGAGCTTCAAAATAGGGATCTGCTGAGGGGAGAAGCCGGCAATGATTTCATATTCGGTGACAGCGGAAATGATACGTTGTGTGGGGATGAAGGAGATGATACTTTAGTTGGCAAAAACGTCGATGACATCGGTCCGTTCAACTTATCGCCACTCATTGAGCAAGACGATCTTTGTGGCGGCGCAGGGAATGATTTATTGGTTGCTAATAAGGGAATTGATACGCTGAATGGCGGAGATGGAAATGATTCTCTCTATGGGGGGAAACATAATGATACGCTCTATGGAAGCACCGGCAATGATTGGTTATGGGGTGATTTAGGGAAGGATTGGATAGCCGGCGGTTCGGGAAATGATAATTTTGTTTTATCAGCTACAATTGCCGATCTTGAAGCGGCTATTGAGTTTGGTCAAGATATGAGTGGCGATATAATTGCTGATTTTATTCAAGGTGAGGATAAAATTGCGTTAGCTGGCGGTTTAACGTTTGCTCAACTCACGCTTTCTGCAAGTGGAAATGATACCTTGGTGAAAGTTGGGGATGTGTCATTAGCAACGATTCAAGGCGTTGCATCGAGTCAAATCAGTGCCGGTGATTTTATTTCAATTTAATTTGTACAGTCGTAGGGTGCATGAGTCACGCACCCTACCCTTGCAAACAGTAAGTCAGTGCTTAATAATGCCTCAAATTCCAATTGTACAAGTTAAACCAGGATATGTCCCTCAATCTCAGGACACCAGTATTGATGCTGATGTCTTAATGTTTCAACTTTTACGACAACTCACTCCTGCTCAAAAAATTGAAAAATTTTCAGCCTTTAATCGATCTAGTCGGAAACTTGCCCTTTCAGGAGTGACTTATCAATTTCCTGATGCTTCAATCAATTTAATTAAAAAAGAACTTTTAAAGAGGCGCTTTGGAGAGCATTATTTTCAACTTTTGCATGAGAAAGAATTAAATGGAGAAGAGATTGTGATAGCTGATCCGATTGAGCTAGCTAAAGAGGTTATTAAAATTTTAGATCGGTTAGGAATTGTTTATGCGATTGGGGGTTCAGTTGCTAGTTCCTTATGGGGAGAAAACAGACAAACGGCTGATTTAGACTTAATTGTTGATATCTCTTTAGATCAGACTGAGCAACTTATTCAAGAAATGGAAACTGATTTTTATATCAGTCGTGAAGCTGTTAGAGAAGCAGTCATGCACCATAGATCTTTTAATGCTATGAGCCAAAAACTGATAGAGAAAGTTGATTTTTTCGTTATCAATAAAAACGAGCCTTTCTTCCAATCTAAACTGAATCGACGGCGGTTGGTTGAAGGGCTTTATGTTTATTCTCCAGAAGATATTATCCTGCAAAAACTTGTTTGGTATCGACTTTCTAGAGAAGAATCACAAAAACAATGGAGAGATGTTTTAGGGGTTTTGAAAGTTCAGCAAAATTCTCTAGATATGAATTACTTACAGTCTTGGGCTGAATCTTTAAAAATTACAGAAAATCTAAACAAAGCTTTACAACAAGCTGGCCTGTAGCGAGTTAAGGGGTGCATCTCACGTTTGTAAAAATACCAGCAGTGGGATCAAGATGCTGCCTAATATCAGACGCAAGCAACCTTCCGGCACTACAAATTTACAAAAATAGAATATTCCCATAGTTCAGTCATAAAAAAGTAGTCGGGTGTGTGATTGATCATGCACCCGACTGTTGCAAACCTTTTAAATGTTCAAGATTGTTTCTGACAATAACAGTATGCGGATGCTGCAACCCTAACTGAGTCTCAAAAATCTCCAGGGCTTGCCGGTATAAGGGTTCCGCTTCGCTGTAACGTCTTTGTGCGCGGTAAAGTTCGGCTAAGTTGTTAAGGTCACGGGCTAAAGATGGATGGTTATCTGGCAAGCTTTTGCGGTCGATTTCCAAGGCTTGCCGGTATAAGGGTTCCGCTTCGCTGTAGCGTCCTTGTGCATAGTAAAGTTTGCCTAAATTGTTGAGGCTGGTGGCTAAAGATGGATGGTTATCTGGCAAGCTTTGGCGGTGGATTTCCAACGCTTGCCGGCATAAGGGTTCCGCTTCGCTGTAGCGTCCTTGTTCACGGTAAAGACTGGCTAAGTTGCCGAGGCTGGTGGCTAAAGATGGATGGTTATCTGGCAAGCTTTGGCGCTTGATTTCCAGGGCTTGCTGATATAAGGGTTCGGCTTCGCTGTAGCGTCCTTGTTCACGGTAAAGATCGGCTAAGTTGTTGAGGCTGGTGGCTAAAGATGGATGGTTATCTGGCAAGCTTTGGCGCTTGATTTCCAGGGCTTGCTGATATAAGGGTTCGGCTTCGCTGTAGCGTCCTTGTGCATAGTAAAGACCGGCTAAGTTGTTGAGGCTGGTGGCTAAATCTGGATGGTTATCTGGCAAGCTTTGGCGCTTGATTTCCAGGGCTTGCTGATATAAGGGTTCGGCTTCGCTGTAGCGTCCTTGTGCATAGTAAAGACCGGCTAAGTTGTTGAGGCTGGTGGCTAAATCT
>JAHHHM010000017.1 GCA_019359355.1 Microcoleus vaginatus WJT46-NPBG5 | reverse complement strand
AGATTCATGCTCAGGGATTTTTTGAGCTGTCAAAATCGGGGATAGAAGATAGTCTAGGCGATAAAGTGGCCGGATTAATTTTCTCTCCTTACAATGAATTAGCCCTGCCAATGCTGGGGGCTTTGAGGTAAATTCTAGTTCCCCCTTACGTTGGCTACTATGGTGTACACACAACCCTTCAAAGTCCCCCAGAATTGGGGGATTTAGGGGGCGAAATTGCTATGCTGAAATGGAGAGCCTCCCAATTTTTACATCTAAACGTAAACTTGGTTGTAATAAGCTTGATACTCTTCAGAGAGTAGCGGTTTCCACCAATCTTCATGGGTTAAAAACCATTCAACCGTGCGCCGCAATCCCTCTTCAACCGTTACAGAAGGCGTCCAACCTAACTCGGTTTTAATCTTCGTTGCATCAATCGCATACCGGCGATCGTGTCCAGGCCGATCCTTGACAAACGTAATTAACTCCTCACAAGGACGCACCGGCAGCTCAGTTGCCATCTCATCCATTAACTTACACAACATCCGCACCAAGTCAATATTTTTGACCTCATTATTCCCGCCAACATTATAAGTTTCCCCCGGTTCACCGCGATGAATCACCACATCCAAGGCACTACAATGATCCCGAACATACAGCCAATCCCGCACATTTTGACCATCCCCATAAACCGGCAACGGCTTACCCAACAGCATATTAATGCACATCAGGGGAATCAATTTTTCAGGGAAATGATAAGGGCCGTAATTGTTGGAACAATTGGTAATAATCGTCGGAACTTTGTACGTGTGGAAATAAGCCCGCGCTAAATGATCACTGCCGGCTTTCGATGCAGAATAGGGACTATTGGGCGCATAAGGCGTTGTTTCCGTAAACGCTGGATCATCCGGGCCGAGACTGCCGTAAACTTCATCCGTAGAGACATGAAGAAATCTGTAATCACTCGGTTGTCCCTTGCCATTCCAATGCTGCCGAAACGCCTCTAGCAGCGTAAAAGTGCCCACCACATTCGTTTGCACAAAAGCACCGGGACCAAGAATTGAGCGATCGACGTGAGATTCTGCGGCAAAGTGGGCAACCGTATCAATCGCTTCCTCTTGCAATAGACTATCGACTGCCGCGCGATCACAAATATCCCCCTGCACAAAGCGAAAATTCTCCCTTCCCTCCAACTGTGCCAGAGTGTGCCGGTTGCCGGCATACGTCAAAGCATCGAGAACCACCACGCGATCATCCCCGTAATGTTCGCACCAGTGATGCACAAAATTTGAGCCAATAAAGCCGGCACCCCCCGTAATTAAAATCCGGCGGGATTGTCTATTTTCACCGTTGTTCCAGCTGTGGGTCATATCAATTTTGGATTTTTGACTAACTTGATGCGAACATTCACGCCTTTACAGAAGGCTGCAAGCTATGTTTAGCAAGTATTTCAGATTTTTGCAAGCCGATTAAGTTTGAAATTTAGATTCCAAGTGAGTGCCGGTGGATACAAACCCCCAATCGGGTGCATCTGACTTTGGTAAAAATATCAGTAGTGGGAGCATCTTGCTCCCTAATATCAGAAGCGGGCAAGATGCCCGCACTACAAATTTCCAAAAATGGGATGCTCACCTCCCAATCAATCCCTCTCCCAACTTACATCTATCCAACACAGCCGTTAACCCATCTGTGTATGGCTAGCGCCACGCTGGGCTATCATCTATGTTCATCTGTGGTTAAATAAAAAAATCTTTTCCTCTCAACCACCCAATCTAAATTTCAAACAATAACTGCAAAGCCTCCTTCATCTCCTCAATTGTTGTCGTAGCCGTCCCAAATTGACGCACAACAATACTTGCCGCTAAATTACCCAAAACCGCCGATTCCCAAAAAGAACCACCGGCACACAAACCCAAAGTCAACGCCGCCACCACCGTATCACCGGCACCCGTCACATCAAAAACATCCGTGCGATTAAAAGCCGGGATATGATGCTCAACACCAGCACCCTCAAACAGCGTCATCCCCTCTTCACCCCGCGTGATTAAAAACTGCTTTGCCCTAGTCAATTCGAGCAAATCCTTTCCCGCTTGCGACACCGTTTGATCGCTATTAATCGCATATCCCACCGCTTGTTCAGCTTCCGGTAAATTAGGTGTAAATATCGTCGCGCCGGCAAACCGCTGCAAATCTTTCTGAGTATCCACAATCACCTGCCGGTGTCCCAGCGCCGCCTCAATCACCGGCGCAGTCAACACCCCATCCCCATAATCCGAACACACCACCGCATCCACCGTGGGCAACTGCTGCCGAATATACTCCGCCAACTGCAACTGCAAATCCAAATCTGGCAACTCATCCGATTTGCGATCCACCCGCACGATTTGTTGAGTCACAGACTGCCGCGCATGACCAGAAATCCGCGTTTTCGTAACCGTTGGGCGATCCGCATCAATCAACATTCCTTGCGTATCAATGCCGGCAGCCTCAAAAATATCCCGCAAAGCCCCTCCTTGGATATCCTTGCCCACGAAGCCGGCAACCTTCACCTGCGCCCCCAACTTCGCCAGGTTGTAAACCGCATTCGCCCCGCCTCCAGGCAATTGCCGGGTATTCTCATGGCGAATAATCAACACCGGCGCTTCGCGGGAAATTCGCTCAACTTGCCCAGTGAGAAACTCATCTAGCGTCAAATCGCCCACAACTAAAATTCGTGCTTGAGAAAAGCGATCCATCCGCTCAAATAAGTTGTCAGCAGAGGCACGTAGTTGCGATGAAAAAGCAGAACTTAAATCCATATCCGGTTGTGAAGCTTCCAAGTGTATTTCCCCCAATCCCCCAAAGCCGGTTCCCTCCCCGGAAAATTTACACTATCTCAGGGTTGCCGGCAACAATTTCTCAGCTTTCCCCTCAGTCCCGCAATTATTTCCCAGTCCAGATTGCTTCTCGGTAGCCGGTTTCAGCGCTCTAACTATCAGCCTTTCTGGGCTTACCTTACAATAGCCCTAGGCTCAGACACCCAAGGAGACAACACTCATGCCACTGCTAACAGTTAAAGACTTGGAACAACTGCAAGCCACACTTTCTGAGGCCGGTTTAGATTACCAATTAGAACTCGAAGATGGAAAAATTTCAGTTATGGGTCCATCAGATATCGAATCTAGCGAAATAGGCGCTGAGTTCATCCGACTGCTTGGCAATTGGGTTAAACCCCGCCGGCTCGGTCGCGTGTTTGATTCTAGTGGCGGTTTTATTATGCCGGATACTAACTTAAAAGCTCCTGATGTTTCCTATGTCAGTGCGGAACGTCTTAAGAAAAGCCAGCGTTATTTTGCCGAATTAGTTCCCGATTTAGTCGTAGAAATTAAATCTCAAAGTGACCGGATTAAATCTTTGCAAGACAAGATTAAGATGTTTTTAGAAATGGGTGCTTTAGTGGGAATTCTTATCGATCCCGATGAGAAAACAGTGAGCGTTTATCGCCCCACCGGCAACCCAACTCTCCTCAGAGATGGAGACATTCTGACCGTTCCGGAATTATTGGCCGGCTGGGAAGCCCCTATTTCTGAATTATGGCCGCCTGAGTTTGACTAATGGCTGTGCGACAACATCAGAAGCCAGGGGGAAATGTTCGCTTGATTTCTGCATATCTATGCCTCACAAACTATCTTCGCGATACCCGTCTGGGCGAACCGTGGTGCTATCAACAGAAGCGTCGGAAAAATCTACCATTCGGGCGCGGTAAAAATTGCAACCGGCAAGTCTTGCCTGTGCCAGCCTCGCGCCTTCTAAGTTGGCACGGCTCAAATCTGCATCCGTCAAATCAGCCGAAGCGAGATCCGCATTGTATAGGTTCGCTCCTTGCAAATTCGCTCCTGAAAGGTCAGCACCTTGCAAATTCGCATAACGCAGATTCGCTCTACACAGATTCGCCCCCCGCAGGTTAGCTGCTGATAAATCGGCCTGATAAAGCTTAACGTCACTTAGTTCAGCCGCGCTGATTTGAGCAGCGTGTAGGTTGGCTTGACTAAGATTCGCGTAGGGCAAATAGGTTCTTGTGAGATTGCTGCCCTTGAGGTTAATTCCTCGGAAGTCGGCTTCAAATAGATTAACCTCGCTT
The DNA here is from genome assembly GCA_019359355.1 of Microcoleus vaginatus WJT46-NPBG5. GTDB lineage: Bacteria > Cyanobacteriota > Cyanobacteriia > Cyanobacteriales > Oscillatoriaceae > FACHB-68. The sequence goes on along the minus strand of JAHHHM010000017.1, from coordinate 158,948 downwards.
AAATCTATCCCGCCAAAATCTCGTTTTCCTTCGGCGTACTGATCCTTTAACTCCTTTGCTTTTAGCTTTTGCATATTAACAATTCGTTTTTACGGGGTGCCGGCATAAAGACTCAGAACTTGACCCTGAAAATCTGCGTATTTATACTTAACCTGTTACAATTGTTAAGGATTTGTAACGAAAAAGCGCTAGATTTAATGTTTTCTTAAATGTTTGGGCACGTAAGCATCGGCATTGACAGGGGCTGCCGGCCATAACTTCACCTGTCGGCCTGACACGTTTCGAGCTGAGAATGTCAAGATCGAAGGCAAGGGAAAAAAAATTTAAAAGTATCTATGCCCGAACTTAAAGTCTCTATCGCTCAGCATTACCACGAACGCACCAAATATGACCCGCAAACCCTAGCCGGCAAAAGTCATCAATTAGACTGGGAAAAACAGCCGGTGCCATTCAAGGAGTACAAGATTGGTACATCCTTCGACCTGAAACCGTACTTCAAAGCAGAGGTCAGCGATCCAGAAGCCAAGTGGTGGCAGCGTTTATCTCGATTACTATTTTGCAGTTATGGACTCACTGCCAAGATTCCAACCATGAACGGCACCATGTATCTGAGGGCTGCCCCTTCTGCCGGCGGCTTGTATCCAGCAGAAGTTTATCTCGTTTCTCGCGGCACCGGCCCGTTACCTGCCGGTCTCTACAACTACCAAACTCAGACTCATTCCCTGGTACATTTTTGGGATAACCACATTTGGTCAGCCCTGCAAGCCGCTTGTTTCTGGCACCCAACCTTAGAAAACACCCATCTAGCGATCATCACCACAGCAATTTTTGAGCGCTCAGCTTGGCGCTATCAAGATCGGGCTTACCGGCGGATTTATTTAGACACCGGCCATCTTCTCGGCAACATAGAACTCGCCAGCGCCCTCAGCGACTATCGCCCGCACCTAATCGGGGGATTTAACGATGAAGCGCTTAACCAACTCCTTTACCTCGATCCCGATCAAGAAGGCGCGATCTCTGTTCTTCCCCTAGCCGACTTGCTAGACATTCAACAAAACCTGCCGGCAGCCCGAACAGCCCTGCCCTCCGGCACCCAAACCAGCTATCCCAACATCCCAGACGGAGCACTGCTGAACTATTTTCACGCCTGCACCGAGATCGCAGCAGATACCACCGGCACCCAAGGCTGGAAATTCACCTCTGATGAAGCTCGAGACCAAGACAAATATAACTTTCCCTTCTGCACCAAAGTTTCCACCGTCACCCCATCTCTTGTTTGGGGACACAACCTCGAAGGACTTGAAAGCACCATCCTGCGGCGTCGTTCTACCCGCGCTTACACAGGTTCCGAACTCACACTAGAAGAACTCAAGGCGCTATTAGATTTTACTTACCAACCCCAGCATTACATCGACCAGGGATTAGAGGGTCATCCAGACTATTTCGATCTGAACTTGATCGAGACATTTATTGCGGTTTCTGGAGTTGAAGGTTTAGAAGAAGGCTGTTACTATTACGCGCCAAAAATTCAAGAACTGCGTCAAGTTCGCTTTAAAAACTTCCGGCGAGAGTTGCACTTTCTCTGCTTAGGGCAAAACTTAGGAAGAGATGCAGGGGCCGTCGTATTTCACACCGCAGACTTGAACAATGCGATTGCTCAGTATGGAGATCGCGTTTATCGCTATTTGCACATGGATGCCGGTCATTTGGGACAAAGGCTGAATTTAGCCGCCATCCACCTCGGTTTAGGTGTTAGCGGCATTGGTGGCTTTTTTGATGACCAAGTAAATGAAGTATTGGGTATTCCAGCCGATGAAGCAGTTATTTATATCACCACCTTGGGACGACCGAACTAAGCTTTAGGGAGAGGGGCTAGAGGGAGATCAAGACAGGCAGCTTTTTTTATTGTTTAAATGGAAAAAGCTTGGCTTGATTTGGCTAGCAGAAATGGTAAATATTTTAAGTTTTTGCAGCCTGATAAAATCTTTTCTCCCACAATAGCCCTGTCGTAATTGCCACTTGTGAAAGAAAGAATAACGCCGCTAGAAATGGCAGAGAATGCTGCGATGTTTGGGAAAATGGATAAGTGAGCAAGTTGCGATAAAAGGAGAGGGGTTGCCGGCTTTTTTCTGCCATATTGCGTTGAGAGAAACGTTGGTGAAAACAGAAAGCGCCCCGCCCGTAGTTGAATTGCTGCCGCCAAAATTTGGTGAGTGTCAGATCATGAGCGTGATAAACTTTGACTTCTGGAGCGTAAAGGGTGGGATAGCCACAGTGCAGCCAGCGAGCACAAAATTCGCGATCCTCACCGGCAGCGAGGGGGAAGGTGGTATCAAAACCACCTAGGGCGTGAAAAGAATCTGCCGGCAGGGCAAAATTATTTGAAGTAAAAAAGCGTGCTTGCTCAGGGTTAGCATTGTAATAACTGTATAGGTAATCAATCAGTAATTGACTGGCTGTTGAATACAAATTATCGGGAAGTGCGTTGAGAGTTTGACCCCCAATTAAACAGTTTGGTGCTGTAGCGAATCTAGCTTCTAAAGTTTGCAGCCAATCTGGGGCGGCTGTGCAATCATCATCGGTGAAGACTAAGAACTTTCCTTTTGCCGCCATAGCGCCGGTGTTACGGGCAGTTGCCGGCCCTGCGTGGGGTTGTGTGAGAAGGATGATATTCAGCCGGTTTTGCAAGGGTGCAACCACCGTTTCTAAGGGGATTTCGCTGCCATCATTCACCACAATCACCTCAAAACGCTCGCGGGGATAATCAAGCTGAGCAAAGGATTCAAGGCAGTTTGCCAATCTTTCTGGACGGGCATAGGTGGGAACAATAATCGAGAAAACAGGCTGCTTTTGTTCCATCAGATATCTCGTTACTAATTAATTGATAAGAAAATAAATAACTCAGTTTAGACGATAAATTGCCGGCCCTAAATTCAGTTGTGTGCCGAATCCCCGGATTAATGATTTTTCCGAGCTTTTTAACCAGGCGATTGCTTGTTTATCCGCTTTATCTTCTTTTTGCAAGGGGCCAACTCCTAGAAAACTTATTTCTCGCTGCCGCAGCTCATCTAGAACTTGAGAAGATTGTTTAGGATCGAAAGGAATATGCCAAACTGTTCGATTAAGGTTCCTTCCATAAAAAAGATAACTGCGCCGGCTCAACATATAGGCAAATTTTTCATGGGTATCTATATGGGTTTCCATATATTCATAAATGCCATTATACATTTCAGTTCGGGCATCATCTCGTTTTTCTCGGGCTACCCATGTAGCGCCAACGATTAAACACAGACAGAGAGCCACAAAACTCTGACGATTGAGCAGTTTAAAAAAATTAATAAATCTGGCTAATAATGATGATTTAAATAAATTTAACCTCAGTAGTAAATAAATGATTAGAGGAAGCAGGATAATATAAATTATTACATTCAAAATTTCAGCTCTTAGTGCTGATAAAGCAATAGTAGCTGTTTGGATCGGAGAAATTTTAAAGTTATCTAGTAGCTGGTTGGCTGAACCCACAAGGACTTCGCTAAAAAATGCGTTCCTGATTGTGTCAAATAGGGTACTGCTAAGGATGCCGGCAATCCCGCTAATTATAACGATTGCGACAATAACTTTCTGCCGGCTTTGCCTGAGAGTTGTGCTAACGGCTGCAGCGACACCTAGCAGACTGAAAAACGGAAAGCCATATCTTAAGTTATAACCTAGTAAAGCGCTTAATTGCCCCGGCTCTTCCCCACTGGTTCCAGAACTGTAGGGAGTATTCAAATAAAGTAATCCTGTCCCGATGAGTAAGGTAATTAAATAGATAAAATTTTTGTTTTTTATTTTATTTTTACCCTTGATAAAACCATAGGGCAACAAAAGAACCTGCCACGACATCGCTATAAATGGAATCTGCAATCTTACAATTAGTTGTATCCCTAGAGTTTGCCAATGAGAGATATTTGTTGGATCGAACTGGAAAGCTAAAGAACTTTTTTGGACTTCAGATATCTTAAACAATCCTGGTAAAATTGTAAGATTGGCACTAGCAATTTTGAAGTCCTCAATTTTATTTGCATAATTTTGGCTATATAAGAAGTTTTTCAAGTACCAGAAGCCACCTAAAAAAGCTAAGCAAAAGATTCCTAGGGCCAAGATAGAACGTGAAAAATAATCTAATTTTATGTTTTTTATGTGAAAACTTCTTATTTCCAAACTTAAGAATACAATTACTAAAATGGCTGCGTAAATAGGGCCAACAATTTTCATTCCCAAAAGCAAGCCTATAGATGCTAAAAATAACGAAATCTCTGCAATAGACCGGCTTTGATGATAGGAAAATGCTAAATATAATCCCACCATGAAAACCGAAGTAAAAGGCATATCTACATGGCTGGTGTTAAGATGATTGAGAATAATGGGAAAGGTCAAGATAAGCGATGAAGCTGCCATTGCATAAATTCTTGTCGCCCCAAGTTTAATGCTTAGGAGATACACTGAAAGTCCCAGAAGCACCCAAGCGATCAGCATGGGAAAAGCGACTAAAAAATCCTCTCGAAATGGCATTAAAAATGTCGTAGAGAGAAGCTGCCAATTATAAGGGTAGACTCTGGCTTGTTCATGATCGAAAATCCAATTGCCGGCAGGATCTAAAAGCGTTAGTGAGCCGGTTTGATACCATCGAGCGATCAGGGGGAGATGGAACCATAAAGAATCATAATCTGTAATCGGGATAGTTGCCAGCCTTTCCAGAGCAATCAATCCCACAAAAGAAAGTGTACCGATGATGAGAAGTTCTAATTTGTGTAAAGGTCGGCTAAAATTTAGTAGTTCTTTCAATGAAATAGAGAAATGATATCTTCTCAGATATAAAACGAAAATCAATCCGGCTATAAAAATTACCCCATCTAAAAAAATAACGGAACCAAGTGTTAATTTCTGTAAAATCCCTAATAAGAGAGCAAGGCTAATTTTTATAATAATCCAACTGGTGATAGCAACTAATAAAAAATGAGAGAATGAAGATTGATTTCTTTCTCTTTGATTAAGGAGAGCAATGGATAAACATAAAGGAATTGGCGCTCCTAGAATAATCAAGAACAAAATCAAATCCCACAGATGTTGCGCTATTAGCATAACCGCCCAAACCGTTGAAAATTCTTACAAGCTAGTTTAGCATTCAAGATAACTGATCGTTTTAGGTAGATGTGGTGAAAGCCGACAGATAAAAGGGAACTGATACCAAATCCGGTTATGACAGACACCCTACAGATTGACCAAATCCTCTTGGAGCAAAGGTTTTGGCTTAGGTGAAAGGAGTTATACCAAAAAGGATTTGGTATGAATATTAAGAAAAACACTAAAAGCTGTCTCGAAAGATAGATTGAGTTAGGTAATGAATGGGTCTAAACCGGCAAGCCATCTAAACCTTAACGTATGTAAATTTTATCCGCTTTTGTAAAAAGCTATTTTTTCTGAATAAAGCCTGCTTCAATTCCCTTAGCTGGATCGCGAAGCTTTACAGTTTCTTCCAGTTGGAAAGCACAAGGTAAATCTGTTGCCCAGCACAATTGACCCGGTTGTTTAGGAGATAAATATAAAATATCGTTCGTTTGCTTTTGGACAAATTCAATTTTCGCTATCTGAGGCGGCAAAAGCAGTCTTTCCAACCCTCCCCGATGAATTGATAAAACAAGCGCAAAAGCGGATAAAAATAAAGCAAGTATCGGCTTAATTTTCGGTAAATTGCTTAAGTGATGGCCGAACTTAAACCGTTTTTTAAGGCGAAACAACCGATCACCCAAGAAATTGTTGCAACAGGCAGCTATTGTGAATGCCGGCAAAAGGATTAAATACCCTAAGCCAAATCTGAAAAAAGGAGCTGTCATCATCAAAAATACAATTCCCGATGCCGCCAATGCCAATATCCAAAATTGCCGGGTAATTTGATTCTTTCTGATTAGATTTACCACGATTACGAGAGCGCAAAAAGCCGAAACTGCAATTAAAAAACCCATGATTGCATTGAGCTTGTTAGATGTTAACCACTGCGACAACAACCACAGCCAAGAAGGGGCAGTCGGCGGAGGTTCACCGTACCAATTTGTCCAACCATGAGTGCTTTCAGCTATCCGCTTAACTGCTTGTGCTGAGGGCGACCAAGGTAAATCTAAACAAAGAAAAGTGGATGGGTAAAGCGGGCATCCTGAAGTGATAATTCCATAAAGCAACATCGGTAATAACAGCAACAAGCTGACTGCACCACCGATGAGAACTCGCCATAAAATTAAACCTCTGCCAAAAATATAAAAAAGGCCGGCTACAAACAGCATAGGGAGAGCGGTGAGCTTGATAGTCACCGCGCCGGCAGATAAAATTAAAGGAATCAGCTTAGCATCCAAAATCGAAGCTTTCCCGTCCTCTAAAGACGGCGTTTTTTGCCGATACACGATTAAAATAGCCCAAGCAATCACCGGCACGAGAAAAACCACCGGCAGATCGGGGGAAGGTGAGATCAAAATCACCGACATCAAATTATTTGTTGCGACAATCGGCAGGAGAATTAATGAAGAAACTATCACTAACCAGTCGCTTATCTGTGCCTTATTTTTGAAACCATGTCCCAGACAGATCAAAAACTGCAATAAAGCGATGAGATACACAAAACCATTCGTAACCGCACTCGCTCGTGACTCTAAAATTTCAGCATTAAACGGTGCAGCCAGCGCAAACCAAGAGGAAGCAAAACCCAACTGCTTCATCAGCAGCGCGATACCTGGAACTACGCCAAACTTAGATAACCATTGAATAGAATTGTAATGATAAAGACCTGTATCGATCCACCTCATCTCTCTGGCAGTTAATGCGGCGACGAGTACCGCTAAAGTCAAAAATCCTAAAATTAAATCTAAAGATAACTTAGAGGGCAAAACACCCATTTCATTTCGGGTGCGCTTTGACAAAAGAGACAGCGAACAAATGCCGGCAGTAACAATAGCACCTGTTAGGGGAGATAGCGGAAAAACAAAAGCGGTTGCCAGCAGAGAAATTGCCAGAACAATTACTCCCAACCATACGGCAGCTAAGACACGATCACCCATTCGTGCAAAACAATCTGCTTTCAACAGATTGAGCAAAGCGGTGCCGATCACGCAGCAAGTAACAATTAGAAAAGTCCAGACAAGAATGAAGTACAGCATTAGGCAAACTCATCAAGCGAACGGACATTTTCTTAGGGAAGTTGTTTCTAATTTTTTAGAGAAAACTACCGAAGGATTACAAACTGAGTTTAGCGACAAATTCCCGTAAATTATCGGCACCCGTCACCTCAACTCGCGGTAGATCGAGGAGTGAGTCACCAAACCGGCTTAACCCTGATCGGCAAGATAAACCAAACGTATAGCCGCAACCACCCATTAAGTGCCGCACAACCCGATCAGTATCACCATGCGGATAGGCAATTGTGTCAATTGCTTTCTTTAATTCTCGTTGCAGAATTGCTCGCGATCTTGCTCCTTCCCGAACAATTTCCTCTGGTTTTAGGGTTGTCAAAAGCTGGTGAGTTGCGGAATGAGAGGCAAACTCAACCCCCATTTCCTGAAGCCGGCGAATGTCGTCCCATCCCAGCAGAGGCAACTCCTCCCCATAAATGCTATCCCAAAAATTAGTGCCGCCAACCTGATCTGCTACTAAAAAGACGATTGCTGAGAAACCATACTGTTTCAAAAGCGGCCACGCATAGGTTAAAAAGTCAACATAGCCGTCATCAAAGGTAATGATAATTCCTCGACCGGCAAGGGGTTTCTTCGCCGCCATTGCCTTGCGCCATTCCTCTAACGTGACGCTGTAAAACCCTGCATCGCGCAAGTAACGCAACTGTTCTTCAAATGCCTCCGGCGTGACTCGGTAGCGAGCATTGGCAGCAGAGCCGGTGGGCGCAACCCGATGGTACATCAAAATTGGCAGTCGCTCCGTAACGACTTGCCGCTCCCCATAACGGTTGGGAGAACCCCCCTCCCACAACACATCACCGGCAACGGCAGGCGGTGGCGGCGTCGGTTGTGGAATTTCAATCACTTCTGGGGCGCTTACTTTACCACCGGCATCATGTTGAAACAGCTGGATGCGGTATAAAGGCGTCCGCAATTCCTTTACCAGTTTCAGCGGCTGGGTACTGGCAAAGGTTTCCCCGATAAATTTTGCCCCAAACGGGTGATCCCAGTTATATCCCGTGCGATCTGGCTCATCAACCACCAGATTTGCGTGTGCCGTTAGGAAATAGCCCCCCGGTTCCAAAGCACCGGCAACCTTTCGCGCAAAGGTTCGTAACTCCTCTTTTCCACCGACATAGTAGAGGACTTCGCAGCACAAAATCACCTCAAATTTGCCAGGAATCGCATCTTTGCTCAAGTCAAGCTGAGTGAAACGAACATTTTCCAAGCCGGCACATCGCTCAGCCGCCCGATCCAGCGCTACTTGGGAAATATCCGCAGCCAAGAGACTGCCGGCGCGAGGCGCAAGTTGCACGGTAAAGTGACCCTCGGCACAAGCAAGTTCCAATACCCGCTCAAGTTTATCTGCCGGCAGCATTTCCAGGGTTTGCTCGTATTTCGTTTGTTCATACGGGCTGGTATATTTCCAAGGATCGGGCTGTGTGGCGAAGAGTGTCTCGAAATGTTTTCGCCCGTACACGTCTGCGCCGGTGAGAACCGGCACTTGAGACTTGCCCCCGCTCTCGGCAGCCGGTGCCGGTGGCAGCCAGATCGCTTCTGGTGCATAGATTACGGGAGCCGGCGGATTGCTCGATTCAGAGGCTTTAATCACCGGCTCACCGGCAATCGTTGCCGCCTCGATTAAATCCTGAAGAGTGCCGGCAGGAAGCATGGCGCGTCGGGAAACGCTGGTTTCAATTGCCCCCGGATGCCGTGCGAAAACCGTGCCGGCATTACTGGCGCAAGTTTGCAGTAAAACGTCCTCTGTCTTGCTCGCCCTCTCTTCTGCTGCCGCCGCCAAGCGCTCTCGCAAGCTAGCCCCAGCAATTTTTCTGCCTAATATTCCCTCGCGCACAGCCGCACGGGCAAGCTCAAACCCGCACTCCCACATCACGGCAACTCGCACCCCTTGGGCGCGGAGAATCTTACCATTGACGTTAACCGGCAGCACCCCAAGGGCAACGCCGCCCACCGTCGGGATAACTTGCAACGATTGAGCGCTCACCACGACATCGGGAAGCTCTTGACTGATCTCAACTGCGATCAAGCCGGCATCAGCTGAGCGCTTAGAGGCGGCAGTCCAAGCCTTGGGAGTTGCCAATTTTCCAGCCGGCAAGTTTCGCACCCCTGCCCAAAGTTCCTGAGCAAACACTCTCCATATACGAGGGTTGTAAAAATGGCTTTCTGGCCAATCTGGACGCCCCCACAGTTCTTGTAAGAACACTGTCCAGCAAATGCGATCGTGCGCCGCCGCCCATAATGCCGGCTCGTCTTGAGGAAGTTCACCGGCAAGGCAGAGGGAACCGCGCCACAGTGAGCTGCCGGCTGCATCTCGTCGGATCGTGAGTTCGCGATACACGGTTTTCTGGAAAAAATGCTGGAGAATTGTCCAGGCAAACTCAGCGGCGATCGCATCACTCAAAACGTAGTTGAGAACCACCCCGTCACAAACAGGCAGTTCTAGGGTTCCCAGTCGCTCACCCTCCATTTCAACCGCACATTGCAGACGTTCGGCTGCCGGTGGGGCGCTAATGTCTAAAATTGGCTCGGTTATTTCTACAAGGACGGCATGAGTGGTGCCAATCGTTAAAGGTCGGGCAGCCTTTGAATGTTCTAAGATGATGTTTTCCAACCTCAAGCGGACGCGACGCGCCAAGGCTGGAGTGAATGACTGCTTCTCTAGCGCGGTCAGAAATTGGTGAATTCGCTCTTCCAAACGCGGCCACAATTCATCCCAGCCGGCAGCAGGGAGACAGTTTGGCAACAGTGCGGCTCTAAAAATAAACTGAGCAACCAGTTCGGGATCTAAACCAGGGCAGTGTTCCTGCGCCACATATTCGAGTAAATTCAGCGGATCGCCATCGCGCCCAAACGTCAAGCCGGCATTCCAGCAAAGGTAATTCAGTTTAGCTTTGGCAAGATCGTCTGCCGGCAACCCTCCTGCGTAAGCGGGAGAGGGGTTAGGAACGCGGGAATCGGGGGCGTGTCCGCGTGCAATCACCCGCAAGCCGTCGTTAAATAATTGAAGGTTGTTGCTAGAAGCTGAATCGGGCCGCATCCGATACTGAGCCAGCGGTTCCGGAATCAGGCTGAAGTGAGCGCCGGTGCGGGCGATGCGCTGCCACAGATCCCAGTCTTCACAGGTTTTCAATGTCGAATCAAATCCACCCACACCGGCAACAATGGAGCGGCGCACAATGCAGGCGTGGATAGCAAACACGTTATTACCGGCCAGGGTGGCAAACATATTGGCCGGCTTGCCAGATAATCCTTCATAGAAAAGGCTGCCATCTGAGGCAATCCGCGCCCATCCGCTGTAAACGGCATCCAAGCTCAAATCACTAACAAGTTCTTTTGTCAAGCGTTCGAGATGCTGGGGCAAAATCCAGTCATCTGCATCGAGAAACAGCAGCCAGTCAGTGCCGGCGTGTTCGATGCCGGTGTTTCTGGCAGCGCTGACACCTTGATTTGGCTGGCTGATCAGCCGGATGCGAGAGTCTTGCTGGGCGAAACGGCTGACGATCTCAGCGGTTGTGTCCCTCGATCCGTCATCCACAACAATCGCCTCCCAGCTGGTGAAGCTTTGGGATTGAAGGGACTGGAGGGTTTCGGCAATCGTTGCTGCTGCATTGTGTGCCGGTATAACGACAGATACCTTCATGCAATCTCCCCTTTGGGCTTCCAAAGTCTATTTGTACTGAGTTGTGAGTGCTGAGTTTCGTAAAGTTATAAAGTTGAGTTCACCCTTGTCATTGTCAACTAATTGCCAATAAACAAGGATGAAATAAGGCCAAGAAAGTTGAACTCACTTTGACAGGTCTAGCCCCTAGCCCCTGAACCTGCCGGCTCTACTAACTTACTACTTTTTTTACCGCGCTCTGTTGTGAAATCTTCGTAGTAAGAGCGTTCGGTATTAACTTCCCACAAATCGTAATTTTCGCCCAAAATGTTTTTGACAGCCAGCATTCCTGTCAACATTGAGTGATCTTGATTGTTGTAGCGGTGCATCCCGTTGCGGCCAACAGTTTGCAAGTTTTCAAAGCTTTCAAGGTAATTTTGGATCGTTTGCAGATGCCGGCGATAATCACTGTCATACACTGGGTAAGCCTTGGGTTGACGGATGATCGTTCCATCTTCCACATCACTGGCTTTTGCTAAACCCAAAGCGGCTAGTTCACGCGTCGCTAGATCTAGCAGTTCTGCGTCAGACATTGTCCACAAACCATCGCCTTCAGTGCAGAAATATTCCATTCCCAAGCAGGTTTTACGGGCATCGGGAACCATCGCCGCGCTCCAATTTTTGAAGTTTTGAATGCGCCCCACTTTAACTTCTGGAGTATGGATATAGATCCAGTTGTCGGGGAATAAGTCAGCCTGATCCACAACAAGCGCGACGATCAAAAAATCTCGATAGTTGAGTGAGCGTGCTGCCTCAACAACTTCATCAGGTGGCAGCGGATCGAGCCGGTTGATCAGAGCACTCACCGGCATCGTGGAAATAAACTGATCACCATAGAGTTCAATTTTTTCCCCATCCTTAATCGCGGTGACGCTCTTAATGCGGTTGCCATCACGCTGAAGCCGCACAATTGGGGTATTGAGATGGACACTTCCGCCTTTATGTTCAACCGCTTCGGTAAATCGCTCCCACATCATCCCTGGTCCCAAGGCGGGGTAGTCAAATTCTTTAATTAAAGTTTTAGTGTCGTTGCTGCCAAACAACGCGTTAATGACTGCGGTTGTTAGGGAAAGTCCTTTGATGCGCTGTGCCGCCCAATCTGCCTGAATTTCGTTGCAGGGAATTCCCCACACTTTTTCGGTATAAGTTTTGAAGAAAGTTTTGTAGAGACGTTCACCAAAACGATTGGTTACCCACTGCTCAAAGGTTTCTTCTTTAGGCAGTGGCTGCACTTTGACTTTGATGTAGCTCAATAAAATTAGCAGACTTTCAACAATTCCCAGATTCAGTAACGTATTGAAAACATCGAGGGGATAGTTGAAAAATTTGTTTTGATAGTAAATCCGTGACAGACGGGGAACTTTTATGAACTCATCTCCCAGCACTTCCAGCCAAAGTTGCTGCACTGCTTCGACTTTCGTGTAAAAGCGATGGCCGCCAATATCGAATTTATAGCCTTTATAGGTTTCAGTACGGGCGATGCCGCCGACTTTGTCACCTTTTTCCAGCACAATCGGCTTGATGCCTTGCTTGACCAATTCATAGGCAGCCGTTAAACCCGCTGGGCCGGCACCAATAATTACTACAGGGTGTTGCTCCATTAATATTTCTCCAGGCGTCTGTAAGGATCAGACGAGTTTATTAGGTTTTTGAAAATTAAGGTTTTTGAAAAACGAGCTTGGGCAATCTGCGCTCTTGTAAGAAGTGGCGGATAAAACCAATGGCGAAGGCTAGGCCGCTATAGAAGTAATAAAGCCAGTGCCAGGGAATGGTTTTGAGCGCAAACCGCAAACCCCGTTGATGCTTAAAGAACCGATAGAGCGGGGCGTTAAGCGTGAAAAGAGAAAGGGCTAATAAGCCAGCAATTAGCAGACAAGTAGATGACCAGGGCGCTCCGATTAAGGCAATTAAAAGCGCGTAAGTTAATACTACACTAATCCGGTTAGAAACTTGCAGGTTTAAATCATTAACAATTTTGCTATCACGCATCAACAATTCAGTCCAGGGAAGTGCGCGGTAGAAAAAGTCTGCTTTTAACATAGAAATTGGTTCCCACCGCTTTAAATGCTTAACTTGTAAGGGCTTGCAGAGCCGAATTCTGTAACCGGCTTCCTTGAGGCGATAGCCGAGTTCAATATCTTCAATCGTAGGCCGGCGATAGCTCTCATCAAAGCCACCCATTTCTAAGAAAATATCGCGGCGAATTGCGCCGCAAGCACCCCAAAACGTTGAGGCTTCTTCACACGCTGTTTGATGGGTGTAGTGGTGAAAAAGGTTTCTATACTGTGACAGGAAGTTACCCGCACCTGGAGCATCATCATAAGAGCCAATCAGCGCAGCAATGTCAGGTTCCCGCTTGAAAACACTCTGCACATAGCCGATGGCTTCAGGACAGATGGCAACATCAGCATCCACAAAAAAAAGAATCTCACCGTTTGCCACACGCGCTCCCAAGTTTCTCGCTCGTGCCGGCCCCCCCGATGTGGGAAATCTTAGTACCTTGGCCCCAAATTCTTTAGCGACTAGCCAAGAGCCGTCTGTATCGCCATCTGCTACCACAATAATTTCAATGGGTTGAGGCATTGCTGCTGCCAAGTTCGATAAGCAACGGTGGAAATCTTGGCCCCCATTGTAGACTGGAATAATTACCGAGACAGTCAACTTTTGCGAAAAACCCATTACCCAAATCCCTCTTTTGAAAAAATATTACTTTAGGTTTTTTGATGTGGCTCTGAAAACGCGTATAACAGGATACAAATTGGCAATGAAGTGCTTGTTTCTTAAGCTAAATCGGCATTGTTCTGCTCTATTTCTGTAAAATCCAGATCTCCTTTTTTCCTTTTAGGTCAGTAAATAACCTAGTTAAGACAGCCCTCTCGCGACTCATGTGATGTCATATTATTGCTTCTTCTAGGTAGATGTTGTAATTTTGGCAGAGCTTTACGCAATCTTCATATTAACTCCCGTATTTTTAGGGAACTTGTAAAGTCACTACCATGCCTTGCGCTTTCCTGCCATTATTTAGATTGAGGTTGGAAGGAGTGCAAGCAAGTCGAGCCAGTAGGCTCACTTAGAGCCGAACCCAATTTCCAGGCAATTAGCCCTAGAGAGGGTACTCTTGACAAATAAAATATAGTATGGGTTTTAATCAAGTAATAGGATATTGCACTCTGGAGTTTTGCTGAGCCGGCAGCAGGGGTAAATTGAGCCGAGAAACAGACAACCAAACAAGCATTTTAGAAAAAATCCTTGAGCAATACGCTTTCAAATCCAGCTATTATGTCCAATTCTGAGCTTCCGTTAGTTTCAGTCATTATTCCGGCTTACCATGCTGAGGCTTTTATTGAGGACACCTTGAATTCTGTTCTGTCTCAAACTTATAAGAATATTGAAGTAGTGGTGGTCGATGATGGCTCCCAAGATCGAACGGCTGCAATTGTTAGAGCTATTATTCAACAAGACGCTCGCGTTTTTTTATTCCAGCAAAGCAATGCCGGTGTTGCAGCAGCACGCAACTTGGGTATTCAAAAATCTAGAGGAGAGTATATTGCGCCAATCGATGCTGACGATATTTGGTATCCCCAAAATTTAGAAAAACAAGTGCGGTGCCTGTTGGAAGCCGGCCCTTCTGTGGGAGTGGTTTATTCATGGTCATTAGACATTGATGAAAAAGGCTCACTCACAGGCGGATTTTACACCTCTGATATAGAAGGAGACGTTTACACCGCGCTGTTGTATAAATACTTTTTAGGCAACGCAAGCTCCACTTTAATCCGCAAGGCTTGTTTTGATAAAGTCGGTGGCTACAACTGCAAATTAAAAGAACAAAACGCTCAAGGATGCGAAGATCGCGAGCTTTACCTACGCATCGCTGAGTTTTATCAATTTCGAGTTGTGCCTGAGTTTCTCGTTGGATACCGCCAGATCGGTAATAGTATGTCTTGCAATGATGCCTTAATGGCTAAATCCCATCTTTTACTTCTAGCAGAAGCTCAACACCGACACCCTGAAATTCCTGCCGGTATTTACCAGTCGTCTACAAGTAATTTCTATTTGTACCTTGCCCGTCAAAGTAGTAGAGGCGGCAAGCACGCAAGTGCGCTAAATTGGCTCTACCAAGCCCTGCAACTAGATTTTATCAGAACTATTTTAGATCATAACCTGTATATCCTATCCATTCAAAATCTCTTAAAGCTTATAGCTCAGGCCGGCACCTCTTTAGTTTTGCCAGAGCGTCCTTCTCGGTTACAGTTCAAACAGCAGTTTAATTCTGATCAGCGAGGGATGACACTTGGCGATGTCACTAGACGGATGAACATACACAAATACCTTCCCGCGCAGCTATATGAAAGGAGTCAGTTGAAAAAATTGTCTAAATCCCCAGAAAAATTGAAAGGAGTTTCCCCTCAAACAGTAAAGCCAAAAACGCTTGAGGCTTCCCTTCCACCTTCAGCAGAAGGGTGAAATCATGAAAGAAGCAAAAGCCATTAAAAAGTTACTGCCGCTGCTGAAGCTCTACCCTTGGGCGATTCCAGCAGTTGTTGCACTCGGTATTCTGTCTTCTCTATCGGAAGGAATCGGGATTAGTTTATTTATCCCTTTTCTCCAAACGTTGGAGGGAGCCTCCTCCTCCGCAGAAAACAGTAATTCTTTAATCGGGTTCTTGAACCAAGTTTTTAATCAAGTTCCGCCAAATTATCGCCTTTTACTTATTCCATTTTGCATTTTTGCAAGTATTGTTTTAAAAAATGGAATTTCCTACAGTAATGGAGTTCTTTTTTCTTGGCTAAATTCCCGGATTAGTCATCGGTTGCGTTCGGGAATTTTCAAGCAGCTATTAACCGTTAGCTATAGTTTCTTAGAATCGAATGACTCGGGGAAATTGATGAACACCTTGGCTTCCGAAACCTGGCAGACAAGTCGGGCATTAGGCGTCTTAGTTAGCCTGATTATCAATACCTGTACAATTTTTGTCTTTGTAACTCTCCTGCTGCTTATTTCTTGGAAGCTAACGTTACTCGTTGGGGCGGTTATGCTCCTAATCTCACTGATTATTCAGTTCGTCACGCATCCCGTGAAGATTTTAGGACAGCAGGCAGTGGAAGCAAATGCTAACCTTGCTGTCCGAATGTGGGAAGGCTTAGCAGGGATGAGAGTAATTCGAGCATTTGGTCGTGAATCTTATGAACAGGATCGTTTCGAGAAAACTTCAAAACAGGTGCGACGCACTTTTATGAAACTCGATATGGTTTCTGGCGTGGTGAATCCTTTTTATGAAATTCTATCGGCACTTTTGTTGCTAGGCATTCTGGGATTTGCCCTGGCTCAAGATCAAGCATCTATGCCAACCTTACTGACCTTTATGTTTATTCTCTACCGGCTGCAACCTCAGGTGCAACAGTTAGATGGGGCGCGGGTTGGTCTGGTTTCTTTAACCAGTGCGATAGACGAAGTGATGTCTTTGTTAGATCGTTCGGATAAACCGTATATTCGCTCGGGAAAAGTTGCTTTTAACCGGCTCAACCAAGCCATTTGTTTTGAATCAGTTGCCTTTTATTATAATCCTGATGAAAAGCCGGCAGTTCAAGATATTTCGTTGATTATTCCCCAGGGAAAAACAACCGCGTTCGTTGGCCCTTCAGGAGCCGGTAAATCTACAATTATTAGCTTGATCTGTCGGTTTTATGATGTGACATCGGGAGAAATTTATGTAGATGGGACTCCTTTAAATCAGTTGGATCTCACTGACTGGCGTAATCAAATTGCAATGGTGAGTCAAGATGTGCATATTTTTAGTTCAACAATTCGAGAAAATATCGCTTATGGCCGGCTCGATGCCGGCGATGATGAAATTATCGAAGCAGCAAGACTTGCTAATGCCCATGAATTTATCAGCCAACTGCCCGAAGGTTACAAAACTGAAGTTGGAGATCGGGGAATTCGCCTTTCTGGCGGACAGCGACAGCGAATTGCACTCGCCCGCGCCATTGTTCGCAACCCTGAAATTCTGATTTTGGATGAAGCAACCAATGCCCTCGATAGTATTTCAGAGCATTTGATTCAAGAGGCATTAAATACTCTCAGTAAAAATCGCACGGTGATTGTGATTGCTCACCGCTTATCCACCATTGAACACGCCGATCAAATCCTTGTGATGGAAGAGGGACGCGTCGTTGAACAAGGCAATCTCCAGCAGTTATTAAAACTCAATGGACTTTTTGCAAGGCTCTATCATCTGCAACACCGAAATTTATCAACCTAAACATACTTTTGCAATCTTCCTATGCCCTACACGATTACCGAAATAGAAGTTACCCAACCCCTCCCCAATCTGGCGATTCCTGAAGCCGATACCGGCATTGCCCTAATTCTGCGGCGCAAAGATAAACCCATCGGATTTTTGATGAAAGCGCTGCCTGAAAAAAGTGTGCTGGCTTCTGAAGATTTAGCCCAACTCATCGCGCAAGAAATCGGAGCAAAGTTACTTGAAGAAAGTATTCGCGAGGAATTAATTTCTCCAATTGAGACGAATAATTTTCCTTCATTGACGGTAGCAATTTGTACTAAAGATAGAACCGATAATTTGACTCGATGCCTGGGTTCTTTACTCAAGCTACAGATGCCGGTTTCAGAAGGTTTGCCCCAATTTGAAATTTTAGTCGTTGATAATGCGCCTTCTGATGAACAAACCAAAGAATTAGTTGCAGCACTCCCCAGTGCGAGATATGTTCGAGAACCCAAACCGGGGTTAGATTTCGCTCGAAATCATGCTTTGCAGGAAGCAACCGGCGAGTTTTTAGCGTTTCTTGATGATGATGTGGTTGTTGATCGCAAATGGCTGGATGGCTTGAGAGAAGCTCAGGCAGAAAATCCAGGTGCGGCGGCTTTTACCGGGCTAGTTTTGCCGTATGAGTTACTAACAGAAGCTCAGATTTTATTTGAATTGAGAGGAGGCTTTCGTCGGGGGTTTGAGAAAATTCGCTATGGGAAAATCCTACCGGCTAACCCCCTATATCCCTGCGGTTCGGGAATTTTTGGTGCCGGCTGCAATATGGCTTTTCGTCGAGACGTTTTACTACAGTTAGGCGGCTTTGATGATGCCTTGGATACGGGTGCGCCGCTGCCTGGGGGTGGGGATTTAGATATTTTTTATCGCGTCATCCGTGCCGGCTACCCACTGGTTTATGAGCCTCAGTATGTGGTGTATCACCAGCATCGCCGCGAAATTGAAAAACTACGTCGGCAATACTGGACTTGGGGTTTAGGATTTATGGCTTTTGCAGTGAAATCTTACCAAAGCGATCCTCCTCAGCGATCCCAATTCTTCCGGTTGATTATTTGGTGGTTTAAGTATCAATTGTGGCAAATAAAAGAACGAATCAAGGGGCGAAATCCGTTGCCAATAGGAATGATTTTTGCGGAATTGTGGGGGGGGATTGTTGGACTTTTGGGAGAATATCCCCGCTCTTTGAAGCGAATTGAGCAGATCCGGAGACAGTTCTCATGAGTGCCTTCATCCCCTGGAAAGTTGTCCACATAGAGCTGAGTGAAAATATCCCCACGCTGCCGGCAGAACCGCGATATCAAGGGCTTCATGTGGTGTTTTGGGGTCATGGTATACCCCTGGGACATCAGGAAATTTTAGCGGCTCAACTGCCGATGCCGGCTACAGAAGTTGCGAATTTAGGGCTACAAACAATTGTGCCGGCAGTGGGCGATCTTATGTTAGAAAAAGGCTTTAAAAAACCTTTGCCAGAAGTTCCGAAGCATTTAATAGAAAAGACAGCGCCAGATTTTTACGAACTAATGGCATTGGAGCGACCTTTTGCTAAGCTGGAAGGATATTTTTCACAGCCGAGTGAGGCTTCGGTTTCGGTTGTAATTTGCACGCGAGAACGACCGGCTCAACTGATCCAATGTTTGAAATCGCTGCAAAATTTATCCCAACCTCCCCAAGAAATTGTTGTGGTTGATAATGCCCCGACTTCAGAGGCTACTCGTGAAGCCGTCGCGCAAATCCCGAATATTAAATATGTCCGAGAAACCAAACCGGGTTTGAGTGTGGCGCGGAACACCGGCATCCTTCACAGTACGGGCGATATTATCGCATTTACAGATGATGATGTGGTGCTTCATTCAGAGTGGCTAACGCGATTGTTGCGAGGTTTTGATCATCCAAATGTTATGAGCGTTACAGGTTTAGTTTTGCCGGCAGAACTGGAAACTGAGGCACAATTTATCTTTGAAAAAGCGTTAGGATATCTGAATAAAGGATATTTTACAAAAACCTTTGACAGGCAGTTTTTTGAACAGATGAAATCTAAAGGCGTTCCCGCTTGGGAAGTGGGTGCCGGCGCAAATATGGCAATTCGTCGTGAAGCGTTTGATTTAGTTGGAAACTTTGACGAACGCCTAGGTGCCGGTGCTGCCGGTTGTAGTGAAGACTCGGAATTCTGGTATCGCCTGCTTGCGGAAGGTTGGGTGTGCCGGTATGAGCCGGCTGCTACAGTTTTCCACTACCATCGCAGCGATTCAGAGACTTTAAAACACCAGATGTATCACTATTGGCGCGGTTATGTTACCGCCCTTTTAGTGCAGTTTGTCAGATACAAACACTGGGGAAACTTGCGCCGCTTATTTGTCAATCTGCCCATGTACTATGCTAGTCGGTTTGTCTACGGGTTTTTGAAAGGCTTGAAGTCTTTTAATCGGCTGCTCGTTTCTGGACTTTTAGGGGCTTTTGCTGGCGTGATTTTCTACTTACAAAATCGCCAATTACCTCGATAAATTATCATAAACACAGGTTAAATATGCAAACGGTTTCTTCTCAAACTCTACCCGCTTCTAAAGCCCAAATCGGCAAGTTTCTCTCCGGCAATCCTTTTGGCCGGCCTTTAACTCAGGGATTTTTTTATCGGGAAAAAATGCGAGCAATTCACCGGATTGCCCCCGAACAACCTATGCAAGATATTTTAGAAGTAGGCGGCGGCGGCAGCGGGTTGACTGCCTGTTTATACCCGCAAGCACAAATTATTAATTTAGACCTTGATCCCAGCTATGCAGAATCGCCGCGAAATCAACAAGAACGGGTGCGATTTTTATGTGGGGATGCAACAAATCTTCCCTTTGAAGAGTGCGCTTTTGATGCAGTAACCATGTTTGATGTTTTAGAACATATACCCGACCATAAAAAAGCCGTCATAGAGGCATTTCGGGTGCTGCGCCCAGGGGGTTTTCTCCTCATCAGCACTCCCAATGAAAATTGGCGTTTTCCCTATTATAAATTTATGCAACCGATCTGCCCGAAAGATACTGACGTGATGGCAGAATGGGGCCATGTTCGGCGAGGCTATACACTCGAAGATCTTAAAAATTTAATCGAGTTACCGTGTTTAGGTTCTGCAACATTTATTAATCCGCTGACCGTGCTTTGCCATGATGTTTCCTTTTCCTACCTATCACCTCGTCAGCGAGAATTCTTTTGTTTGCTACTCAGTCCATTGACTTGGGCGAGTTACTTTTTGCACAAGCCTGAAAGTGCGGGCACAGAAACCGCTTCTGCTTGGCAAAAGCCGGCAATGTAAATCAAATGTTTTAGGAAGAATTTGACTTTTGCTTGCTTAAGCTAGAATCAGCTATTACAACTCACTAAAAATTTTAATAGATAACTTTTGGAATTTCCTGGGCTTGCCAGAATTTTCAAAACAATATCTATAGTATTTTGGGTGAAATTCTACTCAATTTTTAATAGGTTCAGCAAGATGACAGCTACAAGCACAACAAATGAACCGAATTATATGATTCAGTTAGATGCTTTACGCGCACTGGCTGTATTCAGTGTCATCATTCAGCACAATATTCCACATTTCTTTTTAAATTCTTTTTTTCTAGCAGGTGATCAGGGCGTTCGGTTTTTCTTTGTTTTAAGTGGCTTTCTGATTACCAGCATTTTATTGCGCTGCAAACACTACATTGAGGAAAGCAATCAAAAGCCAGGATTGACGATTCGGCAATTTTACATTCGCAGAATTTTACGAATCTTTCCAATTTATTACCTCACTCTAGCTGTTACTTACATTCTCCAACTTGAGGGGACAAGACAAACATTTTGGTGGAATTTAACTTATACTTCAAACTTTTATGTGGCGCTAACTGGAGAGTGGCCAGAATCGGTTTCTCATTTGTGGACACTTTCTGTTGAAGAACAGTTTTACATCATTTGGCCTTTTGTTATAATTTTTACTCCGACAAAATACTTATTAAAGGTTTTTGCTTTCACGATTATACTCGCGCCTTTATACAGAACTTTGTGTATTGTTACCAGTGTCAATAAAGAAGTTCAAAATTACGTGATGACTGTGGCTTGCTTAGATTCTTTAGTCATGGGTGCATTTTTGGCCTTTATTATCTATCAAGCGAATCAAATTAACTTTTCAAATCAATTTATTTTAAAATTAAGTTTTTGGGTTGGGCTGCCTTTGTTTTTAGCATTTCGGATACTGGAGGCAACACACCAAGGCGTTATCCTCTTATTAATCTTAGGTGATACGGTTTCAGCGATTTTTTTTATGTGGGTGATCTATCGGGCATCAAAAGGGTTTGGTGGGACTGTGGGCAAAGTTCTAGAAATGAAGCCACTGATTTTCTTAGGCAGAATTAGCTATGGAATTTATCTGTATCATCTTTTTATTCCCTATCTCTACGGACGTTATTTGCCAAGGTTCGGATTGAGTTATCCAAGTTCTCTATTAGGGGAATTTATTTTGAATGCAGGAACGGTGTTAATTTTGGCGAGTTTATCTTGGTATCTCATCGAGAAGCCCATTAATGAGTTAAAGCAGTATTTTCCTTATAAACAAAAGATATAAGGGAAACTATTGAGTCAAATGACAGGAGGTTTTATGAACGAATTTTTGCCCTGGAAAGTTTTACATCTCGAATTAAGTGATGGCATACCCTTACTACCGGCAACCCCGAATTATCAAGGTTTATATGTGGTATTTTGGTGGCGCGGCATTCCCTTGGCGCATCAGGAAATTTTAGCGGATCAACTGCCGATGCCGGCAACCCAACTGAGAAACATCATTCTGCAAAAAATTGCGCCGGCATTGGGTGATCGCCTCTTAGAACAAGGGTTTAAAGCAGCGTTGCCTGATGTCTCACAAAATCCTAACCAAAATCAGCTTTCAAACCTTCAGGATCTCATTGCATTAGAACGTCCTCTGAAACAGTTAGAAGAACGATTTTCCCAACCAGCATCTAGCTCAGTTTCGGTAATCATCTGTACCAGAGATCGACCCGATCAATTAGTAAAATGTCTATTCGCCCTGCAAAATTTATCCACACCGCCACAGGAAATCATTGTTGTTGATAATGCACCGAGTTCAGATGCCACGCGCCAATTAGTTGCAGAGATGCCGGCAGTCCGATATGTGTTAGAACCCAAGCCGGGTTTAAGCGTCGCGAGAAACACCGGCATCCATCATAGTACGGGCGAGATTATTGCCTTTACAGATGATGATGCTGAAGTTCATCCCGACTGGATCGCCCGGTTGCAGCAAGGTTTTTCCGATCCAAAAGTTATGGCAGTGACAGGTTTAGTGTTGCCGGCAGAACTTGAAACCGAAGCACAATTTATCTTTGAAAAAAACAATAGTTTTAGCCAGGGATACCGCGCCTTAACCTTTGATAGCAAGTTTTTTGAAACCATGAAACCTTTTGGTGTTCCCGTTTGGCGCATTGGTGCCGGCGCGAATATGGCATTGCGAAAAAAAGCCTTTGAACTCGTGGGAGACTTTGATGAACGCTTAGGCGCAGGGGCATCTGGATGCAGTGAAGATTCGGAATTATGGTATCGCTTGCTTGCCGAAGGTTGGGTTTGCCGGTATGAACCGGCAGCCGTTGTTTATCACTGTCATCGCAGGGATTTAGCAGGACTTAAACATCAGATGTTTCAATATATGCGGGGTCATGTGGCAGCCCTTTTAGTTCAGTTTGATAGATACAAACATTGGGGCAATTTGTATCGCTTATATGTGATTTTGCCGAATTACTATGGGAAGTTGTTTTTATTAGCGGTTTTGAAAGCGTCGTTTCCTAAACTCAAGCAAGTTTTGGGAGAAATTACTGGATGTATTTCCGGGATCATTTTCTACTTGCAAAACAGGTCGTCGATTAAACCTTTAAAAAATGACATCTAAAACCATCGCTTTGCTGCATTGGGGCGACCTGATCGAAGACTTTTTAGACAGCATTGGCGTGTCCTTTGAAGGCTTCTGCAACGAAATGACCGGCGGCTGGATGTTCGGCTACATTGATGCGCTCAAGCTGGCTGGGGTGCGGACGGTGCTGTTTTGCATTTCGGCGCGTGTAACTGAGCCGATGCGTTATACCCACAAGGCGACAGGTGCCACAATTTGCGTGCTGCCGGCACCTAAAATTTATCACCGAGTTCGCCGTCCAATGCTGAACCCTTATGGATGGACGCTTAAGGATGTATTTGGCGATGTGCGCGGGGTTCGTTATCCCCTGTTTGCCCTCCTCAAAGACGCCGCGCCTTATCTGGCAACGCCCTGGGTTCGCTTGCCCGTGAGCTAAAACGCGAGGGGTGTAGCGCCATTTTGTGCCAAGAGTACGAGTACGCCCGCTTTGACGCCTGTGTGCTGTTGGGGCAGTGGCTGCGGTTGCCGGTGTTTGCCACGTTTCAAGGGGGAGATTTTCAGATGAGCCTGTTTGAGAAACCGTTGCGCCCCTTAACGTTGCGGGCTTGCGCCGGCTTGATTGTGGCAACGCAAACTGAGCGAGAGCGGGTGTTGAGTCGTTATGGCATCTCGCCGGCAAAGGTGGTGCAAATTTTCAACCCGCTGGATCTGGGACTGTGGGAGGCAATGGATCGCACGGAAGCGAGGGCGGTGCTGGGTATTCCCAATGATGCTCAGGTGGTGGTGTGGCATGGGCGGGTTGATATCCACCGCAAGGGGTTGGATGTTTTGCTGGAGGCGTGGGAGGAAGTTTGCTGCGATCGCCCTGATAGGGACTTGCGGCTGTTGCTGGTAGGCACCGGCAGCGATGCGAGTCAACTGCGCGATCGCATGGCGGCGATGCAGTTGCGGGGAGTGATGCGGGTGGAACAGTATGTGCTGGATCGCACGGCGATTCGGCGTTATCTCTCGGCGGCTGATGTTTATACGCTGCCTTCGCGGCATGAGGGGTTTCCGGTTGCGCCCCTGGAGGCAATGGCTTGCAGTCTGCCGGTGGTTGCTGCGGATGCGCCCGGAGTGCCTGATATTTTTGAAGGCGGTGAGGCTGCCGGTGGGCTGGTGGTGCGGCGGGAGGATGCAAAGGCGCTGGCTGTTGCGTTGGCTGAAGTTTTGGATCGTCCTGATTGGGGGCGTGAGTTGGGCAAACGTGCTCGTTTTCGGGTGGAAACTTGTTTTTCGCTTGAGGCAGTTGGCCGGCAGTTGTGTGATGTTATTTTTAGGGGATGATTTTTTAACCGCAGATGCACGCAGATGAGGTTGATTGTTGGATGCGTTTGTTTGTTGGTTTTTAGGATGTTGAGTATTTAGGGTTTAGTTTGTTCTTTTAGTCGCAAGACGCTGAATATATTGGAAAATTCATCTGTCCATAATGGCGCGTCTGTAGATTTGGGAATAGGTTGCCAGCGCGGATCGTTGTTGAGTTTACCGAAGTCTTGCCGGCTGCGAGCGAGTAAAACCCAGTGAGAGGCTGATTTACCGGCTGCCTTTTCTGCCGGCGAAATATCTTTATCTAATTGTCTCAGGGTGGCTAAGTTTAAATTTTCTGCTAATCTCCCTAGCACCGGCTCTAGATTTATGTAGCGGTTAGAAATATTAATAACTAATAAGCCCTGTGAGGTTAATTTACTTAAATAAAGCTGGATTGCTTCTCTTGTTACTAGATGAACGGGAATCGAATCGGAGCTAAAGGCGTCCATGACAATGATATCATAATAGTTGTCATAAGCTTCCAAAAATCGCAGCCTAGCATCTCCTAAAACAACAGAAAAAGGAGCTTTTGAATCGGCTAGGAATGTAAAATAATCGGGATTTTTTGCAACCTTTTCTACGGCTGGGTCGATTTCATAAAAAGTCCATTCTTGACTAGGCTCTGAGTAAGCGGCAAGGGTGCCAATTCCTAATCCTAGTACAGCAACTTTAGAAAGACGCTGGGCTGAGTTTAACGATTGGAAAACTTGTCCCACCGGCCCGGATGGATGAAAATAAGTTAAAGGTTGTTTTTTGCGTTCTGGATCGAGGCTTTGTTTGCCATGTAAGGTTGTGCCGTGCAAAAGACTATGATACTCGCTGTATCTATCTTGCACAACTCGGTTCACTCCAAAGAAACTACGTTCAGTGTAGAGAACACCTCCTAAACTTCCGAGAGAAAACTGGCTTAACATAACAATTAAGGCGAAACCGGCAACCAGGCGGATTTTCCCAATATTAAATGCGTCATAAATGACAAATAACAGGATAAAACTTAAAATAATTCCCAGTAAATTAGCTGTTAAATTTTGAAAATCAAGACCAATTAGCAAAGCGCCGGTTAAAAGCCCGATGCTAATTAAGAAAATGTTTCGTCGGCTATAATTATAAACTGATGAATTTTTAATTTCCTGTTCTTCTGGTTGCTTTTTGAGGGCTTCAAAACCGGCATTCGGTAGCAGCAAGAGACTCAGGAGCAGCAGGAGGGGATATTCTAGAACCGTTGGAAATAGCAGAGGGGCAGCAATTGCGTTAAATAATCCCCCTAAAACACCGCCGAAGGAAATCCAAAAATAAAAGCCGGTGAGATATTTGGCGCTTGGGCGGCTTCTGGCTAAGTTGCCATGAAATACAGATGCTACTAGGAAAAATACTAGCAAATGTAAAGGCAGCAATAACCAAAGTGGCTGGATTAATTTGAGTAAGGATAATATAATTAAAGGCGCTAGCAATAAAGGTAAAAGCGTTACTAAGGTATTGTGAGGTAATATCGGCTTCCGGGCAAATGTCAAAATAAATGTCAATAAATAAAGTGATAAAGGAACTGCCCATAACAGCGGAATGGCGGCTAAATCAGTTGTTAAATAAGTGGTGATGCCTAAAAGTAAGCTGGAAGGGATAAAAGATAGCAATATCCATTGAATTTGTTGTTTTCTCGTCAACGTTTCGTCGGCAGTTTCAGCAGCCGAGACAGATATATCTGTTCTTGCTTCATTCTTTTGCGAATTCCACACATAAACTGCACAGCCAACTGTTAACAATAAAAGCATTCCATAACCGGCAGCCCATAACCAGCTTTGACGAGTTAGAGAGAAATTCGGTTCAATTAAAACTGGATAACTTAACAGCCCTAAGATACTGCCCAAGTTACTCGCAGTATAAAGGAAATAGGGATCAGACCCGGCAGGATTATCGGTGCCGGCAAACCACTTTTGGATTAAAGGCGCACTGGTAGAAACAACAAAGAATGGCACTCCTACCGAGAAACCTAACAAAGCGAGTAACCAAGGAATCGGATTTGCATCATGAGGTGGTAGCCAACCCTTTGCCAAAGTTACGGGTAAAAAAGCTATCGGTAGCAAAAGCAGGATAATATGAAAAATGGATTGCCGGCGCACCCCAAACCATTTTGTTGTTAAATGGGAATATCCGTAGCCGGCTAATAAAGTTGCTTGAAAAAAAAACTGGCAGGTATTCCAAACTGATGGAGAACCCCCTAACAGTGGCAAAATCATTTTAGCCACCATGAGTTGCACACAAAAAAGCAGAAAAGCGCTAATAAATAGCGTCAAAGAATAAAGAATTAACATAAAAATTTTTATTTATAATTTTTTAAATCCGAGCAGGATGGGCTGTTAATTGATCTTCCCGTCTCCCTGGAAAACTTGAGAGTCCCCTTATTAAGGCGCGTTAGAAAAATTTGTCTTAGCTGCATCAAGTTTAATTGGGCACTGTCACCATTGCAGGGGGATGCGAAGTCATGTCACGCCGGCTTTCTCCTCGACGAGAATTTACCTCATCCTCACGGCTAATCGGAGCAAGCAGCAACAAAACTATAACAACCGCCGGCACCAATCGCATCTCACTTTACCTCACTACTCGGGGAATGCTAGATTGCCAACTGTAATCGTTAATTGCAAATCTAACTCTTTTGGATAATCCTTTCTTAAGGATCAAGATGCCCCAAACCCCCTAAGTGCTAGCGATAGGAGGCTTGAGATCGGGATAATCATTACCTGAATTGCCGTGTAATGCTTGTCACCGGCATCAGCAGTAAATCGGCACTACAACTCTAGGAAGGCTATAAAATTAAAGCCATAATGTTTGTGATCGGTTGCGCTTTGCTGCCGGCATCGGCAATTGCAGGCGGGTGAAACAGCGATCAACAGGCACCGGCAGTGGGTGACAAGGAAGCAGTATGGCTAAAAACACTAAAAAAATTGAGAGCAGCGCGGGAGGATATCTGACTCTCGTAATCCCTATCGCCTTCGGCGTCGCTGCGATCCTGGCTGCGTCCCGCATTTTTGTGCCTCTGGCTTTGGTAACGGGCATTGGCTGGGCGTTAAAGCGCTATTGGCTGCTACAACAAAACAAACTTGCTCAGCTCAATACAGTTTTTTACCGGCTGATTCAAGAAAACCAGGGACGCATTACCACCTTAGATTTGGCGATGAAGGCAAATGTCTCTGGCGCAGAAGCCCAAAGTTATTTAGATGGGCGATCTAAAGAATTTTCCGCCCATTTTGAAGTCACCGATCAGGGGGGAATGCTCTATTTCTTTGAAACGGCATTTCCCGACGTGGCTGGAGAACCTCACACGTTAGTTGAACGCAAACCCTCGGTTCCCACGGTGCCGGCACAGCCCAAAATTTATTCCTCTAGCCCCACTCAGTCTTTCATTGCACAGTCTCAAAGCCGGCTTTCCTTGCCCGCACCGATGACGCAAGCAGAACTCGCTCGACGCTTCAATGTTCACGCCAATACCGTCAGTAAATGGAAAAGTAAGCCGGAATTTTCTGACTGGAGTCGCGGCAAAGATCCTGCCGGCATTGCTTGGAAATATGAGCCAGAACAAAAACGGTTTTGTCCCCTCAGTTGAGCCGGCAATCTGAAATCTCTGTTGATTTTGGCGTAGCGAAACTGTATTGAGTTTTGGGATTGTTACTTTAATCCTTAAACTCAAGAATCAACACAATTTACGGCATGACAATTAACCGCCGCTTTTTTCTCAAAACTTTTGGCTTAGCCATGCTGGCTTCACAGGTGCCGGCTGCCGCCCAAGATAATCCGCCCCCACCCGCCATCCTCAAACCCCCCCGCTTAAAAGCCGGTGATACGGTGGGATTGATTAACCCCGCCAGTTTCCTTGATCCGGAAGATATCGATTTTGTTAAAAAAGAGCTGGCAAAATTTGGGTTAAAAGTCAAGCTTGCCGCTCATGTACGGGATCGTTATGGCTATTTAGGCGGCAAAGATGTGGATCGTGCCGCTGATGTGAATGCGATGTTTGCCGATACCTCGGTGAAAGCGTTGATTGCGATGCGGGGAGGCTGGGGAGGCAATCGGATTTTGCCGTTACTCGATTACGAACTGATCCGCCGGCATCCGAAAATTATTATCGGTTACAGCGATATTACCTCTTTGTTGTTGGCCATCTACGCCCGCAGTGGCCTCGTTACGTTTCACGGGCCGGTAGGTACGTCGAGTTGGAATCCCTTTTCTGTTAATTGCTTCAAGCGCATTTTGTTTAATGGGGAAGCGATGGCGTTGCGAAATGCCCCCAACACCGGCAGCCGAGGCAACCCACAAGCTCAAGTCCGTGTAACCACCCTGACTGCCGGTAAAGCCAGGGGTCAACTTGTTGGGGGTAATTTATCTGTCCTCACGGCGATGGTGGGTTCTCCTTACCTACCAGACTGGAACCAGAAAATTCTCTTTGTCGAAGAAATTGGCGAAGAAGTTTACCGCATCGACCGAATGCTGACTCAATTAAAACTAGCAGGGATTCTTAACCAAATTTCTGGGTTTATCTTTGGTCAATGCACCGATTGTGACCCTGAAGAACCCGATAAGTCACTAACATTGGCGCAAGTTTTGTCAGAACACATCAAACCCCTGCGAATTCCCGCGTGGTACGGTTCCATGATTGGTCACATTCCCAATAAATTCACCTTGCCGGTCGGGGTGGAAGTGGAAATTGATGCCGGCACTGGTACGATTCAGCTACTAGAGCCGGCAGTTGGGTAATTCGGTGCAATCTGTAGAACTTGCGTGTGGCGCGGACTTCGTCAACTGCTGCCACCGTCTAGGGACAATCAACTTTCGGTTAGTGTCGTAACGATTTGATATTTTGGCAAAGCTGAGATACTCGAATTGTTAGTCGCTAGCACACAATAAATATGACACTGACTAGAGGCAAGCCATGAGCGAAGAGCAAAACGAAGTTCAGAAAGACAGCGCCAATTTACCTGAAGCCAGTTCTAATCAAGCAGAAGAAAGATTTTGGGGCAAAGTCACCGTTTTAGAAGAAGGGCCACGCTATCGGATTAATCAAATTGAGATTAAACCGGGTCATACAATGACGGCGCAAATTCACTATCATCGCAGCGAACACTGGATCGTTGTTTCCGGTACAGCCAAGGTGATCTGTGGGGATGAGGAAGTATTAGTGACTCAATACCGTTCTACCTACGTTCCTCAATGCACACCTCACCGGGTGGAAAATCCAGGTGCAATTCCAGTCGTCATCATTGAAGTTCAAAACGGCGAATATTTGGGCGAGGATGACACAATTCGCCTTCCCAGTGATGAGGCTGTTTCTGCTGGGGCATAAGCTTGTTTGCGCCTAGCTAATCAATCGGCTCTCCAGCCTGTAATGCTGGTGTAAGAACAAGGAGAGCGTTTAAAGGACTATCGTAAAACATGAAGTAGGAGCCGTATTCGAGCCGGCTCCTATTTCTAAATTCTTGATTTTTTTGTGGTTCATTTCTGCTGGCTGTTCATCCAGCTAAGGGAAGACTCTGCCGGCTCACCATTGGGCATTGTGGTATTTTGCAGTAGAGCATTTCTCAGATCGGCATCCGCCAAATTTGCACCGGCAAGGTTTGCGCCGGATAAATCGGAACCTCTCAAATTTGCGCCGGCTAAGTTTGCCCCACTCAAATCGGCACCCCGCAGATTGACGCCTCTCATATCCATTGGGTACACGCTGCCACCCATCAGTTCTGTATTACTTACATTGGGGACAGACTGGTGCGCGTCGTTCAAGTTAGCACCGGCAAGCTTGGCGCTTTCTAAATTTGCACCAATCAGATTCGTTTGTGTGAGGTTGCTATTCTTCATGTTGGCAATCACCATGCCGGCCATACTGAGATTAGCATTGCTCAAATTCGCGTCATTGAGATTGGCTCCGTGTAGCGTTGAGCCAACCAGTGTCGTTCCCTGTAGTTGCGCCCCCGTCAAATTCGCCTCGTTCAAATTGGCTTCATTGAGGTTTGCACCGTTAAGGATCGTTCCCCTGAGATTGGCTTCTTTTAAATTCGCGCCGCGCAAGTCAACTCCGGCTAGCTGAATTCCGCTCAGATCGCACCTTTCGCATTCATTGGTTTCAAGCAACTGTTTCAGGTGTGCCGCATTCTCAGCATTAGCCGGCATTACGGTGCCGGTTGCGATCAGTAATATTGCGGTTGCCAAGATCCCAGGCTTCATCTTCACTCCCTCCACAAACTCACACTTAATACTATGAGTCATTTTGCGGTCGCGCCTGGTGATTGAAATCTCAGATCGATTGTGAGGAAAACACATTCCGATAGTGATTTAAAACACGTTCAAAATGGTTTTTATGTGCATTGACTTTTTAGCGATCCTGCACTCATGTTTAGGTTAACTTTTGTGTCGGACTATGACCACCGTATCTCACCCCTCTTACCAGCCGGCAGCCAGCAATCCATCGGGAAACAGTAGGGATATGGCACAATATGTACATATTCGTCTACTGGTGTCAATGATAATTCGCAAAATTTAATAAACAGGCAAACGCCGTTCCCTTGCGCTTTTATAAACTTTTTAGCAAATAAATCAAACCCGATCTCTCAATTTGCTAAAAAATCCCCTGAAAAGTTACCCTCCTATTCCGCACTGGGTTGAACGATCATACTGAGATACTCCCGATAAGCGCAAATTTGGTTGCCGCGAACATCTAAGGATACCGCTGCCTGGTTGCTGTAAGGTTTCCCCCTCAGACTTCCCTCCGAGTGAATCTCGAAAACAACCGTTGTGTCGTTACTGGTGACACGTTCCACTGTAACAGTAAGCCCTTCGCTAAACGCCTCAGAAACGTACTGGAAGAAAGCCGCCGCCCGATCTTTGCCGGTGTTTACACCCTTATACAATCCCACCGGAAACCAAAACGTAAAGTCTTCTGTAAGCATATCTAAGAAGGGTTGCCAGTTGCCGGTTGCGAGTCCTTGAGAAAAGTATTGAAATGCCAGATGAGCAACTTCTAAAGTCTCTGAGTTTGATGGTGCCATGTTTCCTGTGCTCGAAAATTTTATAATTTTTTACACTAATTAAATACTAGCGGTTAACCTCACCAATCGAGTAATCATGGAGATTTCTTCACATCGATTGTTCAATTAAATGCGAGAAACCTTAAACTTCATCGGAGCTTTTATGATAAAATTTTGGCATCTAATCAACTGGTTATTACAGCAGCCCTTCCAATGAACTTGAATCTTAAGAATTGGGAAAACTTTTGTAAATATCAAGCCAGCAGTTGGCACGGTACTTGGATAGCTTATTCGCCTCAGTTAGAAACTATAAAAGTTGTTAACGTCATTACCAGTTTAAAACTGAATCCAGAAAACACTGAAATTCATCATGTTAATTACTATAGTTATGCGGATGGAACAACGGAAGAAAAAGAATATGGCCGATATACAAAAGACAGCCTCCGATCCCTTTTTTTAGAAAATACTTTTTCATGGGGGATCAAAAAATTAGAAGTTGGCTCGAAGCTTTTTATGGAAATAGGCTTCAGACATGAAAACCAGCGGACTCGTTTGGTGACAGAATATGATGAGCGCCACGCTTTGCAAAGAATAACAGTCATTCGGGAACAGCTATCGGTTCCTCCGAGTGAGCCGGCGCAACCATCCGTGGAAAACTTGAGTGGGGTTTGGCAAGGCAACAGCGTGAGCATGATGTCCGATTTACAAGTTTCTGAAGCGATTCCGATTCAATGGCAAGGATTCGATTCTTTGGGAGAACAAAATCAAGTTTTCTTTTTTCCAGATGGGATTTCTTTAAGCTGTCCTCTCCAGCTAGAAATCGGCGAAGCATTTGCAATTGCAGGAGGGTGGCTGCTTAATTCCACTGAACATCAACGGGTGATTCGCCAGTTTGATCAGCAAGGTAATTTTACAAGTCTGACGCTGGAAACATTAAGGCACGTCTCCTGATTTAAATCATTAATTTTTCCGGCTGTAACGCAGAGGAAGAATTAGGCGAGGGGGTTACTTTTTTCTTCAGTGTGTTCGCGCAGGATTTCTCGCACTTCTACTAAAATCTTTCCGAGCATATTTTTGCCACTGCCATCAGCACCACACCCCCAGTAATAGTCAATCGGGGAATTTTCCACAATTTCTTCATCGCCGGTTGCTAAAAGAATTTCGCGGATATCGGCATGAGATTCAAATTTTTTTAAGATCGCTTTTCGCATAATCTCATCTTTCACTTTTTCCCAATCTGGACGTAGCGGACGTTTGCGTTCACGTCCCATTTTGGCAGCATCTTTGGGTGTTTTTACTTGTCGAATTTCGTCCGCGTGGGGGGTCCCGGCAAATTTTTGTGCTTGAAAGTAATGCTCACTGGTTGGCCAATAAGCACCCTCTAATTCAAAGCCGTGGGGCGAAAAGTTAGAGAAGCAGCCGTATTGATCACGAGTGCTGTAAAAGTAGATTGTCATTGGAAAAAACTCCTAATAACTGAGTTTTGAGTTGCTTTCTGGGGGGCTAATTCTTACTGACAGTATTTATTTAGTATATTTCTTAAGTTCAATTATTGTAGCCTAATTTAAAGGCAGTGATAAAGCCGGTATTTATAACCTGTCACTTTTGGCTTGGATTTAGAATCAAGCACACAGTTTTGTGATTCCACACTAATAGGGGCGTTAAAATTGACAGCCCATAAATCCAAAGGGCGTGGCAGTTTACTCAAGGTTCTGCTGAGGGTATCGGTAGCCGGTTGAGAATCATCGTCTTTGTGAGTTAGAAGAAATTGAGGAGAATTTATTGAAGATTTTAATAATCCCTTGTTGCGTTTGAATTCCAAAGCTAATACCATCATCGCTCTCGTTTCAGCGTGAGTTTTATGAACCATCGCGATTAAAACCGGCACCTGAGACGTTTGTTGAATGATAGGAACCAAAAGATCGGCACGTTTAGATTTTTGAAACCCTAAATTGGAAACCACTGTTAAACTTCCGATCAAACCCATTATTAAAATTATGGCAACTGCTTTCTTTCCCCTCATAAAGGAAGAAAGCAGCGAAAATGTAACCTTTTTCCATTCTGCCGTCATAGAATTATCCCAATAAACCGCAAGACTCGCTGCTAGAAAAACTATCACGGCAGGAAAGTAGAAAAAATGATAGCGAGCGGCTAGAGTTACATCAGCGCCCACAATATAAGTTACACATAGAATTATGAAAATTGCTGCTAAAATAAATCCGCCTAAAACTTGAACGCTCAAACGAATCGCCGGCTGCTGAATTTGCCTTCTGATCCCCCGAATCAAAATTGGCGTTGCCCAGAGAATAAAAATTACCAGTAATAAACTAGAGGCAACGGTAATGGGTAAATTTTGCCCTTCCACCGGCAGCAATGAAAGCATCGTGATCAACCAAGCCACAAGCCGAGCAATCGGTGCAAAGAAGTCACTCAAGGGATTTCCTTCATAAATCCATTTTGTTAGCTCACTATCAGAAGCACCTTTCAAAGCCGGCAGCCAAACTAAGCATCCGATGAGAGTGCCGGCGGCAGTGGCATAAATTCGCCACCAGTATTTAGACGGGAAAGGAGAAGAAGAATTTTCGGTTTCTGATTTGTTCTTTGCAAATTGCCAATCTGCAAGCCAAAATTTCAGCAAGACTAAGGCTTCCGCAGCAAGGGTAAGCACGAAGAAGTAATGGACAGCAATTCCTAGACTATTAACAACTACCCAGATTAATGATACAGGAGCCGGCAGAACAATTTTATTTTGAACAGTTCGGGTAGCAACCACAAAGCAACATAAAGAAGC
This sequence comes from Microcoleus vaginatus WJT46-NPBG5, assembly GCA_019359355.1. Lineage (GTDB taxonomy): Bacteria > Cyanobacteriota > Cyanobacteriia > Cyanobacteriales > Oscillatoriaceae > FACHB-68. The sequence continues at coordinate 124,764 of JAHHHM010000017.1, read as the reverse complement.
GATGATTAACAAAATTGTTAACGTGTAATGTCGGGCCTCTTGAGCCAAATAGATGCCGTAGGGAGAAACTGCCATCATGGCGGCGGCAATTTGTCCGATTAAACGAGAACGAAAAGCCAGCCATCCAAAGCCAAACATGGCAGGAATTGAGACGACTCCAAAAAGGGCACTGAGCGCTCGTCCCGCCCATAATGAAACTAACCCATTATCCGTAGGAAATAGCTTTAACCACCAGTGAGTTAACACAAAATAAACTGGGGGATGGGTACTTTCTGTCATCAAGTTGTGAATCACTTCACGGATGCCAAGGATGGGTGCCGGTTGTAGGGGTTGCAGAAGCCTATCAAGCGTGATTGCTTGTTCCACCGGCACGGTTTGCACACTGTTGCCTAAGCTAAAAATTAGGGTGGCTAGTTCAATCGTTGAAGGATTTTTCGAGGCTAAATAGGTAAAGCGTAAACCGGCACCGATGGCAACCCACAGCAAGAGCAGCAGAAAATGCAACCAAAAATCTCTATTTTTTTTTAATTTTAAATTTTCGTTTTGAATGCTCATTGATTAATGGTTGTTATTTGAGCGCATATCAGGATGAACCGATGATTTTCTCACTGGTTGCTTTCTTTCCTCCATAAACTCGACTTGCACATCTAAGTTTTTTAGGTACAAACGCATATAATCCAGTAACCCGTAAATGAACACAACAATTCCCGCCATTTCAAGAACTTCTTCTAAGCAGGTTATTAGGGCATAGGTTAAATTATTTTTGCCATAGAAATCCGTGTAGTATCCCCCAATCATTTCCATACCCAGTGCGCCGCCGATATAAAGCCCGCCGGCAAGTAGAAATAAAATCATTGTTTGCTTGGGAAGATGTTTGATAAATTTATAGTAAGCGAGTCCAACAAGCCCAACAAATACAATGGCGGGAATAACCCAAACATAATAAAAGATTCCTCCAAGATTCAGAAATCGCCGCAAATCAGGAATAATCAATATTTCATGAATACTAATGGCTTCATCAAGAGAGAAAATTAAAAAAATGATCGATAAAGCTTTCCAGTGCCGAAAGTAGCGATCACCCTCTATCTTTTTTGCTGAAGCAATGGTGGTGAGCAGGAGAGAACAAAAAATTAAGGTAAAAGAGGCGTACCAGGCAGGGTAATTTAGTTCTTTATCGAGATTAAATAGCTTTAACCAATCTTCCCGATAGTTAAAGCCGTATTTAGCAACTTGTACAGCAACACCGGCAACCGTAAAAAAAATGACGATGCTCGTCAGAATTTTGGTAATTTTTTTGGGAGAAACAGAGAGCGTGAATTGCACGGAGAGTCACCTCGCACCCGTTAAAAACTAAAACTGAGAATTTTTCAATTTATCATTTTAATTGCGTGCCGGCTCAAGAAGTTTTTTCTTCACGGCTGCAACTTCAGTAAGTCTTCTGCCAGTGCAATCGCGCCCCACAGCGGTGCCTCATCGCCCAGCGCTGCGGGGACGATCTCAAAATTAACTTCAGGTAAGGCAGTCTGGCCGGCAACGCGATGCAAAACTTCCCAAAAGTGTACACCGGCTTTGGTTACACCACCGCCCAAAACAAACCGCTGGGGGTTGATCAAATTGGCAGCATTTCCAATAGCAACCCCCAACGCCCAACCGGCAGTTTCCAGCACTTCTATTGCGATGTCGTCTCCCTGTTCGGCTGCTTGACTGATAATCTGACCTGTGATTTTATTTAGGTCGCTCTTAACAAGATGGCGCAACAGTGCGCCTTGTTGTGGCTGAGCTTGCAGCCGTTCTCGCGCTTGTTGCGCCATGTATGGGCCGGAAGCGAGTCTCTCTACACAGCCGCGCTTGCCGCATAAACAAACCGGGCCGGCGGGGTCAACAACGGTATGGCCAATCTCGCCGGCCATGCCATCAGTACCGCGCCAAGATTGTCCGTTGAGAATCCAGCCGCCGCCAATGCCGGTGCTGACAGTGATGTAAAACAGGCTGTCATATCCCTGACCGGCACCGTAGCGATATTCACCCAAGGCGGCAACGTTGGCATCATTATCCACAATCGCGGGTGCTTGGAATTCTGTTTCTAGGATCTCGCGCAGGGGCGTATTTTCCCAACCGGCAACGTGATGAGAAAGTCGCACCGTGCCGGTTTTGGCATCAACCGGCCCACCAAAACTCACGCCAATCGCTGTCGGTTGGGTGCCGGTTAACAGTTCATGAGCAAGTGATCGCATGATTTCGATATCGGTGCGGGCATTTGCATTAGGCGGCGAAAACGCACGCCGGCAAGATTGCAATTGCTTGCGATCATTACCTTCCACCACAGCCGCAGCCAGCTTTGTGCCGCCAAAATCAAGCGCTAGAATTACCACAGAATTTTATCCTTATTTTTGATAGCCGGTCACTCAAGTTTAAAACGAACGGAACGCGACAAAAGCGAAGTCTCTTATTATAGATTTAGAGCAAAATTTATTTTTTCAAACATTTGAGGCGCATTAATTTAAATGAATCAAGCTATTTTCCGATTTGATGCAGAATTGAATGATTTTTTGCCGGCAAACAAACGCCAGCAGAGTTTTGTTTATGAATTTACTGCACGTGGGGCTATTAAAGATACGATTGAATCCTTGGGCATTCCTCACTGTGAAGTTGGGCGCATTTTGGTGAAGGGTGAGCCGGTTGATTTCTCTTATATTCTGCAATCAGGGGACGACTGCAGCGTTTATCCCATCTCCCCATCCCAAGACAAAATCCAATACCCGTCTCGCTTTGTTTTGGATGTTCACCTGGGAAAGCTGGCGGGTTATCTGCGGATGCTGGGGTTTGATACGCTGTATCGCAATGATTATGAAGATGAAGCGTTGGCGAAGATTTCCAGCAGTGAAGAACGAATTTTGCTCAGCAGAGATATTGGTTTGCTGAAGCGCAGTCTGGTGACTTATGGCTATTTTGTTAGGGAAACAAACCCCAACCGGCAATTAATTGAAGTCTTGCGGCACTTTGATTTTTTTAAAGCGATCTCACCTTATTGCCGGTGTTTGCATTGCAATGGATTATTAGAGCCGGTTGCTAAGGAAATAATAGTAGATAGGCTGCCGGCGAAAACACGGCAAAAATATCATGAATTTCGCCAATGTTCTGCCTGCGGCCAAATTTTCTGGAAGGGAACCCACTACCAGCGAATGCAGGAATTTATTGCAAATGTCGTTCAAGAAGCGTAGCAGAATGAGGAGTTAGGGAAGGGAGACGTAATAGTTTGATGCGACAAATCAATATTAAATTAGTGATTTTAACCGGCCCACTTATTCGTATATGGGGCGGGTATCCACCCTGGCAACAAAGGTTGGGACTATTTTTGTAATGACCCAAGCTTGTGCCACGCCACACACCACCAGTGCTGAAATAATTAGCAATGTGTTGGATAACCGAGTTACAGTTTTCACCACGACCACCTCTATATTTTATTTTTTCAAGTAATTAATTGCGGAAGTTGCTTATGCCTTCCTTGTGAATATAGGATAACAGCCTCAACTTCTGCGTGTATCTACTGAAAGGAATAAATTGAGGTGAAACTGCCGGCTCACCACTTGCTCAGCGCTAGCATCTCTAGGTTATTATGACTAGCTAAATAACGGGTTAATTTAACTTCAAATTGTTAAGTTATATGAAGCTTCTTCTGGGGACAAGGCAGACAAATGGGGGTGAACCACTCGCAAAAGCTGATGGCCGCCGCGCTGAAACTCATAAGGAACTTGTTGGATTTCTAAATCGTATCCTTGGCTTTTGAGTTCACAGATTGCCGGCTTTAGCAGTGGGGAAACTTCTCCAGATAGATTCAAAATCGGAAAAATCCGCACCTCTGAAGCCACTCGGCACAATTGAGTAATCGCTTCAATATGAAACGTTTGAGAAAGATGATCCGAGTAAGTAAATAGCAAATGAGAACACAGCGCTAAATCAAATTCACCTGTCTTGAATGGCAAAACCGGCAACTCCCCAAGCACATAGCGCCCCGTTTGCAAGCCGGCAGAAAAATCTAACAAAAATTGCTGCATGGCCGCCATTCTCACCTGAGCCAAGTGTGCCGGCGACTGGATATCTTGCCAAACGTAGCTATCTTGATTTGCCTCAACTCCCGCCATAATCGCGGGATACGTTTCCTCAATCCGCCGAGAAATTTCTTCGCCCGTAAACTGATAAATTGGATCACAGGAAATCACCCTGTATCCTTTGCCGGTCATTTCCGCATTAAAACTTGCAGGGCCGGCAGCGCAATCGAGAATTCTTAATCGCAAATCATCAGGCGTCAGGTTAAACATTCGGATGTATTCATCGAGCGATCGCCCCCAAGGAACTACCTTTTCTAGCTTTAATCCCATACCCTTCTCCGGTTGAATAAATTGGGCGAACACTTGCCTGAGTTTTCTACAAGATTCGCCCCAACAAAGAAATTGCTACGCCACGGATAATTGCCGGTGACTTTTGGCAGTTGGCACCCGCCGGCCTACCGCTGCCGCAATCGGTCTTAAACCGTGAACTAAATCCACCATGTCTTGTAAAGAAAGCGCCTGTCTGGCATCGGAAACCGACTCTTCCGGTTGCGGGTGACACTCGATCATCAAGCCATCTGCACCTGCGGCAACTGCTGCTTTTGCCAACGCCGCAACTAATTCCCGCTTGCCGGCGGCATGGGACGGATCAACGATCACCGGCAAATGCGTGATCTGCTTCAGCGCCACCACTGCTCCCAAATCCAGGACATTTCTGGTGTAATTGTCGAAACTGCGAATCCCGCGTTCGCACAACACCACATCCGGGTTGCCGTGGCTGAGGATATATTCTGCCGCCATCACGAATTCTTCAATGGTTGCCGCCAACCCACGCTTGAGGATCACCGGCTTGCCGGCACTTCCCACAGCTTTCAGCAAATCGAAGTTTTGCATATTGCGGCTGCCAATTTGCAGCATATCCGCGTGTTCCACAATGCCTTCAATTTGGCTGATCGACATCACTTCAGTCACCACCGGCACACCATAACGCTGACTCACTGCCGATAAAATATTTAACCCCGCATCTCCCAAGCCTTGGAAAGCGTAAGGGGAGGTGCGGGGTTTGTAGACGCCACCGCGCAAAACCTGAACTGGCGCGTCAGCTAAAGAACTGGCCACTTGCTCCATCTGTTCTAAACTCTCGACAGCGCAAGGGCCACCAATAATTAAGAGGTCGTGACCCCCAACCGTGGCGTGTTCTGAGATACGGATAGCGGTTTGGTGTTCGGTGTGGGACTTGGATGCGAGTTTGGCGCTTAACATGGGGTGCGTTCCTTAAAAAAAGACGAGGTTAACAAAAAACCCGGAACCTTTTGAGAGTTCCGGGTTGAGGCGACAAGCGACATGGCCATACTTACCCAGAACTCTTACTGAGCCAAAAGTAAAAACCAAAAAACCAGCTATAGAGTTGGGTCGTCACTTGTTTTGCCTTTTCCTGAATAGTATTGAAAACAAAAAAACCGCAGCGTTTGTTCTGCGGTTCACCTGGTAGCCATTACGAAACTGGCCTCACTCCAAGTGAACCTGCGTAAACCACCAAAAATAAAAATAAGAGGTGCCGGTGAACATTTTTAAGACTCGCTGACGTTGAAGATTGGTTATATGCCTATGTGTTCTGAGCCTAACAAAGGGTTCCCGCCCTGTCAACCCCCCAAACTTGAACACGAGAGGAGAAGGACAGCCATGACCAGACAGGGTCTATATTTGAAGGCTTAAACGTGCCGATTATTTTGGATACATCAGAGATATCGCACCCGTCTCAACCCAACCTGCGGCTGCCGGTTAATGCCACAGCCGCAGAATGTCACATTCGCCTACTGGGATACCTTGCCATCTGGCATTGTTGCACCGCTGAAGTTGACAGCACTCAACACCGTACCCGTGAAATTTGCACCCGTCAAATTCGCACCACTTAAGTTAGCAGCACTCATATCTGCATTCGTCAAATTGGCATTACTCAAGTCGCTACTCACCATATTTGCCACCATCAACAAAGCTTTTTGCAGATCCGCACCACTCAAATTAGCATTGGTCAAATTCGTCGCATTTAAATCTGCACCTGTTAAGTTAGCACCGCTCAAATTAGCAGCATTCAATTTAGCTGCAAACAAGCCGGCACCGCTCAAGTTAGCACCGCTCAAGTTGGCAGCACTCAGCTTGGCTGCACGCAAGTCAGCGCCGCTTAAGTCGGCACCCCTCAAGTCGGCATTACTCAAGTCGCACTTCGCACATTGCTTTGTTTTGAGTAATGTTTTTACATCCTCTGGGTTGGCAGCTTGAGATGAAGTTGCCAGTAAGAGGGAAAGCAGACTGACAGCAAGGGTTAAAATCCTGAGTTTCATCTTCACACCTTTTGACTTTTCTTAATTAGAGGAAATAGCGATTCTTGATTTTCGCAATTGAGTGCTAACGTCGTGCAAAACTCAAACGATGTTCCTGCACCGGCTACATTCCTGAGCCAGAATAAAATAACTTTATCTCTTGCTTACGTTGGAATTGTCGGACGCCAGCCATTTTGAAAACGTAGCCAATCTTCTTTCAAGGCTTTTGGTGCTGGATTATTAGTATCGTAAACCACAATCACATTGGTAAGGTTTCGTCCTGCCGGCAGCAAAATTTCTCCATTATAAGCTAAAGCTTCCGATGCGCCTCCATCTAAATTCATCGCATCGTTACAGCCAATCGCTTTCATAATTTCCGCTTCGTTCTGTAAAGAAAGACTTGCCAAAAAACTAATTAAAAATAGCGTTTGCCGGCTCTCAGAAAACCCAACTGCCGTGCGGTATCCCATATCTAAAACATGAGGATCTGTGAAACCTTCTAACTTTGGTGCCAGCCAGATTTTCCCATCTTTTAGCAATCTTGGCCCACAAGTGAGAGAAAACCAGTGCTGATTCCACTCTGGTTTACCTTCTGCACGCGCGGTAATCATTTCTGGCTCATTATTAGCTTTAATCCCCAATGTTGTCCCAAAATTTTCCCACCGGCTGTATTTAAGAAACTTACCGCCGGCTACCATATTCCCCATGACTCGCTTCTGAGCATCTTTACTAAAAAAGGTGCCATTAACGATTACAGCCGCCTGATGCCGGCTCACAAACTTCTCAAAAGCTTCATCGCCGGTTGAAAGCGCTGCTGTGTTGGCGGCTTTCGCATCATTTGCTAAACCAATCGTCAAGAAGGTTTCAGGATCATTTAAATCAATGGTTGTTTGATAAAAAGAGACGCCGTTAATCGTATTCTGCTTAACTTCTACAGGGTTTCCTTTCTTAGTTGAAGCTGTAAATTTAGGACTAGGAGAAGGTTTAACCGGCTTCTGAGTTGGACTTGCTTTAGAAATCGGTGCATTCGGTAAAGGTTTCTGAGTCGGACTTGTTTGAGAAATTGGCGCATTTGGTAAAGGTTTTTCTCCAACATTTTCTTGGTAAGCCTCTACAGCTTTTTCTTTTAAATAACTCAGAACTGTGATAAAATTAAAACGATTTTGAGATACCGAAAAATACTGATGTAAAAATCTAGCCGCTGCAACTCCAATAATAAACAAAAAGGAACGGCGCATCAGAGTCGCGCACCCATCGGGTTCTTTTGTTTTAGGCATTTTTAGTTCTTCTCTCGGGAAAATTTATATCTGAGCAAATTTCAGCTTTTTTGAGTTTTAGAAAAACGACCTTTTACTAAGATTTCCCAAAACTCAGCATTTGTATAACATTTAAATAAAATTTCGCAAAGATTTTAAATCGACATTGCCACCGCTAATAATCACACCGATTTTTGCATCTGTAGCGCTAACCACCCCTTCGAGTAAAGCGGCAGCAGCTAACGTGCCGGTGGGTTCTACGACTATTTTCATCCGTTCCCACAAAAAAAACATCGTGCTGAGAATTGCCGCTTCCGAGACAGTTACCATATCGTGAACATAATGTAACACTAACGGAAACGTTAATTTGCCCAGATAAGGTGTACGCGCACCATCTGCAATCGTATTGGGATTATGGACAGTTTGCAAAGTTTTGCTGTGAAATGAGCGTGTGGCATCATCTGCAAGTGCCGGCTCCACTCCAATTATCCGACAATTTGGAGAAAGATGATTTGCCGCAATCGCGCAACCTGAAAGCAACCCACCTCCGCCACAGCAAACTAACAGCAAATCCAGTTCACCGACTTCCTCAATTAGCTCTTTGGCTACCGTTCCTTGTCCCGCAATCACATCCACATAATCGTAAGGGGGAATAATGGTTAAACCTCGCTCATCGGCTATTTTTTCCGCAAGTTCTTCGCGCTTTGTTTCTTGCCGGCAATATAAAATCACCTCCGCGCCATAGTCGCGAGTTGCGATTTGTTTAACTGCCGGCGCATCATCTGGCATGACAATTGTTGTAGAAATTCCTAATAGTTGACCGCTAAGTGCAATCGCTTGAGCATGATTTCCCGATGAAAATGTTAAGACACCTTTTTGTTTTTGCTCTTTTGACAAATTTGCCAAAGCATTGTACGCGCCACGAAATTTAAAAGAGCCGGTGCGCTGGAAATTTTCACACTTGAAAAATACTTGACTTTGAAGGCGTTGATTAACCGTTGTAGAAGTCATCACCGGCGTCTGATGAGCGATGCCGGCTAGTCGCATTGCTGCCGCCTCCACATCGGCATAACAGACTGGCAACCTGGTAGCATTATTTATCTGAAAATTGCTCATAGCGATTGTAAATTTTTCAGGTGCTATTCGTAAAAGCGCAGAGAAATTCTCGCAAACTTCCCATTTCCCCTCAACTTCCAGAAATGGGGACTTGCAATTGCTCAAAAGCCTCGATTAACACAGTAGGAATCGCTTTTGGACGCATTGTTTTTGCATCTACCCAAACCCACAATACCTCGGCAGTTACGAGCAAATCGGCTTCCCCCTGCTTGCGGATTTCATAATGCCGGTGACATCGCGGGCCACGCATATTTTCTAACCAAGTCGTCACAATTAAAATATCACCTGCGGCTGCCGGCCTGAGATATTCCATCGCAATGCGCCGCATCACAAAAACACCGCCTAATTCGCTATAACGAGCAACCCCATAGCCAATATGTTCGGAATGTTCAATCGCGGCTTGTTCCAGATAATGCTGATAAATCGCATTATTAACATGGCCGAGTGCATCCATTTCGTAATATCGCACTCGAATTTGTGTCTGGAATGGTTGCATAATTTTCTCTCCGATTGAAAATAGATTTCCCCACACTCAGGGTAAAACTCACAGTCGAGGCAAGATGGAGAGATGGGGAGAGCAGGTAGGAACGTTAGGCGCAGCCAACCTCAAGGAACAGGAAACGCCTTTACAGACACAAATGGCTGCCGGTGATTCCCAGAACAAGCTTAGCCTGAAATATAAAAACGCCATCCCGACCACATCACCGGCATAGTACCGCAGGAAAACCCACCCAACGCCTCTCTAAAGCAAGATAGCCAAGCCGGCAAAGAAAAACACCAGCCAAGCCATATATTAACCGCTGGTGCCACCCCCGGCACCTTCTTTGCCTCACCACACACTGCCAGTTCCTAAACCAGACCACTAGAATAGTCCCTGTGGGGAAGTATTGCCAGACAAATAAGTTTTTCAAAAATTGGGGAGGCTTCATCGTGAAGGCGCTCATAACAGATGATATTCCCTACAACAGGTTAGAATTTTTCTGCTTGAGGCAACTGCCGTGACTTCCCCCCACAGCATTTATTTAAGGAAAATCGGGAGACAGCCAAGACTGCCTGATAACTGTAGGATTTTAAACTTTTTGTTAGATTATCCTTGGAATCAATCGACCTTACTTAAATTCCCCCTCTCATCCGCGTCAAATCTGGCAAGCAAGCAGGCGCGATCTTAAAGGGGAATCGAAAAAATGCTCAAACTCACAACCGGCTATCAATTTAGAGGAGATAAAAACATGGCGAACAGCCTGGGGTTTGAAGCCATTCTTTATGAGATGTGGCATGAAGTTACCCTAAAAACCGGAAAGTTACTTAATGCAGATCGGGCAATCGTATTTTTATTAGATCAAAAAAATAACGAACTTTGGTCGATTGTTGCCAGCGCCGATTATGGGAGATTTGTAGAAATTCGGATGCCTGCCGGTGTGGAAATTCTGGGTGAAGTCGTCGCTTCCAACAGAATTGTGAATATTCCCTTCGATTTCTATGACGATCCGCAATCTAGTGCCATCAAAGAGCAAGATTTAAAAACCGGCTACCGCACCTATACCCTGATGGCTTTACCGCTGTTTAGTGAGGAAGGTGCTCTCATGGCGGTTGTTCAACTCTTTAACAAGCTGAAAGCAACCGATGATATAGCGGCACCTTTGTCTAAAAGAGTTGACACTGCCGGTTTCACAAAATCCGATGAAGATTTGTTTACCGACTTTGTCCCTTTAATGCGACCGATTTTAGAAAAATGTCAAACGGCTTCTGCACAGGCGCTAGAATTAGCCACTCCCAACAATGAAAAATTTTCACCCTCAACCGCCGATTTAAATCAAGCCAGACCGGAAGAAATTGTTAAAGATTTAGGAGAAGATGCTTGGAAAAATTCGGATTCTAATCAACTGCTTCTGAACACCCAAAACAATCTGTTAGGTTTAGAATCAATTCTTGAACAACAGCAGATATCTACTGTACTCATCTCTGCTATTCGCTCCCTCTCTCAAAGCAGTTTAGATTTAGATGAAACCATTCAGGCGGTAATGAATGAAGCAAAAAATCTCATGCGTGCAGATCGGGGAACCGTGTGGCTAGTTGAGCGCGAGAAAAATGAGCTATGGACAAAAATCCCGATGGGCGGGACTTTAAAAGAAATCCGCATCCCAATGTGGGTAGGATTTGTGGGCGAAGTTGTTCAATCTGGCGAACCTTTGGTGATTGGGTTTGACTTGTATGAGCATCCCGATACCGAAACTGTAAAGCAAACAGATCGCAAAGTTGGTTATCGCACTTGTAGTTTATTGTGCGTGCCAATTTTTAACGCGGATGAGGTTTTAATTGGGGTGACGCAATTAGTCAATAAACAGCGAGCAGGTGATTTTCCACCCTACGATCCAGATGAATGGCCGAACGCCCCCGATTGTTGGCAAGCAAGTTATAATCGCAGTGACCAAGAGGTATTGCAGGCGTTTAACATTAAAGCCGGCATCGTTCTGCAAAATGCGATGAAATTTACAGCCCTCAAGCGACAAGAACAGATCGAGCGCGATATTATTCGCACCCTTCCTTATGGGGTAATTTCCACAGATAAAGCCGGCAGCATCATTGCGATTAATGAAAGAGCAAAAAACTTACTGGGTTTTAGAAAAGAAGAGGAACTAGAAGGCCGCCTTGCTTGCGATTTAATTCAGTTTCAGAATAGCAATTTTACCAAATTGTTTCAAGCAGCCCTTGAAGCCAAGTATGAACGAGATTGCCAGCAATTCTACCCCAATCAAATTTTACTGGCCGGCGATGAGCAGCACATTATCAACTTATCCATAAGCTCGATAGTAGATGCCGGCGAACCCACCAATATTTATGGTGTTTTGGTGGTAATGGATAACATGAGCGATGAAAAACACCTCAAAACCCAGCTCTATCAGTACATGACTCCAGAATTAGTCGAACAACTGTTAGACAATCCCCAGAACCGGCTCGCTAGTGGCAGTCCCCTCTCCCCAATACCTTTAACGCAGATCACGGTAGCAGACAATCTCCTGACACTGCAAACGATCCGCGAACGCAAGGATATCTCTGTTTTATTCTCAGGAATTCGCAGTTTCACGCCCCTGCTGGAAAACTTAGAAGATCAGGAAGTTAACCAGCTACTTAAAGAGTATTTTCAGTCAATGACTGAGGCAGTCTTCAAGAATAAAGGCACCATCGACAAATATGTTGGTGATGCGATTATCGCTCTTTTTGGGTGGTCTTTACCCCTAGAAGATCATGCTTGGTGTGCCGTGCAAACAGCGGTGGAAATGCGCTACCGGCTGGTGGAATTAAATGTCCGCCGTGTCGAAGATGGCAAGCCGGCAATCCGCATCGGAATTGGCATCAACTCGGATAGTCTTCAAGCTAACAACATTGGCGCAACAAACCGCCTCGAATTTTCGAGTATGGGGGACGGAGTCAATCTCGGCTCCCTATTGGAAAAAGCTAGTAAACAATATGGCTGTGACATTATTATTAGCGAAACAACTTACCAACCCTGTGCGGAGCAAATTTGGGCAAGAGAACTTGATTTGATTCGCATTGATGGCACAGGCAAGCCAGTGGCTATTTATCAAGTTGCAGGCTTGCGATCTGAAGAAATTCCCGAAGAAAAGTTGCAGGTACTTGAATACTATAGTCAAGGACGTGAATATTACCGCTCTCACCAATTTGTTAAAGCAATTGCTGCCTTTACCAAAGTTCTGGAAATTTCCAGTTGGGATAAACCGGCTGCCATCCAAATAGAGCGCTGCCAGCAGTGGCTTCACACACCCCCACCGGCAGACTGGGATGGTGTCTGGAGGCTCACGGATTTAACATAAAACAAAGTGGCGTTAGCATTTCGCTACAACGATGTTTCTGAAAGCCGCTTGGGGTGCTTTGTCTGACACCCCAATGCCTTCTCTTCAAATATAAAAAAACCGCACGTCCCATGTGCGGCTTAATTCCAAATGTCTCCATGACGTATCTCGAAACTTGTTAGTCAAACTTGATTAAAATATATTGCGCTCAATCAATTCAATAATTGCTTGATGAAACTCTTGATCAGCTTAAACTTAAGGGATAGTTGACTCAACTTTACACTTAATCGGCTAGCTAGCCCAAAATCACAAGCCTTAATCTAAAATCTTCAGCCAACCCCGACGAACGGCGTGCAGCAAGCGATCAATCGCCGCTTGATCGTCTTCAGTAAGGGAGCAGTCGAGCAGAGCTGCTCTTAAAGCCTGCCGAGCGGTTAAAGTTAGCCAGCCAGAGTTCCAGGCTTGACCAAAAAGGTCGGCGATGCTGGGTTGGGAAAAAACTGCTTGAGCTGACATATTGGTAGCTAGAACTCGACAATCCCAATATCGGCTATTTTTCGATTCATTCCAGTGATGTAATGCGCTATCGAGTGTGATCATCATCTATTGAGCAAGCGATCAAAATCAGTTAACACTTGTGATATCCGTCATTGCAGTCTGTGATTTACATCACTACACAGCCTGACTTTCACCGGCTCTAGCCGCTTAAGCCATGATTTCTGAGGGATCGATCAGTTCCATAAAGCTCGCTGTTGCAGATAAATAGTGGTTGGCGGTGCCGGTTTAGCAGATTTCTCTGCTTTTTCCTTAATCGACTTGAGAGCCATCCGCACAACCCATTTAGAGAGATCCGGGTTTTTTTCTATCTCGCCAATGAGAAGTTCTAAATCACAGATAATATGATTAATTTGGGCTTGATTTTGGTAATTCATGGATTTTAAGGGATAGGGCAATATTGGGAAACTGAATAAAATACGCTCGCTTGTGCTGTGAATAAATCGCCCTGATGTAAAGTCGGTTGTAACGAGCTTAACCGAACGTTTGAACAGCTTTATTAAAACTGTTATGAAAAAGTCTCTTAAGCCGGCTTCATCAAAATTTCAAAAATTAGCCGTGCAAATTTGAGAAAAGAAGATTTTAGAAAAATCAAGAGTGTGTTTTTCTGGAGTTTAGATTTTAAAGAAACCCTGACTTAAAAAGCGAGAGGCGTGGTGAAGGAAAACTCAAACTGCATGATATTTGGTTTGAATTTCTATGTTTAATTTAAAAGTTTTAATAAATTAAAGTGAAAATCCTGTGGCACTTCTGCCGGCTGACTGCTCACTACAGGCCGGCTGCTTGAGGGCGGGTTGCCATTGAGGGGCGCAAACCCTTGATCCGTCAAAATCCTGCGCGAAGGGGTGGCTCGCTTTAAGAACCGGCACTTGTGACAATTCCCGGATTGGCTGCCTTCAACACCGGCTGCCGGTCTACTCAAATTTACTTGAATCCCGGATTTTGGCAACATTAAACCGACACCGAGTTATTTAAGGGCAAAATACGATTAAACTTTTTGTGACAATTGCAACCTTCCACATCGGGTTTAGGGCCGTGAGTTTATCTATGCTGAATGATTACCGAGGGGAGTGATGATGAGGCTGAAAATGCAACAGATTATCCAAGCCCCAGCAGTGGCTTCCCCAAGGCAGAGTGTAACGACTCGCTACAAATTGCTTGTTGAAGTTAAGAACGAAGTTGAAAGCCGGCTTAAACAGTCATTGCATCAGACACTGCTGCTCAAGTCACAGCAAGAACAACTACAGCCAAGTCCCCGGCTTTGGGATGTGGAAGTGAAAATCGGCACCCAGCCCAGTGTGCGGCTGTTGCCAGGAAAAGAAATTATCGAACTGTTTGACTTGCCATCCGTCGCCGGCAAGTTATTAATTTTAGGCGCACCCGGATCGGGCAAAACCACGACCCTGTTAGAACTAGCAACAGAACTCATCACTCGCGCCCTCAATGATCCCCGTGAACCGATGCCGGTGTTGCTCAACCTTGGCTCTTGGAAAGAAGATCGGCGAACCCTGGCGGAGTGGCTGGTGGAAGAACTACAGGCAAAGTATGGCATTCAAGCCGAACTCGCCAAACAGTGGCTGGCAACCGGCCAACTGTTGCCCCTACTCGATGGGCTAGATGAAGTCCGTTCAGATTGGCAAAAACCTTGTGTGCTAGCGATTAACCGATTTCTCCTTGACTATCAACCGGATCGTTTAGTCGTATGCAGTGGACTTGCAGAATACGCCAATTGCAAAACTTTGCTACAAGTGAATGGCGCAATTTATTTGCTCCCGCTGACTGAGACGCAAGTTCAGAACTACCTGTGGAGTTTAGGATCGCATCAGCTGTGGCAGAGCGTTCAAAATGACCCAAATTTGTTGAAGTGGGCAAAAACCCCTTTGTTTTTGAACATGATCGCCCTAGCAGCGGAAGAAATCTGGCTGGATGAGTGGCAGGCGCGTCCTTCTGATGAATCTCGCTGCCGGTATTTGCTCGATGCCTATATTCGCCGGCAGCTCAAACAAGAATTGAACTATCCGGGGGAAAGTGCCGGTAAACCCCCCACCCCAGAACAAACCAGACATTGGCTAAGTTGGCTGGCCAAATGGCTGAAACGCACGACAAACGACGAGTTTGCCATCGAAAATATGCAGCCGGCCTGGTTGCCAACAGCCATCCACCAATGGAGTTACCGGCTTGGGGTAGGGCTAATTGTGGGGCTGATTGGCGGCCTGAGTTGCGGCCTGAGTTTTGGGCCACTTGCCGGCCTGATCGGGAGCCTGTTTTTCGGGCTATTGGGAGGACTCAGCTTTAAAATTGCGCCGGCAGAACCACTGAACTGGTCTTGGGAAAAAGCTAGGAAGGGGCTACTCATCGGGATGATTTTGGGGCTGCTGGCGGGGCTAGCTGGCGGCCTATTTTTAGCCATCATGGGTGAGTTAGTCGGGGGCTTGTTCGGCGCTGTTCGAGCCATTATTGGCGGGCTGATTGGGGGACTGATTTTCGGGAGTTCTCAAGGACTCAATGACTTGGAAATTAAGCCCAAAACATCGCCGAATCAGGGAATTTGGCATTCTGTCTCCACCGCCGGCCTGTTTACCTTAATGAGCGCGGTCAGCTTTGGGGTGAGTTTTGGCCTCATGGGTGGCTTGATCACCGGCTTAGGTGGCCTAGGTTTTGGCATCCTTGCCGGTCTTGCTTGTGGCGGCATCGCTTGCCTCCAGCATTTCACCCTGCGCCTCATCCTCTGGGCGCATGGCTACGCACCTTGGAACTACGCCCGTTTCCTGCAATACGCCAATTCTCTCGGCTTTGTGCAGCAAATCGGCGGGCGTTACCGCTTTCCCCACGAGTTGCTGCGAACCCATTTTGCCGCACCGACACTGGGTGAGATCGTCCTGCGGCGTTCCTCTGGGCAATTGGTTAAAACTGTTGCCGGTCATTCAGATTACGTTCAAGCCGTTGCCATCAGTCCCGATGGCCGGCTCGTTGTGAGCGGCAGTGATGACAAAACCATCAAGCTTTGGCAGCGCATCGCCCGTCAGGATGGACGACCGGGCGTGCGGCCTCTACGCACCCTCACGGGGCATTCCGGCTACGTTCGCACCGTGGCAATCAGTCCAGACGGTCAACTCCTCGCCAGTGGCAGCAATGACAAAACTATCAAAATTTGGCATTTGGGTGCCGATTCCTCTGGAATTTCACAGGGAACGCCGGTTCTGACATTGGCCGGCCATTCTAACTGGGTGCGTTCGGTTGCCTTCAGTCCAGATGGTCAACTCCTTGCCAGCTGCGGTGACGACAAGACGATTAATATCTGGTATTTGCGAACCGGCCAAATGCTGGCTAATTTATCGGGTCATTCAGATTACGTTCGCTGTCTAGCTTTCAGTCCCGATGGTCAATTCCTAGCTAGCGGCAGCGATGACAAAACAATTAATATCTGGCACATGGCCGGCGGACAGCCGAGTGAGTCGCCGGTTCTGACGCTTGAGGGTCATTCGGGCTATGTGCGGACACTGGCGATTTCTCGCAACGGGCAATTACTCGTCAGTGGCAGTGATGACCAAACGATTACCGTTTGGCAGATGGGTTCGGATGATTCTGATCGCGCTGCCGGTTCGCCGGTGCATTTGCTGGGCGGTCATTCCGGGCAGGTTTGGGCTGTGGCGATCAGTCCGGATGGTCAGTTGCTTGCCAGTAGCAGTCGCGACAAAACGATTAAAATTTGGAATCTCTCAACCGGCGAATTGCTGCGAACTATTTCTCTCGGTTCTGCCGGCATTTTTTCTGTCGTTTTTAGTCCAGATGGTCAATACCTGATCGGGGGCAGTCAGAACAGTACGATTGAGATTTTGCCGGTGTATTCGTGACCGCCTCAAGGGCGCTAATCCAGTTGTCTTCTGGACTCTGGCTTCGCGCAACTTACGTTTGTGTTAGGATAAACTGCTAGTTCAGGCGGCCAAGGTGATGAGTTTGTATAAGAAATTGAAATAACTTGATGAACAGTTGCCGGCCCACCTCATGGAAAACAAACGCACACTATTATAGGGAAGATCCAGCGCTCACCAGCTAACATTTAGACACTCGATTTCTGAGTATGGCGCTTAATTCTCTGGCTTTGAAAGGAACTAGATCCCTGAGGATGGCGACCATTATAGTTAGTCTGAAAAATGACCCTGCTAGATTGCCACGTTTAAGGTAAACTTATGAACCACATTCACAAAACTGTTGCTATCTTGGGACTGGCCGCTGTACTCGGTGGAGGAGCGATTTCAGTTCAGGCGCAAACTCCGCGACCCATCCTCATCACTCAAAATGCTGAAGATTTATTCAGCCAAGGGCTGGAAAAGATGGAGAAAGGAGACTTTAAAGGCGCGATAGATGACTTTTCTAAAAGTCTAGAGATCAAGCCGAATAATGCTGAAACCTTCTATTATCGAGGGCTAGCCCAGGATCTACTGGAAGAAAATGATAAAGCGCTTGAGGATTACAGCGAAGCCATCCGTTTAGCTCCTGAGAATACCTACGCTTACAATAACCGGGGCACTGTCTACGCTGAACTCAAAGAGTATCAAAAGGCGATTCAAGATTACGATCGGGCTTTGCAGATTGATGTTGATAATGCAAATGCTTATTACAACCGGGGATTAGCAAACTCTGCTTTAGGAAATCCCCAAAGTGCCTTAACCGATTTTCAGAAAGCTGCAGACCTTTACAAAAAACAAGGAAAAACCCAGGATTATGAAGACGCGATGAACCGGCTCACTGAGCTGCAAAAGCCGCAGCCCCAGGGCCGCTAACGTCTTAAGATAAACTGGATGGCCACGGATAGCCCCCCAGGGGCTGTGCAAAAATCCCGGTAGCCTGATTGATTGACTGTCTGGATGCTCTGCTATGACCCCACCATGATCTCAAGAACACTCGCCACCGCAGCACTACTCTCTGTTTTAAGTCTCGCCACTGCTGCCCGATCCGAAAACTTAGAACAAACCAGACAGCTACTTGCCTCTAAACAATGTCCCAAGTGCGAACTCAGCGGCGCTGGCTTGGTTCTTGCTAACCTTGCGGGTGCCAATCTTGGGGGTGCTAATTTGAATCGGGCGAATCTCAGCCGCGCGGATCTGACGCGTGCCAATTTAAGTGGGGCTGATTTGAGCAGTGCAGGTTTGTTTGGTGCGAATTTGGGACAGGCAAACTTGAAAGGGGCAAATTTGGCCGGCGCGGATTTGAGAGATGCGAACCTTGCCGGTGCGGATTTAACCGGCGTGAATCTAGCCGGTGCGAACGTAAAGGGTACGATTGGGCTGGGTGAATACGTCGGCAGGTTGGAGAACCTATATCAGTGGGCAATGGAGGAAGGGCAGCGGAAAAATTATCCGGGTGCAATTGACTATTTCAATCAAGCACTAACGATTAAACCGGACTTTGCTCCCGCTTTCCTGGGTCGCGCAGCGGCGAAGGCAGAAATGGGAAACTATACTGGGGGGCTTCAAGATGCCCAACAAGCAGAAACGCTTTATTCAGCCCAAGGTGATCCCAATGGCTACCAAACCTCTCAGCTATTGATTAAACAGATTGAAGTTTATCAAAAGAGAGCTAGAGGCGAAGGTGGCGCGAGTAGTGGCAATTTGCTGAATGTCCTTGGCGGACTTCTGCTGCGTGTTCTCTTCTAAGTTTGTCGTCGCATCGCCCCTAGAAACTCAAAACGAATGGTTAACTGACAATCAGCGCCCATAAACCGGCAGCTAAAACTACGGCTGCGATATGTTGGGGAAAAATCGCTCGCACCGGCTGCCGAGCGATTTTTTGTGTTAACACGATGCTTAGCACCACTGCGGCTACTAGGGTTGTTCCCTGCAAAAATGCAATCACTGCCGGGTGTGCAACCACCACCGGCACCCCTTGCGTATTTAAGCCAAAGGTTGCAAAACCCACCGGCAGAATGCGTCCGGCTTCTCCTAACCCCAGGCGCAAATAATGAGCTAAATTCGCCCCCAATACGAGGGGTAAATATCCATAAGCTAGCTCGACAAATGGCTTGGGTTTGGGATTTTTTGGGAAGAAAAGATGAATGAGCTGCACCAAGCCATAAGCAAGAAATGGGATGCCGGCAGGCAATGTTAAAGCTGCAACTGATAATCCTAAATGCACCCAAAAATTACTGTCATTTAGCGATAAATTCAGCCAAGATTGTAACTCCGGCAGTCGATGCAGAAAGACGCCGCCCAAGAGCAACATTAACAACGCCACTTCATAAATACGCGGTGTATGAGTTGTCCATAATTCAATTCCTGGCGGACGCAAATTAAACTCTACAGAACGGTGGGGACAGGCTTTAAGACAGGTCATACATAACACACAATCCCGATTATCTTCTAGCTGGGCTGGGTGTGAGTATAACGGGCAGCCGCCGGTTTCTAAACCTTCTCCTTTTTGCGGCCCGCCTTTATAACACTGATAAGTTGTACATTCAGCAGAACAAGTACCTTGCTGCGCTCTGAGTTCAGTCATCGATAGTTTGGCAAATAAACCGTTCATTCCCCCGATTGGGCAGAGATACCGGCACCAAAATCGGCGCTCGAAAATGGCTGAAAAGATCATTGCGCCGGCAGTAATTAATAACAGCAAGCAGGCGGAAAGATAAGCAGTATTTTCTAAATCCCACAGTTCTTCCCACAGGAAAATTAAGGCGAATAAGCTGAATAAAAACCATCCACCCCACATCTCTGCTTCGTGTCGTGGCCAGGTTTTGAGTTGGCGGGGAAACAGCCACAAGGAAAGCTTTTGCGTGATTTCCCCATAAATCATAAACGGGCAAACCGCACACCACAGCCGACCTACAAAGGGAAATCCCAGTAAAATTAAAGGCCACCACCACGCCCAAAACAAATTTAAACCAAAATTTTGGGCACGATTTTGTGGGCCGAAAAATAAAACGGCGACGACCAAAGTATACGCCGGCAAGATAACCCAATTGTTAAGCCGGTCTGGCCACCAAGGACTTCGTAAAAAATGGCGCAGGCGGGGATAGGCATTTAATAGGTTGACGCGAAATTGCTTTTTCTTCGTTTGTGCCGGCCACACAATTTCTTCCGTGAGTTCTTTCGCGCCACCAGACTGAACCAGCGCCCGTTCCACAAGATTTTCTAACTCTCTCAAGTTGCTAGGAAAGTCATACGCTTGTAGCCGGCGCAAGGCTTCAGGGGTTAATTGCGGTTTGGAAATGTGTTTTTTCTGACAAAAAAGGCTTATATAATAGTCTACTTGGGCGCTAATATCCGCTTTACGCACCCGCAGAGGTGGAACTTTAATTAAATGGCCGGCTAAGCGCTCAATATCGGGCAAGTTTTTCTCAGAAATCATAATAATCCGCGCCCGAAAATTAAGTGCTAACTGAGATTCTCCTCCAACTAATTTGTAAGTGCCGGTTTCTAATAATTCCTTGAGCTTAGGCAGCAATTCTGGGGGCAGTTCTTGGATGTTATTGAACAATAAAGTGCCTTCTGCCAGCCATTCCAGCAGTCCGGGTTTACCGCCGGCACGTCCAAATAATTCCGCACCGCTGGTTTGCAGTACGCCGCAGTTGACTTTAATCATCGGTTCACGCCGGCACGCGGAACCAAAATGAATCAGCGCCGCGATATTATCTTTTTCCAGTCCCGGTTCCCCAAAAATCACCACTGAACGGCGATCTTCAGTTGCTTGTTTAATCTGCTGTCTCAGACGCATTGCGTAGCGGCTTTTGCCGACAACGCCGCGTTTTGCCTTGGGGACAAGATAGGGACGTAAGGCGGTTTGACGCTCTTGTTCGTAGTTCAACTGGGACGACAACTGGGCGAGTTCTTGTGCCAACTGTTGGGAAAATGCTTGGGTAATTTCCGGGTATTGAGTCATTAATTCCCGAAATGGGCCGGCAGGAACAAACCATAATTTGCATTCACTCAGTGTCACAACCGTTCGTTGCGCCGGCTGATCTAAGAGCAATTCCTGTAAGTGAAGCGTGGCTCCCGGTAATAAACTTAAGGCCCAAACTTGGCCGATTTGATTGTTGCGGTTAGCTTCTAAGCGTCCTTGTTTGAGAATATACAGTCCTGCCGGCAGTGTATCCTCGATTACAAAACGTTCATTCGCCGGCACGATTTTTTCTTCAATAACTTGCGAGATCGCGCTTAAAGCCGGTGCCGATAAAATGCTGAGCGCCGTTCGTTCTTGCAACCATGTCACCGCGTCTGGATGTGTCATCATTGGTTTGGGATTATACCGTTGTAATTTTGAATAGAGTTTTTACAGCTCAAACCCATAATATGAGAGGATTTCAGCTCTTTGCAACCAGTTAATAAGTAATATTTCTCATTTGTATTGTAGCTTTTAATTCCATTTTTTATAAATTATTGTTGACAAATTGTAAATATAAAATTAAATTTTAAAAGTAAAAACCTTTATTCAGAGCAAAATCAATGAAATGGTTGATTTAATTGATTTATGGGTACCGGGGGCATTTTTGGGCTTAATTATTCTGGCGGCAATTTTCTTCGGCACGCGAGGATAAGCTACACTTTACTTAAGTTTGCGATTTCTCAAGGCCCCACCCCAAAATACAAGCTCTCAAAATAAAAATCGTGTCTGCCATTTTTTTATGAAAAATGGTGGCTATTCGTACTTTTATTGACTAATAAAATTTCGGATAAATCTGTATAAATTATAGTAAAGTAGCTAAAGAAGTATTGAGTTTTGTCAAGTAGTTGGTAGCAGAAATCATAGAAATTCTGAGACAAAATAAATAGCAAACGGCAGATAGAAAAAGGCGACGCGAATTGGATGGATCAATTATGAAACGCGAACGCACCCCCCCACAACATTTGGCTCACATAGTATTAAGCTACACCTTCTTAAGTAGTGTTTGGCTGCTTTTTTCCGAGCTGCTGCTGAAGCTTTTAACAAAAGACTTAACGACAGCCACACATTTGCAAACGGTTAAAGACTGGGCATTTATCCCGTTCAGCAGTGGACTTCTTTACCTCTTAATGCGTCAAAGTTGGCGATTAATGGAAGAAAACAAAAGTCTTTTAGATGCGCTCGTGGAAGGCTCAACAGATGCCATCTTCGTGAAAAACCTGCAAGGACACTATGCCATGATTAACACTGCTGCCGCCGGCATTTTGGGAAAACCGGCAGAGAAAATTATTGGGCAAGATGACACAAAGCTACTTTCGCCGACAATCGCTGAGAAAAATCAAGAGATTGAACGCAACATCATCAGTGCCGGTCAAACTCAAACGAGCGAAGAAACGATCACCGTAAATGGCAGTCGCCAAACTTATTTGGTCAGAAAAAAGGTTTATTGCAACCGGCAAGGAAACGAAATCGGTGTGATTGGCATCTGGCAAGACATTACTGAGCGCAAACAATTAGAAGAGACTTTACAACGAACTGAACAAACTCTACAGACATTAATTCAATCCGCGCCCGTTGCGATTAATATGATCGATGGCAATGGTAATGTTCAACTGTGGAATCCGGCTGCCGAAAAAATGTTTGGCTGGAGTGAAGAACAAGTGAAGGGACAGTTTCTCGGTAGGGTTGCCGAAGACAAGCCTAGGGAAGTCCAAGAATTTGTTAATATTTTGAGGGACGGAGGGACATTTACGGGGCTAGAAACACAGTGGAGCCGGCAAGATGGTACGGATATTGACATCAGTATCTTGATGTCACCCCTACGTGATACCACGGATAATTTTATTGGAGCGATCAGTATGATTACTGATATCACAGCTCGCAAGCGTCTAGAGCGGCAGCAGGAACAGTTAATCGCGCAACTCCAACGAGAAACCCAAGAATTAGCCGCTCTGAGCGCTGTCACCGCCAATGGGATCAGCACCTTGAATCTTGAAGAACTGCTAGAGGTGCTGCTCAGGCGCATTGTGGAGGTGATGCAGGCTGATACAGCCGTCTTTCTGTTAAAAGAAAATGATCACCTTTACGTCCGCGCCAGCATCGGAATTGAAGAGGAAGTCAGCGCCGGCTTCAGTGTTGCCATCGGAGAGGGGTTTGCCGGCACAATTGCCGCAACCATGCAACCGCTTTATATAGAAGACGCACAAACAGAACCCCGTGTAAGCAGTCAGTTTCTCAAAGACAGGGGCATTCGCACCATGTTAGGCGTCCCATTGAAGCGAAACAACACTCTGGTGGGCGTTCTTCATGTAGATTGGTTGAAAATTCATCCCTACAACGAGCGTGAGACTCATTTGCTAGAAGTCACCGGCGAACGTTGCGCGATGGCGATTTCCAACGCTCAGTTGTATGAACAAACCAAACAACTGCAAGAGCGCTTGCGGAGTGTGATTGAGAATATGCCGGTGATGATGTGCGCCTTAGACGCAGAAAAAAACGTCATTGTTTGGAACCAAGAGTGCGAGAGAGTCACCGGCTTTGGGGCGCAGGAAATGGTGGGGAATTCCCAAGCGATGGAACTGCTCATTCCGGATGCAGCTTATCGCAAACAGATGCTGAGCCAGCGAAACATTCACTGGAACAATTGCCGAGATTGGGAATGGCAACTTCATTGCAAAGACGGCAGTGTCAAGACAGTTGCTTGGTATAACATTTCCCAGCAATTCCCGGTTCCTGGTTGGGCAACGTGGGCCATTGGCATAGATGTGACCAACCGCGTGCAGGCGGAGGAAGAACTGCGGCACTATGCGTTTTACGATTCACTAACAAGGTTACCGAACCGAACTTTATTTTTGCAGCGTTTGGAACAGTTGGTTGGAAAAAGAAGCGACGGTGATCCCGGCTTTTTTGCAGTGCTGTATTTAGACTTGAATCGCTTTAAGTTTGTTAAATACAGCCTGGGACACAAAGTTGCTGAACAGTTACTGATTATAGTGTCTCGCCGGCTGAAAACTTGCCTGTCCCCCACAGATATGATGGCGCGACTGGGAACAGATGAATTTGCCATTTTGCTGGAAAATATTCAAGACGTCAACGATGCCACACGCATGGCTGAAAAGATTTATCATCAGCTAAGTTTGCCGTTTGACGTTGATGGGCATGAGGTGTACACAACCACCAGTATTGGTGTGGCGGTGAGCAAAGCCGATTATAACCGGCCAGAGGAGGTGCTACGCAACGCCGACACCGCCATGCACCAAGCCAAAATGCAGAATCAGGCGCATTATGTCGTCTTCGACCCCGCTATGCAAGCCACAGCCGTAGAACGCTTGCTCTTAGAGGCAGATTTGCAACGCGCCATTGAACGCCGGCAACTGCGGGTCTACTATCAGCCCATCATTTCCCTCTCCACCGGCAAGATTACGGGTTTTGAGGCGCTGGTAAGGTGGTTTCACCCCAAACGCGGCATGATTTCGCCCGCTACGTTTATTCCCCTAGCAGAAGAAACTGGACTGATTGGCCTGATTGATCGATGGGTACTGCTAGAAGCCTGCCGGCAACTGGGCGTCTGGCAGCAGGAATTACCCCAGTCAATGCCGCTGACGATGAGTGTGAATTTGTCGGTGATCCAGTTGGGGCAATTGGGGATGATTGAGCGGCTGGACTCGATTTTGCGGCACAGCGGCGTTGATGGGTGCAATTTGAAGCTAGAGCTGACTGAAAGTGCGATCATGAGAAATACCACCGCTGAACTGGCAATGCTAGATCAACTCAAAGCTTTGGGAATTCAACTGTCAATTGATGACTTTGGCACCGGCTACTCTTCTTTGGCGCGTCTGCATCAGTTGCCAATTGATACGTTGAAGATTGATCGCTCGTTTGTCAACGAGATCGCAGCGAATGGGGAGCATTGTGAGATCGTTCAGACGATTATTACTTTGGCGCACTCGCTGGGCATGGATGCGATTGCTGAGGGGGTAGAAACAGCCCAACAACTGGCTCAACTGCAAACTCTGCAATGCGAATACGCCCAAGGATACTTTTTTTCTAGGCCGGTGGATAGTGAAGCGGCAAAGGCATTGCTGTTATCTGGGATTCCGCTGGCTTAGAACATTTTGAGAATGTTAAGCGTAAACCTACGATAAATGATGGCTTTTAATTTAAAGCCGGCCCTCTAAATTCCCAATTAATTATGGTGGAGGCCGGCTGAAAAGTAGGGGAGTGTGACCTCAGAAGTTGGGCAAAAAATCGCCTCTAGTGTTAAATTCTCAGGTAAGCCGCAAGATTATGGTATAAAAGTTGAGGTTTTGGAACCGGCAGTGCTGTTTTTACCGCCTGGGCTTGTCCAACACTCACTCAACTGTAAAATCCATACAGTTGCATTGCCTGCTACTGAGCTATCTCTAGCAGGTTTTTAAAATGAAACGACTGATTTCTTGCTTGACTAGCACCTAGAGAAGATTAATTGATTCATGACTGCATCGATTGCTAAGCCTGATAAGTTGTTATCTGTTCCCCCCGAATCGAATCTCAAGCTGAAAGACATATTGAAGACGCTGCCGCGTGAATGCTTTCAGAAAAGCCGGCGCAAAGCTTGGTTAACCCTGACAATTAATGTGTTTTTGGTTGGCTTGGGATACGTTGGTTTGGCCATTGCGCCCTGGTTTCTGCTGCCGGTGGCGTGGATTTTCACCGGCACCGCCCTCACAGGTTTTTTTGTCGTGGGGCATGATTGTGGCCATCGATCCTTTGCGAACCGCCGGTGGGTGAACGATTTGGTGGGCCATATCATGTTTCTGCCGTTGATTTATCCGTTCCACAGCTGGCGGCTGCTGCATAATTACCACCACAAGCACACCAACAAGTTAAATGAGGATAATGCTTGGCAACCTTGGCAACAAGATGTCTATGCCGGCTTAGGAAGCCCCCTCAAGTGGATCTATCGGCGGATGCGGGGCCGGCTTTGGTGGTTAGCCTCAGTGATTCACTGGGCAGCGATGCACTTTGATTGGACGAGATTCGAGGGCAAACAGCGTTCCCAGGTCAAGCTGTCTGTGTTGGTGGTGCTTGCCGGTGCAGCGATTGGGTTCCCTGTGCTAATCGCAACGACTGGCATCTGGGGATTTATTAAATTTTGGCTATTACCCTGGTTGGTTTATCACTTCTGGATGAGTACGTTTACGCTGGTTCACCACACAGCACCAGAAATTCCGTTTACCGCCGCTGAACAGTGGAATGAAGCGCAAGCTCAGCTTTCTGGCACGGTTCACTGTGATTACCCCCGTTGGGTTGAGTTTTTCTGTCACGATATTAACGTTCACGTCCCCCATCATATTTCTACAGCAATTCCTTCTTACAATTTGCGGTTAGCTTATCGCAGCATTAAGGAAAACTGGGGAGAATATCTCAATGAAAAGCAGTTTTCTTGGTCTTTAATGAAAGAAATTACTGACCAATGTCACTTGTACGATCCGGATGAATGTTATCGGAGTTTTAAGGATTTTCACGCTAGCAAGTGACTGGCCGGTTGATGTTTTTGCTCAATCAAGCCTGCAATGCCGGTTTTTATCGAGCGAGTGAACAGTTTTAATAAAATTTAAATCCCTGATAGAGACGCAATTCCCTGCGCCTCTATTTTTTTTAGTATTGATAGGCATGAAACTGAAAGCCAGCAGATCGAATTAAATAACCTTGTTTTTCTACAGTATGCCAGTTAACGGCTAAGATGAGTGCAAGCAGGTAGCTTGTGCAGCATACCAACAACTTCTATTGCGTCTGCAACAACACAATGTTAGGTCGCTGGCAGCATACCAACAACTTCTATTGCGTCTGCAACAACACAATGTTAGGTCGCTGGCAGCATTGCTCTCTTAACTATAATTGAGCGTTCTTATCAACATAAAGTGGACTACGATCATTATGATTCCGCAACCACTGGTAATAACCTTCAATTTCCCGTCCGCCAAGGTTTAGTACATACTCAACTCCAAATAAAGCAATAACAATGTAGAACTCAGAAGAATCAGTAACTAAAATGTCGTACTCATGCAATACCTCAAATGTTTCACCTTGTTCATCAGTAAAGAGGCAATTTGGTGAATAGATTGAACGACAGGAATATGGCCAAACTCTTCCAGGTGTGCCAATTCGCACGTAGGAACGTAGTTCATCTAATTCTGGCTTGTCTACAAGTTCATCTAGCCCACCTTCAACTTTAATAAGGCGAGACGCTAATGATTCAAGTCCAACCTTTGCTATGAACCGTGAAATATCATAATCATTGGGTGGGGAAGCAATAGGAATTATTAGCGTTCCAGATTTCTGCCCTATTACAGCTTGAATCCATCGCGATTCATCTTCGCCTCCAGCAGCGCCTATGCCAATTCCATCTTCATCCCGTTGCTTCATTAACTCAATCCGTGTGCGAGATTGAAGATGAATGCCACTAATCCTCGGAATTTTGTTTCTTTTGCTTGGAACAGACATATTAAAGCGCTGTTCCTTAAAATAGGGCGAATCTAGTAAAGGCTTTTCTACTTCGCGTGCAATGTAATTGTTACATCTATCACATACTACTCCGGGTGGCAATATATGTTCCTTATTTCCTAATGATTCAGGAATGATGTGTTCTCTTGAATTGGATGAAGAGGAATCACACTTACAGAAAATACAACGCATACATATTATCCAGTCAAAAACTTAACTAGAGATACAACTTAACCTGATACCATCTTAACAAATAACATCCCAATCATGCCCTCACCAATAACGTAAGCAACCTAACTATTAATTAGACTGACTTTATGCCTAGTTATTCCAATTTTGGCGCTAAAGGCAGACTTTTGCCATCTAAGCTCCCTAGTTTGAGTATTTAAACAGAAACTTAGCACTTTAAGTTCCCAAATCGGGGATTTAGACTTCGGCCTGTCCCTAAATTAACCCCGTAAAGGGCAATGAGGCTACAAAGTTTGGTATTTCTTCTAGTGAAGAAGCAAAAGATTCATCATTCTCTGTTTGGCCGCCAGGGTAATGATAGCCTTGATGGCGGCGAGGGTGATGATATCGTTTTAGTCGGCAAAGGTAGCAATACCTGTTGGGCTACAATGGTGATGATAACCTTGATGAGGGTGTCGGCAGCTATAGGGAAGGATCGCTTTGTCTTGCAACTTACTGCTAGCAGTGATACGCTCACTGACTTGACAGATAGGGAAGATTTGATAGTTTTAGCTATCAAAATTACCTTTAAATAAATACTCATTCCATCGGCAATTGAGGTAACGCTGATTTACGATAAAATGAGTTATTAGCTAAAATAAAAAAAGGTAATTCTACGCAGATTAAATAGTGTGCTATATGTTAGTTAAAATTAGTAATAAAAAATATATTATTTTACCTCCAAAAAGAAAAAATGCTATCAACTTCTGCTTATGATTACTTTCCCCACCTAAAATTTAAAATCAAATTCTCCCGGCGGAGGTAGTAGGAAGCAGAAACCTAAGCTATCCTGAAATGATGGGAATGCTTGACTTCCTGTACAATTCTTGAAACTTAGCGCAAGTTGCTATGAGCAAGCCAATCAATCAGAAAAACACTGGCAGTTCCGCCGAAGAAGTAAGCAGTCTCAGCTATCAAGGGGTATATAGCTGTCCTGTATGCCGGCATGGTGAGATATCAGAAATTGCGTTAATGGATGCCTTTGCCTGTAACTTTTGCCGGCACATTTTCACCGCGAACCTGGAAGAACAGTTGCTGAAAATGGCAGATAGTTCCCTACCGCTGACGTGGTATTGGAATGGCAAGCGTTGGCAGGGTTTACCGCGTGCCGGCGCACAGTTGGATTGGGGTGCTGGGTTGGCAGCGATTGCCTTTGTACTACTGCCGCCAACCTTAGTGGGATTGGCTGCTTACCTTTTTCCCTCATTACCCGACGATCCCTTTGCTTGGTTCCCCATTTTTTGGACAGGTTTAACTTTTTTCACCCATTTCACTTGTGTTGTCTGGCTAATCATTGAATATTATCAATTTCCAGTTTTTGCCTTTTTAAGGGTGTGGCAGCAGCAATTATTGGGTCGCCGGTAATAGGGTGAGGTAAACTGAAATAATATGTCTATTTTCAGTAAAGAGTGCCGGGTTACAATCTGGGAAGTCTGGCAGATTAAGTAAAAATTCTTCCCACCGGCACCGAAAAACCGGCCAGCAAAGGACTGCTCAATTCATCAGTTGAAAATAGGGTAGCAGCCGGCTTTAAAATTGCCTGTTCCCGCCGATACACTTCAATTTGTTGCTGACGCCAATCAACAATCCAATATTCCCGCACTCCCCGAACTGAATAAAGCTTTACCTTCGTTTCCCTGTCTCGTCTTTCATTTTCACTGCCAGAAGAGATCACCTCAACAATTAACTCTGGTGCTGCCGTTAAATGCCCCGAATCATCTAACAAAATGGCTAATCTTTCATTGCTTGCCCAAACAACATCGGGAATGACATTATCAGCGTCCGAAAAAATAATCCCTGGATTGATAGCAGCTTTTCCTAAACCCGTTTCTCGTGACCAAATTTGTAACTCAGTGCCGATATTGGTACACGTTAGTTGATGATTCCAGTGCGGTGCTCTGGTCACTAATAATTCTCCCTCCACAATCTCATAACGGTTGCCGTTATCAGGCAAAAGTTCCAGATCGGCAGTTGTCCAGCGTACCCTTTCATCGGTTGTTTGGCCCATAAAAACACTCCTTATAGGGGTTTCTATTTTTTTATTCAAACCGGCTTTTTTCAGTCACCCAGCGCTTCAAGCTGTAACCATTTGCGCCATCCACCACCAAAGCAATCGGCCCTCCATCTTCGAGATCCGCAAAGCCGGTGAGAGATTGACCGGCACCTGATGTAAATTCACTGTAAAGCAGCTTGCCGGCGTCATCAAAAATTAGCGTCCGAGGTCGAGAAGAATAATCGCCGCCGGCAACTGATGCCCCCGACTGGTTCCAATTCGCATAAAGATCGGGGCGCAGCGTCAGCACAGCATCCGGCACCTGATTGCCATTGAGATCGATTGACTGCACCTGCCAATTTCCACTTTCTAGCAACATTTCCTCTGAACTGGGAACCGTCCCTTCCGGTAATCGCCCCGCCGCCTGTAACTCGCGCCAGAGGTTGGTGAGAATCGCCGTCACCCAACTAGACTGCTGCTGGTTCAACTCAGTCATTGTGATAGAGGCCGGTTCTAGCCAGCGGAATTTGTCTGCGGTGAAAGCCACAGGACGAGGCACCATCCCACCGGCACCCAAATTATCTGCCGGTGTTGCACCCGCAATTGGCTCACCTGCTGCCAACAACTGCAACGTCCCGTTGTTGAAGGAAACCGCTTTCACTGTCGCCATCGCCGTTTTTTGGGTGCCATCTGGCATCCAAGCCGCAACCTGGATTTGAGAATTTAAATTTAACCCCAAAATCCGCCACAAGCGTCTTCCCGGCTCAATTCGAGGCAGTTGTAAATTAGAAAACTGCCCCCGCAACCAGCGCTGTCCGTCATGAAAACCGGCCACTTGCACCTGATACCAAACTTGACCCTTACTTAATTGCAGAGAGGTGTCCTGTTTCGGTTTCAGCCAATCTGCCCCATTAATCTCAAACGTGGGCGTTGCTGAACCCACTATTTGACTGGGATGATTGATCAGCGTTGACTCAGACAGCGCCACCTCTAAGCGTTCTAACAACATTTCAGCACTTTGCACCCCAGAGGCATCTTGGCTGCCTCCAACCGGCACTGTTTGCTGTTTGAGCCATGCCAGGGCTTGCGGTTTACCTTGCTGCGCCGCCAGAATCAGCGCCCCCCAACCTCGTACCGCTGTTTCTGGATTGATTTTCATCGCCCCTTCCACCCGTTTCCAAAGCCGGCCTTTATCGGCTTTGAGAGTAATGGCAATTGAGTTAGCGTTATCTAAATCTGCCTCAAATATCTTCAGCGCTTCTTCCCAACGACCGTCTAACAGGGCGTTGTAAGCTTTTTGAGCGGGTTCTGCCTCGGCTGCGTCTGCTTGGGCTTGGGTGATCTGGGCGTGAAGTTGAATGACATCTAGCTGAGCTTGGGCTGCTTCTGGCCATTCTTGTTTATTCTGGATGCGGCGCTGCTTCACTGCTTCCATTTGCTTCAATGCCGGCGACCACAAGCCAATTCTCGCAAACTGTAGCGCTTGGTTGTAAGATAGACCTGCCGGCTCGCTTTTATCTAAAACCGCCTCTTTAAGGGAAATTTCTTCGAGTTGGATGGGATTGGGCAGAAAATTTCGTGACTGAAGCTGGTAAACCACGAATTTCGGTTCTATTCCATTGCTTTGATCCACCACCAATTCTGGCTGGCCATCGCCGGTGACTTCTTGCCAAGCCGGAAGTTTGCCGGCAGTCGAAGTCCACTGCGTCATAAAGCTGAGGTTGGTGCGCTCTGGGTTGTAGTGAAAAACTTGTCCGTAGGCAATCGTGGCTTCCCCTTCGCGCCGATAGCCAGTTAAATTTAGCCAAACGCCTTTGGTTGCCGGCGGTTCGCCCCTAAACCCTTCTAACGCAGTCAGTGCTTGTGGGCGATTTGAACCTTGCCGATTCGATTTAGATTGGACGAGGGGAGCAATGACAAAAGATTCCGCCGGCCCTTCTAACGATACTTGGCTGACAAGGCGAACAAATTGCTCGGTCTGCCGGTTTTTTGCGTCTTTCGCCTCAGCAACCGGCACCGGCTGATAAACTCTCAATTCTGATAGTTGCTGACAAGGAGACTGACAAATTAAAGACTTTGGCGGTGCAGTTTCCACCATGATTCGCATCAGCAAATCTGCTGGTGCGTTTGCTCCAGCGCCCGGTACTTTGAGGGGAATGGTGGGTGCCGGCTGCACGCCTTCTTGCTGAAGTTGCGCCCGGATTGCCGTTAAACTTTCAATCGGTTGGCTATCAACCGGGGCAGATTCTGTTGGCTCTAATAACTGCGCGTTCAAGCCGGCGAAGGCATTGGGATTCATCATAAACTGGACGCTCACCCACGCCCCACCGGCTAGTAAGCTAATGCCACTGCTAAAGGCGGTTAGCGCCACCAACACGGGTGGCCAATTCCACGGCTTTGCCGGCGCTCTGCGACGCTTGGCGACGCGTGCCGGTAAGGAAGCTCTTACAGAAACCGGCTGGCTGCGAGTTCGCCTCGCTTTTTTGCTGGGCTTTTGAAGTTCTGATGTCTGTGGCAGCTTAGCAGTCATGTGGCGCAGGTTGTTCTTCATCGGCGAATGGCGAATGGCTAGGGGCATTTGGGCGCTGGGGCTAGGGGTTTGTGATTGACTGGCAATTCACAACCGGCACTTAGCAACTAGCACTTAACAACACTCAAAACTTTTTCATAGCGTTGACCGACAGCTTCCCAAGTATATTCCGTTTCGATCAGTGCTCGCGCATTGCGAGACAGCTGCTCTCTGAGTCGGCCATCTTCAAACAGCCGACTGATGGCAGCAATATACTCCTCTACCCGGTTCGCACGCAATGCCTTAACCGGCTCAGAGATATCTACATCTAACCCTTCTAATCCGCGATCTCCGCTCACAACCGGCACTCCGGCTGCCATCGCTTCTAGGGTTTTGTTCTTGATTCCGTAGCCGGTTCGTAGGGGGATCACGCAAATGCTGGCTTGATGCAATTGTTCGGCAATGGAGGGGACACTACCCGTTACACTCACTCCAGGCCGGCTGGCAAGTGCTAAAACCTCCGGTGTCGGTCTTGTCCCAACGATGCTAAAAGTTGCGTCAGGATAGCGCTGTTGCAACACCGGCAGCACTTCCAGAACAAAGAATTGGGCCGCATCAATATTGTGGGAGGCATCCATCGCCCCGACAAACACTAGGCGATGATTACCGGGATCTTGAGAACGATAGGGATACAGCTCTAAATCTACGCCGTTGGGGATGACCGCAATGGGAGTGCCGGCACTGAATTTTTGAACTTGACTTTTATCCTCTTCTGTAGTCACAACTATTTGAGTAAATTTAGAGCAATAGCGTTTTTCGTAGCGTTCTAATAACAAATTGAGATAGAGGCGATCCCGCAGTCGATTGGGGGAAGCTGCCATTTCCAGATGGCTGCGAACCCAGCCGGCAACAGAACTGTGAATATTCACGACGGTGCGAACCGAGTTGCGAAACTGGGGCTTGATGTAGATTTCATTGACGCTATGCTCGCAAGTCATCACATCACAGTGGCCAGTTTGCAGATAATTATCCACCCAAGCCTGCATTGCCGGCGAGTAGCGATACAGGACGTTAGGCGGTGTCACTTTAACCATTGAAGTGAGAAAGCGTCCCACCTTGCCAGAGATGCCGCTCAGTCCTCGTTGCGGCTGGGGTGCTGCCGGCAAGGGAAAAATCACCAAATCACTTACCCACCGGCGCAGTTCTTCAACTTCGGCATCTTGAACGTCTGTGTGGCGCTGTGTCACCAGCGTGACGTGATGGTGCCGGTTTAGATACTTGAGCAGGTTAAATGTTCTGAGTTCAGTTCCCCCCCGGCTGGGTGGATAAGGGAAGGTCGAGGAAAGCATCAGAATGTTCATTGGGGAATGGGGCATGGGTCAAGGCTTCGCCAACCTAAAGGTAGGGGCATTGTGAATCAATCATAGAAAATGCTCTCCCCAATCTCCCAATCTCCAACTCACCACTCACCCCCTCAACGAGTTGCCGGCTGAGATTGTGGTTGCGGCAAGGCGGGACGGGGTTGATAAGGCATGGGAATGTATTGTACGGTTGGCCGGCCTCCTTGGGGTTGGGGATAGAGATCCATGAGCGAGTAAATGGATGTGGGTAAGCCGGCGGTGATGGGTAATCCTAGTTCGGTGGCTTCCTCAACCGTAATTGGACAGTCGTGAGTAATTTGGCCGGTGGTTAGTTTTTCGATGATGTTGTCGATGTCTTCAGGGGCGATTTTCTGCCGGGGGAAATTATCTTCCAGCAACGTCCGCACGAAGCGCTGTACTTGCCGAATCGCCTTGCGCGACAAGTCTGCCATGATCAGCGTTTGGTCGTCAATTTCGCTGATGGGTTTGTCTTCAACGACTTTAAGAATACTGGCGGCGGGGAAGTTGCCGAGTTGCGGATCAACCGGCCCTAAAACGGCGTTCTCGTCCATGATGATTTCATCGGCGGCAAGTGCCAGCATGGTGCCGCCACTCATGGCATAGTGGGGCACAAAGACGGTGACTTTTGCTTTGTGGCGAATTAACGCTCTCGCAATTTGTTCGGTGGCGAGGACTAAGCCGCCTGGGGTGTGCAGAATCAGATCGATAGGGACATCCGGCGGGGTGAGGCGTATCGCCCGCAAGACTTGCTCTGAGTCTTCGATGCTGATGTAGCGTGAGAGGGGAATGCCGAGAAGGCTGACAGATTCTTGCCGGTGGATGAGGAAGATAACGCGACTGTTGCGATCTTGCTCAAATTGTTTAAGTGCTTGGACGCGACGGAATTCTAGAGAACGTTTTTGGAATGCCGGCTGTAGGGAGGCAAAGGCGATAAAAACCCAAAACAGGTCAAATAAACTAAAACTCATAGAGGTAATGTGAAATGCCAAGGATTGCCTCTATTTTCCATTGTGCCTCTTGCTCACCCATCCACCTTTGGGACGAATGCCGGTGGGGAGGAGTGCTGAGTCTTCCGTTCTGAGTGCTGAGTGCTGAGTGGGGGAGGGATACTAAGCCAGTGGGTCAGTTGGGCAGTGGGGAGGGCTAAGTATTCTCTATTATTTATTCACTATGCCCTATGCCCCATTCCCCATTCCCCATTCCCCATTCCCCATGCCCCATTCCCCATTCCCCATGCCGGTTTAATCCTTCAATTTACCAGCAGCTTTTCTAAGGCTTCTGGGTTTAGCGCGTTTCAGGTTCACTTTGAGCCTGTAACGAACAGCTTCATGCACGACTTTGTAAGAAGCTTGAATACCACATTGTTCTTGTAACCAAATTTTGACTTCTCCATAACTGTGAAATGCTGGGGATTCGTGCAGTCGCTTTTGCAGATGTTCCATCGCCTCTCTGGGGATAGCCGGCTTTCTACCTTGGCTTTTTTTCACCTCTAGCAAGCCGTCGAGTCCTTCGGATCTGTACTTTTGCAACCACCGCTGCAGGGTGACTCGATTCCTACCAAGGGCGACAGCCAAGTCTTGAACTGTTTTGACTTGGCCAATTTTTAGGAGGTACAGTGCTTGAACTCTTTCTTTACCTTGAGCGGTTTTTTGCTGGGTGAGCAGTGCTTTAAGGTATTCGCGAGTTTCTGTAATATTTAAGTTGAGAACTCCTGTCATATTGATTTTGGTTGTTAGATTTTGGCGTGAATTTTAGGGCTTGAAAACTATATAAACCAAGAGTTTCAGCTTTGTGCAAGCGTATTTACAACGAGATTGATTCAACCGGATTTTATATTATATATTTCACGTCTGTTTAAATAGTCGGCTATATGACGCACGCAAATCGTGATTTTTGTCAAATTTCTCTGCCGATTGATGGCGGTGAGGTTGGCGAAACGTGTTCCAGGGAGAATCGCATTCATTAACCAATTTGCAACAGATGCCTTTAATGGGCAGCCGGCGCACACTCCCGCGCCGGCGCTAGCCTTATAAACTAGCTAGGGGATTCTGCCGATGGCGTTTTTTCACTGCCTGAGATGGCATACCCGTAGATTAAGAAATCTTGATAAATATTTAATTAAATTTATTATTTAAGCCGGCAAGCCCGTGTGCCTCAATTGGAGATCGCTGCAATCTAAACTAGGATTTGGGCGTAGTTGTGAGTCAGGCAAGGGTGATTTGATGGACGTGCTTGAGCTGAAGTTTCTGTTAGAGTTATTAGGTTTTCCCGATTACCGGGCACCGATTAGCAAAATTAAGCCCAATCCTCAAACGAAAGCCGCAGAACGAGATAGCATCTGCCGCAACCTGTGTGATCGCGAGTTAGTGGCTTATAGCTGTGAGGTGCTGCAACTGTCGATCGCCCCGCCAGGGAAATCGCTGCTCAAATTAGACACCACGCGGTTGCCGATCGCCGAGTCAGAAGTCCAGGTGCTTAAGGCTTGCGCCGACTCTAGCATCACGCCGGCACAAACTGGGCTTAGCGCGAATAGCCGGCAGGCAATCATCCAAGGTTTAGCAGAACGGGGTTTAATTAAGGCAGAGAAAACGCAAATTAATGAAGTTTGGCTGACACAGCGAGGTTTGGAGTATCTGCAAGACGAGTACAATCCCAGCGGAACCGCACCCGTGATCAGTTTGGATATGCTCACTCATTACTTGCGCTTTTTGCGGAAATCCTTGCGAGAAAAGCCGGCAGCGTTGCCACAAAATGAGCAAGAACTTCCCCCTCACCTACCGTTAAAAAAAGAGGCAGATTCCCACCCCGTAACTGAAGAAAAACAGGAAACACTGCCGGCAGTGGTAAACCAGTTAAGCGATGCAGATATTTTGCAAATGATTCGCGATTTAGATAGAGAACTCGCCACAGAAAATTATTTGCCTATTTTTCAACTGCGGCAAAAGTTACAATCGCAGATGTCTGGGCAGGAGTTAAATCGGACGCTTTATCGGTTACAACGCAATGACAAAATAGAATTAAGTTCTTTGCAAGAAGCAATTGCCTACACGCCGGAACAAATTGAAGCCGGTATTCCCCAAGATGTGGGAGGGCCACTGTTTTTCATTATCGTGATTTAAAGCAATCTGCGGTCTTTTATCTTGGGTGATTTGCCAAGAATAAAAGACAAAAACCTAAATCTTCACTCTTTACTCTTAACGACTCCTATGGCATCTATCGATCTGATTATTCAAAGAGAACCTAACCCCTTTGACGCTGAAACGTTTTGGTCAGGTAACTTTTGGCAAGAACAACAAGATCCAGAACTCACCGTTGAATCAATTCATCAAGATGCGGTTGCTGAAATTGAACAACTTTTGGCTCAAGTTGCGGGAGATAATCGCACGCGCACAATGATGCTAGAAGGCGAAACCGGCTCTGGTAAAACTTATTTATTAGGCCGGATCAAACGCATTTTGAATCCGAAAGCCTTTTTTGTGTATATCGAGCCATTTACCGCCAGTGATTATATTTGGCGGCATATTTTGCGCTACACAGTTGATAGTTTGCTGGAGGTTCCTGAAGGACAAGAAGACTCTCAATTGTTGATTTGGCTGAAAGGTTTATCGGAGTTTAAGCAGCGCAGCATTATCGATCTCATTCGCGGTGATCGGCAAATTTTCATTCGCAATCTGAGAGAAGCGTATCCTGCCGGTATCTATAATGCTGCTGAGTTTTTTGGGGTTTTATATGACTTAACCAATCCCAAATTATCGAGCCTCGCCTGTGAGTGGTTACGGGGTGATGATTTAGATGAGGATAGTTTAAAATTACTGCGAGTACAACATTCGATTGAAACCGAAGATGCTGCACAGAAAATTTTAGCCAACTTTGGGAGAATTGCAGCGGAAACTCAGCCAATTGTGTTGTGTTTTGATCAATTAGATAATATCGCACGTTTGCCAGATGGAGGCATCGATCTGCAAACGTTGTTTAGTGTGAATTCGGTGATTCACAATCAAAAACTGAAAAATTTTCTCGTCATGATCAGCATTATTACTGATACCTGGCGACAAAATTCTCATCGCGTCCAACCGACGGATAAAGATCGAGTTGATGCGGTGATAAAACTTAAACAAATTACCTTAGATCAATCGGAAGCACTTTGGAAAAGCCGGCTGCATATTTTACACCGGCAAGCGTCTTCCCCGCCTCCATCTCCGATTTATCCCTTAACTAGGCAAGTCTTAGAGGAAAAATTTCCTGGGGGGAAAACTAGACCGCGAAATGTGCTAATTTTAGGCCGGCAGTTATTTCAAGATTGTAAAGTAGGATTGGTTCGTTATGACAATCCGCCAATTGTTCCTCCTGAGAATTCACATTCTGAAGTCACCGAAACTGTAGCGCCTCCCGTTCAAGTGCAGCCGGTTGTTGAAGAGTCTTTTGATTCCTTAGCCGCCTTTAAATTGGTGTGGTTGCGGAAATTAAATCAGACTCAGCAGCGAATTTCTCGAATTCGTCAATTCTCTTCACCTGAATTAATTCAAATGTTGGCAGAAGCCTTAGCAGCGTTGCAAGTTGAAGAAATTCAACCGCGGCTTTTGCCGAGTCGAACCTATGCCAGCTATTCCCTCAGCTATCAGCTTCCGGGTCATTCTGAACGAATTGGAGTGGTTTGGAGTGAAGATCAAAATATGACTAAATTTTGCAACTTGATCAAAATTTGTCAAGAAGCTGTTGATGAGAAACTATGTCAAGCTTTGCATCTCATTCGGTTTGAAGGCGTTGGCACACCCAGCAATTTAGGATATAAACTTTACACGCAACTTTTCACAGATTCTCACCACAATCACTTTATGCCAGATTTGTTTTCTGTGCAGTATCTGGCGACGTATCACAGTTTAGTGAATGATGCTTATTCTGGGGATTTAGTGGTGGGTGAGCAAACTCCCGATCTCAAAGAATTAGAAGCATTAATTCGTGAATCTAAGATTTTACATCAGTGTTCACTTTTGCAAGATTTAAAAATTGTTCCGCCTCTAGTTATTAGCGAGGAAAATAAGGCAGAGTGGCAGCCGGTTGAGGATTTTCTGCTAAATCGGGTACTCAACCAGCAATGTTTAGCACGGCAGCGCTTGATTCAAGAAACGCTGAATCAGTTTGTTCAGGTTAATGAAGTTCAAGTCAATCTTTTGATTGAACATTTGTGCGAGGAAAATCATAAAGTGAAAATTCTTGATCCGCAAGCCAAGTTAGAAGATCAATTAGTTTATGCTGCCAGAACAGAAGAATGAGAAAAAATCTCGATTTTCCGATACTGAATAAAATCAGATGGGGATGCGGGAATTCGGAAAGAAGAACGAGAAGCAAAGCCTTTCTCCTGACGTTACTAAAGCTTAGTAACGAGAAATTCTTTACTATCGAGAGGTATGGGTGTGGCATTTATTCATCAAATCATTCAGCAAGCTGTGAATCCTTTTGACTCAACGACTTTTAGACCCGGTAATTTTTGGCAGGAGGAACAAGATCCTGCTTTAACGGTTGATTCAATCCATCAAGAAGTAGTAACTGAAATTGAGGAACTTCTTGATAAAGTGGCGCAAGATCACCGCACACGCACGATTTTGCTTGCCGGCGATTCGGGTTCTGGGAAAAGTTATTTATTAGGCCGGCTGAAAAAGTTACTCAACTCAAAAGCTTTTTTTGCCTATATTGGGCCGTGGCCAGACAGTGATTTTATCTGGCGTCATACCCTCAGAAATACAGTAGATAGTTTGATGTATGTGCCAGAAGGCCGGCAAGAATCTCAACTATTACTTTGGTTGAAGAGTTTATCTGCTTTTAGAGACGAAGGTTTAATGAAGCAGTTACTCGGTGAACGAAACCTGTTTATCCATAATTTAAAGGGAGCTTTTCCCAGCGGTATTTACAATGCAAATGAATTTTTTGGGGTGCTTTATGATCTAACGAATCCAGAAATGTATCCTTTAGCCTGTGAGTGGTTGAAAGGCGATGATTTAGATGAAGAAACGCTTAAGGCTTTAAGAGTAAAACGTGCAATTGAAACTGAAGAGGTTGCCCTTAAAATTTTGGCTAATTTTGGAAAAATTTCTGCAGCAACTCAGCCAATTGTTTTATGCTTTGACAATTTAGATAATATTGATCGGGCGTTAGATGGATTTATTAATTTACAAGCTTTGTTTAATGTTAATTCAATTATTCACAACCAGAAACTAAAGAATTTTTTAGTGATTATTAGTATTGTAACCAATACTTGGAAACAAAATTCTAAGCGAATTCAACAGGCCGATCAAGCTCGAATTGATTTGCCAATTCGCTTGCAACCCATTACTTTAGATCAAGCCGAAACGTTATGGGCTAGTCGGCTTTATTTGCTCCACCAGCAGGCAAATTCTCGACCTCCTTCGCCCATTTATCCGTTAAACCGGCAGCATTTAGAAGATAAATTTCCTGGCGGGAAAACTCGTCCCCGCTATGTCTTAATGTTAGGCCGGCAGCTATTTCAAGAAGCCAAAAGTGAAGCCACATCGGAATTTGATTCGGAGATCAATAGTAATCCGATAGATCCCCAGGCTGCCTTTCAATTACTGTGGCTGAAGGAATTTAATAAAACTCAGGAAAAAGTTTCTCGAATTCGTCAGTTTTTAGCACCAGAATTAATCCAAATGTTGCGAGAAGCACTCAATGCGTTGCAAGTACACGGAATTCAAACTAAACTTTTACCAAGTCCAACTTATGCCAGTTATTCTCTTAGCTATCATCTGCCGGTACAGTTGGGAAGAATTGGCGTTGTTTGGACAGAAGAACCGAACCTAATTAGCTTTTGCAACTTGATGAAGGCTTGTCAGAAAGTTTTTAAGCAAAATCTCTGCCAGACTGTACACTTAATTCGTGCTGAAGGAGTGGGGACTCCAAATAATCAAGGTTACAAACTCTACAATCAAATTTTCACCGGCTACCGCAACCGGCATATTATCCCCGATATGACTTCGGTTCACTATTTGGCAACTTACCATAGCTTAGTAAATGCCGCTTGTGCCGGCGAATTAGTGGTGGGAGATCACACTCCTAGCTTAAGCGATTTAGAAGCTTTAATTCGCAAATCTAAGATTTTACGGGATTGTCCTTTATTGCACAGTCTCGGTGTTTTTAGCGGTTCCACTTACACCCCTGGATCTACCGGCACTTCTAATACCAACAAGCAGAAGCCGGTGGTGCGGAAAGAACTTGCTCAACCTTTCCACGATCTTAAAGAGTTTTTATTAAATCTCGTTAAAACCCAGCAAATGATGGGACGACAAATTTTGATTGAAAATGCCTTGGATCAGTTTCCTTTAGTAGAAAATACACAAATCGAGCAATTGATTGAGGAATTGTGCCAGGAGAATCAAATTTT
Source organism: Microcoleus vaginatus WJT46-NPBG5 (assembly GCA_019359355.1). Classification (GTDB taxonomy): domain Bacteria; phylum Cyanobacteriota; class Cyanobacteriia; order Cyanobacteriales; family Oscillatoriaceae; genus FACHB-68. The sequence goes on along the minus strand of JAHHHM010000017.1, from coordinate 83,783 downwards.
TATTCTAGATCCGAATGCTGAGCCGGCAGCGCAATTAGTTTGTTTAAAGACAGCCTTTTAATTTAACTTGCTTCTGCCTGATTAATTGCTGCAATCAATTGCTCTTTTTTCATACCGGCGCGTCCCGGTATATTTAATTCCTTGGCAACTTCTTTAAGCTGCGCTACCGTCATTTTGCGATAGTTTGATGCTGTAGTTTTAGTAAATTTCTCTATTTTTTCAGGCTTGAATGCCTCAGTTGTTGTCTGAGTTTTCTGTTGACTGATTTCGTCACGGATCGCTTCCAACTCACTTTTCAAGTTTGCTTCTAGCGTTTTGACAGATTCCTCTATTTTACTGCTAAGAATGGCTGCCAATGATTGCTCAAGTTGCTCAACTAGATTTTTAATATCTGGAATTTCAGAAAAAGAAGACGTTTGTAATGGTTGAGATTCGATGCTAGAGGAAGATGCCGGTTGAATTGCCTCCTCTTTGAGATTATCACCTTCTCGCCTTCTCAGTGCTTGTATTTGGGATAACAGAACGTCCTCATTGTCAGGTTCAATAATATACGCAGGAATATTCTCACCATTCAGCGGATCAATTTCCCTTGCCTTAACAGCCGCATAATATTCAAAGTGTCCATCAACGACTTCATAAGACGTGATGTCGGTTCGACGAATAATGATGGGATTAATTAAGCCGCCAGCTTTTAAAATTAACTGAGCAGCCTGGTTGATATCGGTTTCTAAAAACCTTGAATTGGGAGCATTTGAAGTGATTTTTTTAACGGCTACAAGGGAAGTTGAGAGTTTCATTTCTTTCCCCCTATTCCTTTTAAGACTTCTTTAGCTAGCTGCTCAAATTCTTTGGCTGAGTCGCCATCTGGCTTGTAATCAAACACAGACTTAGGATCGGGAATCTGCATATTGCCAACATCCTGACTTGTTTCAAGGCATTTAGATAGCTCCTCTCTTTGATAAATTATAGACTTCATCACTTTTAGATCATAGCGTTTTGGCACTAGCTCAATATGAGCCGGCAACGTATATTCTCTAAATCTGGCATTCGTTGAAATTTTACAAGGAAGCACTCCCAAAACTTCAATTTTATCTTTACCAATAAACTTTCTAAACTCGTTGGTTTTTTTAACAAAATCCTTCACATTTAATAAACCCTGGTTGGCAAATGGCTTGAGATCGGAGGGAATTATTAAATAATCAGACGTAATTAAGGCAATCCTTGCATATAAATTTAACGAGGGGGGAGTGTCAATAATCACAATGTCATATTTATCTTCGACATCCTTCAATTTTTGCAACAGCATCAGCTTACTGTAATCGAGCTGATTTAACTCATTTTCATACTGCATTAAAGTAATATGAGCCGGCACCACATCAATTTCAGGATTGTTAAACTGAGACTCTTTAGCAACTTCTTGAATAGAGTAAAAGTCTTCTGACTGCAAAACGTGGCGAATATTGCATTCTTTTAAATTATCCTCTTCCTCATCATCAAATTTTATTAAACCTGTTGCAAATGTCGTATTTGCTTGGCTATCCAAATCGATAACAAGAACTCTTTTTCCTTTGCGGCTGAGTGCGGCTGCTAAATTGACTGTAACCGTTGTCTTCCCTACGCCGCCTTTGTTATGATAAACCGCAATAACTTTCACACTAGGTTTCCTTTTTTCTTCAGAACTTGAGTTCAAGACAGATTGAGTATTAAGATTAGCCGGCGGCGGCGACTGAACTTCGGAATTAGTTAAATTACGAGAACCTTGAGGAGTGAGGATAACCGGCTGAGAATCTGAAACCTCTTGATTAACTGAACCCAAACTTAAATTATTTTGAATTGGGAGAATATCGGGAGATTCTATAACCGGCTTCTCTTTTAAAGACTCTCTTCCAATAATTGCATAAATATTATCTATTCTAGCTTCCACCTCTTTTCCAGTACATTCAAAAGCAAGCCGAATGTCATTGGGAACTCTTTCATAAATTCTGATAAAATGTCCATTGGTGAGCAATCCATATTTGACATTCAAGCTTGTTAAATAACGCCGAAATTTCAAAACATGACGATCTAAATTTTGCCGAGGAGATTTCGCCTCCATGACAACACTCAGCGGCGAATTCGCATCCAAGACAAACGGAATCACCTGCGTTGCGAATGCTAAGAAATCTAAACGAATCGTGCCGAATGCAACCTCTTGATGCCAAGTTTCAGGAGGATAACCTAACTTTGGCAATAGATAACTGACAATCAGTTTACTTTCAACTTCGCTCTCGTTGCGGCAAAGCTCAGGATTGAAGCTCACCTGTATCTTACCTCTCTAGCGTTGCATCAGATTGGAAACTAATGTTTGATTCTCTCTCAGCGTAATCTTTTTTGAGCCGGCACGATCACAGCAATTATCACATTTTGCAACATCATCGACACACACGAAAAAAGCGAGTGAGTGCATTCCTCCCTCGCTGTAACATTTATTATTAACCGCGAAAAAACTTAACCGCGTTTTAACAAACCGGAAACGCTATTCTTAACCTGCGCTACCGCATTTTGAATAAAATTGCCGGCAGACGGCTTCGGCGGAACCGCAACCTGAATCGCCTCATCCGCAAATTCTTTTCCCTTTAACTTATAGCCATATTCTAAATTCTGCTGATGCTTGCGTAGCATCGGAAACAAACGAAAGCCGCCTTCACGCAACGCTTCCAAATTTTCAAAAATAGCACGATCAATGTGACTGCTGCGATTCACCGCCAGAGAACCCACGGGAAACCAGTTTTTCTTATCCTTAATTCGCATATAGATATTAAACTCTGGCAGTCCCTCTTCCTTCATTTTGTCATACTTCTGAGACGCAACCGCCCGTTTTTCCGAGCTTTTCCCTGACTTCTTACTTGACTTAACTTTGCCAAATCCTTGATTGCTCGTCATAGATTACTCTTTTACGCTCTTTACAGAAGTTTACATTATTTTCAGAAAACTGGGATCGCCTTGAGGCAAAGAGTTGGGCACCGGCTTCCCTCAAACACCCCTAGTAGCGCAGCCGGCAGCCTAAAGTTCGGTAATACCTAGGCTAGATTAAGCAAATACCGAACCCACACCCCGCCAAATTAATTTACAATTCTGAAAAGAAAAACCACCCAGCCGGTTTTTCGATTGAGTGGTGATGTGAGGATAAATCGAGTTAATTACTTCACCTGTTGCAGAGCAGTGGAATTACTGATAGAAGCGATATCTGTTCCCTGATTTAGAAACGTTCCAATACAGTCTCCACACACTTTTGCCAAATAAGCAAACCAACTAACAATTCCTAAAAGCTTCGCTCCATCCTCTAGATAGTAATCAAATCCACGTTCCAGCAAAGAAGGCGATAACGGAATAAGACCTTTATCAAAAACAATGGAGAGTACAAACCAACCCAGCGCTAAAATTAATAAACTAAAATCGGTTTTTAGGATAGTTTTCCTAAATTTAACTAAATAAACAAGCAGCATGACTGCATAAATTAAATAAACAAATTTCTCAGGGATGAATAAATATTTAGGGGCAACGGATTCGTGAACCATAAATAAATCATCCAAAAGCAAAACTGAAGTTAAAATCCCAGAGTATAAAATAAAGGAATGCATCTTGCGACTGCGGTAATAATTTTGCAGTAAAGCAAAAGTAAACAGGCAGATAGCTGCAGCCGCACACCAGAACAAAATGCCAATATTAGAGAATAACCCGATATAAAAGGGTTGCTCGACTGTTACTAAAGGATCGCGAGTCAAATCGCCTAAAGGAATTTCCGCTTGCCAAGCAACAATTGCTAAAATGCTAATAATGGGTAAGTAAGCCCACAACAAGATCTGCTGCAGACTTGTTGCTCGCTCTCCCGGCATAGAAATCGATTGGATATTTAAATGAGTTTTTTCCATGTCGCTTTCAGTCCTGTTAAAAAATTTTAAATTGTCCGTTAAAAGCATTAATACGGATTAATTGATGAAAAGCATGACAAACAAGTCACTGGCACGAACCCAAGTGAACTTAAAGGCAGAATTTGCGATTATAAGATGAAGCTTTATTTAACAGAAGTTTAGCAGAAGGTTAAAGAAAAATCTACGACTTTAGGAGGGTAATACCTATCCACAGAGACGTAAAACCCGATCTCTGTAGGATCTCGGATATGTCTACAATGTTTGACAGGTAAAGCATTCAGCCCTAGCGTAGGAGCCAAAAAAGCACCGTAATTCCATGCAACCGGAGAAAATATTTGTGTTCAGGACGCCCCTACAACACTCAGCCGGCTCAACCTTCAGTCGCTAAAGCCAACCACTGAGTGCCCAGTCAACCTTAGATCACAGCAAAGAGGCGATTACAAATTATGCAACCAACCAATCCCAACCAATTCACCGAAAAAGCCTGGGAAGCGATTGTTCGTACCCCAGACATTGCTAAAGCCGCCCAGCAGCAACAACTCGAAAGCGAACACCTGATGAAAGCCCTACTTGAACAAGAAGGGTTAGTGAGCAGTGTTCTGAGCAAACTCGGCATTAACGTCCAACGACTCAGCGATCGTACCGACGAATTCATCAATCGGCAGCCGAAAATCTCTGGCGGCGGCAGTTCCATCTACCTAGGACGCAGCCTCGACACTTTATTAGATCGCGCCGAAGACTATCGTAAAAAGTATGAAGACGAATATATCTCAATCGAACATCTTCTGCTGGCGTATGCCAAAGACGATCGCTTCGGCAAAGGTCTATTTCAAGAATTTAGACTAGAAGAAGCCAAACTCAAAACGACGATTGACGAAATCCGGGGGAGTCAAAAAGTGACCGATCAAAATCCCGAAGGGAAATATCAATCCCTGGAAAAATATGGCCGCGACCTCACAGAAGCTGCCCGCCAGGGTAAACTAGACCCCGTAATTGGGCGGGATGAAGAAATTCGCCGCACCATTCAGATTCTCTCTCGCCGCACCAAAAACAACCCGGTTTTGATTGGCGAACCGGGGGTGGGGAAAACTGCGATCGCCGAAGGACTCGCGCAACGAATTGTATCGGGCGACGTGCCCCAATCTCTGAAAGACCGCAAATTGATCGCCCTGGATATGGGTGCATTAATTGCCGGCGCAAAATATCGAGGGGAATTTGAAGAACGCCTGAAAGCCGTCCTCAAAGAAGTCACCGATTCTCGCGGGCAAATCATCATGTTTGTTGATGAAATCCACACCGTTGTCGGTGCCGGCGCAACCCAAGGCGCAATGGATGCCGGCAACCTGCTTAAGCCCATGCTTGCTAGAGGCGAACTGCGCTGTATCGGGGCGACAACTCTTGATGAATACCGCAAATACATCGAGAAAGATGCCGCACTCGAACGCCGGTTTCAGCAAGTCTACGTCGATCAACCCAGTGTCGAAGATACCATTTCGATTTTGCGCGGACTTAAAGAGCGTTACGAAGTTCACCACGGCGTTAAAATCTCCGACAGCGCCTTAGTCGCAGCCGCCACCCTTTCAACCCGCTACATTAGCGATCGCTTCCTCCCCGACAAAGCCATTGACTTAGTCGATGAAGCAGCAGCGCGGTTGAAAATGGAGATTACCTCCAAACCCGAAGAACTGGACGAAATTGATCGCAAAATTCTGCAGTTAGAAATGGAAAGGCTATCGCTGCGAAAAGAAAGCGATCCGGCTTCCTTAGAACGGTTGGAACGGTTAGAAAAAGACCTCGGCAACCTGAAAGAAGAACAGCACAGTCTGAATGCACAATGGCAATCTGAAAAAGATGTCATCAACACAATTCAGGCGATTAAAGAAGAAATTGACCGAGTGAATGTTGAGATTAGCCAAGCGGAACGAGACTACGATCTTAACCGCGCGGCTGAGTTGAAATACGGCAAGTTAACCGATTTACACCGGCAGCTTGAAGAAGCGGAAACGCAGTTAGAACAAGCGCAAACCAGCGGACGAACCCTGCTGCGTGAAGAAGTTACTGAATCCGATATCGCAGAAATCATCTCGAAGTGGACAGGAATTCCCATCAGCAAACTGGTGGAATCTGAAATGCAAAAACTGTTGCACTTAGAAGATGAACTGCACCGGCGTGTCATCGGTCAAGATGAAGCCGTGACTGCGGTTGCGGATGCGATTCAGCGTTCTCGTGCCGGCCTTGCTGACCCCAACCGGCCTGTCGCTAGCTTTATTTTCCTCGGCCCTACGGGCGTTGGCAAGACCGAACTCGCCAAAGCACTCGCTGCCTATCTCTTTGATACCGAAGAAGCGATGGTGCGGATTGATATGTCGGAGTACATGGAGAAACACGCGGTTTCTCGTTTAATTGGTGCGCCTCCGGGATATGTAGGTTACGACGAAGGCGGACAATTAACCGAAGCGATTCGCCGGCGTCCCTATGCAGTGATTTTGTTCGACGAAATCGAAAAAGCTCACCCCGATGTCTTCAACGTCATGCTGCAAATTCTGGATGATGGTCGTGTCACCGATGCTCAAGGTCATACGGTAGACTTCAAAAATACCATCATCATTATGACCAGCAATATCGGTTCTCAGTACATCTTGGATATTGCCGGTGATGAAGGCCGGTATGAAGAAATGCGTTCTCGCGTCATGGAAGCAATGCGAAACAACTTCCGTCCGGAATTCCTCAACCGCATTGATGAAGCGATTATCTTCCACGGCTTACAGAAGTCCGAACTGCGGCAGATTGTTAAACTGCAAGTTGCGCGTTTAGAAAAACGACTGGGTGATCGGAAAATGTCTCTGAAGCTATCCGACGCAGCCCTTGACTTTTTAGCAGAAGTCGGGTATGACCCGGTCTATGGTGCCCGTCCACTTAAACGTGCAATTCAGCGCGAGTTAGAAACCCAAATTGCCAAGGGTATCCTTCGGGCAGAATTCAACGACGGCGACACAATTTATGTGGATATCGAAAATGAGCGTCTCGCCTTCAAACGCCTGCCGGCAGAGTTGCTGACTGCTCAGTAAAGACAGATTCAACATCTAGCCTTGAGCTTTTAACGCAAAGGAATATGCAGAGGAAAATATTATGAATTTCTCTGTATCCTTTGCGTTAAACCCAGGCAAAAAGGCTTATTACTCGCACATCACCTGCCGCATTTGTCGCATATTCGCCGGCAAGTCAAGGTGCATAGCCTGTTGAATGAAAACTGAAGGCACTGGAATTGAGGGAGTTGCCTGCACAGAATAGGTAATTATCGTGCCGGTGTCGCAATCTTCTAGCTTTAAATCTGCTGAAAAATCTACAAAGCTTCCTTTTTCAAAGTAAAATTTGATTTGTCGATTAGAGATTTCAACTACCTTAAGATAGATTTCAGCTTGAATACTCAAAAATAAGAACGTTTTCCTGGCAACTTGGTATAAACGCTTGCTATTTTGATTTAATTCCAATACCTGAGAGTAAGTCAGATCAGGAAAAAATTTGACCCAGCGCGGATAATCAGTGAGCTGCTGCCAAGCTTTTGAGCGAGATAAAGGTAAATACATTGAAGCAGTTACAGCACCACCCCAAGCAGTATGAGATTGAGTTGCGATCAAAATCTCTCCGCGTAAGAGTGACGCTCGAGCAGCTTTAGGCCAATCTGAAGCCATTGCTGAATCAAGATAGTCTGAAGGAGTCAGTGCAGTCATAAGGGCTACGTCCGAATGAAGCTATGCAATTAAGTCTGGAATGGTCATATCTTAGCTCTGAAAAGGAGTCGTGACTGTATTCTAACTAGAGTTCGTCAAAATCTTAGCCAAATATCTATATAAAGAGGGATATAAACCAACAAGGTTGGTACGGTTTAAAATGTGGCTAACTTTTGTGAAATCACTGCCGACTTGTTATCGTTGGTGTGAATACTTGACGTGATCATGTTAGGAGGAAACAGCCGTGAGCCGATCTTTCAATTCTGGAACTGCCGTATTGCCATACATTTTTGGCATTGTCTTGGGGTTGACAGTCCTGGTGTGGCTGCTAAGAGGCTTCGGAATTCTCACATTTATTCCCGGATCGATCTTGTGGATATTAATATTGCTCTCTATTACCACCGGCATCATCAGCCGGCTGCAAAGCCGCAGGGGAAGGTACTGAGTGGGGGAGTGGTGAGCGTTCAGTCCCCTTGCCCTATTTAGGCCGGCGCATTGCCTCGCCAACTGTGACATTTAACTGAGCGCCAATCAGCATCACCAGCGAACTCAAGTATAGCCACAGCAACAAAATAATCACAGCTCCCACAATTCCGTAAGTACGGTTGTAGTTACCAAAATGGGAAACATACAGCCGAAACAAACCCGATAAAATTGCCCAGAAGAGTGCCGCCAAAACAGCACCAGGCATAACCGGCGTTCCAACAGGCCACCGGCTCGGTCCATAGCGATAGATAAAGCCAAAGGCAACAGAAACAATTCCTAAAGCCATCGGCCAGGTAAACAGCCGCCAAAGTCTCAGTAATCCAGACTCCACGGTATCATCGCCTTGGCTGGCAACTAATCGCACAATCAGATCACTAATAAACACCAATGCTGAGGCGTTGATCAGCAGCAAAATTGTCCCAAGGGTGAGAGCCAGAGAAACCAGTTTGGCTAGCCAAAACGGTCGAGCTTTAGAGGGAGGAATTTGATAAATTTGATCAAGGGCTGCCATCGCCGCACTCAGGGCACCCGAAAATGCCCAAAGCGAGGCAATAAAGCTCAAAGAAAACAGCCTTTGATTTCTCGTAATGCTAAGCTCTTGGATCAAGCTGCGAATCAGAATGCGAACATCATCCGGGGCAAACTTAGCGACCTGACGCGCCAGTTCGTAAATCGTTGATTGCAATGATTCAAATAGCCCGATTGCCGCTAAAAACGCCAGAATCGCCGGACAAATTGCTAACATCGCGTTATAGGCCATTTCCGCCGATAAGCCGGCCAACCGCCGTTCTCCCACGCGCTTGATAATCTCCCGCAGTGTTGCCAAATTAAGGTGGCGAAAGAACCGGAAAAAGCGAGTTGATAGCATTTTCGATTTAAGATTATTACTACTTATCACTCATTTGTCCTTCGTCATTCATTATTGCCATCCTTGAATAAGGACACAAAGCCCACTCAGACAAAGAACAATTTAAAATCTAAAATCTAAAATTGATATGACTCACGACGTCAAGCAGTGGTTGGATGAAATTAAAGCTCTACAACAGCAATTGGCAGAGCGTGAAGCCGAACGAGAGGCGGCCCATACGAGTGCCGAACACTGGCGCGAACTTTATAACAAAGAAGCGCAGCAGCGTCGAACTGAGGCGAAGCTAGCCCAACAAACGATTGAATCTTTGAAGGTAAAAATTCAGCGCCTTCAGGAAGGGTTTCCCCATATTAAACCGGGCGGAACCGGCACTGGGGAAGCCCTGGCTCAACAAATGGAACAATTGGCCGCTGATGAAGCCAAGGCCAAACTGGTAGAGTTATTCAGAGAGCGGGATCTGGTTCTTCAAGAAGTTGCGCGTTTGGCAGATGCGCTGAAAGTTGAGCAGGCTGCCCATATCCAAACCCGCGAAAGTTTAACAACGGCTTTGGGGGATACGATGGATCGGCTGAAAGCCGCCCGCGCCGCCCTCACCGGCACAGAAGCGCCGGCAGCGACGGCGGCGGAGGCTAAAAACCCATTACTGATGCTACCGCCGATAAACTCGGATCAATCCCCTGCTTAAACGCGTTGTTACAGTGATGGATGGCACTATCTGGGTCTTTAAGACCGTTGCCGGTGAGTACGCAAACCACTGTTGCGCCGGCAGGAACGCGATCTTTCACCTTCAGTAAGCCGGCGACGGATGCGGCACTTGCCGGTTCACAAAAAACACCTTCTTGGCTCGCCAGTAGACGATAAGCCTCTAAAATTTCCTCGTCTGTGACGGCATTAAATTGCCCTTGGCTAGCTTCTCCCGCCGCGAGCGCCCGCTCCCAGTTGGCCGGGTTGCCGATCCGGATCGCTGTGGCCAAAGTTTCTGGATTGGTCACGGGTGAGCCGGTGACGATAGGGGCTGCACCAGCTGCTTGAAATCCCATCATTCGCGGTAAGCGACCGCATTTTCCTTCCTGATGGTACTGACAAAAACCCATCCAGTATGCGGTGATATTTCCCGCATTACCCACGGGAATGCATAGCCAGTCCGGGGCATCACCGAGAACGTCTACCACCTCAAATGCAGCGGTTTTCTGACCTTCCAGCCGGTAGGGATTGACCGAATTTACCAGCGTCACAGGATAGTGAGACGCCATGTCCCGCACAATCTCCAGCGCTTGATCAAAATTTCCCTTAATGGACAGAACTTCAGCCCCGTAAACCAACGCCTGCGCCAACTTACCTAGCGCCACATAGCCTTCGGGAATCAAAACAAAGGCTCGCATCCCCCCCCGCCGTGCATAAGCTGCTGCTGCGGCTGAGGTATTGCCGGTGCTGGCACAAATCACTGCCTGCGCTCCGGCTTCCTTGGCTTTAGAAATGGCCATTGTCATTCCCCGGTCTTTAAAGCTGCCGGTGGGATTGAGACCATCATATTTCACAAAAACTCTCACCTCTTTACCAATCAGCTTGGCAATCGAGGGAACGGGGATCAGAGGGGTGTTGCCCTCTTGCAGGGTCACTACCGGCGTGGTATCTGTCACTGGCAGATATGGCCGATAGGCTTTAATCAGACCGGGCCAGCCTTTAGTAGCGACCGACTGGTCGCCCGTATGAAGGTTTGCCCCAGAGGCATGAGAATCAGCAGCAGACAGGCTCAGAGTCACGGTTTTTAGGGGTTCAGATGCAAACAAACTTAGTTTTAACCTTTAGTTTACCTCGATCCTCCAGAAAGCCTACGCCTTTGGTGAGACCGTGGTAAAAAAATCTCAGTCAGTTGGGAAACTGACACAAGCAGAAAATTGACAAATTGGATGCAAATTAATTTATAGTTCAGGTTACAATACGTCATGGTGTGAGTAGGCAAAAATGACTAACCAATTACAGATGTCAAATTGTCCATCTCCTTGTACTAAGTCCCCAGTGGCCAGCGATGCTCTAGTATCGTCACCCCTTAGAAATAAACCGATAGAATCGATGAAGTCTCCTTATCAAGCCGATCAGCAAGTGAAGTTCCTGCACCTCCAAGCAGAAATTGAAACCTTATTGTTACAACTGCAAACTATCAAGCAGCGGCAAGAACCGCAGCAACCAGTTTTAGCCGGCTTTACGGCAGGTGAGACGCTTCGGCAGCCGGCAGGTGTGGGTCGGTAAGCTGAATGGCCGGCGAGCCCAATCGGGGCATCATTTCAGCAGCAGTCAGTTTCTGACCCGGATGATCGGCCCTAAAGGCTGAGGGTTAAGCGGTACTCTTTCATGACGCTGACAAGGCAACCCCTAAAGCGCAACAGTCAAAATCCCAGTTGTGCCGGCAGGTGTTCAAAATATTTCTTCTTAAGGGGTTGCCAATTTGTTAGGTTCCGAGTTATATTAATAAAAGCGACAAAGCGACGCGGGATAGAGCAGTCTGGTAGCTCGTCGGGCTCATAACCCGAAGGTCAGTGGTTCAAATCCACTTCCCGCCACCAAATATAAACTTTAAAAGCCCTGTAATCATTTCTGATTGCAGGGCTTAGTTTTTAGCGCGATAGAAATTCCAGCGAATTTTGCTAATAAAAATAAGTAGATGCGTGCCGAAAGCTTTCGCGCAGGTCGTTTCAGCAATTGCCAGCCGGCCAGAGCTGGCAATCATTACCGGAAAGCCTTTGGGCGACTTTTGTGTGTTTGAGCGCTAGCGCTAACTATCATCAGCCTTATGGGACGATTACCACAAAGCACGTACCGGCTGGTTGGGCGAGCGGTCGAAGAACTCATAACTCTGTAGATCGCAAAGATTGACGCGATAGTCTTCCACCGTTTCACCATCAGCAAAGACACCCCTGATGTCGTAGATGCAGGTGCGGCGACCGTCGGCAATGCTCACTTGTGCAGATTCGCCCCGGTTGAGCACATCCACCCCTAAAATATCTCTTTCCCAGTTATTAACGCCGGTAGGAGAGGTGTAAAACTCTGTTAAAGGACTGCTTGCTCGGTTGATCAGCGAAAACGAGAGATTTTGATCTTGAGCTTGGGTGCTTTTGACACTCAGTGAAACTAATGGCGCAGCTAAAGCGGTAGCGGCCATGAAGGTACAGAAGGACTGATTGAACCTCATCCAATTCTCCTTAGAGAAGATTACCTAAGAATACTTATTATTGAATCGCACTACCTTGGCGGAAAGTCAATGGTTGGATGAACAATTTTTCAGAGAAACCTGCGGGGAAAGCCACCGAGAGCGTTCGCTTTGCGCGGATGGTCGCGTCGCCTCACGTAACGGATCGTACATCTCGACAAGATGGCTTGATCGACTTTACCTGAGGGTTAACAAAGGGATAGCCAGCGCTCTAACCCTTTCCTGTACTGTGCTTGCGGCGAAATTTATGGAACGATTCAGTTAGACGAGTGAACATATTCTTCCGTAATAAATTTTTCTTTGGGTGTTCATTGTGAGTGAATTTCTGAAAAAGTGATTGTGATTTCACCGGCACCGGGCAGTCCTACGCAGCAGTGCCCCTAAAGGTAGAATGAGATGCAGTGAAGCGTGTGAAGCTAAAGCACGGTTAGACCTTGTTTTATCTTTCGCCGGCACGATCCCAAACAAAATCTTAAATTCTGTCTATGGCTGTCAACTTGCGGCGACCCATTTTAATTGGGGGCATTGGTCTTTCATTTTCCCTGTGGTTGTTAGAAAGTCTCCATCACTCAGTGGTGCAAGTGGGTGAGTGGACGGTTTTAGGGGTGATCGGAGCCGGCGCGGCGGCGTGGTGGCTTCAGCAAGGAACGCCCAAAATCAAACCGACTCCCACACTGGCGCTTCTCGACCGGCAAACGGTAGAAAAAGCCATCGCAGAGGCAGAAGCCATGATTGGGCATCTGGAGGCAGAAACACAAAACCTCGATGCCAATTCTCAAGCGGCGATGAAGGGTATGTGCCAGACACTGGGGGAACGGGGAACCCGGCTAAAAGCTGAGTTAGACCGGCAGGAAATTCGCCTTGCTGTTACAGGTGGGAAGGCAGCCGGTAAAACAACCTTGATCCAAGGGTTAAAATCTGCCATGCCGCAACTCCAGCCAATCACCTTCACAGAGACACCGGCATTGTTTGCGGGAACCGATAGCGGAACAACCGCCCATAAAAACGCCCTAGAATTGGCGATCGCCTCAGACTTGGTGCTGTTTCTGATCACCGGCGATTTAACGGAACCGGAATGTCAAACCCTGCAACAACTAACATCAGCGGGTGTGAGAACTATCCTGCTGTGGAATAAGCAAGACCAATATTTGCCCGAAGAACGCGCAACGGTTTTGCAGCAGCAGCAATTCAGGATTAAAGAAATCTTAGAGAGTGGGGATGTGATGGCAATTTCCGCCTCTCCCGTGCCGGTGAAAGTCCGCCAGCATCAAGCAGACGGTTCCGTGAAAGAGTGGCAAGAAGTGCCGGCACCAGAGATTAATTCTCTCACGAGTCGGCTCTGCCAAATTCTGGCAGAGGATGCCCAAAAGCTGGTATTTGCAAGTACCCTGCGGGCTGCCGGTGCTTTGAAATTAGAAACGAAAACGGCATTGAATCGCATAAGACGTGAGCGTGCTATGCCGGCAATCGAGCAATATCAGTGGATTGCCGCCGCTGCTGCCTTTGCGAACCCTGTTCCCGCCCTCGACTTACTGGCAACCGGCGCAATTGCCTCTCAGCTTGTTGTTGATCTCGGTGCCATTTACCAGCAAAAATTTTCCCTCCAGCAAGCCCAAGCAATTGCTACAACAATGGCGAGTTTTATGCTGAAGTTGGGGTTAGTTGAACTTTCCACAAAAACAATTAGTACCGTCCTCAAAAGTAATGCGATTACCTTTGTTGCCGGCGGCGCAATTCAAGGCGTCAGTGCAGCTTATCTGACGCGAATTGCAGGGTTGAGTTTGATTGAATATTTCCAAGCTCAAGATGTTGAAGTGCCGGTTTCTGATGAGAGAGCTTTGAATTTTGACAAGTTGGGGAAAACGTTGCAAAATGTATTTCAGCAAAATCAGCAGGCTGCATTTTTGCAATCTTTTGTCAAGCAAGTTACGAGCCGGCTGACTCCTCAAACTGCTGAGTGAGCAATGGCAAAGATAGGATGGGCAGGGCTATCGCTCTACTCATCCTAGAAATAAGGTAATAGCTAAAACAGATAAAAGCTGTAACTTACTTCTCAACTATTTAATAAATATAATTTTGGTCGTTCTAATGCCAACGTAATTAAACTATCTTTGAGTAAAGTATCCAGTAATTTCTCAGTACCATCTTCATCAACAATATTAAACACATTTAACTTGTAAACAGTAGTTTCAACTCCAATTGAGTCAAAGTATTGCTCAAGTCGCCACGCATCAAATGCTTTTGGATAGGTTAAGATTCCAGCATGGGCGTCCACAACTTTACCGGACTTCTGTCCAGTAAAGCAAATTCCTTTGCCATGTCTCTGAAACTTCCATTCTTCCCCCAAGGCATAGAAATTTCCACTTTGGGGAAAATCAAGCATATATTCCCAATCATTTAGATGAGGAAATGTCTGCTGGAAAGCAAAAATTAAATTGTGTTGAAGTTCGACAAATTCTAAAATAATTTCAACTGATTCCTTGGGTTTATTTATGAAAAATTCTAAGACAAGTTTTAAACTAATTTCAACAGTTTTATGCTTTTTTAAACTAACAGTTATCGTGCGACTATAAAACCGAAAAGGTATTTTTGTAATTCGTAGGTTAGCTTTTTTTTTGCTTAAATAGTTCATAATATTGTTTTTTGCAGGGTTAAAACATAGAGTCTTGTTGTGCCTCGGCTACTTCGTCCAAAAGCTGCTTTTCTTGTAACAGCGATAGTTGTTGTCTTGTGATTGGTACATCTATTGCTAATTTTATAGCAGCAGCAACTCGGTGATGTCCGTCTAAAATAATCAACCGACCGTCAACATCAGTAACCTCAATAGGATGCTCAAGGTTAAATCCTGTGTCGCGGATTTTCTTTTTAAGCTTCTTAATCTTACTTGGTGACATCTCGCTACGTTTTTGTCTTGATAGTAGAGTTTTTGGATTAACGAATTCAACCTCTGATTGAGCCGGCTCTGAGGTAGGTTGTTGATTTAACTCGACACTCTGTTCGGCTGGTGCTGTTTCCTCCTCAAGGGGATTAAAGCAATTCCCCTCCTGACTATTCTCAATAGACAATGACCATTTTTTTGTAGAGCTAGTTTTTATTATAAGAGTACAAAGAGGGCAAACCAACAGCGTTTAAATTAGACGAAAATGAATATGCAGGTGTCTTTCCCCATCGAACCTTGAGTAATCCTCAATCGCCCCAACCCAATCCTACGACTGCTGAGCGTCAGGCATCAAAGCAAGACACTCATTTTAACCGCGCCCGTGCGAGTCTGCGGCAAACGCTGTCCTGGTATTCCCATGTACGCCGGCAGCCACAACTTGCCAAAGATACAGAACTGCAATCTGCTATGCAGAAACAGCTTGATGTTTTGTCGGGGAATCTGGCAAAGCTCGATCAAAGCATGATTCGCATTGCTGCCTTTGGTTTAGTCAGTCGCGGCAAATCAGCGGTTTTGAATGCCTTACTCGGCCAAAAGATTCTGCAAACCGGCCCAATTAACGGCGTTACTCAATGGCCCCGTTCGGTGCGTTGGATGCCTAATCCTGAAGGGAAAGTGCAAGTCGAGTTAATTGATACCCCTGGATTGGATGAAATTGATGGCCAGGTCAGGGCGCAAATGGCCAGGGATGTGGCCCACCAATCCGATTTAATTTTATTCGTGGTTGCCGGCGATATTACTCGCACTGAGTATAAAGCCTTATCTGAGTTGCGGAAGACGCGCAAACCTTTGATTTTAGTCTTTAACAAAATTGACCTTTATCCCGAACAAGACCGGCAAGCGATTTACCAACAACTGCAACAGTTAGCTGCCGGCGAGAAGGAAAAGGGGAGAGTGGGAGAGGGGGAAATGCCCTCAACCTCCAATACCCCATCCCTCATGCCCAATGCCCCATTCCCCATGCCCAATGCCCTCTCTCCCGATGATATTGTGATGGTGGCAGCAGAACCGATGCCGCTGCCGGTGCGAATTGAGTGGCCCGATGGTCGGATTACGAACGAATGGGAAACCCCGCCGCCCCAAGTCGAGGAACTCCAGCAGAAAATTCTCAATATTCTGAATCGAGAAGGACGTTCACTTTTAGCGCTGAACGCCTTAATTCAAGCAAGAGATGCCCAAGCAAACATTGCAAGTAAAACGCTAGATTCCCGGCAAAAAGCGGCGGAAGACTTAATTTGGGAATTTGCGAAATATAAAGCTTTGGCTGTTGCTGTCAACCCTTTTGCCTTTTTAGACTTGTTGGGGGGAATGGTGGCGGATTTGGCCCTGATTCGCTCATTGGCGCGGCTGTATGGGTTGCCCATGACCGGCTATGAAGCGGGTAAACTTTGGAAAACAATTTTGTTGAGTGCCGGTGGTTTGTTGCTCAGTGAAATGGGCAGTAGCTTAGTTTTGGGAATTAGCAAAAGTGCCGGTGCGGCTGCCGGCGCGGCGGGCGATGGGGGTGGGATTACGGCTTATGCCGGCGCTGCGGTTGCTCAAGCGAGTTTAGCCGGTTATGGAGCCTATACCGTTGGTCATGCAGCACAAGTGTATCTGGAACAAGGTTGCACTTGGGGTCCAATGGGTTCCGATACGATTATTCAAGACATTTTAAATCAGGTAGAACCAAACACCGTGATTGATCGTTTGCGGCAAGAATTATCGATGAAATCTTAAATTTTTCTAAGCGATTTTTAAGCCGGCTTTGGTTTTAATTCCCTCACAGCAGTTTCAGTAATTTGGGTAATTTCCTTTAAATCTGGCACCGGCAGCAAACTTTCCATTGCCAACCAAAGCAAATACTCAATATTGCCGGCAGGGCCAACAATTGGCGACCAGGTTAAACCGCGATACTGCCATCCCAAACCACCGGCAGCTTGCAAGACTTGGGCGATCGCATCCGCATGATCTGCCGGATCGCGCACAACACCTTTTTTACCCACCCGCGATCTTCCCACTTCAAATTGCGGTTTCACCAGCAACACCGCCTCTCTCGGTGATTGCAGAAGATCCCATAGGGCCGGCATAATTTTGCTCAGGGAAATAAACGACACATCCACCACCCCTAAATCGGGTAAAGGCGATTTATCGTCATATAAATCAACTTTTGTCAAATTTCGCAGATTCGTGCGTTCTCGCAACAACACACGCGGATCATTTCGCAGACGCCAATCAACTTGCCCGTAGCCAACATCAATGCCGTAAACACACTCAGCACCGGCTTGCAGAAGGCAGTCCGTAAAGCCGCCGGTGGAAATGCCCCCATCGAGGCAAATCCGCCCTTGTACGGGAATCGCAAAGACTTCTAGGGCTTTTGCCAGTTTTTCGCCGCCTCTAGAGACATAGGGCGAACGGGCTTTTACTTTAATTTGTGCCGCCGGATCGACTTCCGTACCAGGTTTATCAATCACCTGCTGATTCACCATCACCTCGCCGGCACGGATCAGCCGTTGGGCCAACTGCCGCGATTCACAGAGGTTGAGTTCTACTAATAGCGTGTCAAGTCGTTGTTTAGCCGGCATAATCGGCTGGGTGTGAGGCTATTTTTAGCCTGGATTAGGTTACTGAAGATTTTACAGTCTATTGGTATCCTGCTGCTTGAATTGTAAAAAGTTGGGCGTAGCGTCCATTTGCTTGCAATAATTCTTCGTGGGTTCCCTCTTCTATCAGTTCGCCGGCTTCGATAACGGCTATTTTGTCTGCCATTCGCACGGTAGAAAAGCGATGAGAAATGAGAAAAACCATTTGTTTTTGAGTCAGGGTACGAAAGCGCTCAAAAATTTCAAATTCCGCTTCTGCATCCATCGCAGCAGTAGGTTCATCCAGCACTAAAATATCCGCTTTAGTTCGCATAAATGCTCGTGACAAAGCAATTTTTTGCCATTGACCCCCAGAAAGTTCAATGCCTGATTTAAACCACCGGCCTAATTGAGTTTTAAAACTTTCCGGCATGGTTTCAATAAAAGGTCGCGCCATGCCTTTTTCTGCAGCAATTTCCCAGCCGACTTCGTCTTCTAAACGTTCCACATCGCCCACGCCAACATTTTCTCCAACTGTAAACTGGTAGCGAACAAAATCTTGGAAAATTACACCAATGCGCCGGCGTAAAATACTCACATCCCATTCCTGCAAGTCTAACCCATCCAGTAAAATGCGACCGGCAGAAGGAGTATATAACCGGGTCAGAAGTTTGATTAAGGTTGTTTTCCCAGAACCATTTTTCCCGACAATCGCGAGTTTTTCTCCCGGTTTTAGATGAAATGAGATATTTTTAAGCGCCGGCTGCTGGCTTCCGGGATAAGTGAAAGAGACATTTTCAAAGCGAATGCCATCGTTTGGAATTAACCCTTGAGTCACTATCCCTTGCTGTTTAAAAATATCTTGTTTGAGAAAGTCGTAAAGATTGGCAAGATAAAGGTTATCTTCGTACATTCCGCCAATTGCGCTGAGGGTGCCGGCAAAGGTGGTTTGTCCTTGGCGAAATACCATTAAATACATTGTCATATCTCCCAGAGAAATACGACCGAAAATGGTTTCTAAAACGATCCAAGCATAGGCAAGGTAAAAGGCAGTCGTACTCAATAACCCTAATAAATAACCCCAAAACCCCCGTCGCAACGTAAGATCACGGTCTTCGCCATAAAGCCGGTGGAAAATGTTACGATATCGTCCCAGCAACACCGGCCCTAATTGATAAAGTTGAACTTCTTTGGCGAAGTCTTCACGGGCGATCAGGGTTTCCAAGTAATGCTGTTGTCGGGTTTCTGGGGAACGCCATCGGAATAAACGGAAGGCTTCGCCGGCAAAGCGTGTTTCGGCAAAAAAGGGAGGAATCGCTGTGATTACCAGCACAACAACCGCCCATCCTGAAAACTGTAACAACAAGCCGCCGTAAGTAATCAGTGAAAGGGCGTCTTGCACCAGTTTAAACGTGCGACTGACTAAACTTAAAGGCCGGCTGGATGCTTCATGCCGCGCCTGTGTCATTTTGTCGTAAAATTCTGAATCCTCGAAGTGAACCAGATCGAGAGTCAGGGCTTTTTCTAGGATTAATACATTGACTTTTTGACCCAACAACACGCGCAGCAAGGACTGGCAAACACTTAAACCTCGTTGTGTGCCGGCGAATAGCATTACAACAAGCGCTTCTAATCCCACGTAGCTTATAGCCGTCCAGCGATCGGCTGCCAGTCCACTCCCAGAAGCGCTGACAACGCTATCAACAATTAATTTACCGGCATAAGCAACAGCAGCAGGCAGGATGCCGGCGATTAACGTGAGCACGGCAAATATCACCGTCAGCGTGCGGCTGGTTGTCCAGACTAAGCCTAATGCCTTTCCGCTGTACTGAAACACGGATAACGCTTGGCGCAAGCTTTGCCGGCTCCATTTAAAAGCGCTTGTTTTTTTCGGACTCCTCATGTTTTATCTATCAAATGGCGAGGAAAAGGTGGCAGTTTTGAGTTGAAGTTCCACTCTGCTTTCAGTCTTAGGGTATAAGACCAGTCGTGATTGCTTATGGCACTATGATTAATTATGAACACTGCACAACGTTTAGCGACTCTTAACCGCATCCGCAAACTCAGCCGGCTCATGGATACAGCCATTGGCATCCCTGGCACGCGTTTTCGCATTGGCATAGACCCAATTCTGGGTTTAGTTCCGGGTGCCGGTGATTTAGTGAGTACAGCGTTTTCAGCTTACATCATTTATTTAGCCGCCCGGTTTAATATTCCCCGCGAATTCTTGGCAAAGATGATCTTTAATGTCGGCCTAGAAGCTGTTGTGGGGACAGTTCCATTAGTGGGTGATTTGTTCGATGCTTACTATAAATCTAATATTCGCAATCTCGCAATTTTAGAGCAACATCTTCAGGTCGTTGACCCCAAACTTGAAGAACTTTCAGAGATACTGCCTGAATATACAGAATCGACTTTTTCTAAATAACGCTGTTTTAAGTCATTCCCTGGTAAAAGTACGCCAAGCAAAAATAAATTTGTTGATTGCTGAATAAAGGCTGAATTACAAAATAAAGCTATCTATGAATCGACAATTTTCTAATCTTTTATCAGGGTTCAAGAAATCGTTTTCTCTACAGTAACGATGTGAATAATAAGTAGTGCTTACTAGAGAAAATAAGCTTAACTATTATTGTTTATTTTCTCTTTTTTCTGTTAAGCTTCTACCGTTACCAATGCGAAAGATGTTTGTGGATGAAAAAGTTGCTCTTTCCCACAAACATCCCTTCACGCATGAGCAAGCCTACTCTTTTCAATTTAACTGCATACCTTTACCAGTCGAGATCAAGACCGGGCAGCCGGTTCTTCAGACTGTAGGGTTCATCAATTACAGGATCAGTAATATTTAATTCCTCGCGCCATTGCCGCACAGGTTTGTCCCAACCGGCTTCCCAACGCTGAGCAATCAGCGGTTTAATTTGTATTGCCATCCCCATGCCTCTCGCCGACTGCTGCGTTACATATTGCAGTTTTTCCGGTTGGCGCTTAAGCGCTAAACCCATACTAGCAACCTGAAGCAACACACCCATCGGATAGCCAATTTGAACTGCATGAATGGCTAACACTCCCAACTCTCCGCCGGTAGGCCCAAAGCCGGTAATCAGATGTACAATATCGTGGGTTTTCCGTAAGCGCATAGTCACCCAGTCTGCGTCGGTTTCAACATCACGACGACGGTAAAAGTTAGGATCAAAGCCCAAGGCTTTCATGACAGCGGCATAGGTATGTCCAAGCGTGCCAGGGGGCAAATTTGATAAAGCTTCGAGATCGATTTCAGAACCAAGATAGCGGCTTTCCATCATGGCGCGGGCTTCGGGGATAGCTCTAACTCGTTCGACGCACACCTTCATCTGATCACTGCCTCGAAAGTTATCTTCGATGTCAAAAACATTCTCTGTTTTTTCACCCATCGATTTGAGCAAATCCGTGACAGTATGTAAGTTGCGAACGGTTCGGGTGAGGTCTTCAAATTGTTTCAGCATAATTATTCTCTAGATGTGCGGAGATAATTTCTAATGACAAGGCTTTGGTGATTACCAGCAAGTTTTGTAACTTGAGTATCTTTTATTAGCCGGCTCTAATTGGATTTGACATTGTTCTTTTGGTTGCGATAGCCCTACTCTGTGATTGGTTAATAATCATCACCCTGAAAAGCTTAGATTGCAGGCAAGATGCCCACTAAAAATCTTGCAACCAATTTAGGATTGCTATATTTGTAATCGCATAATAATTAGTTGCTCTAACTTGTTGCTAATCAAGGCAACGAAGCGATTGTCTTGGCGCGACTGATTGCGATTGCAAAGACGAAGTTCAACGCAACAAGATAGATGATTTTGATGACAATGGGCAGGGTATTGAGCATTAGCGCCGGCCTCCAATGCCGCGCTCTAGGGTGCGTACAAAGTCATCCAAAATTTTGCCAATTGCACCCGAATCAAGCTCAGGCCCGTCTTTAACTAACTGCTTTACATTAAGCCCCAAGTGAACAGGGATAAAGTGCCTGAGTTCATTCCCCAGCGTAACAATGGTGAATGCTGCAATATCTGGGTTGACATCAGCCGCTAGTTGACCTTGGGCAATGCCCTCTTGTACACACTGTCGCATAAATGCTATTGATGCTGCATTAATGCGCTTGAGGACTTCCTCCCGAAAGGGCACATCGCCGTGATTTGGCCCCCGATAAAGGATTTGAGTAAAGGCTGGATTTGCCAGTTGAAACGCTAGAACTGCCTCAAATAAAGCCCGCAAGTATATAAAAAAGCCGACTTGAATGCTAGGCAAGTTAACTCCAGCAATGAACGAATTCCTTGCTTCAATCGCCAAATCGACTAGGTAGAGATATAAGTCTTGCTTGTCCTCAAAGTATTGATAAAAGCTGCCTTTAGCAATTTTTGCCTGACTGACAATGCTTGATATCGACGCTGCTTCATAGCTGTGGTTAGCAAACTCGGTGATCGCTGAGTCGATAACGATCCGCTGTCTCGGAACAGGCAAATTAAAGAACGTCTGGGAGGGCATAAACCAGCTCAAGGCTAATGTGACCAGTTAGTCATGTGACCGATTAGTCACAATCTATCGCAAGCTTATGCGTCTGTCAACCCCACACCTAGAAATTAAAGTGAGTGGCTTAAGGCAAATAGATTTGGCGGAGTTAACTCTAGCCGTGCCAAGGGAATCTCAACGTTCTTTGTCTCATTGACGATCGGCTGATTGACAACCCGTTGAGAATGACAGCCTTAAACTCAAATTGACCGGCTCTATAAACTATTTACGTTTCCCAGCAGTCTAATGTGGTTGAAGATGCCAAAACCGACACCGCGCCTTCAGCATCCCAAGCTTCAACTCGTGGGTAACTTAGAAATTAAATTTTTTGGAATAATACTTGCTTGCTTTTCAGGATTGCTGGGTTTTGTGTACCACCACGCCCAAGCAATCAAAACTGCTTGTAACGGTAGCCTAACTGCTTGAAACCAAGGCGAATCTGGAATTCCATCAATATGAATATGATTAACAGCCATATTAATATTCGCTGGAAAAACTGCGATAAATAACGCAATAATTCCCCAAGCTGCTGCACGGGAGACTGGCGGAACTAATAACCCAACTGCGCCCAAGATTTCAAAAAATCCGCTAATATAAACTAATTCTAGAGGATAGGGGAGTTGAGCCGGCATAATCCTTACAAATGGCTCGGAAACTGTAAAGTGCAGCACACCAAGTACGATGAGAGCGACTGCTAAAATTACTCTAAATATTTCTTTTAAGTTTTCAATTTTAAGCATACAATTTTTTATATAAAATGAATTATCATAATTTGTCAGGTAACAAATCACTTATTTTTGTGAACATCGGCTCTCAGCCAATATAAAACAAGTCAACTCGCCTTTAAGAGAGTTGCCGGCAGAAAAATCAAACAGTTTTTATTAAAATTCCTTGAACTCAAACCAACACTTACGCCCAGCTCAAACATTTTTCTCTCAGCGGGGTCAGTGTGGCATGAGTCAAGGATTAAAACTATAGCGGCGTATTAAACCGACTGAAACTGCCAAGAGAAAAATGTCTCAACTTCTGACAAATTCTCTAGACGTGACCGGCAGTTTGCGGCGAGGCTTGAGGCTTTTGCCCATCCGATACCAAGGATTCCCCTTCGATAAACGAACGCAGCATCCAAGCCATTTGTTCGTGCTGTTCCATCAAGCCGGTTAAAAAGTCTGCCGTTCCTTGATCGTGGTATTTCTCGCCGGACTGATCCACATGATCGCGCAGGTTACGGATAATTTGCTCGTGATCGTCCACCAAGCGAGCGACCATTTGTGTAGCTAAGGGCAGATCGCCAATGTGTTCTTTAATCGAGGCATATTTTAGGAAGCCTTCAGCCGTTCCAATTGGATAACCGCCCAAAGTTCTAATCCGTTCTGCAAGCTCATCAATGTTAATGGTTAATGCTTGATAGTGTTCTTCCCACAATTGATGGAGTGAGCGGAACTGAGGACCAACCACATCCCAGTGATACTTCTTGGTTTTGATTAGCAAAAGATAAGCATCGGCGAGGTCGTGATTGAGTAAATCGATGACACCCTCGCGTTGCTCGTCAGTAAGACCGATATTTAACTTACGCATTGAAGAGTCTCCAAAGGTTCTGACTTCTTATCTATTGCAACAAATTCAACACCGAATTACATCAACCGAGAGGAGGATAACAAGTTGGCACGAAGTCTGAGAATTTCTATTCTGCCGGCAGGAGGCGAACACAACCTTACAGTGGTATCTATTACTACCTCAAAAAGTTTGACTGTCATGCCGGCAAAACCGATACAAGCTCAGCATCAACTAGCTTAGTTTCTGTGCTAGAAAACTCGCGAATACGAATCCTTAAATTTGCCGCGCCTAAATTCCCGCCTCATCCAAACGCTGTAAAGAAATACTCGCCGCCTCCGCCACTTGCCAATGAGCGTCCTTCGCTAAATACTTCAGCGCCGAAACACTCTTCTCACTCGGCAAATGCCCCAACGCCTCTGCCAAACGCTGCCGGATCAGCCAATCTTCTGACTGAGCGAAGCGGAGAATGCGATCAACAGACGCTATCGATTTAATTTCACCCAGCGCGGCGATTGCCCCTTGTTGCACCACCACTTCCTCACTATCGAGCGCTTTCATCAGCACATCATGAGCGCGAGGATCTTTCAAATTTCCCAGCGCCACCGCCGCACTAAAGCGCACCAGCCAATCGGTATCCTCATAAAACGCCCGCACCAGCGGCTCAAACGCTCGCTGATCTTCTAAATATCCCAAAGCGCCGGCAGCATCAGCGCGAATGCCGTAATCTGGATCAGTTTCTAGCAACCGCACCAAAATCGGATAGCATTCGTCTGTTTGTTTGACTCCCAGCGCAAATACTGCCATTGAGCGCACTTGCAAGCTTTGATCGTCAAGGACTTTTTTAATTAAGGGCACAGCATCATCGGCTGGGAATTGCCGCAAGGAAGCCAGCGCTATCATGCGATCACGAGAGTTTTCGCTGTCTAAATGCTCGGAAATTTGTTTTAAAGTAAGAGGATTCATACGCGCCTTAGTTCACAAAACTTTACAATCTTCTTATCTCTAATTATAAACGCCCGGTTATAGCATTCTGGTGATGTGCGTGTGTTTTGCAAAATTTACAGAAAAATGAAAAGCATCAAATGACTTCTGTGCATAAATTACAGATGATTTCCAAGATTTGAGAATATAGCATTTAAAAATTGATTACTCTTGCCGGCGACACCAGCCTAAACAATGAAGTCTCTTAATCTTGGCTGTTGTGTCGCCCCGCGCCCCTACTTTCGCCGAAAGTGCCCAAAATGCTCCTCCCCTTGACGTGACGCCACCGAGTTCGTCACCGGCACCAAAGAAAGCAGCTCGAAATCAGCAGCAAAATACTCCTCAATCTGTGCCGGTGTCACCCCAAAAGGAGGGCCGCCGGCACGAGAATGGGTAAAAAACAGGCCGATCAATTCCCCATCCGGGCGCAATAAGTCTCGCACCAGCTCAACATAAGCAGGCCGTCTTCCCGGCAAAATGGCACAGAAGCAAGTATGCTCTACCACATAATTAAAATAACCGCCAAACTCATCTGCCAAGTCAAAGATATCTCGCTGCAAAAATTGAGTAGAAATGCCGGCAGCTTCAGCCAAATGATTTGCCGCTGCAATCGCAGAAGGAGCAAAGTCAAAACCAACAACTTCAAAGCCCTTAGAAGCAAACAGCAAAGCATCATAACCCTGACCGCAGCCCAAAACTGCCGTGCGACCGGGGGGTGAAACGTGCGGAGAGTTTAAAAAGCTAACAAAAGGAGGAGCCGCTTGTCCCAAATTCCAGCCAGCGGTTCCTTCCTGATAGCGCTGCTCCCAAAAACTTACCGCTTCAACATTTAGCAGAGAATCGTCCGATTCCATTTTGCCGATTTTAGAGTATAAATTTTAACTTAGCAAAACAAAACACCCACAAAATTTTATAAATTCTTAGGATTTTTCCCTTATAATCATAAACTAACAGTCATTAAAGCTTAACTATATCAAAATCAAATACTGAAAAATTTACCCTCGCAAAAGTTTAAATGAACTAGATTCCTGAATTGTGACGTATGAAACTTGAACGCGCTCAGCGCCTGCGTGAATACTACAGAGACGAAGCCGCCTTTGAAGGGCTGCAACAACTTTTTAATACTTTAGAAGCGAACCACCGGCAGGCGCAAGAGCAAATTCTATTCCTAGCATCCCTGTTAGACCAAGTTTGTCATGCCATCATCGCTACAGACAAACACAGCCAGATAATTTATTGGAACTGTTACGCGCAAACGCTTTATCAATGGCAGGCTGAAGAAGTTATGGGCAAAAGTATTAACGACACGCTCGCAGCGCAAGTGAACCACCAGCAAGCCGAAGCAACCCTCAGCGCAGTTAAAAGCACAGGTTCAGCGCAGCGAGAGTTTGTTGCTCAGCGTAAAGACGGCAGCCAATTTGTCGCAGAAGTGAGCGATGCAGTGCTGCGAGATAGCGCCGGCAACTTGATCGGCTTTGTCGGAATTTACGCCGATGCCACTGAGCGTAACCGAGTTGAAGAAGCACTGCGAAAAAGTGAAGAGCGATACCGAGCCTTGTATGAAGAAAATCCCTCCATCTATTTCACTATAGATGCCGGCGGAACCGTGCTTTCCGTCAACGCTTTTGGAGCCGAACAATTAGCTTATCCTCCAGAAGAATTAGTCGGGCAATCTTTCCTGAAAGTTGTTTACGAAGACGACAAACCCGCAGTGCAGCAGCACCTGATCGCTTGTTTGCAGCAGCCGGCAGCCGTATCGCGCCGAGAAGTTCGCCAAGTACGAAAAGACGGCAGCTTGTTGTGGGTGCGACAAGTGGCTCGCGCTGTGCCAGGAAATGAGGGAAACTTGATCGTACTCATGTTGTGTGAAGAGATCACAGAGCAAAAGCAAGCGCAAGAAACCCGATTGCAGAGGGAAACAAAAAATACAGCCTTGCCGCAAGCATTACCAGATTTAATGTTTCAGTTAGACAAAAACAGCAGCTTTCTGGACTTCGCGCCCGAATCGAAACACCACAATTCTTTTTTAAACTTCAATCTACACAAGAAAAGTGCAGTAGCTTCACTCAGCACTTATAACAGTCATTCCATAGCAAGCTATTACGAATCGCCCACTTATTTTAAAGCTAGCATTGTCGTCAGCAACGAGTTAGAACATCAAGTTCAAAAACGTACTAGCCATCTGAAAAAAGCACTCGAGTTTGCTGCCGGCATTCAGCACATCACCAATGAAATTCGCGATAGCTTCGATGAAGCTCAGATTTTGCAAACCGCTGTTGTCGCACTTCACAGCATCCTGAAAACAGATTACTGCTGCGCCGCTCTTTATAACCTTGAACGTACACAAGCAACCATTTGCTATGAAGCCACCCCGCCTCAGTTCGGCTCGGCTTTGGGCTGTGCGATTAAGATGGCAGACGCCCCTAATGCCTTTAGCCGGCTGCTGCGCGGAGAATACTATCAATCTTCTGAACAAGGGGATCTTAGCGCACCCGAACTATGCAAACATTTGCCGGTAAAACTGCTGTGTCCCATATCATCCGATGACCAAGGAGTGATCGCTCACTTAGCAGTATTTAACCGAATTGGCACCGTTCTGGGCACGAGAGAAATTCTCTTAGTGCAACAAGTCGCTAATCAGTGCGCCATCGCCATTCGTCAAGCCCGACTTTATCAAGCCTCCCGCGCACAAGTGGAAGAACTCGCCAAACTTAATCGACTCAAAGATGACTTTTTAAGTACCGTTTCTCACGAATTGCGCTCGCCCATCGCTAACATGAAAATGGCGATTCACCTGCTGCAAGCGGCAGACGATCCAGACCGGCGCGAGCGCTATTTAAAGATTTTGCGAAACGAGTGCGACCGAGAAAATGAGCTGATCGAAGATTTACTGGATTTGCAAAGGCTAGAAGCGGACGCCTACGGGTTACACACAACTGCTGTGAACCTACCGCAGTGGTTGCCGACTATTCTGGCACCTTTTAATTGCAGGATCTCCCACCGGCAACAGATTTTAGAGGTTGACTATCCGCCTGAACTCCCCCCCTTTATTTCAGATGCCATCAGTTTAGGGCGGATTATAACAGAACTGCTCAACAATGCCTGCAAATACACAAGCGCCGGTGGCAAGATAGCGCTAAGCGTCCGCTACTCAGAGGGAGGAGGAGAATCTCTGACTCCTAACCCTTCATCCGCCCCCCCTGTTTGCCTGTTCACCATCGTTAATCAAGCGGAAATTCCTAAAGCTGAACTGCCCCGCATCTTTGAAAAGTTCTACCGAGTTCCCAACGCCGATCCCTGGCAACAAGGCGGCACCGGCTTAGGGCTAGCTTTGGTTTACAAACTTGTCGAACAGTTAGGCGGCAGCATTCAGGTTGAAAGTGATGCCGGTTGGACAGCCTTCACAGTTGCCCTACCCACCTATTTAAAAGAGAAGAATGAACCCTGAAAACTGCGTGTAAAGTGCGGGAAATTGCAACTCTCCTCTCCCTAGTCCCTAGTTCCTCGTTCCGCTCGGCGTTCCTGAAGTTGCAGTAAAATTTCAGCGTGGACTTCACGGGTAATCGGATAAAAATAAGCCAGTACCAAACCGGCAAGCAAAGCCAGTGTTGGCAAAGGGCCAATCGCAATGCGAATCACCATATCTACCGCATCCGATTGATCGGGCAGCGGGATGGCAGCAGTGGGTTTAATATAGCCGGCCCAACCTAGACTTTCTAACATCAACCACACCGCAAGTCCTAAACAAATTTTTTGCAGAAACACCATAAAGCTATAAAAAATGCCCTCACGACGCTGTCCCGTTCTCAGTTCATCCAGTTCAATCACATCGGGAAGCATCGACCAGGGAATCAGATAAGCGGTGGACACACCTAAGCCGGCCATCGCTGCTAGAAAGTACATTAGCCCGACTTGACCGGGTTGCAAGAAAAATAATCCTGCCTGTGCCAAAATCCAGACACTCATCCCCATAAAGTAAACCGCTTTTTTGCCCACACGCTTGCTGATCGCACCCCAAACAAACAGCATACTCAAAGCCGTTCCCTGTACCAGCAACAGGACTAAATTAATTTCCGTCTGCCCCAGGCGCATTAAACTTCCCACAAAGTAGGGAATGATTCCAGCCGTCACCTGCACAGCTAACCAAGAAAACAAATAAATTCCCACCACAAACAAAAAAGGCCGGTTGCTCAAAATCAGCTTCAGTTGTTGTAACACCGGCATAGAGACAGGTTGCTCGGTTTCCGGGTGTTTTGCGGCAACGGCTGCGGCACGTTTACGCGTTCCCCAAACACACCAATATAAAGGCAGTACAGAGAAAACTGCACAAATCCCTCCTAATACCAAAAACTGCTGCCCTCGGTCATTAGGAATGAGCTGTGCAATCACTAAAGCCAGCAATAAAGATAGAATGCTGCCGCCAATGGAAAAGGTAAATCGAAAGCTGTTGAGACTGGTGCGTTCGTTGTAATCTTGGGTGAGTTCGGGAGTGAGAGCGGTGTAAGGTAAATTGACAACGGTGTAGAACGTGTTAAATAAAATTGAGATAACAGTGTAGTAAAAAAACAGTGCCCACTGATTAATACTTTCGGTATCGCTAAAGCGGGGGACAACCCACTGCAAGAAAAAGAAGAATCCAAACGGGACTGCCCCCCAAATCATCCAGGGATACCGCCGTCCCCAGCGGCTTTGAGTCCGATCACTCAACACGCCCACCAGCGGGTCATTGACGGCATCCCAAACCTTACCAACCAGCTGGGTTTTGCCGGCTAAGCCGGGGGCTAACCCGGCTACATCAGTGAGGAAGGGTGACAAAAAAGAAATCAAAAGCATTGCTGTAATTGCCGTCCCCATATCCCCTGCCCCGTAGGCCAGTTTGGTGCTAAAGTTGAGCTTTTCAGACTCAGGTGAAATAGGGGAATCAGCAGAAGGGGAAGTGTTAGTCATGTCAGTTTGCAACGAAGTAAAATCAGCCCTTGCGGTTGCCAAGCATCTGTGATGAAGAATGGCGTTTCATCGCTCTGTTATTGTGCCTTATGTCGCGGCGCAACATTTCGCATCTGCCGGCAGTTGTATTATTCTGCTGATCCCTGCGTTCATCATGCTATCTATGCCTGATCTTTATATTTCCTGGTCTGAGTACCATCAAAAAATTGAGCGACTCGCTGCCAAAATTTACCTGTCCCATTGGCAGTTCAACCAAATTGTCTGCATTGCTAGAGGGGGGTTGCGCGTGGGAGATACCCTCTCGCGGATTTACAACCTGCCCTTGGCGATTTTATCGGTTTCTTCTTATGGGGGTGCCGGTGGTCAAGTTCGTGGGGAAATTTCTTTCTCAACCCATCTGACAATGACCACCGGCAAGCTTGGCAGTCATATTCTCTTAGTGGATGACTTGGCAGATTCCGGCATCTCGCTCCAGCAGACACTTAACTGGCTATCGTCTCATTATGGGGCGGATATCGAAGAAATTCGCACCGCTGTTCTCTGGTACAAAGCCTCTTCCATTATTGCGCCCGATTACTATGTCGATTACTTGCCAGACAATCCCTGGATTCACCAGCCTTTTGAACCCTACGAACAAATGACGCCGGCTGAACTTGCTGCCACTTATGCTTCTTCTCAGGAAATTGCCTGGGAACGAGAAAATTGCTAAACGCCAAAAATCCATAACCACACCGGCAAGATCAGCAAAAAGCCAACCGATCCCGCTGCCACGGCAGTTACCGCTAAATCGCGGTCGAGATTGTAAGCTTCTGCAAGCACCAGGGTGGCAAACGCCGGCGGCATGGCCATTTGCAGCACGATAGCCAGATGCGGAGGGCCGGTAATGCCCAGATAGGGTAAACCGGCACCCAGCACTAAAGGTACAACGAGCATTTTAATTCCCAGGCTGATCGATGCCGGCTGCAAGCTTCCCCAAGAAGACAGCCGGCTTAGCCGCATCCCAATGTGTACGAGGGCTAAACCTAGGAAAATCCAGGCAAATGCTTGCAATATTTCTTCCGCTAGCACCGGCAGCGCCACGTTTCGGACAATTAAGCCAAAACCAAACGCCCACAGGGCAGGATTTTGCAGCATGACAAGGGCTAATTGCCAGGAATTTTGAGTGCCGATGCCAAAGCGAGCGGCCAGAACTACTCCCAATCCGTAAGCGCCGAATAGGGTGCCTAACATATCGTAGAAAAGCGCCCAAGCGAAGTATTTATCTCCCACTAATGCCAGGATGACTGGATAGCCTAAGTAGCCGGTGTTTCCCACCATTGCCGTTAGCAAAAAAGTACCTTGTGCCGGTTTTGAAGACATTAAGCCGGAAGGGTTGCGCTTGCTTTCTATCTCGATCCAAGCCCACGCTAATCCTGCCCCCAGAATAATTGCCGCCCATGCGGCTGCCGGCGCGATCCAAATTGAGCCAGATAAATCCGCCCCGCGCAGAAATGCCACAATGCCCACCGGCACGCCAATCCAGAATAGAAATTTGCCCAAATATGCCGGCGCGACTTCTGGCAGTTTCCAGCCTAAAACCAATCCCAGCACAACTCCACCGGCTAACTTAAAATACAGATTTAGTAGCTGAATTCCTAGGCTGGAAATCATTTTTTATTTATACTTTAACTTGCATAACTTAGTAATTCTTAGATCCATTAGGCACAGCCGATAAACCCTTGTGGAGGGGGTTTGGTGGACGCACCCGTCCACCAATGGGGGGTTTGGGGGGAAGCCCCCCCAATGCCTTTTGGCTTTACGGTGTTTCATAGTATTGAGAACCGCTATATTTTAATATAAAATTCTCGGCTATCCTAAAAAAAATCATTTAAAGGGATGCCTATATTTTGAGTAAATAAGCAAATTAGATGCGGTTAAGTTGGAAAAACTGGGATTGGCTCGGCAAAGATTTACGGGCAACTCGCCACTGAGCGTGTAAAGGATAGCGTGGACGCCCAACACGATTCAGTTGCCGTAGATGTTGATAAATAGGTCTGCATATACAATGATTGAGTGTTGGATTGAGTGCGGAGAGTGGCTCCCTTGAATAAGGCTGGTTCGTCTGGAAAACCCTTGCACAACTCAGTACCCCCTATCGACGATATTCCTGTTGCTTTCCGGGATACTCCTGAGCAAAAACCTCAGTCTCGGTTTTCGCGGGGGTGGCTGATTGCAGGACTGGTGGGATTGGGAGTTACGCTCGTTGCCGGTGTAGGGTTTGCTTTAGTAGAAACACAATCAATGGCGTCGCGGCAATTGGCACAAACCGCCCCAAGTGCCCCGGCAAGTGAGTCTGTGCCGCCCCAACCCACTGCCGGCGCGACGAGTAGTGTTGAGGAGCAAGAAACTCTTTTAGGACACAAGCGCTATGAGGAAGCGCCGGCAGCAGAACTCAAGCCGGTTGCGCCCGATGGCAGCATCAAGATGCGTAAAGCCGCAGCAGAAGCATTTCTAGCGATGCAGGCAGCTGCTCAGGCAGAGGGCATCAGCTTGGTGCCGATTTCCGGCTTTCGCACGATTGATGACCAACAGCACTTGTTTTTTGAGGTGAAAGCGGAACGGGCACAAGTGGCAACCAAACGGGCGGAAGTTAGTGCGCCTCCGGGCTATAGTGAGCATCACACTGGCTATGCCCTTGATATCGGAGATGCCGCTGTGCCGGCAACGAACGTCAATCCCGAATTTGAAAACACGGAAGCTTTCAAGTGGCTTTCGGCGAACGCCCCTCGCTATAGCTTTGAGCTGTCATTTCCCAAGGATAATCCCCAAGGTGTCAGTTATGAGCCTTGGCACTGGCGCTTTGTCGGCGACTCCGATAGCTTGGAAACCTTTTATAAAGGGCAGGGCGCGAAATAGTTGGGACGGCTTAGCGATTCAGCGGGAGAGCGGAGTTTAATCAAGCTGTCCGTACAGAGATCAGTTGTCGCAAGGTTGCGAATTGTGAGGTTAGTCGTTAACAATAGTTAACAATTAACTGATTTTTACCATCGCTGTACGGGCCGGTTTGCAACTCGGCTCCTACCCACTAATAAATAATGAGTAAGATTTCCCTCAATCTCATTGCCATAACAATTTTTACCCTGACACTTTCCAGCTTGTTAGGGCCAATATTTAATCTCTCCCCCGCAGTGCCGGCGATCGCGACTTTTTGCCTGTTAGGACTCGCTACTTTGGATACCCTCAGCTGGCAAGGGCAAGGCGGTACACTGCTGGTAGATTGGCTGGCAGGTGCCTCTGGTGAGCATCGTGAACGCATTGTTCGTCACGAAGCCGGTCATTTTTTAGTTGCTTACCTCTTGGATATTCCCGTTGCCGGTTATGCGCTCAATGCCTGGGAAGCCTTCAGGCAGGGACACTCAGCCCAAGGCGGCGTGCGGTTTGATGATCGAGAATTGGCGTTGGAACTACAGCAAGGGCGTCTTTCCACTCAGCTGCTAGATCGCTACTGCACCGTCTGGATGGCGGGAATTGCGGCTGAAACCCTGATCTATGGCAGTGCTGAGGGAGGATCTGAAGACAGACAAAAAGTTAGAGCGGTGTTGACTCAACTGCGGCTTCCCCAACAGGGACAGTTAAAAGAGCGTTGGGCATCTTTGCAAGCGAAATCTTTAATTGAATCTCATCAATCAGCTTACGAAGCTTTAGTAGCGGCAATGGCACAGCGGCTGCCGGTTGATGAGTGCTGCCGGTTAATTTCGGAGTTAACAAACCCAGCTACAAAGGGACTCGGCGGTTCATCTAGCTGAAATAAATAGCAATACTTAATCATCATGATCTAGAACCTGGGAAATCCTGCCATATAGAGCAATTCTATTTGAATTGTGACTAAGCAGAGAACATAAAAAACTTGTAGTGCCGGCATCTTGCTCGTTAATGTTATGGATATTAACGCTTTTAGCAAGATGAGAATTTTTGACGATTTTTTTACCGACAAGTCTATCTGTGGCGCTATCGTCAGTAATGATTTCTGCCAATGCTATCAATGCAATTGCTAATCAGTTGCCAGATTTCTTTTGGGGAAGGTGCCGGCACACCAAGCTTTCCAGGGTGATGATCATTAATCAATCACAGCTAATTGTTATAGCTTTGGAAATTATGTTAAGTGAAGCTTGAATTAAATAGGCACTGATTGCTAGGCTATCATTGAATCCAATACCTTAGCTCAGTTAAAATCTACAATACCAAAATTAATCTTGATATTTAATCTTAAAGTACCACCCTTAACTGTCTTTAAAAAAGAACGTTTTCGACAATAATGGCGATCTGAATTTTAAGCTTAAATTACCACGCTGAAAAACTGATCAGGTTACTTTTTCACCGGCTCTTACTTCCAGACATTTTCCATTGGGTTTCCACAGGACACTTACAGCTTCAACTTTTACGAGTAGGGCGGCAAGCCAAAACATTCTTAATCTCTAAGTTACAGGAAAGCCGGCAGCATTACATCCCTGTGGCAGAATTTCTTAATTTATGAACATAGGAACAATTAACACTGGCCATCTGTTGTTTTTCCTCTACAGTAAACCCCGTTGCCAGTTGGATATCTTGTTTTTGTAACAATGCAACTGCAAATCCTTGTAAATTTGGCCGATTTGGCGTTCCCGAACGGAGACAGCCGGTGCCGAGTTGCCGGCAGACAAACCGAACTGTGCTTGATTGCGTTGAAAAATCTCGCGTCATGGAATCTTGAAGTGCTTAGACTGTAACGACGCGAACACTAGATAACTTCCCCATCTGCCTATTCGGCTTGAGGAAAAGTACGCTGAAATTGGCACACACGCAAAGAATAGCTCACGAGTCACGAGATCCCGCCTTCAATCTAAATGGGCATAATTACTTATCTAGTTACAGTCAAGGTTAAGATCCGCCTTCAATCTGAATGGGCATAATTACTTATGCCTGTAGAGCTAAAGTTAAATAAAGGTTAAAGATAAAATTTCTTAACAAATTTTAATAATAAATGGCGCAAGGGCGTTGTATAAAAATAACCTGAAGGGTATGGAGCGCAGGCAACAGCCCGAAAAAAAGGATTTACCAAAGTTTTCCAATTTCTCATAAAACTTGGTAAAGTCTTAAAGAGTTGGTCTGAGACACGATGACCCTTATCCGTTAAAGTGGGACAACAAACGAGCAATCGCACGTTAACTCACCCAGGCCACCTACAAAATGCTGGAGTCAGTACAAGCGCTTTTGCTATTACGCTCTAAGCATAAGTTAGGAGTCAGGAAGAAACGGAAAGGCGAGTGAATTAGTATCAAGACGAAGGGATGATTTCCAAGATTTCCAAACTCCTTAATGGAGGGAGGATAGAAAGGCAATTGGCACCGTCTTGAGGGATAAGATGCTTTATGTCAAGTGACAAAAGCAGCGACATTCCTCTCGAAATTTCTAATTCCGAACCGGAAAAAGAAAGTGTCAAAAAACTGTAAAGTTTTCTCAAATTGTTGAGATGTTGGTGTAAAGTTACAGGAAGTGTGTAACACTCAACATTTAAGAGCAACGAAAGCCGATGTTGTTGCTGTTGTTTATAGCGAGCCATTACGGCAGCTCCAGTAGCTTCAACTGGCTCAGATGCACAATTTGAATGCAGATCCAACTAAATCAAGATAGGAGACAGAGTTCATGTTAGATGCATTTTCCAAGGTAGTTGCCCAAGCTGATACCCGGGGTGAATTCCTCAGCACCGCTCAACTCGATGCTTTGACCAACATTGTCAAAGAAGGCAGCAAGCGCTTGGATACCGTCAACCGGATCACCAGCAACGCTTCCACCATCGTTTCCAATGCCGCTCGTTCTTTGTTTGCAGAACAGCCTCAACTGGTTCAGCCAGGTGGAAACGCCTACACCAACCGTCGCATGGCTGCTTGCTTGCGCGATATGGAAATCATCCTGCGCTACGTCACCTATGCAATGATTGCCGGCGATGCCAGCGTTCTCGATGATCGCTGCCTCAATGGTCTGCGCGAAACCTACCAAGCTCTGGGTGTGCCCGGTGGTTCCGTTGCCAACGGCGTCCAAAAAATGAAGGATGCTGCTATCAAGATTGCCAATGACCCCAACGGCGTTACCCAAGGCGATTGCAGCGCCTTAATGTCTGAACTGGCCAGCTACTTTGATCGCGCCGCCGGTGCAGTAGGCTAAACCCGCTGATATCCTTCAGCAAGTTCTCACATTTCGACGAAAACCTTGTAGCAAAACCATTCGGGAGACAATCTAACAATGAAAACCCCCATTACTGAAGCAATTGCAACCGCCGATACCCAAGGCCGTTTCCTCAGCAACACCGAATTGCAAGCCGTAGACGGTCGCTACCGCCGCGCAGCTGCCAGCATGGAAGCCGCTCGTACTTTGACCAGCAATGCTCAAAACCTGATCAATGGTGCAGCCCAAGCGGTGTACAACAAATTCCCTTACACCACCCAAATGCAAGGCAATCAGTACGCAGCCGATCAGCGCGGTAAAGACAAGTGCTCTCGCGACATCGGTTACTACCTGCGTATGGTCACCTACTGCTTAGTTGCTGGTGGCACCGGCCCAATGGATGAGTTCCTGATTGCTGGTTTAGATGAAATCAACACCACCTTTGAACTGTCCCCTAGCTGGTACATCGAAGCGCTGAAGCACATCAAGAGCAATCACGGTCTGAACGGACAAGCCGCCACCGAAGCTAACACCTACCTTGACTACGCCATCAACGCCCTGAGCTAAGAAAGATACGCTCTATAGCGTCTTTACGATTGCGTAGTCCGGTAAGAGATGTCCGGATAGGTAGGCAGGGGCTAGCAACAGGCTAGTGGTTGTTTACCCGTCCGGGCATCTTCGTTTATATAGACCTTAAAATCAGCGATCAGCAACACCATTGAGAATTTTAAATTTGGGATCGGATTTAAAAACTCATGAAAGCTGAAAGCGATTGCACAAGGTTTGGCTGAAAACGCTTGTTGTTAGTTGGGAGAATTTTAAATGGCTATTACAGCAGCAGCATCCCGCTTGGGAACCTCAGCTTTTAGCGAGGCATCGCCAGTGGAATTGCGGAGAGATTGGAGCTTGCAAGATGTTGAGGGCGTGATTCGTGCCGTTTACCGGCAGGTTTTGGGCAACGACTATCTGATGAAGTCAGAACGACTCACCAGTGCAGAATCCCTTTTGAAAAATGGCAGCATCACCGTGCGAGAATTCGTGCGCTGTGTTGCAAAATCGGAGCTTTACAAATCGAAGTTTCTTTACAACAATTTCCAGACGCGCGTCATTGAACTGAACTATAAACACCTGTTGGGTCGCGCTCCCTATGATGAGTCTGAGGTGATTTTCCACCTGGACATCTACGAAACCCAAGGGTTTGATGCCGAAATCGATTCTTACATCGATTCTCCAGAGTATCAAGAGAGCTTTGGCGAAAATATCGTGCCTTACTATCGCGGTTTTGAAACCCAACGGAGTCAAAAAACCGTAGGCTTCACCCGGATGTTCCGGCTGTATCGCGGTTATGCCAACAGTGATCGCTCTCAGGTGGAAGGCAATAACTCCCGTCTGGCTCGCGAACTCGGTCAAAATCGCTCATCCGCCATTGTTGCTCCTTCAGGTGGTTCTGAAGGCTGGGCATATCGCACAGCTCAAGATTCCACTCCCACTACCAGTTTGGGTGGCTCTTTGGGGTTTGGTCAAACGGGTAAAGTTTACCGGATTGAAGTAACCGGCGTTCGCAATCCCGGCTATCCTAGTGTGCGTCGCAGCAGCACCAGCTTTATTGTGCCTTACGAGCAGTTATCGAACAAACTGCAGCAAATTCAGCGCCAGGGCGGTAAAGTGGCCAGCATTACGCCAGCCTAAGATCGTTTTGAATTTTGAAGCGTCAAAAATTCAAAGTTCAAAGTTAGTGTAAAACTTTCATCTTTAGGAGATAGCAAGAAATATGCTTGGTCAATCTGCTTATGTGAGAGGGACGAGCAGCCCTTCTGGTAGCCGACTATTTCGCTACGAAGTCACTGGTTTGGCTCAAAGCGAAGAAAGTGACAGAACAAACTACCCCATTCGCCAAAGTGGCAGTGTGTTTATCACAGTGCCTTACAACCGGATGAATGAAGAAATGCAGCGAATCCTTCGCTTGGGTGGCAAAATTGTCAACATTTACCCGATGACCGCTGAAGGTAATGCTGAATTCGAGAACAGCAGGAAAGCTGCATCGGAGCATCACCATGAGGGTGCTTCCGAGCATCACCATGAGGGTGCTTCCGAGCATCACCACGAAGGTGAAGGCAAATCGGAGCACGATAGCTAAGTAAGCCATCTGACAGTACCAGACCCATGCAGGATTATTTTGAACCGGCACCACCCGCACCAGAAAATGGTGGCGAATCTTTAACCGCAGAGCAAGCAATCGCAAATCTGCGGGGTGATGACCTGGGTCTGCGCTACTATGCAGCTTGGTGGCTTGGCAGATTCAGAGTTCGAGAACCGGCGGCAGTTGAAGCTTTGCTGGCGGCTTTGGAAGATGAATCTGACCGCACAGACGATGGGGGATATCCCCTGAGACGCAATGCAGCGCGGGCACTGGGCAAACTGGGAGACCAGCGTTCAGTGCCGGCGCTGATTTGGTGTTTAGAGAGTTCAGACTACTACCTTCGAGAAGCTGCAGCGCAATCTCTGGAAATGCTCAATGCTGCTGCCAGTGTGCCGGTGCTGATGCAAATGCTAGCCGGCGGTGTGGAAGCGGCTGTGCGAGTTCCAGGAAAACCCCATCTTGCCCAACCCTACAATGCAGTCATCGAAGCGTTAGGAACCCTCCACGCTACAGAGGCCATTTCCCTGATTCAGCCGTTCCTGGAACATCCGGTTAAGCGGGTGCAATACTCCGCAGCACGAGCGATGTACCAGCTCACAGGTCAATCAATTTATGCAGAACGCCTGGTTCAGGCTTTACACGGCGATGAATTGCAATTGCGCCGGTCGGCTTTGATGGATCTAGGGGCGATTGGTTATTTACCGGCAGCCGAGGCGATTGCTGAAACTTTGGCAGAAAATAGTCTTAAGTTGATTGCGCTTAAAGGCATTCTAGAACATCAGCTAGGGAGTAACCCGACACAACCCCCTTCGCTGTCTGATAATGCGATTCAGGTTATGACGGTGATGGATTCGCTTTTGTGATGATATGCCGGCAATCTTGAGTTAGAAAAAATATTGATAATCTGTACGGTAGGCTTCTTGCAAAGTCTTAGGTTTTGATTTTTAACCACAGATGGACACAGATGGGTTAATGGTTGGTGTGCCATAGAATTTGATGTTTGGAGGTTTTTGCAAGAGGTTTAATGTTTAGCGATGCAATTATGACCAAGGATGACAGCATTCAAAAATTGATTCAAGCCGTTGATGAGGCGGATTCTGCTGATGGCTTGTTGAACGCAGTGAAGGCGCTGGCGGCTGTTCGCTCATCGGCAGCGATTCCGAGTTTGATTCAGGTTTTGCGCTACAACAATCCTGGTGCGGCAGTTGCAGCGGTGGATGGGCTGATTTTAATCGGCGAGCCGGCAGTGCAGGCTATTTTAGATCAGCTTGATAGCTATAACTACGGTGCGAGAGCTTGGGCGGTTCGCGCATTAGCCGGCATCGGTGATCCCCGTGGCATCGATTTACTGATCTCGGCTGCTGAAACTGATTTTGCCTTGAGCGTGCGCCGCGCGGCAGCTAGAGGGTTGGGCAATTTGCAGTGGATTGGGCTATCAAGTGAGCTGGTTCGGGAGGATCAAGAGCGGACTTACAGCACATTAACCCAAGTTTGTCAAGATCCAGAATGGGTTGTGCGCTATGCCGGCATCGTGGGATTGCAAGGGTTGGGGAGTGCGGTGCCGGCAGATCGTCCCGCGTGGTTTTCTCACCTTTTGGCGCAGTTGCAGCAAATGGCGCAAGCAGATGCAGAGTTGGTGGTTCGCGCCCGTGCTGTGCTGGCAACTCAGACGCTGACTGCCTAGCCTCGTTTTGTGGAACCAGAGAAATTTAATCTCGTTTTTTCAATAGGAACATTGAATGATCAAGCATATTGTCATGTGGCGGTTAAAAGATACAGCAGAAGGCGCTTCTAAAGAGGAAAATGCCGGCAAGATGAAGGAAATGCTAGAAGCGCTCAAAGCCACCATCCCAGAAATTGAACATCTTGAAGTGGGAATGAATGGCATTGAATCGCCGGCAGCTTACGATGTGGCACTGTATTCTGCGTTTGCCAGTTTCGATGCGCTGAATACTTATCAGAAACATCCAGAACACGAAAAATGCAAGCAATTTATCGGCAAAATTGTCAGCGAACGCGCCGTGGTTGACTACGAAATCTGATAAAGTTTTGCGCCTAAATCGTTCCTTAAAACAGTTGAGGGGCAGCGACTATAAATAATCGCTGCCCCTCAGATAGCATTTACTATCTAAGCGTCGGTTACGCCGGAATCAAAACTGTGTCAATGATGTGGATGACACCATTATCAGCAGCAACATCTGCGTTTGCAACGGTTGCATCATTTACCTTGACGCCGCCATTGGAAGCGTCAATTTTCACGTCTGAACCTTGAACCGTGGTTGCTGAATTCAGCTTAACCACGTCAGATGCCATGACCTTGCCGGAAACGACATGGTAGGTCAGGATTTTCTTAAGCGCTGGGATATCCTTAAGCAATCCTTCGACTGTACCTTCGGGAAGCTTAGCAAAAGCTTCATCAGTCGGCGCAAAAACTGTGAAGGGACCAGCGCCGTTTAAAGTGTCTACCAAATTTGCCGCTTTGATTGCAGTAACTAGGGTGTTGAATGAGCCAGCATTGATGGCAGTTTCTACGATATTAGCCAAGTTGTTCACCTAGTTTTGTGTCTTCTGTTTACTAATATAAACCTTTTTGAAACGAAGAATATCTACTATTAGGCATAGATATATTTTGTTGAATTGTTCTCAGAAAACAGATCATTTATATTACACATAACATTAAAAGTCTTTTTTAGATTAAGGAAAAATTAATTTATAAATAATAGTCAGATAATTTTTGATTGATAGCACATAAAATGGCGACACGATGTTACGGATCGGCAGCTTAAAATTAAAAAAAGCTCGCCGCTAATACAATGATTGCAACAAAGCTTTTTTATATTTTGAAGATTATTTTACCGGCTCTCAGGGAAGCTTTGGCAAATTTACTGTCTCGGCTGTATTTAGCAACTGTAGGGTGCTTGAATCCTTAAGCCGAGATAGGGCTTTCTTCTCAAGTGGTCGGATAATTGCTGACCGGCTTTAGATAGAACTAGCGCCGGCATCGATTCTCCACTCGTGTTTGAGAAATTCCCGGTACATCGTTTCCTGCAGGATCATCTGCTTATGCAGCATGAGTAAAAAATCCTGGGCTTGCTCACGAGACATTTGCTGCACTTGATCTGCAAAGCTACGGATGCTAAATTCTTGTTCTAAAGATAATTTGATAGGCTGATTCATGGCTGGCTCCTGTGCCCAATTTGGGCGAAAACTAGAGGTTCAATGCTAGCTAGATATCTGGGTTTAAAGTTAAATATCTAGCTATTGTTATGCCTAGCTAACAACAAATACAGTCAATAGCGTTAAGGCAACGAACACGATAGCAATTGCGCCTTGAAAGGCATAACGCTTCTGCTGTTCTGATGAGGGATATTCTGCCAAGGACATAGCCGGCTGAATGGCGTAGTTATTGTTAAGTCCCTCGTTATCCACAGTGCGTCCTACCGGCACCTCAAGCAATTGAGTGCTATTGCTACGTTTATAGGCTTGGGCTTCTGCGGGGATTAGTTCACTGCCATTACTCCGAAGGGGTGCTGCGGCTTGCTTCCCTTTCTTTCCTGCTTTTAACTCACCTGTTAGATCGAAGTGCATTTCTAACGGTTCGTCGATGTAATTATCAGCTTCCATCAAGAAGCTGTCGGCAGTCATACATTCATCTAGGTTGAGGGTGTTCCCTTGTTTATCGGTGTAGCGCATGGGTTTGTGCCCTCTTGTAAACTTATGTTAACTAATATAACACGATATTTACAAATAGACCGAATTGCAGTAAATCCAGAAATGAGCGATGACATTCCTGGATCTCTGTTTGGCCTAAAAGTGGCTAGGTTGTAACCGGCAAACGCGCAAAGCGTAAAACTCCTTATCTCTAAGGTTTTCAGCAAATTTTGTCAGGCCGGCAAAAGAACTTGATGCCGCCTGTATTTTATTTCTAAAAACCTTAGTGGATAAGGAGTGTGGCTGCGAGATAGCGACGGGTTACACGGCGCTACTTTTAGGCTTATGTATCAGAAGGCAAACGCTTTAGTCTTTAAATGTATTGCCTTAATCAGCAAGCTTGACTTATTTCTTTAATAACAAGGCAATGATATCTTCCAGCTCATTCTGGCTCAAGCTGGTGATGACAAAGACTTCTTGAACCGTTTTACCTTGTCTCGCCAGCACCTTAAACCCGCCACGAATGGGAACGGACACCCGTAACGTCATCCGAGGGGTGTGACCCTTAACATTGCCAATGACGCCTGGGGTGATAGTTTGAATATCGGCATACTTTGTCAGCCGTTCCAGGATCGCAATCAAACCGGGAATGTGAGTCGAATGATTGAGAACTAATCTAGCGCTGGAAGAGTTGCCCATAATAATTTAGACCAAATAACTACCCCCCTAGTCTAGGGCCGGCCTAGCCCAAAAAAGTGAAAAGCAAAAAGTGAAAACTTATAAGGGGGGAAGCCAGAGAACCGAAAAAAGAAAAGAGCCGGCACCAAACGCGCCGGGTTTCATTTGAGGTTGTGCCGGCAGTTCATGATGATTGCCTCACAAACCCGGTGAAATTCTCACCGGCTCCGTAACTTTAGGCTTTCTCTAATGGAGCCATCGTTAAGCCGGCACGACTGAGCTGCTGGTGATAAAGCTCAGCTTGCTCTTGCGGGCCAACCCAAACCGTGGCTTGGCCGTCCGAGTGGATTTGGTTGGTCAATTCCCAAGCCTGATCGCCTGTCATCCCCGGAATATACTTCATCAAGCATTCAGCAACGTGCTGAAACGTATTGAAATCATCATTCAACACGATTACTTTGTAGTTGGGATAAAGTTGCCGTGTAACTTGACTGGCTTTATCGGGAGCTACCGTTGGTGAAGTGGCCATTGCGTGAATAGCTGCTGAAAGTACCGCAGTCATAAGGCAGTTACCGAATTTATCTTTACAAAATGATACAACCTAAGTTTAATCTTATTTTAACGGTTAAT
Organism: Microcoleus vaginatus WJT46-NPBG5; assembly: GCA_019359355.1. Lineage (GTDB taxonomy): Bacteria > Cyanobacteriota > Cyanobacteriia > Cyanobacteriales > Oscillatoriaceae > FACHB-68. Next base: position 40,774 of record JAHHHM010000017.1, on the reverse strand, counting down.
TAGCGAAGGGCTTTGATAATTTTCGGCTGAATGCCGGTGTTCGCACACTTAATTGAGAATCACTCTCTCAAGAGGTGGCTAAATGTTTTTCCGAATGATATCTGTCTGGACAACGTACTGCAAAGGTTAATGACGTTATTGCTAAGCCGGCTTGACAAGTTTCATCATCCGAGTTAGCTACTTTTGCCTTATCTTGAACTAAATAAATATTGAAAAGTAATTTTAGCACGTTCTATTTATTTTTATAGAAGTAAATTTAAATCTTAGAAGTTTTTCGTGAAATTTAGAGAAACTTGTAACTTGGTATTTTTTGAGAAATTTTATCACCCTTGTTCATCCTCCTGGGTAGAGGCAGGCAAATTTTGGGCAACCTATTAAAGAATTCAGATTCGATCTGTCTCTCGTTGGTTCCTCTTCACTTTCAGGACACATATGACTCAACTGTTACCTCAGTGCGAAAATCTCCAAGCTCAGGTGGATAGTCTACTGCATTTGTTGAATCAAGAACCGTCCTTACGGATGCAAGATATCACAGGAGTTCAGGCGTCACTGAAAAAAGCAATTTCTCCTAAATTTGAAATTGTCTTCGCCGGCGCATTTAGTGCCGGCAAATCGATGCTGATCAACGCCTTGCTAGAGCGAGAATTGCTCTACAGCGCCGAAGGACACGCCACCGGCACCGAATGTTATATTGAATATGCCGAAGCCGACAAAGAACGAGTCGTTCTCACCTTTTTAAGCCAGACAGAAATTAAAGAACAGGCAGATGCTTTATGTAAGCGTCTGGGATTAACAGCAGACACCAATCTTCAACAGCCTGAAGCAATTGAATTGCTAACTGAAAAAGGCGAAACGATCATCAAGCTGGAAGGTGGAGAAAGTAAATCTGATCGAGCGAAACAAGCGAAAGCGCTGGTTTTGTTACTGAAGGGTTATGCCGATAACAGTGAGCGCATTCATCCAACCCACAGTAACACGTTTTCGATGGAGCAATTTGACTTTTCCAATTTAAAAGAAGCTGCCGGCTATGCACGTCGCGGCAGCAACAGTGCAGTTCTAAAACGAATTGAATATTACTGCCACCACCTGCTATTACAAGATGGCAACGTGTTAATTGATATGCCGGGAATTGATGCGCCGGTGAAGAAGGATGCGGAACTGACTTATCGCAAAATTGAAGATCCGGAAACATCTGCTGTCGTGTGTGTACTCAAGCCGGCATCCGAAGGAGACATGACAACCGAAGAAACAGAACTTTTAGAAAAGATGCGAAAGAATCCAGGGATTCGGGATCGTGTCTTTTATGTTTTCAATCGAGTTGATGAAACATGGTATAACACTCAATTGCGCCAGCGACTCGATGATTTGATCAATTCCCAGTTTAGAGACAACAGCCGAGTTTATAAAACCAGTGGCTTGCTAGGATTTTATGGAAGTCAAATTAAAGGAACAAGCCTGCGAGATCGTTATGGGTTAGATTCTCTTTTTGCCCAAAGTGTCAAAGGCACCGGCATTCAGGAAGAAACACCCCAATTCATCAGCGAATTTAATCGCTATTGCGCCAACTCTGGCAAACTTTCTCCGAGTAAATTTAAGATTGCGGTTTTCAGCTACGAAACCCCCAATGAGAATTATTCGAGAATTCTGAATGAACAAGGTTCAATCTTAATTGATCAGCTTATTTCCGATAGTGGAATTGAAGAATTTCGCACCGGCATCACTCGCTATTTAAAAGAAGAAAAGCGTCCTCAACTTTTTGAAGCGCTAGCAAATGATCTTCAGCCGGTGTGTGTCGCCTTGCGCCGGCTTTATTTAGAGCAACACCGAGAATTGGAAAGTCAACCAATTAATATTGAGGGTGTAAAGTCGCGGCGTTTGGAGCAACTGAATTACGAATTAGGGCAAATTGGTGCGGCTTTGATTGAACATATCAGTCAGGAAGCGAATGAGACGATTACCAATCAGTGTCCAATCTTTGAGGAAGATTTTCGTAAGCTGAAAGTAAAAATGGTTTCACGCATGGATGAACTTTTGAATACTTTCTCCGTAGAAGAAGCTTACCGGCGTGCCACACATACTCATCCGCGCAACTCTACTGCGCCACTTTTGGCAATTTTAGTAGAGGCATTTTATTTCATGGCAAATGAATTAGAAGAAGTTCTTGTTGCAGAATCGCAACAAGTCATTGCCAATTGGTTTGTCTATTTAATGGATCGCATACGCCATCAAGAGTATTATCGGCAGATGTGCCGGCTGATCGGAACAGATGCCGGTGTTGAGCAAGCATTTAAAAGTTTAGAAACGCAAGTGCAGCACGCAATTCGCGCGGCGGCGAGTTCAGAATGTGATCGTTACGTGCGAGAAAGCGCTCGATTTTACGACGAGAACACCTTTTCAATTTACCAGTTCCGTCAAGTCTTGCAGCAAACTTCTCAAGCCTACGATTGCGCGAGTATGGTAGAGGCAGAACCGGCAATTCGTCAGTTGTTGAAATTGGACTTTGAACCCAAAGTGAAACAAACCATTCAAAGTGCTTTTCGCCAAACGATTAATCAAACATTCAAAACTCACTTGCTGCCTTTAGCCAAGGAGCAAGAAGAATCAATTTTACAGCAATACAACCGCGCTCGCGCCCATCTTGAAACAACCCTAGAAAAGGAAGCCCAAGAACAACTTGATCAAAATCAGAAAAATCAAACACAATTGCAGCAAACAGTCAATACTTATAATGAAGCCGTTGGCGGAATTAATCAGTGTTTCCAAGGGATGCAATTGGATCGCTATCAACTGCCGGTGGTTAAGTTGAAAGCTGATTTTATTGCTGCCGGTGAAGCTTCTGAAGCCAATCATCCAAACGAGCAAAAACCGCTAGTAGAAGCGCTTGTAGACTAAGTCAATTTCTTGCAAAAGTCTCAAATCGCCAATTTAGTTTGAACACCAGTCGTTAAAATATCGGTGTTTATTGGTGGTAAAAAAACAGACTTTTGCAAGAAATATATTTAATTAGTCTGATACAGAGAAGGGTGAAAAATGGCAAAAAAGAAAATTGAAGATAAGTTTGAGTGTCCTAATATAGAGAAGGATGAGAAAATGTCAAAAAGGGAAATGGAAGACAAGTTTGAGTCTTTAGAGCGTGAAGATGTTGTGTCTGTCTATTCAGATCAAATTTTATTAACCAACCGCACTTTTACAATCATTGAATTTATTGCAGCAATGCTACCAATTGTTAAGTCACAATACCACTCATCTAACTGGACACAGGAAAAGGAAAGTTGGTTTCATGAAGGCATTGATTGTAAAATGCTCCAACCCGATAAAAGTTGGCAAAAAGGCAAAGTGAGAATTACTTTAGAGTTTTGCCCGGAAACCGTTGAGGTAGAAGAAACGCTGGAAATTGAACCGGCAGCCGACGAAGAAAGCTCACCCCTTGATGAGATCCGGCAAATGAAGATTTAAGAGAGCCGATGAAACTAACACTTTGCCACGATTTCACGTGGCAAAATACACAAAAATTGCGTATTCATAGAAAGATTTAATTTACCGGGAATCTTTGTATTTTAAGGAAGAGAGATGGAGATGAGCGAAAAGTTTAAGCCATTAGATGAGCATGAAGTTGTGTGTTTTAAAGGGGAACCTTTAGGGCGCGAGTTAAATTTAAACTCTAATGGCTTTATTGAAATAAATTTAACTGCTTTAGAGTTTAACCTAGCAACTAGAAGGAGATTAAATGTTTCAGAACAAATCAAAAATAAACTATTTGGTGAAGGGATAGAATGTTATGCGTTGAAATATAAGGCTGACGGCTGGGAAAGCGGAAAAATTCGAGTCAAAATGACTGTAGAGTTTTGTCCTGATGAGCCAGAAGTTGAAGAAACACCGGCAGCCAAGGTAGCTGAAACCGGCACCCCTGAATCTCCCCTTGATGAGATTCGACAAATGATCAAAGAAGAAAATCAATAAATGCCAGATGCCGGCGTGAAATAAGGCAGGGATTTGGTATTTAGGTTTTTGATATGATTTTTCCCAGAAGACGCCACCGGCACAGCCATGACTAAAACACCCAGAATTCCCATTCCGCCAGAAGTGAGAAAATATGTTTTTGAGCGTGATCGTTATCACTGCAAAAGCTGCGGTCAAACACATTTAGAGACATCACTGACAATTGACCACATTATTCCCCTAGCGCGTGCCGGCAGCAACGACATCAGCAACCTACAAACCCTGTGTAGCCGATGCAACCGGCAGAAAAAACACCACCTCGATCCCCGCTTTCGGCGTCATTTCGATCTTTAAAAGGGTGTTGATCAAGTATGATTTCTAATGCCATCTTAAGAAAGAAGTTGCGGCTAAGTGAGGCTTCGCAATTTGTTACAATCTGCCGAATCTTTTCGGGAGTGTAACCGCCGGCAGTGCTTAGCTTAGGCAGCCCTGAGGCGAAGGCAAATCCCTCAAAGCCGGTGGCAACTTCTCCTGAGGCGGCTGGTAAGTAACTTTGCCTACTAGCCACAGCCTAAGTGCCGGCCCGCAACCACAGTTGAAGTCGTTGCGGTTTCAAAGTGAAATAACAACCGGCATCCAACCCCATCTCGCGCTTAACCTTTTACTGCCTGGTAAAAGTAAACCAACCGCCGTCGGCTGCTAAGTTCCCTGTATCTTCTTGTTGCAGAGCCTGAATTCTGTTGTAAATTGAGCTTTACTTCCGTAAAATCAGGGTTTGCATACAAAAATTTCCAGGGAGTTTCGGTAAAACCCAGACACAAGTTGTAAACTCGCGTCAATCGGTCAAGATCCTTGATCGATGGGCTTTCAGCCGATAATTTTCTAGAATGCTGGATAAACGACTATGCTGGGAGCCGCTCTCCTACAGAGTTGCTTAGTTGCCGCCAGAGCTTCACCTGGCGCTCGCCATCAGTCTGAGAAATCCTTCTTGCCCAGTTCTTAGAGCAAGGTTGTAGACATGGCCCCTGCCAAGATTCTTGTCGTTGATGACGACCCTGCAATCCGTAATTTAATTCATCGCTTCTTGAGCAAGCAAAGCTATGAAATGGAGTCTGCCGACAACGGCAAGACTGCCCTAGAGGTGTTTGAGCAGTTTAACCCAGACCTTGTGATTCTGGATGTCAATTTGCCAGATACCACCGGCTACCAGCTGTGCCAAGAAATGCAAAAGCGTACAGGTGTGTTTGTCCTGATGCTGACAAGCAGGACAGACGAGTCTGACATCCTCCAGGGATTTTCCCAAGGTGCCGATGACTACATCACCAAGCCTTTCCGCCTGGTCGAGTTAGCAGCCAGAGTCCAGGCAATTTTAAAGCGCCAGCGCCCCGTAACCACAGCAGAACAGCAAATTCTGACCTTGGGGCAGATGTTCATCGATCCAGTGCGGCGGGAGGTCACACTCAACAACGAGATGGTGCCTTTAACCGCGCTCGAATTTGACCTGCTCTATTTTCTGGCCAGCCACCCCAACCGAGTTTGGCGGCGTGCTGAACTGTTGCAAGAAGTTTGGGACTACGACTATGTCGGGGATCAGCGCGTAGTCGATGTGCATATTGGCCAAATCCGCCGCAAAATTGAAGTCGATGTTAACCAGCCTTCGATGATTCAAACTGTGCGGGGAGTCGGCTATAAGTTTGAATTGCCTGGGGCACCCGGAGCGCCACAGGTTGAATGAGCTTTGCTGCTGCCTTCGCGTCCAACGTGTCTGATCCGGAAACGAATTTTGACCGGCAAGGCAGCATCCGCAACCGGCCAAAACCGACTCCTAGGAGGCGAGTGCCATCTGTTTAAGCTTGCTTGCCGGCGCAACAGAATACTGAAGAGATTTGGTAAGCGGTAATGGTAACTCCAACCAATTACCATTACCTTTTTTTCCTACCTTCCCCGGAGAATTGACACTGAGAAAAGCTTTAATTTTTAACCGCTAAATATTGCCCAACAACACTGGCACAATCTAAGCCACGGCGAACACAATCTCCCAAAGCAACGCCGTCGGTGTAGTTGCCGCATAGATATAACCCAGGCAACTGCCGCAGACCCTGCTCGATTTGCTCAAGACGCCGGTGATGGCCAAGGGTATACTGCGGGATCGCACGCTTCCACAAATTCACCGCCAAAACTTTCGGGGGCACATCGGTTTTCAGTAGCGACCGGCAAAGGTCTTGATGCACCGCCTCTACAATTTGCGCTTGATCTAAATCCCCAATTTCTAGGTCTGTTGCGCCGCCAATAAAGTTAATCAGCAAATTCCACCCTTCCGGGGCACGACCGGCAAACAAACTCGACGCCCAAATGGTGCCCAACGTGCGAATTCCCTGTCCTCTGGGAATCAAGTTCCCAAACCCTTGTAATTTATCCTTAAAAGCGTCCGCAGGATAGCCCAAGACGACACACGCGACCGGCGGATAAGACAATTCCTCTAAAGCATGGCTAATGGAGGGTTGTAGGGGCTGCAACAGCTCTGCTGTGACATAAGCTGGGGTGGTGAGCACCACACTGCGAGCTTCAACCTGCTGGGAACCTTCCGGCGTAGAAAATTCTGCCAGATAAGTTTGCCGATCAGTGGGGCGCAACCGCAAAAGATGCCAATTGAGTTTCAGGTTTTCGCCCAACTTTTTAGCAATCGCTTCGGGCAATGCTTGCATCCCGGTTCGGAACGACCCTAATTCCCCTGGTTTTGTCTTGGGAACGTCCGGATCGGTAACAACCGGCTGGGATTTTGGTCGGCGAGACAGCACGGCCCCTGCAATTAGCCCTCCCCCCACTTCGGTTAGTTTCGCCACCCGCCCAAACGCAGCAGCCGCACTCAACTGATCGGGATCGCCGGCATAAACCCCTGAAACGAACGGTTCTACTAAGCGCTGTGTCACCTCAGCACCCAAATGCCGGCGGAAGTATTGCCCCACTGTTTCCTCGCCTCCCATTGCCGGCGGCACAAATCCCAACGCACCCACCAGCGCCCGCAGTTTCCCCGATAAACTCAGCAAGTGGGACTTCACCAGTGCCGGCGGACTCATCGGCACGGGGATCAGCTCACCCTTCCAGTACACGTAACGCGGCAGCCGTCGATCCGCGAACACCAACTCATCTTTTAATCCCACATCCACAGCCAGTTTCAGCAGTGCCGGTGTCGGGGAAAAACTATTTGGCCCTTCTTCCCAAAGAAAGCCGTCTCCGGAGGATGACACAATCCGTCCTCCCACCCGTCCTTGACTTTCTGTAACCAAAATTTTCCAAGGACGGCTGGCGGTGGCTGCTTTGTCGTTTTGCAAGGTGTGGCCCAAACTCAGACCGCTAATGCCGGCACCCACAATCAGAGTATCTATGACATTCGATGGATTGGCTGGTTGAGTTGTTTGCATGACTGTGGCAAAAAATTTCAAATTTTAGATTTTAGATTTTAGAGTGGCGAGCGATCCAAAATCCAATCTCTAAAATTTACGCACCCCCATGAAGTGTTAAACCGGGTGTTTGAACAGCGATTCCAGATACACGCGGGCAGCCTGACGGTAGCTTCGTGACGATTCTGGGCTGCCACTACTGCCATTTTGCAGCAAAAACAGTGACAGAGCGGCAGAAAAAACCCGGTCTTGATCCCAGTCTGGATGGCTGTCCAAGTAGTTTTTGAGGGATTCGTGTAATTCTTCGGGAATTTCCGCCAGAATGCTGATGCTTGCGTTCATAAAATCTCCTTAAGCCGGCTACTTATTTTCTCCCTTCCCTGGGCTGGCAATTGCCTTCACTTCCACTACGCAGAAGCGACGAACAGTACCCGTTCAGGTGAGAGCATTTTTAGGTAGGCCGGTTCATTTTGCGCTACCAAGGGGTGGGGTTGTCAATGATGCGAAATGTTACAACCGCCTTCAGGCAAAAAAAAGGTTTACGAAGGAATCAGTGTTTGAAGGCAATTTCTGTTACATAACTTTACATAAAAATGACTTTTGCCACAGGTTCCGGGTGTAGTCTGAGAAATCCCCAATCCAGCATCAAGCGTTGATGATACCGTTCCCCCCTGTGGAAAACTCTGTCTAAATTGTGGAAAACGCTCTGCTTACCTGTGGAATGTTTGTGGAATCTTTGGGGAAAATTCTGGCGAAAAATAAGAATTGCAAAACTTTTCGCTGTGTATGATTTTTTGTTCGCATCGATTCGAGCAAGATTTGTGAGCGCCGGCCTGTGGATGATCGCCTCAAACCCAGTGCAGGCAATGATTGCAGCGATGCTGATGCAGAATAAGTTCGGGCAATGTCCACACGAGCAGCACTGATGCGGTTGTAAAGTTCTAAGACAATTGGTTGCCAGGTATCAAATATTTTCTGTATCCTTTGTTACAGAACGCAATTGATTTTAGCCCACTGCTAAGCCGGCTTAGCATCGTAGCCGGTCGGGAAGCCTTAGCGGTGTGCTGTTAACCAGAGGAGGAATTTATGAAACTCGACATCCGCACACCCAACTTCAATATCCCGTCCTGTCCCTATCCTCGGCCCGCTGCAAGACACCTAGATAGGCATCAGTGGCAACAAGAACTCCAGCCGAATACGTGGGTAGCACTTCTAGAAGTTCCAAGTTCTTTCAGTTTTGACGAAGCGCTTTTGCTGTGCCGGCATTCAGATAGCGAGTGGGTTGCTTGGATTCCTGATCACGGGGAAAGCATCCTTCATGTCAGTCAATTTTTCCCAATGACATAAGCAAGCATTCGGTTACGCAATCTTTCATTCACTCCATAACGGTTTGCTCTGAATGCTTTGCCAGAAAATTACAGTCCAGAGGCAAAATCTCCCAACAATTGAGATTGTTGCCTACTCCATTCCAATCGTGCCGGTTAAAAATATCCGTTGCTAGTAGGGTGCATGACTCATGCACCCTATTCGACAATTTTTAGTAAATTAAATTAGCTCACTCGAATTTAACTCAAACCCTGACGCCTTAAGTTGAATAACTTGCCTTGTCAAGGTTATTCAAACGTTCTCTACCTCATAAATGACACGTTGATTGACCAACAGTAAAGGGGCGAGTGCTGGTTCATCTGTAGTTGAGCGCCTGTTGGGCAACTATTGAGCCGGCAAGTCATGAGGAGCGATTTAACAAACAAGTTTTTAAAGCTTTTTAGGGCTGCTCTCTGCTCGGAAATAATTGAGGCGGCTTACAAGAACACAACATTGATTTCCAAAGATAGGGCAAGCGACCGGCAAATTTGAAAGAAATATCCCTGTAACCTTCCGCTTGTAATAAAGCCGTCAGCGTGGGCACAGAAAAGAATTTAACGTGACCCATATCCCAAAGAACGGTAAAGTGCTCATCCATTTTTCCGGAAGCAGCCAGGAGCAAATTCTTTAAATAGCCGTGATAGGGCGTACTGAGAATTAAACACCCGTTCGGTTTCAAGCACTTTTGGGCGTATCTAACCAACTCTTTCGGATAAAATAAGTGTTCGATCACTTCAACTGCCATGACAATATCAAATGAATTAACCAGATCGGCATCTGGCAGATCATAAATATCTGCTTCGATAAATTTGCAATCTGGGAAACTCTCACGGGCGATAGCGATTCCCTGTTCAGAACTGTCAAGACCAACCACTTCATACCCGTGCTGTGCAACAAGATGGGTGAGACTGCCGTTTCCACACCCAAGATCGAGCACGCGCGTCTGGGCAGCACCGACAGGGCTGTTGGCGGAAAGTATTTCCAGCAGCGGAGTCATCAAATAGGGGTGATGATACCTCGGTTTGCTATCTCGATAAGCATATTCGTACTTATTAGGGGTTTTTTCCACCAATCAACCGTCTCCTGGGAATCTTGACTAGAACCCAAACTGGATTATTATCCCTGATGGCAGAACATTTAGAACTATTGAGCATCTGAAGGGGGTGCCGGCTGTTTGCTCAGCTGCTGAATCAGAATTTTAAGTCCTAAAGCCATAAGTCCCAAAGACACTAGCGCAAAGATGCCGGTGGCCATCGTGCTGATTCCCACAACCAGGGTACGCACAGCCGATGAAATATTCACAACTGCAACATTATCTGAATGAATCGGCTTATTTGCAAAGCTTTGGGCAATTGAGCTTGTGAGTAGGTAGCCGGCAAATGCGAGGGCGCTAGACACTAAAGAGCCGGTGATGCAGCGTAGCACACTGGGTTGCTCAGGGGTTAAAGATGGGGTATTGGGCGTTGGGTTCAGGTCAGTCATTGCTTTATTAGGGGGTAAGGGAAAGAATTGAGGATTGAAATCTGTAGCGCATAAGGGTTCATAGACAGATCATTTTATCCAATCTCCCCTTGTTCAACCGGCAAGGGAGCGGGCAGCCCATCTCAACGCCCCAAGCTAAACAAATTTCTTGCTTTCCTTATATTCTCGCTTTATGGGAAAGGCTCACAGGGGTGCCTAATGCCTGATACCTGATTCCTATTGCTCCCCAACGCAGAATTCAAAACGCTTTCAGGCTAAGTGCTAACACTACTTTAAGGCGGAAGCTAGTTGAATGCCGGTGGAGATGAACTTTGCCACCCATAGCTCTAAATCAGGGTCAGCAACCGCAGCTTTCACCGCTTCTTTCACTTGTTGTGCCTGGGCTTGAGATTCCGTGACGGCAAAGACAGTTGGCCCAGAACCAGACATCATTGTACCCAAAACCGGCGACTGCTCAAAGGTTTGCCGTAACTGCGACACTTGGGGATAGGCCGGCAACACCACGCGCTCTAAATCATTATGAAGTAACTGGCCAATTTTCGCGCCGTCGCGCTGGGCAATGGCATTTACCATCGGCCCTGAGTGTACGCGTTGCCGGCGGTTTTCTAGGGTATTTAGGTCAGAAATGTAAGTATTGCTAAACTGCTGCCGAAACGTCTGATAAGCCCAAGCTGTAGACACCTCTAGGCTGCGGTACTTCGCCAGCACCACATACAAATTAGTCAGATCTGGCAGGGGAGAAAGGGCGTCACCTCTGCCGGTGGCGAGTGCTGTTCCACCGGCAATACAGAAAGGCACATCAGAACCCAGCCGGCCTCCCAACTCTTGTAATTCCGTACTCGTCAAACCGAGTTCCCACATCAAATCTAGCCCCACCAACACCGCTGCGGCATCGGTTGAGCCGCCGGCTAGTCCAGCAGCCACGGGGATGTGCTTGTAAATTGTGATATCAGCCCCCCCAAAGTTTTCAAAGCTATCTGGAAACTGCTCGGCCATGAGTTGGGCAGCGCGATAAGCCAGGTTACTTTTGTCAAGTGGCACTTGGGGATGATCGCAGTGAATGCGGATTTCATCGGTTCCATTGGCACGCACAGCAATTTGATCGGCTAAATCCACACTTTGCAACACCATCGCCAATTCGTGATAGCCATCCGGGCGAGTGCCGATTATTTCCAGATACAAATTAATTTTGGCTGGGGCGATGAGGGTGTAGGTTTGCATGAGAGGGGCGTTTGAGGGGCTAGGGGCTAGGGGGAGAGTCTGTGTCTTCCGTGATCTGTTCAGTGTCTTGCCGGTTCGATATATCTCCAGTGTTTAACTGGTTGCTCAGAGTGACCCAATTGGCAACGCTGAGGTCTTCGGCACGGACTTGGGGATTCAAATTTAATTGTTCCAGTAAGTGGGTCAACAGATCGCGATCAATTAGCCCTTTCAAGTTATTTCGCAACATTTTGCGCTTACTGGAGAAGCCCTGCTGAATTAATATACTCATCAAGCGGGGATTGTCTGCCGGCATCTCTACGTGTCGGGGACGCAGCCGAACAACGGCGGAGTCTACTTTTGGGGGTGGGTGAAAGGCTTTCGCCGGCACAGGGCAGATTAATTCGCAGGTGGCCAAATACTGCACTCGCACGGAAAGGGCACCAAAAGCTCTTGACCCTGGTTGGGCGTAGAGGCGTTCAGCGACTTCTTTTTGTACCAGCAGCACGATTGAATCAAAGGGTTTAGCTGCCGGCGCGGTGATGGTGCCTAGAAGTTTTTCTAGAATCGGGCCGGTGATATTGTATGGGATGTTGGCGACAACTTTATTCGGATGTTGGAATGCCGGCCATGCGGTGAGTAAGGCATCCAATTCTAGGGAAAGGAAATCGCCTTGAAGGAGCAAAAAGTTTGCGGTTTGCCCTAGCTGTTTTGCTAGGTGTTGGCATAAATCGCGGTCAATTTCTACAGCGACAGCAGACTGGACAACGGGCAACAGCCGACGCGTCAAGATGCCGGTGCCTGGGCCAATTTCCAGAACCCGGTCGTTTTGAGATAACTCAGCCGCACTGATGATTTGATGCAGCGTCTTTTCACTTTGTAGCCAGTGCTGAGCGAATCGTTTACGAGGTTGAGGAGTCATTACTTCATTTTACGGGCCGGCAGCTACCCTGAAATTGCAAAAGGCGAGCCAATAGCCCGCCTTTTTCGCCAAGATATGATATTTTGACACAGTTAGATACACCCTATACTTTAAAATCTTGGAATTCCCTGTACAAAGCCGTGGCTAAAATACAGGAACAGAAGTCCGTCGGCTTAAACGTTCCTCCCAGTACATCTGACGCCCGGATTCAGTGCCGGCAAAAGCTGCCTCACTGTCTGACATTTCAATGGGAGATTCGGGTAAAGTGATTGGATCGATGGGGACTACCAGCAGTGTAATGCCTTCGCGGGCAACAACATTCACAAATTGGTTAGGCGACACCGTCGCTTGACAATCTGGATTGTAGAAGCGTGCCGGCCAGTATGTCCCGTCAAACTTAACGCGTCCTCGCTGATTGTAAGCGATGGCTTGTTCGACGATACCTAAAAGAGGTTGTGGGAACATTTTGACAGTGTCAGTGAATAAAGTGTCCATTCGCGGGATCTAGTAGCCCGTGTAACGGCTTGTATCTAGATCTCAAAATTACATTGTGCCTCATACACATCCGGAACTTGTGTAAAAAGATTCACAAGGAGGGCGGTAAAGCGTACCTGTAGCTCTCGCTTGCGATATGCTAAGAGACATGGCTCCATTTTAGAGTGCATGAATCACACCCAGTTTGATCAAACCTTTGATAAGCTGCCTCATCGGCGCAAGCAGGTTTTGTTGAAGGTTTTAGCCGGCGAAACGGACGCAAAGATCGCCCAAGCTTTAACAATTACGGAAGCAACGGTTAGAAAACACATTGAAAATATTTGCAAAGAATTTGGGATTCGCAATGACTTTCCTGATGAGCGTCGTTTCAAACGTCCAGAGTTAATTGCACTGTTTGATCGCTATAAGCCGGAATTAGTCAATTCACAAGCTTTGCAGCGAACAGACTGCACAGACTTTTCCACTCCTTTAAGTGAAAACTCAGTGGAAAAGGATGAATTGCGGTTTTCCACCATTTACAACCGGGACGTTTTTATTTTAATTGACCAAAGTGGGTCAATGGTGAGAAAAGATGCCGATACCGGCACTCAAACTCGCTATCAATATTTACAAGAAGTAATTGAGGGACATATTGCCTCGATTTTATCTGCCGGCTGGCAATCTGTGAAACAAGCTGGACAGCAAATTTGTGAGTCTGTTTCGATTTACTTCTTTAGCCGGCATGAAGTTGCACCGAATCCCATTGCCATCGCGGATGCCTCCCAAGTATGGAAAATTTTTAGCGAGAATCAACCGAAGACAACAACCTTCATCGCCCCAACTTTAGAAAAATGCTTAGATACTTGGTTGCGTGAGGGCAAACCAAAAAATCGGGGTGCTTTTTTTATTATCTACACCGATGGTTTATTTAATGATGAACCGGAGTTTATTAATTGCATTGCCAAAGCTTGCGCTAATATTGAAAATCCGAATACAGTCAAGTTTTTTGTCTTAGGAGTCGGTCAAGATATTGATATCAAGCACTTTCTTGATCTTGATTTCAATGTCAACAATCAAATGCCCTATGATATTTTTGTATTTGATTTAGTCAATGAAGTCGATGATATTATTTCACTTCTAAAACGTCAGCTAACCAACGATCCACTGGTGATATTTCCTAAATGGGTGAAGGAGCAATATCCAGAATTTGTCCAGCAAGTCTTAGCAGTGCGTCAAGGTAGTTAATGAACCAGTTCCGGTGAAACTCAATGTCTTTAGTTGCTTATAGAATTGAAGTGCCGGTTAAACCGATCCATTGCCAAGTATATAAGAATCCGTTCATCAGACATCCGCGTTTATCTGCGGTTAAAAAACCTTAAATTAACTTCCTCCCCTTAACTGATCAACGAGCAACAGCTTGCATCCAATTGACAATCGCAATATTTAGGCGAAGACGTTATGGAACTAGCACCGGCTTTTATTTCTCCTGAACATTACCTCAAAGCCGAGGAAAGTAGCAATCTCCGCCATGAATATCTCGGCGGGCAAATTTTTGCCATGTCTGGCGGTAGCGAGGAACACAACCGTATTGCCGGCAATATTTATGCAAATTTACTATATCACTTACGCGGCAGTGGGTGTAAAACGTTCATCGCCGATATGAAAGTTAAAATAGAAATTTCCCAGAATACTGCCGATGTCTTTTACTATCCCGATGTCATGGTGACGTGCGATCCCCAAGATACGGAAAAATATTATAAAATCCATCCTTGTTTTATAGTCGAAATTCTCTCTCCCTCCACCGAAACTTTAGATCGGCGGGAAAAACGCCTGAATTATCAAATGTTACCGAGTTTGCAAGAATATGTCCTGGTTTCCCAAGAGGAAGTTAAAGTAGAAGTTTATCGACCGAATGAGGCAGGGAATTGGGAATTGGAAATATTAGGAAGTGAGGATAGCTTGCAGCTAACTTCTGTGGGGCTAACCCTAACACTGGCAGAAATTTATGAGGAAGTGCTGCCGGTTTAGCTGCAATAATAGAAGTTACTATTCATATTTTTCTTTATGGGGTGAGAACCAAATGCGTGTAAATTCTTCCGGCGTCCACCCCACTAAATCGGACACTTGTCCATCACCAATTTCAACAACGCGCTGCCTTCCATCAATGGTTTCAATTACGTCTACGCTGAAAAAAGAGCTAGGAATTATTTGAGCACATTCTTTAACCAAATCTGGGATGACAGATGTTTCTTTTGCTGCGTAAGCATTGCCTTGCCAAATAAAATAGCGCTGCTCGGAATTTTTTATCCAGTTTTCTACCCGCCGGACACACAAACCCCCCTCAATCTGACCTCTAAATTTTTGCATTTCCAGAACCACCGCTGTAATATCTTCTGGAGTCTCGACAATAGAGCCTCTTGATGTTTTAAGCGATTTTACATGGTCTTTTATAAAAAATTTTTCCCAACTCAGTTGTTCTAAAGCATCCACTAAATTTTCGTCGGGTTGATAGAATCGACTTTCAGGAGTTAGATGCGGAATTAACTTATACCAGTTGGGCAAGTAGTGAGCCGTTGCATATTCAGTTGTACTGACAAGCATTCTGCCACCCATTCTTTCAATACTTTGCACCAGAAACTCATATTGCGTTAGAGGCAACATCCAGCCTCTGTACAATACAGCATCTCCCCTATGAATAGCCTGGGCAATTTTTAGCTCGCCTCTTTCTAAACCCTCAATCACAACAGCAGCAATTTCTGCACCACAAGCTTTAAATGCGTTTGCCTCATTGGAGAAAGCACTATCAATAGTTTTGGCACTAAAGTAGTCAGCCGGGAATAGGATTAGCATTGCGCTGAATCAGTTTATAAAGCAGATTTTGATCTTTTCTTTTAGTTTCAGTTCTTTTATAACCTAATACCAATTCTTTAAACGTTTACTACAGATACTGCCTCCAATATATAGGCTCGTCCCACAATTGAGGCAATCACTTCTGAATTCATCTTTTCCAATTGTTGACCAATTAACAGCCGTAACTCTTCTAAGTTATTTGGTAAGTCCCATCTCAACTTTCTTTTTAGATACTGCCACACCTGTTCTATGGGATTTGATTCCGGACAATGGGGGGGTTGAAACATTAAAATAATATTGTCCGGGATTTTCAGCTTTTTTGCTTTATGAAACCTGCCATTGTCTAACTGTATAATCAAAATACTCTCGGAAAACTTCTCGGCGACTAACTGCAAGAATATCTCAAAGCATTGACTATTTAGATGGCTGAATTCGTAAAAGAAATGCTCTCCTGTCTTCGGCTCTACGACTCCATATATATAAGTTGCTTGAAACTTCCATTGGACTTGACCAATTGGTTTGACCCCACGCGCCGTAATTTTTCGGCCACTAATCGTCTTTAATCCTATTCGCGTTTCGTCTGAGCAAAAAAATCTAACCTTGTCGCCTAAACCCATGACTGTTATGGCTATCCAGCTCACCATCGCTAGGTTTTCTGCAAAGTTTTTTTAAAACTCTCTAATCTTTCTTCTGACTGTTCTTTGCTTTTCGGTCTCGCTATTTTAGGAGAAGCTTTTAATTTATAAAACACCAACTGGTGCACTGTTTTATAGTTAGCTACTACACCTAAATCTTCTGACAACCATTGATAGATTTCTCCATAGCTATTAAATCCTTGATTTGAATGCAGTTTTTTTTCTAAGGCTTTTTCTGCCCAAAGGGGTATTTTTCTGGGTCGCCCTGTTCCAACTTTTTTCTCCAAGAATTTTTCTAGCCCTCCTTGACGGTATTTGGCTAACCAATCTTGGACAGTCACTCTATTTCTCCCTAGAAGTATGGACTACGTCCACGCTTCGCTATGGGCAGCTTCTGTTACCGTTCTAGCTTTTTTTGTCTTCAGTAAGTACAACAGTTGTAATCGTTCTTTCCCTGATCCGGTTTTTTCTTGGCTCAGCCGTTTCTTAAGTTCGGTTTCACTTTCGGTGATTTCTATCTTACAGACTCCGGCCATTTTTTTCTCTAACTCTACTGAGGTAGTAGTCTACACGATTTGTAGCACTGGTTTCAAGAATTGATATAATTTCCAACAAAAAACTGAACAACAAAAAAGCGCTCCCTTGTGAGGAGCGCTTTTTTAATTCTAAGTAAGAATTAACCGTTGATAGAAGGAGCAGTCAAAGCAACAGGAGTTTGCTCGCCGGCAGCCAAATCAAGCGGGAAGTTGTGAGCATTACGTTCATGCATCACTTCCATCCCCAAGTTAGCCCGGTTGATCACATCTGCCCAAGTATTGATAACACGACCTTGAGAGTCGATTACCGACTGGTTGAAGTTGAAACCGTTGAGGTTAAACGCCATTGTGCTGATACCCAAGGCGGTGAACCAAATCCCGATCACCGGCCATGCACCCAAGAAGAAGTGCAAGGAACGGCTGTTGTTGAAGGAAGCATATTGGAAGATTAACCGACCGAAGTAGCCGTGGGCTGCAACGATGTTGTAGGTTTCTTCTTCTTGTCCAAACTTGTAACCGTAGTTCTGAGACTCAACTTCGGTGGTTTCACGCACCAAGGAGGAGGTCACGAGTGAACCGTGCATCGCAGAGAACAAAGCACCGCCAAACACGCCGGCTACACCGAGTTGGTGGAACGGGTGCATCAAGATGTTGTGCTCAGCTTGGAACACTAACATGAAGTTGAAGGTGCCGGAGATTCCCAAGGGCATCCCGTCAGAGAAGGAACCTTGTCCCAGGGGGTAGATTAGAAATACTGCGGTTGCGGCGGCAACAGGTGCGGAGTAGGCAACGCAGATCCAAGGACGCATCCCTAAGCGGTAGGACAATTCCCATTCGCGGCCCATGTAGCAGAACACGCCGATCAGGAAGTGGAATACTACCAACTGGTAAGGGCCGCCGTTGTAGAGCCATTCGTCTAAGCTGGCTGCTTCCCAAATCGGGTAGAAGTGCAGGCCGATGGCGTTAGAGGAGGGCACGACTGCGCCGGAGATGATGTTGTTGCCGTATAACAAGGAGCCGGCAACCGGTTCGCGGATACCATCGATGTCCACTGGGGGGGCAGCGATGAAGGCGATGATGAAGCAGGTGGTGGCGGTTAAGAGGGTGGGGATCATCAGGACGCCGAACCAGCCGACATAAAGCCGGTTTTCGGTTGAGGTCACCCACTGGCAGAACCGTTCCCAAACGTTGGCGCTTTCGCGGCGTTGGAGGGTTGTGGTCATTTGTTTATGATTGCTATTGATTTTTCGAGGTTCGCGGTAGCGTTTTCTCTACCTTAATATATAGATTACCGTCTATATTGAGTTTTGTAAAGTAATTTAATCAAAATTTTATTTTGTGCTGGCGAGCGGTTGGCCGGCTGCTTTTGAGAGAGGTTTAGGAATATGCCGGCCCAGATGCCAGATTGTCCTCGCCTTCATTGAGCAGGAAATACCTTTTGAGTCAAAGCCTTCAGCCCCCTCACAATCGGCCTCATCAGCTACATCTGGCTCTGCGATTGCCCTGAGGTGCTCACAGTGAATCACAAAAATATTTCTGACTGAGAATTGTAAAAATCCAGCAATCAATTAATACAACTTGATAATTCCAGCCGCTCACGAGCCGGTGCTTTAAAATTAGAATATTAAGAGATACTAGCTTATTTCACATTGTAAATTTTTAACTTGCATACATCAAAAAACTAAAGTAGGTTACACAAACCTTATTTTTATAATTATTATAATAATGATGATCGAGGATCAGGAGTAATTTTTATGTTGGCAAATCTTAAACTTAGAGGCCGTATATTTACAGGGTTTTCAATTCCTGTAGTTTTAGGACTTGGATTTAGTGGGCTAGTTTTCTTCATCGGCAACCAACTTTTGGAAGCACTTACACAAGTCGAGAGAACGCAGCAAATTGTTGTACAGACAGACATTATGGTTTTGAGAACTTCCATGATGGCTCGACAAGTGCGGGGCTACCTTCTAGTTAAATCAGAAGAACCTCTCAAGGAATTTAGGAACCAAAAGCAACTTTACGATAGGGCTGTTGAGGCTGCGAAAAATCTGATAAAAGACCCAGTACAGCAACAAATTTTCAAAGAAATGATTCAGTTAGGCGATCAATATTATGAAATGTGCCTAGAAACTTTTCGTCTAAAGGATGCCGGTCAACACAATCAGGCTGTTAACCTTTACCTAAAAGAGTCTAAAGCAATGGTAGGGCAGCTTGATCACCTAGGTGAAAAAGCAAACCAAAACGAGCGAAAAATAATGGAATCCTATACCAGAAGTGCATCTAATGCTGTCCAGTCTCTGATCTTAGCGGCTGTGCTAACCGCAGTGTTATCTTTGGTGCTTTCCAGTGCCGCTGCGTCTGTGATCTGGGGAACCATTGCCAAAACGAATCGAACGATGAATCAAACAGCCAATACAATTGCGACTTCTTCCACACAAATTGCGGTGTCAGTAGAGCAACAGGAGCGCAATGCTTCACAGCAGGCGACTTCTGTTAATGAAACCACCACGACTATGAATGAGTTAAGTTCCTCCTCAAGAGCGACAGTGCAACAAGCAGAATCATCAGCAGAAACTGCGCGTCAAGTTTTAAAGTTAGCAGAATCATCCGTAGCCGGAGCCACTCAAGTATTAAACCTAGCAGAGAATGGAGCAACGGGAGCGCGTCAAGTTTTGTCCTTGGCACAGGGGGGAACTCAGACGGTTGAGCGAACTTTAGAGGGAATATCAATTCTGAAAGACAAAGTTACTAACATTGCTGAACAAATTGGACGTTTGAATGAGCAGGCTTATCAAATTAGCAGTATTACGAACATCGTGAGGGATTTAGCCAACCAAACAAATATGCTAGCCCTTAATGCAGCAGTGGAAGCCGTGCGGGCGGGAGAACAGGGCAAAGGATTTGGTGTTGTCGCCACAGAAATTCGTAAATTAGCCGATCAAAGTAAAAAATCAGCCGATAAAATTAATGGCTTAGTTTTAGGGATTCAATCAGCTATTAATTCTACCGTTCTTGCGACAGAAGAAGGACGGAAAACAGCCCAGGAAAGTATTCACCTTTCTCAAGAAACAGCAGAAGCTTTCAACCAAGTAACTCAATCGATTAACGAAATTATTTTAAAATCTTCTCTGGGAGTGGCGGAAGCGATTAATTCGATTGTGTTGCACAATCAAAAAACTTCACTAGAAGCCATTGAGAATGTAGTGGTAAACAATCAACAAATTTCTCTAACAGCCAAACAGCAAGCGGTTGCGATTGAACAAGTTGTTGAGGCGATGAACAGCCTGAATCAGGGAGCTGTTCAAACTGCTAGTGGGCTGGCTCAAACCAAAATTGGACTTCAAAAACTTAATGAAGCATCTCAGAGTCTGAAAGCAGCGGCGTAAGGATTTTAGATTTTAGCTGAGTTTAAACATTTCTAATCTAAAACCTTCATTTTTCAACGAGGATCAACCCTTGATTCAGATACAAATAAGTCATTTAGCGCAGTTTTTCTGAAACGTCCTTTAATCTATCAAGAAAATGTCGAAAGAATTCGCTACAAAATACGCAAGGCTAACTCAAATAGTGCCCTTGAGTTTTGGAACGGTATTTTGTCTGATGCTGTTCGGTGGATTAGCTTTTAAAATGACTTCAAATACTTTAGTATCATCCGTCGGTTGGGTGACGCATACTTATCAAGTTAAAGAAGACCTGAAAGACTTGGAAAAAATTTTAATTGATGCTGAAACCGGACAAAGAGGGTTTATTATCACAGGTCAAGAGAGCTTTTTACAACCTTACAACAATTCAATACAAAAATTAAATTCTCGATTTGATGAAATAAAAAATCTCATTAAAGATAATCCCGATCAAGTCAGGAATTTAAGCGAGGTTAAAAACTTAGCTAATCAAAAAATGGAAGAGTTGGCTGAAACTATTTTCCTGAAAAGAACCGGCAAAGAACAAGCATTGAGAACTTTAATCTTGTCGGCGAAGGGAAAAAATATTATGGATAATTTTAGAGTAAAAACTGCAGAAATGATTGAAACTGAAAATCAGCTTTTAAGCAAAAGGCAAAGCACAGCCAAACAAGCTGAGACATGGGGGAACCTTACTTCTTTGGGAATTCCGGTTGTGGGTATAAGTTTGTGCTTATTCATTTTATTTTTTATTACCCGACGAGTTGTACAGCCACTTAATGTGGTAGCAAGTTCAATCGCTAGGTCTTCTGGCGAAATTTCGATCGCAGTCGAGCAACACGAACGGATTGCTCAGCAACAGGCTGCTTCGGTCAATCAAACCAGTACGACGATGAATGAATTAGGTGCATCCTCAAAAGCAACAGTTGAACAAGCCCAATCAGCGACAGAAAATGCGCGTCAGGTCTTCAGGTTAGCAGAATCATCAGTAGTAGGGGCTACACAGGTATTAAACCTTGCAGAAGATGGAACCACTGCAGCCCGTCAAGTTTTATCTTTGGCAGAGGGGGGAACCCAAACAGTTGAGCGTACCTTAGAGGAAATATTTATCCTCAAAGAAAAAGTCAGTAAGATCAGTCAGCAAATTGGACGTTTGAGCGAGCAAACGAATCAAATTGGCACCATTACGAACATCGTCAGCGATTTAGCCAATCAAACCAATATGCTTGCTCTCAATGCGGCGGTGGAAGCTGTACGGGCGGGAGAACATGGTAAAGGATTTGGGGTCGTGGCCACAGAAATTCGTAAATTAGCCGACCAAAGTAAAAAATCAGCCGATAAAATTAATACCCTCATTTTTGGGATTCAGTCGGCAATCAGTTCCACAGTTCTGGCTACGGAGGAAGGCCAAAAAACTGCTCAGGAAGGCATCAAACTGTCTCAAGAAACGACCAGGGCGTTTACGAATGTTACTCAAGCGATTAATGAGGTGATTTTAAAATCTTCTCAGGGAGTTGCTGAGGCAATCAATGATATTGTTTTGCACAATCAAACAACCGCGCTGGCCGCAATTGAGGATGTGGTGGTGAACCTTCAACAAATTTCCCTAACTGCTAAAGAGCAAGCGAATGCCATTGAGCAAGTCGTTGAGGCCATGAGCAGTTTAAATGAGGGAGCAGTTGAGACAGCCAGCGGCATCACACAAACTAAAGTGGGGATTCAAAAACTCAACGACGCGGCTTACGATCTCAAAGCAGTTTTGTAGGGATGATCGATTTTAGATGACTTTGAATATCTAAAATCGATCATCTCTAGGGCATTTAGCCAGGAGGCCATTTCATCTGGCGTCCACCGAGAATATGTAAATGCAGGTGATCAACTGTTTGGCCACCATCATCGCCGTTGTTAATGACGAGGCGAAAACCATTACTTAAACCGGCCTCCTCGGCAATGCGCTTAGCAATTAACAGCAAATGCCCCATCAGCGCGTGATCTTCTGATGTCGCATCAGCAAGTTTAGGAATCGGTTTCTTGGGAATTAACAGCAGGTGCACCGGCGCTTGAGGGTGAATGTCTTTGAAGGCAAGGCACAAGTCATCTTCATAAACAATATCCGCTGGAATTTCCTTACGAATAATTTTGCTGAAAATAGTTTCTGTGGTTTCACTCATGCAGATACTTCCTTGATTGTGCTATATGCCATCCTAAAGCGGTAAGACGTTTGAGTAAACTACTTTTTGTTAATAAAGATTGCGAAGATTTTGCTCAGTTATGAGGGAGTGAGTAGAGGATGATAACGTTATTATGAATGCTGGTAATTGCTTAACTCTAAAAATGATGAGGAAGCTTTCTTAAAAAATACAAATTCCAGAACGATATTTTTTAGCAATTTCAGGAAGATTAAAGTGCTTGCGAGAGTTTGGAGTGCATCGCTGGTTGGCATCGACGCCGTTAAAGTGGGCGTAGAAGTTGATGTATCGGGTGGCTTGCCGGGAATTGTGGTGGTGGGGCTGCCAGATGCCGCCGTGCAAGAGTCGAAAGAAAGAGTCAAGGCTGCCCTGAAAAATGCCGGCTATGCCTTTCCAATGCGGCGAATTGTAATTAATTTAACACCGGCAGATTTACGAAAAGAAGGGCCGATCTTCGATCTACCGATTAGTGTCGGGATTTTAGCCGCCTCTGAGCAAGTTAATGCCGAGTTGTTGGGCGATTATTTATTTTTGGGAGAAGTTTCCCTGGATGGCAGTTTGCGTCCCGTTGCCGGCGTCTTGCCCATTGCAGCGGCTGCCCAAAGGCTGGGGATCACCGGCTTGGTTGTGCCGGCAGCAAATGCCCAGGAAGCGGCTGTGGTGCAAGGGATATCCGTTTACGGGTGCAAGCATCTGGCTGAAGTGGCAGACTTGCTGAATAATCCAGAACGCTATGTGCCGGTGAAGCTGGATGGGTTAAAAGAGTTAGCGACAGCGCAATTTGCCGGCCATGACTTAAAGGATGTCAAAGGTCAAGCCCACGCCCGCCGCGCCTTGGAAATTGCCGCTGCCGGTGGTCACAATCTAATCTTTGTCGGGCCACCGGGAAGCGGTAAAACCATGCTGGCACGACGGTTGCCTGGAATTCTGCCGCCCCTATCGTTTCAGGAAGCCCTCGAAGTCACGCAAATTCATTCAGTTGCCGGTCTGTTAAAAAATAGAGGCTCTCTCGTCAGCGATCGCCCCTTCCGCAGCCCCCACCACTCAGCCTCTGGCCCTTCCCTCGTCGGCGGTGGCAGTTTCCCAAGGCCAGGGGAAATCTCTCTCGCCCACCGAGGGATCTTGTTTCTTGATGAGTTAACCGAGTTTAAACGGGATGTTTTAGAATTTCTGCGCCAGCCATTAGAAGATGGTTACGTTACAATCTCGCGCACACGGCAATCTGTGAGTTTTCCCGCGCAGTTTACCTTAGTCGCTAGTACAAATCCCTGCCCGTGCGGCTATTTTGGCGATTCAATTCAAGCTTGTACGTGTTCGCCCCGGCACCGAGAGCAATACTGGGCAAAGCTTTCTGGGCCTTTGATGGATCGGATTGACTTGCAAGTGGCGGTCAATCGGCTCAAACCTGAAGAAATTACGCGCCAACCCACGGGTGAGGAATCTGGGCCGGTGCGAGATCGGGTAAAGGCAGCAAGGGAACGCACTCGTGATCGGTTTAAAGAAGACCCAACGGTGGGCTGTAATGCTGAAATGCAGTCACAGCATTTGCGCCGGTGGTGTCAGCTAGAAGATGCTAGCCGGAATTTATTAGAAGGTGCGATTCGCAAGTTGGGTCTTTCGGCACGGGCGACTGACCGCATCTTGAAAGTGGCGAGAACCATTGCAGATTTGGCGGGAGATGAGAACTTGCAAACTCATCATGTCGCTGAAGCGATTCAGTATCGTACAATTGACCGAATGCAGTAATATTAATTCCTGAGTGCTGAGTGCCAAGTTTTAAAAGAGTAATGGCTGAGTTTTAAACCGGCTCTTGATAGTCAGACAAAGCGTTTGTTTTGGTATGAGATATTCTAGGAAGCCGATAAAAATAAAAAGCATCACGCTTGTTGTCAAATGTGATGCTGTAAGTTTTACGAAATAAAAGTGAACTCAATAAACTTCACTTTTAGCAAATTTGAATTGAGTTCACTTCAACTTGCTCCGCCAAAACCTTGGCAATCATAACCGGCTCCAATAAATTTGGAGGACACCCAACCTGCTAATTGCTGCTCACCATTGGGTAATTCCGCCCTCGTAATATACAACCAGTGCCAAGCCTCTGTATTCATTGGGGCGCTATTTCTTCTCGCCACCCGGACTTTTGCGCCTTTGGGGATGCTGCCGATTGCCCGGTAAACTACCCCCGGCCCTTCTCTGACGGTGAGGGGGGTACTTTGGGTTGTGACATTTGCACAGTAGTCGGCAATTAAAACCGGCTCTGGACTACCGTTTTGACCGGCTACCGCACCTGTCCCCAAACCCATCACAGCCAATGAAAGCCCTGCTGCTAATGTTAAGGATTTTCTCAACTGATTCATCTTTCTTAATTCTTACTCGTTAAGGTTCCAAATTTAGCCGGCACCCGCGTTATCTTGAAGTTTGTATAAGCTTACTCAAACAATTTTTAAATCCCTCTATTCTTTAACTTTTTTTCGCATTGTTCTTTTGTCCGACATCAGCCAGAGCTAGGGACGTTTTCTCAGTTTTGGATGTTTTAGGATGATGGACGAGTCGCTTTTTTAAGTTTTTCTAGTTTAGAGGCTGGGATTTTAAACTAATAGCAATTTCCTCAACGAAACTTTTTATTGTTGGAAAGAATGCAAATTCACAGCAAAATCTTATCGGATAGCATCCGTTTAATCATTTTATGTGACTCACTCCGGGCGGTAGCCGGCCTACCGCTTATTTGACGTTGAGCTTTAGCCGGCAGTCCCACCATCGCCCCCGGATGCTTCTGATGTGAGCGATCCACGACCGGCACCTGTTTTTTTCCTGTGTTCCTGGGACACCAGCTCAGATTCTACGACAGACGGCGACACGGCACTCTCAGATAGATTGCGAGAAGTGTGCAAGCGGAAACCCATTTGTTGCAGGTAATCCCACCCCCTTTGCATCGCAACAGGCCGGTCTATTTGAGTGGAGATCCACTCGGCCACTTTCCGGCTGTTCCATAACCCACCATCAGGGGCCGGCCCATGCAAAGCTTGCCACAATAGAGCTTGCTGATCCTCAGACAGCAACGGTTCGCCACCCGGATTTTCGTGCCGGCGATCTCCGAGTCCTTCTGGCCCAAGTTGGTTATAGCGGCGAACAATTTTGCGAATCCAATCCAAGCTATAACCCGTTACCTGGGCGACTTCTTGGGTCGTTTTTCCAGAAGCCAACAGCCACACAATTTGATAATGACTGCGTTCGACCGGATCTTTAGCTTGGCGGTAACGCGTTTCGAGTTCAGTTGCGTTGAGGAGCGGTTGAATGGTTACACGTTTAGGCATATTTGCGAATCGCACCTTCAGTGATGTAATGAGTTTACAGAAATTAGCGGGAAATCTAAAATCTCAATACTTTATGCCGGTGGAGCGCAGACTGCAGGGCAACTCACCGTTGCCATATAATCAGGGGCAAGCTCGAAAATGTGGTCTGAGCCTAAACAATCCTATAACAGTTAATTAAAAGCTGATTTGCCTCACAGCAAGCTTTGCGCTCAACAAGATTAAGGAGGAAACGTTAACTGTGGACATTATCGAGATTCTTCAGCAGGACTATCAAAGATTTCCCCTTGACCAAACTTACAGTATTTATGATAAAAATGTTTACTTTAAAGATCCACTTAACGAGTTCCGGGGTGTGGAACGCTACCGGCTGATGATCGGTTTTATCAAGACTTGGTTTATTGATACTCAAATGGATGTACACGATATGCAGCGTGTCGGTGACACCATTGAAACCCTCTGGACACTGAGCTTTAACGCGCCGGTTCCCTGGAAACCCCGGATCGCCATTCCCGGCAAGAGTGAGTTAAAACTCAACGCTGAAGAATTAATTGTTTCTCACATTGATTATTGGAACTGTTCGCGTCTTGATGTTGTGAAGCAGTTGTGGCCCGGAAAATCCGCTAAGGTTAACTAATGTAAAAACTTCTCAGGAGTAATTTGACTGGGATCTGTGAATCGAGGGGTTAATCAGTTAACAAATTCCGAGTGCAGATGGAAAATGGAGGAGTGACGCCGCATCCACCGGCACTGAGGAACGCAAAATCGCTAAATGTCTAACAGGGATTGAAATCTCCCTTCAGCCAGACCTGTTGCCGGTGAAAACCCGCTAAATTAAATAAATGTAAATAATTCTCAGGCGGGGTTAAACGATTCATGCGCGTAATATTGATGACCGGCAAAGGAGGCGTAGGCAAAACCTCCGTAGCAGCGGCTACAGGCTTGCGTTGTGCTGAACTCGGCTATAGAACCCTTGTGCTGAGTACAGATCCCGCTCACTCTTTGGCAGACAGTTTTGATCTGGAACTGGGCCACGATCCGCAACTGGTACGCCCCAACTTGTGGGGGGCAGAACTTGATGCGCTGATGGAGTTAGAAAGCAATTGGGGTGCGGTGAAGCGCTACATCACCCAAGTTCTGCAGGCGCGGGGACTCGATGGCGTCCAAGCGGAAGAGTTGGCCATTTTACCGGGCATGGATGAGATTTTTGGTCTAGTCCGGATGAAGCGTCATTACGACGAGGGTGAATTTGATGTGCTGATCATTGACTCAGCACCCACTGGCACAGCATTAAGATTGCTGAGTTTACCGGAAGTCAGCGGTTGGTATATGCGCCGGTTTTATCGCCCACTGCAACAAATGTCAGTTGTGCTGCGCCCTTTGGTTGAACCGTTTTTTAAACCTCTTGCCGGTTTTTCCCTGCCTGACAGAGAGGTAATGGATGCGCCCTATGAGTTTTACGAGCAAATTGAAGCACTAGAAAAAGTTCTCACAGATAACACACAAACATCTGTGCGCTTAGTCACCAATCCAGAGAAAATGGTGATTAAAGAGTCACTTCGTGCTCATGCCTATTTAAGTCTTTATAACGTCGGCACAGATTTAGTCGTGGCAAACCGGATTATTCCTGAGTCTGTAACCGATCCTTTCTTTCAGCGCTGGAAAGAAAACCAGCAGCAATACCGGCACGAAATTCATGAGAATTTTCACCCGCTGCCGGTTAAGGAAGTTCCCCTTTATTCCGAAGAAATGTGCGGCTTAGCTGCCTTAGATCGCCTGAAAGAAACGCTGTATGCGGATGAAGATCCGACTCAGGTTTACTACAAAGAAACCACCCTGAGAGTGGTACAAGAGAATAATCAGTACAGCTTAGAGCTTTACTTGCCTGGAATTCCTAAAGATCAAGTTCAACTGAATAAGACGGGGGATGAATTAAATATCCGAATTGGCAACCACCGGCGCAATTTAGTGCTGCCGCAAGCATTGGCTGCTTTACAGCCTGCCGGTGCCAAAATGGAAGATGATTATCTCAAGATTCGCTTTACTGAGGTGGCAAAGGTTTAGCCGGCAAGGTGAAAGGGTTTATGAGTATTAAAAACAGCGTTTCTATTGCCGCATTTTATACAGGGAAACCGATTGGCGAAAAGTTTCTGGAAGGGGCACCTGTGTAAAATGCGGGACGCTGGTAGTGTGGAATGCAGGTGTTCTCCAGCAAGAAGTGGTGAGACTTTATCGCATTAATCATCCGCAACAGCCACAGGTTTATCAACGGGGTGAAGTAGTAGAAACTAAGCCAGCTGTGCCTGGTTAGTCGATGCCGGTGGGTGATCTATTTATTTAACGAAAGCTGATCACACCAGCGCTTAGCCCATCTGTTTTTAGCTGTAGTTAAAAAACTATTAGTTCGCAGTAAGGCAAAGTAAGGCAAATTGACTAATTTTTCATTTTGCCTCAACTGTAATATTCCAAGCATCTAAAGTAATCCCAACCGTTTGCTCAAGCAAAGTTAGGGCATTTAAATAATCAATTCTAGCGGCTAGTTCTGCATTTCTTGCTTGCGCTAAATCATCTTGAAAATTGACAACATTAATAATCTCGGCTCTTCCCAATTTCAGCTTCTCTTGTTCTATACTTAGTTGCCTTTCAGATAATTCTCTAGCGCGTTGGGCAAGTTCCACTTGTCTAAGGTTTAAATTAACATCTCTGACTCTATCCGTTACTTGAATTTCTAAATTCTCTCTCTCATCATTTAAAGTGTTTTCAGCTTGAAGCCGGTTAACTCGACTTCGCTGATACCTTTGTTCGACTGTTAAATCGCCAAATTCTCGGCTGAAAGTTAAGCCGGCTCTCACGTCTGTTGTTTTATCAATTCCTGTATTTGCGTCATTGTCATAGGTTGCATTAAAATCTAAATTCCACTTTCGCTCATTTTCTGCGACTAAAAGCGCAAATTTAGAGATATCTAGGGCAAGTGCTGATCGTAAATAACTGGGATTGTTGGTAAAAGCAAGTTGGTTTAAATTTTTTACATCTGGCGGGGTTGTGGGTAAAGAAGAAGGTTGGGCTGCTAAAATATTGGTAGTTCGCTCAATGTCGAGAATTTGAATCAGTGCCAACCTTGCCCGATCACGCTCATTCTCAGCCGCTAATAAACTGACTTGCCGGCTGGCAACATTTGTCTCGCTAGGAAAAATATCCACCGGCGCTTCTCTACCGGCATTAATTAAAGCCTGAAAAATTTCCAATTGCTGTTGAGCAATTTCTAGAGAAACTATTTCGATTTTAACGCGTTCCTGAGCTTCGAGTAAGTTTCTGTAAGCTAAAATAGCATCGGTTATAATATCAATCAGTGTGGCTTTTAAAAATAAAATATTAGCTTGTTCGTTTAAACGAGCAATATCTATAGAAGCTCGGTTAACTGCAACGCCAAATCCCCTTAAAAGCGGTTGATTAAAATTGAGCTGGAGATTTTGTCCAAGTGTGCCGCCATCATTGAAATCATTATCAAAGTTATTTGTTGTTAAAGCGCGTCCCGTTCCATTCCAGCCAAAACTTAAGTTCCCACCGGCAGGAAGCGTAACAGAAACAGTTGCCCCCAGATCCACGCCGCCTGATTTGCTTGTGCCGGCACCTATTCTTCGGCGATCTAATGCGATTGAAATTGTGGGTGTAAAATTCGGCACAAACTTATCTTCTTCAACCACTAAATTTTGTCTTTCTACAATTCTTTCGAGATAAGCGTTTTTAATTTCTCGATTATTCTGCAAAGCCAAAATTACAATATCAGAAACCGTTAAAAGAATCCCTGGCTCATCTGTAACGGATGGTTGTTTGGCTGGCGCTTGTTTCGTTTCAGTCTGTAAATCAGCTCTTTTTTTACTTTCCAAGTTATTATTGGTCGGTGAATTTGAGCTAGATGTTGACAAGGAAAGCTGTTGAAATTGGGGGGAAATTTTTGCAGGGGAATTGAGGGGTTGAGAACGATTTGCAGATGCTAAAGTATTAACCGGCTTTTTCCATCCAAATTTTTTTATCCGACTCTGAGAATTGTTTACTGCTGTTTTTAATGCCAAATTTTGATAAGTTGAAGATTGAACTACCGACGCTGGCGAAGAAATTGGTTGCTGCTGTTGAACGTTAAGAAGTGGAGGATTATTTTGAGTAGGGATTTGAGAAGATATTAACCGCTGATTGTTTTTAACTTGAACAGGGTTAATTTTTTCAGAGGTTGCCGGCTCAACTAATTTACCTTCAGCAGTCGCTTTGACAGTTAAAAAAGGTTTAAGCGCAAAAGCTAAAATACAAAACCAGCCTACAGTAGAACCGACAAGTGTGAGAATGCGAAATATCCTGTCTCGGATGGAGAGAACTGAGGGAGGGCTTGGATCTAGTTCGTCGGAAGTAGGATGCGGGGGCTGATGCATAAGAATTAAAGCCAGCTCAGTAATTTTTTTGCAAAGGTGTTTTTTTAAACCGCAGATGGGTTAAGGGTTGGGGTGATTTAGTTTAGATTTCTTTGGTTATTTTTAAACTTTTGTGTGATTTTTACTCAGAACGTAATGCTTTAACTGGATCGAGCCGGCTGGCGCGGATAGCCGGCATAAATCCAGCACCGACTCCGACTAACAGTGCTGATCCTAATGCTAAAGCTGCGGTGCCGGTTTCAAATTCGTAAGGTAGTGTAAACGTCTCAGCCACCACAACCGTTAACCCGTGTACTGTTACAATGGCTACAATTCCCCCGACTAAACTTAAAATCGCTGCTTCTAGAATAAACTGCAACATAATATCTTGCTGAGTTGCCCCAATTGCTCGCCTCAGACCGATTTCTGGGGTGCGTTCCATGACGGCTGCGATACTAATATTAGCAATTCCAACACCCCCAACCAGCAGTGAAATTGCCCCCAGTGCTAGCAGTGCTTGTGAAACCAATTCCAGAGTTTTTTGCTGCTCTATAATTTTTTCAACATTGTTAAAAATCCCAAACTTCTGACCTGGAAAACGCTGTTCCAGAAGCTTCTCGGCTTGTTCTTTCATATCGGCCAAGTCTTCCATCTCGTAAGGGCGCAGCGAAATGCTTCCAATATCGCGGCTACCCGTCAGGGCGCTGTAAACCGACATCGGCAGTAACAATTGTCCCTCTGGTTCATCCTCACTCACCTTGGTTGGCACCACCCCCACGACAATATAAGGCCGGGTATCAGCATAAATGCGCTGATTAAGTGGATTTTTACCTTGAAACAGTTTTTCTACCAAAAATTCATCAATTATCACCACAGGACGATAGCCGGCAAAATCCCCAGGATTGAAAAACCGGCCTACCACCAATTGCCGACCT
The DNA here is from genome assembly GCA_019359355.1 of Microcoleus vaginatus WJT46-NPBG5. Lineage (GTDB taxonomy): Bacteria > Cyanobacteriota > Cyanobacteriia > Cyanobacteriales > Oscillatoriaceae > FACHB-68. Next base: position 9,731 of record JAHHHM010000017.1, on the reverse strand, counting down.
GATGTTAACAAATAGTCTTGAGAAACAGCCTGCATAGAAGGCGTTGCTTCCTCTCCCTGAAATATCGTTTGAGGAGAACCCGCCCACCTTGTGGCACTAATCGCCTGCAAACCCACGATTCGCTGTCGCAAAAATTCCATATCTTCCAACTTCAGATCAATATTCCAAGGGAAAAGCCTAACGTGAGGCGCATCGCGTTCTGCAAGTTGCTGTTGGATCACAGCTTTGCTAATACTGCCCACTTGAAGCGTGGCGCTGACAGCAGCCACTCCCATGAACACTCCCAGCGTTGTCAAGGCGGAACGTAGGGGGTTGCCGCGCAAAGAGTTGCAAGTGAGGGCGAGGAGATCGAAAGGGGCGAGGCTCATATCGATTTTAGAGTTAGGCAGTTATTTTTTGGTTCTCGGTTTTCCCTTGCCATTTTTAGGGTTCGGGGGTTCTACTTCGGGAGTCACCGGCATTCCAGCCTCCAAAGCAGCCTCTGGCGGGGGCACCACAACCTGGTCGCCCGGTCGCAGTCCCGATTTGACCTCGACTGTGACTAACCCCTCTAAGCCCAGCTTAACAGGCCGTTTCTGAGCTTTGCCTTGAGTGTCGCGCACCCAGACAAACGGTAATGGACCCTCCCGCTGAATGGCCTCTGTATCCAAAACCACTACATTTTGCCGCGCATCCAGCACGATTTCCACATTCACCTGACTGCCTGGAATCAGCTTACCGCTGGGAGTGCTCAGCCGCACCGCTGCCGGCACCGTTGCTTGAGCGGCTTCGCTGCTTTGCTGCTGGCTATTTTGGGTGCCGGCACCGGCTAGGGGGGACAAACTCACCACTTGTCCGGTAAAGGTTTGCCCTTCTGGGCCAATCACGCTGATCCGGGCTTCTTGGTTCGGCTTTACTCGCGCCGCATTCAGAGTGGAAAGTTGAAGTTTTACGAATTCTTGGGAGGGATCGCCCAGAGTGAGCAGGTTATTGCTGAGATTAACGCCATCCCCTTCTTTAACGACGAGGTCGAGAATCACACCATTAATCGGGGCAATCACAACATTTTCTTGAAGTTTCTCTTCAATTTCTTGGCGTTCTAATTGCGCTTGTTGTAGTGCAACCGTCGTGGTGGCAACCTCTGCTTCAGCTTGCCGCAATGCAGCAGCAGCCTCTCGTTCAGATGCCTCAGCTTGTTGCAATTGAGAGCGGTCTTCTTCGGCTTTGTCCTGAAATTCTTCTTCTATTTTTTGAATTTCTAATTGAAGGCGTTGTTGCTCGATAATATCGGTGTTCACTTGTGACTGTGCTTGGCGTAAGGCAGATTCAGCATTGCGGACTGTCTCTTCCTGATCTCGAAGTTCCCTTTTGGCAATAAAACCTCGACGATCTAATTCTTCAAGTTCCCGAAGTTCTCGCTGTGTGGATGCAAGGCTTTCTTTCGCATCAAGAACTTTTTGCCGGCTGCTTGCTAAGGCGAGTTGTTGTTTTTCTCTCACCAACTGCTGTTCGTTGAGACTAATTTGTTTTGTATTGTCGCGCCGGCTGACAATATCCTGAAGTGCCTTTTGGGCAGCATTGAGCTGTGCGGTGGCTTCGAGAACTTTCTGCCGATTGCTCGCTAAAATGATTTCCTGTTCTCGAATTTTTGATTGTTGGCTACTTAGGCTTGTCTGTCGTTCTGGGTTTCGCAACACGAGCAGTTGCTCCCCAGATTCCACACGTTCGCCTTGTCGCACCAAGACTTTATCAACAGCGCCTTCTATAGGTGATTTGAGGGTTTGTTGACCCCCTAGTTCCACTGTGCCGCTCTCGTTGATTGTACTTTCAACGTTGTCTTGTTTAACGTCAATCAGACGCACCGGCACCGGATCGGATGGGCGGTTGAGTAGTTGGGCATAAACCAACCAGCCGCCGGCACTTGCCAGGGCTAAAACTGCTGACACCATGATCCATTTGATGCCGGCTGTGACTTGTTTTTTATCTTTTTGCCCCATTATCAACTCTTATAGCCGAGGCGATTCCTTTTAATTTAACTATTGGTGGGGAGCTAGAGCAAAGAAATTTATATTAAACTTCTTGCAAAAGTCTTCAAATGCCCATCTATGCCGGCGCGTTACGCTGCACGAGCATCTGGGGTTGAAAAAGATTTTTTCGAGAAATGCATTATAAATTTTTTGAGAAAGTCGGGACTTGAAAGCTCGCTGTTGTTTGACTTGTCCCGAACAAATTTACTCAATGAATGTTTTGAGAGCTTACGCTCTCAACTGCACCGGCATGACTAAATAAATCATTTTCATCCCCCCCAACGGCGTCAAAACCACAGGATTTGTGGCTAAATTTAGATGCATTTGAATTTCTGAGGTATTCAGCACTTTTAATCCATCCATCAGATATTTAACGTTGAAGGCAATTTCTTTGGGTTCGTCTCCCGAAATTTGCGCCGACATTGACTCTTTTCCACTGCCCACATCTGCCGCTTCAACTGATAGAGAAATCTGCTGATTCTCGCTATCAAGCGTACATTTGACAATATTATTCTTTTGGTCAGCAAGCACGGCAATTCGCTCTAAAGCACTCAAAAACTGCCGGCGATCAACATTAACTTGGTTAGAAAAATTCTTGGGAATTAATTGCCGATAAGCCGGATATTGCCCCTCCAATTTTCGGCTAGTCAGCAGCTGATCTCCCAACTCAAATACAATTTGCCCTTGGTCAAAATGCAGGGCAATCGGTTCAGATCCTTGGCGCATCCCCACCATGCGTTCCAATTCCCGCAATGCTCTTGCTGGAACCGTCATTTCAAATTCTCGGCTGTCGGTTTCTGGCTGATCTGACTCATCATCGACTTTACCCTGTTTGGGTGTTTGCACAACCGCCAGCCGGTGGCCATCGGTTGCAGCAAATTCTAAGTCATCTTGGCCAACTTTCAGGTGGACGCCGGTGAGTACCTGCTTAGTTTCATCCGCACTGGTGGCGAACAAAGAACCTCGCAGTCCTTCAATTAAAGCCTCACCAGGCAAGTAAATTGCTTGACCATTTTCTACAACCGGCAACTCTGGAAATTCTTCTACTCCCATCCCCCGCACTTTGTAGCGACCTGAAGTTGAAGTAATGGTGGCAGTAATGCCGGCATCTGAACCCTCTCCTGCGCCGGCTTCTTCAACCTCTAGCGTAATCTCTCCCTGGGGCAAACGCGACACAATATCATTGAGCAGTTTTGCCGGCAGCGTCATTTCACCGCCTTCTTCCACAGTGGCAGCAAAACTGGTGCGTAAACCGAGGCTGAGGTCGAATGCTGTCAGCTGTACCCGCTGCGTTTCTATATCCGCACTCAAGAGCACGTTGGCAAGCACTGGATGCGTCGGACGAGAAGGAACGGCACGACTGACCAACGATAAATTGGTACTAAGGTCACTTTGGGCACAAACCAGCTTCATGGCGTTTAAATGTCTACTTTGGAGTGATTGAAGTACGGAACACGCCATACCCCTGAGCGATATTTTGGCAAAATTTGCCTGGAAGCAAATCGTAGCACTCTCTAGAGTGAACAATCTAGTTGGCTGCCGGTGCGAAGAAAACGACTAATTAGAAATAAATTTATTAATAGTAGTCGTAGAGGCTGTGGAAATTGTGGAAAAACTTAAGAAACGCTTTACCGGCAAATCTTTGATGCCGGTTCAGCCTGTGGAAAACCTGTGGGAAAAGTCCCCAATTTTTCCACAGCGTATTTATACCTAATTGCGTTTTTCACTGGCTCATGCCGCTTTTCCACAGATTATCCACAGAGTTTTCCACAGATTCGCATCAGTTTTCCACAGGTTGGGCTGATATCCTGAGTTCGTAACCTTTTGATTAAAGAAATGTTAAAGGTAGAAAATATACCAAATCCCTCATTTTGCTGCGTTAGCCTAGAAGCTATACAACCAGAAGCAACAATCCCCGCCGTTGTCGAACTTTTACCAGTTAAAATAACTCCAGAGGCAATTTTAAAATCGATCCCAGAAAACGAAGCTTTACCAGAGCCGGCCTTTTGATATAAATCCTACTGCTTAGGGAAGAATAGAAAATAACTTGAAGTAGATTCACTAATGATGAATACGCTTACCAATTTTCAGGGTTATGAAATCACAAAAGAATTATATAGAGGTACGCGCACCCTCGTTTATCGAGGCATCCGCACCCATGACCAACAACCCATCGTCATTAAACTACTGCGAAACGAATGCCCAAGCTTTAACGAACTTGTCCAATTTCGCAACCAATATACCATTGCCAGAAATCTCGACTTTCCTAGCATTGTAAAACCTTTAGCACTTGAAGTATATCGCAATAGTTATGCCTTAGTCATGGAAGACTTCGGCGGAATTTCCCTCTCTGATTATCTCAAAAGAGCCACAGATGAAAATTCTGAGTGTAAATCCTTAGCTTTAGAAGAATTTATCCAAATAGCCATCCAACTTACAGACTCTCTACACTATCTCTATCAAAACAGGGTTATTCATAAAGACATTAAACCCGCTAATATTCTAATTAGTTTTGATAATAAAAAAGTAAAATTAATTGATTTTAGCATTGCTTCTCTTCTACCCAGAGAGGCCCAAGAAGTTCAGAATGCTAACGATCTAGAAGGCACATTATCATACCTTTCTCCCGAACAAACGGGCCGAATGAATCGAGGGATAGATTATCGAAGTGATTTTTATGCCTTGGGAGTCACATTTTATGAACTGTTGACAGGGAGACTACCATTTATCTCAGAAGATCCGATGGAGTTAGTACATTGTCACCTGGCAAAACAGCCGCTTCCCATCCATCAAATTAATTCAGAACTACCCCTAACCTTGTCATCAATTGTCAGCAAGCTACTTGCCAAAAATGCCGAAGATCGTTATCAGAGCGCATTAGGAATTAAGCATGATTTAGAAACCTGTCTAGCTCAACTACAAAGCACAGGCACAATAGAAGCGTTTGAAATTGGAAAACGAGATATCAGCGATTGCTTTCTCATTCCTGAAAAACTCTACGGCAGAGAAACGGAAGTCAATCAACTATTAAATGCCTTTGATCGCGTTGCTAATGGTGCAACCGAAATGATGCTAGTAGCCGGCTTTTCTGGGATTGGGAAAACCGTAGTGGTTAATGAAGTTCATAAACCCATTGTTCGCCAACGTGGCTATTTTATTAAAGGCAAATATGACCAATTTCAACGGAATATTCCTTTTTCAGCCTTCGTGCAAGCTTTTCGCGATTTAATGGGGCAACTCTTATCAGAATCAGATGAGCAATTGCAAACATGGAAAATGAATATTCTCTCAGCACTGGGAGAGAACGGGCAAGTTTTAATTGACGTAATTCCTGAGTTAGAAAACATCATCGGTAAACAGCCACCAGCTTTAGAATTATCAGGAATAGCCGCCCAAAATCGCTTTAATTTATTATTTCAAAAGTTTGTCAAAGTCTTTACCAGTATTGAACATCCCTTAGTAATTTTTTTGGATGACTTGCAATGGGCCGATTCTGCATCGTTAAACTTGCTTGCATTATTGATGCAAGATTCTAGATATCTATTAATACTAGGCGCTTATCGAGATAATGAAGTGTCACCCGTACATCCATTTATCTTAACCGTAGATGAACTGGTCAAAACTGGGGTAGCGGTAAATACGATTACATTACCACCGTTAAGAGAGTCGGATATTAATGAGTTAGTAGCAGATACACTAAATTGTAAATTGTCCCTAGCCCAGCCCTTGGCAAAATTAGTCTATCAAAAAACTCAGGGAAATCCTTTCTTTGCAACTCAGTTCCTCAAAGCTTTACACAATGACAATTTAATTAGCTTTAATTGGGATATTCAACATTGGCAGTGCGATATTGCCAAAATAAACACCTTGGTAATTACTGACGATGTTGTTGAATTTATGTCCTTGCAATTGCAGAAATTACCAATGCCAACTCAGGATGTCTTAAAGTTGGCTGCTTGTATTGGGGCGCAGTTCGATTTGCATACATTAGCAATCGTTTTACAAGAATCGGAAACAGAGACGGCAACTATCTTATGGCAGGCTTTGCAGGAAGGTTTTATTTTACCAATTAGTAATATCTATAAGTTTTACCAGATTGAGCGTAATAATAACTTCAGCGCAGAAGATAAAAAAGCTAATAAAAAAAGTGCTAAATACAGATTTTTGCATGATCGTGTTCAACAAGCTGCCTATTCTCTGATTCCAAAAGACCAAAAACAGGCAACTCATCTGAAAATTGGTCAACTACTCCAACAAAACTTATCAGAAATAGAAAAAGAAGAAAAGCTGTTTGATATTATTGGGCATTTGAATTTAGGAATTGGGTTAATCACTCAACCGCAAGAACGGGAAACTTTAGCCCAACTGAACTTAGCTGCCGCACAGAAAGCCAGAAATTCTACAGCCTATGCAGCCGCCAGAAGTTTTGTGCAAACAGGGATTGAGTTGCTGACAGAAAACTGTTGGCAAACTCAGTATGAATTAACCCTAAATTTTTATGTAGCTGCGGCTGAAACTGCCTACTTGAATGCTGATTTTGATTGCATGGAAGAAATGGCAGACCGAGTTTTGCGATCGGCTAAAACCATCTTAGATAAAGTCAAGATATTTGAGATTCAAATCTACGCACTGACCAGTCAGAGTCAGATGTTAGAAGCAATATCTGTCGGTACAAATGCTCTCGTACAATTGGGCATTGAACTCCCCTATGAAGCTGACGAAGCCTTGACCAGCATTGCACTGCAAAACCTTGCGAGTCAAATGGAGGGCAAACAAATTGAGGATTTAGCTAACCTTCCCGTAATGAGCGATCCTCGAACAATTGCAGCGATGCAACTGTTAGCTATGTTATTTCCGGCCATTTTTATGGGAAATCCGGCCTTGCAGCCGCTGCTTTGCGCCACAATGGTCAGTCTATCACTTCAATTTGGAAATGCACCCGCATCAACGATTGGGTATGTGGGTTATGGTATTGTGCTGTCTAGTTTTTTTGGAGAAGTAGAAAAGGGTTATCGCTTTGGACGAGTAGCACTGAGTTTACTTAATCAGTTTAATGGCCGGGAATTTAAGTGTCTAACTTTAATTTGGTTTTGCTGTTTTATCCAGCATCGTCAAGAAGCACTGAGGGCATCAATTCCAACGGCGAAAGAATCCTATTTGGTCGGAATAGAAACAGGTGATTTTCTCCATGCTGGCTATAGCATCACTTGTTATTTCTATAATAATTTTTTCTCAGGCGTAGAGATTGATACTTGGGCAGCAGAAATAGAAAATTACTGTGTTGCCTTAGAAACTGTCAAGCAATATTCTCCTGTGGTTTACCTGAAGATAACACAACAGACAGTGCATAACTTGAGGGAAAATGTCAATCAACCGGATTTGTTAGTCGGTCAGGCTTATGATGAAACTGTGATGTTTCCTCAACACCATCAGAATAGTGAGTTTACTGCGCTCGCTACTGCCTCTAACTACAAACTAATGCTTGCCTATCTTTTTGGCAACTACACCAATGCCCTAGGCTACATTGCCCAAGCTAAGCCATATTTGATGGTAGCGGCTGCAATGATTCATACTCCGGTTTTCCATTTCTATGCCGGCTTAACCTACTTGGCAGTATTCTTTACCCAGTCAGAAATTGAGCAAGCTAACACTCTCGCTCTGCTGGAAACCCATTACAATATTCTCGCTCAATGGGCGCACCATGCCCCAATGAATTACCACCATAAAGTTGACTTAATAGAGGCAGAAAAATGCCGGGTTTTCGGCAAGAATTATGAAGCAGGCGATTGGTACGATCGCGCTATTGCCGGAGCCAAAGAAAACGAATATATCCAAGAAGAAGCCTTAGCGAATGAACTGGCAGCGAAATTTTATCTGAACAGGGGTAAAGAAAAAGTTGCTGCTGGATATATGCAGGAAGCATATTACTGTTACACCCGATGGGGCGCGAAAGCGAAAGTTGCCTATTTAGAAGAACATTACCCTCAACTACTAGCAGCTATTCTACAACCGCAGAACCCAACGATTGCATCTGGGGGAACGATATCGCAAACCCTGATGAGAAGCATAACTAGCACCAGTAGCAGCAGCCTGAATTTATGGTTGAATTTTCCAGCAGTGATGAAAGCTGCACAAGCTATTTCTCAAGAAATTGAATTAGAGAAACTGTTAGCTACTTTGATGCAAATTGCCCTCGATAATGCGGGAGCGCAAACGGGAATTTTAGTGGTTCATCAAGAGGCAAAATGGTTAGTGGTGGCGAACGCTAATCAAAATCATATAGAAAACAGGCAAATTCCTCTGGTTGAATGTCAAGACTTACCCCAAAGTTTGATTTATTCTGTCGCCAGAAGTCAAAAAACGGCAGTTTTCGATAACTTGAGTGCTTCTACTCAGTTTGCTGGTGATCCTTATATCATCACCTACCAGCCTAAATCAGTTTTATGTATTCCGATTAGCAAACAGGGAAAATTGATCGCAATTTTGTATTTAGAAAATAATCTCACAGTGGGAGCATTTACTAGCGATCACATCGAAACTCTCCAAATTCTGACAGTTCAAGCTGCTATCTCTCTGGAGAATGCGCTTTTGTATCAACAAGTAGAGAATTATTCTCACTCTTTGGAGGTGGAAGTAGATCGGAAAACTAAAGATTTAAGGCAAAAAGCTGCTGATTTAGAGCAAGCATTGAAAAATTTGCAACAAACTCAAGCCCAATTAATTCAGAGTGAGAAAATGTCAGCTCTTGGTCAATTGGTAGCAGGGATAGCACACGAAATTAATAATCCAGTAAATTTTATTTATGGGAATTTACAGCCGACAGAAATTTATGTTAAAAATCTGCTGAGTTTGCTTGAATTGTATCAGCAAGAGTATCCTCAGAATAATTTATTAATTCAGGCAAAAACTGAAGAAGTAGAGTTGGATTTTATCAGAGAAGATTTTATTAAAATTTTGCAATCGATGAAGGTGGGAAGCGAAAGAATCAAGCAAATTATTCTGAGCCTGCGGAATTTTTCGCGCTTAGATGAATCCGACAAGAAAGCGGTAGATTTACACACCGGCATTGAAAGTACGTTACTAATTTTACAAAATCGCTTCCAAGGGAGTAATAATCAACCCAAAATAGAACTGATTAAAGAGTATGGTGATCTTCCTGATGTCACCTGTTATGCGAGTGAGATGAATCAAGTCTTTATGGGTATTATCAGTAATGCTCTTGATGCTCTCAAGCAAGTTAGTAAAACGAATAAAAATCCCTTCATTCGGATTCAAACTGAAGTCATAGGAAAAGAACAGGTAAGAATTGCGATCACCGATAATGGTAGTGGGATTCCCACCCCTATTCGAGAGCGCATATTCGAGCCATTTTTTACGACTAAACCAGTAGGAAGCGGTACGGGTTTGGGTTTATCTGTTAGTTATGCTATTGTCAAAAAACATGGAGGTCAATTAACCTGTGAATCGAGGGTTGGTGGCGGAACAAAATTTGTGATCGAGATTCCCATAAAGGATTTAGGGTAATACCAAATCTGGTTATGTCCTGCTAATTTTCTTTTTTGCTTAAATCCTCTTTAGACAAAGGTTCTGGTTTTAGGTAACGTGAGTTCGGGATAAGGGAGGGGCAAAACAGATAGGCTGAAAGTGCTGAATTCTCATCCCTCTGCTTGCCCTATGTTTAGTCTAGAAGAACTGTTCTGTAGCGTCGATGATTTCTGCCAAACC
>JAHHHM010000016.1 GCA_019359355.1 Microcoleus vaginatus WJT46-NPBG5 | reverse complement strand
GGGCGCTTTTGGCGCTTCGCTTTCGCGTCGCTTTCCTTGAGCGCTTTACTAATCTATCAACTCACACAGACTCTGTCAACCCTTTTTGCAAAATTATTTGAAAATATTTTTCCAGCACTCTCAAACCTCCTGCAGGTAACGCTTTGAGCTGGGTTGCCTTCAAGAGCCAAACTCTTTGCTCCACAAAATGCCAGGGGTAGCCTGTATATGGAAGTTGGCGAGGTGCAACCGGCAATCAAGTTGCATCTATTGCTGACAAGCACCTGATTCAGAAGTCAAGGTACAACTAATGTTTTTTATTTTTAGGGAAGAAGGGTCAATCACCTCGCAGTTGTGGCTTTCTATCGGCCGTAAGTAAAGCGGAGGTAGGGACAAAAGTCTTTCCATCACGCTGTGTTGTCTAAGCTAGTCGGTTCGGTGACGCCGTTTCCTAATGTTCCGCCTATGGCTACAGTGCGGAAAAGATGAGAAATTTTAGGGCTTGCGGGGGCATTTGAATATTTGGTGCCTCTAGGTTGGTTACTGGATTTACCATCAGTCCTGGCCATAGGGATGAACAGGAGGCTGTGTCAGACATCTTCTACGGCATCACAGGCTGACTGATTGGCAATAAAGACTACACGGATTGTTTCCTGCGTTAAGATTTAGAACGCTATGGCAATGACTTGATCTCTAGGCGGGCGATCAAAGATCCAGAAATACGGCCTCAAATCTTGGGTGTGGCTGCTAGAGGTTAGACAACTATTAATTGCACCCACTAATCGGCAACTAGCGGAACAGTTAAGTATAGAGCGGGTTTGAGCTAGAAATATCCCTTTTCTCCCACCTTGAACAAATAAGGGCGGATTTATCCGATTTGAGGCAAGGAAAAAAGGGTTTCACCCAAGTCTGACAGAAGAGAAATAGGGAGGCATCGCCTGTCGCAAAACCAATGCGGTTATTTTTCTACTGCTATGGGGCTAATGACATAAAGCTTTGCGATTTTTGATTTTTGTTTGACTTAGGAGGTTCAACTAAAGCTAAGTCTGCCTTGTTTAGGATGACAATGCTCGTTAAATTCATGGGGCGTGAACGCGGTTCGCCTCCTCCACGCCCCATGAGTTTGATTATGATTGTGAATCAGAATCACAGATATATGTGGATTGCAAAAACTTACAAACCTCTTTAAACAAAAACAAAACTTTCGCTAACCAGAGTAGTCGCTTGAATTCCATTGAGTTTAGCTAAATCTTGACCTTGAGCAGAAATAATGGCATCACTGCCACTTTGAGCGATTGAAACTGCGGCAAAACTGGTAACTTCCGCAACACCGGCAACCTCAATCACATCAATACCGGCTTGGAAATCAAGGATGGTATCAACACCCCCATCCTCTGTCAGTACAAACCGATCTGCACCCTCACCCCCACTCAACAGATCGTCATCCATATCACCGTAGACAACGTCATCGCCATTACCGCCGGTTAGGGTATCGACCTCTTTACCACCGCGAAGCGTGTCGTTCCCATCACCACCATCTAAAAAGTCCTGATCTTCATTACCGGCCAAAAAATCATTGCCGGCATTCCCAACAATGTCATCCTCACCCAGCAAACCCACAACGACATCATCCTCTTCCCCACAAATCAAGTCCTGATTGACGACAGCTTGATACATGGTTTGGTAAATATGAGTCTGATCTACTAAACCGGAGATGCCTGGGATATCATAACCATAAGCGTTGTATCCCTCACCCACAAAGCCGTCTAGGACTTCCGAACCCTCACCCTGGTAATAAACCGGCACAGGACGGTTCGTGTGGCTTCCCCAGCCATACTTAACATTCGGGTCTGAACCCCAAAAATGCCCTGACTCTGCCGGCGTATCTAAATCAGTCAGCGCCTCGGCCCCTTGTTCGCGCAACAGTTGTGGGAAATTCTCATTCAAGGTCAGGTAGTGGTCGTGATCTGCGGTGACGATCAGGAGGTTTTCTTCAAAGCCGCCATTTTCGTTAATCCAATTAATCGTAGACTCAACCGCTTTATCGAAATCCCTCATGGTTCCGAGGAGATTGTCCATGTTGTCATCATGGGCAGACCAATCGATATCGCCCCCTTCTACCATCAGCCAGAAACCGTCTGAGTCTTTTTCCAGAAACTCCAGAGAAGCCTCAGTCATGTCTGCCAACGTGGGATTTTCATTAATTTCTCTAGCAATAAATTGCTCATCTGTTTCCCCCGGTTGCAAAGGACGGGTTGTGTCGGGTTCTTGTCCCTCAGTCGCAAACACCGCGAAGTTATCCAAACCTGTGGTGCTGTAGTCTCCATTTGCCGAACTGACGGGGATGTTGCCATTTTGACCGCGAGCGCCGTACAATCCCAGCAAGCGTGCGCCATCTTCCGGGTTTAAGGATGCGGCAGCCTCCGCTAAAGTTTGGGCAGCATTCGGCCCACGTTCTAGGAAGTTGTAATTGTATACGTTGCTTTGCGCGTTTTTGCTGAGTTCTTCGTAAGTAGATTGCGTGACAAATTCGTAGTCTGCGGGAGGTTCTACACCGGCAGGTAGGGGATCGCCGCCGGCTGCTAAGGGATGACCGCCGCCTAATAGCACATTGGGCTGGTAAACCCGGAGTTCTTGTTGCAGAATGTTGTCTAACCCGGGAAACTCGCCATCGTATTTAGCGCGACGATTCACATTCGCGGCGGCTGTGCCTGGGGTGGCATGGTCAATGGGAACAGAAGAGACTAAACCTGTAGATTTGCCTTGTTCGTTAGCGGTTGCCAGAATTGTTTCTAGCGGCTTCTCATAAATATCTACCCCAATGGCATTGTTATAGGTTTTAACGCCGGTGTAGAGGGTTGTAGCCGTGTTTGCCGAGTCCGGATAGCTATGTTTGATGTACTCTGGATCGTTGCCTGGTTGCCAAGGCACAGGGCCGCCACGCGCTGGATCGTAGCCAACCAAGTTCCCGACCGCACCTTCTGATTCTAGTGCGCCGCCGCTGGCTGCGTTTCCCGGATTGAATGCGGGGTTGAAGCCGAAGCGAGGACGGACGTAGCTGGCACCTGTTTCAGGATTGGAATTATCTAAGGCAGAGTTGCCGGTGCTGAATTTTCCCTCACCGTCGGCAATGGTTGTGCCATAAGTCGTAGATAGGGCATAGTTTGTGAGGTTCTGGAAACTCAAGCCTGTTCCTTTACCGGCGGTGTAGTAATCACTTAGAGTATTTCCTGTGCTACCGGCTTGCATTTGCTTGGCGATCACGGCGGCACGGGCCATTTCCCAACCCATTCCGTCGCCGATCATGATGATCGTATTCTTAGGCATATAAGAATTCCTCAATGTTTTCATGCTAGGAGAAGCAATTAGGCTTCGCCCTGTGGCCTTGATAACTATCTAGGGGCAAGATTGAGACGTGGCTATCAAACAGGTATGAAAAGCTTAAAAATTTCCTATGTTTCAGTTAAGGAAATTTATTTAAAAATATTTAAAAATTAGACATTGAGAATGTTATAGTTAAAAGCTTTAATTTACATTAAAAATATTGGGATTTTGTGAGATGAAGAGTTCGCTGAATGATGCAGAATAATCATCCAAACTTACTCTTTATAAAGTCGTATTTTTATCAAAAAGTAGTAGAAAATAGCTGCTTATACTCTTTCTAAAGTAGTATTTATCTCAGGAAAATGCTATAAAACTTCTGCCGGCAACAAGTTCAGGCAGTTTGAAAAAGTTGCAAACTCTGGGAAAGGGTAGCTGTCGTTGCCGGCAGTCAATCAAAGAGAGGATGACTCAGTGTTTGAGCGTTTTTGTTTTATTTGCTGTATTTGCCGTTGGGTAGCTTCTACCCCTTCTTGATCGCCAACTTCTTGATAAATAGCCAACGCTTGCTGATAGTAGTCCAGTGCTTTTTGAGGCTGACCTTGATTGTTATAGACTGCACCAATATTTGCTAAAACAATTCCCTCACTTCGGCGAATGCCCAAGTCTTTAAAAAGTGCTAAAGATTCTTGGTGAGATTTCAACGCCTTTTCAGGCTGGCCTTGATTGTTGTAAATCACTCCCATATAATCAAGAATAATGGCTTCTCCTTGACGCTCGCCAACTTCTTTGGAAATAGCTAAAGATTGCTGATAGTAGTCTAGGGCTTGATCAAATTGGCTGGAATAGTCATAAATTCTGCCGATATTTCCCAGAACGATCGCTTCACTGCGCCGATTTCCCGTTTCTTTGAAAATTACTAAAGCTTGCTGTTGAAAATCCAGCGCCTTTTGAGAATCTCCTTGCCGATCATAAATTCTGCCGATGTAATCGAGAGCAATGGCTTCTCCTCGACGTTCGCCGATTTGTTTGTAAATTGCTAGAGCTTGCTGATAGTCTTCTAAGGCTGGGTTATACTGGCCCAGAATATCGGAAATTCTTCCTCGGCGCGTCAGGGTCACGGCTTCCCCAGGACGATCACCAATTTCTCTATAAATGGCTAAAGCTTGCTGAAGCGGTTGTAAAGCTTCTTTAAGTTGACCTTGCTGATACAGTTGCTCTCCTTTTTGGTAGAGTCGCTGTGCCTCACCGGCTCTATCTTGAGCTGTTTGGGCTTGTGCCATGAGTGGTTTCCAGTTGGAAGTAAACGGCAAAACCGGCAAACTGAGTGACAGAAGCAGAGTTAGGGGAAAAAAACTGAAGTGCTTTAAAGGCCGGCGCATAAGTAACGATCTCCACAAGCTTGTCAGAAATTGGCTTATTTAATAATTTATACTGTTTACTTATTTAGAGCTAGTTAAAAGTTGAGGTGGCATCAAGGCTTTAATATGCGTATTTTTTAAAAAAATACTTTTCGATTGATGTCTTGGTGAGTTAATCGAGTCAAAACATAAGCCGATGATGCGAGAGACAAGCGGTGAAAAAAGTAACTGACGCAAGTGCTTCGCTAAATCTTTTCTTTCGGTGCCGGCACAATGCCATATTTATTTAAACTTGTATCAATTTCTCTAAGTAATTTAAAGTCTATCTCGGGCAATGGATAAGTCCTAGTCCCAAACCAGCCGGTGCTAATAGAAGGTTGTTTTTCGAGAAAAGAAAATGCTTGCCGAAACTGCTGCGAATCTGCTTTAATCGGGGAGTCAAAGTGACAGGGAATAATTCGCTGGAAATCCCAACCGGCTACCCGATCAGCCCATTCTAAGGTTTCCTTCGGAGATCGGTTGAGAATGAGTGCTTGAAGAACAGGTGCAACAAACAAACGACCCTCGCCTCGTAGCGCATCAAATGACTGTTTCCATTCTGGGTTCCACTGGAAGGGAAACAACCCGAAATAAGCTTTTTTGGAACGATCTGGCGCTTTAACAGCGTTGCGAAATACCTCACCCCATTTAGGAACTCCCAGCACACTTGGTTGAAAGTACATTGCAAATAAGCAGATGCGCTGCCATCCTTTGCGGCGGTTTTCCGGAGTGTCTTCTAGCCGATCAGTTGCATAATCCTTGGCATGAAATAGCAAGGGATAGGGATCGACTTCGACAATTGCTGGGGGATCTTTAGGGATAGAAACCACCGAGTCTGCTAGCAGCAGCGTGCGAGATCGGTGATCAAAAAAAGCAACTTCTGCAAATCGTCCAGGGCCAAGTTCCACCGGCCCTAAAATCGCGTAATCAAACTGGCCGGCAAAGGGAGTTTTGCTGCACTCTTGGGGAAGTACCTGAGTGCGTTTGGCCGGCAAGCCAAGCCAACTTAGGGGTAAATTCAGCGGGAAACTCCACTGAGAAGGCGCAACAAATACCTGTGCACTGGGAAAGCGTCTGGCAAAGGGTCCCACAAAGACTTTGTGTTCTAAACCGGAGATCGTGGGCAGGATAATGTACTTAACGTCACCGTGTTTTTCTACTAACTCTTTCATCAGTCGCACACACTCAGGAGTCGGCGCAACCGGCGCATAGATCAGTAGACCACCGCTATCAAGTTTGACCACTGTCATGCGAATAGGCACGACCACATAAAAGATGCCCTGAAGCTGGTCAAACGTCCAAACCGCATCCTTGACCACTTCTTGGCAAATAGTTTTTCGTCTGCCGTAAGGATAAATGGGCAGAGCCGGCCAGAACGGCCATGAAAAATCCTGAGAATGAATTTGTTGTCCCTGCATTTCCTGCCCGTTCCTTATGGTTTGAGCCACTAAGTGACCCCGTCCAAAATGGCAATTTTAAATTGCTCTGCCGAAGTTGAAGTTTAGCAAATTCTTGACCTGATTAACTATAGAAATGAGTGATCTCATGCCGACTCTCTATTGAGCAGAAGCGATGGCAAACGAAACCGAAGCGCTACCCATGCTTGCCAAAGGAATTAACTACAAAGTAGCCGGCATTCAATTTAAAGATAATTTACTGTATTCCACACTCCCCTAGTCGCTGCGTCAGAGAAGGCCAACCGATTTCCCTTGTAATTAATGGCAAACCTCCATCCTTAGGTTTTTCAGTTAGACTGTTACTGTCTAGATCTCCGCTAGGACTGTACCAACCAAGGCGTTCATTAAATTTTAACCAATCTTTTCCACCTTGTTCATAAATACGCCTTTGCACAGAAAAACCTAAACGCCCTTTGCTACTTTCAACCCACAGCCGGTTAATCGTGCGTAAGTCAGTGCAAGGAAACTTTGCCATTGTTTCTGGGTCAATCCAAACTTCAGGAACTTCCTTGCCTCGATAAGCAACCCAAAGCATCAACCTCGTCGTTTCTGAATTAGCATTCTCCCATTTCCCAGCCTTCAGTAAATCTTGAAGTTTTCCATAATTCGCGCCAACCTCTGAACTTTTCACAGAAGGGTTCACCGCCGCCACCCTGCCGGTGGGAGAATTCATCACGACCAACGCCGTCGCAGAAACCGCCACAATCGCGCTGACCAATACAGCAAAATTAACGGACTTAAAGTAACTCATATCCCCTTAAACCTCTCACCAAAGTAGATAACTCATCTGCGTTTATCTCCCTATGCCTAACAGCTAACAAACGCAGATGTATGCGTTTATCTGCGTTTATCTGTGGTTTCCCATAATAAATTCACAACACAACCAGATTATCCCGATCTAACGTATCCTCATCATCACCGGCTTTGTTGTTGATACCACTGAAGATAACTCCATAAAGAATAGTCACGATTCAGCCAACCTTGCAAAAAAACCTGCTGAGAAGCACTTTCTCTCACGCGCTTGTAACGGTACTGAATGCGATTCTCAATCATCCGTTTAGCAATCTCTTCCTGATTTTGACTTTGCAAAGCATCAAGCGTCTCAGAATTAAAAGATCCCGTCACCGGCACCCCCAAAGCCTGCTGAAGAAATCTCACCGCCCCCGATCTACCAAAATTCACAGCCGTATCAAACATCGCCACACCCAAAATTGGAGACATTGACTCAGCCCTAGAAGCGTGCCAGTAGCTATAGTAAATTTCCCAAAGTTCAGAATTATCCATGCGCCGCACATCTTGAGCCGGCAACCCCTTGCCGGCTCGATATCCATCATATTCAGTTTGCAAAATCCCACGGTAAGTTTTGCCACCCAAATCTGCTGAATGATTCGAGTACCCCCCCTCAACGTAAAGGGTAAAACGTAAAGCCGCTTGAAAAGATGCCGAATCAAAAGCTGCCACTGATTGCGCCCAACTATCAGCCGGCAGCAGCGGAACCGACAAAGAACCTGCAAATAGCCCTAAAACAAGATTTAAAGCTAGAACCGGCTGACTTTTTCGCCCAGCCCATTCTCTAAAATTCATTGAGTAACTTTCCCCACAAACTGCAAAAGATAATGCAGAATTTGTAGAGCGCAATCAACATCAAAAAAGTTCCCTGGAACAAAATTTCCTGAATGCCGGCTTTAAAAAACAAACCTCGGTTCATTCAGTCCATTTCAAAAAAGTGTTCGTTTAGATCAAAAAGCACAATGTAACGACATTGTTTACTCCCTTTGAAAACTCATCACATCATGCTAAACTAAATTAGTAGAAGGGAAAATTATTTTCAAAAACAATTTATTTTATATAGGGGGAGGCAGAAGGAGAGAAAAATTCTCCATCGGCTCACCCCTAACCTTGGCCCATCTGCCACTTAATCTCGCCTCAAAAGTGGCAGCGTAAAGCAAAACGTGCTGCCCTCGCCCAAAGCACTCTCAACCCAGATATCGCCATCGTGCTGGTGTACGATACTACGGCAGATTGCCAAACCCAAGCCGGTGCCTCCCTTCTGGCGGGAGTCAGAAGAATCTACTTGCTGAAAGCGCTCAAAAATCGTTTCCAGTTTATCGACTGGGATGCCCCGCCCTTGGTCTGTAACACTAATTAAAAGCTGTCCTTCCCGATGATTTGCCAAAGACGAAGAACCTACTTCGCCGGCAAGCCCAACTCTCTTACCCGAAGGCGAATACTTTATAGCATTACTGAGTAAATTTGTCAATGCTTGAAGAATCCGATCTGGATCAGCCCAGAGTTCGGCGTCAACCGGCACCACAGAAAGCGCGACCCCAGCCTTTTCAGCCATTGATCGCATCGTATCAGCCGCCTGCAACATCAAATCGCCGGCATTACAAATTTGTTTATTCATCGCAATCTTGCTCGATTGGATACGCTCAAGATCGAGAATGTCATTGATCAAACGCACCAAACGGTCAGTATTCGTCACCGCAATGTCCAGCATTCGCTGCGCCTTCTGGGGGCTTTGGGAGAGGAGTCCTGCCGCCAGTAACCCCAAAGCTCCGCGCATAGAAGTCAGGGGTGTTCGGAGTTCGTGGCTTACCACCGAAATAAACTCCTCCTTCATCCGTTCCACCGCAAGGCGTTCCGTAATATCCTTAAACGTAACAACCGCCCCCACAATCGCCCCCTGCTCTCGAATCGGCGTGCTGACATACTCAACTGGAAAACAAGAGCCATCCTTTCGCCAAAACACTTCATTCGTGAGATGGTGAACTGAACCATCCTGAAGCGAAGCATAAATCGGGCAATCTTCTGGCGTGCGATCTATCGGCATCTGGTAAGCTGGCGCAGGGCATTTATAAATACCCACTCCATTGGCAGACGCTGAGCGCACCGCTAAAGCTTCCGCCGTCCGAATCGGCCCAGATTCCAACTCGGGGGCTAGGGAAGTGGAAAACTGACCGTTAGGAATTTCCTCAGCTGCCGGTTTTCCATCTGCGCGATAAGCAATCAGCGGTTTTTGCAACAAAATATGGATGGGCTGACCGAGGATTTCTTTAAGTTCGTAGCCAACCATTCTCGAAGCTGCCGGATTGACAAAGGTCGTTTTGCCTCGCGCATCCAACCCGCAAATTCCTTCCCCTGCCGAATTCAAAATTAACTCGTTTTGATGCCGCAGCCGTTCTAAAGCGGCTTCTATCCGCTTGCGATCACTGATATCACGGGCGATTGTAGACACCCCAATAATTCTGCCGGCAGCATCAACAATCGGAGAAATTGTCATAGAAACATGAATGGGCTGACCATCTTTCCGCATCCGCATGGTTTCGTAATGCTCAAGACGCCCTCCCTGCTCAACTCGCTCTAGAATTCGCCGCATCTCAAAAGGATGGTCTGGTGGAGCAAGGATATTCATAGAGCGCCCTTTCATCTCCTCTGCCGAGTAACCATATATCTGTTCAGCGCCGGCATTCCAGCTAACAACAATCCCATCCAATGTTTTGCTAACAATTGCGTCATCAGAAGACTCGACAATTGACGCCAAGCGCACGAGTTCCCCCTCAGCGCGTTTGCGATCAGTGATGTCGCGCCCCAAGAGAACTAAACCTTTGCGGCTGTGGCAATCGTCGAACAGAGGCACCTTGATCACATCGTAAATTTTTATCGCTCCATTTGGCTGGGGAATTACTTCTTCTGCACGAGACAATATTCCGTTGTTCCAAGCAGCTTCATCCGTTCGCTCGCACCCTAAGAAAGCATCGCGATAAAAACTAGATAAATTTGCCAGATCGCAATCTCTTTGACCGCGATAATTCAATCCTTCTAGCTCAAACAGTTGTAAGATCGCATCATTGGCTTCTAACCAGCGTCCTTGTCCGTCCTTAAAACAAACAAGGTCGGGCATGGCATTAATTAGAGTCCGCAGTTGCTCTTCACTTTGCCTGTGCGCTGCTTCGACTCGCGAGCGTGAGAGAATTTCCTGTTGCAGTTGTTCATTGGCTTTTGTGAGTTCGCCGGTACGCGCCTCAACTAGCAATTCCAACTGTTCGCGATATTGTTTCAACTCCTCCTCTGTGCGCTTGCGATTGGTGATGTCGCGCATGACTGAAAGATGGCGATTAGGCAAAAAGTTAGCAACTGCAGAATACTCGATTTCCACCAGGGTTTTATCCGGACGCTGCAGGCGAAACTCGCCGGTGATCCGCCCTTTGCTGCGGAAGATGTGCCAAGCTTGTTGAAAATCTAAACCGGCTTCTGGTGCGAAGTCCATAATGTGGCGACCGATCAATTCTGCCGGCGACAAACCAAAAATCATTCCAGCTGCTGGATTGACGACAACAAATTGGCCGTTGTCATCGACAACAATCATTGCATCAAGTGCGCCCTCAAATACCGCTCGCAGTTGGTGAGCACTTTCGATTAACGCTTCCTGCGCCTGTTTGCGTTCGCTAACATCTTGAAAATAAACAGCTAGTCCATCTTCACCTGGGTAAGCGTGAACTTCAAACCAAGTATTGAGCGGCTGATAAAACCCTTCAAAGCTGACAGCAATGCCGGTGGAAACGGCTTGCTGATACTTTTCCAAGAAAATTGAGCCGACTGCCTCGGAAAACAAATCCCAAATATTTTTACCTAAAAGTTCTTGGCGCTTCTTTTGCAAAAGTTGCTCGGCTTGGCGGTTAATATAAGTGAAATGCCACTGACGATCAAGGGCAAAGAACGCATCGGTAATACTTTCAAGAATGTTAACGATTCGCCGATTTGATTCCCGCAGCGCTTCTTGCACCTCCCTTAGTTCGGTAATATCTTGATTAACAATAATTGCCCCCGTAACTTCTTGCTGGGCATTCCGCAGGGGGACGGCTGAGTTAAGAATGGTTTTGCGCTTTCCATCAAAGCACTGAATGTCAATTACATCATTAATCGAGGTTTCACCTTTAATAATCGCACGCCCTCCGGCCCACTCATCCGCGCGGAGGGGTTTGCCGGTGTCTGCCCACCAACCTTTATATTCGCTGTATCTCTCGGCGCTGAGATAGCGAATTCCGCCCCAAATTTTTTCACCGGCTGGATTTACTAACAAAATTTGTCCTTGCCGGTCGGTAAACCAAATTCCCACTGGCAGGGTTTCCACCACGGTTCGCAGCAGTTCTTCACTTTGCTTGAGTGCAGCTTCGGCTTCAACTCTTTCGGTAATATCCCGGCAAGTGTAGAGTACGGTGCCGCTATTAATTTCAACGCGTTTAACGCTGACAAGTAAAGTCCGTTGAATGCCTGTTTTTTCTGTTATTTGCCGCTCGATGTTTTGAATTTCTCCAGAATTTTCTAACTCGTTACAATCAAACAGGTTTTCTCCTAATAACTGGGCCATATTGCCCAAGCTTTGCACCTCTTCAAATGAGCGATTAAATACTAGGTGGATGTTCGGGCAAATATAAGTAAAATTCCCAACAGGGTCGGTAATTAAAACGGCTTCGGAAATGTTGCTAAGCGTCAGTCGGTGTAATTCTTCAGACTGTCGCAGCGCTTCTTCCATCTGCTTGCGTTCAGTCAGATCGCGGGCGACTGTCAACACTGCCGGCACAGATTGGTAGCTGAAAAAAGTCGCTGCCGACTCGACATCTACTTCTGTGCCATCAAGCCGGCACAGCTTTTGTTCTGTGAAGCGCACTTCTTGGGTTTCTGCGGTGCCGGCTTCAATCCTCGATCTGAACATTTCCTGACAATCAGGATGTACGAAATCTCCTGCCGGCTGACCGATCAGTTGTTCCGAACTGCTAGCACCCAGCAGTTTAACACCGGCACTGTTGATCAAGTCGATCTTGCCGTAGCTTTGGACAATGATCGCTTCTGGAGAAAGTTCGACTAACTGACGATAACGTTCTTCGCTTTCTTGCAATGCGGCTTGTGCTTTGGAGCGTTCGACACGAGTTCGCAACGACACTATACCATAAGCCACGTCATCTGCCAGTTCTTGCAGCAGCTGCACTTCTTGGGGCTTAAAGGTATCCGGTTCGGCTATGTAAATGGTTAAAACCCCAAAAAGAGGGTTCTGTAAAGAAGGTGCTGCCGCTGCTAATTTTCCTGTGTCTTTTTTACAGTTTCCATCTCGTAGGGGCAAGGCAAGGAAAGATCCACCGCAACCGTGCGTTGGCTCACACATCGGGTAATGATGAAAACCGCTCAGAAAGTTTTGCCCGGTGTCAGTGCCGGTGAAAATTGAAAATTGAGCAGGTTCATTTTCCCCACTTAATTTTTTAAGCTCCACACCTGATCGGGCAACTGTCCGCAGCTGAGCAGGGTTGTCCGGCTCGCTCAAGTCAACCCAGCAAGCAGGGTATTTGCCGATTTCTACGATAATTCTACAAATATCGTGCAGTAATTCGGATTCTTCTGAAGCTCGCACCAGTGCCTGGTTGCAATCACAAAGAAGTCTTAGGGATCGATTGGCTTGGCAGAGTTCTTCGTCAATCTTTTTTCGCTCGCTTAAATCGTGAATAATGACTGAAAAACCGGCTAACTCCTGCTTTTCACCATTCGCGTGTGCTTTGTGAGCATCTCGCAAAGCGGTGATCGTCATATTCGCCCAAAATTGCGAGCCATCCTGACGCACGCGAACGCCTTCATCTTCACACTGATCGGCGGTAAGTACCATTTGCAACTCTTGTGCCGGCTTGTCGCAGCTAATATCTTCGCTGGTGTAAAAGCAGGAGAAATGCGCCCCCAAAATTTCTTCAGCGCGGTAGCCCATAATACTTTCAGCACCGATGTTCCAGCTAGTCACTCGTCCATTGGTGTCCAGCATGAAAATGGCGTAGTCTGTAAGTCCTTCAATTAACCAGCGAAAGCTTTCTTCGCTGTGCCGCATCAAAGAGGTTGCTTCTAACATTTCTTTTATTTTGCGCTGTTGCATTTCTAATGAGAGGCGTCGAGTTCGCAACAGGCTGTCCACCCGCAAGTTCAGTTCCACCGGCAGCGTGGGTGTGCTGAGCACGTCATCCACACTACTCTGCCACGACGGGATCGCTAGGCTGTGCAAATGCCGGCGATCCCCCACAAGTACAACGGGTAAAAATACGGGTTCTTCAGACGCTTTTTTGACTTCTAGCTGGTGCCGATATTGTTGAAAAGCCGGTGCGTCCACAAGGCAAAGATCGAAACGCGCGAGTGCTAGGGCATCTGCTATCGGGTCATTCGTCTCTTCATCAAGGATCGTGACATGGTATTGTTTGGCTAGCCCAGCCGCTAGCCATTGCCGGTTTTCCTGATCGTGTAGCAAGAGTAAAATGCGGCTCATTGCTCAGCCTCTTGGTTTGAACGGCTTAACCAACTTTGATGTCGCGCTCTCGGATATCTCCTCTGCCGGTGAGTGATCTCCGATTTCAATGCTACAGGGCATCCTTTTGGGGTGAAGCATTCGCATCTGCATCCTAATTGTTATGATAATTTGCCTGTGAGGGCTTCGGTTGGACTTACGCCTGTTTCAGCCCCTCAATTGCCCAAAACACTGCCTTCGAGAAACTCTTTTTTTTGTTATTTTTCTTTCTCCAGTCATGGATACGGAACTTAAAGATTGACCACTTTGCGCTAAAAACCGAGCTGTTCAATAGTTTAAGAATTGTAACGACCTACTTACTCGCTTCTCGCCTTGTCCGCTCTCAATCTTTTACCAGCTTGAAGCAAAGTGTCTGTTTGCCTTCTCCTGGAAAAAAAAGGAGTGATATTGACAGATATGGCTTGCGCCAAAGCTTGGTGTGCGGCCAAAATCACCCCCTCACCAAAGCTCCTAGTTATTTTGGCCGGCAACTCTTTTGTTGATTACCCCATGCCTTAAGCACACATCAAGCGCCGCTTAGTTTCTAGATCCAACATTAAAATACTAATTAAACTATTACAATCCTACCAAAGATTTCGAGAGCCTCTTATAGGTAGATTCCCTACTAAAACTCAGATCATTTAAATTTTTTAGCCAAAATTAAAACAACTGAATTGTTGAAATTGGCATTTTCTAGATTCCACGGTTAATTGTGCGGAGATTTTTGCAACGCTTCTCACACACCAACAGCCAATAACTAAAGAGTTGGCTTCCTAGTTTTCACGTAAAACTTTAGTTGACTAGAATTTTATCTTCAACAGCAAAAAGTAATAAATAAGATAATCCTAGCAAAGTTTGTAACTGTTAAATAAGTTGTCTTGACCTATCACTGGGAACCCACACTAAGTGTCTTCACCGGCAGCGTGCTTTAAAGCCGACGGTGAACGCACGGCTGAGGAGATAAATTCAGGATTTTTAACCCCTCACCTATAAGAGCGAGTGCGCGGTGCCCTCGTGCCGCCTTTTCTGGGCAGCCAGAATTGCCGGCGTTTCTCATGAGTGCCTGACACGATCTGGAAGAAATGGGTTGATAATTAAAAGTTGGTTGTTTTAGGAAATCGAATATCAATGGGTCGCGCTAAAAAAGTTGTGCTGGCATATTCGGGTGGAGTCGATACCTCCGTCTGTATTCCCTACCTAAAGCAAGAGTGGGGTGTTGAGGAAGTGATTACCCTGGCTGCGGATCTGGGGCAGGGAGAAGAACTCGGCCCGATTAAAGAAAAAGCACTAAAATCGGGTGCAGCAGAATCTCTTGTGGTAGACGCGACAGAAAGCTTTGTGAAGGACTACGCATTTCCAGCCCTTCAGGCGAATGCTCTCTACGAAAATCGCTATCCGCTCTCAACGTCTCTGGCTCGTCCGCTGATCGCTAAGCTATTAGTAGAGGCGGCTGAACAATACGGTGCAGATGCGGTGGCTCATGGTTGCACCGGCAAGGGCAATGACCAAGTCCGCTTTGATGTCTCAATAGCGGCGCTTAATCCTCACTTGAAAGTCCTAGCACCGGCACGAGAATGGGGCATGAGTCGCGAGGAAACCATCGCTTATGGAGAGCGTTGTGGGATTCCCGCGCCGGTGAAAAAATCTTCCCCCTACAGTATTGACCGAAATCTGTTGGGTCGTAGCATTGAAGCCGGCCCGTTGGAAGATCCGTGGACGGAAGCGCTGGAAGAAATCTACCTGATGACGAAAGCGATCGCAGATACTCCCAACGAACCTGAGTATGTTGAAATTGGCTTTGAACGAGGCATTCCCACCAGCCTCAACGGCCAAAATCTGTCGCCGGTGGCCCTAATTTCCCAGTTGAACGAGTTGGCCGGCAATCACGGAGTTGGCCGCATTGATATGGTAGAAAACCGACTTGTGGGAATCAAGTCACGGGAAATCTACGAAGTGCCCGCTCTTTCGGTGTTAATTCAAGCCCACCGCGATTTGGAAAGCCTGACTTTAACTGCAGATGTCAGTCACTACAAGCGCGGTATCGAAGAAACCTACGGCCAGATGATTTACAACGGCCTGTGGTACAGTCCGCTGAAAGCTGCCTTGGATGCCTTTATCGAAAAGACTCAAGAGCGAGTATCTGGAACGGTGCGAGTGAAGTTGTTTAAAGGCAACGCCGCAATGGTAGGCCGGCAGTCTGATATGTCTCTCTACAGCCCTGATTTAGCGACTTATGGGGCTGACGACACCTTTGACCACAAAGCAGCCGAAGGCTTTATCTATGTCTGGGGGCTGCCGACTCGCGTTTGGTCACAGAAAACGAGGGGTTAGGGCCTAGGGACTAGGGGCTAGGGACTAGGGACTAGGGAAGAGTAAGAGCGTAGGAGCATTTACTATGCCCAATGCCCCATGCCCAATGCCCCGTTCCCCTATTCCCTAGTTTCCAGTCGCTTTGCGCGAGATTCTAGCCAAATGGGAACGGCAATCCAGGCTACTACTAGAATTAAAGCCACGATGGCAAATTGAGCGACCCAAGTGACTAACTGATCTAAGGGGACAATTCGCCCCACAAAGAAGGCTAAACTCACCATGACAGCAGCCCAAATCGTCGCACCGGCAGTATTACACAACAAAAATTGTCCGTAGGGCATTTGAGCGATGCCTGCCATCGGGCCGGCAAAAATCCGCAACAGCGCCACAAATCGGCCTAAAAATACGGCTTTAGCAGCGTTGTCAATGAATTGGGTTCGGACTTCTTGTAACTGCTCTTCTGAGAAGCGAAAAATTTTACCCAGACGCAGCATTAAGGGCCAGCCGCCCCATTTACCCAGCCAGTAACCGCAGTTATCACCTAATACGGCCCCGCCGATCGCGCTTGCTAAGACGAACCAGTAATTTAGTTCTCCGCTGCCGGCAAGGAAACCACCAACGAGGGTAATTGTTTCACCGGGAAGGGGAATACCGGCATTTTCTAAGGAAATGCCGAGAAACACTGCCCAGTAGCCGTATTGACGTGCAATTTCCTGGATTGTCTCCAGCGATACAAATTCAAGGGACATTCAACACAGCCTTCTCAAATTTTTAGACTTTTGTCACATCCTCCAGACGGCAACTCGGTTATGTGCCGGTGGAAACCTGTATTCACAGATGGGCGTTTCTGCTTAATCGGAAACGACTCAGATCCAACCCGTCGGGCTTTTGTGCTTGCCGGTCAAGGTTGGGATAGGTTTAATCCGAACTGACTAAACTTAGTATGAACTTATTTTAACAAAATCGGAGGATTTCTTAGAAGTTGCGGGTATTTGCCAAAAATACAGCTTCTCAGCCTTTTTTTGGCTAAGGAAGTTTATTTATCCGCACTTTCGGACTTTGAGCCTAGGGCGGGACTAATGCCTGGGCCAAATCCTAGATGGGTTAAGGACGTGCCGGCACAGCCTGAAACTGCTGGAGTGCCGGCAAAAACCTCGCTATTTTTTTGGAGAAATTGATTTTCCTGCCCAAATGGCAACACTTCAGCCTCCAGTTGCGTCAAAATCGCAATCATATAACGGACTTTTAAGTAAACAATATCCCCAATATAAATAGGCTGCTGACTATCTTTTAGGGCTTGCTAAACCATACAAATTTTATAAGCGTGTGCTATGTGATGCGAATCACAGCTCTCCGGTGATGGAATACAAACCAACTCCGGGAAACTTATTCCATCCTAATAGCATCACGACAGTATTCCTTTTGAGTTTTTCTCAGCCGGCAATACCCACTTATTTTCTCCACCTATTAGGGTCAAACTAATGAAATCCATAGCAGTCAATCAAACTATCCTTCTTCACGCACCAGAACGTTTAGATGGCAGCGGTGGCAGAGCTTTTCAGCAACAGGTTGCCGCAATTTTACCAGAGCAGCATAATCTCTGGATCATTGATATGAGTTTTGTTGATTTTGTGGATAGTTCGGGCTTGTTTGAGCTAGTAGCAGGGCTGCGAGTGGCGCGTCAACAGGGATGCCGCCTGGTGATCTGTAACCTGAAAGCGACGGTACGGCTGATTTTTGAAATCACTCAGCTTGATAGGGCATTTGAAATTTTTGACAGTTATGACGGGTTTGTGCAAACTTTGGTTCAAGAGGCTGCGCCGCTGATAAATATCGGCCTAGTCGCGGCTTAATGGGTTGAATTTGAAAGGGTGTGTGCGTTCTATCAGTCGGTGCATCTTGTATTGGTAAAAAATAGCTTAAGTTTTTGCTTTGAAGAAAGCGACTTTTGAAGTGTCGGTATAAATTTTTTCGCTTTACAAATTCTTTAAATTACTCTCAGTGTTTCTACTAATAAGCTAAAAAGTTGTCTGAAAAGCAAGAAACTCTAGCCATTTTATATTGTAAATTTCAGTGCTTCCTCTGCTGAAGCAAACAATCAACTGCTGGAACAGAAGGCAGGGCGATTCGTTTTTATTCAAAATGCAGATAAGATGCAGATGAGCCAGAAATGGTCAAGTCTAAGATAGGCTGGCCGGCCAAGCAATACCAGTGGCAGCTAAACAAGTTAGGTTCTTGGATGCCAAGACTGGCGAGTGCCGGCGCTGCGGGAAATGGCCAAAGGCGATCAAAGCAGATCGCGCCTTCTTGAAATCCAAACTGCATTAAATAGGTAGCCGATGGCGCGTCAAGCGATCGCAGGAGGTTGCCGGCGAGTTTGTAGAGTTGCTGACGCCAAGCGTCGGATAGATGCACCGGCTGGCAGTAGGGAAGAGAGGAAGCGGGGGAAAGGGTTGTGGCTTTGGCAGCCGGCAGTTCTTCAGTTAAACCGATTACCTCTGCGTAAAGTGGCCCTTTGCTGGTGAGGACAACCGGCAACCAAAAATTGCCGGCACCTGTGGCGTATCCCATGCCCTCGACGCGCTGCCGTAACGTTACAATATCGCGGCAGACCCGGTAAATTTGCTGAGCTGGAAAAGAAAGTGTGGCCGGCAAATTTAGGGTGAATGGACACAGCAGCACATCAGATGCCGGTATTGTGTCAAGGGAATCGGTAGTAATCACCCGGACGGTTGGTGCCGGTGAGTGTGGCGAAGCAGAAGTAGATGCAATGGCTTGCTGAAACGCAGAAATCATTGGATCAAGCGCAAAAACTGCCGGCAGAATTTCTCCTGCCGGCTCAGCTTCAGCATCAATCACAATTAGAACTTCAGGCATTCCCAAATGAAGGCAGATTTAGCCCTGGGTTACTTCCTGGTGCGAAGCTAGGGAGATCGAGCCGGCCTGTATTTGAGCGCTTGCTTCTCACTGCAAGCCGGTAACTTGCGCTTTGCAACTCTGCATGAAGTTGACGATTTTCTTTTTGCAGCATCGCCACTTTTTCTTTCACGGGTTCCATGCGTTCAGCAAACTTCTCGCGATACACACTCGGCAGTTCTTGCACGACTTGTTCGAGCATCCGGCTGCGATCAGTTAATTCTTGGACAGACTGACGCAATTGATAAATCTCGGCATCGCGCTCAGCGATTTGTTCTTGGTAAAACGTTACTTGTTGCTCCACACCCAGCAGTTGTTCGCGTAAGGCTTGGAGTTGGGCTTTGCTGCGCTCAGATACTTCTGGCTGGGGGGCGACTGTCGTTTTGCCCTTAACGAGCCGGAAAAGCTCCTGAGATAACTGTTGCACAAGTTGGTCGCGCATTTGCAGTTCTTCCCGTAGCTGGGCGTTTTCTGCTTGCAGGGATTGTAGGGTGGATGCGGTTTGGCTCACGATGGCTTGCAGCTCCAAAGAATATGAATGATTATGGCAGGATTGGGAGCCGGCAGTTGCTAGCTCTCCCGTAATACTTATTTTTAAGCTAATTTACCATTTAGGGCTGGAATTGGCATCTAGCTAGAGTCGGTGTTGTCAGAAAACTTTATCATGGCCGGCTCCAAGAAGGCCGGTTTGGGAGCAAGGGAATGGGATTAGCTTGTTATCGCGTGCCGGCAACCAAAAGCCCTAAACAGGTGGCATCTCCATTTTGTCTCTCTATTTTTTGTAGGCTAGGCAACAATGGCTGTCTAAACAAGCAAGCTCAAAAACTCTAAAAAGCTCCACAAAAAAGTTTTTTAGCCGACACAGACAAATTGGGTTTATCTGGCTAGTATTTGAACAAGCAGGTCAACTATTTGCTTCTTTTTTTCCCTAAAATCGAGTAAATCATCGTGGCTTTTTCTCTGCCTCGGAGTTGGGTTGCTCCAACCGATTGTGCCCGGTAATGCTTGCGGACATAGGCATAAGTTTTGCCACTAATTAACACACTATACGGGTTTTCAGAGGTCACGGTTTTATTCATCGATTCCAGGCGCGATGCCACATTCACCGTATCTCCTACCACAGAATAATTAAGACGCCGAGCGCCTCCCATACTGCCGGCCATTACAGGGCCAGTGTGGATACCTATACCAATTTTAATTTGAGGTTTCCCTTCAAATCTTAAGCGCCGGTTGAGCTGTTTTAGCTTTTTATGCATTACCATACAAGCATCAATTGCATTTAAGGCATCTTGGCGAATGTCCTCTTCTTCCGTGTGGGCAAAAGGCACCCCAAACACTGCCATGATTGCATCCCCAATGTATTTATCAACGACGCCGCCGCGATCCATAATGCACTCGGTCATCGCGTTTAAATACTCATTTAGCCAAGTGAACAGCTCTCCTGGAGCCATTTTTTCCGAAATCGAAGTGAAACCACGAATATCCATAAACAAAACTGTTGCCACCTGTTCTTGCGCTAGCAGATGACCGTTGTGAAAAATTTCAGTTTTTCGCTGCCAAATTAGGCTAGCCATTTCTGGAGCCACATATTGTTCAAACAGGCTCATTAATAATTGTTTTTCGCGCCGTTCTTGCAGTTTCTCCCAGTGATCGCGCAACTGAACCCCGAAGCCGGCTAGCAACATTGTCCCTACCGGCGCAGCAGCCGGCATCCAAATTTGAAAGCAGCTTAAAGCACAACAAGCAATGAGCAACCAAGCTAGCGGCAACCCGACAATCAGCGTCAGCCGGCCTACTACCCCTCTGTGTTCCCAGACATAACAGGTTGCCAACCCAACTGCCAGCAATAACAGCAAAATCAGCCTTTCATCTAGGGGATTTAGCAGTTTTGAATTCAGTAAATTGTCAATTAAAGCTGCGTGGAGATAAACGCCAGAGGTCGGAGGTTTTTGATTAAACGGGGATCTAATAGAATCAATCGCGGTTGCAGTGACACCCACTAATACCAGCTTGCCGGTAAAAGCACGAGAAGGCACTTTTCCTTCTGCCACATCAGCAAAAGAATAAGTGGTTAAAGATTGAGATTTCCCAGGCCAATTTAACCAAACCGTTTGGCGCTTTTTACCGGCTATTGGCTGGGGTAGTTTAATTTTCCATAAGGAAGCTACTGTCTGCTGGTTGTACACCTCAAGCATTGCCACACCCAGCGCCGGCTTATTCTTCGCGTATACTGCCGCGCGTCGGCTAATGCCATCCGGATCGGGATTATGCCAAATTTGACCGATGCCGGCGGCGTCTTTTCTGAATTCTGGTAGAGGTTTAAGGGGTTGCCCTCGCTCATCCCAAGCCATTGAGAGTACCACATTGCCGGTGCGCGAGATTGCACGGGCAAATTCCCCATCTCCTTTACCTCTATCAACAAACAAGAGGTCAAACCCGATCACCGCCGGCTTCGAGGGTTCCAGGGCTTGCAACAGTTGAGCATAGCGATTACGTGGCAAGGGAAATCTTTCGTATTGGCTCAAAGTCGCATTATCTATCCCAATCACCACTATTTTGTCATCCCAGCCGGCACCGGGCATCAATCCCAATTCTTGCATCTGAAACTTGGCGTTATAACCCAATTGTTCCAGTGGTTGCCACGCACCTATTTGCCACATTCCAATCGAAAGGCCGGCTGCCACTGCACCGGGAATGAAAGTGTGAAGACTAGCCACAGTCTGCCAGATTTTTTGGCCTTGAGACACACCACTCCTCAGCCAACTTGAAGCGGATTGGCGCAGGTTGCCTAGCCTCTTTCCAGATATCTGTTTAGAGGCGAGATCGGAGCGATTGCTGGCTTTAGCAGAGTTTTGAGCTATCACACTTGTGCCCATTGATATTACACCATCAGTGCGTGAAGTCCTTGCCTAGCCCAGATGCCCGGTGTTGCAACGGTAAAGGTTTTGGCAGTGCGAGGACTTGCGTGCTACTCGCCTAGATTCGATCCTAGAGGCTCACGATCTTCTCAGTGCTGGAAAGTGGCAGTGCTTAAATACTTACTTTCAGCAGTCTTTGTGGATGGTAGTTGCCCCTGACGAATCTAAAACCCCAACATCCACTTTTGTTGAATCAGTATTATGCACCCAGTGGCACCCTGAATTCAGTGGAGTGGTAATCTAGAGTAATACCACCCTTATGTCTAGTTACGCATTCGATCAGGTTTTCTTACATCCCTCTGGTGGATGAGCTTTCCTTTGCTTTTGTGCAGCGACTTATCGCCACAGCAAAACGCGCTCAGCCGGCAAAATCTATCTTAAGAAAGATGGCATAGATGAGTTTTATAAGAATGAAATTCTAAATTTAGATGCTTGTGATCAGGGTTGTGAAGCAGCTTCTAATTCATAAACTTGCTCTTGCCCTAAAGGAGTGCGTACGACTAACCTCAGTGTCCGACTTGGTAATAGAGAAGTAATCGTATCGAATTTACCGTCAGGTCCAGTTTCGAGGGGCTGATCGTTAAGAAACACCAAGTTAAGCGGATCGACTTCACCACTGACTCGGACTTGTTTATTTAGGGTGGGTGGCAAAATTTTCACTTTGAGCTGTACATTCTCCCCTGTGGTTCTAGGGGGTGTTGGGGGTTTTCCCGGAACGACTAAAGAAGAAGTGCCGGCATTAAGGAGTACGCTTTGCTGTTGAGCCACAACTTCGACTGTACCGCTACGGATAGAAATGCCGGTTTTACCAGTCGGGCCAACCGCAACGCCATATTCTGTGCCGCGAGCACCGGCAACGCCGCCTTCCTCATCCTCATCGTCCCCTCTAAAAGCAATGTCAAAGCGGGAGTCGGGATTAACAAAAGGTCGAAGCCGCGCCCTTGACTGCCCGCGATTGGTGAACAGCCTGGTTATTTTCGCGCCATTGGGAAGAATATCTAAATTTTGGATTTGCAGATTTGTGAGTTCTGAAACAGTCACTGTACCAATGCCATCATCCACAACCAAAGTAGCGCTAGAATTGCTGCCGGTGACCAGTTGCTCACCTTCTGCCAGCATATCCCCGACTCTAGCCGGTTGCCCTTGGTAAGTCACTTCGCCCTGAACTTGGCGAATTTGCACCCAACGTTCACCTTCTTGATTCGCCATTGGGGGGCGTTGTGCGACGCTAGAAGAGAAACTGACAAACCAACCACAGAGCACTAGCGAAAGTCCTGTGATCTGGGTGGGAGTGAGAAGTCGCTTCATAACACGCCAAAATGAGAGAAGGCAAAGCCCATGTACAGCCTACTCGGAGACAATAGAAGTTCCACTACTGCTTTGGTATGATTTTTCATTTGTTACACGTTGACTTTCGCAAAACTGTTGCAGCTTGCCGGTCATGGCTGCGTCCTTTCGCTGGCTGCTTGCTAGCTTTACTGATTATTCTCGGCAGCGGCTTGTGGGTGGGAACACCGGCAGCTCAGGCTGGGATCAATGATGACCGATTTGATGGCAATATCTACGCCCTGTATGGCGGTAATGGCTCTTTAGTGCCCCCGAAGGTTAAGCTGGCAGATTCCCTGAAGCAAGGCAAGCCGGCACTGCTGGTATTTTATGTGGATGACAGCAGCGATTGCAAGCAATTTGCGGCGGTCGTATCGGGACTTCAATCTTACTACGGGCGAGTTACAGATTTTCTTCCCCTGAATGTGGATGCCTTGCCGGTGAAATCGACCTATGACAAGACAGAACCGGGTTATTACTACCACGGGGTCGTTCCAGAAACGGTTTTAATTGACCAGTCTGGCAAAGTCGTTTTAGATGCTCAAGGACAAGTGGCATTTGAGAAAGTAGACGATGCTTTCCGGGAGGTGTTTGATTTGGTGCCTCGTGCAAAATCTGTTGAGCTGATGAAGCGCCGCTCGTTTAACGAGTATAGCTCTGAGGTGAGTAAGTAGGCGCGAAAGCCGCGAAATTGCCACCGGCAACTCATTGATTTGAGAGAATTGAGAACTGTGAAAATTTTCAACACTCAATTCTCTCCCCCTCTTCTGTTGTAGAGGTTAAACTATGGGAAACTGCGACCTAATAGGGTTCAGATGAGCAAGGTTTACAGCACACAAGAGCTAATCAACATCTTGGCTGATGAGCGCCGCGCCTGTCTCAATGGCCAGCGTTTAAACCTGGCTGCCAAAACTTCTGGGGTCAATCCCTTAATTGATAAGTTTCTGAAACCGGATGGGGTGCAAAAGTTCACCGCCTATCAAGACTTTAAAGCCACTGTCCACCGCTACCAGAGGGAACACCACGTTTCAGGCATTGTCTGGCGCTATCTGACGGTTAAGGGCAAGACTTTATCTTATCCCGAAGTAGACGACCAATTGATTGCGCTGCCAAGCGATGTGGAGGTGCTGAAGGCGGCGAAGCATTCAATTTTAACTTTCTGGCGGGAAGTGACAGAGGGGATGGATTTATATTTAAGTGTGAACGCCGGCAAAGATCACCGGCAGATCCAGCCGGCTGACGTGGAAGTGCTGGTGC
This sequence comes from Microcoleus vaginatus WJT46-NPBG5, assembly GCA_019359355.1. Classification (GTDB taxonomy): domain Bacteria; phylum Cyanobacteriota; class Cyanobacteriia; order Cyanobacteriales; family Oscillatoriaceae; genus FACHB-68. Next base: position 140,156 of record JAHHHM010000016.1, on the reverse strand, counting down.
AGCGGACAGAATGGGCCGGTCTTTGCAAATGGGAAAACAGTAACTTTTTAGAAATTATTTTGCAGCTAGGTTGGGGAAAGCCAGAGGAAGCTTCTTACCGGCGCGGATGGCCGGTTTCTGGCAGTGAGTGTATCCATGCGGTGAATCCCGGTAGTCGGCCTATTTGTTAAACGAGTCGGTTGCTTTTCCCAATTAAGGCTGCAATAGCGGCAAGAAAGCACTGGCAAATATCGCAGCCTGTGTGCGATCTCGCAAACTCAACTGACTCAAAATACTGGTGATATGATTTTTGACGGTTCGTTCTGCAATATAAAGCGCTTCCGCAATTTCGCGATTACTGGCTCCTGCAACAATTAAACATAGTACCTCGCGCTCTCGCACCGTCAATCCCGCTAATGCCGGTGGCAGACAGGTTGGTTGCGGTGGAATTGATGGTGGTGCAGAGGAGAGCGCTTTTTCTAACAAACCGGGACCCATCTGAGTGTAACCTTTATGAATGGCTCGAATTGCTTCTGCCAAGTCGTCGGAATCAGTATCCTTGAGCAGATAGCCTCGCGCACCCAATCGCATTGCCTGCGAGACATAATCATCATTATCAAATGTTGTCAGCACCAACACTTTTGTTTTGCTAAATTGCCGGCAAATCAACTGTGTTGCAGCGACACCATCCATAACCGGCATCCGCACATCCATTAAAACCACATCCGGTTGCAGCGTTTCAACTTGTGCAATCGCCTGTTCCCCATTTTCCGCTTCGCCGGCAACTTCTAAGTCGGGTTTGGCTTCTAACAAACTTTTCAAACCTTGACGAATAATCATCTGATCGTCAACGAGCAATAGGCGTATTTTGGTATCTGTCATAGGGATAATTTAGGTAAGGGGATCGAGACAGTAATTCGGCAGCCTTTTGTCGGTTGGCTTGCTAAGAAAAACTGTCCGCCTAAAGCCGCCGTTCGTTCCCGCATTCCCTGAAGTCCGAAGCCGGTTGTATTTTGTTCGGGTTTGAAACCTCGCCCATTATCGTTAATCTGGAGATGAATCATCCCGGCGATCTCCTGAATGTGAATCGTGATTGCTGTGGCATTACTATGCTTACAAATGTTGGTTAGCGACTCCTGAACGATGCGGTAAAGTGTTGTGCTGATTTCATTAGGAATTGCTTGAGGTAAATGAATTCTCCACTGGGGAACAATGCCGGTTGTCTGGCGAAACTCGCTAACTGCTTTTAGAAGTGCCGCTTCTAGGGATTGTCCCTGCAATACATCAGAGCGAAGTGTGGAAACTGAACGCCGTACCTCTTGCAATGCTGTCGAACCCAACTGTTTTGCTTCTCGCAAAAATGAAGCTGTCTTTTCAGCGCCTGCCGGCAAAAATAGTAAGGCATTTTCTAACTGAATACTTTGGGCAATTAAAGCGTGTCCCAATGCATCATGAATTTCACGAGCAATGCGATTACGTTCTTGCAGTGTTGCCTGGTCTTCTATTCGTAAGGCATATTGACGTAATTGGGCATTTGCTAACAGTATTTTCTCGCGGCTTTGACGTTCGGCAAGCAAAGCATTCACTAATAGCAAGATAAATAAAAGCGTAAGACCAAAAGAGACTGCGGTATTTAGCTTGAGGGTAAGAATCGTATTCGCCACGTAGTCTGGCATCGGGCCATGTTTCATCGAACGCATTGCCGGCACTCTTAGAAACAAGGTGACGAGGAAGGCAGTAAACACCAGTCCTGCCACAATTAAGCGCCCAACTTGCTGAAAAATCAAACAACTGCGAATCGCAATGATTAAGCCCAGCAACGGGAAAAATGCAGTTCGGCTATCTAATAAAAAGGTTAAAAACAGCAGTCCAAATTCCAACCCTGTGTAAAGCACTTTGTTACGGGTTTTCTCTGTTGGCAGCTTTAAACCCATTAAACCAAAGCCAATTAAAGTGAGAATTGATAACGATAGAGTCGTCTCATTTATTTCAAACCGGCTTGGTCGTATCTGTCCCAACAGTGTGATCCCCAGCAGAATCCATTCCAGATACAGCATCAGGCGGAAGGAATGTTTGAAAAAGGGTGATTGACGGTGCATGGTAGGGAAGGAAAGATAATTTTAACTCTCCGCGACGAAGGAGAGTGGGAACGAGCTTTGCAATAATTATTCAGTTTAAATGTATTTCACCCAGAACAGAAGTTGCCAAAATTTAACTTTTCTGCTTTGGAAAAGCCACTTTGCAACCAAAATCCAAAAGCAATTAGGACTTTGGTACTACATCAAATTAGGAAATTTGACCCATGCAGAAGAGAGCCGGTGATGACTAAGATGTGAATAACAAACACTCGAATCGTTTGTTCGTTCAATCTTTGAGGACTTCTATGAAATCTAATTTCACTCTGAGCTTAAAAAACCAGCTTTCCCCAGTTAAACTCTTGCCTCTGTTGATGGCTGCGGCTTCTCTGACGCTATCTGCGAGTGTGATTCCGGCAGCCTTTGCTCAATCGAATACACCGGATGCGCCGGCACAACAGCAGCGGCGGGAAGGCAAGAACAGGCTGAACTTGACGGAAGAACAAAAGGAACAGATGAAGCTCATCAAGCAAGCCGAGCGGGAGCAGATGAACAACATTTTGACAGATGAGCAAAAAGCTCTCTTAGAAGCGGCTAAAGGCAATCGGGAAAATATGCGTCAGGTTTTTGAGTCGCTGAATCTCACCTCAGAACAACAAGCGCAAATACAGGAAGTGCGTCGCGCATCAAGAGAGAAGATGAAATCAATTCTGACTGCTGAACAGCTTCAGCAAATGGAGCAAATGCGTCAATCTCGCCCAGAAGGAAGTCAAATGCGGTAGTTAAGAGATTGCTGTAGCAGTCGGGTGCGTGAATTATGCACCCGACAAATCGTTTAGAGTGCCGGCTGCAATTGACACAGTAATAAACCAAACCATTGATTAGAGTCTGTCCAAATTTTCACCGGCTCTAATCCTCTGGCTTTGAGATACTGTTGCATCATGTCTAAATCAAACTTGCGGGAAATTTCTGTTAAAATTGTCTCGCCGGCTTCAAATTCTATCGTTAAATCGAGGGCACGTAAGTAAACACGTTGCTCGCCTAAACTTCGCAGGTGCATTTCTATTTGATGTTGGTCTTCATTATAAAAAGCCCAGTGTTCAAATTGTGCAAGATCGAAATTTCCCTTAAATCGCCGGTTTAAATGGCGCAGCATATTCAAATTAAATTCAGCCGTGACTCCTTGATAATCGCTATAAGCCGGCTCTAAAACTTCTTTAGATTTGTGTAAATCAATCCCTAAAAGAAAATATTCCCCGGCTTGCAATGCGCCGGTAATTTGAGAGAAAAAGACATCACATTCACTGGAGTTCAAATTACCGAGTGAGCTGCCAAGGAAAGAAATCATCCGATTTGGCAAACGTGCCGGTGTCAGCTTTTGCAATGCCTGTTCATAGGTTGCAACTAATCCGTGAACTTGCAGGGAAGGATAATCTTTCAGCAAATCACGGGCGCTGCTTTCCAAGATGCCGCCACTCACGTCAATCGGTAAATAGCGCAGCGGATAACCTTGCTGGTTGTAAGCATCTAACAGGATGCGGGTTTTTGTCGAACTGCCGCTGCCGAGTTCCACGATTTCGCACGCGTCTGTTAATTGAGCAATGGAGCCGGCACACCGCCGCAGAATCGCCGCTTCAGTTCGCGTTAAATAGTATTCTGGCAGATCGCAAATTTGCTCAAATAACTCAGATCCCCGGTCATCATAAAAATAGCGTGGCGGCAGAGATTTGGGAATCTGCGTTAAGCCGCTGATCACATCACTGCCGTCGGTTTGTTCTTCTGCTGAAGGTTGGATCGGACTAATTAATCGCTCTAAATGCAATCGCTCTTCCAGGGTAAATGGATGGCTGCTCGCGCTGGAGATTGCATCCGCCATGTCAGACTGTCTTGAAAATTTCATCACGCTTTATATCTCAGAAGCACCAACGGGTGACACATCCAGCCTTTCCGCTCACCCTCACACCTGAGTGCGATTTTCCAGGCAGCCACCCGTAAGCTATTGTCGCACGCACCTGACTTTGGCTAAATCTGTCTGAAGTTCAAGGGTTAATGCTGTACCGGCATAACTGCTTTATGATTGCAAATTCACGCGACTGGCACAGCGAAAACCGGCTAAGATTTGACGCACGCTGGGATAATACCAATTGCGAAAGCTACATCGCATCGCCCAGGGACGCGTTGCCCAACTGCCCCCTTTCAGCACCCGATGCTCACCGTCAAAGTAAGCTTGGGAGTAACCGGCATAAGGATATAATTTAAACCCCTCATAGCCGTCGAACCAGGTTGCCGTCCACTCCCAAACGTTGCCCAGCATATCGTAGCAGCCATAGGCGCTGACGCCGGCTGGGTAAGCATCCACCGGCATCGTACGATTTTGAATGGGGGCATCTTCTTGGGTTGTGTCTTTAACTAGCTGATGATTACAGCGGCTGGCGTTGGGTTGTGTTTCTCCCCAAGGATAAGTGCGCCGGCTTGTTGTTAGCGCATCCCAACCGGCGGCTTTTTCCCATTCTGCTTCTGTCGGCAGTCGTTTGCCGGCAAATTTTGCATAAGCTTCCGCTTCGTACCAACTCACGCCGCAGACTGGGTGATTGTCATAGGTGGGATCGTCTATCCAATAAAGGGGTTGTATTACCGGATTTGCTTGTAGCCATTCCCAGCCGGCATTTGACCAATATGCGGAATTTTGATAACCATCGGCTGCCATAAATTGCCGGTATTGCCGGCAGGTAACGGGATAGCGATCAATCCAGTAGGTTTCTAAATAGCGCCGGTGAAGCGGTTGTTCGTTATCCATTGCGTCGGCAGAATCGTTCCCTTGTTCAAATTCGCCGGCGGGAATTTGAATCATTTCAGATAAAACGAGATCATAGTCCTCCTTTTTAAGGGGGGTTGGGGGGATCTCCAATGCCTGGATATGACTAGCCGGCATTCGAGGATTAAAAGATTTTTTTAATTCTGTGCCGGCATTTGCGGCTGCTAACTGCAGCACAAAGGCAATGGTTTCACAGTGTTGGCTTTCGTGCTGGATAATAAAGCGCCAGAGACGTTCTTGTTTCTCAAGGGGTGCGGTTTCGAGGTAAGCAAAGACTTTTTCTCGAACAGCATTGAGGTACTGACGCACTTCTGGCAGGTTTGGCAGTTGCACCCGTTTGGCTTTGGGTAAGCCATCTGCTGCAAATAGTTGGTGATATTCAGGATACGCCGGGGGTAAGCCGGCGCTGCGCTGTAGCAACCACAAGGCTTCTATATAGGCAATATGTCCTAAATGCCAGCCGACGGGACTGAACTCAGGATGTGCTTGGCGGCGGAATGTGGCGTCGTCCATTCCTTCAAAGAGTTGCAGGGTGCCGGTGCGGCATTGTTGCAAGGCGTTGCGGATGGTGTCTCTACAGTTGATCGATGTTGATATCAAGGTTCTCTCCCACAGTCAGAATGCTATTTTCTGGAAATCGGTTCCAGTTGCCGCCCTCAAACATGGGTTCAGAGGCAATAATTACAGCATCAGGGAAAGTTGGATCGTCCCGCAACCAGTAAAGGGAAGGTGCCGGTGATTTTGTAGAAAACCGGCTGGCAACCATTTGGTGTTTGTCGCTGACGATAATATTGAGTGAGGCATCCGTTTCATGGGATGTTGCTAAATCAGACACAGTGCTCAATGTCGTTTGCAAGGCATCTTTTAAGGAAAGATCGGGATTGGCACTTAATTCGTGATTGAACAAGGCGAAAATATGCTCTGAATCGGTAGTGCCCTCAATCGCTTGGTAAGCGGTATCATTGAGGCGATCTCGAATTGGCCGGTAAAGCGTCTTGCGAAAGTTTTTAATGAAACCGTTGTGGGTGAATAAGATTCGCTGATTACGAAAGGGCTGGCAATTGCTCAAATCTACCGATTGCCCTGTTGTTGCACTACGAACGTTGGCAAGAATACATCCTGACTCGATATAGCGACTAAGGTTTTCGAGGTTAAGATCACCCCAAATTGGCACTATGTTTTTGTACACAAAAGCATCAGTGTCCCGTTGCGCGTGATGCCAACCGACGCCAAAGCCGTCTGCACTAACGACTCCAGAGGTCATTTCGCGGGGTTGGTAGCTTTGAACAATCAGTGAGTGTTCGGGTTTGCTCAGGACATAGTCTAGAAGAATGGGCGGGCCAAAATAGCCAAGGATACGACACATGAGTAAACCGCGAGCGCTCCGAAGTGTTTAACAATACTTAATATTGTAGAAGCGCAATCCTTGACTGTGCCACTGTAGAAGCAATATCAAGGTAAATGCCGGTGCCGGCCTGAGGGGTAAGGGTAATGTCTAATGCAATCCTGGTAATTTTTCCCTATCTATATCACGGAACTTGGGTATTTGATGATGAGCGAGTAGGGCTTGTCCGCGAGCCTTTTGTGAGCGGGATTCCTGAGATGATTAACGCCCTGGTTCAAGAGATTCCTGATGCAAATCAAGGGTTTAAGCTGTTGTTTTCTCAAACTCCTTTTCCGGGCTATCAGGTAGAAATGACTTGGTTAAGAGATGAGTATGGAGGCAATTGGTATCGGTGGCCGGCACAAAATTTAGACGGATGGTTATGTCCGGCTTTGTTTAAGTATTTTAATCAAGCGCCCCAGAAAATTTATTGCAAGGCTGAAAAACTTTCTCGTTAATTCTTGATGGGAAAATTGACAATTATTGAGTAGTTGTTCGCAAAAGTTTGAGAATTTGCCGGCATTAGGGGAAATGATCCGGGTGAGCAGTTGGCTCTGTTAGATGCCGGTTATAATCAACCCACCGATTTGCTAAGCAAGGTGAGCATTTCAGTATCGAGAAAGTTAAGCTGCCGGTGGGCGCAAATCGTTCTGACTGATCAGATTTTTAATAGGTTTTACCAAAATTATTGAGGGAAATTGTCATATAAAGGGCGAGAAATCCCCAAAAAGTCTGAATTTACTGAAAAAATCTGAGTGTTTATAAAATATTCCTGATATAGTTTTGGTGATTTGTACTATAATTTAAACGACAGACCTCCTGAGGGAGCTGGTTAGATGAGTATTGTGACTGACTTGAACAGTTTGCACGCGCAGAATCTTCAGCAACAGGTGAAGAGAGAGAACCCAGAACTGACAATCTATCCTGAGGATTACAGCCTTCTGACTGACCTATACCAGCTGACGATGGCGGCTTGCTACACCGGCGAAGGTTTAGATCAGCGGCAAGCTAGTTTTGAGCTGTTTGCCCGCAGATTGCCGGCCGGCTATGGCTATTTAATTGCGATGGGACTGGCGCAGGCGTTGGACTATTTGGAGCAATTTCGCTTCACACCAGAGCAAATTGCGGCACTACAGGCAACGGGAATTTTTACCGACGCCCCTGATCGATTTTGGTCTTTGCTGGAGGAGGGACGTTTCACTGGCGATGTTTGGGCGGTGCAAGAGGGAACGGCTATTTTCCCCCATGAACCGCTTTTACGGGTGGAAGCGCCGCTTTGGCAAGCGCAGCTGGTAGAAACGTATCTGCTAAACACCTTAAATTACCAAACCTTGATCGCAACGCGGGCAGCTCGTTTGCGCGATGTTGCCGGCCCTCAAGCGACGTTAATGGAATTTGGGACGCGGCGGGCTTTTGGCCCCCAGGCGTCTCTGTGGGCGGCACGGGCGGCGCTGGCGGCAGGTTTGGATGCCACCTCTAATGTTTTGGCGGCGCTGAAATTGGGGCGCAAACCCACCGGCACGATGGCACACGCGTTGGTGATGGCGCTATCGGCAACTTCTGGCAGTGAGGGGCAGGCATTTACAGCGTTTCACCACTATTTTCCCGGTGCGCCGCTATTAATCGATACTTACGATACGATTGCTGCGGCTCAAGAATTAGCGCATCGGCTGCAATCGGGAGAAATGGAGTTGCGCGGGGTGCGGTTGGATTCTGGGGATTTAGTTAAGCTATCTCAGGAGGTTCGGGCGATTTTGCCTGGGGTTCCGATTTTTGCAAGTGGGGATTTGGATGAGTGGGAAATTGGGCGGTTGCAAGCTGCCGGCGCGACGATTGACGGTTATGGGTTGGGAACGCGGCTGGTGACGGGAACGCCGGTGAATGGGGTTTACAAATTGGTGGAAATTGATGGGGTGCCGGTGATGAAAAAATCTCCAGATAAGGGGACTTATCCTGGGCGCAAGCAGATTTTTCGCCGGGTGGAAGGGGGGCAAGTTCAAGGAGATATTTTGGGATTGGTGACGGAGGAGGAAACTGGAAAACAACTGGGATCTCAAGTTGAATTGTTGCAACTGGTGATGAAGCAGGGTAAACGGATGCTGCCGGCAGAACCGTTGGAAGCGATCGCGCAGCGCACGGCTGCTTCTGTTGCGAGTTTGCCGTCTGAGGCACGCCGGTTGCATGAGCCGGTTGGGGTGCCGGTGGAGCTTTCTGCTGAGTTGGAAATGCTGACGCAACAAACTAAGAATTCGTAGTTGTTTTGTCTTGGCTTGAGGAGGAAGGATTTTGGAAGATATTAAACCACAGATACACACAGATGATTTATCGCGTTTTGTTGGAGTTTTAATAATTTAGAGGAGGGATAAAGCGAGAGTTCTGCTGAGCAAATCTTTGTTGTTTTAAATCAAATCTCAAATGGTTAAGATTGCTTTATTTGGTACTAGTGCAGATCCGCCAACAATTGGCCACCAAAAGATTCTCAGTTGGTTGTCTCAACAGTTTGATGAGGTGGCAGTTTGGGCGTCTGATAATCCGTTTAAGTCTCATCAAACTCCGCTAGAACATCGAGAGAGAATGCTGCGGTTATTGATTGAGGATATTTCGCCACGCCGGCATAACATTGCTGTTCATCCAGAACTTAGTAGTCCTAGAACTCTCACAACAGTAGAACGCGCTCGCTGTTTATGGCAAAATTCGGATTTTACTTTGGTAATTGGTTCGGATTTGGTGAGTCAATTGCCTCGCTGGTATTGTGTTGATGAGTTGCTGCAACAAGTTAAATTGTTGGTGGTGCCGCGATCGTCTTATACGTTAGAAGAGCGGGATTTAGAACCGCTGAAACAGATGGGCGCACAAGTGGCAATTGCGGATTTAACTGCGCCGGCTGTCTCTTCTACCGGGTATCGTGAGAGAGGGGAGACGGAAGCACTAACGCCGCCGGTTAAAGCTTATATCCATCAAGAGCATTTGTATGTATGCCAAGATGCGCTTAGGTCGAATTTAAAACATTAGTAATATTCAAGGTAAAGTAAGGAATTTGAAACATTTTGAATGTGACATTCCCCTAACAAACAGGGCAGTGCCGGTGGAAAAACAAGGGCGAACACACAGTTCATTAGCAGACTTCAAAGTTGGGGTCGATAACGTTATTTTCTCGGTTGATACGGCCCAAAACCGGCTGCTGGTGTTGTTAGTTATGCGGCAAGACGAACCGTTTTTTGGGCAGTGGAGTTTGCCGGGAACGCTTGTTCGTCAAGGAGAATCTCTTGAAGATGCTGCTTACCGAATTTTGGCTGAGAAAATTCGGGTGCAGAATTTGTATTTAGAGCAGTTATACACCTTCGGAGGGCCAGGACGCGATCCCAGAGAATCTCCAAATAGTTTTGGTGTGCGCTACCTTGCGGTTAGTTACTTTGCGCTAGTGCGGTTTGAGGAAGCAGAATTAATTGCCAACGGGGTTGCCGGCATTGCTTGGTATCCGCTTGATCGCGTGCCGCAACTCGCCTTTGATCACAATCAAATTTTGCAGTATGGCTACCGCCGGCTGCGAAATAAATTGGAATATAGTCCGGTTGCTTTTGAAGTGTTGCCCGAAGTGTTTACTTTAAGTGACCTTTATCAACTTTATACGACAGTTTTGGGAGAAAATTTTTCAGATTACTCCAATTTTCGCACGCGTCTGCTAAAGTTGGGTTTTTTATATGATACGAAAGTGAAGGTTTCACGCGGTGCCGGTCGTCCGGCAACTTTATACCGATTTGATGCAGAGGCATTCGCACGATTAAAAGATAAGCCCTTGGTTTTTATTTAAACGTGAATTTTGTCGTTAAAATGTGAGGGAATTCATAAATATTTAGCGTTAAAAAACATTTGTGAGCAACAACATGAAAATCGCAATAGCACAACTCAATCCCACAATCGGTGATTTAACCGGCAACGCTCAGCAGATTTTACTCGCTGCAAGGAAGGCGGCTGAAAATAATGTTCGTCTACTGTTGACGCCAGAGTTATCTTTATGCGGTTATCCACCACGAGATTTACTGTTAGCGCCGAGTTTTGTGGAGGAGATGTCAGTCGTTTTGCAGCAGTTAGCGCAAGATTTGCCGGCATCCATCGCAGTGTTGGTAGGAACGGTCGATCCCAATCCGCGAGTGAGTATTAGTGGCGGCAAGCCGTTATTTAATAGCATTGCCTTGCTAGAAAGAGGCGGGGTGCGGCAGATGTTTCACAAGCGCTTATTGCCAACTTATGATGTTTTTGATGAGTATCGGTATTTTGAACCAGGTGAGCAAGCAAATTTCTTTACTCTTACCCCCGATCCCGATTCAGGACTGAGCACTGAGAACTCAGGACTCAAAATTGGCGTCACAATTTGTGAGGATTTGTGGAACGATGAAGAATTTTGGGGAAAGCGTACTTATGCTACGAATCCAATTGCTGACTTAGCTAAAATTGGGGTCGATTTATTCATTAACTTATCGGCCTCGCCTTATAGTGTGAGTAAGCATAAATTGCGAGAGTCAATGCTACGGCATATCACAACTCGCTTCAAGCAGCCTATCATTTATGCGAATCAAGTTGGGGGAAATGACGACTTAATTTTTGATGGGTGCAGTGTGGCGTTTAACCGTGCTGGTGAAGTGGTGTGTCGTGCCGGCGCGTTTGAAGAGGATTTCGTGCAAATAGAATTTGATGAAACTCAACGTGATCTTCTGCCGGCATCTATTGTTCAGCTCCCAGAAAGTGAAGATGAAGAAATTTTTTCAGCATTAGTTTTAGGCGTGCGAGATTATGCGCGTAAATGTAGGTTTTCTAAGGTTGTCATTGGGTTAAGTGGCGGAATTGATTCGTCTTTGGTGGCAGCAATTGCCGTGGAAGCTTTAGGGAAAGAAAACGTCCTCGGTATTCTCATGCCATCTCCTTACAGTTCCGATCATTCTGTTACAGATGCGCTGAAATTGGCAGAAAGTTTGGGGATTAAAACTCACACTTTGGCTATTGGGGAGTTGATGAAAGATTACGATAAAACCCTGGCTGATGTATTTGCCGGCACCGATTTTGGTATTGCAGAAGAAAACTTGCAATCTCGAATTCGCGGAAACTTATTAATGGCAATTTCTAACAAATTCGGTCATTTACTGATTTCCACCGGCAACAAATCAGAAATGGCCGTTGGTTACTGCACCCTTTACGGTGATATGAATGGGGGATTGGCTGCAATTGCCGACGTTCCCAAAACGCGGGTGTATTCTATCTGCCGGTGGCTGAATAATAGCCGCAAAGCTGGGGATGAGGGGAACGGTGGAACTAAAGAAATTATTCCAGAAAATGTGATTGTGAAGCCACCCAGCGCTGAACTAAAACCTGGTCAAGTCGATCAAGATTCTTTACCAGATTATGATACTTTGGATGATATTTTGCATCGATTTGTCCACAAGCATGAATCGCCGGCTGATATTGTTGCGGCAGGACATGATCATGCTGTCGTTGAGCGAGTGGTGAAGCTAGTAAATATTGCGGAATTTAAGCGCCGGCAAGCACCTCCAGGATTAAAAGTGACAGATCGTGCTTTTGGTACGGGTTGGCGGATGCCAATTGCCAGTAAGCGCAGTGCTTTAACAGCGCAGTTGCATAAACCAGCATCGGTTTCTTCTTAAGAACTTACATCAGGTAATTGAGATTTTTAGAAATAAAAGTAAAGCCGGTTGAGGATGCCGGCTTATTTTTTTTGCAAGATTTTCTCCAAAAAATCTTTACGATAGATTGATCACCCACCGGCTGAGTTAGGGTATGGTTAGCGCCAAAAAACTTACATGAGAAAAATTTTTGGCCTTGCTGAAGTAGGAGATATAAATTATGAGTTTGTGAGGGTCAGGCAGTCCCTAAAGTGTTGCCAAAAACGTTTCATTCAGCTTTACCATTAACATTCGCCTTATTATTCGTTTGTCGTACAACAGCAAAGGTCGAGTTTATCCAGAATTTGCAATTCTTTTAAAGCGTCGAGGTAAAAATTGGGCACCTCTACCCAATTTGACCTATATTCCGCTTGCTAGCCATCAACAAGAACAATGCAACGCCTCATAACCCATTCTATTTAACAGTCCCTGAACCCAGGCTTCTATCGAATTCGGACAAATAAAGCCAGTAAATTAGCACTTTGAGTCCCTACTTAACTTCAAAATAACATCTAAGAACTTTAATAAAAAACAGAAAAAGGAGCGCGAATGCAGGAACCCCCATGCTTTTCACGCTCCTTGTTTATTAGGCTACAGAGCTAGTCTCAGTTAAGACTAGACTCTGTGATTGACTATGACTCTAAAACTTGGCGAATACGCCGTTCTAAACGTTCGAGATCCAGCCCTCCCTCGTCACGGCTAATCCGCCGCACAGTTGCGTTGACATTACTCAAATCTACTAGCAAATCTTGCAGGATATCTTGTTGCTGACGCGCTTGAGTAACCTCACGCGGTTCTTGCACTAAATCGCGCACAATCGTGTCTTCAGCACGCGCAGCGACAATGGGATTTGTTTGCCCTTCTACATGAACAAAAGTTCGTCGCCCTGGACCCCGATCTTCCTCAACCGGCACCAGCGCTGTGACTTGATCGGAGCGCACATATTTGCCGAATCCGAGATGAACTAACACGGAAGATTGGATTTTCATAATCGCAAAACAATGGGTTTGTGACTTACTTCTATTTTAGCTTATAAACAAAGGCTTTGCGGCTCTGGAAGGGGGGATTTTGCGGTATAAATTATAGGGTTATCTCCTTAGATTTTAACCCTGGTTTTTGGCGGTTTCTCTAGTAAATAATTCTAAGCATTATCTCAATAAACTTGTTAACCAAGCCTGCCTCTAATTCTTACGCTATAAAGTAGTTTTCCAAAAAATGCTTTACCTAAATTCTAAAATATGTTGGGCAGTAAGAGCCGGCTTTTCTAAGTGGGGAGTGTGACCGCAGTTAGAGAGCCAAATGAGCTGTGAGTTCTTGATATTTTGCTTAAACTTCCTCGCATCCTCAGTTCCTAAGTCATTATCAAGTTCTCCCCATAAGATTCGCGTTGGGGTATTGAGAAGGGGAATTTTATCCTCTAAGTCACCGTAACTTCCACTTTTGGTAAAGTCGCTCAACGCTTCATACCAACCAGGCATTTCCATGTGCGAGCAAACGCATCTTAAAGCCTCAAGAGAATAGGAATCCCAACCGCTGAGGCTGCCAAGTGTCAAGGCTTGGAGTTTTCGCTGCCGCCAAAATTCAACCGCTAGATAGTCAAAAGGAGGAAATAAAAATTTTCCGATAGATAACCAACTTGAGTAACCGAGGCTATTGATTAAAATTAGCTTTTCTACCGCTTGTGGGTAGGTAAGAGCGAAATCAATTGCTGCCGCACCTCCCATTGAAGCTCCTATTAAAATCACTGGTTGCTCAATTAAGCTTTTCCAACAACAATAAAGATGGGTTTTAAGGCTTGACGGGGTAAAGGAAAGCCCAGATGGTCGCTCTGTAAAACCAAATCCCAATAAATCAAAAAGCCAAGTTTCGTTGTGGGTAGCTAGCAGCGGAAGCAGCCGGGAAAACTCTAGCATGGAACTATCAAAACCATGCAGCAAGACGAGGGGAGTTCCCCCACTTCCTTGATGCACGCAGGCAGTGGCAATGGGTTGGGAATGCAGGGGTGTAAGAATGGGAATTTGCTGGATTTTCTCAGCGAGAGAAATTGAGGTAGATTCTCTTAAATCGTTGACTGCCGGCGGCAGAAAGCTAGCAAATTTACGTGCTGACATATTGCATCCTGAAAGTTACGTGAGCGACGATTATCTTATTTACTCTCAGGATCTAAATTATCTAGGCGCTCACGTAAATTATCTAACTCTTCCCGAGAGCGCTCTAGTTGAGCTGCCGGCGCGGCTAAATCTTCTTTGGTGACGCCTTCTGAGCGTGAACTTTCTATCAGTTGACGAATTTGATCTAAGCAGGCACTCATCCCCGCCGCAAATTCATACCGGCTTACAGGTTGATCGCCGCGAAACGTATCATCGGGATAGCCGGCAAAGCAGCCGTAAGTCATACTTTTTTGTGGCGCGGCTTGCTCTATCTGTTGCGGTTGTTGTGCGATAGCTGCCGGCGCTACTATCAATGTCATTCCTAAAATAACTGTAGCGGGATGATGAAGGTTTTTAAAAAAGTTTAACATCGCTTTTCACCTCTTAAAAAGATTAGGTTGTTTTCAAATAAGCCGGCGTTTATCTAGATAAAACTTGAGCAAAAAGAAAGCAGACTCTATCAATAGTCTGACACATTAAAACCCATGACTGCTTACCCCTGATATCTACGTCTGCGGGTGGGTGAAGTGACGCTTGTATCGGTGTTAATGTTTCTTTCTGAAAAGTCAGGCTCAATTTTTATTATGAAATCCCAAAAGGAAATTTGGCGCGTCATCCTCGCTGTAGCGATGGTAGTAGTCGGAGTGCTGCATTTTGCCGTACCCGTTCCATTTGTGAGAATCATGCCACCGCAACTTCCCTACCCGCTAGAATTAGTCTATATCAGCGGCTTTTTTGAAATTTTGGGTGGGATGGGGCTATTAGTACCGCCGGTGAGTCGTGCAGCAGCTTGGGGACTTATCGCGCTTTTTATCGCTGTGTTTCCAGCGAACATTAACCAGGCTGTCAATAGTATTGCAATTGAAGGAATTCCTCATATTCCCATCCTCTATTGGATAAGGCTACCATTCCAAGCAGTTTTTATTGGTTGGGCTTGGTTGTATACCCAACCGAATGAGGGAAACCAGCAAGCTTCAATTATTCCTAATCTACCTAAGTTAAGTAAAGAGTAGAATTCTGGGAATTAAGTTTTTTGTTTTAAAACCGCAGATAAACATGGGTGCTGGCTCAGTGACAGAAAGTTGAAAGCAAAAGAACTGATGACAGGTGGTTTTAGAAAAGTGAAACTAACCAGGGAGAGGAAATGCCGGTTAATCAAGTTCTTCCTCTTCCCTTTGCCATTTTTCTAATAGTTCAAAAGGATTAAACCCGCGATATTGTAGGTAATTCCATAACTTCGATTTAGTTTTTGGATCGAGCCGGCGAAAAGTATCGATACTGTACTTTCGCATCACTTTAGCTTTTAATCCAGCCAGTTGATCTGTTTCCTCACCCTCCATTTGTTCAAGGTGTTCGCTCCAGGCTTGTTCAAACAAATCCACAGAAATTCCTTTTTCCATGCATTTGCGCCTCATCACAGATTTGCCATATTTTTTTGTATAAGAGGATATGAGGTTAGCGGCTAACTTTGAATCGGACTGAGCATCCATTTCTTGAAGGTAGTTAATCGCTTCTAACACTTCGCTTTGCTCAAAGCCCTTCTCCTGCCCTTTTTTGCGTAGTTCGGCAGCGCTATAGTCGCGGCGAGACAAAATGTTATAGAAATAGTCAATACAACTGCTCATGAAGACAATAACCTGCTTTAATAATAAAATTACTCACCATTAAATTATAAAACAAATTTAAAAGCTGAATAAATTAAAGAAAGCTGTCATGTCGTCCCTGTAGGCCAGAATCGATTTATTAGTAAACTTGTTCAATATTGTCTATAATAGTCAGAAGAAAAGGTTTACTAACAGTCTCGCATATCTAATCTTAAACAGGGTTACACGCTACCGTAACCAATCATGCCGGTGAATAACAAAGAGCAACTTTTCGATCTGTGGGCACCTTCCTACGATTCGCTTTTTCCCTCTGTCATCTATCAAGCAATTCACCAAAGGTTGCTTGAATATGTTGATTTACCTCATCAAGCAAATGTTTCGGATCTTGGCTGTGGAACAGGCCGGCTACTTTCAAGATTAGCCGCTACTTTTCCAGATTTGCGCGGCACCGGCTTAGATTTATCAGCTCAAATGATCCGTCAAGCACGTAGCCGCAATCATCACCGGCCTCGTCTTATTTACTTGCAAGGAAACGCCCTTGCCCTTCCCTTTGCAGACGGTCAGTTTAATGCTGTTTTCAACACGCTGAGTTTTTTGCACTACCCATCCCCTGAACAAGTATTTGCAGAAGTCAGCCGAGTCTTGCAAAAAGGTGGACAGTTTTACTTCGTTGATATCACCACAAACCAGCAATCCCAGCCGCAGTATTTAGGGGTTCCCCCCGGTGGTATCCGCCTTTACAGTCCGCAATCTCGTGAACTATTAGGAATTGAGGCTGGGTTTCACTGTGTGGGTCATTACTATTTGTTAGGGCCGGTTTTGTTAACCATTTTTTCTCAACCTTCTTGAGCCTTAAAAAGTAATTAGGATGACTCACGAGAATCACCGGCAATCAAGACGGCGAATAAACTCCAAAAGGTGCGGAGAAATGCGGCACCCACGACAAAGAGCATTAAACTAGCGAATGCTGCGAAGGGAGCGGTAATCAATAGCAGTAACCAAGCAAACAGTACAATACTTAAAATTGACTTTTTCATCGTCAATGCTTTTCAGTCAGTTTGATAATCCTTTGAATATATTTTACCAATTCGTATCGGGGAATTGTGTATGCCGGTGTGTAGAGATTTTAACAGTCAGCGATTAGACATCTGTCTTTAGAAATCCTCTAACTTTTTGCCGGCACGATATTTTAAATGTTTCACTCGCCACTAATCTGTCCAAATACTTTTCTGTTTCGAGGGTCGTCTAAACCGAAAAATAATACAGATTGCCTAGTGTCTAAAGCCAATTTATCCTCAGCAACCCAACTCCTGACGGGGTGACAACTCCATCAGAGCTTAGCCTTAACCTAATCTTAATAGATGATTGGCATAACAAATCATCTATTAAGGTTGTTCAGCCTGACATTATATTAGATAGCAAAAGATGCCATTTGTTTAACTACACTTGGGCAAAGTCATTGACAGTAATCAAGTCGGCTTGCAAACCAGTTAAAGAGGCTAATAATTCATCACCGGCACTAATCAAAGTCGCATGACTCCCCGAAGTAATCGTTAACTGTTGGAAGCTTAAACCGGCACTTAAACCCAGCAAATCCTCCCCATCTGTAAAATCAGTAATGGTATCGTTTCCAAAGCCTAATTTCAGGACAAACAGATCACTGCCGGCACCGCCTGTCAGGATATCATTGCCCAAATCCCCAATCAGTACATCATCCCCATTGCCGCCGGTAAGGAAATCATTTTCTTGACCGCCGTACAGGCTATCATTCCCATCGCCACCATCAAGGGTATCACTGCCAATATTACCGAATAATGAATCATCACCCAACTCACCATTGAGCAAATCATTGCCAACGTTCCCAATTAGAGTGTCGTTTTCTTTACCCCCATAAAGACTATCATCGCCTTCGCAACCATCCATAATGTCATCGCCGGCATTACCAAAGACACTATCATTCCCCTCACCGCCACAAAGAGTGTCATTGCCAATATCACCGAGGAGAATATCATCCCCTAAGCTTCCTTTGAGGATGTCATTATCCTTGCCGCCAAAAATCGTATCGTTACCTTCACCGCCATCGATAAAATCAGCGCCAACATTTCCAAATAACAGATCATTGACGGCACCGCCAAGAATAATATCGTTTCCGATATCACCTAAAAGGATATCATCGCCATTTCCGCCCAACAAAGCATCATTATCTTTGCCGCCAAAAATCGTATCGTTGCCGTCTTCTCCATCAATGAAATCATCACCAATGTTTCCAAACAATAAATCATTGCCGGCACCGCCAAGAATCGTATCGTTCCCGATATCGCCTAAAACAATATCATCACCATCGCCGCCTAATATGCCATCCGCATCTTGACCGCCAAAAGCGAGATCATTGCCAACACCGGCATCAATAAAATCAGCACCAATATTGCCAAAGAGTAAGTCATTGCCCTCCCCGCCATAAACATTATCATTGCTCTGCATTGCCATAATAATGTCATCACCGCCTTCACCATAAAATGCCTCACCGGCAGCACTTCCCAGAAAAGCATCCTCGCCATTGCCCCCAGTAAAATTGCTTTCAACAAGATTAGGAATAATGGTGCCAATAGCTAAACTAGGCGTGGGGAAAATATCGCAGAGGCAACTGGTATCCGGTGGTGTTGGAGTTGGTGTAGATGCTGGTATTCGGATGGGGGGTGAGTTAGGAGTAGGTGCCGGTGTTGGGTTGGGTGTGGGTGCCGGCGTTGGGTTAGGCGTTGGTGCCGGCGTGGGAACGCTTACCGCCAAATTAAAGCTATCACCGCCAGAAGCACCGGCAGCATCCTTAACCGTCACCAAAACATCAAGCGTTGCCGCCGTCCCTTCTGGCGGTGTGCCTGAAATCGTGCGAGTTTGTGCATCAAAACTCAACCATGCCGGTAAGGCAGTGCCATCCGCCAGCGTCAACGTATAAGTCAGCGCATCGCCATCGGCATCACCAAACGTATTTTCAGCAAACGTATAACTAAAAAGTACCCCTGCCGTCGCTGTACGATCTGATATTGGCGTTGTCACTGCCGGCGCAGTATTCGGTGTTGCATTAACCGTTAAAGTCAACACATCACTGGCAGTTGTTACGCCATCGGATGCCGTCACTTTTACATTAATTGCGCCTAAATTATCTGGATTTGGTGTCCCTGAAAACGTGCGAGTTGTCGGGTTAAAGCTTAACCAGCTTGGTAAAGCATCGCCATTTTCTAAACTGGCACTATAAGTCAGGGTGTCGCCATCAACATCCGTGAACGTATTGTCTGCAACCGTGAAATTAAAGGCGGTATTTTGCACCGCACTTTGATCATTAATAATTGCTAATAATGTTGGCGGATCATTAACAGCATTGACAGTTAAATTCACCATCGCGCTGGCACTTGCATAAGCGGTGCCATCAAACCCATTCCAATTAAAGCTGGTGCTGCCGTTAAAATTGGCTGTGGGAGTAAAGGTGAGACTGTTTAAAGAAGCCAAGGCAATTTCTTGTCCGGCTATGACAGCCGTGCCATTTAAACTTAAGCTGCCATTGGCCGGCAATGTCACAATCTGAATTTTTGTTAAACTGTTGCTATCAACATCGCTAAATACCCCGGTAAAATCAGCCGTTGCCAAAATAATCGCAGTGTCTTCAGCGCCCGGTTTACTGATATTTGTAACCGTCGGCGGATTGTCGTTATCCGTGAGAGAAATATTAACCGAATTAATCGTTAGCGTTGTGGGATAATTGCTATCTAGGCTATTTGTAATTGCGTGGGTAATCGTGCTGGCATGAGGGCCTTCACTGACAATAGAATCATCGACAGCTCGTACAGAAATTATTTGGGCGGTGAGATCGCTACGAGTGAATTTTACAGTGCTCGAAAAAGTGGTTCCATCTAAACTAATTTCAGTTTGCGCGTCAGCGATAGCTGTAATTTCCACTGTGCCGGTGGGAACTGTATTTAAGGCAATTTCATAACTGTCCCTAACTCCCCCTTCGGCAATAGATGTGATGCCACCTGATTGAGTAAGGGTGATGCCGGCACTATCATTATCTGTATTGGTGACGTTAATATCTGGGGCATCTAACCCGTTATACTTAGCATCCGTGCTAACAGCACCGGCAGTAATAATTTGATAGGCAACTTCCCCATCAGCATTGAGATCATCTTGCCCAATGATGGTGACAGTTTGAGGGGTATTCCAGTTAGCAGAAGTGAAGATAACGGAAGTCTGCGTAAGGACACCTTCTGCGGTATTAGTGTTACTTAAAGCAATGCTAACATCAGATGTAGGTTGCGTATTGAGTTGAATGGTAAATGTTGCAGCTCCCGCCGCTTCATTGGTGTTAAGTGTGACACCGGCAGGGGTAATGGTAAAACCGGCAACATCATCATCGGTAATCGTTGTCGTGGCAGGAGTATTGACGGGAACCGTTGCTTGAAACCCGGCAGGTGCAGTAGGGGAAGAAAGAGAAATTTGGAGATATTCGTTATCTTCATCCACAACATCGCCTAAAACATCTAAGGTCATGGTTGCTTCTGTTGCACCGGCAGCAAAGTTAACGGTATTTCCGCTATTGGTAATGCCGGTGCCGGCAACTTGTATGTTGTTGTAATCTGCGTTATTGGTAGTGGTGCCGGCTAAGTCAAAATTGACGCTACTGGCTTGATCGGTGCGCCCGGTGCGGGTAATGGTATAGGTGATGGGAGTGGTGGTGCCGGTGTTTCCTTCCGCGACTGTGGGGGTGCCGGCAACAATAGCATACTCGATATCATTATCTTCAATTGTTAGCGTGGCGCTATTGTTGGGTGTTGCGGCTATGTTGTAAGTTTCACCGTCGGTGAGGATCAGTTGCAGTGTCTCATTTGGTTCAATAATCGCGTCATTGGTAGGAACGACATCAATGGTGGCAGTGGTTTCCCCGGCGGCAAAGGTGACAGTTCCCGATAAGGGGGTGTAGTCGCTGCTGTTGGTAGCCGTACCTGCTACCGTGTAAGCAACTGTAAAGCCACCGGGTGCGGGATCGTTGAGGGTGAGGGTAAAGGTGCCGGTTGTTCCCGCTTCTGTTGGAGAAGCGCCGGCAGTGATGCTAGCGGTGGGAACTTGTAGGTTAATCACCCCGTAGACATTCTCGTTATCTGCGGCAACGCCAGAGGTTGTGGGGTCGGTGTTGGCATTGTTGGCAGCGTCATTGCCGCTAAAGTAGAGCTGTGCACCGACAACGGTAGGGAGGCTAGAAGGCATTCCCTGGTTGTTGTCGTTGGTGTTAGTCGTGGACTGCATCGCAAAAATGGCCCCGCCTTTACCTTGACCGGGGCCAGCACGAAAGCCGCCGGGACTGCCGCCGGTGGCGGTGTTGCTGTTGAAGGTTGTACCGTTGAGGTTTAAAGTGCCGGTGCGAATAAAGATTGCTCCCCCAAAGCCGGCACCGCCACCGCTACCGCTGCCGCCAAAAGTGCTACGGTGATAGCCGCCGCCGCCGCCAAACCCGCCGCTGCTAACCTTGACGATACTCCCATCACTGCTGGCAGCGCCATTGCCGCCGCCGCCACCAAAGCCGCCACTGCCGCCATTGCCACCGAAAAAGCCATTGCCGCCTTCACCGCCGCCGCCGCCAAAGCCGCCATTGCCTCCATTGCCGCCGAAAAAGGCACCACCGCCGCCGCCAGCAAACAAGCCGCCATTGCCGCCATAGCCGCCGACGCCACCATTGCCATAGCCACCGCTGCCGCCATTACCGCCGAAAAAGCCACCGCCGCCGCCGTTGCCACCGACAATGCCACCACTGCCGCCATTGCCGCCAAACCCGCCGCCGCCATTGCCGCCTCCATAGCCACCGCCATTACCGCCGACGGCAGAGTTGTTGGAGAAGCCGACATTACTGAGCGTTACCGTTCCGCCATAAATGAAGAGTCCGCCCCCCATGCCGGCAGCACCGCCACCGCCATTTCCGCCTTGCGCTCGGCCTCCCGTAACACTAAGGTTGGAGAAGTTGACAACCCCCGACCTCACAAAGAAGGGGCGAACGTCACCAGCATCATTACTACCGCTATTATTGGCATCCCCGCTGACGGTAAAATTATTGCCAATAATGTTGATATTGCTGTCAATTGCAATTTGCGGACTACCCGTGAGTCTGACATTGTTGTTCAGGGTAATCGTGTCATCTCCTGCCGTGTTATTTGCTTGCAAAATTGCCCAGCTTAAGGTGCCGGGAGTATTGCCAGCACCGTCGTCGGTGGCAACTGTGACATCAAAGTTTGCCAGGACATACTCATAAGAGTCCATCGTTTCGGTGGAGAGGGCAGTTGCTGTTTCAATACTGCCGGAAGTGATTTCTAAATCCCAATCTCCGCCTAAAGCTACACTGCCGGTTTTGTTATTAGAGGCAGCAATATCTGCCCCAGTAACTTGGCTCAGTTTCTGAACAAAATTCAGGCCGGTATCTCCAGAGGCAACATCACAGCCATACAGCAATATATCGCCATCTTCTGTTAAAGCGTTCCCCCAGCTTTGAAGCTGGCTGAGGCTTTCACGATTGAGCGTGTCGGAACCAAGTTTTAAGCTACCTTCGCTGCCGTGCGCGATTAGATGTACAGCTTCGAGGCTGACTCGGTTCTCTAAAATTTCACTAATTTGCTGAATGCCGCTTCTTTGACTGTCTAAAATCACAACTTCAGCGTATGGTGCTGCGCCTTGCAGGAGGCTTTGGTAATTTTGAACAGTGGAATCGACGAAAATAATTGAGTTAGACATTTTAGGCAAATTTCTTGGGTAAATGAATTGATTTAAAACAGAGCGTAACTTAAAGAGCGTCCGACAATTCTGCGCTAGAAACCGTTGCTTTTGGTTTGGCGATAATCGTGCTAGCGCGGCTGCCGGTTAATTGCGTCCAGAATGACAAGCTGTTATAGCGCTCAAATAAGTCGGGCGGTAAAATCGTTTGACGCGGTTTAAAATCGACTTTGGAACGCACTTTATGTAAGCCTTTGGTATTGAGATTGAGGTCAAATTCCGGCTCGTCATATTCAATATTGTTAAAATCATGCTCAAAGTATTCTTCTCCAATGAATTGGTAAATCAGATCAATTGTTTTATCTGGATTTTGGGCAAGCAAATCGTACTCCACCAGAAGCAAAGAGCTACTGTGTTCGCTGTAAAACGCTTCTTTAAGAGCGCTGTAAGCAAAGCCAACTAAGCGCCCTCCTTGGCTCAAGGCTTCGGTACGGCTGTAAACGGTTGCTCTTTCTGCGGGGTTTTGAAATAATTTAGAAACTTCAAAAACGTTCTGGCGCATTAACCGCTCTATACTATCCATCACCCAAGCAATATTTCTGACGCAGCAAATAATTTTGGCACCCGGAAACAGTTGGGTAATTAAGGGTAATTTCGCACACCAAAGCCGGTTGGTGTCAAAAATAACGCCTTTATCGGCTTGCGGTTGATAGTAGGCTGAAAAAATCCCCTGAATCAGCGCTTGTTTTTGTTCGGGCGTGATAAAAACAGAATATTCATTGTTTTCACTCATGGCTTCCAGCATTTGCTCAACTAATGCCCCGACAGGAGAAGTCATGCCGGCGTGAAACCGGGGATTTTGCCGCAATATTGCTGCTAATAATGTGGAACCTGAACGCGGGAGTCCGGAAATAAAGTGAATTTTATCAAGCATTGTATAGAACAAAAATGGGCAATTTGAACAGATGTGAGAGATCCCAACCATCGCTACAATTAAAGCTTTGGAATCTGTCTAAATTTAATCTGAGTAACAATACTTGGTTAAATTGATAAGAGCTGAAAGCAAGGTTAACTTTCTGCAAACACAACCAGTCGAGGAAATCAGAAAAGCCACTGATTTTCATGGCTACAGAGGTTTTTGAGGTTGGATTTGGTTGCGGCACTGCTGAGAAGAATCTCCCTAAAGCGTGATTTGCATTAACTTTTTTGTGACACACCTGCGTTGTCTACGCTAACTTATTAAAATCCGTATGTCCACTCTTGACAAAATAAAATAATATGATAAAAAATTACAAAATCTGTTTTTATGCTTTTGTTTTTGGCTCTCTTTTATCACCGGCACCCAATCTCAGCAATCAATATAAGAAAAACCCTGGTTGGGTGAGAGATTGTTTCATCTCCACTTCCCAGAACCAGGGTTTTCAACATTCTGTTAAAACAGGTTAATCCTTAAGCTTTCGCAATAACAGTGCGGTGACGAGGACTGTTCGGTGTAATAGTTGGGGCTTCAAAACCGGCATCGATTAATGTTTGCTCAATGTCTAACGCAAAATACTCATCCAAATAAGGCTCCGTACTCTTGAGCAAAGTCAAAATGTAAGGGGGCATTTTGGCATAGATTTCTGACTTGGGATTCATATCCATAATTGCCAAATGACCACCCGGACGCAACAACCGGCGAGCTTCTTTAAAAATCTGCACGGTTGCGGTTTGCGGCAGTTCATGACACATTAAAAAGATGGAAACGAGATCGTAAGAAGCGGTTGGCAAGCCGGTAGATTCTGCCGTAGCATGAACCCAATTAATATCACTATGGCTTTGCTGTGAACGTAGGTTTGCAATTGCTAAGAAATAAGGGGATAAATCCAAACCTGTTACATTTGCTTGGGGGAAAACTTCTTGCAAAGCAAACGTACTCATCCCCACACTGCACCCAAGATCCACAATATTTTGGGGGGGATTTGGCAGATGGGCTTTGAGGATATCATGATAACTTTGGCGCAGTTTGGCATCTCCTTCAACACCGGCATCCGGCCAAATTTTGGCGTGGACTGCTTTTGCAGCTACTTCCACTTCAGTTGCCGCATCCCAGCTGAGGTTGCCGGCTTCGTAAGCGTGGAATGAACAGACGTAATACTCTGGATATTTCAGTTGAGGATTTTGCACTTTTGCCAATTCTGCTTCCAAGTCTTGCGATCTTAAGGCTTGTGCGTCTTGCCTCCAATGCACGCCAATGCTCTCTGCGCGATCCATCATCATCTTACGTGCTTGGTGCTTGGCGAGATTTGCCAAAGGCTTGATGGAGAGGACACCATTAACCAGGCGAGATGCTAATCCTGGTGTTGTATTTGCAGCAACAGTCATAATAGGCGGTTTTTATTGTTAGTGTTTACTGGCCTGTTTCCAAATTTTATTTTAACGGTTAATAGTGCCGGCATGACTTAGGCAAAATTGCGAAAAGTTATAGCTTTAGGGGCTGTTTTGGCTTTGAGAGGATCTATAAGCTTTTTGCAAAAGTTGAGATTTTAGATTTTTTAACCGCAGATTCCGTAGGTGAAACTTGAATGACGAGCGTAGCACATTCAAGTTTCACCTACATCCGCAGATAAACGCAGATGAAGTTAAGAGTTTAATCTATTTGTGTCTAGCTTTCTTGAGAAATTTTGCTCAGGTTAATGTGGAACTTAATCAGAGCATTTTTTGCAAAATTCTCAGTAAAAGCTAACTTTTGTTTTTAATTAGCATAGATTTGATCATTTGAGAAGCACAGGCTTCTGGAATTTCTAGCACTTGCTCTAGCTGTCGTAAAAATTCCCGTTCAGTTTCGACGAGGGTGCCATCTGCCATAACCATATTGATGGCAACCGCAAATGCAGTTTCTCGAAGCTTAGGAGAAAGGGCATCTTTCGCTGAGTAAACCAGTGTATGTGCCCCTTTTTGCCTAAGTAAATCAAATAACTTTTCTAACAGTTTGAGTCGCTGCCGGCTGGAATATTCCTTAAAAACTTGCAAATCGGCCATGACAGAAAAAAGACTTTGCCTTTCTTCTTCGAGCAGATAACCATCTGCCGAAATCGCCACGACTGCAATTGCCGCCACTGCTTCGGCTTGTGAAAGCGAATTGGTATCTAATTTTTGATTGCTGAACAATTTTCTAAACAAACCCATTGCAGCTCCCCTTTTTATAGACCAATGTTTTCATGTTCAATTATGGTTTCTATTGCGTCATACAATAATAAAACTGTGGTTTTTTTAACGATAACTTTAAAAAGTTTAGAAATGGGAATGGCTGTGTCAACAAGAATGGTAGGGGAATGGGAAATGGGATGAGAGGCAATTCTCCCCCTCTCCCACTCTATCCCTTATTTACTGCTACGTTTGAGAGAAAACAACATCTCTAGCTGATTGGTTGTTTTGTTTTCCCAAGTAGCTGTTACACCGACACCGCGCATCGAGTTGAGGATAGCAGAAGCTTCCGGTGAGATAGGATTACCAGATTGCTCGGTGATGTTGTTAACAACCGGCATGGTTCGATCCATATCTAGGTAGAAATAGCCTTGATTGGACTTGGGTAAAGAGCCGGCAATTGCTTTAAAACTGGGGCTAGTGTCAAGAGGATTAGCCGGCTGATTGGCGATCACATCCACCAAGGGGCCAAGCGCCACAAAGAGGGAGTTGTCATCCAGCCAACCATACCCTAATAAAGCACCTTGAGGGATTTTCCACTCGGTAACTTCTTTGTCTCCAATTTTTCGCTGATCAATGCTGAGAAATGGCAGATTTTGCTTAACCAATACTCCTAATTTATTAAAGGTACTTTCAGCAGTTTTGCGATCGCCGGTTTCGACAACCAAAGCACTGCCAAATCCAAACTGAGCTAAGATTCCCTGATTGGATGAAATCACACCTAGGCCAAATTCACCATCCATCCAACCGAAAATTTCTTTATCGGCATCAAGATTAACGGTATTTTTGACGGACTGCCGCACCTGATCCACAGAGGCTTTAATTTCAGGAGAGTCTTTTGACTGGGCCACCATTTGAGACCAATATTCACTGATTTTGTGGCCGGTGACTAGGGCCAATGTTTCGGCGGGAAATTCAGAGATCACGGTGCCTGGAGTTGGTTTAAACTCTTGGGTGATTGCTTGCGGGTTCATCTGTGCATCTGCTTTCAGCCGCAGACCTTCATTATCCACCCCAAGACCCATTACGACAGATTTTACTTGCTCTAGCTGCTTGAGCGTGGTTGCCGGCAGTTGTGGTGCTTGTGGACTGTTCGAGGCGTATTGCTTTACGACACTAGCCCAATCACTGACATAAACTTGAGCGATGGGATTTTGCACACCGGCACCTTTTTCTAACCCCGTTGCCACATCACTTTTACTGGCAAAGGAAGGTTCTCCCTTAAACGTATCAATGGCATCCTCTAGGATTTCTGGTTGGAAAGCCAGCAGTAAATGATCTCCCAACACAGCAGTGTTGTAATTGGTGCCGTTTTCCTCTTTAACATTAGATACGGTAATGCCTTTGTACTGCTTTTCTTCAACCTTTGCCTTTTCTTGGGCTTTCAAGCGGTTGGCAAATTCTAGGGCTTTCAGTTTATTTTGAATGCCCACAACCATGAGGAGGTTAGGTTCCTTACCGGCAGCCTTCTCTGGCGAAGGCATGATGGCGAACATCACCCCACCTACCCAAGGCTTCAAGTCTTTCTCATAATTAATGTTAGAGTCTGCCAGCATTCGAGCTTGGAAGTTTTGCAAGCCTTGAGCAACCAACTTTTGCGCTTCAGGTGAGCCAAACTGCTTCAATTTTGACCAGTTTTGCGAGTCGGTGGCGACAAACGCTGTCATCAAGGCTTCATCTGGCACTAATTTGGCACTCTCAAGCGGAGTCGAACTCTTGCCGGGAAGTCCTTTAAAGTACAGGTAGCCGGCCACACTTCCCGCCGCAACAACAGCCGCCGCAGCCACCAATAGCGGAGTTTTTTTCCCGGAAATTCTTTCTGTCATAGGATTATTGTCAATCATTTAAACGGTATCAACCTCAGTGATAATGTCACTACACACGCAGGCCGGTTGGTGCGTGCGGGCTACGCAAGCCGCCAGACGCGCTAATCTGGTAAGGAAAAGCGCATACCGCCCAACATCTAACATAACTAGCAGTAATCGGCCATTACAGGCTCTGAAATTCCCCATGTCGCACCTTTACTTTGATGCAGAAAATAACGGTAACAAATCCTTTGAGTTGCCAGGAGCTCGCCCCCATTACAATCCCGATCGACCGGGCCAAGTAGAACATATTTTCCTCGACCTGGTACTGGAAATTCCCAAAAAAAGCTTCCACGGCAGTTGCACTATTCAGCTAATGCCTGTGCGTAGCGGGATTGACCGGCTTACTTTGGATGCGGTCAACTTGAACATTAAAAAAGTGAAAGTTGATGAAAGCAAACAGTCCTTCGACTATGATGGCGAAAAGTTGCACATCCAGCTAGAGCAACCGACCCAAGCCGGCCAGCAATTAACGCTGGAGATCGTTTACAAGGTAGAAAATCCCCAGCGTGGGCTGTATTTCATTGCCCCAGACAAGCACTACCCCGACAAACCCGTGCAAGTTTGGACGCAAGGCGAAGATGAAGACTCGCGCTTTTGGTTTCCCTGCTTCGACTATCCCGGACAACTGGCAACCTCTGAGATTCGGGTGCGCGTTCCTAAGCAGTTCCTCGCTATTTCTAACGGGGAATTGATCGCTACAGAAGATGCCGGTGATGACAAAATTTACCACTGGTTGCAAAAACAGGTGCATCCCACTTACTTAATGACTTTGGCGGTGGGTGAGTTTGCGGAAATTAAGGATGAGTGGAACGGTTTGCCGGTTAACTACTATGTAGACAAAAGCCGGCAAGCAGATGCCCGTCGCAGCATGGGTAAAACACCCCGAATGATTGAGTTTTTTAGTCAAAAATTTGGCTATCCTTATCCGTTTCCTAAATACGCCCAAGTTTGCGTAGATGATTTTATTTTTGGGGGAATGGAGAACACCTCAACTACACTGCTAACGGATCGCTGTTTAATCGATGAACGGGCGGCGTTAGATAATCGCACCACTGAAAGTTTAGTTGCTCACGAATTGGCGCATCAGTGGTTTGGGGATTTGGTTGTGATCAAACATTGGTCACACGCCTGGATTAAAGAAGGAATGGCTTCTTATACCGAGGTGATGTGGACGGAAGAAGAGTATGGTTTACAAGATGCAGCTTACTACCGGCTCAAAGAAGCCCGCAATTATTTTGCAGAAGATAGCAGCCGATATCGCCGCCCAATTGTTACCCATGTTTATCGCGAAGCGATTGAATTATACGACCGGCACCTTTATGAAAAAGGCGCTTGTGTCTATCACATGATTCGGGCAGAATTAGGGGATGAACTGTTTTATAAGGCAATTCAAACCTTTGTTCAAGACAACGCCCACGCCACGGTTGAAACGATTGACCTGTTAAGAGCGATTGAAAAAGCCACGGGTCGTAATTTGATGTTTTTGTTTGACCAATATGTTTATCGGGGTGGTCATCCAGATTATAAAGTTGCGTATTCTTGGGATGGAGACAGCAAACTCGCTAAAATAACCGTCACACAAACTCAGGCTAAAGATAGTAGCAATGGTGCCGGTAAAGAGTTATTTGATCTAAAACTACCGATTGCATTTGGTTATATTCAGCAAGCGGAAGACAGCACTGAAGAGTCAGCGGAAACAGAAATAAACGCTTCACTCAGCAATCAAAACTCTGAATTCAAAACTTTTACGGTTCGCGTCCACGAACGAGAGCAAAGTTTCTATTTCCCGCTGCCAGAAAAACCCCAGTTTATCAGTTTTGATGCCGGCAATCATTTCCTGAAAAAGGTGACGCTGGAGTATCCGGTTGCGGAATTAAAAGCGCAGTTAAAGTTCGATCCCGATCCGCTTTCTCGCATTTATGCAGCAGAAGCGCTGGCAAAGAAAGGCGGTTTAGAAGTGGTGAAGGCGCTATCGGAATCGCTTCAGAAAGAGGCGTTTTGGGGTGTGCGGGTGGAAGTGGCGAGACTGCTAGCGCAAATTAAGCTAGATCAGGCGTTTGATGCGTTAGTGGTTGGGTTGCAAGACAAAGATGCCGGTGTGCGTGAGGCGGTGGTGGAATCGCTGGCGAAAATTAAGACGCATGAGAGTTACAAGGCGCTCAAACCAATTGTGGAAAAGGGCGATCCTAGTTATTATGTGGAGGCGGCGGCTGTCCGGGCAATTGGGGCAATTGCGGCGGCAAAGCTGAATGAGAAGCCGAAGGAAAGTCAGGTTCTGAAGCTGCTGAAGTCGGTTCTTAAGGAACGTGCCGGCTGGAATGAGGTGGTGCGAGCCGGTGCAATTGGCGGTTTGAGCCGGCTGAAAACGTCGGAAGATGCCCTGGATCTGATTTTGGAATATACGGAAGCCGGTGTGCCGCAACCTCTGCGTTTGTCTGCAATTCGGGCTTTGGGAGCAATTTCGACAGGGCAAACTGCGCTGAATCTAGAGCGGATTTTGGAACGACTGACTGAGTTATCTTACGAAACGTTCTTTCTGACGCAAGTTTCCGTGGTGTCGGCGCTGGGGCAAATGGAGACGGCGAAGGCGATTGCAATTTTGAGTGCTTTAGCCGATCAAACGCCTGATGGGCGGGTGCGCCGGATTGCTGAGGAAGCGATTCTGAAGGTGCAAAAGAATGCCGGTTCCGATAAAGCGGTGAAGCAGATGCGGGAAGAACTTGATCAGCTGAAGAAGGAAAATCAGGAACTTAAGAGCCGGTTAGAGAATCTAGAAGCTAAGTCTAAATAGTTGTTTGTTGTGAGTGGAAAGAAATCCGGTTTCTTGGATAAACCGGGTTTCTTTTATTTTTCACAGCCATTAAATCACAACTAACCTGTTGTTTAGAAAGGCTGCATTTGTAAAAATTCTTCCTATTACTCTCTTCCAAGGTAAAATTGTCTAGTGCTAGTCTGTTCCTAATTACCAGTCGCCCCTCTATGGCCGAAATGCTTATATTAGAAAGAAAGTCAGTCGTTTAAAATAGTAAAGATGTCTGCGAATATTCTCAAACGCAATCATGTAAATGTCCTGGGAAAAGGCAATCAAGCACTCATCTTCGCTCATGGTTTTGGCTCTAATCAAAGCGCTTGGCGACATATTGTACCGGCCTTTGAGTCTAATTATCGCATCGTATTGTTCGATCATGTGGGAGCCGGCAAGTCAGATGTATCTGCTTACAACCCACACCGCTACAACAGCCTTTCCGGATACGCACAAGATTTACTAGAGCTGTGTGCTGAATTAAAATTGACTGGCTCGGTTCTGGTCTGTCACTCAATTAGTGCGATGATTGGCTTGCTGGCAGCTATCATTGAGCCACATCGCTTCAGCCGGCTCATCATGATTGGTGCCTCACCCCGCTATCTCAACGATACGGGATATATTGGCGGTTTCGAGCAGTCCGATCTGGATGCCTTTTATGCGGCTATGTCTGCGAATTACAATGCCTGGGTTTGTGGCTTCGCACCTTTGGTTGTAGGCAACCCAGAACAACCGGAACTCGCAATTGAGTTTGCCCGTTCACTACAAGATATGCGCCCGGATATTGCTTCAGTTCTCGCACGCATCATTTTTCAGTCCGACTTCCGCAACGATTTGCCGCGTTTAACTGTGCCGGCACTGATTGTACAATCGAGTCACGATAAAGCTGTACCTCCGGAGGTAGGCCGGTATCTGGCAGCAAAGATTCCCAACAATCAGTTTGTGAACATCAATGCCAGGGGTCATGTCCCTCACTTGAGTGCGCCCGATGAAGTGATTAAAATTATTCGCGCTTATTTGGCTCCATAGAGCGTTTATTCCTCTGTTTGTGAGTGTTGGGAAGCCGGCAACCAAGCCACTAAATCCCCCTCATTTGTGAAATCTAACAACGCCTCTGCTAAATTCTCTAACTGAGGCAAAGATAACTGCTGAATTCGTGCTTGTAACTTAGGAGAAACCGCACCAACTCGCTTTGGAAGTTGGCGCAGAATTAGCGAGAGTGTTGCCTCCTCTTTTCCTTGCTGCAAACCCTGTTCTATTCCTTCTTCCATCCAGCTTGTGACAATTCGCATAACTTCCTCCTGCTGAACCGGCTCCATCTTAGCAATTTCATCCCGTAACAGCTTCTCCTCTTCTGCACCCAGGCGCAGATAGGTATCGATAAATCCGGAAATCAACTGCATCCGCGCTGGATCTAATCGCAAAGTTGCTAGCAGACACAGACATTCAAATTTTACCTGCCGGCGCTCTGCCGGTGCTATATTCATTTTTGCCATCAACGCACTCGCAACCGGGTTAGGTTGCCGCAAAAAATCTCGCCAATTGAGGCGATTTAGCTGAATCACATCATAGTTGAATTGCAAAACCACTTTATTTGGAAATGCCACTTGATGAACATTTGGTTCGGGGCGAATTGGCGTCTCGTAAGAAAATAGCGCCACAGGATACACCGGCAGCCCAAATTTCTCATACAATCGCGCAAAATATCGAAACATTCGTTGACTGAATTCTGTTTCTGTTCGCGCTTGGTGTTCGACATGAACTAGAAAACAGGATTCCTGACCTCGAAACCGAGCTTTTACGACTAAATCTGCTTCATATTTTTCGCCGGCTGTGACATCCGTAAACACTTCCTTATCTATAAATTCTATCGAATCTCCTTCTAGATAAGCCGCCACTTCTGGTAGAAACAACTCGACAAACTCCACAAAAAAAGTTGTCAGGAGTTCTTTAAACAACCGATCATGGTCAATCATCCGCATATCTAAAAAGTCGCTAGGTTTTTTGATATTGCCATCATCTTTCTTCTCCCCGCTACTTAATTTTTTGAGGTAAACGATAGATCAATTATTGCTATGAAACAGTTTTTCGTGGACGCCCTCCTCGCTGACCATTTTTACGAGCGGCTCTTGCTTTTGCCGGCGAACTCACAGATCCTCCTCTGCTGCCTAATTCAGCCATCCAAGCCTTCGTTCCAAATATTCCAACCATTAAAGCCGGGATGCTTAGATCCACATCCAGTTTTTCCCAGTGCAGCCCCTCACCAGACGGAGTAACTTCCGGTGTTAGATCCTCTATAGAGGCTCCTGCCAACCCTTGAACCAACGCTGGCGGAAATAGGAAACTCGCTCCATTTTGCAGTTCAATGACGATACGTTCGGAATTCGCATCATAGTAAGCCGATTGAGCGCGTGGCTCGGAGGCATCTGCGCTTACTGCCGCTGCTCTTGCTTGAGCAATTTCAGTCTTCAAGGTTGCCTCAGTCAGATTCAAGTTGTCCATGAATATCTCTCCATTTTTCTAATAGTTCGGCTTGATGTTCACTAACTAATTTCAATGCTCTAACTGCATCTTGATCGCTCATTTTCTAGATGTTAACCAATGAAGGGCACTCTGTTTCACTGCCGAGGTGAATTTTAGCTTCTCCTTCAGCCTTACAGACGTGAACATGGGATGGCAGGTGATCGTTAGGGTAGATGCGAATGCTAAAGCCATCTTTTTTAAGAACGGTTGGCATAAAAATTTTTATAAGAGTTCTTTTATAAGAAGAACCTAAGCGCTTAGATTATGTCAAATTATTAAACCCACATTCCGCACCCATAACTGTCACACCCAGTCCCTAGAATCCTTAAAATCCTTACTCTGCTAAGGTTACGGGCTTTTTCAAGTCCCCGGCCCCCTCTCTCCACAAGTCTCAATAGCTTACAATTATTGAGAATCTGTGAAGGAGCTAAGTGCTACAAACCGCAGGCTTCCGTAGTCCTATCCATTGGGCCACTTGAGGGTGCGGAATGTGGGATTAAAAAACCCTTAACTCGACGTTAAGGGTTAAAGCACAATTGCTAAAGAGGAATCTTTACTTCGTTTCCATCCAATTTTGAGCGCGTGGCTCGGAGGCATCTGCACTCACTGCCTCTGCTCGTACATGAATATCTCTCCATTTTTCTAATAGTTCGACTTGATGTTCACTAACCAATTTCAATGCTCTAACTGTATCTTGATCGCTCATTTTCCAGATTTTAACCAATGAAGGGTGTTCTGTTTCACTGCCGAGGTGAATTTTAGCTTCTCCTTCAGCCTTACAGACGTGAACATGGGATGGCAGGTGATCGTTAGGGTAGATGCGAATGCTAAAGCCATCTTTTTTAAGAACGGTTGGCATAAAAATTTTTATAAGAGTTCTTTTATAAGAAGAACCTAAGCGCTTAGATTATGTCAAATTATTAAACCCACATTCCGCACCCATAACTGTCACACCCAGTCCCTAAAATCCTTAAAATCCTTACTCTGCTAAGGTTACGGGCTTTTTCAAGTCCCCGGCCCCCTCTCTCCACAAGTCTCAATAGCTTACAATTACTGAGAATCTGTGAAGGAGCTAAGTGCTACAAACCGCAGGCTTCCGTAGTCCTATCCATTGGGCCACTTGAGGGTGCGGAATGTGGGATTAAAAAACCCTTAACGTTGAGCTAAGGGTTAAAGTGCAATTGCTAAAGAGGATATCTTTACTTCGTTTCCATCCAATTTTGCCCCGCATGAATATCAACCAGCAGCGGCACACTCAGCGGCAGAGCATTTTCCATCGCAGATTTTATCTTGGGTTGCAATTCTTCCCACTCATCGGGCAGAACTTCTAAAACTAATTCGTCGTGAACTTGCAACAACATTCGCGATTGATAATCGCGCAAAACATCATGCATTTTTACCATTGCCAACTTGATAATATCCGCGCTAGAACCTTGAATGGGAGCATTTGCAGCGGAACGCAGAGCATCTGCATCATTTCTGCTATTTGCTTGAATCGCATCCAAATCGATTTCATCCCAAGGTGTTCCAAACTTGGCTCTCAAGCTGGAATTCTCAAACTTAACATATCGACGCCGGCCTAAAATCGTTTCTACATAATTTTGTGAAATTGCCTGTCTCTGCACCTTTTGCAAAAAATCAAAAACTTTGGAATATCGCTGTTTGAATCGATTAATAAATTCCCTTCCTTCTGCGGAAGTTTTGCCAATAGAACGGGCAAATCGTGTTGAACCCATGCCGTAAATTACGCCAAAGTTAATCGTTTTAGCGATGCGACGTTCATCTGAGGTGATTTTTTCTCGATCAAA
Organism: Microcoleus vaginatus WJT46-NPBG5; assembly: GCA_019359355.1. Taxonomy (GTDB): domain Bacteria; phylum Cyanobacteriota; class Cyanobacteriia; order Cyanobacteriales; family Oscillatoriaceae; genus FACHB-68. Next base: position 105,539 of record JAHHHM010000016.1, on the reverse strand, counting down.
TAAGAGTTGTGCTGTTACAGTATGCACATCCTGATTATTCCTGTAAGCCTCAACTAACACCGGCTCTTGGCTTAAATGCGCTAAAATTCGCAATTCAATCTGCGAATAATCCGCTGAAACCATTAACCAACCTGACTCCGGAACAAACGCTTTGCGAATTTGGCGGGAAAATTCTGTTCGGATCGGAATATTCTGCAAATTTGGATTACTAGAAGATAGCCGGCCTGTGGTTGTCACTGCTTGATTAAAATCGGTATGCACTCGATGTGTATCTGCACGAACTAGCTTTGGCAAGGAATCAACATAAGTCGATTTCAACTTATCTAAGGTGCGATATTCCAAAATTGCATCAACAACTGGATGAGTACCTTGCAATCTTTCCAATGTGGCAGCATCTGTTGAGTAACCTGTTTTGGTTTTACGAGATTTGCCGACATCAAGCTGTAGCTTTTCAAATAATATTTGAGCTACCTGTTTTGGTGAGCCAATGTTGAATTCCTCGCCGGCAGCCTCATAAGCTTGTCGCTCAACGGTTTCTAAATCTTTTTGCATCTGTTGCGAAAGTTGCTTCAGATAAGCGGTATCGATATGGATGCCGGTGTATTCCATCTGTGCCAAAACCGGCTCCAAAGGCTGTTCCACCTCTAATAGCAATTTATGCAGTTTAGCCGCCTTATCCAACTCCTCTCGCAGCTTCGGCACAAGTAAAAACGTTGTATATACATCCATCCCACAATAATCAGCGACGGCTGCAATATCGATATCAGCTATCGTTTTATTTTTGGGGACTAACTGATCGTAACTTTTCGCGACAATTCCTAAATATTTGCTCGACAATTCACTCAGGCTGTGATTGTTTTCTGGATTAATTAAATAACTCGCCAGCATCGTTTCAAACACCACACCGGCAAGTTCAATTCCCTGACAGCGCAACACCAGCCGGTCAAATTTGGCATTCTGCAACACCTTGGGATATTTCGCACTTTCCAAAATCGGACGCAGCGCTTCTAAAGCCGTTGTTTTATCTAAATTTCCACCGGCAGCATGACTGATAGGAAGATAAGCCACATCCTCCGCACCGGCACCCCAACAGCAGCCAATTCCGACTAATTCCGCATCTCGGGGTTCCAGATCCGTCGTTTCCGTATCCCACGCCACCGGCATAGCTGGATCAGTATGAGTTTGCAGGAGTTGCACCAATTCTTTTAATTGTGCTTCTGTTTGAATAATGCGCGGTTCAATCAAACTTTTTGCCTGTTTTCGTGCCTTCTCTGTATCAGCAGCAGTGAAAAACCACAGATCGTTATCCTCATTACTTGCAGCAAATTCAAACTTTTGCTGTGCTTCTTTGCTGTCGTGTTCATCAGCACCACCAAACCGGCGCTGTAGTTGCTTGACTCTGGGTAAAAATGACTTAAATTCCAACTTTTCCAACATTGGGATGAGCCGCGATTCATCAAATCCCTTCAGTCGGCAATCTTCTAGATCAATTTCTACTGGCACATCTGTGATAATCTGCGCCATCATTTGAGAATGATATGCCTCATTTTTGCTCGTTTCTAACTTCGTTTTTACGGCACCTTTAATTTGATCAATTGAGGCATAAATATCATCCAGAGAATTGTAAGTGCTTAGCAGTTGCACCGCTGTTTTTTCACCAATGCCTCTAACTCCGGGAATATTATCAGATTTATCACCGCACAAAGCTTTATAATCAACAACTTGTGCCGGCAGAATGCCTAATTTTTCCTTAACCTGCTCAGGGCCATATTCTTCCGCCTTGCCGGTGCCAGAATATCCAAAACTATTGCGTCCCAACCGCAGAACACTAATATTTTTTGAAGTATCAACCAATTGAAATAAATCTTGATCGCCGGTAAGAATTTTAACCGTGTAACCGGCAGCACTTGCACGTGTTGCCAAGGTTCCTAAAACATCATCCGCCTCATAGCCTGGAGCAGTTACAATCTTGAGATTAAACGCTGCCAGCAATTCTTGTAAATGTTTGAGGTCAATGATAAAGTCTTCAGGTGTTTCCTCTCGATCCGCTTTATAAGTGTCATCGGCTTCGTGGCGAAAAGTCGGCAACCCCAGATCAAACGCGATCACCAGAGATTGTGGATTGTGCGCCGTCATCACCTCTAGCAGGGACTTGAGAAAGCCAAAACTGGCACTGGTGGGAATGCCGGTGGTTGTTCTTAAACCCCCATCCCGACTTTTGGCAAACGCAAAGTAAGAGCGAAAGGCCAACGAGTGGCCATCAACAAGGATAAAGGTAGAGCTAGAATTATCCGACACGTTCAAACCACTGGTAGAGTGTGACATCGTCTCTATTTTAGCGAGTCACTAGACCGGCACCATCAACCCTCAAGCCGGTGGCAGCCTGAACCCAATAGTGATACCTTGACAAGAACCGTGTAACCCAGCATAAAACCGAACCTCGGAACCATAGCCACGCAACCATCTGACGATCCCTGACAACAGACGGCACTATCATCTGTGTTTATCTGTGGGTAAAAAAATCACCCACTTTGGCAAAACCCACCATCCAAGCCTAAAATCACATGACCCACTATCAACAACTGCTAAAAATTCAAACAGCCGGCAAATCCCTTTGTAAAATCACGAGCAAAGTGCAAGCCGTGGTTGCCGAGTCAAGCGTTAAAATTGGACTTTGCACAGTATTTCTCCGCCATACCTCTGCCAGCCTGGTAATCCAAGAAAATGCCGATCCCGATGTATTGCGGGATCTGGAAAACTTCTTAGCAACACTGGTGCCAGAAGACAGCCGGCGGTATTATCATAATGCTGAAGGGCCAGATGATATGCCAGCTCATATCCGCACTGCGCTGACACAAACATCAGAACAAATTCCGATTTCTCAAGGTAAACTGATGTTGGGAACTTGGCAGGGAATTTACATTTGGGAACACCGGCAGCGCAGTCACGTTCGAGAAGTTGTCGTTCACATTGCCGGTGAGTGAATCTGCTCGTTCCGAGGGTTATAACTCGCACACAAATAAACGGTCAATCGATATAACAACTACCTAAAGAGAAGAGGAATACTGGGTTTAGTCCTTGCTGTTTAATTCGTGCCTTAAGTCTTCAATAGCAGATACCATCTCTTGCAATATCCCGCCAATACCACTCATCTGTTCATTAAAGCTATCACCATTATTAACATAGAGATCATTCCTCCGTTCAAGTTCAAGCACTTCTTTTGCTTTAATTACCTCTGCGACATTGATGCGGTGCTTCTTCGCAAGTTGAATGGCAGCGAAAAGAAAAGCATCAAGTTCTGAATCTGTCACACGACGATAGTCACGTTCTGGTTGGTCAAATAAAGTTCCCATTATGGCTCCAAAAATCTAACGATTGGACTCAGCGGCTGTCAATTACCTCTAAGCTATTTACGCTTACAATAAAACCAAGCAATAATTTTTATTATATATCAGGCAAGTTACAGCCAAGTCATTTGTCTGAAGCATTCGACCTCTGGCATATTAGACCCCAAATAGCTTTCCCACAGCCATTTTTACCCAATGAAAGCGAACACAATATCTCTATTGATCCAGGAGTTGGCAAAATATAGAGTGTTCAAGTTTTCAATCCTCGTTAATTTGCAAGAGATCTATTAAGTAACTTGGCCATTCAAGTTGGGCCATCTCTGGGGGAGCATCCTCAAAAAATAAAAAATAAAATCTGTGTGATAGTTTTTTTGATGATCAGGGAAAAATAGGGCAGCACAGGGATCTTTTGAGTGAAGGATGAGGTGGAAACTTAAGGGGTGGCACAAAGAATAAGCTGTAGAGCCATTCACTTACGCTTGGGATCTGGATTAGGGTTTTTCAAAAATTCTGAGCCAAATGCACGGGCCGAAAAGGCAAAAAAATGCCTTTCAGAACACAATTTTAATGGTTTTTAGATAACTTTTAAAAATGTTGTCAGATTCATTTTAGAGAAAATCATTTTCTATAGATGGGCACAAATTGCTCGGAAGCATTAAGAATTAGCAGACAAATCCCAATCAAAAACTGAGGCCAAGCGATGCTCGTGAATATTGCCGAAATAAATGGTGTGAGTAGCTATAAGTGGGCAGAAATAGATGAGTTTTTCCATGTTTACCAGGATTTGCTCTGTGTTGCCGGCCCAGACGGCTATTTCAAGCACCTGAATCCGACATGGGAAAAAACCCTAGGCTTCACGCAGCCAGAACTGTTCGCCACCCCGGTTATCGAGTTCATTCACCCCGAAGACCGGCAAGCAAGCCTTGCCGAAATTCAAAAGCTCAAAGCCGGAGTTCACACAGTCGCCTTTGCCAATCGTTACCTGTGCAAAGATGGCTCGTACAAGTGGTTGGAATGGAAATTGATTCAGCACACAGCAGACGGCTTGGTTTATGCCGTTGCTCATGACATCACCGAGCGCAAGCAGATGCAGAAGGCACTGCAAGAGAGCGAACAGCACCATCAAAGCCTTGCAGAAATTGCGCCGGTGGGGATATTTCACACGGATGCTCAGGGAGAGTGTTTGTATGTCAACGAACGATGGTGTGAGATTGCCGGCTTGACGGTTCAAGAAGCAAAAGGAGCCGGTTGGGTAAAAGCCATCCATCCTGATGATCGTGCGCGCGTCTTTGCAGAATGGTATCACTGTGCAAAAGAGAACTTGCCCTTTAAATCAGAGTATCGTTTCCAACATTCCGACGGCACAATAACCTGGGTATTTGGTAAAGCAGTTGCTCAGAAAACGCTTACCGGAGAAGTTGCCGGTTATGTTGGATCAATCTCCGACATCACCGAACGCAAGCGAACTGAACAAGCTCTACAAGAAAGTGAAGCGCGGCTGCAAGCGATTATTGATAATTCACCGACCGTCATCTTCGTCAAAGACACTCAGGGCCGGTATATTCTAGTTAACCAACAGTACGAAAACCTCTTCCATATTCACAGAGAACAAATCAAAGGAAAGACAGACTTCGATCTTTTCCCGCAGGAAATGGCTGAAGCATTTTGTGCGAACGATCAAACAGTGATCGAAGCAGAAACGCCCTTACAGTGGGAAGAAATTGTCCCTCAAGACGACGGTTTACACACCTACATCTCCAGCAAATTTCCGCTCTACGACGCTGCCGGCGTCCCCTATGCAACCTGCGGCATCGCAACTGATATCACCGAACGCAAGCGAACAGAACAAGAACAATTCCGACTCGCCAATCATATCCAACTACTGCTAGACTCAACCGGCGAAGGAATCTACGGAATCGATTTACAAGGGTGCTGCACCTTCATCAACAAAGCAGCAGCTCAAATGCTGGGATATCAGCCCGATGAGTTAATGGGCAAAAATATGCACCAGTTAATTCATCACAGTCGCCGTGATGGCTCGTTTTATGCCAGCGGCGAGTGTCCCATCTTTTGCGCCTTTGACAAAGGAATGAGCTGTCATATCGACAGCGAAGTTTTTTGGCGGCGGGATAAAACGGCTTTTGCTGTCGAATATTCTTCTTATCCAATTATTGAGGAAGAGAATATCAAAGGTGCGGTTGTCACCTTCGTGGATATTACCGAACGTAAGCAGGCAGAGGAAGCACTGCAGATAAAGACACTGCACGCCATCTCTTTACAAGAACGGTTGCAATATTTGCTCAATGCTGGCCCAGCCGTGATCTATAGTTGCAAGGCTGATGGCGATTTTGACATGACCTTCATCAGCGAAAATGTTGGAGCGCAGATGGGCTATGAGGCGAAAGAATTCCTAGAAGATTCAACCTTTTGGGCACGTCACATTCACCCCGAAGATGCTGCCGGTGTCTTCGCCAAACTGTCCCAGCTATTTGAGCGAGGGGATGACTCCTATGAGTACCGTTTCCTCCACAAAGATGGCACCTACCGATGGATGCAAGATCGCATCAAGTTGGTTCGAGACAAAGCGGGAAATGTCTTAGAATTCATCGGTTGTTGGCAAGACATTAGCGAGCGTAAGCAGACAGAATTAGCCCTACAGAAATCGATTAAACAATTAGCACAGTTCAAATGGGGCTTAGATCAGTCTGCCATTGTCGCCATTGCCGACTGCCAGGGAACGATTACTTATGTCAACAACAAATTCTGTGAAATTTCTAAATATTCCCGCCAGGAACTGTTAGGACAAAACCACCGCGTCATCAACTCCGGCTATCACCCTGCGGCATTTTTTAAGCAACTGTGGGCAACGATTTCCGCCGGCAACGTGTGGCAAGGCGAAATTAAGAATCGTGCCAAAGATGGTTCCTACTACTGGGTAGATACCACAATTGTGCCACTTTTAAATAATGCCGGCAAGCCCGAACAGTACCTGTCCATCCGTTATGACGTTAGCGAACGCAAACAAGTAGAAGCAGCGCTCAAACAAGCGAATGAAACCCTAGAAGTCCGAGTAGAAGAGCGCACTGCTGAATTAAGGTTGGTCATTGAGCAACTGGAAAACGAGATGGCCGAGCGCCAGCAGGCAGAGTTATTGCTTCAACAAGCGAAAGAAGAGCTGGAAAAAAGCTATAGCCTTTTGCAAGGTGTGATAGAAGGAACCCCCGACCCCATTTTTGTAAAGGATCTTCATGGTCGCTATGTGTTGGTTAACTCCGCGACTGCCCGCGCAATGGGAACAACCTGCGAGGAAATAATTGGCAAAGATGACAACGAGTTTGTTCCGCCTGAACTCCTAATTAAAATTAAGGAAACTGACAACAGAATCATGAGAACGGGCGTTTCTGAAACCTTAGAAGAAATTGTCCAAGCGCCAGACAGGAAGCGGACGTATTTATCTACAAAAAGCGTCTACCGTGACAAAGAAGGAAATGTCATGGGTCTGATGGGAATTGCACGGGACATCACTGATCGCCAGAATACAGAAGCAGCTTTGCGCGAAAGTGAGTCACGGCTCAACAGCATTCTCAATTCTATGAAAGATTTGGTGTGGTCGGTTTCAGCCACCACCTTTGACTTGCTTTTCATGAATCCAGCGGTCGAGAAACTTTACGGATGCCGCCGCGCTGAGTTTTTTGAGAACAGGAACCTCTGGCTGGAGGTGATTCATCCAGAAGACCGCGATCGCGCCCTTGAAAACAACCAAAAGGTGATGCAAGAGGGCATTAGTGAAATAGAGTACCGGATTATCCGAGCAGATGGCCAAGTGCGCTGGGTTCACAGCCGAGCGTGGATGATTTATGACGAAAGCGGTGCTCCCCTGCGTATGGATGGTTTGAATTCGGATATCACCGAACGCAAACAAGCCGAGAAAACTCAGGCAAGACTGACGGCAATCTTAGAAGCAACGCCAGACTTTGTCGGCACCTCTGATGCCCAAGGCAACGTCCTGTACGTCAACGGTGCCGGTCGGAAAATGTTAGGGATTGGTGAAGATGAAGACATCTCAAGCCTGCAAATTATGGAGTTCTGCGGCAAGAGTGCGGCTGAAATTATCATGGCTGAAGGAGTGTCGGCAGCGATCAAGGACGGGGTGTGGAGCGGCGAAACCGCTTTGCAGTACCGCAACAGCACAGAGATTCCCGTCTCCCAAGTGATCATGGCGCACAAAGGGGAAAATGGAGTGCTGGAATTTATCTCCACGATCGCCCGCGACATCACTCCCGCCAAGCAGGCAGAGGAAGCCATCCGCCAAAGTGAAGCCAGACTTGCAGAAGCTCAAAAAGTCGCCCACGTCGGCAGTTGGCAATTCGATCTAGCAAATGGAGAAATTACTTGGTCGGAGGAACTGTTCCGTGTTTGGGGAATGGAGCCGAGCCAACCTGTACCGACTTATGAAGAGTTATTGCAAAAAATTCATCCCGATGACCGAGAAATTTTTGCATCAGCAGTTGGGCAGGCAATTACAGAAGGCGTGCCTTATGAATTTGACCACCGATTCTTTCGGCTTGACGGTTCGATCGCATATATGTTCACTAAAGGGCAGCCGGTTTTAAATTCAGAGGGTCAAGTCATTAAATTATTAGGCGCGGGGCTAGATATCAGCGATCGCAAGCAAACAGAGGAAGCGCTGCGCCAAAGCGAAGAACTGTACCGCGCCCTCGCCCGGAATTTCCCCAATGGTTCGGTGGCTTTATTTGACTCAGATTTGCGCTATATGCTGGCAGACGGAAGTGAATTAGGGGCGATTGGACTTTCCAAAGAATTAATGGAAGGGAAAACCCTTTGGGAGGTTTTTCCACCCGAAACCTGCGAATTTGTCGAGCCAATGTATCGAGCGGCACTAGCCGGCAGCACAACGGTTTCGGAAATGCCGCAGGGTGATAGCACCTATTTATTGCAAATTTTGCCCGTTACCAATCAACAGGGAGAAATCTTTGCCGGCATGACTTTAGTACAAAATATCACGGAGCGAAAACTGGCAGAGGAGGCGTTGCAACAGCGCGAAGTACAACTGCGCCAGATCGTTGAGAATATGCCGGTGATGATGAATGCCTTGGATGCCGGCGGGATCACCGCCGTTTGGAACCGCGAGTCCGAAAGGGTTACTGGCTACAGTGCCCAAGAGATTGTTGGCAATCCCAAAGCACTGGAGTTGATGTATCCAGATCCCACTTATTGTGCCTCAATACTGACCTTATGGGCTGAACTCGGCAATAACTACCGCAATTGGGAATGCGAAATCACGGCTAAAGATGGAAGTGTCAAAACCATCGCCTGGTCGAATATATCTGATGAATTCCCGATTCCCGGTTGGGCTAGCTGGGGCATTGGTGTGGACGTTACTGATCGCAAGCGGGCACAAGAAGCTTTAGCAGAGAAAGCCCGCTTAGCAGCATTTCGTGCGGATGTAGACACGGCTCTCACCCAGAGCGATGGCTTGCCGGTGTTGCTGCAACGCTGTACAGAGGCTATCGTCCAACATCTTGATGCTGCGTTCGCTCGTATTTGGACGCTTAACAACAAGGAGAACGTACTGGAGTTGCAAGCGAGTGCAGGAATGTACACTCACCTTGATGGCTCTCACAGCCGCGTGCCGGTTGGTCAATTTAAAATCGGTCTGATTGCCCAAGAGTGCCAGCCTCACCTAACTAACTCGGCTCAGAACGATCCTCGTGTTGCTGATCAAGATTGGGCAAAAAGAGAGGGTTTGATCGCCTTCGCCGGCTATCCCTTGATCATCGATGGGCAAGTCTTAGGGGTTATGGCCATGTTTACCCGCAACCCCCTCACCGATTCTACTCTCAAGGCGCTGGAATTTGCAGCGGACGAAATTGCGTTAGGTGTTAAGCGCAAGCAAGCGGAGGAGGCACTGCGGCAGTCGGAAGCCCGATTTAGACAACTTGCGGGACGAGAGGCGCTGCTCAACCGTTTGTCGAGCGATATCCGCAACTCCCTTGATGTCAACACCATATTAGGCACGGTTGTGGGTGAGATCCACAATTTGTTGCAGATTGACCGATGCATCTTTACTTGGTATCGACCCTCAGCAGATCAAGCCGCCTGGGAAGTGGTGAAAGAAGCGAAGAATCCTGCTGTGCCTAGCTTCTTGGGCCGGCATCCAGTTTCAGCAAATTCTATCACTCAAAAATTCATTCGCTTGGAAATGCTGCGTGCTGAGGATCTTGCGGCGGCGACTGATCCACAGGAACGGGAACTGTATACGACTGGCGGCTACACCGCGATACTAACGCTGCCGGTTCAGACGCCTTCTGGTGAGATTGGGGTGCTCAGTTGCTGCCATCATAGCGGTTCTCGGCTTTGGACTGACGCTGAAGTGGAACTGTTACAAGCGGTGATGGATCAACTGGCGATTGCGCTTAGCCAAGCCGAACTTTACACACAAGCCCAAAATTCCGCCAAAATCGCTCAAGAAAAAGCCCAACAACTAGAGCAAACTCTGCACGAGTTAAAACGCACTCAAGCCCAGCTAATTCAAACTGAAAAGATGTCTTCTCTCGGTCAGATGGTTGCCGGTGTTGCTCACGAAATTAACAATCCTGTTAACTTTATTCACGGCAATCTTTCTCACCTGAATGAGTACACCGCTGATTTAATCAATTTAATCAACCTTTATGGGGAATGCTACCCCCAGCCCAAACCTGAAGTGCAAGATTTACTTGCTGAACTTGACTTGGAATTTATGAGCGAGGATTTGCCGAAGGTTTTATCCTCTATGAAAATGGGAACTGAACGTATTCGCAATATTGTGCTGTCCCTGCGGAATTTCTCTCGGCTTGATGAAGCGGAGATGAAAGAGGTCAATATTCATGAAGGTTTGGATAATACGCTGCTGATTTTGCAAAGCCGGCTGAAAGCGAAATCTGACCAGCCAGAGATTCAAATTATTAAAGAATATGGAGAGTTACCGTTAGTTGATTGCTTTGCCGGCCAGCTTAACCAAGTGTTTATGAATCTGCTTGCCAATGCCATTGATGCTTTGGAAACTATGCCCTCGCCTCGCACAATTACGCTCCGCACTGGTGTGGTTCCGTCTCCTTTTGGGCTGGGAAACCGTGCTGTGATTTGCATTGCTGACAATGGCACCGGCATGAGTGAAGAAGTGCGGCAACGGTTATTTGACCCGTTTTTCACGACAAAGCCGGTGGGTAAAGGCACGGGATTGGGATTATCTATCAGTTATCAAATTGTGGTGGAAAAACATGGTGGTACTTTAACTTGCAGTTCTGAACCGAGTAAGGGAACTGAGTTTTCTATTGAGATTCCGATTCATCAACTGCCGTGAATATGATACATAGGCTACACTTTCATTAGATTAGGTTTCCTCAACTCCTCCTCGTCAGGGTAATTTTAGATTTACTCTAAAATTTAAAATCTGCACATAAAATAAAAATAGACTTCTGGCTTAAGAAGAAGCGCGGCGGAATTTTACTTAAATTTGACGTTCGCATTGGGATACTTTGCCCCTAAACTTGTCCTTAAGCCAATTTTTCCACAAGTCTTATCTGGGGACGGGCAGCCGGCATTGCCCCCAAACTCTCGTTTTTTGGAAATCGAGATTAAACCCTATAAAATATCGCTTTGCTAGCTAGTGTTTTTTTAATCGAAGATTTTATTGTCCTGTTAATGAATGGGTACAAATACGGAATTGCTATAAAACCTTGTGATTTTTAAGTTAAGTGCGTTAATATAGCGCCATTAGTTTTCAATTTGAATGCAGAGACTTGCCTGAGCTAACTTTAACAATATTTTTTGATAGGTAACTGTGAATATCGATAAGTTATAAGGATACATTTTTTATGAATTACCCACCTTCAAATGACGATTTAAAATCAACAACTTCCTCTGGGGTGACGGAGTGGAATAATACTTTCCCTCAGCTTTCTGAAAATTGGTTAAGCCGGCAAATCAGTCGCCTAGAAATTAGACACAAAATTGGCTGGGGGTTTGCTTTAGCTTTGGGAGTAAGCATTGTGGGAGTTACGACAGGATTTCAGATCAGAAATCACTATGAGCAACAGGCTACAGAGATCGAACACCACTCCCAAGAAGAAATTAATCTTTTGCATCGCTTGCAAACGGCTGTATTGCAATCACGCGGGCATCAACAACAATTCGCCGCTTTGATAGATAAACCCGATAGTTTTCAAGAAGAATATACGCATTTTCTCAAACACGCTGCTGAAGTGAATCGCCTTTGGACTGAATTCAAATCTTTAGCCGGCAGTGTCAGCTATGCCAACGAGATGCACAGTGAAGACATTCCAAACTTACTACAAAATTACGAGGGGGTGCCAGAAGCTTATTTTGAGAAAATTGAAGAACTGCTGAGGAAAATAAAATCACCTTTATTAAACCCTGAAGAGATCGAAGCCGCACAAAAAGAGCTATTAACTTTCAGCACTAGCCTAACTGCACTTAAATTTGATGGTATTTCAGACGATCTCACTGAACTTATTCAATCCTCCTATGAAGAACAGAAACAAGCACAGGCTGAGTTAATGGCAGCGCGGAGAACCGGCATCCAGCTCAGTGCCGGCAGCCTGATGCTATCAGTTGTAATAGCAGTCGCCCTAGCCATCTATACGAGCCGGTTGATCGCTCGCCCCCTCGAAGCTACCACCAAAGTCGCTCAGCGAGTCACTGAGGAAGCGAATTTTAGCCTGCAAGCGCCAGTCACAACCCAAGATGAAGTAGGAAAGCTAACGCAGTCGTTAAACCTATTGATCCAGCGCGTCGCTACCTATACCCAGGAACTGCAACAGGCACACGCAGAGCGCGATCGCTTCTTTAATTTATCCTTAGAAATGTTTTGCATTACCGGCTTTGATGGCTATTTCAAACAGCTAAATCCGGCATGGGAAAAAACCCTAGGCTTTACAAATGAAGAACTGTTAGCAAAACCATTAATTGAGTTTGTTCACCCAGAAGATCAAGAAGCAACCCTAGCCCAAACACAGCAGCTCACCCTAGGGATAGACACTATCTCATTTGTGAACCGTTATTTATGTAAAGATGGCTCCTATAAATGGCTGGAGTGGGCATCGAATCCTTCGGCAGAAGAAGGTTTAATTTATACAGTGGCGCGAGACATTACCGAACGCAAGCTTTCAGAAGCAGCCTTGCACGAAAGTGAAGAGCGATTTCGGCATCTGCTTTCCTATAGTCCTATTGTCATTTACAGTTGCAAAGCTTTTGGTGATTTTGGCGCAACCTTCATGAGTGAAAATGTGAAGGTGCACATGGGTTATGAAGCGAGAGATTTTCTGGAAGATTCAAGCTTTTGGACAAATCGCATTCACCCAGAAGACGCCGCCAAAACTTTGGAGGGAATGTCGCATCTTCTGGAAGCCGGCACCCAGTATCTTGAATATCGTTTCCTTTACAAAGATGGACTGTATCACTGGATGCACGATGAGCTGAAACTGGTGCGAGACGAAGCCGGCAACCCATTGGAGATTGTGGGTTGCTGGCGAGATATTACTGAACGAAAACAGATGGAATCAGCGCTAAAGGAGGCGAATGAAACGTTAGAAATTCGAGTGGAGGAGCGCACAGCACAATTAACAGAAACCATTGAGCAGCGCGAACAAGAAATGGCTGAACGTCGCCGAGCAGAGGAAGCTTTATACAAAGAACAAGAATTCTTAAGCGCATTGCTCAATAACTTAGCAGATGGCATTGTGGCGTGTGATGCGACTGGAATTTTAACGCTGTTTAACCGAGCGACCCAAGAGTTTCATGGGTTGCCGGCGCAACCGATCCCAGCAGAAGAATGGGCGCAACACTTTGACTTATACTTGCCAGACGGGAAGACCCCAATGCAACGGGAAGACATTCCTCTGTTTCGCGCGTTGCAAGGAGAAACGGTTCGGGATGTAGAGATGGTAATCGTCCCAAGGCAAGGAAAAACACGCATTCTCTTGGCAAATGGTCAAGCGATTGTTGATGCTGCCGGCAAAAAATTGGGTGCGGTGGTGGCGATGCAAGACATCACAGAGCGCAAGGAAGCTGAGGCCGCTTTAAGTAAGAGTGAGTCGCGGCTAAATAGTATTCTTAATTCCCTGCAAGATGTGGTGTGGTCAATTGCTTTTGACACCTTTGAGGTGCTTTACTTAAACCCAGCAACAGAAACGCTTTACGGACGCCCACGCTCTGAATTTTACAGCAACCCCTCTTTGTGGCAGGAGGCAACTCATCCTGAAGATAGGGATAGAGTTATCAAGTCTACGACCGCATGGCCAGAAGTTAACAGCCAAGAATTAGAATACCGAATTATTCGAGCTGACGGGGATGTAAGGTGGATCAGAAGCAAGAGTTGGCTAATTTATGATGAAGCCGGTGTTGTTGTTCGCATGGATGGTTTGACATCGGATATCACCGAGTATAAAGAAGCTCAGAAAGCTCAAGCAAGACTGACGGCTATTCTTGAGGCAACCACTGACTTTGTGGGCGTTGCAGATGCAAATGGCCGCGCCCTCTACGTCAACAAGGCGGGTCGCCAAATGTTGGGATTGGGTGAGGATGAGGATGTTACATCCATGTTTATCCCCGATTTCATGGCAGAGTCTGTCCTTGATCTCATTCTTAATGAAGCGTGGCAAACTGTTGTGCGCGATGGGGTGTGGAGTGGCGAGAGCGCTTTGCGACACCGTACCGGCAGGGATATTCCTGTCTCGCAGGTTTGGATGAGCCATAAATCAGAAAATGGAGAGGTGGAGTTTTTCTCGACCGTAATCCGCGACATCAGCGAACGCAAGCAAGCAGAAGAAGCCTTGCAGCAACGGGAAGAACATCTGCGGCAAATTGTTCAGAATATGCCGGTGATGATGGATGCTTTTGACGCACAAGGGATCATTACCGTCTGGAACCGAGAGTGCGAAAGGGTCACGGGTTACAGCGCCCATGAGATCATTGACAATTCTAAAGCAATCGAGTGGATGTATCCAGACCCAACCTATCGAGCCTCGATGATGACCTTATGGGCTACACTTGGCAATGATTACCGCAGCTGGGAATGGAACATTACGGCTAAGGATGGGACTGTTAAAACAATCGCCTGGTCTAATATTTCTGAGGAATTTCCAATTCCTGGATGGGCTAGTTGGGGGATTGGTGTGGATGTGACTGAGCGTAAGCAAGCAGAGGAGGCGTTGCGACAGTCTGAAATCCAATCTAGACAACTTGCCCAACAAGCGCAAGAAAAAGCCCAACAGCTAGAGCAAACTTTGCACGAGTTAAAACGCACTCAAGCCCAACTGATTCAAACTGAAAAGATGTCTTCTCTCGGTCAGATGGTTGCCGGTGTTGCTCACGAAATTAACAATCCTGTTAACTTTATTCACGGCAATCTTTCTCACCTCAATGAGTACACCGCTAATTTAATCAATTTAATCAACCTTTATAGCCGGTGCTATCCGAACCCGCTGCCTGAAGTGCAAGATTTACTTTCTCAACTTGACTTGGAATTTATGAGTGAGGATTTGCCGAAGGTTTTATCCTCTATGAAAATGGGAACTGAACGTATTCGTAATATTGTGCTGTCCCTGCGGAATTTTTCTCGGCTTGATGAAGCGGAGATGAAGGAAGTCAATATTCATGAAGGTTTGGATAATACGCTGCTGATTTTGCAAAGCCGGCTGAAAGCAAAATCTGACCAACCAGAGATTCAAATTATTAAAGAATATGGGGAGTTGCCGTTAGTTGATTGCTTTGCCGGCCAACTCAATCAAGTGTTTATGAATCTGCTTGCCAATGCCATTGATGCTTTGGATAACGTGCCATCTCCTCGCATCATTACAATTCGTACCTATGTGGATACGGGGAACCGGGCTGTGATTTGCATTGCTGACAATGGCACTGGCATGAGTGAAGAAGTGCGGCAACGGTTATTTGACCCGTTTTTCACGACAAAGCCGGTGGGTAAAGGCACTGGATTGGGATTATCTATCTGTTATCAAATTGTGGTGGAAAAACATGGCGGTACTTTAACTTGCAGTTCTGAACCGGGCAAAGGCACTGAGTTTTATATTGAGATTCCGGTTCATCAAATTCAGTAAAAATGAACGCTGGGTAATTTTTAACAAACCGAGTGATCGCTCACTTATTCCACGCTTAAACTTAGCCGACTCAGAAAGCCACGCAAACGATCACTTTGGGGATTCGTCAAAACTTCCCGCGCAGTTCCTGACTCTTCCACTTTACCCTGATGCAAGAATAGCACCCGGTGCGCGACTTCCCGCGCAAATAGCATTTCATGGGTGACAACCACCATTGTCATTCCCTCTTCGGCAAGTTGTTGCATCACTCGCAACACTTCTCCCACTAATTCTGGATCAAGGGCGCTGGTGGGTTCATCAAATAGCATCACTTTGGGATTTACACACAAGCTGCGGGCGATGGCAACTCGCTGTTTTTGTCCTCCGGAAAGTTGTTGGGGATAGGCTTGAGCTTTTTCAGAAAGTCCAACTTTTTCTAAATAAAATCTTGCTTGTTGAACGCTTTCCTGACGAGATTTTCCTAAAACTTTTTGTGGAGCTAAAATTAGATTTTCTAGTACACTTAAATGGGGAAAAAGATTGAATTGCTGAAAAACCATGCCCACCTCAGTTCGTAACTGTCGCAGTCGGGTGCGGCTGAGATTTGGGGGAGACAAATCGATGCCGCTCACAACCAACTGCCCGCCATCAATTTTTTCGAGCCGGTTGAAACATCGCAGCAGGGTACTTTTGCCACAGCCAGAGGAACCGATAACGGCAACCACTTCACCTTGATTAACCGTACCGCTGATTCCTTGCAACACTTGCAGAGAACCAAAGTTTTTCTGAAGATTTTCAAACGAGATCGTGGGAGTGGGATTTTCCATAAATCACTCAGACCCTTTTAGCTTTTTAAGGTTTAATGATCTGTTAAATCTTTTTAACAAAAAGTGTTTTTAGCTAAGATTTTAAAAAGTGACCTGATATTAGCATAAAATTACTAAATTATCAATTCCTCAACCGATGGGTAATCCCAGCATTAAACATTAAACATTAAAATGCCAAAAGAGAATTTATCGTTCCCCCACCGGCACTTCCCTGGGTTGCCGGCAAAATTGCCGAAGTTGCTGCGCCGGCTTGCCTTGGGTTTAAGCTGTCTGCTGCTACTCGCCGGCTGCGTGTTAAACGCCAATCTTGCCGGCACCCCCAAAACCCTCAAAGTTGCCACCGGCGCAGATTACCCTCCTTTTGAGTTTCAAGCACAAAATGGCGAATTAACCGGCTTTGATATTGATTTAATCCAAGCCATCGGCAAAGCCACGAACTTTAAAATTGAATTTGAAAGTATGCCCTTTGATGGCATTATTCCTGCCTTGCAGTCAAGAAAGGTAGATGCTGCGATTTGCGCCATGACGATTACGGCTGAACGCACTAAAACAATTTCTTTCTCCCGACCTTATTTTAAAGCCGGCATCGCAATTGCCATCAAAACGAACAACAAAACTATCACTTCCTTCGATAGCCTCAAGAATAAAACCATTGCTGTACAAATCGGCACAACCGGCGCTCAAAAAGCCAAAGAAATTCCCGGTGCAAAACTGCGAACTTATGATTCCGCCCCCCTCGCACTGCAAGCCTTGGTTAACGGGAATGTAGATGCCGCAATTAGTGATGCCCCCGTCACCCTTTACGCCATCAAACAAAGTAATCTCAAAGGCATCAAAATTATCGACCAATTGATCACAGAAGAATTCTTTGGTATTCCTACACCTAAAAATTCTTCAACCCTTGACACGATTAATAAAGGGTTGACAACGGTTTTGGAAAATGGCACCTACGCCCAAATTTATCAAAAATGGTTTAATGTCCAACCGCCTGAATTACCGGCAACCCTACCTTTTTTAACTTCTGAGAATACCAATACCGGCATCTTGGGTTCTGCCGGCATGATTGTCGCCGCCTTGCCCAACTTGCTGCGAGGCGCATTAATTACCTTGCAACTAACAGCTTTCTCCTTATTTTTAGGAGCGCTCGCAGGTTGTTTGATTGCCCTGGCGCGTCTTTCTTCCTCCCGTCCTTTGAGTGTAATGGCGCGGGTGTATATCGACTTTTTCCGGGGAACGCCCTTGCTGGTGCAGATTTTTATGATTTATTATGGCTTGCCGGCGCTGGTGCAAGAATTAGGAGTGACATTTACCCTAGATCGCCTGCCGGCTGCCGTGATGGCGCTCAGTCTCAATAGTGCTGCTTACATTGCAGAAATTGTCCGCGCCGGCATTCAATCGATAGAACCCGGACAAGCCGAGGCTGCACAATCTTTAGGATTAGGGCCGGTGCAAACGCTGCAATATATTATATTTCCTCAAGCGTTGCGGCGAATGATCCCACCTTTAGGCAATGAATTCATTACCTTGCTGAAAGATACCAGCTTAGTTGCTGTGATCGGTTTTGAAGATTTATTCCGTCGTGGACAGTTAATTGTGGCTGAAAACTATCGCACGTTTGAAATATACACGGCTGTCGCCTTAATTTACTTAGCCCTCACGCTTTTATCCTCTCAAGCTTTTAGCTGGTTAGAACGTTGGATGAACCCGGTAAAACGGCAATTTAAATGATGTTCACCCTCTGACTGATCCATTCCTACCCTTTTGGGTAGATGAACTGCACTCGGGCGATCAGGCAAAGTGGTTGAGTAATTCTCCCAGAGAATAAGTTTATGGCCACAACGGCAATACGGTGATCAGCAACTTGGAGTACGACTTGCTAACAGTGCTGCAAAACAACAAGCTGGCATAGGCAAGATTAAGTGTAACGAAACTGGTTGCTAAACATCGAACTTCCCGATGCCATCAATTGCCGCCCTAAGTAGCCGGTTTCACAAGAAAAGAGACAAAACGAAACTATAAAAAGGTAAAAGTAAAACTTAAATGTGTTTGCTTTTGCCTTTTATCATGAATTTTAACTCTAATAAAATTATGCAAATCAAATGCAGAATCGCTTCTCAGTAACGGGTGATCGGGCAACGCCGGCCAATCAGGTACGGCCACGGATGCAATAAAGACGATCCAAGGATAAAATCGTGGGGATCATTAGCCGGTCTAACCCCCAAGATGAACGCGGTTGTCGAAACGGGTGCTCTACTCAACAAAATAGTTCCATCATCGAACAAGCTCTTGTATTGCTTAGCTCTAGGCAAATGCAATCAAAATTGCTCACATAATCCTAGTTGCATGGGTTCAAGGGCGCGAGTAGGGTGCATCACGACAAACGCCTTGGGGAAGCCGAAAAGTAGAACCTAGGCGGGTTTTTGCAGAGGATTTTGCACCGGCAAATCCTCCCAATCGCAACCCCAATCTAATGGCTCACAAAAAAATTCAGAGCCGCCTTAGGTTCGCTAACGCGCTAGAAAAAGGGGCCATCTAGAGGTAAGCGATGTACACAGATCGACAACCATTCAGACACTGGAACGTCAGTAGTTCTGACACTGAGTTGATTCAACAGTGGGTGGGGTGCCAATCTCCCCGCCGACGGCGGTCTTCCTGGCGCTTGGCCAAACAGTTCCAAGCTTTTGCCGGCAAACCCTTCGCCCAAGTCACAACAGCCGATATCCGGGCGTTTGGAACCGCTAAAGCGTCTGAAGGCGTTTCCCCCCAAAAAGTTGCACAGATGTTGTTGGGGATTAAGTCCTTGTTCACCTTGGGATATGAACTCGGTGTGCTGTCGGTGAACATCCCCCCAGAACGGTGGCCAAAAATTAAGCTCAAAAGGCGTTCTCGTCGTAAGAAACCTGCTCGGAAGTTGGGGTTCGGTTTGGGGTTGGGTGTTTGTTGTTTGGCGCTGATAGTCCCAGGATTTCTTAACAGCGTACAATCTACCCCACCGGCATTGAGTCTCACGGCGCGGGAGTGGGATGAACCCAAAGTGTCGGGACAGTTGAGTGATTTATACGCCAAAACCGCAACGCCCCTTAAAAGTCCTAACACGAAAGCTTTTCTCGATTTGATCGCTGCGGCAGAAGGAACGGCGGGATCAGATGGCTACCGCACTCAATTCACCGGCGCTAAATTTGATAGTTTCCACACTCATCCCGATGAAGTGCACTGCGCCTACTCTAACGGGCGGCGCATTTGCTCAAGTGCGGCGGGGAGATATCAATTTTTAAAGCCAACATTTGACCGGCTCAAACGAAAACTGGGACTGCCAGATTTTGGCCCCCGATCGCAAGATTTGGCGGCGATTGAATTAATTCGAGAACAAGGCGCTTTGGAAGATATTGAAGCCGGCAACATTAAGGCTGCTTTACGAAAAGTCTCACCCATTTGGGTTCATGTTGAAGGTGCCGGTTATGGACAACCCGAACACCCTTTAGATAAGTTAGAGGCGATGTATTGGCGGGAACGAAAAAAATATGAATTTCCCTCCCAGGCGCAGAAGTAGGAAATGAACCACCGCTTCTCTTTCGTGCTTTTAGGGGATCACCTCAAAATCCCCCTCTTTTCCCCTTAATTTAGACAAAAAAACAGGGCGTGCCGGCTTACTAGGCATCCCTCCTTTGCTGAAAAAGTGGAAGTTGGAAATACCAGACAACGCACTTTATTTTTACTTTTAAATTTATATGGGTCGCCCGGGATTCGAACCCGGAACTATTCGGTTAAAAGCCGAGTACTCTACCGTTGAGTTAGCGACCCAGTAAGTGTGTTCTCTGAAACACCTTTACTAGATTAGCATGGGTTTTTCTAAAAGCCAAGTTAATTTTCTAAAAAAGTCACCGTCATCCGAACAAGGGTCTCGCAACTGGCTCCGGGCTGTAAGCGAATCAGGGGCTTACCGACGTTGAGGGCATTGCGGGGGGCACTCCAAGGTTCAACACAGTAAAAATCTTTACCCTTTACCGTCCAGAAAACCACCGTGGAATAGGTGCTGTTGTAGCTGAGGGTGATCCGCATCTGCCGGCTGGCATCGGTGACGCTTGTGGCTAAGCCCGTTAACTGGTTAAACGCCACATCAATTTCATCTTGCTCAAAGTCAAAGGTGCCGATGAACGGATGTTTCGTCTGTGCTCTTTGATCTTGGTATTGAACAGCGGGAATATTGAAACGCAACTGAGTTTTGTCAAGCGCCAAAAAGTAGGGATGCAAGCCGGTGGAAAAAGGCATCGGCTCAGTTGAGCGATTGGTATAGCGCTGAAAAATTTCCAAGGCGTTGCCTTTGATCTGGTAAGTAAAAGCCAGTTCAAAGTCAAACGGGTAAACAGCGCGTGTTTGGTCATTACTGGTCAAAACCAGCGTCATAGCGGCTCGATCTTCAGTAATTTGCTCTCGCACTTCCCAGGGCAGATCGCGGGCAAACCCATGCTGTTTGAGGGTGTATGGCTGGTCGTTGTGAGTGTAGGTGTTGTCTGGCAAGTTGCCACAGATCGGAAATAAAATCGGAATTCCACCTCGCACACTCAAGTCAGGGTTGGCAAACCGGGCGGTATCTAAGTAAAGGATTTCTTGGCCTTTTACCCGCCAGCCGGTGATAATGCCACCCCGTTCTGGAACGACCTCTAGCCGAGATTCTGCGGCTTGGTCAGTGAGAATGTAGGTTTTATACTGCTGCTTTTTGACGGCGATCGCAAACACAGTGGTTATTTGTTAGTTATCAGTTGTCAGTCGATCCAAGTCAGTGGTCAAATATCAGTAGCGACTAACATTTAAAAACTGACTGCGAGGCGATATATCCCGCTTAGGCGAACACCGGCAGTTGAATCGTCTTGCGACGCATTTGCTCGGCTGCTAGAGTGAGAGTTTCCGCTTGTTTCTGCTTCCAATTTGACAGATTAAAAGAAGGCGGGGGAATTGCGGGCAGTTGACTTTGTTGATTTTCCGATGGCGGTGAGGGTAGGTTGGGAACGAACGGTTCTGTGATAAACGGCTGAGTGTTAATAAACTCATCCTCAGCAGCCGGTTCCGTTTCAGGAGAAGCCTCTAGCGGTTCCTCAAAATGAGGAACTTGAAGCTTTTCGGCATAGTTTCGCAGAATGATATCAGCGGGAAACACCGGCACTTGAATTGAAGAATTCGATTTCTGTGCCGGCGCTGGGGAAGGATTGGGTGCTTTTACAAGTGCCGGCGCAGAATTTGTGTTCCCTGTTGTAAATTGGGCATTTTGTAATGCCGGCGCAGAATTTGCACCCTCGGCTGCGGCAATCGATTCGGTTCGCCGAGTGTTCAAGATCATCGGTGATGTCATTGGCCGCTCGAAAATATGAGAAATTTCCTCAATATAGTTGAGAATCTCGTCGCCTCGCTCATCCTTAACAACGGTTGGCTGATACTGCCTCACTTCCACCGGCAGAAACTCTACCTTCATTTTTTGCCCTTTCAGCGATACTTTCAGCACGGCTGTATCGTAATCGCTGCGAGAATTCCCCCCGAAGATAAAATTTCCTAACGAGTAGGCAATAGGCCGGCCTTTATAAATCTCTGCACCCTGTAAAACGTGGGGATGATGGCCAACTACCACATCGGCCCCCTGATCGATTGTGAAATGAGCCAATTCCCGCTGCCAATCAGCCGGATAATCGGCCAGTTCTGCACCCCAATGGTAGTTCACGATGATCCAGTCTACCTGGTTCCGGATCGCACTGATATCTTCAGCGATTTGAGCTTCGAGTAGAGGGTTGGTGCCGGCTACTTGATCGGCGGCAGCATGAGATTCTGGATCGTAGTAACCCAGATAGGCAATGCGCTGACCTTTGACTTCGATAATTTCTGGGCGTCGTGCTTCTTTGATATCTCTGCCGGCACCCACATAGCGAATTCCCGCCCCATCTAAAGTTTGCAGCGTTTCCTCGAGTCCCGGTGCCTCATAATCCATCGTGTGGTTATTGGCGAGATTTACAATATCCACACCCCCCTCTGTCAGGACTTGGACAGATTCGGGATCGGCTTTAAAATTAAATTGTTTACCGGGTCTAATCGTCTCGGATCGCGTCAGCGGATTTTCCAGATTGACCATCGCCACATCAACTTGCCGGTATAAATCCATTTGAGCGAAGGCCCATTTGTAATCCTTGCCGGCGACATCTGCAAAGGAATCTGACAGAGTGACATCGCCGGCAAACATCAGCGTCACAATCGGATCAGTCGGATCAGTTACCTGATTGTGATATTTCACAGGGATAGTTTCTAAAGCCGCCCGCACCTCTTTAGGGCGAGTTTGTTGGGTCAGCGTCACCGCCTCAGTCGGGATAGGAGTAGTAGCAATTTTATTATTTAGAATGGCGCGGTAACCAAACCAGCAGCCAAAGGTAAAAGAAGCAACTGCTGTGCCCACCACTAGCATGGCACGCAGCACCTTAAAATTAATTTTCTCACCCGGCTGCCAGCCAATCGAATGCCTTCTGGGCACCCCTTGTACGCGCCTCTGCTGGTTAGCTGGGGTGACGATGCGGACTGATTGTTTCCATACGATATCGGGTTGGCCGGCACAACGCGCCACAATCCGCACGCCATCAATTTCGTCTGAGTTCAGTTTCCAAATTTGGTGACAGATTGATTGGACAGTCCGCTGCTTGTCCACTGCTTGTCGGAACTCTACAAAGATTTGTAGACAGCCGGCCTGAGCGTTTTCTACACGGGCGTGAATGCCTTGAGGCAACAAGTACGTGTTTATCCAATACGTCAGCGCCCGAAAATTACCTGCCCGCGCTAAATCGATTACAGACGGTTGCCACACACTGTCTAGACTCGTCATCCTGTTCAATCCTCAACACACGCTACGCTGCTTAAAACTAGCACCCTATTGAAAGTCAACTCAAGTATTCTCCTGCAATCGGAGGCACTTGTTTAATGGCAGTTCAATCGTAGTTTACACCGGCACCTGTGATTCTACGGGTAGGTTTGATTAACCTAGCTGCGAGAAAGTGTATCGATCTCCACAGACTACTACGTTCCCATGTTGCTCGCTCAACTCCCCCGTTCTTGCCGGCGAAGGCATTTACAGAACCCTGCCCCCCTACAAGCTTCGTTCCTAACCTCCAAATAGTGATACAAATTGTCAGTGACTTCAGTCACTTTGACACAAGCTTCATAATCACAGCTATCGGGGATCGCTATCAACTGATCTCTCGCTAAAATCCAGGATATTTATTTAAGGCTAAGGAATTCACAGACTCAGGATGCACATACTGCTATGATTCGCACCCTTGTAGAATCCGCATTTCAAACAGGTTGCCTCAGCGTCGAATCGGAAGGTCTTATCCGCCAAGTTTTAGCCCTCAAGGGCTATCGCTTAGACGATTTAGACGCACTCGCTAACCTTTGTGACGCTGTCAAGGCCGGTTACATTCAACGCGAAAGTCGGGGGAGAGTCTCGCTCTTTTTAGAGGAATCCCGCAAACTCTCACAAAGTTTTCTTTTCGCAAACACTTAGCGCAAAAGCTTCACTTTTACGATTTCTATAAGGCGCTGGGAAAGCGGTTTCTCGGCGTTTTGTGCCTGTGAACGGCCCTAGCCCCACGCGCGTTTTTGAGGGTAAATGGCTTATACAGAGTATATAATAATAGAGAAAGGCTGTTGTTTCAGTGCCTTTTTAAACATTCAAACAGTGGTAGGATTGGCGAAGTCGTTCATTACTTGGCTGAAATATTGCGATGGCAACTGCCACTTCCTATCCCAACGCACCTGATGTGTCTACCGAAGACTACCTGGTAGTAGGCTTAGCCACTTGCTTTATCAAAGAAGATGGCGAAGTCCATGAAGTTAAAATTATTGAGCCTATCCCTTCGGCAGCTTTAGAAGCAATTCTCAAAGGAATTCCCACTTCTTACCAAATGGCTTTAAGCACAACCGTTGGCACTGTGTTAGATGGTGAAACCCCTCAAAAACCGGCACAGTTTCCTGCAGAGGCTCAATTCTGCGATGAGTTTTCCTTCCGGACGATTGCGGCAACTCGCACCTACAAAAGCCGTACCATCGCTCAATCACACCTTCCTTTGGGAACTGTGCGCGATGACTTTAATTATTCCTTGGAACGCAAGCGGGTGCTAAATTCCCAGCGGATTATTAAAACAGAAGACAATGTGAAGCAACACGAGTACACGCACAAGGTACTGTGACAAAAATCAGAATTCAGAAGGTTGACAAGGTTCTGAATTCTGATTTTTTTATTAAGATTTTAATAGATTGCCGGCTCTGTCTCACTTCAAAGGCCAGCCGGCAGTCTCTCTAATATTGAAAATATGCCGGCTTGGCTGACAGACGCCTGAAGGCTCGTTTCGCCTTGAAATACGGTTTCCACTCCGCTGCCGGTTGAGGCAAAAAAGATAATTCCCGATTAAATTAATTTAATCTTAGAGATAGAGGAAATTTTTCTCTGTCTCAGATTTTCAAACACTTTAATCAAATTGAACGGAGTTATTTTGTATTCGCGATTACTTTCTAAATTCACAGAAACTCTTTCTATAGATATAAGTAAGAAACAAGATAAAGTTGTTATTTTGGATATAACTAACCATTAAATGCAAAAGCAAACATGACTTGCCAAGCCTTGGCTGTTTCACGCTGGCTTTATTGAAGCTTCGGATACTAAGGGATTGTATTTTGATAGGATAATTAGGCATTAACTCCGTGAAACAAAGTTATGCAGAAAAGATTAAGTAGTTTTAGCAAAAAAATTATCTTTATGTGAAAGATTTCTAATAAAAAGAACGGTCAAAACAATCTCTTTTTGGTGTCAATTTTTGTAAAAATAATCCCAGTAAAAAAACGGCTTATGAGGGTACAAACAAAGATAAGGCCAAAGTTTCAGGTAAAAAAAAAGTTTTTGAATTATAAAATATTTTACAAATGAAAACTCTAACTCATTTCAGTAAAAATTTATATTTATTAATTTAAAGCCTATTAAAATCAAACAATATTTTTATAGCTGAGAGTCTGAAAACTTTTAGTCTTTTACGAAGAATGAATATATTTCTGAATTTAAAAGCCAAGGATAGGAGAGAAGAATGATTCGCTTATTAGTTAGTATCTTAGAAATTACTTTGGGCACATTTTACGGAAAACGTTTTTACGCCCGGTGCTTTGTGTTGGAGACGATCGCGCGTGTTCCTTACTTTGCTTATCTGTCAGTGCTTCACCTTTATGAAAGCTTCGGTTTGTGGGATAAATCTGATTGGCTGAAAATTCACTTCGCTGAAACCTGGAATGAATTGCACCACCTGCGAATTCTGGAAGCGCTGGGGGGGAATGAGCGTGTAATTGACCGTTATATCGCTCGAATAGGTGTTCTATTTTACTACTGGGTTCTTGTTTTTGTATATATGATTTCACCCAGATCTGCTTACTATTTTAACGAGTTAGTCGAAGGAAAAGCCCACGACACCTATGATAAGTTTTTAAACGAGTGTGAGGCGGAACTTAAAAGCCAGCCGGCACCGGCAGTGGCAATCACTTATTACCAAGATGGCGATCTGTATATGTTTGATGAGTTTCAAACGTCTCATCTGCCGGCACAGCGCCGGCCAAAAATTGAAAATCTCTATGATGTGTTTGTAGCTATCCGTAATGATGAAATGGAACACGTTAAGACGATGAAGGCTTGTCAGAGATCGGATGCGAAGGAAATTATAAATAGTCCTCATAGTGCTGAGATTAAGGCTAAATCTGAAGCAGATTCTGAGGTGTCTGATAAGGAGTTAGTTTAATTTAGGGGAGTTGGATTTTTTTAACTGCAGATGCACGCAGATAAACGCAGACGTTGGCAATAACCGGCTCTTGGCTATATGTATATTCGGTAATTAAGATGGCGGGTTATTTTCCTGCGTCTTCTATGATTTTTTTGAAGCGGAGATAGGCTTGTTCGGGGGTGAGGGGGGACGATTCGTTTTCGTTGGGGATGTAGTATTGCCGGCTATCTGGAAAACAACGCATGACAAAACTTGGAATCAGTCCTAATTTTAGCGCTTTCTTCCCCAGTTCTTCTGCGGTTTCAGAAAGGCTATATTCATCGTGAAAAGACTCTTTACTCATTGATGTGTACCTCCTGAATTGATAGTGTGGACGAACTGTTCGGGTATAACCGGCTATCTGCAATTTGAGGGTTTGGCAAGACTTCTGGAGTCTCGTGAGAGCAAGAATTGAATTAATTGAGCTTGATCTTGAATGGTGAAGCCGGCTTTCTCATCGACCCAGTAAGGGTGTCCGCGGCCGGCTGCATTCATGTTTGGCAAATCGCGATGGGATCAGTTCGCAGCAATAGCTTGTTCCCGCAGGTTGCGGTCAACCAACAGCCTTAAACTCGCCCCAGCGTCCGGGGAAAGACCCTGCATAACGGTGCCGGCAATGCCAGTTCAAGGCGATAAGCCAGAAAGCCGATTACAAGGAGAATCAGCGACAGTAAAATCACTGCGGGCGCTAATTTCCTTGTAGACTGTGTCTCACCTCTAAGATCCCTCACTCAACACTTTTTTTGGTTGTTCAAAGTCAGTTTTTCCCCTACTCCAAATTCACAGAGATTGAAGACAAGGTTTAACAAGCTGCTAGGGCTAAAGTTGAGCGTTTAGATGTCTCATATTTCGTTCAAGGCAGAGATATTTCTGCCTTGAACTTTGCTCCACTAAGAACTGAGAACTCAGGACTCAGGACTCATTATTACGTGCTTGCCGGTGCCGTGCAATTTCGGATCAGGTAGGGGGGCATCAGGACCCGGATCTGGGCCTAGCGGCTGAGGATCTTCCACATACTTGAACTCGCCTTTGCCATCCATTGATTCGCCTTTTGCCCAGCGACCTTCTGCGCTGTCTGTACCATCAGAATGGTTCCAGAATTGATAAGAAAACTCTGTTTTTTCCAAGTCTTGTGGGAAAGAACTTGGCACCGGCGTTGTTTCCAGTCCGGAAGATTCCAAATCTTCAATCGCGGCTAACCACAAGTTTTGGTGCATGGTGTCGCGGGCGATCATAAAGCTGAGGGTATCTTTCACCCCTGGATCGTTTGACATTTCATACATCCGCACAGCCTGTAGCCGGCCTTGTGATTCCGCATGAAGATTTGAGCGGAAGTCTGCTAGTAAGTTACCGCTAGCGACGATGAAACGACCGTTCCACGGATAGCCGACACTGTCAGCCGCTGTGGCACCCCCACCGGAGACTATGGCGTGTTGGGGGTTCATGCTTCCCAGGATCACATCGCGAGGGTTGCTGCCTCCCATCACCGCACCCACAACGGCATCTTTGAAGCCTTCTTCTTGTTGGGCAACCGGCGCTTTATCCAGCAAGTGGGCGATCATCGTAGCGAGCATTTCGATATGGCCGATTTCTTCAGTTCCCACATCAAGCAGCATATCGCGGTACTTAGCCGGCCCTCTACAGTTCCACCCTTGGAAAAGGTACTGCATCATCACCGTCATTTCGCCAAAAGTGCCCCCGATCAATTCTTGAATTTTCTTGGCGTAGACTGGATCGGGACTTTCAGGGCGCTTGTAATACTGCAGTTGCTTTTTGTGATAAAACATCACGAACTCCTATTATCTGTGTTTGCTTGATTGATCGCACCGCACATTCTGCAACACAATCCTCAAAAGATAGCAACACATTCACAAGTGATTTATCTGTTGCTATTTAACTTTTAACGTTCTTGTGCGGCTAGAGTAATCGACCAATAGAAAGACAAACACTTCAAGAAGTGAGGTAATTTTTATAACTTTGGGTTAGGTTTATTCATCACGTCCGTGAACTTGTGCTGGCGGACTGGTGGCTTCAACTGCTGTGAATGCTTCCAAAATTTTGTAAGTGTGAGAAGCCCCTTTTGGCACGCTCCAAGAATTACCAGGCTCAAGTAAAAGTGTCTGACCAGCTATGTGTAATTCAGCACGTCCTTTAATAACATAACCAACCGTTTCATACTCACGTTGCGCTTCCGGTTTGACTTCGCCCGGTTGCTCATCTTCCCAAAGGCGCATAGAAACTGTTGTGCCTGATGCGAGATACTTTTGCCCCATTTCCCCTTTAGGAGAATAAGCAGAGTCTACTTTTTTCACACTGGTATCAGCCATCATCATCTCCTGAGTTTTCAAATGTGCCGGTTAAGACTAAGTCTTAAAATTCTTAGTAATCCCGGCAGTAAGGTGGCTTTCGGGCAAAGCATTTGGGTCATAAATCTTTAGTTTGTTCGCTTACTTATCGCCCCAAATGCTTTGCGCCAACAGTCTATGTGGTTGTATAATCTGCATCCATCCAGCAGCGCGGCAGGCTTTCTCCGGAGGGGAAAATCAATTGGCTCTTCTTAAAAGAAGCTGTATTTTGTTCTTCTTGCCCATCTTGATCGCGTCCTTCTATCTCCTGTTGAGTTGGTTTAAACAGCGACTCAACATCCTCAATTTTAATTAGACTGCCCGTTTCCTTGTCTTTTAAAAACATGATTTCTCCTTATTTTGTGAGTGAAAAAGAGCAAATAAAGGCGAATAAACCTTTATTTTTTGTAAGCCGGCACCCCATCCCCTTGTTAAGAGAAGCGCTAAATTTCTCTTAACAGGGAGGTTTGTTTGGTGGCACATCCAGAATCCCTGACACTTTACTGAGTGTCGGCAGCCGGTAATTTTGGGGTTAGCCATCCAAAATTTAAACGCTGCATCTC
Organism: Microcoleus vaginatus WJT46-NPBG5; assembly: GCA_019359355.1. Classification (GTDB taxonomy): domain Bacteria; phylum Cyanobacteriota; class Cyanobacteriia; order Cyanobacteriales; family Oscillatoriaceae; genus FACHB-68. Next base: position 76,517 of record JAHHHM010000016.1, on the reverse strand, counting down.
TAACGAATTACGGCTTGAGAACGATTTTGATGCAGTTATCTTTTTTATGTTTGAAAATCTCGTAGCCGTGTGGGGCTTGGTCTATTGGCAGACGGTGGGTAATCACAAAGGAGGGATCGATGTCGCCATTTTGAACGTGATCGAGTAAGGTCTGTAAATAGCGATGGACGTGGGTTTGGCCGGTTTTCATGGTTAAGCCTTTGTTCATGAAGGCACCCATCGGCATCTTGTCTACAAAGCCGGTGTACACACCAGGAACGGATACGGTTCCGCCTTTGCGACACGCTACAATTGCTTGACGTAAGACATTCGGGCGATCAGTTTCAAGACGAACCGCTTGCTTCGCTTTGTCATAGAAGCCTTCTAAACCCAGTCCGTGCGCTTCCATGCCCACCGCATCCATCACAGAATCTGGCCCGCGCCCGCCGGTCATTTCTTTGAGGGCTTCCCCTACCTCAATTTCCTCATAGTTCAAGACTTCTGCGCCGCCGTCTTTGGCCATCTGGAGGCGTTCGGGAACGCGATCAATCGCAATTACTCGTCCAGCGCCTAGCATCAGGGCACTTCTAATCGCAAACTGCCCAACCGGCCCGCAACCCCAAATCGCAACGGTATCTCCGGGTTCGATATTGCAGTTTTCTGCGGCCATGTAGCCGGTGGGGAAAATATCGGTGAAAAATAGGACTTGGTCATCGGTCAGTCCATCGGGAATTTTGAACAACCCGACATCTGCAAAGGGAACGCGGGCATACTCGGCTTGGCCGCCGGCATACCCGCCGGTTAGGTGGGAGTAGCCAAACAAACCGGATGGGGAATGACCTAACATTTTTTCCGCCATCCAAGCGTTGGGGTTGGAATTATCACATAATGACGTTAAACTGCGGTTGCAAAAAAAGCAGCTACCGCAGGAAATGGTGAAGGGAACCACGACGCGATCACCAACGGAGAGATTTTTGCCTTTGTCATGGATATTTCCCTCCTTAAAAGCACTCCCCAACTCAACGATTTCCCCCATGAATTCATGGCCTAGGATGTCGCCCGGTTGCATGGTGGGGTTGTAGCCGTCATAGAGGTGCAAATCCGAACCGCAAATTGCAGTTGACGTGATTTTGATGATCGCATCGCGCGGATTAATTAGTTTGGGATCTGGAACTGTTTCAACCGCTACCTTGTTTGTACCTTCCCAGCAAACTGCTTTCATTGAATTATTTCTCCTAAATAAAAATGGAGTAGGCAAATCGTAAGTTTGCAACAAGGCGGCACAAGCTCGTTTGATTAGGAAAAAGTGGCAGCTTGTGCTTCTTGTTGAGTTGAGCTCTCTAAACTCGCAATAGCCGTTTTTATAAACGGTGCTTACCGTTTATTTGCGACCGGATGTTTGGCCTTCTGTGGTTGCCAGTTCCCCGGCTTCCATCATTTGTTTGAACCTGCCCAAATCGTCGGCAATTTGCTGTTTGGGTTCTTCTCCAAAAAGTTTGGCAAATGCAGCGGCGAGTCCACCTCCAGGCGGGTTATATTCCAGCACAACTTTTACTTCTGTTCCGCGATTTGCCGGTGCCGGTGTGAAGCGCACAAACCCAGAGTTGTCTATGTCTGCACCTTCTACAGATGCCCAAGAAATCAATTCATTTTCTCGCTCGTTGATAATTTCTGCATCCCATTCAACGCTATTACCTAAAGGTGCGCTGGCAATCCAGTGTGAGCGCTTGTCACTGGTAACGGTTACAGATTTAAGATGCTTCATAAAATGCGGCAGATTCTCAAAATTGCGCCAGTAACGATAGAGTTCATCTACCGGCTTATTAATCGTTACTGTTCTTTCTACTTTGATACTTTGGTTCATCCCGATTGCTTCCTGCGCTTGCTGTACGGTGCTTTGTTTAGTTACACCTTGATAAATCAAACCGCTGCCAGCTACAGCCATCAAAGCACCTCTCAAAGAGCGTTCTTTTAAGCCCATAAGGACTAAAGCTCCACCGCCAATTAAGGATGCCCAGCGTTCTGTTTCGCCGGCTTCTGTTGGATTTTTTGGCTGGCTGCTTTCGTTTGATATCTGTTCCATTGATCTACTCCTTTCACTTCAGTCAGTTAATTTAGCTAGGTTTTTATTAAACCCAATCCTTTAAAAAATATCTAGACTAATTTCCTCAAAATTGATTATACGCAGATGAATTTTTGATGGTTGGAAATTTTAGAACTTGAAGCCAACAGTTGCCCAAGCAAATTTTGAGCAAACACATCTTTAATAAACACTGGTGAAAAAATAAGGAATTTAGATAACCGACTCAGACCTTTTGATCTATCAGTTACTAAAGACATACTTTAGAGGTTTAAGTAATGAGTCGTCGTCTATCTGAAGAAGTAAAATGATGAGTTTTTAGCGCATCCGGAGAATTGCGGCTGAACCGTGAGGGACTGTTCTGTTGTTATGGATACATCTATTCTGCAAAACGATTGGCAGTTGCTGGAGTTGTTAAGCAATTTTATTGCAATTTATCGTTTTCCAAGTTTTAGTCATCCCCACAACGACACAACTTTTGTAACAAAAGTCTCAGTCTTTTGTTAGAGTATCGTTTTGATCAATCTCCTAAAATTAAAATCAGAGATTTATAGTTGACTAAAAGAAATTGAGAGCCAGTAGATGCCGATTCGCTTTTACTTTCTGCAATTTTTGTGCTTTTCAACTAGACTTATCTTCTACTTCCTTAGACAGAGAAGAAAGTTTCATCCGACGACTTTCCCGAGAAATCGGTACTAAGGCTGGGGCTTTAGTGATAACATTGCTATTTTGAAAATTCTCAATTAATTTTGAAAATTCTGTAATTGTTGGGGCTTCAAATACACTCCGCAAAGGTAATTCTATTTCCAAGGCATCACGCACCCTAGAAATTAGCTGCGTTGCTAATAAAGAATGACCCCCTAATTCAAAGAAATTATCGTGAATAGCTAGGCGTTTGAGTCCCAAAATTTCAGCCCAAATTTTGACCAACATTTCCTCAACCGGCGTGCGCGGTGCGACATAAGATCCCGACAATTCTGGTTTAATGGGTTCAGGTGCCGGCAGCGCACGACGATCCACTTTTCCATTAGGTGTAATCGGCAGAGACTCTAACACGACAAATGCTGAGGGAACCATGTATTCAGGCAATTTTTCTGTTAAATAATTCTGCAATTGTGGGATTAATTTCCGGGCAGCTTTTGCTTGTAGGGGATTGTTTGCATAAGAATGCAAATTACTCTTCTTGGTAATAAAGCCGGCATCCTTTGTCCTTCCTTGAATACTCAGAGGAATTCTTTGATTGTTTATGGCTTCTTTTCGGGCAAAAATTGCATCATAGCACCCATCACCGCCGGCATCTGACCAGCTAATATTAAGTGTATAGGATAATTCTTCACTCATCCCATACAAATCTTCTGGCTCAATTCCTAAATTTTTAAAGTCTTGCAAAGCTTTCTGCAATTGACCGGCTGTTTTAAATTTTCCGTCTTCTGAGAGGCATTCTGTGGTTTTAACGGCTGCCATTACTCGCGCATTTGGTATCCGAGTAATTCCTATCGCTGCCGATTTAGTCTCAGTTAATAACTGGTGAATGGTAGAGATTGTCAAATTATCTTCAATCCAGTCTAGCCACTTTAATTCCCCTTGCTTCTCAGATTCATCGCATTTTGGATCTGCTTTTTCTGCCTTAATATGAAGAATGACATTATAACGAAATTGTGTTAATTCATTATGATGCCGTCCTCGGATGAGCTGAATTTCTATGTCGCTAATTTCTGGCAATTTTTGCTGTAATGCTTTGAAGAAATCTGGATCAATCACTAACTCCGTTTCTTGGAAAACTTGCATTTGCACCCGTTGCTGCAACTGTTCACAAGGCAGAGAAGGTTCGGCTTGATAAAGTTGCACCGAAGCGTGAAAGGCTTCCAGCAAGGGAAGGCTACGCACATCTCCAATGAAGATAAACCCACCGGGTGCCGTTGCTTGCACTGCTCCTTTTAACACTTGCGCCAAATAGTCAATATTGGGAAAATATTGCACAACTGAGTTGAGAATAATCGTATCAAATGCTTCGGCTTCAATTCCGTTAAAATCTGTGGCTATTTTCTGAAGTAGCGTGACTTGTGGCATTTCTTGCTTTGCCACCTGCTGCTGAATATAATCGAGTGCCGGCGCAGAGAAATCTGTCCCGCAATATTGCGTGCAATGAGGCGCAACTCTAAACAAAACCAAACCTGTGCCGCAACCAATTTCTAAGACGCGTTTCGGCTGCAAAGCTAGAATTTGTGCGACTTGATTATTGACCCACTCACGTACCTGTTCGGCTGGGATCGGTTGGTCAGTGTAACTGCTATTCCATCCAATAATATTGAAGGTTGGATCTGCCTCGGCTGCCGGTTGTTTATAAGTCTCGTCGTAAAGCATTTGCCACTGCAAAACCTGTTCATCTTGCAATTGCACCGGCTGTATAGATTCCGGCTGTTCCTTAGCTTCAGCATTTAGCGTAATGTAAGCAACTAAACGTTTTTCGCCGGCAGCATCTTCTCGTTCAACTGCTACGGTTTGCAATACGGCTGGATGCTGATTTAATACTGACTCAATTTCTCCGAGTTCAAGGCGGAAACCCCGAATCTTTATTTGATCATCACTTCGTCCTAAAAATTCAAGATTCCCATCACTTCGATAGCGAACTAAATCACCCGTTTTATAAAGTCTTGCTCCCTTTTTATTGCTAAAAGGATTCGGAATAAATCTCTCAGCCGTTAAATCAGGCCGGTTAACATATCCTCGCGCTAATCCATCGCCACTAATATACAATTCCCCAGAAATTCCAATGGCTGCCGGCTGTAACTTGGCATCCAAAACGTAAAGTTGAGTATTGGCAATCGGACGACCAATCGGCGGCGCTAAATCTGCTTTATTTTTAACAGGAATCTGACCCGAAGTTGTCACCACGGTATTCTCAGCCGGCCCATAATTATTCACTACCTGAAAAGGATATGAATTTAAAGGATATTCATGAAGTTTATCGCCGCCGGTGAGTAATAATCTTAATGGTGTATTTTGCGGCCACTCTATTTGCAAAATTTTCTCTGCTAGAGGTGTCGGTAAAAAGCTAATCGTAATCGCTTTTAACACTAACCAATCGCGCAATTTTTCTGGCGAGAGTCGAGTTTCATCATTGGGAAAATAAATGCTCGCGCCGGCAGTTAAATAAGGCCAAACTTCCCACACGCAAGCATCAAAGGCAACACCGGCAATTTGAGTGGATCTATCAAGCGGTGAAACACCAAAGGCTTGCTGATGCCAATAGACGAGATTTAATAAGTTGCTGTGTTGAACTTGAACACCTTTTGGCTTGCCGGTTGATCCAGAAGTGTAGATCACATAAGCCAGGTTGCCGGCGGTAACATTGCTAATAGGATTATCTTCACTTTTTTGGACAATTTTCTCCCAATCTTGATCCAAGCAAATGACACGCGATAATTCTATAGATGCAAACTTTTCTTTCTCTAGCCAATGAGAAGAAGTCAATACAAGCGGCACCTGAGCATCTTTGAGGATAAAATTCAACCGCTCAGAAGGATAAGTGGGATCTAAAGGCAAATAAGCCGCACCGACTTTGAGAATGCCTAACATCCCCACCACCATTTCTAGCGAACGCCCAACACAAATGCCGATTAAATCTTCTGCTCCGAAACCCTGCTTTTTCAGGTAATGTGCTAATTGGTTGCTAAGTGTGTTGAGCTGCCGGTAAGTGAGCTGTTTATCTTCCAAAACAAGCGCGATAGCATCCGGTGTGCGTTCGGCTTGCGCTTCAAATAACTGATGGACGCACAACTTTTTAGCATAATCTGCTTTAGTGCTGTTCCACTCCACTAATAGCTGATGTAACTCACATTCACTTAAAATTTGTAAGTCTGCGATTCGTTTTTCTGGATGGGCAACAATGCCTTCTAAAAGAATTTGAAAATGCCCTAGCATCCGTTCGATTGTCGCGTGATCGAATAAATCGGTACTGTACACAACCAACCCACTAATTCCATCCGAGCGATCCACCCACAAGTCATTACCGGCAGATTGTTGCCACAGGTGAAACTCTAGATCAAAACGAGTTGTGCCGCTATCAAATTGCTGTGGACTTAATATCAATCCTGGCAATTCCAAGGCTTCTACAGGGGCATTTTGCAGCGCAAAAACTACTTGAAACAATGGATTTTGGTTTAAATTGCGTTCTGGGTGCAGCTCCTCCACCAGCTTCTCAAAAGGCAAGTCTTGATGGGCGTAAGCTCCTAGGGCAACCTCTCGAACTCGGCTCAACAATTCCCGAAATGTTGGATTTCCTGCAAGATCAGTACGCAGCACCAAACTATTAACAAAAAAACCAATTAACGGTTCTATATCACTACGGTTACGATTAGCAATGGGCGAACCCACTGCAATATCTTCAGTGCAGGTGTAGCGGTAGAGCAAAGTCTGAAATGCCGCTAACAAAGTCATGAATAAAGTTATCCCTTCCTGCTGACTCAAAGCTTCTAGCGCTTCACTCAAAGGCTTGGGTAAGCTGAGGGTTTGTGTTGCCCCTCGATAAGTTTGAATAGCAGGTCTTGGTCTGTCAGCCGGCAAACTTAATATAGAAATATCGGCTAATTGTTTCTGCCAATAAGTTAACTGAGTTTCTAACACTTTCCCTGGCAACCATTCACGCTGCCACAGCGCAAAATCTGCATATTGAATAGGTAGCGCCGGCAGAGGAGAAGGCTTGCCGGTGACAAACGCGGCATAAAGTGTCCCCACTTCCCGAATTAACACGCCAATTGACCAACCATCGGAGACAATGTGGTGTAAATTCAGCAGTAAAACGTGTTCCGTCTCATCGAATTGCAACAACTTCACCCGTAGCAAAGGGCCATTTGTCAGATCAAAAGGACAGTGAGCTTCCTCAGTGGCAATGCGACGCGCTTCGGCTTCCCGTTTTTCTGCCGGCACTTCTCGCAAATTTATAACAGGTATTGATATCGTTAAAATAGGCGCAATTTTTTGCACCGGCTGCCCGTCTACTAACTGAAATGTCGTGCGTAAAGCTTCATGCCGGCGCACAATTTCGTTAAAAGTTTGCTGTAGCGCTGTTAAATTTAGCGTGCCGGTGAGACGAAATGCTGTAGGAACATTATAGAAGGCACTCCCTGGAACCAATTGGCCAAGAAACCACAGCCGTTGCTGGGCAAAAGAAAGCGGAAAAGTTTTGTCATCCGTTCTAGAAACAGGGCTTATAGAAGTCCCATTTATATTAATATTAGCTTGGCGTAAAAATGAAATAATTTCTGCTTTGCGTTCAGCGAGCTGTGCCCGAATTTCTGGTGTCAAAGTTCCTTCCGGAGCATTACAGCGCAACCGATCTCCGTCCACAAAAACCTGAATATCCAGACCTCGAAGCTCAGATAAAAATTCAACAATATTCAAAATTACACCTCTGTTAGCATATTCCTCAAAGCCGCCGATCTTATCCCACCTAAACTAAGAAAACAGATAAATCATCTGTGTTTATCTGTGGACGCAGGTGGAACTCCTATGACGAGCGCAGCACATTCAAGTTTCACCTGCGGAATCTGTGGTTAAAAAATCCCCATTTCTTATCATTCCATCACCCAACACAACTAACTTTAAACACGAATTGCCAATTCACCTAAACGTTTCAACACACTCAAAACATCATACAAATCATTGCCCGGATTGAAAAGAGAGAACATTCTAGACACTGCGTAGTGTGCCCTCTGACCTTTGACTAATTTAATAAATAAGAAACTTGACCCATTTGTGATCACCCCAAAGGTAGATTTATCTGAATTAGGATTTGCCAGCATATAACTGAGTAACTGCGCTATCCCTGTTTCTACCGAAAAAGCCGCCTGCTTGGACTCAATGACCAAAATCCAAATTTGTTCAAATAAAGTTAAGACATCCATCTGTCCCTTGTAGATAACTCCGCCATCTTCAAGAGAAATCTCCACAGATTTTTCTGAGGTTATGCGAAAGGGAGGTAGATAGAAGCCGGCTAGATCCAACAAGGGAGAAATCACCACCATTTTGACAGTATTTTCCAGCAGGGGTGGGTAATCAAGTAAATTGGAATAACTTGCCTTCACTCGGTCAAGCCGCTGCTTTTCTAACTCGGTAATTTCTGGCAAGTTATCTTGCCACTCTCGAAAAAATTGCTCGTCCTCAACAAGCTGTAGTCCAAATTTTGTTTTTAAGTCAAGTCGGGTGACGTTTTTAATTTGAATTGTTTGAACCATAAGTTTTGTTGGTAAGCGTGGAGGAATAGGACTTGAAAATTGAAGATTACCGCTAAATCATCCTTCCTGCCTCTTCCTTTAGTAGGACTTGTAGAGGCTAGCAGTTGCTATAAAATTAATTTTGACTAACCTCATGATAACGTTGAAAGACAACGCCATGAACGTCCTATATCAAGGTTTAAGCTCATGATATTTATGCCTCTCAATATCCCGTTAATATGGCTGGTTGGACTGCTATCCACCGGCATACTCGGCGGGGGGATCTACATTCTCTATGAGTGGTACGAAGGTGAACTCGAGGGAATGTCCTACTTATTAAGCGGATTGGCGATGGTTTTATGGTCTTTTGGTGGTCGTTTTATCAGTTTGCCACTGTTGCGCCGGCCTGGAAAAGATGAACCCAAACGAATGCGTTCTGAGACTGTAAAACGTTTGCAGCGACCTGATGGGAGTGAGATTCAAGTAGAGTTTTATGGCCCTGAAGATGGGCAACCCATTATCCTGTCACACGGTTGGGGCCCCAATAGTAATGTGTGGTACTATGCCAAGCGACAATTGAGCAAACGCTTCCGAGTTATTGTTTGGGATATGCCGGGTTTAGGAAAATCTACTAGACCGAAAAATAACGACTATTCCGTGGAAAAATTTGCTGGAGATTTGGAAGCAGTGCTTGCCATTGCCGGTGATAAACCGGCAATCTTGCTTGGACACAGCATGGGGGGCATGGTTGCTTTAACATTTTGCCGGCTGTTTCCTGAGCTTTTGGGAAAAAGAGTTGCCGGTTTAATTTTGGTGGATGCCACTTACACAAATCCATTAAAAACTTCTATTTTAAGCCGTTTGTTACGCAAATTGCAAAAGCCATTTCTAGAACCGTTGCTCTACCTCACTATTTTGATATCACCTATCTTTTGGCTGATGACTTGGCTGAGTTATCTCAACGGTTCGCTTTATATTAGTGTCGAAATATCTGGATTCACCGGCACTGAAACACGCGGTCAACTTGATTTTTCTGCTTTATTATCTGCCTTCGGTTCGCCCGGTGTTCTCGCTCGTGGTACGTTAGGAATGTTCAACTACGATGAAACCCGGACGCTGCCAACAATTAACGTGCCGGTGTTGCTTGTTTGCGGCGCATCAGATATCGCTACCACTCCTCCAGCCAGCGTCCGCATGAATGCGGAATTACCTCAATCCGAACTCGTCATTTTAAAGCCGGCTGGACACATGAGTTTGATGGAGCAAAATGCTCAGTTTTCTGAAGCAGTTAGCACCTTTTGTGATACCCGCTTGTAACTCATGTTTTAAAATTCGATTTCTTCACGCTCATTTATCGCAGATTGGGTTGTATCCAAACCTTTCGTTGCCCAAGAAATTGTTTCAATATATTTAGCAAGATGCGCTACAGTTGGTGCTTCAAACAAGTTGCGTAACGGCAATTCTACCCCGAAAGCATCACGCACGCGGGAGACTAGCTGAGTTGCGAGTAGAGAATGACCGCCTAATTCAAAGAAATTGTCGTGAATACTTACTTGTTTTAATCCCAAAATTTCAGCCCAAATGCCGGCTAACATCTCTTCTACAGCAGTGTTAGGGGCAACATAATTTTCGTTGATGTTTTGAGCGATATCTATCACCGGCAGCCGACGACGATCTATTTTGCCGTTGGGTGTCAGGGGTAAAGACTCCAGCACCACAAAAGCTGAAGGCACCATATATTCTGGCAATTTTTCAGATAAAAATTGACGCAAAGTAGAGATGAGGGATGAAGAATCAGAAATGAGAGATAAGTTAGCTGGAACAATGTAAGCCACGATGCGCTTGTTAGCAGAAATATCTTCTACCGCAATTGCAACTATCTGTTTAATCGCTGGATGTTGACTGAGGGTTGCTTCAATTTCTCCCAATTCAATGCGGAAACCGCGAATTTTTACTTGTTCATCAATGCGACCTATAAATCCAATATTGCCGTCGGGTAAATAACGCGCTAAATCCCCTGTTTTGTAGAGCCGGCTTGAAGGGTTAAGAGATGAAATTTTCCCCTGATTTCCCTCTTCCCTAAAGGGGTTCGGAATAAATCGCTCAGCCGTTAAATCGGGCCGGTTGAGATAGCCTCGCGCCAATCTATCACCACTGATATACAGTTCGCCGGCAACGCCAATGGGTGCCGGTTGTAACTGTTGATCTAAGACATAAATTTGTGTATCCGTAACGGGGCGACCGATGGGAATTGATGTAGCAGATTCTGGGATATCTCCTATGCAGTAAAAAGAGGAAAACGTTGTATTTTCTGTTGGGCCGTAAAGATGAATTAGTTGTTTTGGCGCACCTTTTTTAAGCACCTCTCGAACGCTATTCGGATCGGTTATTTCCCCGCCAAATAGTAAATATTTTAACCCATTGAAGGCTTGCGGAACCGCGCTTGCCATCTGATTCAATAAAGCGGTGGTTAAAAACAAAACGCTGATGTTATCACTTCGCAGTTGCTCGGCAAAATCTTGAGGTGAAAGGATAACATTTCTGTTAATAATAACAAGCTCAGCGCCGTGAAGTAATGTGCCCCAAATTTCAAAAGCTGCGGCATCAAAAGAAGTATTGGAGACTTGAGCAATTTTATCTGCCGATTCTAATTTGATATAATTTGTGTTCAAGAAAGTTCTAAGAACAGCTTTGTGACAAACGGCAACTCCCTTCGGTTTTCCTGTAGAACCAGAGGTATAGATGACATACGCTAAATTTTCTTCATTTATACTGTTTTTAAGATTTTCCCCGCTTTCTCGGTTAATAAGTTCTTCATCTTTATCTAAGCAAACAACTTTCACTTCCCCGTAGTCAAGATTTAATTGGGAATGAGTAATGACTAAGGATACTTGAGCATCTTCTAACATAAAACTCAAGCGTTCACGAGGATAGCTAGGATTTAAAGGCAGGTAAGCGCCACCGGCTTTCAAAATCCCCAGCATTGCCACAATCAGATCGGCAGAAGGTTTTAGACAGATGCCGGTTATGACTTCCGAACCCACTCCCAATTTTTGCAAATAGTGCGCCAGTTTGTTACTGCGAATGTTTAACTCGCCGTAGGTGAGTTTCTCTTCTTCAAAAATGAGTGCGATTTTATCTGGATTTTGCTCAACTTGTTCCTCAAATAACTGATGAATACTTCCATTTGTTTTGGCGATCAAATTTTCAGTAGCTAAAAAATTAGAATTAAACTCTATTAAAAGTTGATGCTGTTCTACTTTGCTTAAAATTGATAAATCACCAATACGCTGATCGGGATTGGCAACAATACTTTTTAAAAGTATATTAAAATGCTCCAACATTCGGTTAATGGTGGCGTGATCGAATAAATCAGTGTTATAGACCACTATGCCTCTCAAACCTTCAGAATTCTGCCACTGCTCGCCATAAATGCTTCTAAAATCTGATGAGGCTTTCCACAGATGAAGTTCTAAATCAAATCGCGTTGTTTGAGTTTCAATATTAACCGAACTTACCTCTAAACCTGGTAACTGTAGCCCCTCCATCGGAGCATTTTGGAGAGCAAATACAGCTTGAAACAAGGGATGCCGGCTCAAATTTCGCTCTGGCTGTAGTTCCTCAACTAGCTTTTCAAAAGGCAAATCTTGGTGGGCATAGGCTCCCAGTGTTACCTCGCGCACTCTAGCAAGTAATTCTCGAAATGTGGGATTTCCCGATAAATCGGTACGCAACACTAAAGTATTGATAAAAAAACCAATGAGTCCTTCGATTTCGCTGCGATTGCGATTAGCGATGGGTGAACCAATTGCAATATCTTCTTGGTATGTGTGGCGGTAAATCAAAGTCTGAAATGCTGCTAAAAGAGTCATAAATAAGGTGATTTCTTCGTGCTGTGAAAGTTTTTCTAGGGCCTCACTCAGCTCTTTGGGAATTTCCAAATATTGAGTAGATCCCCGGTAAGTTTGGGTAGCCGGTCTTGGTCGATCAACCGGCAGGTTTAATACCTCAATGCCGGCTAATTCTTGCCGCCAGTAAGCCAACTGCGTTTCTAACACTTCTCCTTGCAACCATTCACGCTGCCATTCTGCAAAGTCGGCATACTGCAACGGTAACGCCGGCATCAATGCAGGTCGGTTTTCAGCAAAGGCTGTATAAAATATTCCTAATTCCTGAATCAGCACCCCGATAGACCAATCATCGGCGACAATATGGTGCATATTCAGCAATAAAATATGTTCGCTCTCGCCTAGCCGTAGCAGCGTCACTCGCAACAATGGCCCTTGAGATAGATTGAAAGGACGCTCACATTCTGCTGTAATTAATCGCCTTGCTTCCGTCTCTCGTTCTCCTGCCGGCAACTGTTGCAAATCTAACACCGGCACAGCTACGCTCAAGCTAGGCGCAATTGCTTGGAAGGGTTGTCCTTCTACGATTACAAATGCCGTGCGTAAAACTTCATGCCGGCGTACAATTTCATTTAACGTCCGCTCTAAAGCCATTAAATTCAGCGTGCCCGTTAAGCGAATTACGGTTGGCACATTATAGGCAGCAGTGCCGGGAATTAATTGGTCAAAGAACCAAAGTCGCTGTTGTGAGAAAGAGGCTGGAAAGATAAAAACTTCCTCTTCAGGAAGATTGACTTTTGTCTCTGCATCTGTATTAAAATTTTTAGAAATGTCCGGCATTATTTTTATTTCGTTTCACTGCTTTTCTTGTCAAAAATTGTAGTGGTATAACCGTAATTTTTCAAAGCAATTGAATTCAAAATCTCAAGCAAGTGAAACAACGCCAAGCACAGCAGTTGAAACAATGTAATGTAAAAGGCGGTCAGTGACTCGCACTAACCGCCGGTGACAGAATATTCAAAGCGGACTGATAGACACTTCCGACTGCATAAAATCCGCAAAATGTCGTTCCCACGCAAGATTGATTTTTTGAGATGAGGGAGGGAGAGATAAGCGTTAGTCTGAAAAGAAATTTTTCTCATCGGCATTTGCCGTAACTTTGCTTTGCCGGCACCGAAGCCGATGCTCTATATCAACTACCCTAAAACACCATAATTAATTTCTATCACTATTTCTGCCTGAATTCTCATTAAAAATCATCAGCGAAACTTGATATTAGTGCGGTTTCTTGCTCAAAGCGTACCAAGTGCGAGACCCCACGATTCCATCAGCAATTAAACCATTGTACTTTTGGAAAGCGCGTACCGCTTCTTCAGTTTTTAGCCCAAAGTTACCGTCAAGGTTTCCGCCATAAAAACCGGCAATTTGGAGAACCCGTTGCGCTGTGAGGACTGACTGACCTAATAGGCTGCCTCTTTGCAACACCGGCATATTGACAGGCGCACCGCTATAAAGCGCTTGCCAAGTCACCTCCCCAACGATGCCATCTTCTTTCAGGAAAACACGGTGCTGGAAAGCTTTTACTGCTGTTTCCACCGGCAGATCAAAAATTCCATCTAGGGTATCCGTATAAATTTCCCAATGTCCTAATAGTTTTTGTAATTCTACGACTGCTGTTCCTTTAGAACCACGCTGAAGAACCGGCTTGCTAATTTTAGCTCCTGTTGTAGCGACTGAGGCTGCTTTGGGATTAATTGGAGTTTGCATTTGAGTTAACTTGAATGTGTGTTCTTACCTTTTCAAGATACTCTGGGTTTCGCAGTGCTGGCTTCACCACATTGGCTCATCCAATTGGGTGAACTTGAACGTAAATACCTAGATTATTGAAATAAATTCAGTGACTTAAGTTTCAACAAATTCAAGTTCTTGCCGCCATCACCCGAATGGGTGAATCCATAGAATAAAGTGCATTCGTCCCTGCTGATTATCTTTGGATAAACGCCGAATTTTAGGGATAAAGTTTATTTCTGTAGCGTTCCCAAGCCGGAGCCTGGGAACAGAAAAAAGTTAAACTTGAGTTCAAACAATGCCGGCACGAAGCGCCACCACAGCCGCTTGAACTCGATCATCGACTGCTAATTTGTTCATAATCCCACGGACGTGAGTTTTGACTGTGTTAGGACTGAGGTAAAGGTGAGTAGCAATTTCTGGATTGGTCAACCCTTCTACCATCAATTTCAGCACTTCTAACTCGCGTTGCGATAGCTGAGCGAAGTTGCCAGCGGGTGCCGGCGGTTTGAGATGATCGATGACTTTGCGAGCAATTTGGGGATCTAAATATGTGGCTCCCTCATAAGCCGCTTCAATTGCCGTAAGGAGCCGGTCAACACTCGCTCCTTTAATGCAATAAGCGTCTGCACCACTAGAAAGTGCTGCAATAATTTCTGTTTCTGTGGTGTGGGAAGTCAGCATAACCACTCGCACATTAGGAAGTGCTTCCTTAATTTTTTGAGTCGCGGCAATGCCATCGAGACGCGGCAAACCAATATCCATCACCACCACATCTGGCTTGAGTTCGAGTGCGGCTGCTACGCCTAAATAACCATCTTCAGCCTGCCCTACGATAGTGAGTTGGGGGTAAGCGGCTAAGGACTGCTCTAAACCCAGTTGCATCATGGGATCGTCTTCGACAATCAAAACTCTTAGCACTAGAGTTTCAAGAGGAAGTTTCAGGGGAATTACAGTTTCGGGGGACATAAGAATCGACAACAATTAAGGATAAGACCGATAGCGGGGTAAAAATAGGACTCGATGCTAACACAAGGAACACAAAAAGCAGTATTGAGATCTAAGCTATAACCAATTCTTCCGGAACACCGAAGCTTGATGTAACAAAAGTTATTGTGTAATTGCCAATAACAGCCATCGTAGGGGCAAAGTATTCGGACGATTAGTTATGGCTCTAATTCAAGATTTACTAGCCCAATCCTATGACCTCTGGGCACGCTGTACAACCGTCCCTACACCCAACCAAAATCTAATCTCCGGTTATCCTATCGGGATTGTGTTGTATATTTAAACGAATTCTGCTACAATTCCTTTCAAAATAAAATCTATAGCAGTGTATGACTGTTCAGCCTGGACATCTTCAAGCAATCCGGACACAACCTGTTAATCAATCCGCACAACAGCCGGCCCAGAGCGAGCCAATGTTTTACTACTTTGCCTACGGTTCTTGTATGTGTCCTGTGGATTTGAAGCGTTCATTGGGCGAACACACCCATCCCTATGTCATCGGACCGGCCACTCTTCAAGGCTACAGGCTCGGTTTTTATTGCCGGTCAAGCCGGCGTAACTGTGGCGTCCTCGACGTGGTAAAAGACGCAGCAGCCTCAGTGGAAGGCGTCCTCTACCAATTGCCTTGGCGCTTGAGCGAATTGCTAGATGAGCGGGAAGACGTGCCCCGTGGGGGCTACCGGCATGAAATGGTAGACATTAACTGTCGTGGTCAGGTTTACAGCAACGTGCGTACCTATGTCGTGGTGGATAAATTAGCCGAAGAACTCGCCCCCAACGACTGGTACTTCAACGTCGTCCTGCGAGGCGCATTAACCTGCGGACTCCCCGAACAGTATTGCTGGCGCTTGTTCAATCATATGCACCAGCTACAGCAGCGCGAATGGCAAATCCCTGTCCGACGTTCCGCCTAAGCCGGGTTTAAAATCCCCTAATCCCCATTTGGAAACACTTCAGCTAACCGCTGCTGTAACATTTGGGGAAATTTGGCGTAATATTTCTGGTTCAGCGGTGAGGGGTGCGGCAGCGGTTGCAACATTACTAGGCGTTGCTTATCCCCAGATGTCAGGGTAATTTGAATGCTGCCGGTGTAGCGGTCGCTTTGCTCAAAAAACTCCTTCATCGCTCCTTTTTCCCCATAAGGCAAAAACCATTTTAAAGCTTCATTTCCCAATGTAATGATCCGATTTCCTTGCCAATGAAAAAGAAGAAATTGCTCTAAGAACGGACGAAAGCGTTTTTTCACGGCTTCTGAATAGGCTTTATTACCGGGTGGTTTGTAAGGAACGGTGTTGGTAAATACAACCTTATCTAATACAGAACTCAAGTCTGTAGTTTTATCGGGTTCTTGATGATAAATCGCCCGGTAAAGACCTTTACGAACATGGGTGCCGGCGGCTCCACAAAGCGGTTGTTTGGCGTGAACTTCATCCTTTCCTAAGTCACGGGCAAAGAAACATAGATTGCTGTTAAGATTGCCGGCATATAAAATTGGCTGGGTTGGTTCAACACCGGCAGCTTGATAAACCGGCTCATCGATGGGAAATGTTTCCCGTTGCGCTTCTTGCTGAATTTGGGCAATTAATTCTTGAATGTCTGACATGATTGTTGATCTTGATTGGAACCGATGACTGCCGGTGTGTAAAAAGCTAGATTAGCTTTGTGCCAGAATAACGGCAAGTGCGCGGGAGGCATGAGGGATGGTTTGGCCGGCAGGACACAAATTGCAAGGTGGTAAGTACACCATAGAAAAAGAACTGGGAGAGGCAGGGTTTGGTGTCGCCTATCTTGCTCGAAACGTCAAGGGCGAACGCGTTGTCATCAAAACGTTGAACGACACCGTGCAACAGCGGCCAGATTTTGACAAATTTCAGCAAGATTTCCTTAATGAAGCGCTGCGACTAGCGAAATGCAACCATCCCCATATCGTGCCGATTCACGAAGTCATCCAAGAGGGGAAACTGTGGTGCATGGTGATGGAATACATCGAGGGAGAAGATTTAGCTACTCACCTTGAGAAGCAGGGAGTTTTGCCTGAAGCTGAAGCGTTGCGGTATATTCAGCAAGTTGGTGAAGCACTGACGGTTATTCACAATAATAATTTGCTGCATCGAGATGTGAAGCCAGATAACATCCTCGTGCGTGCCGGCACCTCGGAAGCCGTCTTAATTGATTTTGGCATTGCCCGTGAGTTTACCCCCGATCTGACTCAAACTCATACGCAATTTTTATCCTCTGGCTTTGCACCAATTGAGCAGTATGACAGACTGGCAAAACGGGGCGCTTATACGGATGTTTATGCTTTGGCTGCGACGCTGTATGTGATTTTAACCGGACAGATGCCTGAGCCGGCTCCAGTCATGGCTGCCGGTACGCCTTTAACGCCCCCAAAAAAGCACAATCCCAATATTAGCGACAATGTGAATCGGGCAATTCTCAAAGGGATGGCCCTAAAGGCAAAAGACAGAACCCAGTCTGTGTCAGAATGGTTGAAATTGCAGGGGTTGGGTAGTAGTCCTACAAAAACTATTATTCAGAACCAGTCTCGTCTGCGACAGTGGGCTGCTTATATTGCAATTGCCGGCGCGGTTGTTGCTATCTTCATCGCACTAACTCTGGAACCTGCGCCATCCGTCGTCGGATCACCTCCTAAGACTTCCTCACCCGAAACATTTGCTCTAGTCAATACTTTCACCGGCCATTCCTACTGGGTTGATTCTGTCGCATTCAGCCCAGACGGTCAGATTCTTGCTTCTGGCAGTGATGACAAGACTATCAAACTGTGGAATATCCCCACCGGCCAATTAAAAACGACCCTCACCGGCCATTCCACACCTGTTAATTCTGTCGCATTCAGCCCAGACGGTCAAACTCTTGCTTCTGGTAGTTACGACCATACTATCAAACTATGGAATATCCCCACCGGCGAATTAAAAACGACCTTCACCGGCCATTCCAACGTTGTTGATTCTGTTGCATTCAGCCCAGACGGTCAGACTCTTGCTTCTAGCAGTTGGGACAATACTATCAAACTGTGGAATATCCCCACCGGCGAATTACAAATGACCCTCACTGGCCTTTCTAAGTCAGCTCATTCTGTTGCATTCAGCCCGGATGGTCAGACTCTTGCTTCTGGCAATCGCGACAATACTATCAAACTGTGGAATGTCCCCACTGGGGAGTTAAAAACGACTCTCATCGGCCATTCCAACTCGGTTTGGTCTGTTGCATTCAGCCCGGACGGTCAGACTCTTGCTTCTGGCAGTTGGGACAATACTATCAAACTGTGGAATATCCCCATCAGCGAATTAGAAAGGACTCTCACCGGGCATTCCGAATTGGTTACTTCTGTCGCATTCAGCCCCGACAGTCAGACTCTTGCTTCTAGCAGTGGTGACCATACTATCAAACTATGGAATGTTTCTACAGGCAAATTAAAAACGACCCTCACAGACCATTCCGACTATGTTAATTCCGTCGCATTTAGCCCGGACGGTCAGACTCTTGCTTCTGGTAGTGCTGACTATACTATCAAACTGTGGCAGGCTTCCCCTTGAGCAATTTTAGATATTGGATTTTGGATTAAAGGTGGCCAAATTATGCAGCTTGATTTAAAGCAATTAATGGTTCCTCCCGGCAATATTTTGCACCTGAAAGACATCTCCTGGCAGATGTTTGAAACCCTATTAGAAGAATTGGGAGAAAGTCGGGCGGCAAAACTTTCTTATAGTAAAGGCATCTTGGAAATTATGACACCTCTGCTAGAGCATGAGTTTGACAAAAAAATTATTGGCAGATTAGTTGAGATTCTTCTTGAAGAACTTAACATCGAGTTTGTGCCGGCAGGTTCGACAACACTCAAAAATGAAGCAATGCAGCAGGGTGTAGAACCTGATGAATGTTTTTTCATCCAAAATGAAGCCGTAATGAGAGGTAAAAAGCGGATAGATTTAACGATAGATCCGCCGCCAGATTTAGCGATAGAAATTGATATTACTTCCCGTACACATTTAAATAACTATGAAGCCTTCGGTGTTCCTGAATTGTGGCGATATAATGGCAGCCGGCTACAAATTAATGTGTTGCAACAGGGAAAATCTACGGAATCTGAAGTTAGTTTTAATTTTCCCCAAATTCCGCAGATAAAATCAGCAATTCCCCAGTATGTTGAGCAAAGTAAAATCTCAGGAAGAAATGCAAGTGTAAAAGCCTTCCGAAATTGGGTAAGGCAGCAATTACAATAATGTTGAATTAATTTTGTGAAACCGGCAAGAAAGATGCCGGCCTCATGATTTTTCCTACTTAGCGCCGTAATAAAAAGCGATTTCTTTCTCTTTAAGCGGTGCGAAATCGGCATCAGCGAGCATTTTGTTGAGTTCTTCCTGAGAAATGTGCTTCGCGCCAATCCGCACAATTCTGGAACGCATGGTATTAGACACACCACTGCGCTGCCGGCCGGCTTCCAGTCCCATGACTTTGTGATACAGTTCTAGTTTGGCAGCAGGAATCGGAGAGCCATCAAAATCAGTTCCCTTTGCGATCGCTACATCAATCGCATCAGCGCCGGTGGTTGTTTGAGTTTCTGGATTGGTTTCGGGGGACATGGCAAAAAGGTAAACGGTAAAAGCAAATACATATTACCCGTTTACTTGCCCCTTTAAAAACTGCTGGCTATCTTGGCTTGACGACGAGAACCGAACAGGGTGCATCCGCAACAACCTGGCTGCTGACTGATCCTTGCAAAATCCGATTCATGCCGGTTAGCCCCCGGCTACCGAGTACAATCAGGTCGGCTTGGTAAATATTTGCCAAACGGATAATTTCTTCGGCTGGATCGCCGGTGACAATTTCTAATTCACTCTGGCAAGGTAACTCAGCTTGATAAACTTGTAGCTGTTTTTCAACTTGCCGGTAGGGTTCCTCTGCAAATCCTGGCCGATCTGGGGCGATTTCTAAGTCAGTGCTTCGCGGAGGTAGGACATTGCTGAGGATGATTTTGGTTGCCGGCTGGAGTTGGAGTTCCTGTAGCGTCTGAATAACTTGCTCTGATAAGTCTGAACTATCAAGGGCCACCAAAATTGTCTTGAGCACTGCTCAAATCTCCTGAAAAGTGAAATGATTGCAGCCTGTATTTTACCCAAACCTCATTTCAGATGTAGCGCAGCCGTGTTAGCTCTGCTCGTTAACCTGAGTAGAGGATATTGGGAGACTTATTACCACAATCAGTTTAGCGGCATTTTGGTGTTAAATTTTTTGCGCCGGCAGATTCAACATCTCCTGCACTTTCTCAATAATGTGAAATTTAAGCCATAAAGTGAGAAATAAAACCCGACATCTTGCACCCTTCTCACTGCCCCCCTGTCATCGCAAAAGCCGATTAAAATCGACTGAACTTGCGATCCATGAAAGATTTAATTCTCTTAAGGAATACTTTCGCAATTAGCGAAGGATTAGACTCCCTAGCGGTTGGGGAGACGGGTGCAAGATGTGAGGAGAAAAAGTGCTGATTCCTTTTCCCCTCTAATTTTCCATCCTACTCGTCATGCTTCATTCTTCATCCTGCGTCCGATCCCCGTCTCCTAACTCCCAAGTTCCATCCTTGTTTTGGGTTCTCAGTCGCACCGAGTCGGCGTGAGAGGGAAGCCCTTCAGCATTGGCTAATAGCTGGACGGCACTCGCTACCTTTTGCAAGGCTGCCGGTGAATACTGAATCAGGCTGGAATGTTTCATAAATGTTTCCACCCCCAGCGCTGAGGCATAACGTGCCGCCCCTGAAGTCGGCAACGTGTGGTTGGGACCGGCAAGATAATCTCCCACCGCTTCCGGCGTCGAATTCCCCAAGAAAATCGCCCCAGCATGGCGAATGGACTCTAGCAGTGCCCAAGGATCGGCAACTTCTAGCTCTAAGTGTTCGGGAGCAAACTCGTTAGAGAGTTCTGCCGCCACGGTTAGCGACTCCACAATCACCACCAAGCCATAATGGGCGATTGCTTTTTCCGTCAGAGTGCGACGGGGGTGTTCTGCCAGTTGCCGTTCGACTTCCGCCACAACTTGCCTTGCCAGTTG
The DNA here is from genome assembly GCA_019359355.1 of Microcoleus vaginatus WJT46-NPBG5. Taxonomy (GTDB): domain Bacteria; phylum Cyanobacteriota; class Cyanobacteriia; order Cyanobacteriales; family Oscillatoriaceae; genus FACHB-68. The sequence goes on along the minus strand of JAHHHM010000016.1, from coordinate 55,533 downwards.
AGAATCGGTTGTCAGTAAGATCGCCGCCGCCATTGGGTCGTGTTCTGCTTGGGCCAATAAGTCGGCTGCGACGTGTACCGGATTTGCCGCCCCATCAGCAATGACCAGCACTTCTGATGGCCCAGCTAAGGAGTCAATTCCTACGGTGCCGTAAACTAGCTTTTTGGCCAACGTCACGTAGATGTTACCAGGGCCGGTGATCACATCTACATTCGGAATCGTTTCAGTGCCATAAGCCAAGGCAGCAATGGCCTGAGCGCCGCCCACCCGATAAATTTCGTGGACGCCGGCTTCCTGGGCCGCTACGAGCACCGCTGAGTTGATCGTTTTCTCTGAACCCGGTGGCGTACACATAATAATGCGGGGCACACCGGCCACTTTTGCTGGGATGGCATTCATCAACACCGTACTGGGGTAGGCGGCCCTGCCCCCAGGGATATACAGTCCAGCTTTATCGACGGGGGTATATCGCTTGCCGAGGACGATTTCATCCTCGCCAAACTTCACCCAAGATTTAGGGACGCGCTGCCGGTGAAACGCTTCGATCTGTCTTGCGGCTAACCGTATCGCTTGTAATAACTCTTTCGAGACTTGTTGATAGGCTGCATCTAATTCTGAGCCGCTGACACGCAGCTGCTCAGCATTGAGCGTTTGCCCATCAAATTCTTCTGTGTAATGCAGGATAGCTCGATCGCCTTGACGCTTCACGGCTTGGAGCACTTCCCGAACCGTTGCCTCTTTATGAACGACAGCGTCGTCATGGGTGCGATCGCAGATCCGCCGCAGTTCAGCCTCTGCCTCAGCCCGCTGAGTAATGATTCGCAGCATGGAGTAGGAATGCCAATCTAGGACTTACCCGTGAGAACGATTGGTCTAACATCGTGAATGAACTTTCAGCTAGCTGTCAGATGTTCGGCGGTCAGTTGTTTGCCCAAAGACCGCTGTATGGCTGGTTTGCGTCCCAATAAGTTAGTGAAGCTTACCGCCCTGACTGACCCCCGCCCGAAGTTGAGGGCCAAACATAACTGATGCCGGCTGAGTGTCCTTCCGATCCCAGACAAACCTTTGCTCGTTGTTTCTATAAGCTTAACTCGGATTTTCCGCCTGGTGCGCGATCTTGTCCGAGTTGATGTTATAGTAGTTTGTCCAGAGTTAAAATGTTCGTGCACTAATAGAGCTGTTTCAGGATCGACTGTGGCCAATATTAAGTCTGCCGTTAAACGCGTCAAAATTGCCGAACGCAATCGGCTACGCAACAAATCCTACACCTCAGCGGTCAAAACGCTGATCAAGAAGTATTTTGCATCTGTGGATGAGTACGCTGCCAATCCGACTCCAGAGTTGATGCAACAAGTGCAAACTCGCATGGCAGATACTTACAGCAAAATTGACAAAGCGGTGAAAAAAGGTGTTTTGCATCCCAATAATGGGGCGCGGAAAAAATCCCGCTTAGCGAGAGTTCTCAAGCAACACACGCAAAGCCAGCAGTCTGCCGGCACCTCGGCAGAGGCAGTCCAAGCCTCCTAGGCGACCCTCTAATCAGTGTTCAAAGTGAGAAGTGAGACGCGGGAAGTGAGAATTCTTCCCCGGTCTCTCGCTTCTCAATTTTGTCTTTTCCCCCTTTTCGTCTTTTCGCTCATGCAGTTGATCGATACCCACGTCCATATCAACTTTGACCTCTTTCAGCCCGATTTGGAGGCCGCAGCTGGACGGTGGAGGGAGGCAGGCGTTGTCCGCCTGATCCATTCCTGTGTCGAACCGGCTGAGTTTGCCGGCATTCAAGAACTGGCCAACCGTTTCCCGGAACTGGCCTTTGCCGTTGGCCTCCACCCCCTCGACGCTTACAAGTGGACGCCGGCAACCCAAACCGAAATTCTGGAGTTGGCAAGTTCCGATCCCAGAGTCGTGGCCATTGGGGAAACCGGCTTAGACTTTTATAAAGCAGACAATCACGATCTGCAACGAACAGCGTTTGAGGCGCAGCTAACCATCGCCCAGCAGTTGCAGTTGCCGGTGATTATTCACTGTCGAGACGCGGCAGAAGCGATGGCGAAGTTGCTGCAAGATTTCACAGATCGCCAAGGTTCGGTGCGTGGGGTGATGCACTGCTGGGGGGGAACCCCCGAAGAAACCCAATGGTTTTTAGATTTGGGCTTCTATATTAGCTTTAGCGGCATTGTCACCTTTAAAAATGCCACTCAAATTCACGCATCCGCTGCAATGGTTCCGGGAGATCGCCTGTTAATCGAAACCGATTGTCCGTTCCTAGCCCCAGTTCCCAAGCGGGGCAAACGCAACGAACCGGCTTATGTGCGCTATGTCGCCGAACAAGTGGCCCAAATCAGGAATATTTCCCTAGAAACCCTAGCGGCACAAACAACTGAGAATGCGTGCAATTTGTTTGGTCTTTCAGTCGCGCTGCCGGTGCTGGCATAGAAGGCAAAAGGTTGGGCCGAAAACTCCCGTATCCTTTTGCTGTGGCAACAGACCTAGATGGTTACTTTGCCCCACAAATGCAGCAAGCTTGCGCCATAATGTATAGGAGGGAGAAATGGAATGAATAAATTGGTACGCTCAGTCTGCACGGTCAATACTTGCAAACCTCGAACTCCCCCACATCGTAAAGCGTGAAAAGTGAGTCAGGGGGAGGCAGCAAGTCAACCCTATACAAAAGTGCCAAGCACATCTATTTCTGCTTGTGCGATTGATTTATCCTTGTTTGACTTTTCACCTTGAAGCTTTCTAATAAACGTCGTTAAAGCCAAATAATCAGCCTCCAGAGATTGAAAAATCCCAGAAATCCCTGCCAAAACCATCTCTGTCTTGACGCACTAGGGCGCGTCTGGAATCTGCTATTCGGCGCTTTTCAACTCAGACTCCCAGATGGGAGTTAGTTGACATAATTGTGTAAATAATGTAAAGTACGGGGTTCGCGATCTCGCTAACCCGATCCTAGGAGACGCATGACTACTCAGACTCCCACCGCACCAGCCTTCGTCCTGCCAGACCTCGTGGAAATCCAGCGCTCTAGCTTCCGCTGGTTTCTGGAAGAGGGACTTATTGAAGAACTCAATAGCTTCTCGCCGATCACAGACTACACCGGCAAGCTAGAACTGCATTTCCTGGGCAAAGACTACAAACTCAAGCGCCCTAAATACGACGTTGACGAAGCCAAACGCAGGGACAGCACCTACGCCGTTCAGATGTATGTGCCCACCCGCCTCATCAACAAAGAAACCGGCGAAATCAAAGAACAAGAAGTCTTCATCGGCGACCTGCCCCTGATGACAGACCGAGGCACCTTCATCATCAACGGTGCCGAACGAGTCATTGTTAACCAAATCGTCCGCTCTCCCGGAGTCTACTACAAATCCGACACCGACAAAAACGGACGTCGTACCTATAACGCCAGCCTCATTCCCAACCGGGGCGCATGGCTGAAATTTGAAACCGACAAAAACGACCTAGTTTGGGTGCGGATTGACAAAACCCGCAAACTGAGCGCCCAAGTGCTGCTAAAAGCTTTGGGACTGACTGACAACGAAATTTACGACGCCCTGCGCCACCCGGAATACTTCCAAAAAACCATCGAAAAAGAAGGGCAGTTCAGCGAAGAAGAAGCCCTGATGGAGCTTTACCGCAAACTGCGTCCGGGTGAACCCCCCACCGTTTCAGGGGGCCAGCAGCTGCTTGACTCTCGCTTCTTCGACCCCAAACGCTACGATCTCGGTCGTGTGGGCCGGTACAAGCTCAACAAAAAGCTGCGGCTCAACGTGCCAGATACCATGCGGGTGCTCACCCCCCAAGACATTTTGGCGGCGGTTGACTACCTAATTAACTTGGAATTCGACATCGGGCAAACAGACGACATCGACCACTTGGGCAACCGACGCGTCCGCAGTGTGGGTGAGTTGCTGCAAAACCAAGTGCGGGTTGGGTTGAATCGGCTTGAACGCATTATCCGGGAACGGATGACCGTATCAGACGCCGACGCCCTGACTCCAGCATCCCTCGTCAACCCCAAACCTCTAGTCGCGGCGATCAAAGAATTCTTCGGGTCGTCCCAGTTGTCCCAGTTCATGGATCAAACCAATCCCCTGGCGGAACTGACCCACAAGCGCCGGCTATCAGCCCTTGGCCCAGGCGGTCTGACGCGGGAACGGGCCGGCTTTGCGGTGCGAGACATCCACCCCTCCCACTACGGGCGCATCTGCCCCATCGAAACGCCTGAAGGGCCAAATGCCGGTTTAATCGGCTCCTTGGCCACTCACGCACGGGTGAACGCCTACGGGTTTATCGCCACCCCCTTCTACCCAGTGGAAAATGGCCGGGTGTTGCGGGATCGGCCTCCCCAGTTCATGACGGCAGATGAGGAAGATGACCTCAGAGTCGCACCGGGGGATATTACGGTCGATGAAAATGGCTACATCCAGGGTGAAACGGTGCCGGTGCGCTACCGGCAAGACTTTACCACCACCACACCCGACCAAGTAGACTACGTCGCCGTGTCGCCGGTGCAGATTATCTCGGTGGCCACCTCCCTGATTCCTTTCTTGGAGCATGACGATGCTAACCGCGCCCTCATGGGGTCTAATATGCAGCGGCAAGCAGTGCCCCTGCTGCAACCAGAGCGGCCCCTAGTGGGAACCGGCCTGGAAGCGCAAGCAGCGCGGGACTCTGGGATGGTAATCGTGTCGCGCACGGATGGGGTAGTGACCTATGTGGATGCAGAGCGCATCCGGGTAAAACCAACGCCAGCAAACGGGCACAGCAATCAGTCAGACGGGGCGACAAGCCGGCCCTCCCCTGAGCCGAAAGAACTTGAATACCAGCTTCAGAAGTACCAGCGTTCCAACCAGGATACCTGTCTCAATCAGCGCCCCCTGGTGTTTGAAGGCGATGAGGTCGTTGCCGGCCAAGTGCTAGCAGATGGTTCGGCCACAGAAGGCGGAGAAATCGCCCTGGGCCAAAACATCCTAGTGGCTTATATGCCCTGGGAAGGCTACAACTATGAAGACGCGATCCTGATTAGCGAACGCCTCGTCATCGACGATGTCTACACCTCAATTCACATTGAAAAATATGAAATTGAGGCACGGCAAACTAAACTCGGTCCAGAGGAAATCACGCGAGAAATTCCCAACGTCGGGGAAGATGCACTGCGCCAGCTAGATGAGGGCGGCATCATCCGGATCGGGGCGTGGGTCGAGTCGGGCGATATTCTGGTGGGTAAGGTGACGCCGAAGGGCGAATCCGACCAACCGCCTGAAGAAAAGCTGCTGCGGGCAATTTTCGGGGAAAAAGCTCGCGACGTGCGTGACAATTCCCTGCGGGTGCCTAATGGAGAAAAAGGCCGCGTCGTTGATGTGCGGGTGTTCACTCGCGAACAAGGCGATGAGCTGCCTCCGGGCGCAAATATGGTCGTGCGCGTCTATGTGGCCCAAAAACGGAAGATTCAAGTGGGTGACAAGATGGCAGGCCGGCACGGCAATAAGGGGATTATTTCCCGAATTCTGCCGGCTGAGGATATGCCCTATCTGCCCGATGGCAAGCCCGTTGATATCGTCCTCAACCCCCTGGGTGTACCGTCACGGATGAATGTAGGCCAAATTTTCGAGTGCCTGCTGGGTTGGGCCGGCGAAAATTTGAACGCGCGGTTTAAAATCGTGCCGTTTGATGAAATGCACGGATCGGAAAAATCGCGGGAAACCGTGCATTACAAGTTGCAGCAAGCTCGTGAGAAAACCGGCAAAGATTGGTTATTTAACCCGGACAATGCCGGTAAGATTACCGTCATGGACGGACGCACTGGCGAACCCTTTGACAGGCCGATCACCGTGGGCAAAGCCTATATGCTGAAGCTGGTTCACTTGGTGGATGATAAGATCCACGCCCGTTCCACCGGCCCTTACTCTCTGGTGACGCAACAGCCTCTTGGTGGCAAGGCGCAGCAAGGCGGCCAGCGTTTCGGAGAAATGGAAGTGTGGGCGCTGGAGGCCTTTGGCGCAGCCTACACCTTGCAAGAATTGCTGACGGTGAAATCAGACGATATGCAAGGTCGTAACGAAGCGCTCAATGCGATCGTTAAAGGCAAGGCTATCCCCCGTCCGGGAACGCCAGAATCTTTCAAAGTGCTGATGCGCGAGTTGCAATCCCTGTGCTTGGATATTGCAGTGCACAAGGTGGAAACCAAGGAGGACGGCACCTCACGCGATGTGGAGGTCGATCTGATGGCGGATGTGTCCACCCGCCGCGCTCCTTCAAGACCGACTTACGAGTCAGTTTCGCGGGAAGCGTTTGACGAAGCAGACGAATAGTTGTCAGCAGCCATCGGTCAGCAGTCTGTTTTTTTTGACGGCTGACTGCTGACCGATGAAGCGCTAACCAATGAGACAATGAATTATCTCGCAGGTGCGATTAACACCGCGAGATTCAAACCAACGTAATCTGTTTAAATCTCACGTTGATCATGTCTCATTTTGTCACAGTTCCCCCTAGACTTGCCGGTTTAATGAGGGCAGCCGGTTGTATAAAATGGCAAGGCAATAAGCGGGGAAACGGTTACGGGCGCAAATGGATGAATGGCAAATCGGTATTCGGTCATCGATTAGTTCTCGAATCCAAAATCCCAGGATTCTTAGAATCGGGTTATTTAGCTTGTCACACTTGTGATAATCCAAGCTGTATTAACTCCGACCATTTAGTACCAGGAACCGCCCCTAAAAATAGCTTGCAAATGATAGAGCGAAACCGCAAAACCTCTCGCAGTCAAACCATTGCCGGTAGCAGCAAATTGAGTATTGACCAACTTTGGGAAATTCAGCTCAAATATTCCAACAAGTTCAAGCTGTGCGGAGTCGTCTCAGGAATTGCGCTCGTCTTCCCGATATGGCTCGCGATTTTGGAGTGTCTCGAAGTGTCATTGACGACATTAAAAACGGAGTGACCTATAAAGAAGTTTAACTTTATTAAGAATACCGTCAGCTCCCCTTTTGTTAGCGACCAGCTAAGAAAGCTGATAACTGAAGCGCGACTGATGATACCTGGTAAAACTTGGAAGCACATTGAAGGGAGATAAAGATAAATGGCAAAGCTTGAACAAAGATTTGACTACGTCAAAATTGGTTTAGCGTCCCCAGAAAGAATTCGGCAGTGGGGGGAAAGAACCCTGCCTAATGGTCAAGTCGTGGGCGAAGTGACGAAGCCAGAAACCATAAATTACAGGACATTAAAGCCTGAAATGGATGGCTTATTTTGCGAGCGAATTTTCGGGCCGGCAAAAGATTGGGAATGTCATTGCGGGAAATACAAACGGGTTCGTCACAGAGGTATTGTATGTGAGAGATGTGGCGTAGAAGTCACCGAATCGAGAGTGCGCCGGCATCGCATGGGCTATATCAAATTAGCCGCGCCCGTCGCCCACGTTTGGTATCTCAAAGGCATCCCCAGCTACATGGCCATCCTTTTGGATATGCCACTACGGGATGTCGAACAAATCGTCTATTTCAACGCCTACGTCGTTCTCTCCCCCGGCAACGCCGACAACCTCCAATACAAACAGCTACTAACAGAAGATCAGTGGATGGAAATTGAGGATCAGCTTTATAGCGAAGATTCTCAACTTGCCAACATCGAAGTCGGCATTGGCGCGGAAGCACTGCAACGCCTGCTGCAAGACATCGAGCTGGAAAAAGAAGCTGAACAGCTGCGCGAAGAAATTGCCAATGCCAAAGGACAAAAACGCGCCAAACTGATCAAGCGCCTGCGCGTAATTGACAACTTCATCGCCACCGGCTCCCAACCCGATTGGATGGTGCTGTCCGTAATTCCTGTGATTCCGCCGGATCTGCGTCCGATGGTGCAACTTGATGGCGGACGTTTTGCCACCTCCGACCTGAACGACCTCTACCGGCGTGTCATCAACCGCAACAACCGGCTGGCCCGACTGCAAGAAATCCTTGCCCCAGAAATCATCATCCGTAACGAAAAGCGGATGCTGCAAGAAGCCGTTGACGCCCTCATCGACAACGGACGTCGGGGACGGACCGTGGTAGGAGCTAACAACCGGCCCCTTAAATCCCTTTCAGACATCATCGAAGGTAAACAAGGCCGGTTCCGCCAAAACCTGTTAGGTAAGCGAGTTGACTACTCCGGACGTTCCGTTATCGTCGTTGGGCCAAAACTCAAAATCCACCAGTGCGGCTTACCCCGCGAAATGGCCATCGAGCTATTCCAACCCTTCGTAATTCACCGGCTGATTCGTCAGGGACTAGTCAACAACATTAAAGCCGCCAAAAAACTTATCCAGCGTAACGATCCCAGCGTATGGGACGTGCTAGAAGAAGTCATCGAAGGGCACCCAGTCATGCTCAACCGGGCACCCACCTTGCACCGGCTAGGGATTCAAGCCTTTGAACCGATCCTGGTGGAAGGACGCGCCATCCAGCTGCATCCCCTCGTTTGTCCTGCCTTCAACGCCGACTTTGACGGTGACCAAATGGCCGTTCACGTCCCCTTATCCTTAGAATCTCAGGCAGAAGCGCGGTTACTGATGCTGGCATCCAACAATATCATGTCACCGGCAACCGGACGGCCCATCGTGACGCCCAGCCAAGACATGGTGTTAGGCTGCTACTACCTAACCGCCGAAAGCCACGATCAGCAAAAAGGAGCCGGTCGCTACTTTGCGAACTTAGACGACGCGATCATCGCCTACGAACAAAAACAAATCGACCTCCACGCTTATGTTTGGGTGCGCTTTGATGGAACCGTAGAAACAGATGAGCCGGATAACAGCCCCAAAGTAGAAAAATCTCCAGACGGTATGGTAACGAAACTCTATAAATACCGTCGAACGCGGGAAGACGCAACCGGCAACATCATCAGCCAATACATCAAAACAACCCCAGGACGAATCATCTTAAACAAGACGATTCAAGAAGCGCTCAAATAGTCATTTGTCATTTGTCACTTATCAATTGTTAATTGTCAGCCGGCCAAAACCCAAAACAAAAGACAAAAGATAAGTGACAAAGCATCAACAACAAAGGGCAAAAAACGACCGGACAAAGGACACAGGACAAAAAAACATGGCAGATCAAAAGTCAATGGTTTTTCGCAATCGAGTTGTGGACAAAGGTGTCTTAAAAAAACTCATTGCCTGGGCCTTCACCAACTACGGGACAGCGCGGACAGCCCAAGTCGCCGACCTTCTTAAAGATTTAGGATTCCGCTACGCGACAAAAGCCGGCGTCTCCATCTCGGTAGACGACCTCAAAATTCCCCCCGGCAAACGTCAACTGCTCGCAAAAGCCGAAGACGAAATTCGTGATACAGAAGCCCGCTACACGCGTGGAGAAATCACCGAAGTTGAGCGCTTCCAGAAAGTTATCGACACCTGGAACGGCACCAGCGAAGAACTCAAAGACGAAGTCGTGCGTCACTTCAAAGCCGCTGATCCCCTGAATAGCGTCTACATGATGGCCTTTAGTGGAGCGCGGGGGAATATTTCCCAAGTCCGGCAGCTGGTGGGAATGCGGGGATTGATGGCAGATCCTCAAGGGGAAATTATCGACTTGCCCATCAAAACCAACTTCCGCGAAGGCTTAACTGTAACCGAATATATTATTTCCTCTTACGGGGCACGTAAGGGCTTAGTTGATACCGCACTAAGAACAGCTGACTCTGGCTATCTCACCCGCCGGCTCGTAGACGTATCCCAAGACGTGATCGTGCGGGAAATTGACTGCGGCACCACTCGGGGAATTCCAGTACGGGCAATGACGGATGGTGATCGCGTCTTGATCCCGCTCAAAAACCGCTTGCTCGGTCGGGTTCTAGCATTAGATGCGCCCCACCCCAAAACCGGCAAAATTATTGTCACCCGTAACCAACCGATATCGGAAGAACTCGCCCAAGAAATTGGGGATGCCAAAGTAGAAGAAGTGTTCGTACGCTCTCCCCTCACCTGCGAAGCCACCCGCAGTTGCTGCCAGCATTGCTACGGCTGGAGCCTCGCCCACGCTCACTTAGTAGACATGGGTGAAGCCGTGGGGATCATCGCCGCCCAGTCCATCGGCGAACCGGGGACTCAGCTAACGATGCGGACCTTCCACACTGGGGGCGTCTTCACCGGCGAAATCGCCCGTCAAGTTCGCGCACCCTTTGAAGGCACGATTCGCTATATTGGCCAACTAAGAACTCGGCCCTTCCGTACCCGCCACGGCGAAGAAGCTCTGGTTGTAGAAAGTGCTAACGCCGAACTAGCCGTAGAGCGAGATGGACGGCGAGAAGTTTTTCCCATCACCCAAGGTTCCACCCTGCTGGTGCAAGATGGCGCTCAGGTAAAAGCCGACGCATTTATTGCTGAAGTGCCGATTGCCGGTCGCACCGCCCGCAAAACCACGGAAAAAGCAACTAAAGACGTGGCTTCCGACTTGGCCGGCGAAGCGCTGTTTGCCGACTTGGTGCCTGAAGAAAAAACAGACCGGCAGGGCAACACCACCCGTATCGCCCAACGCGGCGGCTTAATCTGGATTCTGGCCGGCGAAGTTTACAACTTGCCACCCGGGGCAGAACCCATCGTCAAAAACGGCGACCGGATTCAGCCTGGGAGCGTCTTGGCAGAAACCAAACTGATTACCGAACACGGGGGCGTTGTGCGCTTGGGTGAAGACACTTCAGGCGAGCACCCGCGCGAAGTGGAAATTATCACTGCTTCTGTCCTGCTCGACCGGGCCACTGTCCGCGAGGAAAGCTACCAGGGCCGGGAACACTATGTGATTGAAACCACCAACAACCAGCAGTTTTCCTTGAAAGCCACCCCAGGCACAAAGGTGCAAAATAATCAAGTGGTCGCTGAGTTGATGGACGGTCGCTATCACACCCAAACCGGCGGGATCATCAAATATGCCGGCGTAGAAGTGGCCAAGCGGGGTAAAGCCAAGCAAGGTTACGAAGTTGTTAAGGGCGGCACCCTGTTGTGGATTCCGGAAGAATGTCATGAAGTGAACAAAGACATTTCTTTGCTACTGGTTGAAGATGGCCAGTATGTAGAAGCCGGCACAGAAGTTGTCAAAGACATCTTCTGCCAAAACAACGGGGTCGTGGAAGTTACCCAGAAAAACGACATCCTGCGGGAAATTGTCGTCAAGCCCGGTGAACTCCACATGGTAGATGATCCGGAAGAAGTGCTCAGTGCCGATGCCACTTTGGCGAATCCCGGCCAAGAAGTTATAAAAGGTCTGACGGTGCCGGAGTTACGCTACATCGAGTATGTGGAAACCCCAGAAGGCCCCGCTCTCCTGCTGCGTCCGGTGACTGAGTTTCACGTGCCCGATGAGCCGGCTGTTCCTTCCCAAGAATCGCGCAAAGACCAAGACGGTTCCGCAATTGAGTTGCGTGCCGTACAGCGTCTGCCCTATAAAGATGGGGAGCGGGTTAAATCCGTTGAAGGTTTGGAGTTGCTGCGAACCCAGCTCGTGCTAGAAATTGGCAAAGACGCTCCTCAACTGGCAGCTGATATTGAGCTGGTGCCAGATGCGAATGACCCGTCTGTGATGCGGCTGCAATTGGTGATTTTAGAATCGCTGATCATTCGCCGGGATATGGCGGCAGACGCCCTGCAAGGCAGCACCCACACTCGGCTATTGGTGGAAGATGGCCAGCGCATTGCCCCCGGTGCCGTCGTTGCCCGAACTGAAATTCAGTGTAAAGAAGCCGGTTTGGTTCGCGGGATTCGCGAGGGTGCAGAAGCCATTCGCCGGATTCTGGTGGTGCGCGATGCCGATTTGCTCACCATAGAAGTCCCAGAACTCTCACCCACCATTAAAGTCGGCACTTTGCTCGTTGCCGGTAAGGATGAGATCGCACCCGGAGTCGGACTTGAAGAGTCTGGCCAAGTGCTGTCGATCATCAAAGATCAATCTGCACCGGCAGATGGAGATGCCCAATCCAAGCTGCAAAAACCAGCCAGCAAAGTCGTGATGCGGATCGCCCGTCCCTATCGCGTTTCTTCGGGTGCGGTGCTGCACGTTGAGGATGGAAGTTTGGTGCAGCGGGGTGACTTGTTGGTGCTGCTGGTGTTTGAGCGCACGAAGACTGGGGACATTATCCAAGGTTTGCCCCGGATTGAGGAACTGCTTGAAGCCCGGAAGCCAAAAGAAGCTTGTGTTCTGGCTAAACGACCGGGGACGGCTCAGGTTGAGTATGGTGACGATGACTCGGTTGAAGTCAAGGTCATTGAATCTGATGGGGTGATTACAGAGTATGTAATGGGTCCAGGGCAGAATGTGATGGTGTCTGATGGCCAGGAAGTCAAAGCCGGCGAGCCACTTTCCGATGGGCCTTCAAATCCCCATGAAATTCTGGAGGTTTTCTTTAATATCAACCGGGAAACAATGGGCGCGTATGATGCGGCGTTAAGTAGTTTCCAAGCCTGCCAGACATTTTTGGTGAACGAGGTGCAGTCTGTGTATCAATCTCAAGGGATTGATATTTCTGACAAGCACATTGAGGTGATCGTTCGTCAGATGACTTCTAAGGTTCGGATGGATGACGGTGGCGATACAACGATGCTGCCGGGTGAACTGGTGGAGTTGCGCCAGGTTGAGCAGGTGAATGAGGCAATGTCCATCACCGGCGGTGCACCGGCGCAATACACGCCTGTGTTGCTGGGGATTACGAAGGCATCGCTGAATACGGATAGCTTTATTTCGGCGGCTTCTTTCCAAGAAACCACACGGGTGCTTACAGAAGCGGCGATTGAAGGTAAGTCTGACTGGTTGCGTGGACTCAAGGAAAACGTGATCATCGGGCGTCTGATTCCTGCCGGCACTGGCTTCAATGCCTATGAGGACTTGATGAACAGCCAAGCCGATATGGATATGGGTTATGACTCTGCCGGTGTTCTGGATGAGGATGACGATCTTAAGGATGTCGTTCTCGATGACCGCAGCGCCCGTACCTTTAGCAGTAATGGCATCTTTGGCGACCGTACAGAGGAAATACCTGAACGTCCCCCTCGTGCTGCCGGTATCGGTTTTGACTTAGCCGGCGCTGACGCCTTCTCTCCCATCCTGGAAGATGATGTCTTGATTGATGATGAGGAAGAAGACGATGATGACGAAGAAGACGACGACTTTTAAATAAGTGAAGGGTGAAGGGCAAGAAATTGCGCTTCACTTTTTCCTTTGAAAAGTGAACAGTAAAGAGGCAAAGATTAACCTTCTTTACTGTTCACTTTTTTTTATTTACAGTTGTATCGTAAAGGGATGAATTGGGCCAAGTAAGTTCGCTAGAGAATGGCGCTTGTAAGGTTTGTTGCTTTAAAACTCATCTGCATCTCAATGATAAACTGGGTTCCCTGTTCTGGCGTAGAAATACACTGCAATTGAGCACCATGTTTTTCTGACAAAATCTTTCGGCTAATTGACAACCCCATGCCTGTCCCTTTTCCAATGGGCTTGGTTGTAAAGAAGGGGGTAAAAAGTTTAGCGCGAACTTCCTCAGTCATGCCAATGCCATTATCAGCAATTGTGATGCGAATATGTGAGCCGACAGCTATCCCGTTAGAGGAATTATGCGAAATGACTTCCGTGCGAATCAAAATCAGGGGTTGAAAAACTTGACTCTTTTCTTGGCTTACCCGTTCTTCCAACGCATCTATCGCATTGGCGAGCAAGTTCATGAATACCTGATTAAGTTGGCCGGCATAACAAGACACCGGCGGCAAGGCACCATAGTCTTTAATAACGTTGATAGCCGGACGATCTGACTTAGCTTTAAGCCGGTGTTGCAATATCATCAAGGTGCTATTAATACCTTCGTGGATATCGACCGGCTTGCTTTCAGTTTCATCCAACCGCGAAAAATTTCGCAGAGACTGCACAATATTGCAGATCCGTTCGATCCCTAACTGCATAGAAGAAAGCAGTTTGGGTAAATCGTCTATGACAAATGGCAAGTCGGCATCTTCCATCTCATTGAGAATTTCTGGTTCGGGTTGGGGGTAATGCCGGTGGTAAAGATTCAACAGATGGATGAGTTCTTTACTATAGTCATTAGCGTGGGTGAGATTGCCGTAAATAAAGTTCAGCGGATTGTTAATTTCATGGGCTACACCAGCAATGAGTTGACCCAAACTGGACATTTTTTCACTTTGCACAAGCTGAAGTTGGGCTTCTTGCAGCTCTTTTAAAGAATGCTCTAAGGCAATCGCTTTTTCGCGTTCTTTTTCCTGACTGCTTCGCAGTGCTATTTCTACTTGCTCGCGGCGCTCTATTTCAGCTTGTAACTTTTTACTTAAAGAAAAACTTCGTAAAGCAGTCAAAACGGTCGTATATAGCTTTGATGTCGTTAATTCAGTCTTGGTTTTATAGTCATTGATATCGTAGCTAATAATTATGTTTTTTTCAGGGACTTGTCCCGGTTGACCTGTGCGTAAAATAATTCGCACTAATTGATTATTAAGCTCTTCCCGAATATATTGAACCAACTCTAAGCCTGCATCATCAGTTTCCATAATGACATCAAGCAAAATGATGGCAACATCCGGATGTTCTTGAAGTAATTGTTTAGCTTCCCTGGCGGAGTAAGCACTAATAAAAGTCAAAGGCTTGTTTTCAAATGTAAACTTTTTCAATGCAATGTTCGTAGCCGTATGAACTTGAATTTCATCATCTACAATTAAAACTTTCCAACTTTCTTTGGGTTGGTTTTCCTCTTCTTCATCCGCAAAAATTAAGTCATAATCCGATTCTTCTTCAAAAGTTAATAAATCTTGATCGGCAGATTGTCTAATTAAGAAATTGTCAGTTACACTTGCCATTGCTTTTCTCCCTTATAATTCAATGATCACTTTTAGTAACCAAACGCTTCTTTCGGATGTATCTGCATGGGCAACTTAATAACAAATTTCGTTCCCACCCCCACTTCACTCTGACACTCAATTTCACCTTTAAGTTTTTGGGTCACTAAATTGTAAACAAGATGTAATCCCAATCCACTCCCCCCTTGAGAGCGTTTAGTTGTAAAGAACGGCTCATAAATTTTGCTTAAATTCTCAACCGGAATCCCTTCACCATCGTCAGAGTAGTTTAAGATCAGCAGATCGTTTTCTTGCTGAAAATGAATCAGAATTTTGCCCTCAGTATCTCCTTTATATGCATGAGTTAAAGAGTTGATCAGCAAGTTAGTCACGATTTGCGAAAACGCACCTGGATAGGAATCTAGACTAATATTATTTTCGCCTAAAACTTCTATCAAATGTTTGGTATGTCGCAATTTTGGCTTTAATTGCAACAAAATTTCATCTAGATAATCTTTGACATGAAAAATTCGCCGTTCTTCGCTTGACTGATCGACTGCTACCTGCTTAAAACTCTGAATTAATGCCGCCGCCCGCTGTAAATTAATCAGCAGGGTGTTGCTACTTTGGATAGCTATTTCCAAAAATTCTTCTAGTTCAGAGCGTTTCATTTTACCGCTCTTATAAATAGACGAGAATTCTGTGGTATGTTCTGCCAAAGCTGAAGCAACAGTGACCCCTACACCAACGGGTGTATTAATTTCATGAGCAACACCTGCAACTAATCCTCCTAGTGAAGCCATTTTTTCGGCTTCCACCAGTTTACTTTGAGTCGCTTTTAAGTTATCAAGGGCATCCGATAATTCTTGAGTGCGATCACCAACTAATTGCTCTAAGTTTTGATTAAACTCTTGTAAATTTTTGTACAATTGGGCATTTTCAATGGAAATCGCAATTTGGGCAGATAAGAGTTTTAACAGTTCTAACCTATCGGTGGTGAAAGCCCCTTCTGTCAGGTTATTCTCTAGATAAAGAATGCCGGTGAGCTTGCCTTGGTGCAGTAGAGGCGTGCAGAGAATTGATTTCGGTTGAGTCGCAACCACATAAGGATCGCGGGTAAATTGTCCCTCTTGAGTGGCGTTATTTAAAACAACGTTTTCCTGAGTACGAATGACATAATTGGCGATCGCACCGACCAGTTTAGAAGTATTCCCAGAAGCTGCTGTTGCATTGAGAGGAAGTGATCGCAGTACACTCACCTCCTCTTCTTTAACCGAACCTTCTGCCTCAATCACCCAGTTTCCAGCTTTTTGCAAAATCAAAAAGCCTTTTTCAGCCCCAGCATTTTCAATGGCAATTTTCATTAACCTTGTCAGCAACTTGCTCAAAACAATTTCACCTGAAATTGCTTGTGCTGCTTTCATCACTGTTGCTAAATCTAGTGTAGCTTCTAAATTAGTGGTAGTGGTTGTAGGATGAGCCGTTGTTTGAGTAGCTTTTGTTTTACTCGCACTTTGGTTGGAGGTTCTCATGACTAATTGGGGATATTTCTTTTCTAAATTCTCTACTTTGCGTTTAGCCCCCCACAGTTGATACGCATAGTGAGCCTTGGTTAGGTAAAGTTGGGCAAACTCCTCTTTACCTTTGACTAACCAAAATTTGGCTGCAAGTTCTGCCCCTAAAGCTTCATTCTGAATAAAATTCTGCTCTCTGGCAGCAGTGATCGCTCGATCATACAGATCCATTGCTTCTAAATCTTGACCTAAAATTCGAGCAATCTCTGCCGCAACCAGCCAAAATTTGTGTGCGAAACTTTCTGGGCAGTTATCTGCCCAAGTTTTCATTTGTTTCTGATTCGCTTCTATTTGCTTCAAGTAATCTTTTTGCTCCGATTCAGAGCCGGCTGAAAAGAGAGCAGTTAAGATAAGTGAGCGATAAAAATTATGGTGAGCGCTTGAAATGTGCCCCATCAGATAATCGATGATTTCCGACGCCTGATCTGAGGCTTGCTTTGCCTCACTATACTGTTCATCTAGATAAAGAATCTGCGCTTTTAAAACATAAAACTCGCAGAGAGCTGCCATGCTCTTTCGGCCGTAAAAATTTTCTAGATGCTGTTTCTCGCTAACTTCATCTTGTAAACCCATGAAATTTAAAATTGCTAACTTGTTGGCATCAATGATATCGATTGCCCACAAATTTTGGGTCTGATGACAGAAATGAAGCGAATTAGAAATATCTTCTAATAAGCTGCTCAAATTCATTCCTTGAAAGAAATAGGTAATGGTTTGAAACATTCTGTTATAACCCGTCCATTGCAAATTGCCAGATTGCAAGCCAACTTTATATCCTTCGTTATTAATCTCGGCAGTGGTTTTAATGGGTTTGATCCAGCAGTTTAAGTAATTGGCAAAGATAACGCTATCTTGGCAATTTTGAGATAGGTTATTTGAATTTTCGCTGAGGGTGAGAGCAAGCCGGCCAAACTCATAAGCCGAGTGGTAATCTCCTAAAATTGAATTCAGAATAATTCCATAGCATGAGTAGCAGTAGGAACCTCCGGCCACAAATCCATATTTGAGAGAAATATTAATTGCTTTGATAACAGTTAGTTTCCAAAGCTCTTGGGACGAAAAAAATGTTAACGGACCCATGTTGCCCAATAGCTTTAAAGCCATTTTTTTTGCTGGATCTTTCATTTTTTCAGCATCAATTAAGGAAGGAATCTTTCGATTCGCTAAATTAGCTTTAGCTTCAGCAAGTTCGGCATTTACCGCTTTTTCTAAGTTCTCTTCAGCTAAGTCTATTTCCAGCAAACGAAGTGCTTGTAATCCCGCCTGAATCGCTTCTTCATATTTGGTGAGCAGGGTGTACTGTACAATAAGAATGTTGTAAACTTCGGCTTTTTCTAGATTGGATTTGGACTGAGCCAAAGCCCGTTCGATTAAAATCTTAGAATCTTCAAAGTTTCCGTTTAAATACTCAACATCAGCCAGTTCCTTATGCAAGGTAAAAGCCAGTTCGTAGGAGTTCTGCCAAATATCGCCCGGTAAAATTTCTAGCCCAACTCTTAAGTAGTTTCTAGCAGCCGCATAAGCCGTTGCATCTTTGGCTTTCCTCGCAGCGGTTACATTTAAGAGAGCCAGCTCAACTTTTTCTCGATCATCAACCATTAACTTCCGCCCGGAATTTAAATGGTCAACGATTTCAAAAATTCTTTCTGCTTGATGATCTGGAGAAATATTTGCCAGTAACAACCGGCCAATTTTTAGGTGAACGGCTGTTTGAAGGTTTAAATCAATTAAAGCGTAACCCGACTGTTGCACGCGATCATGCAAAAATTTATAAGTTGTAATGACAAGTTGTGAATTAATGATCTCTTCTTCTGTTACTCCTAATTCAGAAGTTGCGAGAATTAATCCATCTTGGATTGCCGGCAATAGCTCTTGATAGGTTTGTCCGGGAGATTTTTCATTAATAATCGCCAGAGTATTTAAGTCAAAACTATTGCCAACGCAAGCCGCTAAGCGTAAAACTTGCTGAGTCAATTCGGGCATCTTTCTTAATTTACCGATCATCAATTCAACGACATTATCGGTAATATCTAAGGCTTCAATTTGTGAAAGGTTCCATTCCCACATCCTTTTTTGAAAATTGAAATTAAGAAGCTTTTCTTGATAAAGCGTTTTAAGAAACTGATTAACAAAGAAAGGATTCCCTTGAGTTTTACTGACAACTAACTCGGCTAAGGGCATCACTGATTCTCTGTCTTTATGCACAGTATCCGCAATCAAGTTAGCAATTTGTTGAAGGTGCAAGGGAGTTAAGATAATTTGGTCGATCCTTGCGCCTTGCTTTTGCAGCTCATTCAGAGTCATCGTTAACGGATGAGCGGGGGCCACTTCATTATCTCGATAAGCACCCACTAAAAATAGATATTTTGTTTCCTCATCTGTCATCATGACTTGGAGAAGTTTTAGAGTGGCCGAGTCAGCCCATTGCAAATCGTCTAGAAAAATGACTAAGGGATGCTCAACAGAGCAAAACACCCGAATAAATTTTTGAAAAACTAAGTTAAAACGATTTTGCGATTCTGTCGCCCCTAATTCTTGGACAGATGCCTGCTTGCCAACAATGAGTTCTACTTCGGGAATAACATCGATAATGATTTGACCGTTCGCTCCAAAAGCAGCTACAAGCTTTTCTTTCCAAGCATGGAGCTGGGTTTCATTTTCTGTGAGGAGTTGCTTAACGAGGGACTTAAACGCTTTGACAACAGCCGCATAAGGAATACTACGTTGAAATTGGTCAAACTTGCCGGCAATAAAATAACCCTTTGCTTTAGTAATCGGTTTATAAACTTCTTGTACTAAAGCGGATTTGCCTATACCAGAGTAACCCGACACTAACATCATTTCTGTTGTGCCATTGCTGACGCGCTCAAAGGCGTCTAATAAAGCTTCAACTTCTTGCTCTCTTCCATAGAGTTTTTGCGGAATCTGAAACTTGTCTGTAATATCTTTTTTCGCGATCTCAAAATCTGCAATTCTTCCCTCAGTTTGTAATTGCTGCAAGCATTCTTCTAAATCGGCGATGATTCCCCAGGCACTTTGATATCTTGCTTCTGCTGTTTTGGCTAACAGTTTCATCACAATATTAGAAACAGCTCGGGGAATTGTGCGATTAATTTCATGGGGGGGGACTGCTTGTTTAGCAATGTGACAATGGATTAATTCCATTGGATCGCTGTAATCAAAGGGCACTTGCCCGGTTAGTAGTTCGTAAAAAGTAACTCCTAATGAATAAAAGTCTGTGCGGTAGTCGATTTCACGGTTCATTCTGCCGGTTTGTTCCGGTGAAATGTAGGTTAGGGTGCCTTCTAAAACATTCGGATTCTTAATCGTCGGATTTTCGCGGGTTAAGATCGTAGAAATGCCAAAATCTATAATTTGAATCAGGCCGGTGGCTGGGTTAATAATAATGTTGCTGGGATTAATATCTTTATGGATAATATTGTGATGATGAATTTCTCCTAAGGCTTTGGTTATTTCAATGGCAGTTAATAAAAAATTCTTTAAAGTAATGTTTTTAGTGTCTATCCATTTCTTTAAAGATTCTCCATTGCAATCCTCGAAAACGATTACTAAAGTGTTCTGATATTTTTCTAATCTGTAGGCTTTCGGAACGCTGTCTAGGTTGAGGTTGCAGGTAATTTCGTATTCTTGTTTATATCTAACTAACGAAGCCTGTGTTGGATAATCTTGCTTGAGAAATTTTAGAATAATCGGTTGATTGTCTAACTTCCTCATCCCCCGATAAACCAAAGAATTATTACTTTCATGAACGGTTGTGAGAATTTCATAGCCGGCTAAGTTAACCATTGTTAAATTATTCCTTCAGTATTAATACGTAGTTTTTATTAGAGACTGTTGCGATTAAATTAATTTATTCCAATCATTAGATTATCCTACTTTTTCATCAAAGTTTATTATTGTTAAGATAAAGTTACCTGCGTTTAATATTTTGTTAAAAATAGTTGTAATATTTTTTAATAAATACTGAGTGTAATTACAGCTTCTATCGCAAAATTCCAGGATGTCAAGGAAGCTACCACTGATTTATGATAAAAAAACGCCTCTTATTCTTAAGAAGCTCTCTCTAATGACTTCAAATTTTTCTGGGTTATACCGCTTCCAGGTCACATTTATGTCTGATGTTAAGGCGCAAAGTCAGGGATCTAAGCATTGCGCCCCAACTTTGCGCC
This sequence comes from Microcoleus vaginatus WJT46-NPBG5, assembly GCA_019359355.1. Taxonomy (GTDB): domain Bacteria; phylum Cyanobacteriota; class Cyanobacteriia; order Cyanobacteriales; family Oscillatoriaceae; genus FACHB-68. The sequence continues at coordinate 34,963 of JAHHHM010000016.1, read as the reverse complement.
CCAAAAGATGTATTACCTCGAATTGAAAAGCGCTCAGCCCTTAACTAGACACTTTCTACGGAAGCCGAAAGTCTGAAGAAGTTCATAACTTTAGCGATAGGAAGCCGGCACTTATCTAGCATTGCTTTCCAGTTGCGCTGTCCGAACCGCTAAGGGGGGAAGGCTTTGGTTGCCGCGTCGCACTTTAAACTGCAATTGCTGGCCCACCTGGCTATTTTCAACAATATTCTGCAACTGTTCTGCACTAGAAACGGTTTGGTTATTCACTTCGACAATCACATCCCCGATGCGAATACCGGCTGCTTCTGCCGGCGTATTGGGTAGCACTCCCATCACTAAAACGCCATTAATTTCTGGCACTATGAACGGAGAATTGGGAGCCTGATTATTTTCTTTGGCAATTTGTGGGGTTAGTGTCACCATTTGAACGCCCACATAAGGATGGGCTACTTTTTCACCTTTCACCAACTGGGCAGAAACCGCTTTGGCTTTATCGATGGGAATGGCAAAGCCAATTCCATTCGCACCGGCACGAATGGCGGTATTAATCCCAATGACTTCCCCTCGCTCGTTGAGAAGTGGCCCACCAGAGTTTCCGGGGTTAATCGCAGCATCGGTTTGGATAAAGTCCAAGCGTTTATCCGGAATGCCGGCCTGAGCGCTAGAACGCTTCAAGGTGCTGACAATTCCCAAAGTCACGGTATTATCCAGCCCCAAGGGGTTGCCCAGTGCGATCGCCCAGTCTCCCACCTGCACCTGAGTAGAATCTCCCAAAGGGGCAACCGGCAAGTTACCACCATTGACTTTAACCACTGCCAAATCCGTTACTTCATCCGTACCGCGCACTTCTCCTTCTAAGGTGCGCCCATCCTTGAGTGTCACGGTTACCTTATCTGCATTGTCAACCACATGGGCGTTGGTCAAAATCACGCCACTGCTATCAATGATGAAGCCCGATCCCTGTCCACGCAGATGCTGTTCGCGGGGCAGTTGTTGCGCCAAGTCGTCACCAAAAAACCGGCGGAAGAAGGGATCATCAAACAAGGGATCAGAGTTACGGGTGACGGTGCGTTCTGTATCAATTCTCACGACAGCCGGTCCCACCAAATTAACCGCTGCAGTCACAAAGCTACCACCCTTGGTTGCCGGTGCGGTTGAACCCTGAAGGGCGACGGCTGAGGCCGGCAGGGGAGCCGGTGCCGCTACAGATGGCAGCACTTGTAGCGTGCTAACCATTAAAATAGCTCCTAGCAAAATGGCCAACACCTGGGTGATGGTGTGCCCCAAAGCGCGAAAAAACTTGAAAAATCCCATAGTCTTAATTGCCATCGGCCTAAATTTGTTGCAAACCTTCGTAATGGTTTTTGCAGCACTCAACGTGTTGCTACAGCTATTCTGACAATTCTGTGAACCCCAAGGCTGACGGATTTCAACCCCAATGCAGGATCGGGGAAAGTCGCACAGGGATAGCGCCAAGTTCGCAGTAATGCTTTAACTTTTTCCCTAACTGAGAACTTGGTTTTGCCCCTAGGCTAGAATCTTATTTACTATGCAGCGCAAAACGAATGATTGGAACTAACTCGTTAACTGATAAAACCTTGTCCTTAGCCGGCAAAGATGAACTGGGCCGGCTTCAGGATAAAGATGACCTCTACAGCGATCACACGCATGGAGATGGCCATAGCGCTCACCCTCACGTTCACACTGAAGAATCCCTGCGACGCCTTGTGAACCGGCTTTCTCGCATTGAAGGACATATCCGGGGAATTAAGACAATGGTGCAGGAAAGCAAACCCTGTCCAGATGTCTTGGTTCAGGTTGCCGCAGTTCGGGGGGCGCTTGATCGCGTGGCCCGGATTATTTTAGATGAGCATTTAACCGAATGTATTGCACGAGCCGCAAAAGAGGGGAATATTGATGATGAAATTGAGGAACTAAAAGCCGCTCTCGACCGATTTTTGCCTCGTGAAAAGAAAAAAGATTCGGGAACGAAAAACTAGAAAAGGTAAAAGGAAAAAATGATTCACTTTTTCCCTTTTACCTTCTGTTAGTTCCAATTTCCAATTAATGTAAATGCAGACCAGAAATAGGGATGCGCTACATTCACGCTTTTCGTCGCAACACCGCTAGGGAGAGTAAGAACTTGCTGGTCTGAACCGCGCAACTGACCTCCATTAACTTGAACGGTTCCTGTTAACATAGCCAATTGTGCTTGCCGAAGCGCCTCTGCCTTATTCGCTGTCAGTTTCAACTGCTTGTAAAACTCATTCATTAGGGCAAGTGTGCCGGCATCACTGACATACCAAAGACTTGCTAAAGCCGATTTGATGCCGGCTTGAACGGTTAATCCTGCAAAACCCAATTCAGCTTGTTCATCTCCCAAGGCAGTTCGGCAAGCACTCAAAACCAGCAGTTCCACCGGCGCTGTAGAAGCTGCATTCCAACCTAATTCTTGGGCGATTTGTGGCAATTCATTCATCCGGAGTTTCTCATTCCAAAACTGGATATAAGAATTACTGACATTTCCTGGTTGGAATTCTCCGTGAGTGGCCAGGTGAATAATCTGGAAATGTTGCTGCCGATTTAGTAATTTAAAGTTTTCGAGAGTAAACGCTTCATTCAGCAATTTTTGACCGCTCCACTTCCCCCCTTCCCCAACAATTTCAGATAACTCCACCGGCACTGCCGGCAAAGGATTTTGCTCGGTAAATTCTGAAGCCCCCATTGCTAAAACTTGCGCGTCTTTCAAACTGATATAACGGCTATCCGTTAGGCCAAAACTGGGAATTAAGGCAATCCCATATTTTTCAATGAGAAACTGCTTGCCATCGTGCAAAGCTGCGATTGGCATTGAGCGCAAGCCGGCATCCATCGCAAATACAATAATATCGATATTGTTCGCTTGTAATTCAGGCTCAATGGGAGAGATGATCCACTGATAAAGTTGTTGAGCAGATTTTAAGTAACTGGTGCTGCGGATATTTCTGGGATTGGTCACTTGAGAACGAAACTCTTTCAGAACTTTTTCAAGAGTAGGTCGTTTAGCTTCAGGAATGAACTTCCGAACAAATGGTTCATTAATTTGTTCAGTAGCCGCCGTTAGGCATTGCGGAAAAATTGTTAAAGTATCCAACCCCTTTTCGCCGGCAAAAATATAATTGATGGCTGGCTTTTTACCCGTGGCTTGATGGATATTACACAGTGCTTTTGCGATCTCATCAATTGTCGGCGCTTTTCCATAGAGAGGTATGCCGAGTTGGTTGCCAAAATCTACCGCTTGTACTTCTTCAAATGCCTGGACTGCCTGATCCGTCTGTCCACCTTGCACGATCCCCTCAAAACCACCTCTGTCAACTTCTTTTCCTGCGGTTACTGACGATGAGCCAGACGAGCTAGATGAGCCAGACGACCCAGATGAGCCAGAGGAACCAGACGATCCAGAAGTTTCTGAAGATTCAGTGGTTGGATTAGTTCTTTGTGAGGGATCTGTAGATGAGTTAAATCTTGGCGGAGGATTATTACTTCCTGGCGGATTAGGAAAGCCATTAGGACCTCCAGGAGGATTGGGACCGCCATTAGGACCTCCAGGAGGATTGGGACCGCCATTAGGACCTCCAGGAGGATTGGGACCGCTATTAGGACCTCCAGGAGGATTGGGACCGCTATTAGGACCCCCAGGAGGATTAGGACCACTATTAGGACCCCCAGGAGGATTAGGACCACTATTAGGACCCCCAGGAGGATCAGGAAAGACGTTAGTAATCTCAGGGAGATTAGGAAAGCCATCAGACTGGTTTCCAATTTGAGTGAAAGCCGGATCGGCAGCAGCTAAAACAAAGAGAAAAGCTAAACAAAAATTGCGTAAAAACTTGAATTTTTTCATAGAATTTAACCTATTTAAAATAAAATCCGTAACCGATACCGAGGATAAATCTTGCCCCATCACCGGCATTGTTCGTAACATCCGTAACTGCCGGCGTAATGACTAAAGGCACATTTTGGAAAGGAACAAAAGAAACGCCCAGAGTTAAATCCTGCCCCGTCCACTCAGCAATTGCATTTACAGGCTGAGCCACTCGCACTGCAACACTGCCGAACACACCGATTGTATCCTTATTGTCATTAATATCAAACTCAGAGCGAAATTGCCCATTACCGATGCCCGCAGAAAGATAAAGCCGGCTAAAGGGTTTTTCCGTACTATCTTGAAGGCGAAACATTTTACTCGCAACGCCATAAACACTGCTACCGGCATCTGTAAAACCCCAAACAATCGCATTTTGCCACCCAATGGCCACGGCAAAATCATCGGGAAGGGCACGGTGTAATTTGAAACTCACTCCTCCGCGATCCCCAAAACTATCTGAAAGATTGAAAATAGCAACACCAACATCTAAACCCACCGCTTTTTGAGCGTTCCCTAATCCGAACCCAACAGCAATTCCACCATCAGATTCATCTGTAAACCGAGTTCGCGCCTGAAAACCGGCACCAACACCAACGCTTCTCCAAGATTTACCATAAGCGGATGGGGTAACAGAAGTTGTCCCAGGAGATGCCAGTAATTTCTGTCGTTGTGAAGTATTGGGAACTGGACGAAGGGGGATTCTTTCTGGTACAAATTGTTCTCGTCCCGGTACAATTTGCTGTGGTGTTAAATTCGGCACAGCACCGGCACCGCTAGAAGCAATGGGCGGAGTCGGCGTTTGTGGGGGTTCGTAACCCACAATATATTGAGATGCCTTGTCAGAAACGCTGAGCTGCGGCAGTGCGCCGGTGTTAACCAGGGCTTGATAAATAAAAGCCGCTACATCTGCCCGTGTCGAAACTTGATTGGGGTTGAGATTTTGCACATTTGGGTAATTGACAATTAGTTGATTTTCAGTGGCAACGGCGATACTATTTTGGGCGTAATTTGGAATACTAGAAGCATCCTGAAACGAGCCGGTTAAAATTGTTGTTGTCTCACCCGTTTTTGCCAGATTCAATCCATTAGCTAGTGAGACTAATACCTCAACGCGAGGAATATTTTGCTCCGGCGCAAACACATTATTGGGGTAGCCTTCTAAAAAACCAATGCTATAGGCTTCCTGAATTGCATCGTAAGCCCAATAATTCGCCGGCACATCGATAAATTGAATCGGGTTACGAACCGAATTTCTAGCAAAAGCTTTTCGGATCAGTGCAGCAAACTGCGCCCGCGTCACCGGCGCTTCTGGGCGAAATGTACCATCAGGAAACCCACCAATGATATCCTGAGCGGCAAGCGCTTCGATAAAACTTTGTGCCCAGTGATCCCGCACATCTGAAAATGTCAATTTTTGCGCCAAAAACTGGGGTGTTTGAGCAATGTGTGGGGCAGTGAGTGCCGGCATCAAGTCAGATAACTGTGTCACCTCGCTTTGGCTAGAAGCCGACACCCCTTGCCCTGCCGGCATCAATAATTCAGCGCGACTGGTTGCAAATACTTGCGGCAACTCCTGCTTCAAAAGGCGAGCGTTAGAAATAACCGGCTTAAAAGAAGTGACTTTTTTTGCCGGTTCTGCAAAAGATGCCGGTTGAGTAGTGATGAGTGAATTTTGTGACGAAAGAGACGCTGCAGGTTGCGCTGGTGAAAAAGTCTCTTCATCAAGCAAAGCAGATTGTTCAGGGTTAGCCGGCTGTGCGTGACTTGTTTCAGAACTAACAACAACCGCAGTAGCACCCATGAGACTCAAGAATATGAGCTGAGAAACCCAAATTTGTGACATTGACGATTTATCTAATAACACCGGCAGAAAAAGCGAACTAATATTGGCAAAAGATAAAAGGTGCACGACAGTCTGGAGCCACTTACCTGACGAGATGGCGCTTTGCTTGAGCCTGGTTGAGGCTCTGGTCTTATTATTGAATTTCAGCTTAGTGTTTAGTGGATTTTTAGCTAATGTTTTAATTTTTGTCGCAATCTGGATTCCATCGCTCTTTTAAAAAAAGTTTCAACTCTCCTTAGCCGTAAAACCTTACTGCAAAGCCTGTCTGGAAGATCACTTAGGGGTGCGTGAACCCTGCTTATCCAATGCCAAACCCAAATTCCCTTTACACTTCTTCATCTATCAAGTGCAATTGCCACCGGCACCTTAAAAAAAATGATCTGGATCACATTGAGTAAAAGCCACTCATCACCCAACCGTCAGATAATTATCACCCTTCCTCCTGGCAATGGGTCACTTTCTGCTAAACAAAAGCCCTCGATACTATGAAACAGGATGCAGTGTACAAACTTAGAACACCTGGAGAGAATTAAAATATGAAAACTTGGAACGTTTGCTATCACAACTGGTTAATTTTAGCAATGCCTTTAGAAGGCGGCTGGGCGATCAAGTGCTTGCCACCAGCGAGACACAAAACTAGCACAAATTGGCAAGCCTACAAAACTATTGATGAGGGAATGGCCAGTGCGAAAGAATACATCGACCGGGCGATTGCGCTTTATGTTCTAGCAGACACGCTTCTGGAACTCTGCGAAACCGGCAAGATCCACGAGAAGGAATGTCACGGCTTACTGCTATCTCTTGGCTATTGTTAAGCGATAGTGACTTCAATCTCGCGTAATTTGCCTGCTTGTTGTTAATAGTTTCGGTTAATTACTTTTAATATGCTTCAAAAGTTATTTAGCTGTGAATGGATGTATCCCTTTGCGAGTCGGCTTTTTATTTTGAATTTAGAAGAAATAGACTTTAATTGTTAAATAAGTATTTATATGGACATGGTAAAATTTTGCCCCCGATTCAGCGGAGGATACCGGCATGAGCCAGCATCTTAACAAACGTTCAGCTTGCCGTCCGCAGTTCTTCTTGCAACATTTCTTGATAAACTGCCGATAAAGAGCCGGTCATCGAATTGTCTTCGATTCCGTAGCCTAAACTCGTCCAAGTGCCAGAAAGTAATTTCAACACCTCTTGTAATCTTCCTTGGCGCAGCAGTTCGGGAATGTCCGTTCCCCAAGCATCAGAGTCACTGAGCCAAGCGTAAACCACCGCATCCTGAAATTCTGGCTCAAAACTGTAGGAGTGCCAAAACAAAAACTGCGACGGATCAGGATGATAGCGTTTTGCCATTTCCTGCCACGTCGTTGTTAGCATCTGATAGCGACCGGCAGCCGTGGTGCAATTGTTCTCATTCGGGCCATTGACAATCCTCACACAGCGGTCAGGATGATCGCTCAAATTTCCGGCATCCTCACCGCCATAGAGAACAGAATAAGGTCTGGAAACATTAGACTCACTGGCCGAGATCGTTCGCATCAGCGCCCGAACATAGGGATCGCCTCCCTGCATTGCCAGCGGTTGCGGTTTAACAACATAGTCAAAACCCGATTGCGGCCACCGATCCCCCGGCCAATGCGATAGCAAAAATACCAAACCGGCAGCAGCGGCACTGCCGGCAATAATCCGCTTGAGTCTGCTCACGTTACTTGTCAGTTCCAAAACTCACCCTCGTGCGTCATCCGCACGCTTACTCAACAAAGGGTAACTCCAGTGACTGACCGGCAGTTTCCGCAAATCAAGCAACGCTGGCGAATAGCTGCTCAAAGGATTTCTCAGGAGCCTCTGCTGCAGCCGTGACTTCGACAATTTTATTACGGGCTGCCGGTTGAAACAACGCTTCAACACACACCTGCGCCACCTTTGTCCGGGGAATTCTCCCATCGAACTGCGTATCCGCTGAAGACATCTTCACCGGCAAATCATTATCCTCATTCTGAAGACCCCCAGGCCGCACAATTGTGTAAGTCAGGCCACTACTCTGGATATACTCTTCCGCGCGTTTTTTCCACACCAAAATCAGCCAAAACAAATTCAGCGGATGGAAAAACTGGGAGGTACAGAGGGAAGACACCAAGACAAACTGCTGGATTCCCTTTGTCTTGGCAAGATCCACTAGATTTTTCGTACCCTCAAAGTCCACCTTGTAAGGGCCGGTGGGATCGAAACCAGGACTTGCGCCGGTGGCACACAACAGCACCGTACTGTCGCCAATCGCAGCGCTGAGGCTATCTGGGTTTAAAACATCGCCAGTGACGAATTCCACCTCTGCCGGCAAAATTTCTCTGGCAGCCTCTACATTGCGAACCAAAGCCCGAACGGGAATTTGGCGCTTGACTAGCTCTTTAACAATCCGGCGACCTGTTTGGCCGGTAGCTCCTGCTACAAATGCTTTCATAAGTAATTGTTAGTTGTTAGTGGTTAATTTCAACGGGTGAACGCTAAAGTAAAAATCTCCCCATTTCTTTCTCTGGAGAGGGTGGCCATACTCCTGTTTAAAGATATATGTATTGATAGAGATCACAAACCAGACCGTAATTCAAGCACAAGAGCGCTTTCTAGAACCCTCTATGGTGATTGAAACAGGAATTTCTCAGTACAGCCTCTACTGTTGGTTAGAAATCGCTCAAAACTCGGGCAAAATTACGGATTTCGCTTACGGGCACAGAAACCTAAAGTAAGAAACAACTGTCGCCTCACAGCATTCTCAGTCTAAGCAAACCGCAGTCATCTCAAGGATAGGGTGTCATGCAGTCGCAAGCCAGTCAACCTCAAATGTTTCAAGCTCCCGATGCCATTTTAGCTCCAGCCTCCATCGCAGTTAGCGAGCAACCAGAAGCCACTTCAGCCGAGGTGAAGGAACCGATCTGGTTTCGCACACGCTTTGTTGGCAGCATGGTCATGTATGCCGGCGCTCAAACTGTTGCGAACTATTTTGACGCCCACCAAGATTGGTTCCGCCGGTGCGCTCATCCGATGAAGGCAGATCCCATTGGAGAGAGTGGTTATGCTTTGACCGTCGGGCGATTTGGGGCACTTGGCTATCAGGTAGAGCCGAAAGTGGGTCTTGACTTGTTACCGCAGCAAGACGGCGTTTACCTGATCCAAACGATCCCGGTGCCGAATTATACCCCTCCTGGCTATGAAGTTGACTTTCAAGCCGCCCAAACGTTAGTGGAAGTACCCGCCGATCTTTCCGATGCTACACAAGGGCAAGCTGGCAAACTCAGCACTGCCATGACTCGCGTGGAGTGGAAGTTAGACTTAGCAGTTGGCGTGTGCTTGCCCAAGTTTATCCGGGCGTTGCCCCAGTCCACGATTCAAAATAATGGGGATCGGTTGTTAGCCCAAATCGTTAAACAAGTGTCCCGGTGCTTAACCCACAAAGTGCAGGAAGATTTTCACGCATCTTTAGGCAAGCCGGCGCTGGAATTCTTCAAGAAACAGTGTTCTCTGAAGCGAAATGTGGCCACTTGCGAACAGTGTCATTAGGGCAAGGGAAATTGGGAATGGGGCATTGGGAAGACTTCCATGCCCCATGCCCATTACATTTTGCTGATAATCCTTTGAACAATATCCATGCCGGTTACAGCCTGCCACCCAAACAACCCCAACAGCACTAAATTCAGAGCAATGTGGGTGTATCGCGCCCAATTTTGTCCTTTCTGCATATAAGGCGATAGGGACGCAGCAACGGCAATCAGTCCCGTCATGCCCAAACCGGCCAATAAGTGAGGCCCGACAAATAGCTTACCGTTATTGATATAAGTCACGCCCATGCCGATCAGTGTGGTGACAACCATCGCCCCTAAGAGCAACGAACCGACTTGGTAGTGCTTGACGTTGAATTTACCTTTGATCAGCTCTTTCTTTTTCTCACCGTCTGCGTTGCGAGTGCGCCGGACTAGCACACCCAAATACAGGGCGTAAAGAGAAGCCGCGAACAGCACCCACATCACAATCGGGTGGATAAATTGGCTCCAAACTTTAACTTCTGCCGGGATTTCCAAGCTCATAGGATTCGGACAATTTTTTAAGGAACTTTATAAAAATTATCATAATCGCTCTCACTTTAGGTGTAGTTGCCATTGCTACTAATCGGGGGCGGACGTAGCCTACCCTGAATAGAGTGCCGGCATCGGCATCACCGGCTCCCTGTTCCCCTCGCACTTAATTTGCCACAGCAGCCTCAGCAGGATAGCAGGGAGATCAATAATTTCGATTGACCTGAGTTGAGTAGGATGAGGAGTTTTTTTCCCAAATCGAACGCTCTCTTCCCCTAGAAGTTCCACAAGCAAATCGTCCTACGCCACATTTTTGATCCCCAACTCACTCCTCTACTCACTCTCCTTTCACTCTCCTTAACAGGAGTAGTCGAAATATCTAACTTTGGTAGGGTGGACGAAAATTAAATCCGTTGCAAAATAAAAGTATTCAAGTTTTTTTACCGCTTGAAAAATAACCCAATGTCACTCTGACTTGTCGTCTCTTACGCCTCTGTGAGGAATCGTTGACGAGCAAAATTGCCATAACTAAAGTAATTTTTTCGAGCCGATTCTCGACGCACAGCGTGAACAACGCCTCTCAGAGTTGTATTAAAAATATTTGGGACACTCGTTTTGAGCTACTTTAGCTCAGCACTCATTTAGATATCAATCAAATTATTTCCTTGAAGGAGAACTCAACATGGCTACAATGATAGATGATGCAAAGCGGCTGGCAATTGGCGAAAGATTGGCAGACCTCTTAGCATTTCAAAAATTTGTCATCTCTAACGATCAAAAACTATTAGCGGACTGCCCTTACGAAGATATTCGGGAACGTCTCCAAAATATGCTTGAGGATGACCAAAAAAACCTAGGCATTATCGAGACTGTAATTGTTCAATACGGCATCCAGTCCGAGTCAAATGATGCAACCAAGAAATTTTTGCAGCAGTTTGAGCAGATGATGGCCGGCGAAGGGTTATCTTACTACCAGCGGCTCATTCAGCATGAACTGCTCAAGCATGGTCAAGCCATGAGCGGAATCGTTATTCACAAAGCCGCGCAGGTAGTCGGGGCTGATATTGAAGTCGCAATTGGGCCTTTAAATACCGTCAATTTTGAAGGTCGCGCCCACCAAGAACAACTCAAAGGAATGCTCGAATTAGTGGGTGTTCGGGAAATGACCGGCAAAGATCCCGATCAAGGACTTTGGGCACGGGTGCAGGACGCGATCGCGGCATTTTCAGGGGTTGCCGGCAGCGTCGTGACCCAAAATACTGACAAACAGGATATGAATATCCAGACCTTGATCCGGCTGGATCACAATAAGGTCAACACTATCTTCACCGAAATTGGAGCGACCAAAGATCCGCAAAAACTTCAAGAGTATTTTGCACAACTCGCCAAAGATTTGTTAGCACACGCTCAAGCCGAAGAAGAAATCGTCTATCCAAGAGTTCGCTCGTTCTATGGCGATGATAATACTCAAGAGCTGTTCGATGAGCAAAAAGAAATGAAGCGGATGATAGATGAAATCAAGTCTATTGATACCACTTCAGCCGACGAATTCCGCTCAAAAGTCAAACAGCTCATGGAAGCTGTGGGCGATCACATTCGTCAGGAAGAAAGCACGATGTTCGCAGCAATTGACAAAAATTGCAACGACTCGCAAAAAGAGCAAATGGCAACTGAATTCAAAGCTGCTAAAAAGAAAATTCAGGAAGAAATGGCAGCCTCCATGCGATAAAAGCAAGGGTTTGGATGAACTGAGGGCTGAGAAAGGCATTGTTGAGCCTTAACTAGCCATGCCAGAAGAAAGTTTTAGGCATTTGCTAGAACAGTAAAGAAGCTGAAATCAGTTTCAACACGACAAAACTTCAGTCCATTCAAGAAAAGCTTTCTGTGTTCCATGTTAAGCTCAAGCCCGGTAGTTTATGAAACTATCGGGCTTTACCTCGTTAGAACGCTCGTTTTAAAAGCAGTTAGACTAGCTCAAGCGCTATCGAAAAACTTGACTTTCATGTGAGAATAGTTGAGATAAAATAAAAGGAGATTTAAAACCTTCTGTATGAAAATATTTAAGCATCCTGTAAAAATGACGATAATATGTGATTGATGACAGATGAATTGTAACTAAATTGTCAACCCACTACGAGCCAGGGTTCTTTAACCACCGAACAACTAACTTTTTTATGCCACAACTCATTGAACAACCAATCCGTATTGAAGCAGTCGGTAACAAACCCAAACTGATTGACGAGTACATCGGTCGGGTTAACACTGAAACCGAAGCACTTAGCATCGCTCTCATGCGTTCTCCTAGTGGGTGGGTTGAACCTGGGCAACGCCCGGAGTTTGATGAGTTTACTGTAGTTCTTAAAGGCACGCTTTGCGTCGAATTTGAAGGCGGAAAAATGGACGTGCGTGCGGGACAAGCTGTGATTACCAAAAAAGGAGAATGGGTGCGCTACAGCACACCAACTGAAGAAGGAGCAGAATACATTGCTGTTTGCTTGCCGGCATTTTCGCCTGATACTGTCTGTCGGGATTCAATTTAAAGGTTTACTCCTCTTATGTGGAATAACAAATTATTTGTCGTTATTAACCTATAACTGCAATTGGTTGGAATATCCTTGAGAGTTTTTAAAGAAAAGGCTTTGAAATTTTTGCCGGTTTAAAGAATGATTGTTAGAGTCAATAAATTAAATTGACTTTAACTATCTAAAGCAAACAGGTGTTTGGACTGACGACTGTTTCAAGGCTTCATGACAAAAGTTTGTTAAGACAAGAAATAATCTATTATTCAAGACTTCCTTATTTAGGCAGAAAGATAAACATGAATAGCTCAGATGTCAAGACGACCCCAGATCAGGCCGAGTTGTGGCAAGTTTACCTGAAGGGAATGCAAAAATTAGCACAGCTTTGGGCAGAATCACTAGAGCAATCATTAAAGAGTGCCGGCAAAACAACGGTTGGCGAACAAGCGGCATTTCTCGAACTAACTGAACTCTACTGGAACATTTATGAGAGAACCTTTGGTAGCTTTCTGCAAAGCCCAAACTTTGGGTATAGCCGTGAGTTTAACAACAAACTTCAGAAGGGTTTTGATGCTTGGATACAATTGACTAAGGCAACTTTTGATTATCAGGGCGTGCTGGTTGAGGTCTGGATGAAAGCCTTTGAAGAATTGATGCGGGAGTTAGGATCTTCTGAGGAAAAGGGTAAAACAGTTCAAAACTGGCAGGAGCTTTTGCAGGTTTGGAGTCGCGCATTTGATCGAGTATTTGCACAGAAATTCGGCTCAGAAGATGCTGTTGCCCTCCAGGGAAAATTCTTAAGCGCTGCTATGACCTATAAATTCCAGCAGCAACAGTTAACGGAAGTGTTTTTAAAGATGTATGACTTGCCGACTCGGAGCGAAGTAGACGAGATTCATCGCAACATTTATGAGCTGCGTAAGGAAATTAAAAGCCTGAACAAAGCTTTAGGAGAATCCCAGGCTAAGGTTGAATAATACAAGGCTTATTGGTCTTATCTTTGGAATTCGATTCCGTGTGTTTCTCTACTTCTAGAATCAGACCAAACCAAAACCAGCCATTGACTAATTATCCATTATGACTGCAAAATACCAAGTTAGCGCTGGAGATCTCACCCAAAAGCTGGGCAGAGGCATCGACATTTTAAACCGGCTGCGCGAGGAAGACATTCAGGTTGGGGTGACTCCCAAAGAAGAAGTCTACCGAGAGGACAAAGTGGTACTCTACCGCTTTATGCCAAAGGTGGAATCTTCGCTTAATATCCCCATCCTTATTAGTTACGCTTTAGTTAATCGTCCCGCTATTGTTGATTTACAGGAAGGGCGATCTCTGGTTGCTAACTTGCTCAACCTTGGCCTAGATGTTTATCTCATCGACTGGGGTTATCCGACTCGAGCTGATCGCTGGCTGACTCTCGACGATTACATTAATGGTTATATCAATAATTGTGTGGATGTAGTCCGCGATCGCCACAAGTTAGAGGCAATTAATTTGTTAGGGATTTGTCAGGGAGGAAGCTTCAGCCTTTGCTACAGTTCCCTTTACCCAGAGAAGGTGAAAAACCTCATTGTCATGGTGACTCCTGTTGATTTTCACATCAATGAGGGACTTCTCAATGTTTGGGGTGGATGCACTCTGGGTTCACAAGCTCTAGACGTGGATCTTATGGTAGATACACTAGGCAATATTCCGGGTGACTTCTTGAACTTGGAGTTTATAATGCTGAAGCCTTTTCAGTTAGGAGTTCAGAAGTATATAGATCTTCTAGAAACCATCGACTCTGAAGACAAGCTGCTCAACTTTCTGCGGATGGAAAAGTGGATTTTCGATAGTCCTGACCAAGCTGGGGAAGCCTACCGGCAGTTTATGAAAGATTTCTACCAGCAAAACAAACTGATTAAAGGTGAGGTCGAAATAGGGAAGAAGCGAGTCGATTTGGGTAATATTCGCATACCAATTTTGAACATTTACGCCGAGCAGGATCACCTAGTTCCATCGGCCTCCTCCTTAGCGCTTCAAAAATATATTGGTAGCGAAGATTACACCGTGCGCTCCTTCCCAGTGGGCCACATCGGGATGTATGTGAGTAGTAAGGTGCAGCGAGACCTGCCTCCCACAATCGCCGATTGGCTTAAGGCGCGAACCTAAAACAGTATTTGTTATTGCTTGATACTTGCTTCCTTGTTCTCGTTGCGGCGTCCGAACAGGGTACGAACAGCAGTAAAAACTTCCGGCGCTGCGAGGACGATGGATGCCAACGAGGCAACCGTTGCGACTTGGCAATACTCACAAAACGCTTTATTCTCGCTCCATTCTTCGCGAGCTAGCTCAGCAGAGACAACTCCATCTAAGACGATCTTGACGCCCATTGCAATCGGGAGAAGTGGGTTGCGCCGTGCCCGATCCAGACCACCCGCCGCAGCCAACCAAGCCGTGAGGGCGTAGTTAACCACCATTATTGGCCCATCGGGTGAGTTAAACCGGCTGTAAGCGTAATTAGAAGCGTCAACGCGATCGGCATCGAAAAGCTTTTGTCCTGGAGGATCGGGTAGGTGACTGACGACGCCGGTTTGGTAGAGCGTAACGAGTTGTCCCATTGAACCTCCGAGCATAGACAAGCCGATAATCGCTCGCCGGCGCGTCATGTCCGGGTTCTTCCCTTTACGCAGTTCCTCACTTAGTTGTAATGGCTCCATAAGGCGCAATCCTCTATAACGTATGGGTTGGCGAGGCAGCAAGAACAGGGGGTTTCCGAGGCAGTGCGTCAACGAGAGCGCTCTGCGCTTGCTGCGGATGAATTTCCTACTATTTTGGAGAATCCTGTTGAATGCGTACACTTACGCAGGAGGTAGTTTTAAAATGCTCTATTGGAAATGTGTGTATTTATTAATACAAACGAGCTTAAGACTGTATCTTTAATCGCAGATGTTTTAACAGGGTGCCGGCCAGATGATCTGCAAGGGACAGCCAACTCTAAGCTGTAGGATAGGCTGTATTTTTCTGGATTTTCAGTTTAGTTTTTATGAGTTCAGATTGGGCAAATTTGTTGAAGTTCAGCAGATTTTTTTGTTTTATTGTATTCAGCGTCACACAACCGATTAAGATTAAGTCCCGTCTCTAGATAGATGAGCCGGCAAAACCAATTTTGATTAATTCCCTTCTTTAGGTAGAGGAGTCGGCAAAAAAGAAAAGTTATAGTTTAAATAATTGCTTTTTTTGAGGTTAAGAAAATTAAAGTTAAATAAAAAATTATTTCATTTAACTGTGTTCTACTCTAAGAAATTTCTCCAAAACCTTAGAGGGTTTTCTTAATAAAGCAGAAAGATGTTTGTAAAGCCAAAATTTTAATAATGACTTTACAAACTGCCTATAGGAAAACTGAAGACAACTCTAGCAGGCACCCAGTTCTTTAGAGTTATCGATTCCGTAGGATATTGAAATAGCTTTCCCAAAATTGTTTCTGGGTTTCAATTGACAGACGCGCTACCAAAGCTTGGAACTCCAGAGAACTGGTCATTACCTGTTCTTGAAACTTTAAGGTATTCTCGAATGTATCTCGAAAGTTCCCTATGTTGAAATTTTCCATAGTTGGTATCGTAGATAACCAGCTATTTAAAATCCCTTGCTGCCTATCGCTCAACTGTCTTAAAAATTGGTCGCAGTCACTTGTCCAAATCATTAGCTTTCTCCTTTGATTGTCTTAATTGATACAAATTGGCTTGTCTACTCTTTGGCAAACGTTGCAAGTAATAACTTTAGTAAATTAAAGAGAGAGTTTCAATGGCATTAACCGTCTTAAGCAAAAATCTACTTTTTTAAGAATTCGCTTTTTTTAAAATTTCATTTAAAATATAAAAAACCGTGATAAAAGTTCTATTACCTCATTGACAATATCTAATAATTACTGAATTAATACAGAAAATTTATAAGTTAAGATAAAGTCTGATCGAGCTTTTATAAATGGTGAAAATTTGTTGATACTACCAATGAAATTCACTTTCACAAGCCTCTTGCTTTAAGTTGGTAGGGCTTGAAGACGCAACACTCAAAAAAATGGTGAAGATGTATGCAAGAAGCTTATATTGTCTCAGCAGTACGCACGCCGCTCGGTCGGTTTGGAGGAGTGCTCGCCGGCTTTTCTCCAGTGGACTTAGGTGCCCATGTTATGCGGGCAGCCTGGGAAAAAACAGGACTATCTGGGGACGCTTTAGATTTGTACATCTTTGGCAACGTACTCAGAGCGGGGCATGGGCAGTCCTTAGCCCGTCAGGCAGCTTTTAAGGCTGGAATTCCAGAGACAGTGAACGGGTATGCCGTAGATATGGTGTGTTCGTCGGGAATGATGAGTGTAATGAACGCTGCCACGACAATCCGTGCTGGTGAAGCCGAACTCGTACTTGCTGGGGGAATGGAATCGATGTCCCAAACCGGCTTTTTCCTGTCCCACCGAGCGAGATGGGGTTACAAATTTTTGCTGGGTTCCCCAGAGCAACTCACCGATATCTTGCTCTACGACGGTCTCACCGATCCCACCACGGCTGAAGCGATGGGAGAGCAAGCTGAGCGGCTGGCAGAGGCTTACGATGTTAAGCGGGCTGACTTGGACAACGTTGCGCTCTACTCACAGCAACGGGCAGCGATCGCAACGGAAAAAGGCTGGCTGAAAAAGGAAATCGCACCGATTGAGATCGAAGGGAAAAAAGGGTTGCAAATCGTAGATAAAGACGAAGGAATCCGTCCCGAACTTACCTTAGAAAGTCTTGCCAAACTAAAACCGGCTTTCCGAGAAAATGGAGTGTTCACTGCTGGCAATAGTAGTCAAATATCAGACGGAGCAGCCGGTCTCGTCTTAGCAAGCGCTAGCGCCGTAGAACGCTACAACCTCAAGCCTCTAGCGCGGGTGATTGGGGGAACCTGGGTAGGTGGGGAAGCTTGGCGTTTTCCCGAAGTTCCTATCCTGGCAGTCAACAAGCTTTTAGACAAGCTCAAAATGAAAGTAAGCGATTTTGACTTGTTCGAGAATAACGAAGCGTTCGCTCTTAGTAGCGTCCTGTTTAATCGCGTGCTCGGTATTCCTTACGAAAAGCTGAATGTCTATGGCGGCGCGATCGCTTTAGGGCATCCCATCGGGGCTTCTGGGGCACGAATTATCGTCACCCTGCTTAATGCCTTGCAGGAGCGAAATGGGCATCGAGGGATAGCAGCCGTTTGTCATGGCACTGGTGGCGGAACTGCGATCGCACTGGAGCGACTTAGCTAATTTCAAGCTTTAAATAGCAATTCTGAAGAGATTTCAAGATGCCGGCAGATTGTTTTTTTGATAATTCGGAAATCTCTAATTCTGGACAGATGGAAGAGTGTACCTCATGGCTTCTTTAAAACTGGAAGATAAAGTCATTTTGGTAACCGGCGGGAATCGCGGAATCGGAGCGGCCATTGTTGCTTTGTTGCAGGAATTGGGCAGTAAGGTCGCCTACACCTACCGCAGTAATTGCGATGCTCAACAGGGGGCTTTAGCAATTCAAGCCGATGTTACCGACAAAGCAGCAATGGAAGCAGTGGCAGAACAAGTTGAACAGAAACTAGGGCCAATTTATGGGGTGGTGGCGAATGCTGGAATTACCAGCGACAACTTTTTTCCCAAACTGACAACTGAAGACTGGGATGCCGTGATCGACACGAATTTGAAAGGAGTTTACAACACGCTCACTCCCGTGATCCCCAAGATGTACGAGCGCACAGAAGGCTCTGTTGTTTGTATCTCCTCCATTTCAGGCGAACGGGGAAACCTTGGTCAAACTAACTACGCGGCATCTAAAGCAGCGGTGATTGGTTTCGCTAAATCCCTGGCTAGGGAGGCGGCGCGATACGGGGTACGAATCAACGCGGTATCACCGGGATTCATTGAAACTGATATGGTCAAGTCCGTTCCAGACAAAGTAAAAGAGCGCATTGTATCCGAGATTCCTTTTCGTCGCTTCGGTAAACCGGAGGAAGTTGCCTGGGCAGTCGCTTTTTTACTGTCGCCCGTTGCTAGTAGCTACATAACTGGGGAAGTTTTGAGAGTCAACGGTGCCCATTACACATAAGGGTTAAATTTCAGGGAATGCCGACGACGATCCCCACGCTAATTACATTTAGATAATGATAGGAGCTAACTGTGAAAATCGAGGTTGAAGAGCGGCGAATTAATGTCGGTGGTTTAACCACCCGCTACTTTAAAGCCGGCAATGAGGGTCTACCGTTAGTGCTGCTACATGGAGATAGCGCCAGCGCTTTGGATTGGTCTTGGGTGCTTCCCAAACTCGGAGCAACTCAGACTGTCTACGCACCGGACTTTCCAGGTTTCGGCGACAGTGCTAAACCCAACCGCGAGTATTCCCTGGAGTTTCTCAAACAGTTCCTAGTTGATTTTATGGAGGCGCTGGGAATCGAGCGGGCAGTGGTAGCCGGCAATTCACTCGGTGGTCAGGTTGCCCTGCGCTTTGCCCTCTCCCGTCCCGAACAAGTCGCAGCTTTGGTGCTGGTAGACAGTTCTGGACTCGGTTACTCAGTTACCCCCCTCCTAACCCAGTTCGCAATTCCTTTGTATGGAGAGGCTGCCATTACTGGGTGCAAAACGCCTCCGGGTGCTAAGATGCGGTCTTGGTTACGGGCAACGCTGTTTTTCGCTCACCCTTCACGGGTTCCTGATGTGTGGATAGCGGAACAAGAGCGAATGGCACAAATGGGTGGTTTTCTGGAAGCCACTCTGTCCTCACTGCGTGCCCAGCTGAATGTATTTGGACAGTACCAGGTGTTGCTCGACTCGCTAGGGCAGTTGCAGATGCCGACGCTTGTGATCTGGGGGACGGAGGATCGGGTTTTCCCAAAAGAGCAAGCGCAGGATGCCGTGAGCCGGTTAAAGCAAGGACAACTCGCCTTGATCCCCGACTGCGGTCACTTACCTCATGTCGAGCGGCCAGAACTTTTTAGTGCCGAGTTGAGCAAGTTTCTCAATCAAGTTGTTGCTTAGACATCTCTTCCTCGCTGTCAACCTTGCGACTGATGTAGGTAAGTTTACTGTCAAGTAATTATTAAGTAGAAGTTAATTTTCTAGATTTCTAGCAAACTCAACGTTTCTAGATTGACTCTACTTTCACAGCGAAAGAATTTGCAATAAGAACTTTAAGGAGTAACATCGATGCAACTGAAGCCAATTAATCAGCAAGTTGTTGCAGTCGTTGGGGCTTCCAGCGGCATCGGACGTGAGAGCGCCCTTCAATTTGCTAAGCAAGGGGCAAAGTTAGTGGTCTCGGCTCGCAGTGAATCGAAGTTGGCGTCTTTGGTAGATGAGATTCACGGCTTTGGCGCTGAGGCAACCGCTATTGTTGCCGATGTGTCGGTATTCGAGCAGGTCAAGGCGATCGCAGACCGTACCGTAGAAGTGTATGGCCGGCTCGATACGTGGGTGCATTGCCCTGCCGTCGGACTCTTTGCCACATTCGACAACACGACACCCGAAGAGTTTAAGCGGGTCATTGATGTTGGCCTCATGGGACAGGTATACGGGGCAATGGCGGCACTACCCCATCTCAAGCGTGAGGGACGGGGGGCGCTGATCCACATTTCTTCAATGGAAGGCGTGCGAAGTCTCCCCTACCAAAGTGCCTACTCCGCAGCAAAACACGGGGTCGAGGGATTCATCGAAGCGATGCGCGTAGAGTTGCAACATGAGGGCATTCCCATTAGCGTCACGAGTGTGAAACCGGCAGTCATCAATACACCCTTTTGGAACAATGGTATGACCAAGCTAGGCGTGAAGCCGGCAGGGATACCGCCTTACTACGACCCCAGGTTGGTGGCTGATGCGATCCTCCACGTCGCCGAACATCCAACTCGTGACTTCTTTGTGGGAGATGCGGCGAGACTTCTAGATGCGCTACAGCGGCTCTCACCCGAACTGGCAGATTCCTTGTTGCTGCTCATCGGCTTCCAGGGTCAACGCACCAACGTGCCGAAGTCCCCAGACGATCGCAACAACCTTTACGAGCCTTTTCCAGACGATGCCAGAGTTGATGGAGACTTTACCAATTTAGTGATACCGAGCCTTACGGACTGGTTGGCGAAGAATTTTTCTGTGCTGTGAAGCGCGAGAAGCGAAGCTATGGCGTAAACGAATTGTGTTGCAAGGTTAGCCTTCCTGGCAACACAATTCCTTAGAAACAAAGCGTGACAATTATTTTTTAATCCGACAAAACATCAGCTATTCGACAGATGTATTGATTGAAAAGTTGAGTTTATAAACTTCAACGAGAACAGTTAGGCGTGAAGAATTTTGAATAAGAACTTTAAGGAGTCGCATTAATGCAATTAAAACCAATAAATCAGCAAGTTGTTGTCGTCGTTGGGGCTTCCAGCGGTATCGGACGTGAAACAGCCCTTCAATTTGCCAAGCGCGGGGCAAAGTTAGTTGTCTCAACTCGCAGCGAAGCAAAGATCGCACCTCTAGTAGACGAGATTCGCGGCTTTGGCGGTGAGGTAACTGCTGTCGTTGCGGATGTCACCGTATTTGAGCAAGTTAAAGCAATTGCAGATCGAGCTGTGGAGGTTTATGGCCGGCTCGATACGTGGGTGCATTGCCCCGCGATCGCCGTCTATGCGGCTTTCGACAAAACAAAACCCGAAGAGTTCCAGCGCGTCATTGATGTCGGCCTCATGGGGCAAGTATATGGCGCAATGGCGGCCCTACCCCATCTTAAGCGTGAGGGGCGGGGAGCGCTGATCCATCTGTCTTCAGTTTTAGGCCGGCGAAGTGTGCCGCTTCAAAGTTCCTACTGCACGGCAAAGCACGGTATGGAAGGCTTCATCGAAGCAATGCGCGTGGAACTGCAACATGAGGGCATCCCCATCAGCGTCACGAGTGTCAAACCGGCTGCAGTTAACACACCCCTCTACAACAATGCGCTCACCAGGTTAGGCGTCAAACCGGCCAGCCTACCGCCCTTCTACGAACCCAGTTTAGTTGCTGACGCGATTCTCTATGTTGCCGAACATCCCACCCGCGACTTCCTGGTTGGGGATGTAGGGAGAATGATAGATGTGCTACAGCGGCTTTCTCCATCACTGGTAGATTTCATATTGGAACGCGTCGCCTTCCGATTGCAGCGCACTAACCAGCCGAAGTCTGAAGATGGGCCAAACAATCTGTACGAGCCTATTGCAGCCCATGACAGAATTGAGGGAGATTTTAGGAACTTAGTGGTACCGAGCCTTACCGACTGGTTGGATAAGAATCCTGCGCTTAAGTGGGGAGCGCTCGTTAGTACCGTTGCCTTAGCGTTCCTTGCGGTACAAGCCTTCAAAAATGGAGCACCAATTTAGCTTCAATACCCTTAACAAACTGGAAGGATAACCGGCACCTTCTTCTCAAAGGTACGATTTAGCGATAAGTTGACATTATTCCCGATGCAACGAACCCTAATCATGCCCTCGAAGAAGGATATTTTATTAATCCAGGCTGCGAGAAGTGGCGATATCGCCCAACTGCAAACCACACTCGCTCAGGGTGCTGATGTTAATACAACGAATCAAGATGGCACCTCTGCTTTAATGTTCGCCGCCCAGTATGGCTACACCGAGATTGTTTGGCTGCTGCTGGATGCCGGCGCGGATGTCAATTTAGCCAGAAAACGCTTTGGAATCACGGCGCTAATGTTAGCCGCCGCTAATCAAAGAGTTGACACGGTGCGACTTTTGGTGTCTAGAAATGCTGAGGTGAATGCTAAAAATGATGATGGCAGCACCGCGTTAATGGCGGCAGCACTGAAAGGAAATCTTGAGTGTGTGCAAATCTTGCTGGATGCCGGCGCACAGATCAATGTCAAAGATAAAGATGATGATACTGCGCTGAAACTGGCTCTCAAGTCTTCTAACGCTTCCGTGGTGAAACTTTTGCTTGAACACGGGGCGGATGCGAATGTGATCGCAGAGGACGGCAAAACTGCGGTTATGCAAGCAGTTGCGGCAGGAAACTTAGCCGTTGTAGAAGCTTTGTTAAATGCCGGCGCTGATGTTAATGCCAAAGACGAAGAAGGCGAGACAGCCCTAACTTTAGCCGCAGATAGCGGGAATACCGGCATCGCTCAAGCTTTACTCAATGCCGGCGCTGAGGTGAATGCCAAAAATCCGGATGGATGGACAGCGCTAATGGCGGCGGCGGCGGGAGGTTATGCAGAGACTGTGACTGCCCTGCTGAATGCCGGCGCTGATATTAATGCCAAAAATAATGATGGAGAAACAGCCTTACATTTAGCCGCTGTCGAAGGTCATGCCGGCGTTGTAGAACGGCTTGTCAACCAAGGTGCAGATATATTAGCAAAGAATCGGCTAGACGACACAGCTTTAATGGTTGCAGTCTTGCACAATCACAGCAAAATAGTAGAATTTTTGCTGCAAGGTGAGAAAGAGCAAGTGCAGTCTCTCCTGAAAGCAAGGAACACTGGGGAAACCGTATTAACCTTAGCCGCAAGTGCCGGTCATGTGGAAACCGTGCAAGTATTGCTCAAGGCCGGTGTTCATCCTAACACGCGCTCAGAGGATGGAAAAACAGCACTAATGAAAGCCGCTGATCGCGGGAATACAGAAGTCATTCAAGCCTTATTAGCAGCCGGTGCAGATGTGAATCTTTTGGATAATGCCGGCGCATCAGCCTTAATATGGGCAGCACATCGGGGACATGAGGGCGCTGTTAAGCAATTGCTAGATGCCGGTGTGGATGTAAACGTAAAAAACCGGGGAGGTTACACGGCTTCAATGATTGCGGATTTCAACGGGTATAAAAATGTAGTGAAGTTGCTCAAAGCTGCCGGTGCTCTAGAGTGATATAACTTAGCGGAGATCGAAGGGAGTTTTCGACTGGTTGCAAAAATTTCGGATAGAGTTTTTAACCGTAGATGCACCCAGATAAAGCCGATATATTATCTGTATTCATCTGTGTATGCCCTGCCGGCACGCTGCGCTATCATCTGTGGTTAAAGATATCCTATCCTTCCAAATTCTCTAACTAGAAGATAAAAGCCGGCTTCAACCCATGTAGTATTCTAGAGACGGCGAAGAAATGAAAATATTTGTACCGGGACGACTTTGCTTATTTGGCGAACACAGCGATTGGGCAGGAGTTTACCGCTCAATTAATCCCGATTTGGAAAAAGGATACGCCCTGATTGCCGGCACAAATCAGGGACTTTATGCAGAAGTTAAACCTCATCCAACCCTGCTCATTCTTCGCGTCTCTCTCAGTGATGGCAGCCGTCAAGCGATACAACTTGCGATGGATGAGAAAACACTGCTTACTGAAGCTGAAAAGGGCGGGTTTTTCAGTTATGCTGCCGGTGTGGCGTATCAATTCCTCACGCAGTATGGCGTGTTCGGACTTGAGCTTGATAATTATTTAACAGATTTGCCGACTCAGAAAGGTTTGGCATCGAGTGCTGCGATTTGCGTGCTTGTGGCGCGGGCATTTAATCGCATTTATAAATTAAAAATGACAGTTCGTCAAGAAATGGAGTTGGCTTATTTGGGTGAGATTTTGACACCTTCTCGCTGTGGGCGAATGGATCAAGCTTGCGCTTATGGAAGCCAACCCATTTTAATGATTTTTGATGGTGATCGCACCGATGTTATTAAGTTAAAGCTACAGAAAAATTTATTTTGTGTCATCGTAGATTTGGGTGCCGGCAAAAATACAAAGGAAATATTAAGCCGGCTCAATCAATGTTATCCGTTTGCTGACAATGAAGTACAGCAGAATGTTCAGAAATATCTCGGTTCGATTAATTCAGAAATTACCCAAGAAGCAGTTGAAGCGCTGCAAGAGGGGAATGCTGAACAAATTGGGGCGTTAATGAAAAGCGCACAGGCAGAATTTGATAAACATTTAATCCCTGCTTGTCCATCTCAGTTAACCGCACCGATTTTACACCAACTACTCAATTATGAACCCATTCAACCTTATATTTTAGGAGGGAAAGGGGTTGGATCACAAGGGGATGGTTCCGCACAGTTCATCGTAAAAGATGAGGAAAGTCAACAGCAAGTTATCGAAATTATTGAGCGGGATTTTCCTCAAATGCAAACCTTAAAACTCACACTTCAGGCCGAGAAAAAAGTTCGCAAGGCAATCATTCCGGCAGCTGGTTTTGGGACTCGTTTGTTCCCGGCTACGAAGGCGATAAAAAAGGAACTTTTCCCAATTATTGATAAAGATGGCAGGGCAAAGCCGGTGATTTTGGCAATTGTTGAAGAAGCCCTTAGCGCCGGCATCGAAGAAGTGGGGATTGTGGTACAAACCGGCGATCACGAATTGTTTGAAGATTTCTTTAAAAATCCACCGGCACCCGCACTATTTAAAAAGCTGTCCCAGCAGAATCAGGAATACTGCCGATATTTAGAAGATTTAGGACGACGCATTACAATTTTGACACAAGATGTTCAAGAAGGCTACGGTCATGCCGTATTTTGTGCCAGAGAATGGGTGGGAGATCAACCGTTTTTGCTGATGTTAGGCGATCACGTTTATTCATCCGAAAATGAGACTTCTTGCGCTCGTCAAATAATCGAAATATACGAGCGAGTTGAGCAAAGTGTTTTAGGCTTAACTGTGATGCCGGCAGAAGTTATTCACAAAGCCGGTTGCGTTGCCGGTTTTTGGCAAGAACCCCAGTCGATCCTTTCAATCACCCAACTTTATGAAAAGCCCACTATTGAGTATGCCCGCCAACATCTCCGTGTAGACGGAATGCCAGAGGATCAGTTCCTAGGCTCATTCGGATTATACGTCCTCACCCCAAAAATTTTTGACAGCTTAGAAGAGAACATTCATAACAACTTGCGAGATAAGGGTGAATTTCAGCTAACATCCGGGGTAGAAAGATTGCGGCAGGATGAAGGAATCACCGGCTACCTTGTCAGAGGTAAATGTTTTGACACAGGATTACCAGAAACTTACTGGCAAACGCTGATTGATTTTAGAAAATCTGAGGGCTAATTAAAGCATCCTGAATATTCCATCCTGATGAGTATGACTCATATTGGTATTCAGGTTGCAGCCCTTGGAGTCAAACACATATATTGTCAGCAAGCGATCCCATCTAAAACTACAACATAGATCGCCGCCATAGTTAACCTCCTGCCAGAGGGGCGCTGAGGGGCATCTGATAGCGTGTTCAGTTGTTGCAAGGGTGCAGCAGAAAATTGCAGTGATCGCACGCGTAAAGCATCCCAATTTGCATCGCAGATAACTCGCGTTGTCTCTCTCCTGCTTTCAGAGCACAGAGAGATCACCTCACTGAATGCAACTGGGTAGGAAGGATCACTCCAGGGTTAATGCAGGTTGTTGAAACAATTAGCAACCAATTTTCTGCACCCGTCGTGTTCAAAACTCAATTTAAGGCTGTGCCAATTATTTACTGAATATGAGGAATCCTACCCCAGGTTCAAACTTGCAACGTCCCCGCAACTTTCTATGTGAAAAAACGCTCAGGCTGAGTTGGGTACTGCCCAGCTTTTTAGGGGTTTTTCTGCTAACATCGCCAGTCCAAGCTAACCAGCAATCTTGGCAAACTGATGTTGAGCAAAACCAGGCTTCTGTGGATCGGCAGACATCCCAAAACTTAGAACAACCGCTTAGTGAGCCGCTTACCGTCGCGGCGGCTGCACAAACTCAGCTTCAGAACGTCGAGGTAACGCCAGAGGGGTTGATTATTCGCACCAGTGGGAGAAATCCAGGTATTGATATTAAGCGAAGTCAAAATCGCACGTTGACAACCATTGATATCGCCGGCACTACACTCTCACCCCAGTTGCAAAACCGCAATATTTCAGTCAATAATCATGGCATCAGCAGCCTGCAAATCATCCAACTGAAAAGCTCACCGCCGGTTGCCCGCGTGATTTTAAATATGAACTCCTACAGCCCAGATGTGCAGGCATCTGCCAAGTCGGGCGGTGTGGTAGTGTGGCCTAGAGGAGGAGCAGCGCCCAGCATTGAAGCCTCCTCTCAACTGGCTACAATTCAATCGATTGAGTTAGAAAACAACGGCACGCAAGTTTCTGTCAAAGCAGATCGATCTCTTACCTATACCACGGGCTGGGATAGAGCAACTGCAGCTTACAAGATCACCATTCCTTCAGCCCAGCTGGCTCAGCAAATCAGGAATATTCAGCCACCAGCCGGCAGCCTTGCCTTATGGGTGCGTGTTTTGCAGGAAGATTCGCAAACGGTTAGCATCCTAGTGCAACCGGGTGCCGGTGTCCAAGTTGCTGGAGTCAATCAGCCTAGTGCTCAATCCCTATCCTTGCAACTGCAACGCACACAAGCTGTTCTGATACCGCCACTGCCGGCTGAAGAACCTGTGCCGGTGCGCCAGCCAACGCCCGTACCCCCTAGAAACCCAACTCCATCTCCAACTCCACGTCCGGTTCCCAAGGGGCGAGTCGTCGTAGCTATCGATCCGGGACATGGGGGACGCGATCCCGGCGCAGTGGGAATTCGGGGTTTGCGAGAAAAAGATATTGTGATCGACATTTCGCAACAGGTGACGCAACTACTCGAACAACAAGGCGTGCAAGCGATTATGACGAGGACAGATGACCGGGAAGTGAGCCTAGAATCTCGTGTACAGATGGCGGAACGGGTGAATGCCTCGTTATTTGTGAGTATTCATGCTAATGCCATTAATATGAGCCGGCCTGATGTAAATGGCATCGAAACTTACTATTACAACAGCGGTTTAGGCTTATCTCGAACTATTCACAAAAGCATTCTTCAAAGTACAGGTTCACGAGATCGGGGGGTGAGACAAGCGAGATTTTATGTACTAAGAAGAACTTCTATGCCGGCAACTTTACTTGAAGTTGGGTTTGTTACCGGCGCTGAAGATGCTGCTAGGCTATCCAATGCCGGTTACCGCACTCAAATGGCACAAGCGATCGCACGGGGGATTCTCCAATACATTCAACAAGGTCGTTGACAGTTGGTATCGTAGGGGAGAAGCATGAGCGTTTAAATATTTCGCTAAAATCAGAGATTTTCTGCGCTTATGCTTCCTCCCTACAATTGATCCCTCACCGGCGAATCCAGCCATTAATCGTAAACCGGCTATCTGTAAACACTTGAGAAGGACAACTCACCGGCAGCACCTCGTGCATATACCGGCTTAGAAAAAACACAATACTATTGTTGCGCGGTTCAACCGTTTTAAAAGACTCTGCTTTTACATAATAATTGTTCTCAACTCTGCTGTCATAAATCACCAACTCACCCCCCGAAAAAGGCTTGGGTTCTCGATAAAAATAGTAAACATAGGTGAGAAATCGAGTCGCCGTATCTGGACTGCCACTATCGTTATGAACTTTGTAAAAATTTCCATCGTTGTGAGCCGTTAACTGCGCCTCAATTTGCGATACAGTAAACGCCGGCAGCGAGAGTTTGCTCAACACATCCGGCAAAACCGTGTGAATTCGTTTAATAATCAGGTCAGAAAACTCAGGAAACGAGTGCAACACCCAAGAACGCCGATAATCTGCTGCGCCGGTTGAAGTGCTTGTCGGCACAAATTCTGGCTCTTTTTGGAAAACAAATTTAAGCAGTTTTTCCTGTTCTGCCGGCAGGATAAAATTATCGAGCTGAACGCATTCAGACGGGAGAAAATTTGAACCAACCGGACGCGCTGGCGGCACTTCTGGAGGAGTGGGAGTAGGCGTTTTCTGTTGTACAAAAATAGGCGGTTCTGTAACAACGCCAATCAAATGATCACTGGGAAAACACAACGCCGAATGCCCTTCATCTAGAGGAATTTGAAACAAGGTTGCCGAAGTTTGATTCTGAGATCGGCTAACCAGAACTTTTAATAAACTCTCCAACAAGGGGGAGTCGGATTTAAGCCATAAAGTGTACTCATGCCCGCCACTCAAAAGCAGTTTAACTTTGACATCCATAGATTCAGATCACTGATAATCAGATTCCCTAAAAGTTGCCAAGTGTTCGTTGTTAGTTTGTCAGGGCGAGTTTTGTGGCTAGATTGTCTGGAGTGAAGCAAACATTATCTGCGACTTTTACCGAGATCAGATTGCCGATGCCGGCTATTCCATCTTTCCACTACTTCCACTTCTCACCAGATATTTTTACGTGAGTATGGAATAAACTCGCCCCAACTGCTAATCAATTAATGCAAAAAGTGCCGTACCCCAGTAAACACCATCACCAAGCCTAATTCATTGGCGGCTTTGATAGAATCACTGTCTCGCAAGCTGCCTCCAGGCTGGGCAATTGCCGCAACACCGGCAGCCGCAGCTGTGCGTACCGAATCATCAAAGGGGAAAAAGCCATCACTGGCAAGAACACCGCTGGTGGCTTTTTCACCGGCTTGTTCTAGGGCAATTTTAACCGAACCGACGCGATTCATCTGGCCGGCACCTACACCCACCGTTGTGCGCTGACGCGTCACCACTATTGCGTTAGATTTGACGTGTTTGGAAATCTTCCAAGCAAAGAGTAGTTCTGCGAGTTGGTCTTGCGTCGGTTGCAAATCTGTCACAACTTGCCATTGTGAAGGATCTTCGACGGCATCATCAGAAGCTTGCACCAAAAACCCGCCGGCTATGGCTTTGAGGGTTTCCTTGGGTCCACTGTGCAAGTCTGGCAGCAGTAAAACCCGCACTTTAGACTTAGATTTCAGAATTTCCTCAGCCTCTGGATCGCAAGCCGGTGCCACGACGCATTCTAAAAATGTCTGGGTGAGTGCGGTAGCAGTACGGGCGTCAATAGGCCGGTTCAGGGCGACAATGCCACCGAAAGCGGAGACAGAATCGGCACTAAACGCTTTCTCATACGCCTCGACTAAACTGTTTCCTAAAGCAACGCCGCAGGGATTGGTGTGTTTGAGGATGGCAGCGGCAGGATCGCTATCAGGTGCTGCAAATTCAGCAATGATTCGCCGTGCCGCTTCTAAATCGACTAAATTGTTGTAACTGAGTTCTTTTCCCTGAACTTTAATGGCAGATGCCCAGCCGGTGGGAGTGGTTCCGACTTGATACCAGGCTGCCGGCTGATGGGGATTTTCGCCATAACGCAGGGGTTGCAACTGCCGGCCTGAAATTGAAAAATCTTGGGGTAGTGAAGATTTCTCCGCCTCTGCTTTGCTCTCCTGCTGTCCAGTTAAATAAGCAGCAATCGCCCGGTCGTAGGCCGCTGTATGTTCAAATGCTTTTAATGCACATTTTTGCCTAAATGTCAAAGACGCTTCGGAATGATTCTGCCGCAATTCTTGCAAGTATTCGTCATATTGAGCGGGATCGCACAGAACCGTCAGATAGTTAAAATTTTTCGCAGAAGCTCGCAGCAAAGTTGGGCCACCAATATCAATTTGCTCGATTGCTTCAGGTAAGGTGACATCGGCTTTAGCAATTGTTTGCTCGAAGGGGTAAAGATTGACGACAACCAAATCGATTCCTCGGATATCATTCGCTTGTAGATCGGCGATATCTTCAGGAAAGTCCCGACGTGCAAGAATGCCGCCGTGAATTCGCGGGTGGAGGGTTTTGACGCGTCCCCCTAGAATTTCGGGGGAGCCGGTGTAGTCAGAAACTTTAGTTACCGGCACTCCAGCGTTTTTAAGGGCAACTGCCGTTCCGCCACTGCTGATCAGGTCAAATTGAAATTCTTCTACCAAACAGCGGGCGAGTTCGATCAAGCCGGTTTTATCAGATGTACTCAGCAGTGCTAGACGTGCCATCGTTGAGAATCCTTTGAAAAGTCAGTGAGCAACCATGCCTTTCTAAGAATAGATCCAAGCTTGTTGGTTGTGTTAAAGCTTGTCCTTACTTTGGTTCCTCGATGCCGGCAGCCGGCATCGAGTCAATTCTCTGAGCCGACTCCTTCCACGATGCGCCCCCATCAAACGATAAATTTTTCTATCAAATCTGCCAAAATTCGGGCAGCCACGTCAGCACTCCCACCAAAATTTCCCTAAATTCTGGCTGTTCACCTTTAATAGTCTGCCTTATCCTCCTACGAGGGAACCTATTCACTTGGCCACCGATAGTGTTGGCAATTTATATAGCAATTCTCTGTGATTTGTCAAGGGTCATTAGCCTAAAAACTTTGAAGTGTCAACATCTTGTTCGCTAGAAATCTGACAACGAATTAAGGATTTCTGGAGATCTGAAGCGATAAGAATCCACCGAAAGACATCTCACTTCTCAATTTTCCTCTGTAGTTTTTTTAGGGCGATTCAGGAAAATGTCTGATGACATTTGTAGATAATCGATGAAATTTCTCACACGTAGTTGTGTGTTATCGGTACGTCCGTAAATAGTTGTAGTTTTTTTAGGACGATTCAGGAAAATGTCTGATGACACTTGTAGATAATCGATGAAATTTCTCACACGTAGTTGTGTGTTATCCGTACGTCCGTAAACAGTTGTAGTTTTTTTAGGACGATTCAGGAAAATGTCTGATGACATTTGTAGCTAACTGGTGAAATTTTCCACACGTAGTTGTGTGTTATCTGTACCTCCCTGAACAGTTCTTGAAAAAATGCAACCTTTTGTGCCTAACTGAAGCCAAGTTTTACCGACAAGCGTCAAATTTGGAAATCAAAGGCTCAGCGAAATTACCGTGTTAAGCCCAGACAGATTGTTGTCATGGAGCTAGAAAATATACATTTAGCAAGGGTACGCTTATGTCAGCAATGATTGAGTCTAAAAACCAGCCTTCTCCTAGCAAAGGGAATGTATCAGCTAGTAAGATTGTCTTCATCGACTCTGCGGTTGAAGAGCTAGAAAGCCTGATTGTCGGTGTCAGAGCCGGCACACAAGTGATTATCCTCGATAAGCTCTGCTCTGGAGTCGAGCAGATCGCTGAGTTTCTGGCTCAACCTAGTGGGATATCGGAAATCCACATTGTCAGCCACGGCAGTTCGGGTTCGTTGCAACTGGGCAACACCGCGTTGAGTTGGGACACCCTCGATACTTATACCAGCTCATTGCAAACGTGGGCAAAGGCTTTAACGTGTGATGCCGGCATCCTCTTATATGGTTGCAGCGTCGCAGCCGGCAAAATAGGGGAAGCATTTATACAACGGCTTTCTGAACTCACAGGTGCAGTGGTAGCCGGTTCTGCTAAACCCACCGGCAATGCAGAAAAAGGCGGCAACTGGGAGCTTGAATATACCACAGGCCAACTCAAGGCATCACTCGCTTTTGGCCCAGAAGTGATGGCTAACTACAAAGGATTATTAGTTGATGAGCCAACCGATGCTTCCTGGCTGAGGCAGTTTGGAACTGCCAATGATGAAGAATCTTCTGGTGTGGCAGTCGGTAGCGACGGCGGTGTCTATGTATCGGGATACACCTGGGGCGAGTACGATTTGTACCGTCAGAGTCGAGTTGGTGATGCTTGGGTCGCTAAATATGACGCTTTGGGCAACGCGCAGTGGGTCAAGCAATTGGGAGATGGCTTTGCCAATGGCGTTGCGACCGATAGTAATGGGAATTTTTATGTATCCGGACAAACTGATGTCTTTCAGGCGTCAACAAACATCACATTGAGTGATGCTTCGTTAGCCAAGTATGACAGCAACGGCAACGAGTTGTGGAGACAGGTGTGGGAGGGAGTGCGAGATGCGGCCTTTACAGATGTGGCGGTTGATAGCATCGGCAATGTGTTCACATCAGGATACAACCAGGATTTTGGTGTCGAAAGATCTATGGTTGCCAAGTACGACACTCAGGGCAACCAACTGTGGTTGAAGCCGGTTGAAGGCGCTTATCGAGATATGTTCCTAGGGGTTGCAGTTGATAATGCCGGCAATGTCTTGGCATCGGGGCGCACCGGGGCTTTTGACGGTGTGGGCAGCCCTGGGTTCTATGATGCCATAGTCGCCAAGTACGACACTCAAGGCAACCAGTTGTGGGCAAAAAGCTGGGGAACTGCCGGGTTTGACTCAAGCACAGACGTGGCGAGTGATAGTGCCGGCAATATCTACGTTACAGGCTACACAAAAGCTGCTCCTGGCGAACCCGTAGATATAAACATAGACATTTGGGTTGCTAAATATGACACGAATGGCAGCCAGTTGTGGCTCAAGCAATTGGGCAAAGTTGGCACAATTAGCTCAGAAAACCCCGAAATTTCTGAGCCTGAGGCACCCAAAATTGCTGTCGATAGTAGCTCAGGCAATGTTTATCTATCGGGAACCACAAGAGGCAATTTAGAAGGTACAAATGCCGGGGGAACTGACGCTTGGGCGGCCATCTACGATCCCAACGGCAATCAGTTGTGGGTAGAACAGCTAGGAACTGCCAGCGATGATGCATCCTCGGGCATTGTTGCTGGTAGCGATAACAAGCTTTATTTGAGTGGCCACACAACAGGGAATTTGGGCGGAAGTAATGCCGGGGCCGGCGATCCTTGGGTGGCTAAACTCATCGCTCAACCAATGTCTGTGCCCAATAACCTACCGACGCTGAATCTCAACACCGGCCTCACCCTTGAGGAAGGAACCAGTTCTACCATCACGGCGACACAACTTCAAGTCAGTGATCCCGACAGCGACCCAATTACCTACACTCTCACAACAGCGCCAACTTCTGGCACCCTGACACTCAATGGCACAGCTTTAAGTGCCCGCAGCACCTTCACCCAAGCTGATATTGATGCCGGCTTACTAACTTACACTCACGGCGGTAGCGAAACAACTTCCGACAGCTTTAGCTTTAGCGCCACCGATGGCAAAGGTGGCAACATCGACTCTACTGCTTTTGCCATTACCGTCTCAGCGGAACCGACTCCCACCCCAAATCCTATTCCAACTCCCACCCCAAATCCTATTCCAACTCCCACCCCAGACCCTATTCCAACTCCCACTCCAGACCCTATTCCAACTCCCACCCCAACTCCTACACCGAGTGTCGGCACTGATACCCTCAGCGGCTCTGATGGCAACGACACGCTCACCGGCACTGATGGAAATGACAGTCTTTTTGGGATGGGTGGCAATGACATTCTCATTGGGATGGTCGGCAATGACAACTTAGCCGGTAACGATGGTAACGATTTGCTGTTTGGTAATGTTGGCAGTGATAACCTTGATGGTGGCAATGGTGACGACATCTTAGTTGGCGGCAAAGACAGCGATACCCTGGTTGGTATGGCCGGTCAGGATATCCTGATAGGTGACATCGGCGATGACAACTTAGCCGGCAATGATGGCAACGATTTGCTATGCGGTAATGCTGGCAATGACAACCTTGATGGCGGTGCCGGCAGCGATATAGTCTTCGGCGGTAAAGACGCCGATACGCTTTTTGGCAATACTGATGAAGATATCTTGCTGGGTGACTTCGGCAATGATTCGCTCAACGGCGGTGCCGGCAACGATTTGCTCTTTGGCAACATTGGTGCTGACTATCTCGATGGCGTAGAAGGCAACGATACGCTGTTTGCCGGCAAGGAAAATGACATTGTTATGGGTGGCGATGGAGACGATCTGCTCAGCGGCGATCTTGGAAATGACACCCTGACTGGAAATGCCGGCACTGACCGTTTTTTGTTGCTCTCAGGTGCCGGCGTTGACACGATTACTGATTTTGAAAATGGCATTGATTTGATTGCCTTAACCGGCACTCTGACTTTTGAGAGCCTCACGATTTCTCAAAGCAACAATGCCACTTTAATTACTGCCGGTGAGGAACTTCTCGCCTCTTTAAGTGGCGTCCAAGCCAACCTGATTGGAGTTGCGGATTTCGCCTTCATTTAACAACATAAAGGAATTAAGAATGAAAGAATTTTTCTTCTTAATTCCTTTATCTTCTTTTAAGACAGCCGGCTCAATTGGGTACTTACATCCACGACTAACATTTGACCCAACTGCAGCAGCCGGCGCAGTTGCCCTAAGTCAGTGATCTGTTCTGTTTGCAGCCAGTTGAAGTACAGTTCCTGCGCCCGATCAATCTCTAAACCGAGATTCATTCGCCGGCCTAGTTCGATCATCCGCTCAATGCGTTGAAACTCTGCCTCAGATGTCGCGGGATCGCCGTTTTGCAGCAATTGCCACAAGCATCGCAACACGAGCTGTTCTAAAGTTTGCTTGACTTCCGGCAAATTTAACCGGCAGCGCAGATGGTTGGCTTCCGTGGCGATTGCCTCTAGTTCTGCTAAATGACTCAGTCCTAGATGTCCCTATCTTGCCCGCTAGAAATGTGACAAGGGATTGAGGATTTCTAGATAGATGAACCCTTGAGAATTGAGAGTTGAAAATATCTCAATTTTCCCGGCTTCTTTAGCATGGCCGGGAAAAATGTCCTGTGACATTTGCAGATAACTGGTGAACAGTGTTGAATAGTTCCTCAAAAACAGTAAATTTTTGTGTCAAACAGGAGGCGAATTTTACTGGCCCGCGTCAACTGTTGCAATCAAAAACTCATTCAAGTTGCGGTGTGACGTCCAAACAGTTTTTTTCTCAAGTTAGGGCGTTGCTGAAAGAGTAATGCTAGGTGGAGTACAATAGAGTCATGAAATGTCCTCAATGTCACTCCACTCAAACCGCTAAAAACGGGCATCGTCGTGGCAGACAATGCTATAAGTGCAAGCAGT
>JAHHHM010000015.1 GCA_019359355.1 Microcoleus vaginatus WJT46-NPBG5 | reverse complement strand
CTTTTAGATACTTTTCTTTCAGTTCACTTGGCGTGAGATAATCGGCTAAGTAGGCTTTTCTCGGCATAATTGTTATCAAATTTATTTTGAGAAAACATAAGTAGTCTAGCATAACCGGATTTGGTATAAGGGAACGGCAGCAGCAATTAGAGCAGCAAGGTCAATTATCGCGCCTTCTCAATGGGAGCAAGAATCTTTTAGCTCACAAGGAACTGGTTAAAGCATATGCTTGATCTAGTAGAGGCTGTATCCACAGCCGGGACGAGTGGTTAGACGAAAACCTGATTTCAGTAATCTTATGAGCTAATGGCTCTGACCCTAATTTCTCACAAGTTCGCGATTACATTCCTCAAAACCTTTACCTAGAAGGGGTTTTGGATATTTTTGACAGACCAAAAATTTTGACGGAGTGTTGAACGCCGTATTTGACCGTCAATCTAGGTTTTATGAGCCTTTGGAAATCGTGGTGAGAAATCCGGGTCTCACGCTCAGTCTGTTTAGCTGAACTAGGGATTATTACTCCGTAAATATACCTCCTAAGATAGATGATGCAAAATCTCAATATCTACGGCTTTACACTATCTTCTCAAATCTCTTTACAAGAAATTCATATTTCTGTGGAGATTTCAGCGCAGCCAGATCAAGACACCGGCACTGTTGTGATGCCGGCAAGCGTTCAAAAACCTCGGATGAGTCGTTCAACCGGATATCAGGTGTTACTACAGCGCCAAGAACTCAGTTAGAACGAAAATTGTGTTTGCACAGTCCCTACATAGATATTTGGGTTGTCGTCAAAATTATTGGCATTGCCGACAAAATAAAAGGCCGGAAGAATTGCAATATTATCCGTCACCGGCAAATAATAAGTCAGCTCAACCTCATACTCGATCCCCCCATCACCGGCACCTGAAACTAGAAATTGCCGGCCATCCAAAACACTAAACGGCACTACATACGCCAGTGTCGCCATTGCCCCCCGTTTACCGAGATCGGGGAAAGCAACGCCCAATTGCACCGACTGCGCCCGAATGTCGCCACTTGCCACACCTCTAGTTGCCGGTTCTAAATGGGTCTTTGCGTAAGTATATCGCCCAAAAAAGCCCAAGCGAGGCGTGGCTAACCAATCAAAATTAAATCCAAAAGTGTCAGCGGTGGCATCCTCAAGCGCCCCACCAAAACCGTCATCTGCTGCCCCCATAATCGGTCGAGTTCTAATTTGTCCATCAACCGGCTGAATGGTTGAGCGATCATAGAGGAACCTGAGATTAATCGTGCGAATGGGAGAATAAGTCAGTTGAGCCGTAAAAGCACGGGTGCCATTAAATAACCCTGTGCTGGGGCTACCGGCAGCAGGGCTTGCCACATAGCCCAAATTCAGATTCAACTGTTCATTCAAACGCCAAAGCACGAAAGCACCGGCTCCCCTTCCAGGATCTTGGACAAGAGGACTGCCAAACGTATTGTTGCCAGTCGCGCCCTTGCCAGCGCCAGAGGTAAACGAGTTTGTGTCAAAATAGCGTAGCCACAAGATCCGGGGAGCCACCACGACTTGCAACGAATCGTTTACGGGAAACGAGTAGGCAGCTTCCGACAAAACCAAATCATTGGCAACCGCACTAGGCGTTAAGTCTAAAACTGGTGCCCCAAAAGTGCCATAAAAACCGGCAGACGTATAGTGATTTGCAGAAGTATTGCCATTGCCGGCCTGCAAAGTTATAAACAAATTATCCTTGCCGGTGAAGGATGTGGTGAGAAACAAGACAATGCTCTCACTAAAGGTGAGGTTGGCATCTTCCTCGACTGTGGTAACGATTGGCTTGCCATCAGCCCCTCGCGCCGCCGTACTAAAAATGTCATTGGGATCAGTTCTTTCAACTCTGACATCTCCGCCGGCGTTTGCTTTCGCCACATTGAAACTAACCAAACCGTTAAGCTTGGTTGTTGTAGAAAACTGATTCGCCTCTAGTTCATCTCCGCGTGCTTGTAGCGTATCAATTCGCGCCCGTACTTGTGCTAATTCTGTGCCAAAATCTGCGCTTAAACGTTGCAGTGTCGCCAAATCTTCCTGACGCACCCCCTCTGGCTCACTTGTGCTGAGTAGTTGATTGATGGCTTCGAGGGCTGCATTCAAACCGGCAGCGAATTCGTAGCGCGTCATCGCCCGGTTGCCACGAAAGGTTCCGTCTGGATAGCCCGATATCGCACCGTAGCGCTCAACTAAGTTTTGCAAAGCTTGGAATGCCCAATCTGTCGGCTGCACATCCGATAGTTGAGAAACCGAAGTTACCTGAGCGAGTGGATCGCTCAATTCCTCTGTGCCGGCATTGATCTGGGAAGCGTCTATTGCCCTCAGCGCTTTTTTCGGCGCAATGCGAGGCACTGCCATCACACTGAGGGAATTCAAATTCAATTGTTGTGAGACAGCCGGTGTAGAAGGCAAGGAAGAAGCCGGCAGAGTGTGAGTTTTTGGCTCAGGTTGCGTAATTTGTGCAACTAATTTCTTCTCAACGCCCTCGTGTTTCTGTCCTCGTGGGGCCAAGATTCCTGGATTCTGAAGACTTTGTTCGCTTGTGCCACAATTCATTTCACCGGCACAGGTTTCTATTTTTTTTACTAAACTTGCAAGATTACAGCAAGATGGCAGCATCGGCTCAGCCGCAAAAACGCCAGTGGTAGCAAGCAAAGTACATCCCACAATCGGTGGACAAAGTTTCAAAGCCACCCAAAAAATATTGGTCATAATATCTGTGTTCTTCTAGTTGTCTGTTGTGAGCGTTTTTGACAGCTAGTAGTGCACCAAGGGCGACCGTAACGAAGCGCTTCTTTAAGGTAAATAGCGAAAACCGCTCACTTTACGGATCAAATTGTAGTGATTTTGCGGCTATTCGGTCTTTTTTTTAATAATTTGGTTGCAAATCTTATTTGTCGCATCCGGTGAGGGGTAAGCCGGTGAATGCAATCCAGACTCAATCGGGATTTCTTTTATAGCGACGGGGGTTTTTAGCCGGCCCTTGTTTGACATACCAGTTATACCACTCCTTAGAACTGCGAATCGCCAGCCACAGCAGTATTAAAGCAATTAAGCCTCCCTGTGTAGGGGCATCAAAGGCAAACAGAACGAGGCAAATGCAGAGGATATCCTGCGCTAAAATCACCGGCAAGGGTAATCCGCGCAGCCGGTAAAACCAGCCGGCTTGAACCAGTTGCAACACCAATGCCAACAAACCCCCGACTAGCCCAATAATCCACACAAATAGAGGCGGTGGGGCATTTGGTTGGGCGAAGGTTGCCTCAGCAATTGCCATGCCCATAATCGCACCCACAATTGGGCTAAATAACAGTTGGACAATTTGCAGGACGCGCTGCCCCAAAAACTTTTTAGACGCAAATAGCTCAAACAGCGACCAACTAACTAGGACTCCCAGAACCACCGGCGGCGAGATGCGAGACAGCAACGGCACGCGAGACCACAGCTTATCACTTTCCAATAAGCCAATTAACAGGAGGGGCAGGGCGATCCTCATTCCCCCTGCCGCAGACGCAGAGAGCGCGGCTAGGAGTTCTAGCATAATGATTTCAGCCTAAATTAAACATTGCTTGAAGCTCAGCGACCTTCGATCACCCTGCCAGTTTGGGTTGATTGAACAACTGCCTTTGAAAACAAAGCTGGGATTGATGCCAAACCCTTACTTTTAGTTTATAGCTTCGCTTTCTGTTGTGCAGCAACAATATGATTGTTCCCAGACAGGATTTCCTCACCCTAACAGATATTTTCGTGCGGGATGCTCGTTCGTTCAGGGGTTTCCTCACATTCTTTTGGCCATTATCTGTAGCCCATTGGGGTTGGCAAGTCGGCTAGGACGGGCAGGCGGTTATGATTCCCGGCTCCCTGAAGCCGTCATAAATCGTAAATAAACAAACGAATCAGCATAGCCTGATATTATTTGACATTTTGTGTAAATCGATACAATAATTGAAATAGAGAGGTTTAAAAATCTTTTCTCTCTAATTAGGTTTTGTTATAAGTATCGATTCAACAAGCCCCACTGTTGGATGT
The DNA here is from genome assembly GCA_019359355.1 of Microcoleus vaginatus WJT46-NPBG5. GTDB lineage: Bacteria > Cyanobacteriota > Cyanobacteriia > Cyanobacteriales > Oscillatoriaceae > FACHB-68. The sequence goes on along the minus strand of JAHHHM010000015.1, from coordinate 169,089 downwards.
TTGGATGGGGAAATTTGCGAGTCACCGGCTTTCTTGTTTGTTCGGTTTAGATTAACCGGGATCAGCGAAAGCCTCTGAATTGTGGTGCAAATATAAGTGAAAAAATTGTAGGGTCATCCTCGCACAAAGTCCCTGCAAGAAACTAATGTGCGGATTGCAACTGCTAAAAGGAGCAAATACTTAAATGTCAGAATCACTATTTGCAGATGCTAGTAAGAGACTAGAAAAAGCCTTAAAATACGCATCAGTTTCAGAAGATGCGATCGAACGCTTAAAATATCCGAAAACCAGTTTAAGCGTCTCGATTCCTGTACGCATGGATAATGGTTCTTTGCGAATTTTTCAAGGCTATCGGGTTCGCTATGACGATACACGCGGGCCGGGGAAAGGCGGGGTGCGATATCATCCAAATGTTTGTATGGATGAAGTGCAATCTTTAGCCTTTTGGATGACATTTAAATGTGCAGTCTTAAACTTACCGTTTGGCGGGGCAAAAGGTGGGGTAACGGTTAATCCTAAAGAACTTTCCAAACTGGAATTGGAACGTTTGAGTCGGGGTTATATTGATGCGATCGCAGACTTTATCGGCCCTGATGTCGATATTCCTGCCCCAGATGTTTATACAAACCCGATGATTATGGGTTGGTATATGGATCAGTACAGTATTATTCGCCGTCAACTTTCTCCAGCCGTTGTCACCGGCAAGCCACTTGCCATCGGAGGAAGCTTGGGGCGCGATACGGCAACCGCAGTCGGCGCATTCTATACAATTGAAGCGCTGATGCCGAAATTTGAGCAGCCCCCGGAAGCCACAACCGTTGCCGTACAGGGTTTTGGAAATGCCGGCGCACATTTGGCACAACTGCTTTCCAAAGCCGGTTATAAAGTCGTGGCGGTGAGTGATTCCCAAGGGGGAGTTTATGCCAAAAAAGGCTTAGATATTCCCAGCATCCGCCGGTTCAAAGAGTCTCATAAAGGTATCCAAGCGATTTACTGCGAAGATACCGTTTGCAATGTTATTGAACATGAAGTGATCACTAATGAGGAACTTTTAGGCTTAGACGTAGATATTTTGATTCCCGCTGCTTTAGAAAATCAAATTACTGAGGCGAATGTCAATAACATCAAGGCTAAGTATATCTTTGAAGTTGCGAACGGCCCGACCACTTCTGCTGCCGATAAAATTCTAGAAGAAAAAGGCGTTTACGTCTTTCCAGATATTTTAGTCAATGCCGGCGGCGTCACAGTTAGCTATTTCGAGTGGGTACAAAATCGCAGCGGATTTTACTGGACACTGGACGAAGTTAATCAGCGCTTGAAAGTCAAAATGGTGGAGGAAACCCAGCAAATTTGGAAAATCTCCCAAGAACTTTCTATTTCCATGCGAACAGCCGCTTATGTCCATGCATTAAACCGGCTGGGTGAAGCCTTAAGCGCCAAAGGAACAAGAGATTATTACATCAATAGCTAATCTCCAAACCCTGATGCCAAGGTAAACTTCTTGCAAAAATATTAAAAATCTCTAAATAAACGCATCAAACCGTTTTTTGCAAGAAGTCTAAGTTAACGAAAGGTAAAAGAAAAAAATTTTCTTTTACCTTTTTTTATTAACTTTTGTCGTTATTTATGGAACAAAAGAGGACTCAAAACTCGCCGGCTCAGAACTTTGTATCAGAGGCGGGTTGCCGGCGTTTCCGCTAAAATCCAGAAAACGCCTTATCTGGGTTCTCATGAATAACATCCTCCTGAACCGGCGCAACTGCCTGACTAAACTCTCAGTTGCCAGTCAATTAATCGTATCCAGCCTGTTTTTGGGTCTTGCCGGCAACTTGGGTATGTCAGTCAGCGCACAGCCATCTATCGCGCCGGTGGTGGCCCAATCTCAGCCGGCCCCCGCAACGAACCCTGTTGCTCAACAAATACTGGGGCAATGGCAGGCAAAAGATCCATCAGGGCAAGAACTGCTGATGTTTGTCTTTGCGCCAGAAAACAAACTCTACATTGTACTGCCCTCTCCTGAAAAGCCGGCCCCGGCAGTTGAGATGCGCTATCGCATTGATGCCGGCAAGAACCCCATGCACCTGGATGTGCAAATTAATAGTGATGATACGGTGATGACCGTGTTTGAGGTCGGCCCAGATGGCAAGATGCGTTTGCAACTCGACGGCACCAATCCTGGAGTCCCCAGACCTACAGCACTCACTGACGCGGCGACCGTATTCGAGAAGGTTTCTGATGCCACAACGGTGCCGGCGGACACTGAAGTGGTGGGGTTTGAAGAGCAAAAAGGGATGGCACAGCAAAGCGAAGCCAGACTGTTTATGAGTGCGCTGAATAGAGCACAGCAGGCTTATTTCTTAGAAAACAACAAATTCGCAGCGGCAATTGGAGAACTAGGTCTGGGAATTAAGCCAGAAACCGAGTTTTATCGCTACCAGATTGTTCCGCAAGGCGATGCAACTAAAAGTGTACTGATGACTGCCCAAGCAAAAAGTGAGGAATTGAAAAGCTACAGCGCTGCCGTCTTTGTGATGACAAATAATGCTGAAGAACTCACCATTCCCGTTTTATGCGAAACCGAGCAACCTTCCACCTCGTCTCCCCCGATGCCAACCGCCCCTAGCAGTGCAACCGGCCAGGGTCAGTGTCCGGCTGGGTCTGTAGCTGTCACGTTGCGTTAGGTGTATAGCGACGCAACGTACTCCCCGTAACCGTTATAAGGCAGGGTCGGGCGTTTTTCCCAAGTTAAGGCCGGCCCTGGCCCAACGATTCGTTCTGTTGCCTGTGACCAGCGGGGGTGGGGTTTGCTGGGGTTAACGTTGGCCTCAAAGTCATATTCGCTGGGGATGAGGCTATTCCAAAACGTGGCCGGTTGTCGGTCGAGAAATTCGATTTTAACGATAGATTTGGCTCCTTTAAAGCCATATTTCCAGGGTGTAACCATGCGGATGGGCGCACCGTGTTGTTTGGGGAGGGTGTGGCCATAGATGCCGGTGGCAAAGAAGGCTAGATCGTTCGCCATCTCTTCGATCCGCAGTCCTTCGGTGTAGGGCCAAGGTAACTCGCCAAAATGTAACGGGCCAGGAGTTATTTTTGGGTCGTAGAAAGAGGTGAAGCGAACAAATTTAGCAGCAGAAGCCGGTTCTACATCTGCAATTAGCTGTTTCATGGGGAACCCAATCCACGGCACCACCATTGCCCAAGCTTCTACGCAGCGAAATCGGTAGATGCGTTCTTCAAAGGGAAATTTTTTCTGGAGATCGTCTAAATCATAAGTGCGGGGGTTTTTCACCAAACCTTTGACTTCAACTTTCCACTGTTCGGTTGGCAAAGCTTGGGCGTTTTCCCAAATGGCTTTGGTGCCGCCAAATTCGTAAAAGTTATTGTAGGTAGAGGCCAGAGATTCTTCAGTGAGCGGTCGTTCAACTTTGTCAAATTTGGGATTGCGTTGAACGGAACTCAGATCCTCGGTGCCGGCAGCCGGATTGATTTTCGCTTTGGTTTTGCTCTCGCAGCCGACTAGGGGCAGAATTGTGGCACCGATGCCGGCACCAATTAGGGTTTTGACAAAGCGACGTCGGTTGAAAAATACATCTTCAGCGGTCACTTCTCGTTCTGGAATTTCCCAAATTTTAGGAATGCGGATTAGTACCATCGAAAAGTAACTCCATTTTTAAGGAAAAATAATTTTTGCACTTCTAATCTATGATATCAAATCTAATTAATCCATGTTAATTATTCAATTGGTTCAGGAAAGCCCACACGGGTGAATTAACTAGCAAGGCTCACTTATAAATTGCATGGGCTTCTTCATAAGTTTCACACTTGGGGGTAACTGTCATCATCATTTACGTTAGATAAGCCGGCTAGCGAATGGTATAAATTCAAAATTTTATGGCAATCCCAGTTATTTGCTTAAATATCTGCTTTTTTGGATGCCGGCACATCTTGCGAATCTGCCGCACCTTCAGACTTATGACGATTACACGTAGCTTTGCACAGCAAGGAGGTTCCAGTCATAACTGCCATTCATTTCAGAATATTTTTTTAGGCAATAGCCTCAAATTTCTATCAAGCTTGATTGAATTCAATAAAAGTATGATTTTTAACTAAAAACTATTTAATTAAATTAGAGATTATTTTTTCATGAATTATGCTTCTAGAACAATAACCTATGATTCTTTTTTAATTGTACACAGGAAAAAATATCCAGAAATAATTCATGTCTGAGTTCGTCCGCCATTCGTTAACTGTATTCATTGAAAAATCTTAAAAAAATCTTAAAAAAATAGAATAATTCAATGTTTTATGACCAAAGCACTCGCAAATTTTTGAGAGTGAGGCACAGGTTAAAATTGTTGCTGTACGTTCATAGATTAAAATGAAAATAAATCACACCGGCACTCGTGAATAAAATCTACCAACATCTCAAGCGAACTCTTCTGAATTAGGGAAATTAGACACAATCAGTATGGGGAATTGGGATTTTACTTGACGCAATGCCGGCAGTGTGAATTACCGCAAGCAAACGTAGCGAAATGTAAAATCATATTGCAAGGATTTTAAAAATCTTTAAAAATCCTCTACAACTGAATCAGAGCTTTACACTAGAAAATTAAACGAATGTTGCGAGGGACGTTATGAATAACCCGAATGGATATCGTTTAGTCTGCACCCTGACCTTTGGTGATATTTACGGTCAAATCATCGTTTGGTTAATGGTCATCTTCATTAGCCTTGCCACTGCACTCGCGCTGTGGAGTACCACTCGCCAAATCTACGCACTGGCAACCGTTGGACTCATCCTTGTCCTCTCTCTCCCCTTCCTCCTATTTGCCTTCGTTACCACCCTGCTGAATCATATCGAGTTTGCGCCGGTAGAAACCGGAAAAAACCCACAGCCGCAGGGCAACGTACCCACTCAGAAAACCGTCCAAGCCACAAGCTGAATAGCGGCGCGAGTAAGAGGGGCAGACTGGAAGGTGTCCTCGATGCCCTATTGCCCATGCCCTATGCCCTTTCTAAAAGTTTCCCTGCCTTTTGGTGGGGAGTTTTTTTCAGTAGGTAAGCCTCAATAGACAAAATTCGCAGATATTAAGCAAAATATGCTAGAGCATGATGTGATTATTGTTGGCGGTGGATTAGCCGGCTGTCGCGCCGCCGTCGAAATTGCCCGCACCGATCCGAATTTAAAAGTAGCGGTGGTGGCGAAAACCCACCCGATTCGCTCTCACTCGGTTGCCGCCCAAGGTGGCATGGCTGCCTCACTCAAAAACGTTGATTCAGAGGACGATTGGAAAGCCCACGCGTTTGATACCGTCAAGGGTTCAGACTATCTTGCCGATCAAGATGCGGTGGAAATTCTTGCCAAAGAAGCGCCTGATGTGGTGATTGATTTGGAACACATGGGCGTTTTGTTCTCCCGGTTGCCCGATGGACGCATTGCCCAGCGTGCCTTTGGCGGGCATTCTCACAACCGCACTTGCTATGCGGCGGACAAAACCGGCCACGCAATCTTACACGAATTGGTTAACAACCTGCGCCGGTATGGTGTCCATATCTATGATGAGTGGTACGTCTTGCAGATGATTTTGGAAGATGGGCAAGCTAAAGGCGTTGTCATGTACCGCATCGATGATGGCAAGCTGGCTGTGCTGCGTGCGAAGGCGGTGATGTTTGCCACCGGCGGTTATGGTCGTGCTTATAATACCACCTCGAATGATTTTGCCTCCACCGGCGACGGCTTGGCGATGTCTGCTCTTGCCGGCATTCCTTTACAGGATATGGAGTTCGTGCAATTCCATCCCACCGGCTTGTATCCTGTGGGTGTGTTGATTTCGGAAGCCGTGCGCGGTGAAGGTGCCTATTTAATCAACAGCGAAGGCGATCGCTTCATGGCAACTTACGCCCCCAGTCGCATGGAACTCGCGCCGCGTGATATTACCTCTCGCGCGATTACCAAAGAAATTCGCGCAGGACGAGGTATTCATCCGGATGGCAGTGCGGGTGGCCCTTTTGTGTATCTGGATTTGCGGCACATGGGGCGCGAGAAAATTATGCTTCGCGTTCCTTTCGCTTGGGAAGAAGCACACCGGCTGCTGGGAATTGATGCGGTTGAAAAGCCAATGCCCATCCGTCCGACTGTTCACTACTCGATGGGCGGCATACCCGTCAATATTGATGGCAAGGTGCGGAGTGGGGTTGATGGATTTGTCGAAGGCTTATTTGCTGCCGGTGAGGCGGCTTGCGTATCGGTTCACGGCGCAAACCGGCTGGGAAGTAATTCCCTGCTGGAATGTGTGGTTTATGGCAAGCTGACGGGTGCGGCGATCGCTCAATACGTGCAAAATCGCAAGCTGCCGCAAGTGGATGAGCAACGCTATTTAACGGCTGCGGTTAAACAAATTCAATCGCTGCTAAATCAAGCCGGTAAACTTCGCATCGGGCAGTTGCGTCAATCTTTCCAAGATTGCATGACGGATCATTGCGGGGTGTTTCGCACTGAGGAAACAATGCGCGAAGGTTTAAATCAACTGGAAGTATTAGAGCAACAATACCAGAAAATCTATTTAGATGACAAGGGAAGTTGCTGGAATACTGAAATTCTTGAGGCAATTGAACTGCGGAACTTAATGATTGTCGGTAAGGTGATTCTCACTTCTGCATTGAGCCGGCAAGAAAGTCGGGGCGCTCATTGCCGGGAGGATTTCACTGAGCGCGATGATGAGAATTTCTTGAAACATACCCTCGCATTTTATTCGCCGGCCGGCATTGATTTGCAATACCGGCCTGTTGCTATTACCCTATTTCAACCGCAGGAACGGAAATATTAAGTTGCCAGCCTAGAGTAGGGTGTATACCACACGCACCCTACTGCTTAAGTATTAGATATTTAAATCGTCTGGTGTTGGAGAAACTATGGCAATATTAAATAGAAAAACACAGACGTTATCTAAATCATCATGAATAACTATCGAATGATTTCAGAATTGAACAAACAGCAAATTTCAGAATTGACAGAATTGTACAAAAATGAATTCTGGAGTCAAAATCGTAGTCAAGAAGATGTAGAAAAAATGTTAGCGGCTTCAGATATTGTGATTGGATTCGTCGATAAAAATGAACATCTGATCGCGTTCATTCGTGTTTTAACAGATTTCGTCTATAGGGCATTTATTTTTGATGTAATTGTTAAGTCTACCCATAGAAATCAAGGTTTAGGAAAAAAGTTAATCGATTCTCTTGTCAATCATCCTCAATTGCAATCAGTGGAATATTTAGGTTTGTACTGTTTGCCAGAGATGATGCCTTTTTACGAGCAGTGGGGTTTTACATCTGAAGTGGGTGGAATTCAGTTAATGGCTCGAATTAACCAAAATTCTGCTTCTTAACCAACAGAAATTAATGTGAGGATTCATCGTGGATGACTTTGCGACAACGATTCAAGGAAATTGGCAAGATTGGGTGACTGTGTTGGGCTATATAGCCTTCGCCGGCTTCATTATGTGGCGCGTCTTTACAACCGGCAAAAAGTAAAGAACGATGCTTCACCGTCATACCACTTGCTAAAAATGAATCTATATGGCTAATCTAACCAAAGAAAAACTATTGTGGAGAAGTTGCAATTGTGAGAGAAGCTAGTAACGTTCTGGGTGGAAAACTGGAAACTTGCTGCACATCCCCCATCACCGGATTTTATCGGGATGGCAAATGCAACACGGGTGGGGGTGACATGGGTGCTCACGTTGTTTGTGCCCAAATGACGGAAGAATTTTTAAACTACACGAAGTCGAGGGGAAATGATTTGAGTACCCCTGTGCCGGCGTTTAATTTTCCAGGCTTGAAACCGGGAGATCGCTGGTGTTTGTGCGCCTCTCGCTGGAAGGAAGCGCTGGATGCAGGAGTTGCACCGCCTGTGGTTCTGCCGGCAACTCATGCCTCAGCTTTAGAATACGCTTCTTTAAACGAACTGAAGCAGAATGCTTTAGAACTGTAGGTTACAATTTACCCCCGTTGACCTTATCATATCCTGCCGGCATTCCTGCTTCAATCGATTACAATCGCCGCGTTTTTACGATTTAACCACAACGCTCAACCAAATCAATTTCAGGCACCTGGCCGGCTCGGATATACTTAACACGATTCCCGTCAGTCTCAAAAATTAAGCGATAGTTCCTATCCTCCGCCGCTTTGGAAGTCACCGTCATAAAATGCCCTCCAGGGATATATTTATGGTCGGTGATTTCCAATTGTCCAGCATATAAACTTTTAATTTGGGCTTCCGTATCACCAATTCTCGCACCCCTGAGAGTTGAAATTGTGCGAATCTCTTGAGTGATATCAACCAACTGAGGCCGATTATTAATTTCTTTGGTAATTTGAGAACTTAAATCCACGCGAACAATGCGATTGTCATTAAGCATAAACTCCAACCCATTCGGGCCATCTGGCAACTTCACATAGCTACAACTTTCGTTGATATAGGGAGCTTTGCCATCTAATGCAACCAGTTGAGTGCCGGCAGCTTGAGAGGCTTCCTCAACCGTCATGCCAACTCGAATTGCACCAAACCCCTGCGGTGTTACTTTCGCAGAATAGAAGCGCTGAGCTTGGTTGCCAGCGGGTGCCGGTGACTCGGAAGCAATCGGTGTGGTAGTTAATGGTTGAGCGTTGATCGCTCGATCTGAGGTTTGCGATTGACAACCAACCGTATTGAGCAGCAGGATAGAAGCAATTCCTAAACGAAGCGCGATTCCACTAAACTTTAACGGTGCAATTTTCATAGGATTTTCTCTACTTAAACGTTCAATTGTTCAGATCATTGCCTTCTGCATATATAGACACAGCATCAAAAATCCTATTTCCGCAATCTGACAAAAAAGTTAATGCCGGCAATCTTTTCTTCCCCGCCATTTATCGTGCCGGTGAAATTGCTTGTTCTAAAAAGTTCCCTAATTCAGCTTTACTCATCAGACTCTGAACAACCTGAATCACCAAGTCATACGCCTGCTCATCCGTCAAATTCAGAGAATAGCGATTCAATCGTAAAAAAGTATCCATCACCGCAAACGCTGTCCGTTTATTGTCGTCTATAAACGGATGATTCATTGCCAAGTGATAAAGATATGCGGCAGCTTGTTCGTGAATTGTAGCGTGTAGAGGTTGCCGGCAAATGTTGCTTGAGGTTGAGCAAGAGCAGACTCTAGCAAACCGCTATCTCTGATTCCCTCACTTCCTCCAAAGCTAGCAATTTGTCTAGCATGAATCTTTAGAACCGCAGTTTTGTTGAGAAACTCAGGAATTTGCAAGGCGACGGTAAACCTCCTCTCTCTCCCGTTCTGATTCCAGGTATGCCTGCCATACCCGATCCTCTATGTTAGATTGTTTCTCAGCTTTCAGAGAACGCACAAATTCAAGCACTTCCTGCAAGGTAGATTCCGGCACTTGATCAAGTTCCTGAAGGAGCTGTTCTTTAATCCTCATTATCTTAAATTGCTATATAAAATATGATTTAATTTTACACTCAAAGCGAGGCCGGCATCCACTTTAATATTACAATACTAAGATATCATCCGTCTGATTCTGCTCACGGAGGCAGCCTCAAATGGTACAAATATTTCCTCAATCTCTAGACTTAGAAGAATTTTTGAAACTCCCAGAAACAAAGCCGGCCACTGAGTATATCAACCGTGAAATTATTCAGGCATTCCTGCCAAAAACTTGCCATTCTCGCCTTCAGAGAAAGTTGGTTAGGACAATCAATAGAGTTATCGCAGAACGGTGAATTTATAACTCTTGGTGAAGGCAACGTCACCGGCAGCGACTTGTAGCAGTTCCTATCATGGGTTGGTTGCCGCTATGGTGCGCTCAATGGCTTTATTGACGGCATGGAATTGGTGGTAGCCTGCCATCTTTTTAGTGATGTCGCTACCGTCTCTTTCTAATTATGAAGTCATAGCTGTAATTCTCTTTTTTAAATAGAAGTATTTTCTATGTCTTTGAATGATTCTAGATAAGCTCTAAGACAATTTGGTGTCTCAGCATAACCGGAGAAAGTTGTAATAATATTATCTATTGAGATGTTCAAAGAAACTTTTTTCTTTTTTGGCTTTTGTGAGAAATATTTTGAGTTTTTTTTTCTATTTAATTTTACAAAAAACTTAAATAGAAAAAAAATTTCAAATTTTCCTCTAAAAGTTTTTTGGCAATCTACACTATCAAATTCCGCTAGTTTCTGCTGTATAACATCTTCTGTAGGATGGTAAGCTTCTGAAAAACACTCATTTAAAGTTTCAAGCGTATAGTTCGATGTCACTTTATCTAAACTTACAAATATATGATCATCAAGCTTAAAGTCTTTTAAGCTTGCTCTTTTAAATTTTCCTGAATATTCTTGGTGATGTTGATATTTTCTCTGACAAGATACCCAAGCATTTAATAATTTAGTTTCTTGATGAAATTCCCTCTGACGAGCTTGATATAACTCGCTACATTTTTTAAAGTCGTCATCCAACGGTGTTAATTTGAACTCGTTTTCTAATATTTTTTGAAAAACATTTATTGAAGTATAAAAATTCTCTATCGAATAGACAGGAGTTTCGTAAATATCATGTATATCACCTCTCCTAATTGATTCGTCAAAATCTCTATCAATAAAGTAGGCAAACTTAGTATCCTGATATTCCTTATGAGCTTTTATTATTCTATGGAATCTTAACACTTCTTTTTTCCCTCCACAATTTAAGTTTTGAGGAGAGACAACAGGGCTAATAATAGTGTCAATTCTTATCCCATAATACTTGGAGTCGTCTGCACCTTCAAACAAACAATATATTGGTTTAGAGCCAAATTTACGACGTCTATCATTTATGAAATCTAGATATTTAGCAGGTGCCACCAAACGATCCTGTCTGATATCATCTAATCTTGTCATACTTTCTCTTCTATCTCTTCTTTCAATGTTTCTAGGTCAAATGCATTTTCATCTAATTCATTATCAAAAATGAAAGGAGAGTGTGTAACTGATAACAACAATTTACATTTACCTGACTTTAAAATATCCGGCAGTAGTTTCCTTTGCCACTCTATAGAAAGTGATAATTCTGGCTCATCAAAAAGAAGTATAAAATCGCCGGGAGGATCTAAATATATTCTAGAGAACAATGATATTATTTGTTTTTCTCCTGAAGACAAATCTTGAAGGTTTATTGTTTTATCAGGTGTGGTTTGAACTACTGAAATTTCTACTGTGCTTTCATTGTATACTATTTTTTTCTTTCTAAGATATTCATTGCAAATTTTTGCAAATTTTTTTATAGATTCATCTTTCTCTCTTTGTTGTTCATATATTTTAATGAGATTTGACAAAAAATATATTAACGGATTGTATTTTTCGTTCTGAAAAATCTCATCGGTTTCAATTAATTCAATAATACGTTTCTGATTAGGAGAAGGTATACTGTCCCCGACTCTGCCTAAAACAATTTTCAAGTCTTCAGGTTGCTTGATCACAGTTTTCATATCATCTTCAATAGATATCCCATCTACTAACTGGCTAAGCATTTCACCTGTAACTTTTGAAAACCACTCAATTGCTGAGTTTTTGATGCTTGAGGTAATTTCCTTAAATTTTATGTCAACATCGGTCATGCCAAACCTAATAAGTTCGCTATCTCTTTCCTGAAGTAGCTCTAACTGAATAGGGTCGTGAACATTACTAAAGTTTTTATCTTCATCCACTAATTTGTTTAAGTCTTCTTCAATTCTTCTATAAGTAGGAAAATACAATATTTTTTCTTTTAAGTTTTTTTCAATGGTTTCTTTGGCTGTGCTAATACTATAAGCAAAAATATTATCACTAGTTTTACCAAGGTTTTCTATGTACTCTTTGACCATTCTTGAAGAAATCTCATATGTCCTAGAAATACGAGAGACATATGCCTTATAGGAATTAGGGTTAGTTTCTCGCAAACTGAGCAATTCATAAAGCTTTGGCTCAGGAATAATATCAAGAAACCCAGAAAAAACTGATCCTTTATTAATAGAATTTTTTGATAAAATTAGATTAGATTTTGCAATTTCAGCTTCATCTCCAGATTTAAATTTTACAACGATACTTTCAAAATCTATAGTCATTAATCGATAAAACTTACAAGATAATGTGTAGTAAATAGCATTCAAAAGAGTTGTTTTGCCAGATCCATTTTCTCCTATTATGATTACAGCATTTTCTTTAAAAAGTATAACTACCTTTTGTGTGCCAAATAGACCAAATATTGAAAAAGATTCTAAGTTGGATTGAATTTTTTGGTTAATCATATTTTTTGATTAAATAATTGCTATTAATTAAGTAGTAGAATCCTAGAATTAGTCAATATATATCAACTCCTCCAGATTCAAGCGAATCTTTTCCTCTAACCGCTCCTTTAACTTTACCATAAAGCGTTACATCTTATCTCACTCCTAACTCTGCTATGCACACCTCCTAAGCAAATCCTCCTGCGACACCTGACAATCTAAAAATTCCAAACGTGTGACTAAATGCAACTCTGCCAACACAACCTAGTTAGTATAACCCTACTTTCTTGTTCATTAAAAATAAAAAAAACTCGACAATCGCTCAATCATAATTCGGATTGAAAGAGCGATTGCCAATGAATTAGCGGTCACGCGATAGCAAATTTGAGACTGCTGCGTGCATAAACGCAATATCAGGGTCGCGCTGAATTGCTTGATAGTAACGCTGCTCTCGCGGGGTCCCTTCTTCTGCCGGGTGAAGCAAGCTACGCGCTTCGTTTAATAGCTCATTTGCTCTATCCAATGTAATCGGTTCTTTGGCGCTGACAGCTTCATCAATTTGGACAATAAACTGAGACAATGGGCGCAACCAGCTAAACCATTCATCACCGACAACAAGCTGGAAAAATTCCCCTTTTGACTTGATGGGTCCATGAGACTGCTCATAGACTCCTCGTTCTGAGTGCAGCAGCGCTTTGTGCAAGTGGAGCACAGCGTCGCGCACTTCACGTAGGCGGTGAAAGGGAAGATCGAGACTAGGATTAGTTGGAGACATTGACAAGCATGGTAATCGCTACTTCTTTGATCTTGTCATATTCATTTCATTCTCTGCGAGATCGCGCCTGAATCTGTGAAAACCGGCAGGGTGGACAAAAGCCCACCGCTACCCTCAAACCGAGCGATCTATGCCTTAAACTTCTCAGTAATTCGTCGCATGGCTTCCTCTACATTCTCCCGGCTATTAAATGCCGAAATGCGGAAGTAACCTTCGCCCGCTGCACCGAACCCAGAACCCGGTGTTCCTACCACATTGCAAGTTTGCAGCAGCTTATCGAAGAAATCCCAACTTGAAAGGTTATTGGGCGTTTTTAACCATACATAAGGTGCATTCACACCGCCGTAAACAGAGATTCCAGCCTCACTCAGTTTCTCGCGGATAATTTTGGCATTTTCTAAATAGAAACTGACCAAAGCTTTAACTTGCGCCTTTCCTGCCTCAGAATAAACCGCCTCAGCCGCACGTTGCACGATGTAAGAAACGCCATTAAATTTAGTGGACTGCCGGCGATTCCACAGCTTCCATAGTTCCACATCGGAACCATCAGACGCTTTTGCTGTGAGTGTTTTTGGCACGACTGTAAACGCACAGCGAGTGCCTGTAAATCCTGCTGTTTTGGAGAAGGAACGAAACTCGATTGCACAATCTCGTGCGCCTTCTATTTCGTAGATAGAATGGGGAAGGTTTGGATCGGTAATATAGGCTTCGTAAGCTGCATCAAAAAAGATGATGGAGCCATTCGCCTTGGCATAATCCACCCACGCTTTTAAGTGTTCTTTGGTAGCAACTGCGCCGGTAGGATTATTGGGAAAGCAAAGATAAATTAAATCGACTTTTTGAGCAGGAATTTGAGCGGTAAAATTATTTTCTGCGGTGATAGGCAAATAAACTAAACCCTCAAATTCGCTCTTATCGTTAGCAGCGCCGGTGTGTCCCGCCATTACGTTTGTGTCTACATAAACGGGATAGACGGGGTCAGTGACGGCAATGGTGTTGTCATCACCAAAGATGTCGAGAATGTTGCCGGTGTCGCATTTAGAGCCATCAGAGATGAAGATTTCCGACGCATCAACATTGCATCCCCGCGCCTGAAAGTCATCGCCGGCAATTTTTTCGCGCAACCAAGCATAACCCTGCTCTGGGCCATATCCTTTGAAGGTGGCGCGATCACCCATTTCTTCGACGGCTTTAATCATCGCAGTGCGGCAGGCTTCCGGTAATGGTTCGGTGACATCGCCAATGCCTAGCCGGATAATCTTCGCGTCAGGATTTGCCTCAGCGAAGGCATTCACTCGTCGCCCAATTTCAGGAAACAGGTAGCCGGCTTTTAGTTTGAGGTAGTTATCGTTAATCGTTGCCATGTTTAATCATCACAAATGCCCTAAAACAGCTTACTGCTAATCGTCGCGTTATGGGGAGCATCTGACGTTTGCCAAAATAATTAGGCAGTCAGTTGAGCATGAAGATAATCTGAGACAAGTTTTCCAATTTTCACTGTAAGCCAGAAATTTTTAAACGTTTTCCGAGCTATTCCACAGCAGATTTAACGCTGATAGATGCGATAATGCCTGATGGAGAAACCTGCAAACCAGCACACTCTCCGGAAAACTCAGAATTAGAGATATCAATGACGAAAAAAATTATCCGTACTGAACAAGCACCGGCACCTGTTGGCCCGTACAATCAAGCAGTCGCAGCAACCGGCACGATGATCTTTGTTGCCGGTCAAATTGCAATTGATCCTAAAATTAATGATATTGTCTACCCCGACGATGTCGCTAAGCAGACTGAACAAGTCATGAAAAATATTGAAGCGATTCTAACAGCGGCTGGAGCGACTTTTAATGATGTGGTAAAAACAGGTGTATTTCTTTTAGATATGAATGATTTTGCGGCGATGAATGCCGTTTATGGGAAATATTTTGATGAGGAAACAGCGCCGGCACGCGCGACTGTTCAGGTTTCCCGTTTACCTAAAGATGTGCGGGTAGAAATTGAGTGTATTGCCGTGATTGGCGGTTAAATTTATGCCGTTTCAGTAGGATGTCTGGATCACACACCCTACTGAAACTTTTGACCTAAATCGAAACGATCACTCCTAAACTTTCATTAGACATTCTATCAACGGCGCATATAGCATAGGTTCCCGGTTCAATTGCTGTCGAGGTTCTATATGCCGGCAGCACTCGCACCAGCGTCCAAGTCTGACCATTCTGCCGATAAATCGCCCAAGAACGAATATCATTGTTCGCTGCAGCATTCCACACGATCTGATTGTCTACACGCTTCACTCCCTTTGGCAAAGTTGGGGGGGTAGAATCCAGCGCAGGCATCGTAGGTGCGAGTGCCGGCATTGCATAAATTTCTTGCTTGAATTTATCTGCTATTCCGTGCCGGTTTTCATTCAAAACCTTCATGCTGTAGAAAATACTTCCTAAAGCCATCTGACTATTCAAGCTGCGGGTAATTTCAATTTGCCTTTGGGTTTCCCGAAGCGGCCAGCTTGTCCCATCGATTCGTTCTATAGTATTGCCAACATAGAAATGTTTACGCTTAGGATTATTTTGCAACCACCAATTGAGCAATACAGGATAACTTTGTGCCGGCCTATCAATCACCCAATAAAGTTGGGGCGCAAAGTAATCTACCCAACCTTCAACCAACCATTTTTTAGAGTCGGTATAAAGTTGATCATAAGAATCTAGCCCCTGAATTTGTGCCGGCTGCCCAGGACGAAAAATCCCAAAGGGGCTAACCCCAAATTTAACGTGAGATTTGATAGATCGAATGCCTTGGCTGAGGCGGAAAACCAATTTATTAACATTTTCCCGTCGCCAGTCGCCAAGGCTCATTTTCCCGCCGGCAGCTTGATAGGTCGCGTAGGTTTTGTTATCTGGAAAAGGGACATTGAGTTTTGGATACGGATAAAAGTAGTCATCAACGTGAACGCCATCGATATCATAGCGGCGCACTACATCCATCACTACGTTATAGGTTAAATCCTGAACAACAGCCGCGCCTGGGTCCATCCACAACTCGTTACCATATTTGTAAACATATTCGGGATGGGTAACGGAAATGTGAGGCGCGACCGTTTTTTCATCATTAATCACACCTTTGGCACGGTAGGGATTGAACCAAGCATGAAGTTCAAGATTGCGTTTGTGACTTTCTTCAATCGCAAATTCTAGGGGATCGTAATAAGGATTCGGTGCTTTGCCTTGAGTGCCGGTGAGCCAATAACTCCAAGGCTCTAATTGAGAAGGATAAATTGCATCGCCTTCTGGACGAACTTGTAAAATAACGGCATTAAAATTAAGCGATTTTAGCCGATCCAGAATAGCAATCAATTCTGCTTTTTGCTGTTCCACCGGCAGCCCAGGTTGTGAAGGCCAATCTCGACTCCAAACAGTTGTTACCCATGCACCCCGGAACTCTCGCGTATGTCCAACTGCAGCCAGTGGAGCCGTTGGAACAATGTAGTTTGATTCAATGAGCGGAGCTTGGCCGGTTTTAACTAATGCTTGATAGATAAAAGCGACAACATCCGCACGCGTTGCTGGATAAAATGGCTGTAAAGATTTTAAATTAGGGTAGTTAACAACCATTCCCGCGCCGGTTGCAATTGCAACTTTTTCAGTTGCATAGTCAGGAATGCCGGCAGCATCTTGATAAAATTGCGGTAATTTTGCTTTCAAGCCGGCAGCATTCTCAACCGTAATTCCTAAACCACTAACGAGGGAAATTAAAACTTGCGCTCTTGTGATTTGATCTCCCGGACGGAAGCGTTGTTCGGGATAGCCTGATAGAAACTCGCTTTCGTAGGCTTGTTGAATCGCTGAAGCCCCCCAAAAGCTGGGAGGAACATCCACAAACGGAACGTATTTCCGCTTCAAAGGTTGCTTAAAAGCTCTTTGCAGGACGGCAGCATACTCAGCCCGACTAATGGGTTTATCAGGTCGAAACGTGCCATCAGGGAATCCGCTAATAATATTACGTGAGCGTAAAGCTTCAATGAAAGG
Source organism: Microcoleus vaginatus WJT46-NPBG5 (assembly GCA_019359355.1). Lineage (GTDB taxonomy): Bacteria > Cyanobacteriota > Cyanobacteriia > Cyanobacteriales > Oscillatoriaceae > FACHB-68. The sequence goes on along the minus strand of JAHHHM010000015.1, from coordinate 151,992 downwards.
ACGCGCCCAGTGAGTTTGAATATCAGAAAATTGTGAGCCGGTCGTTACCATATTATAAGTCTCTCTAGATTTTGTTTAATTTTACCACCGGCATTGTGGTCTGCCGGTAGGGGGTCTAGACCGATTTTTCGCTTGGTTGGTTGCTCATTCAGTCTTGTCTGTATTGCAGTTAGTTGAATAGCATACGCGCCGATTGCCGGCTGTCACCGTTTTTCTTGACACATCGTAACTTGACTTATTAAATATACTATGCTAATCAAATAATTTGCGGTTAAGCGAAAAATACAGTCCTTATCACGCTTTTGTTACTATAAACAAAAAAACGCACCAAAGTGTTTCTCATATTTTCCATTAACTTTCTTGAAAAGTAGAGCCGGTGTTAGAATTTGGAAATATCGGTGAGTGAATCAACTTTTTGCAAAAAGGCCGACAAGAACGGCAAAAAGTCGGGCAACTAATCGCCCCATTCACTCATTCAAAACACAGTTATAAGTTATAAACAAACCCAATTTAGGGAGCTGGTGCGATGTCAGTTGATGCGACAACAGAAGCAATAGCCCAGACTGAATTAACCGCAGAGTGGCAACCCCCAATGCCACCCACAGACTTGATATTTGATGATGGAGTCCCCTTGGAAACGAATCGTCACCGTACGGCAATGAATGTTTTAATTCGCTCATTGCAACAAGCTTGGGCAAGCCGGCAAGACTTCTTCACCGGCGGCAATATGTTCGTTTACTACAGCAGCACCCAAGCCCGAAACCGCGACTTTAGAGGGCCAGATTTCTTTGCCGTGCTGGACATTGATGGCTCTTACTCCAGAGAAGGTTGGGTGGTGTGGAATGAAGAAGGGCGCTACCCGAATGTAATCGTCGAGTTGATGTCAGAAAGTACGGCAGAGATAGACACCGGCATCAAAAAAGACATTTACGAACGGACTTTCCGCACACCCGATTACTTTGTATTTAATCCGTTTGATCCGAATTCCTTGCAAGGATGGCATTTGGATATTTCGCAAGGCTATCAGCCTCTGGCACCGAATGAGCGAGGTTGGCTGTGGTGTGAGACGTTGGGTTTTTGGTTGGGAACTTGGGAGGGAACAGTAGAACGACAACCGGCAATTTGGTTACGGTTTTATGACGAGGCCGGCAATCTGGTTTTATTACCGGAAGAAGCGGCAGCGCAACAAGCTGAAACCGCTCAGCAACAAGCTGAAGAACAACGCCAGGAAGCTGAAGTACAACGCCAACAAGCTGAAGAACAACGCCAGGAAGCTGAAGTACAACGCCAACGGGCTGAGCGTTTAGCCGCTCGATTGCGAGAATTGGGAGAAGATCCAGAGAATTTATAGAAGTTTATCGCTGCCGGCATCTGATTATTCAAACAGGTGCCGGTAGAAATAGACTGGATTACCGTGAATGAGGACTTAGCGAGATCGTGCTTCACATACTTCCCTTTTTGTCAACTCTGCTGTTCGCCCAAACAACACCCCCAAGCGGGATGCCAGTCCCCCCACCGGCACCGGAAACTCAACAGGAAATCGTCAGACCCCAGGAAGTACGCCCCTTACCGGGCCAACTTAACACGGTGCCAACGTTCAACAGCAACAGCCCTGAAGTTGTGCAAACACCAGGGATTTTACTTTCTACCTTTCCCCCCACCGGCAAGCAAGTGCCGGCAGCACACCTCAACTTTCCTTTCCAAGGACGCTTTGACCTCTTCGCCCACCACATCGCCAAAGCCGCATCACCGGAAGATTTACGCACCCTTTATTTAGGGGTCATTCTGCACAATCCAGGCACACAACCTGTAACCATCAAGGTGTTGCAAGCTGCCAGCTATCTAAGTCAGCCGGATGCCCCATTTATCGAGTTGCCCTCATTTGTGGAAAATCCTGCTGGCACTGTCTACGCCGGCCCTGGAAGTCGCGTGATGAATGACGTGCTGCGAGGGCAACGACAAGCCGATTGGCCGGCTCAAATCGTGATTCCGCCTGGGGAAAGCCAGATGTTACTGAATCATCCCATCCCGGTTCGCACCCTAGAACCGCCGATTAATGGCCGGTCAACGTTGATGCGTTTGCAAAGTTCTGGTCAAGTTTACGCCGCTAGTTTGGGGATGTTTGCTAAACAAAACCCCGATGGCAGTGAACGCCCACCCAGCCGGGAAGAATGGCAGCAGCTACTAGAAACCGGCGATCTGGCAGGAGCGCGCGATAAAGCCCCCACACCTCCCGAACAAACCACCGGCCAAATTATCTATGGGCGCGTTGCCGGTGTCTCGCGAGGTTCCGCATGGAAAGCCCAACTCAGTGATCGCGCCGGCAGCCCTAATCTCACGATTCCTAAAGCCGGTGACGCCTTTTCCTACGCCCTGAGCACCCTTCCTCGCGGTCAGATGGGCACAGGTCAAGTGCAAAGCGCCCCGATGATCGTGCGTTACCCAGACACCGCTTACCGCGCCCACGGCAATTACGGCATTGAATACAGCCTCACTTTGCCGTTATACAATCCTTCGGCTACCTCACAAACCGTCACGCTTGCCTTGGAAACTCCGATTAAAGAAGAACAACTGGCTAGAGGCGGGTTGCGCTTTCTGGAACCGCCGGCCCGTCAAATCTTCTTCCGAGGCACCGTCCGCCTCCGCTACAACGATGATGCCGGTTTACCTCAAACTCGTTATGTGCATCTGGTGCAACGACGCGGACAACAAGGTGAACCTTTAGTGCAGCTAACTCTGCCGGCGGGGAGTAGCCGGTTAGTGCGAGTGGATTTTCTCTATCCCCCCGATGCCACTCCGCCCCAAGTGTTAACTGTTAGAACTGTTGATAACTAATAAAGTAGTTACACCCAAAAATAGTAAAACGAGTCAATATCTATTAATAAGGCTCCAGAAGTTAAAATAATGTGATCACTGTAGGGTAATTCGATTTCCGATGCAGTGCCTTTTGTTCAGTCAAAATCTAGGCGTTAATAATGCCAGAAATTTCTTCATCCAGTCCAGGCAAATACGCACCTTCAGAACGTACCAGCCATTCTTCGCCGGCTCTACGTCTGTTTCCATGCCGATCAGTGCAGTTTTGTCGGGCAATTAATCGCAATGCTTGGTTGGGTTTAAGGACAGTAGGTTTCACCGTTTCTACTACTTCCAATCGCATCTCCCAACGTCAGAGTTTGCGGGTCAACTTCCAGGCGGGTAACTCCTGTGTTGTTGTCGAGGACTTGGATAAACTGTTAGAGTTTGAGACGAATTACCCCAGTAGAAACTCCAGAAAATTGTTTAGCCAGCTCATTAATCTGTTCGCTGCTTCTCATTGGTTCTCGCTCAATTTGGCTGATGTCCCCTATCTTGAGCTTTTATTTAATTGGGTGTGAGTTAAATTACACAACTTTTGTGAGAGGGCGAAATAAGTGCATTACAAATTGTTAATTTTAAGATAAAACAATTTATGATTTAGCAACTTTTATAGCTCCGCTTATCTGAGGAAATCTGTGTATGAAAATTCTGAACGCATAAATAACTGCGTCATGTAATAAGTATTGCCTTCGCGCCAAACTCCTACACCCGTCTCAGTGTATTCGGGACGCAAAAGATTCGCCCGATGTCCCGGACTTTCCATCCAACCTTTTATCGCATACGGCACAGGTTTAGAAGCATTGGTAATTTTGAAGAGATTTTCGCCCACCACCCAGTAAAAAATACCGGCAGAACTGACACGGTTAGCCAGCGTTGTGCCACTAGGACTGACGTGAGCGAAAAAGTTTTCCTTCGCCATTTGCCGGCTATATTGGCGAGCGACTTCTGCCAGCTTTTCCTGGTTTTCTAAGGGCTTTAAACCTTGTTTCTCGCGGACTGCATTAATTTCCTGGCGCACTTGCGTTTCCATTTCATCAGTGCTGGCAGACTGAGGCGCGAGAGGAGGTGTTTGCGGTTTGCTCGCCGGCACCCCCCATTCTTCTGGTAATGCCGGCAACCATTCTGTAACCGACTCGCACCCCAATAAGGTGAAAGCCAGCAATGCCAGGATCACTGGCAGTCTTTGTCTTTTAACGGTTGCAAGTTGCTGAGATATTCGAGCCGGTAGAATTTGCATTCTTACTTTTCTAGCTTAACGAGAGAACCTTTATTATCGGTGCGGTAAATAAAGCGTTTCTCTTTTCCTTGTACCGTAACTTTCCATCCGGAAACCACTATCTGAGGACAGAAAGTTTCCGGTTCTGCAAGTCCCAAACAGCCATCAGGCCAGCTCTGCTGTTGCGTGCCGGCAATTTGAAGCTGCTCACGAGGTAAATTTGACCGGCTGGAGGCATCTTGTAAAACGGCCTCGGCAACGGGATTCGGTAAAGTGCGAGCACTGGGTGTTTGTAGCGGGGCAGTCGGAACGGTTGCGCGATCCGCTAAATTGCCCGGTTCCGGCGTTACAGCGGCACAGCCGACGACAAAAAACAGTAAAATGCCGGTGAAAACCAGGCGGGTTAAAATCCTTTGCCGGCAAGTTTTTAGGAGGTGTTTCACAGTTGTGCCTCTATATGATCTGTCGAAAAAATGCTGCAACTTGTTCAGGTAAACGGGTATGATCTGCTTTACCATCTCGGCAGTGGCGACAGGTACATTCTCATTACCGCCGCACAAAAATTTGGCCCTTGCAGCACTGGCTTTAATATTAGCGCTAAACTCCAAACTTAAGAAAACACAAAGACAGCCGGAGTGAGTGAGCGGGTGCAATTTTTAGAACAGGCTTTATCTAGCACTTATCGGTATTCGGAGCCGGCACAGTCTGTTTGAAATTAGAAAAAAAATAGGTAAACTTGATAATTCTCGGCTAGCAAATGGTAAAGAATGAAGCAGCTAGGGCAATCACTTCAAATCTATCGGCATTCATCTGAGCGATTAAAAAAATACCGAAAATCTGAAAAGCTCTGTTGAATTTGATTTTCATCAAAGCCGGTTTTAAACGCTGCAACTTATGACTTCAAGCCAATCTCAGGTTTGACATACCTTGATTGATTCAGCGGATATAAATAAATATTTTTGAATTGCGTATTTTCACAGGTAAAATTTTCTGTGATTTCACGTAGAGAGATCTCTTCAAGAATACGGATGTTAATCGATTCTACTACAAGATAGAATCAAGCTGAGCAACTTAAAAACTTCAGAAAGGCAATCTTTTGTGATTTCAATAGAGTGCGCCAGCTTCAGCTATGAACCCTTAAACACTGCTCAGTTTCCGAAAGGAACAGTTTAAGCTCAATGGTGCCCTCAGTAAATTTACGATTTAAACTGTTTTTCAGATTACATCTTAAAAAGAAAGATTAAAGTATATTAATAACTTAATCTTTTTATAAAAATACCTCGCTAGGAGCGGCAAAATATGTTAAGTCCTAACCTTGACAGGGGCGTAGCTCAAACCGGCAGCCGGCAAAATCATCCAGAACAACCGGCACCGCTAGCCTCAGACAATCTAGCGACAAATCCCCCAGAAAACAACCCCTTAGCTCTCACCCTGTGTCACGTCATAGAACAGCATCAAAAGCGAGGAGAAGTGGAAAAGCTGAAGCGGGAATTGCAAGCAAGTGAAGCGCGTTTCCACAATCTTATCGTCAATAATGCTGATGGCATGGTGATTATCGACCGGCAGGGAAGCGTCTGCTTTGCCAACCGGGCTGCACAAGCGCTGTTTAACCGCACCAGTGCCGAACTCGTGGGTGAACAATTTTTTAACCACCTGGTTGCTGTCCCCAAAAACAGTGAGATCGCCACAGAAATTCTCACTCCCCCAGCCGCAAGCAGCGCCACAGAAATCCAGATGGTGCAAACACAATTGGTAGAAATTCGCCGCAAGGGAGAAACATCCCCGCACAACGTTTGTCTGGCTCAACTGCGCGTTGTGGAAACCGAGTGGGAAGGGCAAATTGCCCACCTGGCAACCCTGCGGGACACCAGAGAACACCAGCAAGCACAACAAGCACTGCAACAAAGTAACTCATTGCTCAAAGCCCAACAAGAGGCATCACCGGACGGAATTTTAGTGGTGGGGGCAAATAGCAAAGTGATCTCCCATAACACCCGCTTCCGCCAGATGTGGCAGATTCCCGAAGGCACACTCGCTGCCGGTGAAGACCAACTTTTGTATAACTGGGTATTTGAAAGCTTACAAGAACCCGAAGAATTTATCGCCAAACTAGAGTATCTCGACGCGCATCCAGAGCACACTAGCCACGATGAAATTTACCTGAAAGATGGGCGGATTTTCGAGCGCAGTTCTACACCGGCATTCATTCCAGATGGCAGATTTGCCGGCAGAATTTGGTATTTCCGCGACATTAGCAAGCCCAACCCAGTGGCAGCCGAAACTTTACAGCAAAGTGAAGAACTGTTCCGCAGCCTTTTTGAGAAAGCAGCCGTTGGCATTGCCATTGCTGATATCAAAGATGGACGGATTCTCAACAGCAATTCTGCATTGCAGCAGATGTTAGGTTACAGCGCCTCAGAACTGCACAGCAAGACGTTCCAAGACTTTACCCATCCAGACGATCTCGCCGCCGATCTTGCACTTCACCGGGAAATGATTGCCGGCAAGCGAGAGCAGTTTCAACTAGAAAAGCGCTACATCAGCAAAAATGGCCAAGTCGTTTGGAGCCGGCTAAATGCTTCCATTGCTCACGATCCTCAAGGCAAACCTCAGTTTTCCATTGGCGTGATTGAAAACATCACGGAACACAAACAGGCACTACAAGCCTTGCAACACAGCGAGACAAGGTTCCAAAAACTTGCAACCAATCTTCCGGGGGCAATTTACCAATTCCTGCTGCGAACCGATGGATCTGTAGCCTTTCCCTACATTAGTGCCGGTTGTGTCGAATTGTGCGGATTAACCCCCGAACAAATCCAGCAAAATGCGCTTGTCCTAATCGCCTGCATACATCCCGACGACCGGCAGCAGTTTGAAGAATCAGTTGCACGCAGCGCCCAAACCCTACAGCCTTGGCAGTGGGAAGGCCGGTTTGTCCTCGGAGATTCATACAAATGGATTCAAGCGGCATCCCGTCCGGAACGAACCCCCACCGGCGATATTGTCTGGGATGGTTTGTTAATGGATATTACAGAACGCAAGCAAGCGGAGGAAACCTTGCTGCGCGTGACCCAAGCGGTGGAAAGTGCCAGTGATGCTATCTCCATTACCGATGCCACCGGCACACCCATCTATCACAATCGCGCATTTCTAAATCTGTTTGAATACACAGTGGAAGAAATGATCGCTGCCGGTGGGCCATCCGCAATTTACTCCAACCTCGCTGAGGCAGAGCTTATGATTTCAGCGGTGCAGGCCGGTCTTTGCTGGAGTGGGGAATTGACCGCTCAAAGCCGCACCGGCAAGACGATGCAAATTCTCTTACGGGCCAATGCCATTCTCAACAAAGCCGGCGAAATGGTGGGAGTGGTGGGCATTCATACCGACATCACCGAACGTAAGCGCTCAGAACTCGCCTTGCGCCAGTCAGAAGCGCAGTTAAGACAGCAAACTCAACAGCTTGAGCGCACACTCCAAGAGCTTAAACAAACCCAATCCCAGCTGATTCAAACAGAAAAAATGTCGGGCCTTGGACAGATGGTGGCCGGCATTGCCCACGAACTGAATAACCCCGTTAGCTTTATCTACGGGAATGTTGCCTATGCCAATGATTATATTCACGACTTGCTGGGGTTAGTGTCTCGCTACCAGCAGCGCTACCAAGCCGGACAGATAGCGGGAGAAGATGATGAGATTGCCCAATACGCCGAAGAAATCAATCTAGATTTTCTACTAGAAGATTTACCTAAATTGCTGTCCTCTTTAAAAGCCGGTGCAGAGCGCATTCGGGATCTTGTTTTGAGCTTGCGTAACTTCAGCCGATTGGATGAAGCGCAAATGAAGTCTGTGAATATTCATGAGGGAATTGATAGCACCCTCATGATTTTGCAAAACCGGCTCAGAGCAAAGGGAACCCTACCCAAAATTCAGATAGTGAAAGAATATGGTGAACTGCCACTCGTAGACTGTCATGCCGGCCAGTTAAATCAAGTATTTATGAACATCCTCACCAATGCGATTGACGCCTTGGAAGAGAACGCAGAACCCGAAAATTCCCCTTCCGGCTTCACGGCAAAGACTTCTTCGCTTCCTACAATTCGCATTCACACCTCACTTTTACAAACTCAAAAACCTCATAACAAGGACTCAAAGCCACTCAGCACTAATATCGTGATTCGCATTGCTGATAATGGTGCCGGTATTCCTTTTGAACTCCAAGGCAAACTCTTCGATCCCTTTTTTACAACTAAGCCAGTGGGGAAAGGCATCGGGTTAGGACTTTCCATCGCTTACCAAATTATTGTTGAGAAGCATGGGGGAGTTTTACGCTGTTTTTCACAACCGGGTGGCGGGACAGAGTTTGTCATTGAAATTCCCATTGATCAGAATATCCCATCGGCAATTCCGTCAATTTAATCCACTTTATAATGTTGTAAAATTTATCAATTTTTATACTTGTGGCCAGTCACTCCACAAGCTGGAGCCATGCCGGTGAAAAACTCGCCTTTTGATTCGTCAGACTCCGAGTCTGTCATTGATCGTTACCCTTTAATTGTGAATCCCCAAACCTCAGTGGGGGAAGTAATTGCTCTGATGAACCAGACACAGAGTAGTTGCGCGTTGGTGATGGAAACATCGGCAGAGATACCGGCTTTGCTAGGGATTTTCACAGAGCAAGATGTGGTGCGTCTGGCTAGCAGAGAACAGCTTGAAAAATGTCGGCACAGCAAAATTACACGCGTGATGAATGCTTCGCCGATCGTCATTTCACCGGCAGAAAGTGAAGATTACTTAAGTGTATATAACTTATTGTGCGAACACCAGATTCGTCACTTGCCCGTGATCGATGTCCAAAGCCGGCTCGTCGGATTAATTACTCAAGAAAGTTTGTTGCGCGTCCTTGATAAACTTCGCAGCGACTCGCCTAAAAACATTTGCCTCGTCAGCAACTCGCAAATACCTCCCACCCGTAATCAGCATAATGCCGGCACATTAGCAAGCGAGGGCGCTCGATTCCGCTCTTTGATTGAAAATAGATTATTAGATATCGTTCATTGGGACACTCAAGCCATCATTAAGGCGCGAAAAGAGGAAGAACAAGCAACCCAAAAATCGCTGCCCAAAGAAGAGAAGCCGGCGCAAGTCGCTCAACAACTTTCGGAAGTTGAACTGGCAGAAGAATTGATATTTCTGCAAGCTTCCTTGCTCGATCAAGTAAGCAGTGCGGTTATTGCTACTGATAATGCCGGCAACATTATCTATTGGAATAAATTTGCTGAACAACTTTATCAATGGCCGGCAGCAGAAGTTATCGGTAAATCAGTTCTTGAAATCTTATGCCTGGATACCAACAAAGCACTGGCTCAAGAAATTATCAACTCCTTGGTTGAAACCGGCCAGTGGGAAGGAGAATTTAGTGTACAGCGCAAAGATGGAACTAGCTTTGTCGCATTAGTTAGAGATTCCGTTCTGACAAACCAGATGGGCGCAGCGATTGGAATCGTCGGGATCTCCGTTGATATCACCAAACGCAAGCAGACAGAAGAAGCGCTGCGGCAAAGTGAAGAACGCTTTCGCCGGCTGGTTGAAACCATGAACGAAGGCTTGATCATCTGCGATGCCAATGGTCTCGTTACCTACGTCAACGAGAAGTTTTCAGCCATGTTGGGATATTCCTCAACTGCAATATTAGGCTGGTATGTTCTCCAATTTCCCCATAAAAATAATCCAGAACGTTTGCAGGAAGAAATTTCTAAACGCCAGCGGGGTGAGAGCAGTTCTTATGAATTAGAATTGACCCGTAAAGATGGGCAAAAGTTATGTGCTCTTGTCTCTTCAACACTGATTCTAGACACGGAGGGCCAATTTCAAGGAGCCTTTTCCGTTTTCACAGATATCACAGACCGCAAGCGTTATGAAGAGCAATTAAAAAATTATCAAAATCACCTGGAAGAACTTGTTCAACTCCGCACAGACGAAAAAACTAAAGTAATCTCTCAATTGCAAAAGACCAACGAACAGCTCAAACAGGAAATTACCTCCCGTCAATTGCTCGTCTCATCCTTGCAATCTTCCCAGCGTTTTATTCAGCGAATTAACGACACCACACCGCATATTGTTTATCTCTACGACTTGATCGAAGATCACAATATTTATATTAACCAGCAGTTCACAGAGCTGTTAGGCTATCCGACCACCGCCCTGGAAACAGCGACAGCGAAATTTCTGAGGGGAAAATTGCATCCCGACGATCAGCCAGCTATCAAAACACTACATCGGCAAACGATCAATGCTCAAGATGGAGATGTGGTTGAAGGCGAATACCGGCTACAGCACGCGAATGGCGAATGGCGCTGGTTTCGTAGCCGGCAGGTTATTTTTACAAGAGATAGTGCCGGCGTGCCCCAACAGATTTTGGGTACTTGTGCGGATATCACGGAACGCAAACAATCAGAAGAAGCACTGAGAAAAAGTGAAGACCGCTACCGTGCCTTTGTCGCTCAAAGTTCCGAGGCAATTTCCTGTTTTGAATTTGAGCCGGCGATCTCGGTTGCAATCAGCGAAGACGAGCAAATTCAGCAGATTTTGCAAAACGCTCACCTGGCGGAGTGTAATGATGTCCTGGCTCAAATATATGGCTTTAACTCAGCATCCGAAATTTCAGGCATCCGAATCGCTAACCTCGTTCCTTATATAAACCCCCACTATATTGAACAACTGCGTGCCCTGATTCGTTCAGGCTACCGGCTCGACAAGCTAGAATCCCATGAGGTTGATGCTTGGGGAAATGCCAAATATTTCTTAACAAGCGCCGTCGGCATTATTGAAAATGGCTTTCTCGTGCGACTGTGGACAACACAACTTGACATCACCAAACGCAAACAGATGGAGCAAGCACTACAGCTCACTCAGCAGCACCTACAGCATTTGCTTGCTTCCAGTCCCGCAGTGATTTACAGTGCCAATATTTCCTCTGACTGGGGCACGAACTTTATTAGCGAAAATGTGACGGGGCTGCTGGGTTATCAACCTTGTGAGTTCACAGAAGATGCGAAGTTTTGGCGGCAGCGCATTCATCCAGACGACGTGGGAACAGCCTTGGCTGCGATAGCGGTGCTGTTTGAGCAAAAACATCACAGCGATGAATACCGCTTTTTGCGTAAAGATGGTTCTTACCGCTGGATGCGCGATGAAAGGCGGCTGTTTTGTGATGCCGATGGTAATCCTTTTGAAGTTGTTGGTTACTGGGCGGATATCACAACGCAAAAGGCGGCAGAGGAAGAAATTTATAAAGCCTTGGCGCAAGAAAAAGAACTTTCTGAACTGAGATCCCGGTTTATCACCCTCACATCCCATGAGTTCCGCACGCCTTTATGCACGATCCTTTCATCTGCGGATCTGCTGGAGTTTTACCTGGAACAAGAGACTTCGCAGAAATACTTAGAACATATCCAACGGATTCAACAGGCTGCTGTACACATGACGCAGATGTTAAACGACATTCTGCTGATTGATAAATCTGATGCCGGCAAATTGGAGTGTCATCCTACGCCGCTGAATCTAGAAGCGTTTTGCCGGCAGATGGTTGAAGATGTGCAAAGTAGTAACGCTGTAGCCCCTCAGTACACCATTACGTTTAGAGGTTACGGTTGCTGTACGGACGCTTGGATGGATGAAAAGTTATTACGCCACATTTTTAGTAACTTGCTTTCTAATGCCATCAAATATTCAGAACCCTCACAGCCCATCCTTTTTGAACTAAGCTGTCCGAATGAAGAATTGATATTAAAGAATGAAATATGGGAAGCGCCGGCGCAAGAACTTCTCAATTCTTATGGTTTGCCGGTGAAGGCTCCTGTGGTTATTTTTCGCATTCAAGATGGGGGAATTGGGATTCCCCTTGAAGATCAGCCGCGAGTTTTTGAGTCGTTTTATCGAGGCAGCAATTTGCACACCCAACCGGGCACAGGTTTGGGGCTGGCAATTGTTAAAAAATCTGTAGAGGCTCACAGCGGCCAGGTTCTGCTGGAAAGCGAAGTGGGTGCCGGCACAACGTTTACGGTGATCCTGCCACTGCACAGTCCAACTGTTGCGGAACTTGAGGCAACCCCTGAGCGCATCAGGTAAATTAAGCCGGTGAGAAAAGGCTTTAAAATATTTTTTATGACAGCGCGACTAAATCGATTCTTCTCAATCACTACACCCTTTCCCCTGACAGTACAACTCTGTACTTATACGGAATCATTTAACCGTACAAGTACGGAAATCAAGTTTGTCAAATTTTACTGATGCTGCTTTTATCATCAGCCGTTAACATCTAGATATTGCTAATTTCAGCGATGGAGGCAGAATTTTCTGCCTGGAGGACAAAAATTCTTCTACCTGATCAAAATCAGTAATGTTACATTGGCTTAATGATTTTGTGAAGTGTATACTAAAATTGAATATTACAAAAATATATAATAAGACACAAACGTGTCAAGAATATTTCTTTAAGCTTGAAGAATTCTAGGAATGGTGGTGTATGTTTATAACTGACAGTAACCAATTTAGAAACGAGAGAGCGGTTAACCCAACCCTGCATCAGGGAAACGCTGAGATCATGGCTGACTCACTTCGGACAATTCCTAGGGATGCTGCTCCTGAAATTCATGAAGCCATCAATTATGTGTGGAATTTGCTCAAGCAACCTTTTGCGATTAATCAATTAGCACCTCCTATGTCGGCTTGCAAACTTGGGCCTTGCGAAGAACAGCAAGGGTTACACGTAGAAGTGGAACAACTCAAACAACAAATCCGAGCCAGTGAAGCTCGTTTCAGAAATATTATTGATAAGAATGCAGATGCGATTGTGATTGTTGATACCGGCGGCATCGTTCATTTTGCCAATTCATCAGCAGAATGGCTATTTAACTGCACCGCCATTGAACTGTTGGGCCAAGACTTTTTTGGCAAGCTGGTGGTAGAACGGCAAGCGTGTGAGATAGACACCGGCACGATCCGCAGGATTGGCAAAACCACAAGGAAAGATACACGGGTTGTGCAAACCCAAGTCGATGTGATCCGCACAGATGGCCAACATCTGATTGCAGAAATGCGGATTGTGGAGACTGAGTGGGAAGGACAAAGAGCATTTCTGGCTTCCTTGCGTGATATTACAGAACGCAACCGTGCAGAGGAAGCCTTGCGCCAATCAGAAGCGCTATTAAGAGAGCAAACGCAACAGCTAGAAAAAACCTTAAGCGAACTCAAACAAACGCAAGCACAACTGGTTCAGAGTGAGAAGATGTCTTCTCTTGGACAAATGGTTGCCGGTGTGGCTCATGAAATTAATAACCCGGTTAATTTTATCACCGGCAATCTTGCTCACGCCCAACACTATGCCTCGGATTTGCTTAGCCTTTTGCATCTCTATGAAGAGCACTATCCCAACCCTGTCCCGGAAATTGTCGCTGAACGTGAAGCGGTTGATATCGACTTTCTCAGCCAAGACTTTCCCAAACTCATCTATTCAATGAATGTCGGCGCTGAGCGTATCCGTGAAATTGTGGTATCGTTGCGTAACTTCTCTCGCCTCGATCAAGCGGAAATGAAGCCGGTGAATATCCACGAAGGAATTGACAGTACGTTAATGATTTTGCAAAACCGGCTCAAAAGCACTGCCAGTCATTCAGGGATTTCGGTGATTAAAGAGTTCGGTGAATTGCCCAAAGTTGACTGCTATGCCGGCCAGCTTAATCAAGTGTTTATGAATCTTATCTCTAACGCGATTGATGCTTTGGAAAAGCAGCCGTCTCCACGAACGATCTCAATTTCTACTTCACTTAGTTCTAAGTCTACAGTTATTATTCGCATTGCTGACAATGGGCCAGGTATTCCTTTGTCCCATCAAAATAAGCTGTTTGATCCGTTTTTTACGACGAAACCTGTGGGTGCCGGCACTGGCTTAGGACTTTCGATTTCCTACCAAATTATTGTTGAAAAACATGGCGGCATTTTGAAGTGCGTCTCGAAACCCAATCAGGGAGCTGAATTTGTGGTTGAAATTCCGATTCGCGCTAACGTGCCGGTGGAAACCTTGTAACAGCCGGCAAAAATTAAGGTTGACAAGGCAAAGGAAAGGCACGACAACTTAACTCGTTTCTTTTGCCTCCCAGTCTGTTTTGCAGCCCAAATTAGAAAATGCCGCAGCCGTCACTAAACTGTTGCCGGTGTAACTACTAAATCTCATTTTAATAATGATGTTTAGGTGTACCCTCTTATTTAAAAGTTAAATTTTGATTTTTAACAAATTAAATTAGCGCAATTTATTTGAATTTTTATAAAATTTTTGCTTAATAAAACTACGCTATAATCAAGTCTTTTTTATTAAAATAAAAATCTGATGGAGCTTTGAAAAAATCCTTGACCTTATCTCAAGCATTTTATCTACAGCAATCCTCAATCATTCAGAAGTGTGGTCGCTAGGCGAACGCGTTGGGTCGCTTTCAAGATGCCGGCACTCCAAATTTTTATAATTCAAATAGGATTTCCTAGCAAACTTGACATAGCAGCACCACCCAATAATTTTTGCACAGTTTTATCACTGTCTTAAGATTGTTTGGCTATTTTTTGAAGAATAGAGAGCTTGTAGAAGTTGTGGTGAAGAAATCCTAGCCACCAATTAACAGTCAATTAGTCTAAAATTTAAAGGGTAGCTTAGAATTTCGCATAAGCCGGCCTACATTACGAAAAAAAGTGTTGGTTATTACATTTCCTTATTTCAATGCTCATACTTAACCCTTGCATCCGAATCTGCCGGCATAGCCAAAACCGGCATCAAATTGACGCCAAGGCTTTTTTATAGTTCAAAAGTGAAAAACGAAGTGTGATAATTGACAAAAGGGAGAGATCAAGAAAAACGCAAATATTCGCCTAGCTATAAATTTGCGACAAAAATTGGAAATAATATATAGCAATTTTTAATTCACTATAATTCATAACTGACCGTTTAACTTAAATATTCTTGTTATGATTAAATCTATAGCAAAAAATACAAATTCTGCTTATTTATCTCTGTGCATCTGTGATTACAATAAAAAATATTATAAATTAAATTTATCCTACGAAGATAAAATGTGCAATTTTTCTCAAGATAATAGCTCAAATAATATTTAAATAAAATTCTAAGCCAGTGATTAATATTTCACTTAGAGAGAGGATTAGATGCAGAAAAAAACGACAGAAAGCGGGGCGACAGAAACAAAACTTATCCAAGAAAAAACCCTAACCCAAGCACTTCTAGAGGCAGCCACCGGCTCAGCTATCATAGTTGATCCCACCGGCACGATCAGAGCATTGAATGAAACAGCAGCTCAAAGACTCGGAAAAAAACCCAGGGAACTCATTGGATTAGCCCTTTACGATCTGTTGCCAAGCGACATTGCCGGCACAAGAAGAACAAAATTTAACCAAGCCATTTGCACCCTTTTACCGCTACAATTTGAAGACAAAAGCAGCAATCTTTATTTTGAAAATCGCATTGATCCAGTCTGGGATGGCGTAGAGCTAAACGCTTTAATCATTTATGAACGCGATATTACAGCCCTCAAGCAAGCAGAACCAGTCAAAGCTCCTGAAAACTCAACGGTACAATACTACCGCGCTATTCTTGACACTCAAAGCGCCAGCATCTGTCGGTTTTTGATCGGCGGCACCCTCACCTTCGTTAACCACGCCTGTTGCGAGTATTTTGGCAAAACACCAGAACAACTGCTAGGCGAGAACTTTTTCTCTCTTTTTCCAGAAAAAGAACAAGCAAATATTCAACAAAACCTCGTATTTATAACTTTAGAAAACCCCAATAAAACCCTAGATTTTTTTGCAAGTGAGTTAAACGGAAACACTTGCTGTCAACGGTGGACAATTCGCGGTATTTTTAACTCGGAAGGGCTGCCGGTTGAATTCCAGGCAGTCGGAGAAGATATGACCGCACAAGTGCAAGCCGAAGCCGCGCTGCGGGAGAAACAACATCTTCTCGAACGCATTGCCGAAGCTACGCCCAGTATTGTCTATCTCTATGATCTCATCAAGGAGCAAAACATCTATTTAAACCGCGCGATGTTTGCAACACTGGGCTACACACCGGCACAGATCCAAGCAATGGGCGCAACATTTCTTTCCGAAGTCATGCACCCTGAAGATTTCGCAAAAGTACAGATTAACTTTGAAAACTTGGCCAAAGCCAAAGAAGGGGAAATTGTAGAAGGCGAGTATCGGATGCGACACGCCAATGGAGAGTGGCGCTGGTTTTATAGCCGCGATACCGTTTTTGCCCACACAGCCGATGGCTGCCCCCATCTGCTGTTGGGAATCTCTGAAGACATTACCGAACGCAAGCAAACTGAACTTGATCTGCGTTCGTCTCGGCAGATGTTGCACTTGGTCCTTGATAATATTCCGCAAGCGATTTTCTGGAAAGATAGAAATTCTGTTTACTTGGGCGGCAACCGGCTGTTTGCCAAAGATGCTGGGCTAGATTCTGTAGAAAACATTGCCGGTAAAACAGATTACGACTTGGCTTGGAGAAAAGAAGAAGCCGACTTTTTTCGCGAGTGGGACCGGCAAGTGATGGAGACAGATACCCCGCAGTATCACATCATTGAAACCCAACTCGAAGCCGATGGCAAACAAGCTTGGATAGACACGAATAAAGTGCCCCTCCATGACGCATCAGGGCAGGTAATTGGCATTTTAGGCACTTATGAGGATATAACCGAACGCAAACAGATGGAGAAAGCGCTGCAGGCGAGTGAAGAGCGATTTCGTCTATTGGTGGAGGGCGTGAAAGATTATGCAATTTATCTGCTCGACGCCCAAGGATATGTGAGCAGTTGGAATACCGGCGCAGAGCGAATCAAAGGATATCATGCTCAGGAAATTGTCGGCAAGCATTTTTCTTGCTTTTACGAACTTGCAGACCGGCAGTTAGGGAAACCGAATTTGCAGCTAGAAACTTGCGCCGCCACAGGCCGGTTTGAAGGCGAAGGCTGGAGAATTTGCAAAAATGGGTCGCGATTTTGGGCGAGTGCGACGATCAGTGCTTTGCGAGATGAAGCGGGGCAGTTGCGGGGTTTTGCGAAAGTCGTGCGCGACATCACCGAACGTAAGCAAGCAGAAGAAGCGTTGCAAAAAACCAATGAAATTTTAGGCATTAAAGTTGAGGTGCAGACCACAGAATTGCGTGTGGTGATCGAACAATTGCATCAAGAAATTGGACAGCGGACTCAGGCAGAGGCAGAAGCGCAAAAAAGCCAGCAAAAGTATCGCTCAGTTGTTAATAGCCTCAAGGAAGTTATTTTCCAAACAGACACACAGGGATCATGGACATTTCTCAATCCGGCTTGGTATGAAATCACCGGCTTTAGTGTTGAGGAAAGCTTAGGAAAGTTTTTTCTGGATTTCGTCCATCCTGACGATCAGCAATGCCAAATCGAGCTATTTCAACGGCTAATTAACAACGAAAAAGATTACTGCCGGCAAGAAATTCGCTACCTCACGAAACATAATAAAACCTCTGGTGACTACCGCTGGCTAGAAGTGTTTGCCCGTCTGAGCACCGACGATTCTGGCGAACTCACCGGCATCACCGGCACCCTCAACGACATTACAGAACGCAAGCAAACCGAGGCGGCGCTACGGGAAAGTGAGGAACGCTTCAGACGGGCCTTTGAGGATGTAGCCACCGGCATGGCACTCGTGGGACTCGATGGGGGTTACTTGCAGGTTAACCGCGCGTTGTGCCAGATACTGGGTTATTCAGAATTAGAATTAACGGCAACAACTTCCCACGCGCTGACCCATCCCGCAGACGTGCCGCTCTGCGTGGAGATTCACCGCAACTTTGAGACCGGCCAAGTCTACTGCCAGCAAGTCGAAAAACGCTACATCCATAAGGATGGCCACACAGTTTGGGCGCAACTGACAAAGTCCCTGATGTATGATAGTGAGGGTCAGCCGCTTTATTATGTCTCCCAGATCCAAGACATCACCGAGCGCAAGCAGGTAGAGGCGGCGCTGCGCGAATCCGAAGTATTTTTCCGTCAGTTAGCAGAAAATGTTGATGAAGTCTTTTGGATCGTTACCCCAGACTTCAGCCAGATGCTCTATGTTAGTCCCATGTATGAACAAATTTGGGGCCGGTCTTGTGAGCAGGTTTACGCCTCACCCCGCTCCTGGCTAGATGCCGTACATTTAGAAGATCGGGAGCAGTTAATGCCCGCGCTTGCCGGTTCTATGGCTAAACTTCAGTCCTCTCAATCGAGCGAGATCGTCTTAAATCAGGAGTATCGCATTATTCGACCTGACGGATCTATCCGCTGGATTTGGGATCGCAGCTTTCCGGTTCGCAATGCCGCCGGTGAGGTTTACCGGCTGTGCCGTGTCGCGAAGGATATTACAGGTCGCAAACAAGCAGAAGAAGAACTTCATAAGGCGTTGGCAAAAGAGAAAGAACTTAGTGAATTGCGCTCTCGGTTTGTGACAATGGTTTCTCATGAATTTCGCACACCCTTGTCTACTATCTTGTCTTCAGCAGATTTACTGGAATATTATTGTCAAGAATGGCCCCTTGAGAAAACCGAGAAAAAACTCGAACATCTGGTACGAATTCAAACGGCAGCGGTTAATATGACTCAGTTATTAAATGATGTGCTAGTGATTGGCAGGAACGAGGCCGGTAAGTTGCCTTTCCACCCTACTTGGGTCGATCTTCCTACCTTCTGCTGCGATTTAATTGAAGAGTTTCAAATCAGCGCCGGCAAGTTCCACATCATTAAATTTATTCAAGTTAGATCAAAATTTTCAGATGATATAGAACCTGTCTACCGTAAATTTACTGAAGTTATGGCTGATGAAAAACTGCTGCGGCAAATCCTCAGCAATCTGCTGTCAAACGCGCTGAAATATTCTCCCAAAAAAGGGCAAATCACATTTAAACTCGCTTGTCAGCCGGCACAAGCAATCTTCCAAATCCAAGACAACGGGATTGGGATTCCCCCAGAAGACCAACAGCGACTCTTTGAGGCGTTCCACCGCGCTAAAAATGTTGGAGATATCCCAGGAACCGGCCTAGGGTTAGCTATCGTAAAAAGAGCAGTAGATATGCACAGCGGCTATATTACAGTTAAAAGTGAAGTTGGTATGGGAACTACCTTTACAGTCTCGCTGCCATTAACCAACCGGAGCAACTTTGATGAAGAAGATTCTAGTGATTGAGGACGAGAAACCTGTTTTAACCAATATCCTAGAGATTCTCACATCGGGAGGATTTAACTCGATCGGTGCGGATAATGGTGAGCATGGCGTGCAGTTGGCCAAGGAAAACACCCCAGATTTGATTCTGTGCGACATCATGATGCCGCTCTTGGACGGTTACGGGGTGCTGACACAACTGAGATCCGAGCCGGCTACGGCAGCGATTCCTTTTATTTTTCTCACCGCTAAGGCGGATAAAACAGAACTGCGCCAGGGGATGAACTTAGGCGCAGACGACTATCTCACCAAACCTTTCCGGCGCAAAGAGTTGCTCGAAGCCATTGCTTCGCGGCTTGCCAAACACGCAGCGTTGATGCAGCAATATACGGCTGAGCGACAACGCGCTGAAGCACTTAACCAAAAAATGCAAGAACTTCAGCACATGAGCGACACCCAAGAGGAACTGTTGAAGAAGCTGATTTCTGAGCTGTCCGATCCCCTCTCCAACATCAACATGGCAATTCGGCTGCTGAAAAATCCCCCACCCGGAGGCCAGAAAGAGCGCTATTTAGAAATTTTGCAAGAAGAATTTGAGCGCGAAATTGCTTTACTGAATCAGGTTTCTGAGCTACAAAGTCTGCTGACGCCAGATAATATCCGCCTTCTGCGTCAATTCAACCTGCTCAATCAAAAAACCAGGGACTAAAGTATGAATCGGGTTGAAGTGCAAAAGTTTGAGGGCGGGTGGGATTTTTACTTCAGGGAGGGGGATGTTTGTTTTCCCGCAGTTGGCTTAAGCTATATCCAGAACGATTGTCTTGACAGCTTTTCTCTCAATTTTGGATGTTGCCAGTTGGGTGGAATTTCGATAGCTGAAAGCTACGCGCCCCAATGGGTTCAGTATTTTAAGCAGCGGCTAACTTTCTGTCGCTCAACTCAACAGCTTGTTTATTTAATAACGGATAAACTTTTTGTTGAAAAACTTTAAGGAGATTTAAAATATGACGATGACAAATTATGTATAAAATTGTTAAAAAATTAATCTTGGTTGTCTAACAACCAATCGTCAAGTGTTTAAGGCATTTGGTGAAAATATCAACACCTGTTAGGTTGCATCTATCAATATGGCGGATAAGTCTTTATGCTGTTTTCAAACCTCCCGCAGTCTTTGCACGCTAAAGATCTGATGCGAAAAATTCTGGTTATTGAAGACGAGGCTCTCGTCCGCGCTAACATTCTAGAAATTCTTGAGGCCGGCGGAGAGTTTAATGCCCTCGGTGCAGAGAACGGTAAGATCGGCGTGCGATTGGCCAAAGAACACCTCCCTGATTTAATTCTGTGCGACATCATGATGCCAGAACTCGATGGATACGGTGTTCTCAATGAACTCAAAACAGACTCCGCTACAGCAACCATTCCCTTCATTTTTCTCACGGCAAGGGCGGATAAAACGGATCTGCGTCAAGGGATGAATTTAGGGGCAGACGATTATCTCACTAAGCCTTTTCGGCGCAGTGAACTGTTGGGGGTGGTTGCAACCCGTCTGGAAAAACAAGTTGCAGTGCAGCAACAATATAAGACGCAGCAAATGCGCTTAATGGCCTCAGTTCAGCAGTTAGAAGAAAGACTGAATTATCTGATTCATTATGACAGCTTAACGAATCTTCCTAATCAGCAATTATTACAACAGCGGCTGCAACAATTGCTGCTTCAAGCCGATCAGTATCAACAGCAGGTGCCGATTTTATCTTTGGATTTAGATCGGTTCAATCGCATTAATGAAACCTTAGGACACGCAGTCGGCGATCAACTCCTGAAAGCAGTCGCCAACCGGCTGATTCAATGCGTTGGGGATGGTAGTACGATCGCGCGTTTGAACGGGGATCAATTTGTGATTGTCTTGTCTCCTGGCGAGGAAAATAGGGCGGCGGCAGAGAGTGCCCAGTTGATTTTAAATGCGCTTTCTCAATGTTTCGTGTTGAACGGTCATGAGATATTTATTACAGCTTGCATTGGTATCTCCGTTTATCCAGACAATGGGCGTGATCTCACTATGCTGCTGCAGCACGCAGATGCTGCGCTCTCTCATGCACAGGAACAAGGGGGAAATCACTTTCAGTTTTACACGCCCCAGATTAATGACTATTTCTCGAAAACGCTAGCCCTAGAAGCGAGTTTGCATTATGCCTTGGAACGCTCAGAATTTCAGGTTTACTACCAACCTCAAGTAGATTTCAAGACAGGACTGATCTCTGGTGCGGAAGCACTTTTACGCTGGGATCATCCGGAGTGGGGGTTTGTGTCGCCGGCAGAATTTATTCCCCTAGCAGAACAATCCGGCTTGATTGTGCAAATTGACCAGTGGGTTTTAGAGAGTGTTTGTACTCAGCTTGCCGAATGGCAATCTCGGAGTTTGCCGCCTTTACGCGTTTCGGTGAATTTGTCAGGCCGGCAGTTTCATCATTCCAATTTGTGTGAAAATGTTGTTCGGATCTTAACCAAAACCGGCATCGATCCGTGCTATTTGGATTTAGAATTAACCGAACGGATCATTGTGCAAAGAGTTGAAGAAAATATTACCACTTTAAAACAACTCAAAGCTTTGGGAATTCAAATTTCTATCGATGATTTCGGCACTGGCTACTCTTCTTTAAATTACTTGAAGCAATTTCCTTTTGATACTTTAAAAATTGATCGCTGTTTTGTCTGCAACATTGCCAGTGATTCTAAAAACGCAGCAATTACCACAGCGATGATTCAAATGGCTCACAGCTTGAATCTGAAAGTCATTGCAGAAGGCGTAGAAACTGAAGCTGAACTCGCGTTCTTGAAACAAAATCAGTGTGATGAAATGCAGGGCTATTTATTTAGCCGGCCCCTGCCAAAAGAAGAATTTGAAAAACTTTTATTATCAGGAAAACGTTTGAAAGTTTACAATTAAAAAATAATAAAATGGAACTTACAAAAGTTGGCGCTTGAGCGCAAATCACTTGGCATGAGTTAAGATTTTTAAGACAAATAAAGCATTATTAGGAAATTAAGCCGGCTCCAGCCTGCCGGCTCACGTCACACCCAAGCCTTATTCCATCACCGGCCACTCCTTCAGCGCCAGAACAACCCCTGCTTTTAATGCCGGCGTCAGTTGCTCATTAGTCGCCAGAAGCTCTAATTGCTCACGGGCATTTTGAGGGGCCAGCTGCTTCAGCGCCGCAAGGGCATGAAGCCGCACCCCCACATCTAAGTCTGCCAGCAGATAAATCAGCGAATCTAAAGCCTGCCGGTGTCCCAATTGCCCCAACCCCAATGCAATCGCTTTTCTGATGCTGGGATGCTGAACTAGGGGATGGGAAGAGTGCAACAGATCCATCAGAATTTCAGCAGCACGCACAGTCAGCGCCGGCAGCTCCATGCGTCCCAAAAGGGCCACGATTTCTTGACCCACTGCACACTGCGTTTGGCCGGCAAGCGCCTGTTGCAAATACTCCAGCGCCTCAGCGGTTCCCATCCACCCTAAAGCCCGGATCGCCTCGATTTGCAAAGGGACAGGGGTTGCGGACGAGCGCAGCACCTCAAACAGCGCTGCAGATGCCGGTGCAGTTTTGAGCCGGCCTAGTGAAATCGCCGCCTGCTGGCAAACCTCAAAATTGAAATCCCACAACCGCGCTGTCAGCAGCTTGACCAAATCCAGTTCATTTTGCAAATCGGGACGCAAACCCAAACCAATGACCGCTTCTCGCCTCACGGGTGCCGCTAAATCGTTCAAAGCGTCCACCAGCACCGGCACAATGCGCGGATCATGGAAAGCAATCAGTGCTTCAATGGCAGCAGCCCTGACCAGCGCTTGCCGATCCTTGACGATACTCAGCAGGGGCGCAATCGTTTGAGCGTTACGAATTTGGGCTAGCGCTTTCACTGCAAACAGCCTGGACTCTTCCTCTGCTAAAAGGCTAATTAAAGCATCGATTGCCGACTCCCCTAAGTTGGCCAAAGCCCCGGCTGCCATTGCGTTTAACTCTTCACTTTCAGAGGTTTTTAGCAAGGCTACCAGGGCGTCAATCACTGCCGGCTGATTAAATTCTCCCAGAATCCGACCCGCGAACCAGCGCAGTTCCAAATCGGCATCTTCATCTTCGAGAATTTCAATCAGCGGCTCAATTGCTTCAGTCCCTAAACTTGGGAAAATTTTCGCAACATCCCAGCGCTCTTGAAAATCCCCAGCTTCCAAAATCTCTAACGCCCAAAGCAGCAGAATATTGAAATTTTCTGGTTCCGCCGGCTGCGATTTTTCTAGGCCACTTTTCTGATTTTCCCCCATGAGCAGTTGCTGCAAATGCTGGGTCAGTAATGACCAGTTTGCTTGCTGCTCCGCTAAACGCGCTTGCTCTAAAATCAAAACATTTGACATCGTTAAAGTTCAACGTTCCCAGGTGTTTTACAAAAATGCTTGCCAGAAATTAGGCTGCTGACTTTCTGGAGTGGGATGTCTGCAAAATTTTGCCGGCCTTTAAATTAACCACGTTACTCTAAATTTATCCGGTTGAGCCGATGTTGATGCCAAACACTCATAATTTTTATGCAAAATACTCATATTTCCAGCAGCGTTATCAGGCAGACAAATTTTATTTCTATTTTAAATAAGTTTAATTTCAGAGCCTTTAAATCTCAAGCTTCGCAGTTCTTTGTCAACAGCAACATCCCCCCAGGGATCGATGGGATGCTGCTTTCGTTAGCTCACCTTGACTAAAACAGAATCGCCCTCTATTTTAGCTTCATAGGTTTTCAGCGGTTGTTTGGCCGGCCCTTTGAGGACTTTGCCATCAGGTGCGAAATCGGAATCATGACAGGGACATTCCAAGACTTTTTCACCGGCTTGCCACACCAAACTACAGCTTTTGTGACTGCAGGTTGCATTGACTGCTAATAAGCTGCTAGCATCCGCTGGGTTACGGATCACCAAAACTGGGCCAACGGGGAGTTGTTTGTTGAGGATTTGGCCGGCTTTATCTAATTCGGCTACGCTGCCGACGGATTGAAATCCCTCACTGCCTGCCGTCGATTGTGGTGTGGTTGTGGAATTGTTGGCTGGTGGGAGGGATGGCTTTGTTGCATCTGGAGAACACGCAGCAATCGCTACCGGCAAGGAAGTGGCTAATGCGCCGGCACCAACCCACGTTAAAAATTCACGACGATTCATAGGAGTTTCGGTGTTAATGGTTATGTTTTTGGCGACTGAGGCTGGCAGAGTGTCGGTTCCCCGTTCCATTGAATGATGCCCCAAGCCTAGTATCTGCTTACGCTCACGCCAAAAAAACCGCAAATCTACGATCACAGGGCCGGTAACGCTCAACTCCTTATGGTCAAAAGAAAATTTTATAGGATTTTAGGATACTATTAAATAAATTTAAGTGAGTATCCATCGAGTTCAAATTGAGCCGAGTTGCCGGTTTCAACCGCAGTCAGACGGCTCAAAACTTGCCAAGGTGGGGTAAAGAAACTGCTCAGGCGATATCCGAATCGGGTTGGTTGTGTCCTCTATTTCTTTGCCGGCATCGTTTACTCGCCATCCTGACTTTATGGGATATTTCGAGAGAACCGTACTTTTTGATACATTTTTGAATTAAAAAATCTGAAAGCATTTAAGTGCTGAGCTGTTATTATTTTTGACTAAGTTTTAATTCAGTAAAATCACGTAGAGAATGGTGAAACTTCGCAGGAGGGTGCATAATTTAAATATAGGCAACCGCTTGATTGGATTAATTAATCGCTGCTAAAAAGTAAACTTATATGCTGAAAGCGGATTGAAGCAATTCAACAATTCCAAGCACAGCAATAGTTTGTAATTAAAGATACGATTTAAGCCGAGTGAAATTCTAAATTGGAAAGTGTAGATAAATCCGAATGCCTATGCCGCTAAGCCCTCAAACTCTGTCTTCATTCGATGCCAACTCTATGACTGCTGAAACTTCTGTAACCGATAACGAGAGGAAGCGTCTGGGTAAAGTTTATCTCGTGGGTGCCGGCCCTGGAGATCCGGGGTTACTGACAATCAAGGGCAAGACACTGTTAGAGTGCGCGGATGTGGTGATTTACGATGCCTTGGTTAGCCCGCAGATTTTAGCTTTGATTAGTCCCTATGCGGAAAAAATTAATGCCGGCAAGCGCAGCGGGCGTCACTCCTTATTACAGGAAGAAACGACACAACTGTTAATTGAACAAGCGCAGAGTCATGCGGTTGTCGTGCGGCTGAAGGGAGGCGATCCATTTGTCTTCGGACGCGGCGGCGAGGAAATGGAAGATTTGGTAGCTGCCGGTGTGCCGGTGGAAGTAGTGCCTGGGGTGACTTCTGGGATTGCCGCGCCGGCTTATGCAGGAATTCCATTAACTCACCGATCTTATAGCTCTTCCGTGACATTTGTAACCGGCCACGAATCGGCTGGAAAATACCGGCCTGATGTGAATTGGCACGCAATCGCTCATGGTTCAGAAACGATTGTAATTTATATGGGTGTTCGCAATTTACCGTATATTATCGGTGAGTTACGCGATGCCGGTTTGAGTGTAGAGACGCCGGTGGCATTAATTCGCTGGGGAACTCGACCGGATCAAGAAGAACTCATTGGCACTTTAGCAACGATTGTGGAACAAGTCGAGACGACGGGTTTTGAAGCGCCGGCAATTGCAGTGATTGGAAATGTGGTTAATCTTCATCAAGTTTTAGCAGGTTGCCGGCCAGTTGTGTTTGCCTAAAATAAACACTTGGTTGTTTTGAGGGGCTGGTAGGAATGCCGGCCTCCTTTTTTTTAAGAGGCCGGTAATCGTCTTTCTAAATACGAGCTTTTAGCAAATCAATCACATCGCTACTCCACTTCAATTGAAAGCCGGCGTGATTATTTTGGCCGATATATGGCAGCAATACACTTAATCCCTTGCCTAATATGGTGGGTTCCCAGAGGTTGCTAACTTTCCTCTGCAACTTTAGGTCTGCCAGTAGTTTATTGATTTTAATCGCACTCATTCTCTTGCCGGTCAGCTTCTCTAATTCTTGTGCAATTTCAGTTGGCGTGAGGAATTGGGTTTTTGGCAATATGTATTCGTTGGGAGTCGCCATTTTTCTTGTATGTAGAGTTGTGGTTTGCATTCAAGAGAAGTTAGTTGGCCAACCTTGCTTCCCACATTTCTACAATGACTGCTTTGTAAGGATTTCACTAGCTCGATTTCAGATCGCAAGTATTTGATCTAAACTCGATCTTGACAATAGCTAAAGCAAGGTGGTAATGATGCCAACACTCAAAGCTTCTAAGCAGGGAGTAGCAAAAATTAAGCAGGCAAAAAATGAAAAGGGGTGGAAGGTAGATGACCCCAGATGGCTTGTGGAAGCTAGTAAAATTTTGGAGCCAGATAAGGTTTGGCAAGAAGATGGGCTATATGCGGATGGTTGCTCAGAAGGCAATTGGAAACGTTTCTTCTATGGAAAAGAACCTGTCAACACTGATGTATTTAAGGCTTTCTGTGAAGTTTTGGGTTTAGCTTGGGAAGAAATTCGCGAACAACCTGCGATCAGTGAAAGTAATTGTTTCGGACAGACGCTTGACTGGCAACAATGGCGAGAAGTTTGCACTGCCATGCTGGAGGAACAGAAAAAGCAATGGCTGACGACACATTCGCTACGTGGTTGTGGTGATAGGCCGATTTCTGATATGTACGTCCGTCTCGGATTGGTTGAACGCCAAGCACAACCACCTAGACCGGCACCTGCTATTTCACCAGAAATCGGATCGCAGTTATACCTAGAGAAAATTACTCCAATTTCGCACAATGTATTTTTCGAGCAAGTCATCAAACAAGGGCAAAGTCCTAAAAGTAAAGGCCGGCGGATAGCAAATATCGGCGAACCAGGCGCAGGAAAAACAACGCTGTTACAGAAAATTGCTTTTGAGGTCTTAGAAAACGGTGGTTTGCCTATTTGGATTGATTTGGCAAACTTGGGGTGCAATGAAACTTTAGAAGATTATTTACTTAATAAGTGGCTTAAACAAGCGTTGCCAATCATTCGGAAGTTTTCACCATCAACTGTACCATCCCTTCGTCAAGTTCCAGAAGAGTTAAAGGATGCTCTTGTCGAAGAATTCTACAAAAATCGGGTGTGGCTACTGCTGGATGGTGTGGATGAGATGACGACAGGATGGGGAAACCCATTGACGTTTATTTCGCAGCAACTCAGCGGGAGTTGGGTTGCCGAAACGCGGGTAATACTGAGTTGCCGGCTTAATGTATGGGATGCTGATAAAAATGCTTTAGGCAATTTTGATGTTTATCGCAATCTGGATTTTAGTTATCCAGCTCAGGTGCAAGCGTTCATTAATAAATGGTTTGCCCAGGAATCAGACAAAGCTCAGGGTTTATGCGGCGAGTTAGAGCAATCTAGTGAACGCATTCGAGATTTAATCAAAAATCCCTTGCGGTTGGCACTGTTGTGTCGCACTTGGGAACTGCGTCAAGGCAAATTACCAGATACGAAAGCAGGACTGTATCAGCGACTGGTTGAAGCACACTACACATGGAAAGATGATAAGCAAGAATTTGCTATTTCGCCAGAGCAAGAAAAAGAACTGAATCGAAAATTAGGGGAATTGGCAAAAGAAGCAATTGCCGGTGAAGATTCCCGTTTTCGGTTACGAGAAAGTTTTGTCAAAGGTTTTTTAGGCGAACCTAAGCAAGAGAGTTCCCTATTTTGGTGGGCGCTAAGATTGGCGTTGCTAAATCGGGTCGGGTTGGCAACCGCCGAAGAAAAAGACCCCGATGAGAAGGTTTATGCTTTCTTTCATCCGACATTTCAGGAATACTTCGCAGCCGATGCGATTGATGATTGGCACTTTTTCCTAAACCACAACAACGAAAATCCCAACCCATTTTTAAAACATAACGGCCTCAATTGTGTATACCGTATTTTTGAGGAACAATGGAAAGAAGTGATTTTGCTATGGCTAGGACGAGAGGGTAACGAAAATTTAAAAAATCAAAAAAACGCATTTATTCAAGCATTAGTAGAGTTTCGGGATGGATGCAAGGAGGGTTTTTCCGGTTACTCCAAAGGCTTTTATGACTATCGCGCATATTTTCTGGCGGCAGCAGGAATTGCAGAGTTTAAAGAGGCTAGTTTGGCCTCGGAGATTATCACGGAGATCCTTAAGTGGGGTTTTGGAACAGAGGTAAAGAAGGATAGCTACGCTGATGAGATTGATAAGCAGTTTATTAAAAAAGGAAGCCGACCACGCTATGCTCCCATTAAAATTGGAATACAAGCTGAGGCAATATTAAAAGAGACTGATCGCCGCATGGCAATTGATGCCCTTATTGCACTCATCCGCACTCCTCCCGTTGAGTATATTCGTCATAAAGCGGTTAAGAGCTTGGCAGATATTAACAGAGGCAATCCAGAAGTGAAGGCGATGCTAATTGACCTAATGAATAACAGTCCTGCTAGCTACACTCGTGTGAAAGCGGCTGAGAGCTTAGGGAAAATCGATCCAGGCAATGAGCAAGCAATTGCCACACTAACTGCTCTGAAAGAGAATATTGCAGATGATGGCACTCATTTTCACGCGATTATTAGCTTGGGGGAAATTTCTCCAGATTACCTCGAAGCAGCCAAGTTTGATGAACCTACCTTGTCTCTAGAGGATACGAAATTGGAGCAATTCGATCTTAGCGATCCCGAATGGAGCGCGAGGCTAGTTGAAGACATACGTGCCAGTATTGATGACTTATACCATTTGGCTATCTTGCTGGACAGCATCTTAGATGGGAAAACTATGATGCACTGCCATGAAACATTTACAAAAGTTAAACTCAAACCAAATTTGTATAAATCTCTTCTAATAAATTTTATAAATATCTATAGTCAAAAGTTACAATTAAGGTGCTTGCAAGCTGTTCAGAACTTAGAGTGTACAATCCCCGGAAACTCAGAAGCAATCAAGGTACTTATTGATGTTATTAAAACTATTCCTGATAAGTACATCTGTCGGCAAGCCGTTAGAATTTTGGCGCTAATTGGCAAAAGCAACCCTGAAGTCATTGCGTTTCTAATTGAACTCATTCACAACTGCGAAGAAAAGTCTATTCGGTGTGAAGCGATTTGGGGCTTAGAGCATACTGAAACGAGCCATGAAGATGCTATTTGGGCGTTGATGGATGTAATGCGTGCCATTCCTCCTGATGATTTCATCCGTTATCCAGCAGCTCCAGACTCTGTGTTTAGCGAGGTGTTTAGCGACATGTTTCGCTACCTTCTTTCTTATGATTTCATCCGTGATACAGCAGCTCAAACATTAGGGCAAATTCTCCCAAGATACCCGTTGGGTTCAGCAGTCTCTGTTTTGAAAGACTACCTAATTAGCCCGCTAGTTCAACAAAATTTTTATTTGTACCGAATTTGTTACGATTATATTCTTTTGGATTGTGCTCAAGTCATGCCTTATCCTGACTATTATCAGGCTTGGCACCGGCATCCCTCCATCCCTTCAGTCAATCAGTAAACTGCCGGCACCGGCAAGCGCTTGCAGATATGTCTTCAGCCGTGCTCAAACTCATCCTTTGACAACAGCAATGCCAAAATTCTTACAGCCAGTGTTTAGGATAAGTCCTCTCTTCTGCAAGATTATTGAAAACCACAGCACAGAGTACCAAAATAAGAGAACCTTGTAGAGCCGGTGTTACCAGAAATTCCCAAGGAGCATTTGTCATCATTACGACTAATGCAATTGCTCCCGCAGGCGGGTGTAGCGTCCCAGTCATCTGCATCACCGCAATAGTTGTTGATACTGCCATTCCCATTGTCCAAGGTGACGAACCGAAAAGATGTAGAATCGTTAAACTGATGAAGGCGGCTAGGAGATTACCACCAATTACATTACGGGGTTGAGCCAAAGGACTGTCTGGTACACCAAAGATCAATACACTGGTCGCACCAAATGGAGCCATAAGCAGCGGAGTATTGGTTTTCATAGACAGGTAAGCCGTTGCTGCTATTGCTAGGAAACTGCCAAACCAACTCCAAAAAACGTGTCTGTGGTGAGGTTTATTTATAGGGCACGTTAGAGGACATGAATTCCACGTTCCACTTATCTTGAACCAGTAATTATCCCATTTCAGTTGCAAGTTTTTATAACTCCACGTTCCACTTATCTTGAACCAGTATTTTTTCCATTTAAGTAGAAATTTTTTAAAACTTAACAGCCTTAGGTAATAAGTGTAGTTATTTTGCTTTTTGAGCGAATGTCCTTTCATAAACTCCCCAATAGTAACTAAGCAGTAATCTTTAAAAATTTATCTTTACATTTTCCCTCTAGGTCTCTTTAAAACATAAGAATAAATAAATCCAATTTATTTCTGGCTTGTTAGCAAAATAAGTGTCTCAAATTTGTTTTTCATAGACTGAAAAGAGTAATGCAAGCTCCACGAGATTTATGTCTGATAGACAAAACATCTGCTGCATTTCTCAACATTTTAATAACAAGATTTACATAGACACATAGACACATTGATGCCTACCTAGCCAACTTGATAAAGTTAATGTCATGATTTCTTAACATTGTACCATTAAAGTATTTTTTAAGTTTTTAAATAAAGCGTAGATTTTGTATATAAATTTATCGCTTTTATAAAATTTGCTTATCAATTTTCTTTATTAGTCCCAGAAATTGGAGTGGTTATAAGACACGAGCACAGCGGATGAAGTGGGAGAGCAGGAGTTTATAGAGTGTATAGGTGAGTAGGGGTATCTGCTGAATACGCTTTCCAGTGAGCCATCATGCTAGCTAGTTATCTTTTTGTTGTGATAAACCAGTCTTTTGTAGGGTGTTTCATCGACCGAGACAGTGTGGCTCAGGCCCACAGTCTGCTCAAGCTCATTCCTGATAAGTCTAGAGAGCGAATCGTTTATCAAGCTTCAGGGGAGAGAGCAGTTCTGATTCATCAACAGAGATGCTGCAAGCCAAGGCCAAAATAGTGTTCAAGATTACAGCTCTTGGTTTTGAAAGTGTTGTTTTCGTTTTCCACCTTCCAACCAGTGCGGCCCCCTAAGATAATGTCTGCCGGTCTTGCATCGCTAATTGGGTAATTAGTAGCGAAGGCATTTTTGTAGACCACCTTGCTATCGGGTTGGGTCATAGTTAGCCCACACCCATTCACCAGTAAGGAATGGTCATATCTGTGAAGCGCATCCCCTGGAGATAGCGCTAGGTATAGATTTCCTCAACTTTCCCCGTCCACTAATCCTGGCTATTTCAACCGCTTTAGCTCTCTAGGGCCATCTAGACGCCCAGACAAGACCAACATTTCCAGGGCTTGAGCTGCTGTGCTTCAAAATGAGAATCCCAGGAAAAAACCGGCTCAGTAATTTCACCGACACAACGTCCCAGCACTGACAACCTTCCGTACAATCACCCACACCAATTCATCTCAGTAGTCGTTGAAATTTACCCAGAATGCTCACTGTGAGCGGTTTGCTTAAATTTCAACCATTAAGATTTGTGTTTAGCGGCTTCAATCAAACGCTTGATGTAAACAAACGCTTGATGTAAAAAACGCATCAGTGAAATGCATCGATTTCATATCTCGAAATATTTTGTAACTCACTATACTAAATTTCCGGTTTCCAGCCTTTAACTTATCTACAACGCACTTTTTACAAGCGCCTGAAGGCTGATCATTTGCAATATAGGAGCATGAGGGTCATTCACCCAAACCCAAGCCCGTCAAAGAATATAACCTTGCAACCCATTAACAAAAATCTGAATGATAAACAAATGCTGCGATCTGTAACGAAATATACAAATAAAGTTTTCCTATCCCAGATATAAGCGAAACAAAAAAGCTTTTAAACGCTAGATAAACAGCGACTTAGCTGAATAATTGCCTCCCTGTAAACACAAAATCAAGAGCGAAAGAACCCATGACAGTAGCAGAGACACCAACAGCAAGCCTCAACAAATTTGAAAAATTAAAAGCCGAAAAAGATGGGCTGGCAGTCAAAGCTGAACTCGATCATTTTGCGGAGATTGGCTGGGAAGCAATGGATGCAACCGACCGAGAACACCGGCTCAAATGGTTAGGGATCTTCTTCCGCCCTGTCACTCCCGGCAAATTCATGATGCGGATGCGAATTGCCAGTGGCATCCTCAACGCTGTGCAAATGCGCGTCCTCGCCGAGATCATCCAGCGCTATGGCGGGGAAGGCTACGCAGACATCACAACCCGACAAAATTTGCAACTGCGCGGCATCAGAATTGAAGATGTCCCGGATATCTTCAATAAACTCAAATCCGCCGGCATCACCAGCATCCAGTCCGGCATGGACAACGTTCGCAACATCACCGGCTCACCCGTTGCCGATCTCGACGCAGACGAATTAATAGACACCCGCGATCTTGTCCAAAAAGTTCAAGACATGATCACCAACTGCGGCGAAGGCAACCCAGAATTCAGCAACCTGCCGCGCAAATTCAACATTGCCATCGAAGGCGGACGCGATAACTCCGTCCACGCCGAAATCAACGACATCGCCTTTGTCCCCGCCTATAACAACGGTCAACTCGGCTTTAACGTCGTCGTCGGTGGCTTCTTCTCCGCCAAACGTTGCGAAGCCGCAATTCCCCTCAACGCTTGGGTTCCCGCCAACGACGACGTGGTTGACCTCTGCCGCGCCATCTTAATTGTCTTTCGGGATCAGGGACTGCGATCCAACCGGCAGAAAGCC
Source organism: Microcoleus vaginatus WJT46-NPBG5 (assembly GCA_019359355.1). Lineage (GTDB taxonomy): Bacteria > Cyanobacteriota > Cyanobacteriia > Cyanobacteriales > Oscillatoriaceae > FACHB-68. Next base: position 118,927 of record JAHHHM010000015.1, on the reverse strand, counting down.
CGCCTGATGTGGCTGATCGATGAAATGGGCTTGGAAAACTTCCGCGCAGCCGTAGAAAAGCAATTCGGGCGAGAACTGCCAACCGCTGCCCTCAAAGATGAACTCGACTGGGAAAAACGCGACCACCTCGGCATTTTCCCGCAAAAGCAAGCCGGCTTAAACTTTGCCGGTATGCACGTTCCCGTCGGGCGTTTGTTTGCCGCAGATATGTTTGACATTGCCCGTGTTGCGGAAGTCTACGGCAATGGCGAAATTCGCCTCACCGTCGAGCAAAATATCTTAATTCCCAACATTCCCGACTCTCGCTTAGAAGCCTTTTTAAGCGAACCCATCCTGCAAAAATTCTCCATCAATCCCGCACCCCTGACACGGGCGCTGATTTCATGCACCGGCGCACAATTCTGCAACTTCGCGCTGATTGAAACCAAAAACCGCGCTATGGAAATGATTGCGGAACTGGAACAAGAAGTGTCCCTGAGCCGGCCTGTGCGGATTCACTGGACCGGCTGCCCCAACTCTTGCGGTCAACCGCAAGTTGCAGATATCGGACTCATGGGCACCAAAGCCCGCAAAAACGGCAAAGCTGTTGAAGGTGTCGATATCTACATGGGCGGCAAAGTGGGCAAAGACGCCCATCTCGGCACCTGCGTTACCAAAGGTGTTCCCTGCGAAGACCTCAAGCCGGTGTTGCGGCATCTACTCATCGAAAACTTCGGCGCACAGCTGAAAGGAGAAATCCTCGAAGCACCGGCAACACCGGCACAACCAAGCGACACGGCCCAGACAAACGGTGCAAAAGCCCCTAACGCCCAGCCGGCAGTCCTCGTCTTGGCGAAATCTGGCAAAGAACTTGCCTGTGACAGTTCCGAATTGATTTTAGATGTCGCAGAACGAGAAGGCGTCGAACTTCCCAGCAGTTGCCGGTCGGGAAGTTGCGGCACCTGCAAGCAAATTCTTTTAGAAGGAGAAGTGAAATATGACGGAACACCCGAAGCCCTCGAAGACAGTGAGCGCACTCAAGGCGTGATTTTAGCCTGTAGCGCTCACCCTGTTGGACGAGTCGTCATTGATGCTTAACTGCCGGTTATGGTGTTGAGCCTCATAAAGGCTATGCGAAAACAAACGGTGCTTGCTGAAAGACCACAACCAAAAAATTAACTAAAGACCGGGTAAATCAAGATGTCGAAACTTTCCAGACGCAAATTCATCTTCACCGCCGGCGCAGCCACAGCCGGCACCTTGCTCGTTCATGGATGCAGCACCGGCCCGACTAACACCAGCAAAACAAATGCCGCTTCTACCCCCACACCGGCGGCCAACATCAACCCAGCCGACGCCCCGGAAGTCACCACCGCCAAACTGGGATTCATCGCCCTCACAGATTCCGCCCCCCTGGTTGTCGCCCAAGAAAAAGGCTTGTTTGCCAAGTACGGCATGACAGGTGTGGAAGTCGTCAAACAAGCATCTTGGCCCGTCACCCGCGACAACTTAGAACTCGGTTCAGGCGGCGGCGGCATTGATGGGGCGCACATCCTCAGCCCCATGCCTTACCTAATGAGCTTGGGACAAACCAAAAACAAACAGCCGGTGCCCATGTACCTCATGGCGCGATTAAATACCAACGGTCAAGCAATTTCCATCGCAAATACCTACAAAGAATTAAAAGTCGGTCTAGACAGCAAAGGGCTGAAAGATTCTTTCGCACAAGCCAAATCGAGCGGGAAAGGCGACCTCAAAGCCGCCGTCACCTTTCCTGGGGGCACACACGACCTCTGGATGCGCTACTGGCTGGCTGCCGGCGGCATTATTCCCGATCAAGATGTTTCCGTTGTTCCCGTCCCACCACCCCAGATGGTGGCAAACATGAAAACCGGCAACATGGAAGCCTTCTGCGTAGGTGAACCCTGGAACGCCCAACTGGTCAACCAAGGAGCCGGTTACACGGCCTTAGTGACTGGAGAACTCTGGAAAGATCACCCCGAAAAAGCCTTTGCCATGCGGGCAGATTGGGTCGATAAAAATCCCAAAGCAGCCAAAGCAATCTTAATGGCAATTTTGGAAGCCCAACAATGGTGTGAAAAGGCAGAAAACAAAGAAGAAATGTGCCAAATTGTCTCCCAAGCCAAATGGTTTAAAGTGCCGGCTAAAGACATTATCGAACGTTCCAAAGGCAACATTGATTATGGCGATGGTCGCCCCGTCGTTCAGTCCAGCCCCTTATTGATGAAATATTGGGCAGATAACGCTTCCTATCCCTACAAGAGCCACGACCTTTGGTTTTTAACAGAAAACATTCGTTGGGGCAACATATCGGCTGACACAAAAACTAAAGAACTTGTAGATAAAGTTAACCGGGAAGATTTGTGGAAAGAAGCCGCCAAAGCCCTTGGAGTTGCCCAAGCAGAAATTCCTAGCAGCACATCTCGTGGCGTTGAAACTTTCTTTGACGGCATCAAATTCGATCCCGAAAAACCCGAAGAATACTTAAGCAGTCTCCAAATCAAAAAAGTCTAGTCAAAGCCGGGGAAAAGGGAACTTCCCTAATCCCCAAATCCTAGCTTCCCATTCACCCAGCACAATCCAAAAAACGAAATGACCGCCAACATTAGCAGAAATGGACGCTTCACAACTTCACAGAATCCCATTACTAAATATCTGGGAAAAAACTCTAAAAAAGTTCTTCGACCCCTGGTTGCCATCATCGTTATTCTGGTAATTTGGCAAATCGTTTGCCCCGCCGGCTCAAAAGGATTGCCAGGGCCGATGCAAGTGATTGCGGAAACTTGGAACCCGTATATTATCAACCCATTCTTTGACAACGGCGGCACGGACAAAGGTTTAGCCTTGCAAATCTTCGCTTCATTGCAGCGAGTTGCCATTGGCTTCTCCCTATCTGCCATCGTGGGAATTGCTTTAGGAATCTTAATCGGCGTTAATAAACTTCTTTACGAAGCCCTAGACCCGATTTTTCAAGTTTTGCGAACCATTCCGCCCTTAGCTTGGCTACCCATTTCTCTGGCCGCTTTTCAACAAAGCAATCCCTCCGCGATCTTCGTTATATTTATCACTGCAGTTTGGCCGATTATTATCAACACGACTGTCGGCGTTCAGCAATTACCCCAAGACTATCGAAATGTTTCCAGAGTCTTGCAATTATCCGGCCCGCAATACTTTTTTAATATCCTATTCCCCGCCACAGTTCCCTATATATTCACCGGCTTAAGAATCGGCATCGGCTTATCATGGCTGGCAATTATCGCAGCAGAAATGCTAGTCGGGGGTGTGGGTATCGGCTTCTTTATCTGGGACGCCTATAACAACACCTTACTCAGCCAAATTATCGTTGCCCTGATTTACGTCGGAGTCGTTGGACTTCTCCTCGACCGGCTCATTGTCTACATCGCCTCAATCGTCGTGCCGGCAGAACAAAAACAAGGTTAATTGAAATGGGGCATTGGGGATTGAGGATTGGGCATTTCTCTTTCCCCCCAGCCTCTAGTCCCATGCCCTATTCCCCATGCCCCATGCCCTATGCCCCATTCCCAAATCCTCAAAAAATATTATGTCCGTATTTGTAGAAGTCGATCACATTGATAAAGCCTTTCCGCTGCCCGATGGAAGCAGCTACGTTGCCCTAAAAAATATTGAACTGAAAATAAAAAAGGGAGAATTTATTTCCTTAATCGGCCACTCCGGCTGCGGGAAATCCACCTTGCTCAATATCGTTGCCGGCTTAGATCGGGCAAGCAAAGGCGGCGTTATTTTAGAGGGCCGCGAAGTCAAAGGGCCAGGGCCAGACCGCATGGTTGTGTTTCAGAATTACTCCCTGTTGCCCTGGCTGAGTGTGCGCGAAAACATTGCCCTGGCAGTTAATCGAGTATTTCAGAACACTCCCAAAGGAGAACGCCGGGGCATTATTGAAAAGCATATCGACCTCGTAGGACTGCGACACGCTGCCGATAAGCGACCTGGTGAACTATCAGGCGGGATGAAACAGCGTGTCGCTATCGCCCGCGCTTTGGCAATTCGCCCCAAACTGCTGCTATTAGATGAACCGTTTGGTGCCTTAGATGCCTTGACACGGGGGGGACTGCAAGAACGGTTGATGGAAATTTGTGAGGAAAGCAAAGTCACCTGCATCATGGTCACCCATGATGTGGATGAGGCATTGCTGCTGTCTGACCGGATCGTGATGCTCACCAACGGGCCAGAATCTCACATTGGCCAGATTTTAGACGTTCCTATCCCGCGTCCCCGCCACCGCATGGAGGTTGTGAACCATCCGAATTACTACGCCATGCGGAATGAAATTATCTACTTCCTAAACCAGCAGAAACGCGACAAGCGCCGCAAAGCCAAGCAACCGGCATCTGTGGCAATTGCCCGTCATGGCTTAGAAAAGGTTAATTTAGACATCGGTTTTATTCCCCTCACAGATTGTGCCCCCTTAGTGGTGGCCAAAGAAAAAGGCTTCTTTAAAAAGCATGGTTTAGAAGAAGTTAATCTCAGCCGCGAACCGAGTTGGAAAGCCATTAGCGAAGGGGTAGCGACGGGACGCTTAGATGCCGCCCAGATGGCCGCTGCGATGCCCTTATCGATGACGTTGGGGTTGGGTTTGGCAAGGTCGGTGCCGATGGTTACGGCCCTCGTTCTCGCCCGCAACGGCAACGCCATTACTCTGAGCAAACAGTTATATCAACAAGGTGTTCGCACCCTCGCTGATCTCAAAGCGGTTGTTACCCAATCAGTTGACAAAGTTCATACATTAGGAGTCGTGAATCCCGCCTCAATGCACAACCTGATGTTGCGCTACTGGCTGGCTGCCGGCGGCATTGATCCCGACCGAGACGTGAATCTCACCGTTATTCCATCGGCACAAATGGTTGCTAACCTCAAAGCCGGCAATATTGACGGCTACTGTGTAGGCGAACCCTGGAACTCTCGCGCTGTCTATGAAGATTTGGGCTTCGTGATAGCCACGGATCTTGATATTTGGCCGGGACATCCAGAAAAAGTTTTGGGCGTGCGCGAGGAGTGGGTTAATCAATATCCAGAATCTCATATCGCCCTCGTCAAAGCCTTGCTAGAAGCTTGCGAGTATTGCGATGACCGGCGCAACCGGGAAGAAATTTTAGGGTGGCTTTGTCAGCCCCAATATGTGGGTTCCGCAGCCGAATACACGCGCCCTGGCTTCATCGATCCCTATAACTTAGGTGCCGGCCAAAAACCCCAATCCTACCCCCGCTTTAACCAATTCCATATTGAACAAACCAACTGCCCCGGACGAGTCGAAGGGTTGTGGATTTTAACCCAGCTTGCGCGTTGGGGCATTACTCCGTTCCCCAAAAACTGGCTCGAAGTTCTGGAACGAGTGCGCCGGGTCGATCTCTACGGTGAAGCCGCCCGTCAGTTGGGATGGCCCGATACCGAACCCGACCGGCACTGCTTCCAGCTGTTTGACAGTATGGTTTTCAACCCCGATGATCCCATCGGCTATCTCAACAAGCTGACCATCCACCGCGAAATTCGCATCGAAGAAGTCAATATTGATACCCCAACAACCGAAGCAGCCTGAGTCAGTGCTGAGCACACAACGCGCTCAGCACTTAGTTAAAACATCTGCCCATTCCCAATCCCCAATTCCCTGATTATGCAATCCTTATCTAGCTCCTCTTTAACTCAAACCTCACAACTGTCACCTCAAAGCTCTACCCGTGAGCCGTTTTTGGTTATTGAGAACGTCTCTAAAATTTACCCAACGCCCAAAGGGCCGTATTCAGTTGTGGAAGATGTCAACCTCACCGTTTATGAGGGTGAATTTGTCTGCCTGATCGGTCACTCTGGCTGTGGTAAATCAACCCTGCTGAATATGGTTGCCGGCTTCCTCAAGCCAAGTGAGGGAGAGGTGAAACTGCGGGGATCGCTGATCACCAAACCCGGCCCAGACCGGATGATGGTGTTTCAAAATTACTCGTTGCTGCCTTGGAAGACTGCGTTTGAGAATGTCGCCTTAGGGGTGAAATCGGCGTATCCCAACAAATCTAAAGCTGAAAGAACGGCTATTGTTGAGGAACACTTGGCGCTGGTTGGACTGACAGAAGCGGCGAACAAGCGGCCCAGTCAACTGTCGGGGGGGATGAAGCAGCGGGTGGCAATCGCACGGGCGCTGGCCATTCGGCCTCAAGTTTTGATTCTGGATGAACCGTTTGGGGCGTTAGATGCCATCACCAAGGAAGAGTTGCAAGAAGAACTGCTGCAAATTTGGCGCGAGTTTCGGGTAACGATCTTGATGATCACCCACGATATTGATGAGGCACTGTTTTTGGCTGACCGGCTCGTGATGATGACCAATGGCCCAGCGGCGAATATTGGCGAAGTGTTAGAAATTCCCTTTGATCGTCCAAGAAACCGGGCCAGCATCATGGAAGACCCGCGCTACTACGATTTGCGTAACCACGCTTTAGATTTCCTTTTCCACAGGTTTGCCCACACCGAGGAAGAACCGGCTGCTGATTCGCAGCCAGTGGCCTCGAAACCCGCTTCAAAAGCTCTAGCACTCAAAGCTTCAGCCGCCTTGGGGCTGACGACGGTTGCGGCTGTGGCTGGGTTGTATTTTATGCGCTCGCTTTCTACCTCAAAAACTGCGAATCAGCAGCCGGCGCAACCCGTTGCAATCTCTCCCACTCCAGCCGCGACTCCCACACAGCCGGTTGTGAACACAACCCCAGAGGTGAAGAATCTAGCCATTACAGATGCGGCTGAACTGGCAGAATTGAAGCAAAAGCTGTACGACAAAATTGACCAAAATTGGCAGCAGATTCCGACCTTTCAAGAAAATTTAGTTTACTCGGTCAAGGTTAAGAAAGATGGAGAGATTGTCAGCTACGAATCTGTCAATCAAGCTGCAAAGGATTATCTTCAAGAAACTCCTTTCCCAACTTTAGTCAAGTCTACAGAAAATAAAGCCGGTGACACTCCCCAAGAACCGTTCGCTCAGTACAAAGTTGTGCTGAACCCGGCGGGAATGTTAGAGGTAAGTTCTCAATAGACACAGGGCTGATAGTTTTTGTAAGAGATGAGCTGGCTGAACAAGACTTTCAAAGAGGCGCTGATGAATTAGCATAGAAATGTAAATTACCTGAATTGCAAAACCAATTAATTGACAAAAAAAGACTTTGCAAATTACCAGATAAAGTCATAATTAATTGGACAAACATTTAAAGAATCCAAAACAATGAACATCGTTAAAGATAAGAAGGGAGTGTAATGTTAAAAGGATTATGGTCTTTTCAGGGACGCTATCGCATCTTGCACCTGACCTGGTTTGCGTTCTTCCTCACATTTGTTTGTTGGTTTAACTTCGCTCCTTTTGCCACCGTTATTGGCAAAGAACTAAGTTTAAGCCCAGAGCAAATCAAGACAATAGCAATTTGCAATCTCGCCCTGACAATACCGGCACGGATCATCATTGGGATGCTCCTAGATCGCTTTGGGCCAAAAGTCACATTCTCCACCCTACTAATTTTTGCGGTTGTTCCCTGTTTAGCCACTGCACTATCTCAAGACTTTAACCAGTTGGTGTTAAGCCGGCTGCTGATGGGCATTGTGGGCGCGGGATTTGTGGTCGGTATCCGCATGGTGTCTGAATGGTTCCCCCCCAAAGAAATTGGCATTGCTGAGGGCATCTATGGCGGCTGGGGCAACTTTGGCGCATTTGGGGCCGAGTTTGCCCTCCCTTCAATTGCATTAGCGGCGGGCTTTCTAGGCGCGGGATCGTCAAACTGGCGCTTGGCAATTGCCCTCACCGGCATCGTTTCCGCCATCTACGGCGTGATTTATTACAAAAATGTCCAAGACACCCCAGCGGGTGTGACTTACAGAAAACCTAAGCGCAACGGTGGGTTGGAAGTAACGAGCGCCAAAAGTTTCTACGCCATGATCGCCATGAACTTTGGGCTGATTTTCGCCCTCGGTTTACTGGCATGGCGTTTGGCGCAACCGGCTATCGCTTTCCTCAGCCCCAGCCAAATGTACGTGATCTGGGTGCTGTTGGCGGGTTTATATGCGTTCCAAACCTACAAATCCTGGCAGGTAAACCGCGAAACCGTTGCCGGTCAAAAAATCTACCCGCCAGCCGAACGCTATGAATTTCGTCAAGTTGCCCTGCTAGAGTTCTGCTACGTCACAAGCTTTGGTTCTGAACTTGCGGCGGTTTCTATGCTGCCGGCTTTCTTCGAGCAAACATTTGCCCTAGAACACGTTGTAGCCGGCATGATTGCAGCCAGCTACCCATTCTTAAACCTGGTGTCTCGTCCCAGTGGCGGCTTAATCTCCGATAAATTTGGCAGCCGCAAATGGACAATGACCGCCGTCACCGCCGGCATTGGGTTCAGCTATCTGCTGGCACACAGTATTAATCAAAGCTGGCCGATTCCCCTGGCGGTTGCTGTGACGATGTTCTCTGCCTACTTCGCCCAAGCCGGCTGCGGTGCCACCTACGGCATTGTGCCCTTGATTAAAAAAGAAGCCACCGGCCAAATTTCTGGAAATGTCGGCGCATACGGAAACTTCGGCGGTGTGGTTTATCTGACGATTTTCAGCTTGACAGACGCCCCGACGCTGTTCACGACAATGGGTGTGTCTGCCCTCATCTGCGCCAGCCTGTGCGCCTTCTTCCTGAAAGAACCGAAAGGCTCGTTTGCGGCGCACTATGAGGAAGGACAAGCCGCTCAACCGTCGGTAGAGGCAGCCGATCCAATGCCCTTTGTCATAGACAACCACAACGAATAGTCAAAGAAAAAGCAATCGCATTTGCTGAACAAGACATTGCAAGATACACGATTCGTGCCGGCAAATGCGATCCCTGATACAGAAGTGAGACAGGTCAAGCGTGAAAGATAAACTATAAATTGCAAACAAGTGCCAAGTCTCAGGAGAAACCTCTTCCTGAAACCTGAACACTATTATTCTTCACCCCAAACCTTTTGTTTCACTTCGCACCAAGCATCGATTGTTTATTAACTCAGTCGAAAGAATTATGACTGAATCAACTAAAACCCTCTGTCCTTATTGTGGTGTTGGCTGTGGCTTAGAAGTTTCGCCGCCAGCAGTGGCCGGTAAGCCCACGCATCGAGACACTCAAGGCATTCCTACATGGAAAGTTCAGGGGGATCGCTCGCACCCCTCCAGTCAGGGAATGGTCTGTGTTAAGGGTGCAACAATTGCCGAATCTTTAGGAAAAGACCGGCTGAAGTATCCTCTGATGCGCGACTCGCTTGATAAACCCTTCCAGCGCGTCAGTTGGGATGAAGCCCTCAACGCTATCGTCAATCGCATCCAAACCGTTCGCCTCAATCAAGGTTCAGATGCCCTGTGTATGTATGGTTCCGGCCAGTTTCAAACCGAGGACTACTACATTGCCCAGAAACTGATGAAAGGGTGTTTGGGCACTAATAATTTTGATGCCAACTCCCGCCTGTGTATGTCCAGTGCGGTTTCTGGCTATATTCAAAGCTTTGGCTCTGATGGCCCCCCCTGTTGCTACGAAGATTTGGAATTGACAGATTGTGCTTTTCTAATTGGCACCAACACCGCAGAGTGTCACCCCATTCTCTTCAACCGGCTGCGGAAACACCACAAAAAGAACCCCAACGTCAAACTGATTGTGGTCGATCCCCGCCGCACCACCACTGCAGAAGCCGCAGATTTACACCTTGCCATCCAACCGGGAACGGATATCGATTTAATGAATGGCATGGCCCATTTATTAATGCGCTGGGGTTATATCGATAGCGCCTTTATTGACGAATGCACGGCGAACTTCCCAGACTATGCAGAGGTGATTGCCCAATATCCCCCGGAAATGGTCGCCAGACGCTGTGGCATCCGCATTGATGAGCTGGAAACCGCAGCCCGTTACTGGGGCGAATCCCAGCGCGTTTTGTCTTTATGGTCGATGGGGGTCAACCAGTCCTCGGAAGGAACCGCTAAGGTGCGAACCATTATCAATTTGCACCTGATGACGGCTCAAATTGGTAAACCGGGAGCTGGGCCATTTTCCCTCACCGGCCAGCCCAATGCAATGGGCGGACGAGAAGCCGGCGGGCTTTGCCACATCTTACCCGGTTATCGGTTGGTGAAAAATCCGCAACACCGAGCTGAGCTTGAACAATTGTGGGGACTGCCGGCCGGCCAAATTGCATCGGAACGAGGTCTTACTGCGTGGGAGATGATCACCGGCTTAGAAACGGGTGAGGTCGGTTTCTTGTGGGTTGCCGCCACGAATCCAGCCGTGAGTATGCCAGATTTGGAGCGCACCAAGGCGGCACTGCTTCGCTCTCCCTTCACGGTGTATCAGGACGCTTACTATCCCACGGAAACCGCAGAATACGCTCACGTCCTGCTGCCGGCAGCTCAGTGGAGCGAAAAAACCGGCACGATGACCAACTCTGAGCGAGTTGTTACGCTGTGTCCTGCATTTCGGGAACCGCCCGGTACAGCTCGCCCTGACTGGGAAATTTTCGCGGAAGTGGGTCGCCGGTTGGGCTTTACGGAACACTTTAATTTTGCCAATTCCGCTGAAGTTCATGCTGAGTTCGTTAAGGTAACAAAAAGTCGTCCTTGTGATATGTCTGGACTGAATTACAGCCGGCTACAGGCAGAAGGCCCAATTCAGTGGCCCTGCCCGGAAGCAGAGGGACAGAATCATGGTTTACCCGCTTTGCACCGTTCCCAGAAAACTTCAGCGAAACGTCTTTATACCGATTGCCGGTTTAATACGCCGGATGGACGGGCGCGATTTGGGGCTTTTCATTCTAAAGGACTGGCTGAACCCCCCGATCCTGACTACCCATTTGTCCTGACAACTGGCCGGCTTTATGGGCACTGGCACACCCTGACGCGCACCGGACGGATTCAAAAGACGGCAGGAATGCACCCCAACCCGTTTATCGAAATTCATCCCCGTGATGCCCAAAAACTCGGTATTCAAGAAAACGTTTGCGTGGAAGTGCGATCCCGCCGTGGCTTTGCTCGCTTCCCAGCCAAAATTACCAAAGCGATTGCCCCCGGCACCCTATTTGTGCCGATGCACTGGGGTTTTTTATGGGCAGACAATGCCGAGGCAAACGCCCTTACTCATCCCGAATCTTGTCCCGACTCTCTGCAACCGGAATTAAAAGCCTGTGCGGTGCGGGTGGTGCCGGTTTCTGCTGAGCCTGTTTACTCTGAGCCGGCACATCAGTCTACTTTAGCGAGTCGCTCTCCGTCTCTTTCTGTGTGAAAGCGCAATCGATAAAATCTGGGCAGTCCTAAGAAATATCCGCCTAGAAAATGTCTAGACTGAGATTCTCAAGTGAATTGATGCTTTACATATTTAGGACTGCCAATCGGAGCAATGGAAACCCAGCTTATTTTAAAACCCGGTCGATAAACTTTTAAAAGTCAAACAGAAATAATACCTTAGCCGGCCTCCACGATTATATAAAAAATAAACTGAATACTTCTTCAGATAGATTTGCCGGTTTAAACACCTTGTTTGTAACAGACAATACGAAGTTCGTTTATCTACCTGAGTAATCTAACAAAAAAGCATAGCCGTAGGTTTGGTAGAGCGATAGCGACACCCAACACCTACACGCATTTAAGAGGTTGGGTTAAAAACTCAACTACAAGCCAATTCGGTTGGGTAAAGCGATAGCGACACCCAACATTTATAAGCATTTGAGATGTTGGGTTGATCAACCCAACCGGCATCATGTAGCAATCATTTTTCAAATTGGTATCAGGCACAGTCAATACCAATGTGATTGCCCATGCAACTAAGCAAGGAGGGTAAATCCATGCCAGAAGTCGAGAATTCTCCAGCAGTTATCAATAAATTTGAAAACATGACCAGCGCCACCGCGCCGGCTAAAAATGTTAACAAATTTGAAAGATTTAAAGCCGAAAAAGATGGTTTAGCACTCAAAGACGAAGTAGATTATTTTGCCAAAATTGGCTGGGAAGCCATTGATGAAATTGACCGGGATGCCCGATTAAAATGGTTAGGTTTGTTTTATCGCACCGTCACTCCTGGCAAATTTATGATGCGGATGCGAACCGCCAATGGCATTTTACCCAGCAGCCACATGAGAGTGTACGCTGAGGTAGTGCAACGCTATGGAGATGAAGGCAACGCTGACATCACCACGCGGCAAAATATGCAACTTCGGGGAATTCGGATTGAAGATGTTCCCGATATTTTTCGCCGGTTTCATCAATATGGAATGACAAGTGTTCAAACCGGCATGGATAATGTACGGAATGTAACAGGTTCCCCCCTTGCTGGACTTGAAGCTGATGAATTGATCGATACGCAAGGCTTGTGCCGTGCGGTTCAAGATATGATCACCGGCATGGGAAAAGGCAATCCACAATTTACAAATTTACCCCGAAAATTTAATATTGCCATTGCCGGCTGTCGGGACAATTCTGTTCATGCGGAAACCAACGATCTTGCCTTTATTCCAGCTTATAAGGAAGATCAAATCGGCTTTAATATCATCGTGGGTGGGATGTTTTCTCCGAAGCGATATGTTGAAGCTATTCCTCTCAATGCTTGGGTGACTCCGGAAGATGTTGTTGCGGTTTGTGAAGCTGTTTTGCTCGTATTTCGTAATCACGGATTAAGGGCAAATCGGCAAAAGTCTCGGCTGATGTATCTCATTGATGAATGGGGAGTTGAAAAGTTTCGAGAAGAAGTTGAGAAACAACTCGGTCATTCCCTAGAACCGGCAGCGGAAAAAGATGAAGTCAATTGGGATAAACGGGACCATATCGGCCTTTTTAAACAAAAACAACCGGGATTAAATTATGTCGGTTTGCACGTTCCCATCGGGCGGTTATATGCCAATGAAATGTTTGAAATTGCCCGAATCGCAGATGTCTACGGCAGTGGGGAAATTCGCCTGACGGTTGAGCAAAATTTGCTGATTCCCAATATTCCAGATTCCCGCATGGAAGCGTTCTTAAAAGAACCTTTATTGCAAGAACGGTTTACCATCAATCCCGATAACGTTTCCCGCTGGTTAGTTTCTTGCACCGGCAGTCAATTTTGCGGCTTTGCCCTCATAGAAACGAAAAATCGCGCCTTAGCCATGATTAAAGCTTTGGAAGCAGAATTAACGCTGCCTGAACCTGTGCGAATTCATTGGACAGGTTGCCCAAATTCTTGTGGACAACCACAAGTTGCGGACATTGGTTTGATGGGGACAAAAGGACGCAAAAACGGTCAAGTTGTGGAAGCGGCTGACATCTGGATGGGGGGAAAAGTTGGGAAAGACGCTCATTTAGGGGAACGAGTCATGCAAGGAATTCCCTGTGAAGATTTGATGCCGGTGTTGCGAAACTTGCTAATCGAAAACTTTGGCGCACAACCGAGGCAATCAGAATATTACAAACCTCCGATTGCGATGGCAGAAATAGACGGGGAAAACAGTGATGAGTGAATCAATTAAAACTCTCTGCCCTTACTGCGGGGTGGGTTGTGGTTTAGAAGTTTCCCCGCCGGCGCAAGCGAATAAACCCACCAATCGGGATGCTCAAGGAAATCCGCTTTGGAAAGTACAAGGAGATCGCAGCCATCCTTCCAGTCAAGGCATGGTTTGTGTTAAAGGTGCCACGATTGCCGAGTCTTTAGGAAAAGACCGGCTGCTTCACCCAATGATGCGAGATTCCCTTGATCAACCCTTCCAACGGGTGAGTTGGGAGGAAGCCTTCAATAAAATTGTCAATCGCATCCAAAAGATTCGCACTAGCCGAGGCGCAGATGCCATCTGTTTTTATGGTTCTGGGCAACTACAAACGGAGGATTATTACACTGCTCAAAAACTCTTAAAAGGCTGTATTGGCACGAATAATTTTGATGCCAATTCCCGCTTATGTATGTCGAGTGCAGTAGCCGCTTATATCCAAAGTTTTGGTTACGATGGCCCTCCCTGTTGCTATGACGATTTGGAACTGACAGATTGTGCTTTTTTAATTGGCACCAATACCGCAGAGTGTCACCCGATTATCTTCAACCGGCTACGAAAACATCACAAAAAAAATCAGAATGTCAAATTAATTGTCGTCGATCCGCGTCGCACCACCACCGCAGAAGCCGCCGATTTACACTTAGCCATTCACCCAGGAACCGATATCGATTTAATGAATGGCATCGCCCATTTATTAATGCGCTGGGGTTACATCGATAGCGTATTCATTGACGAATGCACCAGCGGTTTTCCCGACTATGCAGAAGTCATTCGCCACTATCCCCCGGAACTGGTTGCCAGAAAATGCGGCATTCGCATGGATGATCTAGAAACCGCAGCCCGTTACTGGGGCGAATCTGGGCGTGTTTTGTCGTTATGGTCGATGGGGATTAATCAATCGAGTGAGGGAACCGCCAAAGCCCGCACGATTATTAATTTGCACCTAATGACCGCTCAAATTGGCAAGCCTGGGGCAGGGCCATTTTCCCTCACCGGCCAGCCCAATGCAATGGGCGGACGAGAAGCCGGCGGGCTTTCTCTATTGCTTCCGGGCTACCGTTTTGTCACCAATCCCCAACACCGGCAGGAAGTTGAACAGTTTTGGAATCTACCAGCGGGGCAAATTGCACCCAAACCGGGTCGTTCTGCATGGGATATTATCACCGGCATAGAAGCTGGGGACGTTGAATTTCTATGGGTTGTCGCCACCAATCCGCTGGTGAGTATGCCCGATTTAGAACGCACGAAAGCAGCTTTGCGCCAATCCCCCTTTACCGTCTATTCTGAGGCGTACTATCCCACGGAAACCGCTGCTTATGCCCACCTGTTGCTGCCGGCAGCCCAGTGGAGTGAAAAAAGCGGCACGATGACCAATTCTGAACGCGTCGTTACCCTGTGTCCAGCATTTCGCACCCCACCGGGAGAAGCGAAAGCAGACTGGGAAGTGTTTGCAGAAGTGGGCCGCCGGTTGGGCTTTACCCAGCAATTTTCTTTCAAAAATGCCGCAGAAGTTTATGCAGAATACGTGCAGTTAACCCGTGATCGCCCCTGTGATCAAACCGGCATTAGTCACAGCCGATTGAAAACAGAAGGCCCAATGCAATGGCCATGCCCGGAAGAAGAGAGGGAAAATGGGGGTGTGATGTCATTGCATCGTTCCCCGGCGGCTTCATCTAAACGGCTTTACACCGATTTACGCTTCCACACGCCGGATGGACGGGCACGATTTGGCGCTTATCACTCGCGGGGACTCGCGGAACCGCCCGATCCCGACTATCCGTTTGTCTTGACAAATGGCCGGCTGTATGGACACTGGCACACCCTGACGCGCACAGGACGGATTGAGAAAACGGCAGCAATGCACCCTAACCCGTTTATCGAAATTCATCCCCGTGATGCCCAGAAACTCGGCATTCAGGAGAATGATTGGGTTGAGGTGCGATCCCGTCGCGGAAAAGCCCGTTTCCCAGCAAAAATCACAAAAGCGATTACCGCCGGCACTTTATTTGTACCGATCCATTGGGGTTTTTTATGGGCAGACGATGCAGAAGCCAATGCCCTCACCCATCCAGTTTTTTGCCCAGAGTCGAAACAACCGGAATTAAAAGCCTGTGCGGTGCAGTTAATGCCGGTTGGCGCACAGATAAAGGCTGCCGGTGTTGAGGTTGAAGTGCAGCCGCGCGTACTTTCTCCAGTTGCTTCGACTCAGTAGGGTTCGTGAGTCATGTACCCTACTATTAAGTCAAAAAAATCAAAGGATGAAGGATAATTAATCATGAAAATCGGGAATTCGTTATTTGCAATTCAATGACTGAGTTTTTTCAATTTGAAGAAGATTTTGTAGAGTCCCTGCGCTGCATTCCTATGCAGGTACGTCTCAAGTTAGATACTTGTGGAGTTAAGCTAAAACTTCCCCATTGGCATAAGTTTAACCAAGAGGAACGGCAAGCATTGGTTGATCATCCTTGTACAACACCGGCAGACATTCAAGCTTACCGAGATTGGTTGCACGATTTAGTAGTGAAACGCACCGGCACACCGGCATCAGATTTGCCGGTTGAGGAAAATCCCGCTTGGATGGATGAAAAAACTGTGCCGGCAAGTGTTCAGGAAAAGGCAGAAGAATGTGGCGTAAATTTGCTGCCGGCGCAATGGGCTTCCCTGACTCCGCTGCGACGATTTGCCTTAATCAAACTCAGCCGTTCCGGACATGAAAATAATAACTTCTTGCCGGCACTCAAAGAATTTAATTTAGTTTAAAATAGTCCTGAAAACTTGAGGGTTTTGAGTCTTAAGACTGGAACTGAGGATTTTCTAATTCGTCCTGAAGCTGTGTGTGCCGGCACCGTAAGGTAAAATATCCCCGCCATTGAAGGGGTGCCGGTTTCTACTATTTCCGAATTGTCCTCTACCTGGACTTAATTATGACGCTTAAAATCAAATTCAAAGTTTTGCTGGCAATTGCCATCGCAAATTTAGTTATTTTAACCGCTTTTCCGCTGCCCAGTCAATTAGGAATTAACCCAAGTTTCGCTCAAAATAGTGCTGAAGTCAAAAGCTGGCAAACTTATCAAATTCCCAATGAATTTTCAATTCGCTACCCATCAAGCTGGTTTTTAGAAAGAAGTCCGCAACCTGCCGGCGCGACGCCTAGAGAATTGCTCATTATCACCAATCTAAAACCAACCCTTGGCGGTGGCAGAGTTCCGTCCAATTTAATTAAGACGGATATCGCCATTGAACCTGATAATTTGGAAACGGTTGTCAATCAAATGCTCAACTCTGTTGAACCCGGAACTCGGTTAACTCGCAGAGGGAAAACGAAAGTGGGCGGGCGAGAAGCCGTAAGACTTTGGTTTGCCGGCGCAAACACCAATACAATGGTTACCTTAATTTGTTACAACAAAACTGAAACACTTTTTCTGAAAAGTTACTACCAAAAAAATAACTCATCCCTCCCAATCATTCAAACAATTCATGGTTCTGTTCGAGCGATTGAGTGAACCAAACTTTCTACAAACTGATATTGCCGTCCTATTCTCAACAAGCCCAAAATTTTCTAGGTTGGATAGAATAATCATCAGATCATTAGGGGAAAAGCCAGGTTTTCTGGTGTTTCCCCTTGTCTATACGCGTTGATCCTCATTCTCAGAGAGACCATTCATTCCTCAACTTTTGTTCACAGAGGTTTTCCTCAGGGCCAATAATTATAATAACATTGAGAACGATATTACCGCTATTACTGAACTCATCAAGTTTTAGACCTGGCTGGCTGTATTGTCACGATCAATGCTAGGGGCTACCAAAAAGATATTGACAAGTTAATTAACGAGCAAGAAGCGGGCTATATTATTACTTTAAAAAGCAACCAAAAATCGAGGAATTAGGGAGTATTGGATTCTAAATATCAATGCCCGTCGATTGTATGTTTTTCGGGAGCTTGGGGCAGAGGGTTATGCTAGCCAGGTTGTATTGGCAGAGTCCGATTTAATCGCACCTTCGGCATTTCCAGATTGTCAGGTATCTATGGAGGATTTGCTCAAGAGGAGTGCAGATCCGAGTTGTGAGTTAGGAAACTTTAAAAATTTCTGGAGAGACTGAAACGGACTAGCAGTGCTGTATCAGCCATCAGCTACAGACAGGACTTTTCAACGCAAGCGTTGTTTTTTGGAGGCTGGCTACACAAACGCCAAACTCTAACTTAACTGCTTGTAGCGAAGTATACCTTGATTATTGATATAACTCCCTCTAAAGAATTTGTTTTAGATTCTCCTGAAGACGGAGCCTAGCAGCAACCAAGGGAAATAAGATGAGCGTGTACAGAGTTATTGGGGAATCTCAAAGCAGAATTTAAAAGCAGTATATTTGCGCCTTACAGGACAGACATTCGACTTACGCAATTGCCAAAGCTGAACAAAGTGGCAGTATGCGGCATACTCTTGTGCCTTACTTCAGGTTAATGACTAATAGATCTTTGATTCTAATTAGGTTTACCTGATTTTTTCTTTCTCTGCTTTACCTATCAGACCCCAATTACTTTGTGGTAATACGCTTCTTTGTAGATGCTACAGAAGAGGCTCAAAATTTTCGCACTTTGAAAGATTTGTGCTGTTTGTAGGTCATTCGCTTTACCCAGAGTGACCTAGTTTGATTTTACCTCATTATCCACTTATCTAAGAACTCTAATGGTTAACTTACTCAGACCGCCCAGTGTTTCAAGTTCTCGCCTCGGTACTGTAACGGGTTTGTGGGAGGAACAGTCTCCTTACGACAGAAGCGCGCTTAATACTGGTATCGTCCATTTCGGCCCAGGTCGTTTTTTTAGGGGTCACCTCGCCTACATAATACATAACTATCTTGTACAGAAGGGTTCTCAAGAGCAGAAATGGGGGATTTGTGGGGTTAGCCTCAAGAGCCAACGCACCATTAATAGGTTGAAACCGCAGACATTCCTTTACACTTTGACCAAACACTCTAGTTCCGCTAAAAAGCGTGAGGAAGCAGAAGTTATCGGTTCTATCAAAGAAATCGTTAATGGTAGAGAGAAGTGCGACTATGTGCTTGAAAAGATGACATCTTCCTCTGTGCACCTTGTGACTCTGACAATTACTCAAGGAGGCTACCATCTAGACAAGAGTTTTAATCTCGACACAGCGAATGAAGACATCGCGCACGATCTGCAAAATCCTTCCACTCCTATCACTGCAATTGGCTTTATCGTAGAGGCGCTACGCCGACGACGCGATCTCGCAATGAACCCTTTCACCACCGTTTCTTGCGACAACCTCCCAAGAAATGGGGAGATCCTGCGAAAAGGCGTGCTAGCTTATGCTGACCTGATCGATCCTCAGCTTGCAGAATACATCAGGGATAACGCGACCTTCCCTAATACGGTTGTAGACAGGATTGTGCCTCAAGAGCAAGAATCCGACTATAACTACCCTAGGCGACTGTTGCAAGTTCGCGCTCGCGCACCTATTGTTACAGAGCCATTTTGGCAGTTTGTCGTGGAAGACAACTTCACAGGTGAGCGACCCAAGTGGGAAGATGTGGGAGTCATTATGACGAAAGACATCACTCCCTTTCTGTATATGAAGTCGAGATTCTTGAATGCGGTACACTCCTTCATAGCCTGTTTAGCGGTAAGAGCAGGTATAGAGTATATGCATGAGGCGATCAGGCAACCGGAATTTGAGTTGTTTACTCGGCTTTTGATGAGCGATATCGCAGCAGCAACACCCGTGCCTCGCGAGATGTGTGAACAATATATGGAGCAGGTGTTACTAAGACTGAGTAACGAGAAGCTTCCCGATACTACTGAGAGAATCGCTTCAGAAACAGCGAGGAAAGTAGGCAAGTATATATTTCCGATACTTGAGGATGCTTATAGCCGAAAGGTCAGCATCAAGCGGATTGTACTTCCCGTTGCGGCGTGGCTTCTTGCAGTCAGAGAAGGGGCGAGCGAGTCTGGTCAGCCCTATCATGCCAAGGATACCGAAAGCGCAATTACAGCGATTCAAGAAGGCGCAGTGATTAGCGGGATTCTGGAATTGGAGAATTGCGAACAGACAGAGGTCGTTGATAATGAATGCCACCAAGCTTTGCAAGATCTTCAGACCCACGGACTATTGACTACGCTTAAGAATTACAGTGAGGGAGGCTTTTTAAATGAAACCGCTTCAGCATCCTAAGATGGTACTTTTCGATCATGATGGAACTGTCGTTGATAGTGAAACCATAGCGCTTAAGAGCGCGTGGAAGCTGACAAATGAAGTGGCTCGTGAGTTCCCTGGCGCTCAACACTATGAGCTTGAGGAGTTTGTTAAAAGCTTCGCCGGCAAACCCTACAGGGAAATACTCAAAAAGCTCTACCCAGATTCATTAACCAGTCTTAATGAGCGCGATATTGACACGCTAGTGGCTCAAGAAGAAAAGAGAGCCATTGATCGGCTTAGTGTAGAGGCAAAAGCGACTGAAGGAACGCCTGAAGTGCTCTCTTCCCTGCGCGACGACGGATTTGAATATGCGCTAGTAAGTAACAGCAGCTTACAGCGACTGAGTGCTTGCCTTGGTGCAGCTGCCTTGACCGACTATTTCCCCAATGATCAGATATTTAGCGCTCACGACTCTCTCCCCTTTTCGCGTCCCAAGCCGCTTCCTGACATCTACCTATATGCCGTGAAGTGCCTGGACGCTGAAGTTTCGGATTGCGTCGCTGTTGAAGATTCTCTCAGTGGGGTAACGTCTGCCGTTGCCGCTGGAATTGGGCAGATTATCGGTTATGTAGGGGGAACTCATATCAGCGAGGAAGAACGAAGCAGCCGTGCCGATGCTCTTCAGTCGGCTGGTGCCCACCAAGTTATCGAGCGGATGCACGACCTTATCGGCTTATTATCAGCAACGCTAGTGTAAGGACATGGGGCATCAGGCGATCGCTTGATGCCCTTAGCAGGATGTGTGAAAAGTCAGATTTTGTTAAGAATAGCCTGGGCGACAACTTCATCGGAGATCAGTCTTGCCCTCAAC
Organism: Microcoleus vaginatus WJT46-NPBG5; assembly: GCA_019359355.1. Classification (GTDB taxonomy): domain Bacteria; phylum Cyanobacteriota; class Cyanobacteriia; order Cyanobacteriales; family Oscillatoriaceae; genus FACHB-68. Next base: position 98,387 of record JAHHHM010000015.1, on the reverse strand, counting down.
CTGCCATGCAGAGCCGCCAAAATTGACTCCACCTTTTTCACACTTCCTGCAATACCGATAATAAGGCGTCATCACAAGGTCATAAATTAAGATGAACAGCAATACCAGCACCGGCTCAACAATCAAGCTGAATCAAGCATCCCTGTCTCGTTTACCTGGAAACGTGCGCGTACCCCAGTACGATCGCCGGCAAATTACTAATGGAATTGTGCATATTGGGGTTGGTGGATTTCATAAATCGCATCAAGCGCTTTATCTGGATGATTATTTCCATCAGAATCCGGGTAGTGATTGGGGCATTTGTGGTGTTGGATTGCTGGACTATGACTATGACAGGCGTATGCGGGATGCGCTTCTATCCCAAAATTGTTTGTATACCTTAGTTGAGCGCTCGCTAGAAGGCGATCACGCTCGAATCATCGGTTCAATCACTCGCTACCTGTTTGCACCTGACAATCGTCAAGCAGTTATTGAAGCATTAGCAGATCCCAAATGCCGAATTGTGACTCTAACGATCACTGAAAGCGGCTACTACTACATTGAAGGAAGTGGCGAATTTGATGTGAACCACCCCACGATTCAGCACGATTTGCAACATCCTGACCAACCAATCGGGACATACGGTTTTTTGACAGCCGCACTCGAAAAGCGGCGTCAACAGGGGTTAGCACCCTTTACCGTACTGTCCTGCGACAATATCCAGGGCAATGGCAAGATGGTGCGGAAAATGCTAACGACATTTGCCGAAATGCGCGATCCAGAGTTAGGACGTTGGATTGCTGAACACGTTGCGTTTCCCAACTGCATGGTTGATCGCATTACTCCGATGACAACCCCAGCAGATATCAAAATGGTGGCGGAACAGTTTGGGATTAATGATGCGTTTCCAGGCGTCGCGGAGCCTTTCATCCAGTGGGTAATTGAAGATACTTTTTGTGCCGGCAGACCCGATTGGGAATCCGTTGGCGTACAGATGACTAACGACGTTCATCCCTACGAGATGATGAAAATTCGGCTGCTCAACGCCAGTCATATGTTGATTGGCTATCTCGGCTCTGTGGCCGGTTATACATACGTTTATGAAGTCATGGCAGACCCGTTATTCCGGCAAGCAGTCGCTAACCTGATGGACGAGGTGACACCAACGCTCCAACCCGTTCCTGGAATTGATTTAGACGATTATAAAAAGACTTTAATTGAACGGTTTTCCAATCCCAAAATTCGCGATCAACTTCCGCGCCTATGCCTGAATGGATCGGCCAAACTTCCTAAGTTTGTTTTGGGTTCGATCCGCGATAAATTACAACTTGGAGGTGCGATTGATTACCTAAGTTTGACGATTGCTGCTTGGTGTCACTATCTTAATGGTTATGACGACCAGAACCGTCCTATCATCATTGATGACCCCTTAGCTGATATCCTCACTCAACAAGCCGGCTCAGGTAAAACAGATCCCACACCCTTCCTCAGCATCTTTGAAATTTTTGGAGATTTAGGACAGTCGCTACGTTTCGTCGAAACTGTTGCTGACAAGTTGAGCAGTTTGCATGAGTTTGGTACTAAAGGAACGCTAGAGCGTGTCTGCAAACTCCATTAATTACAATGTAGTTTAGGGACTTCCAAGAAATAAAATATACAGCTCTTACAGCGGGAACCGCTGTATTTTCTGAAGTCCCTTCAACCGTAATCCCTTCTAACTCGGAATTTATAGGTGTGTTTGACAAGCACCAAGTCATTGAGGAGCCGTGTGAATCTAACGATTCATGCACGGTTTTGTAGCCGAGCCAGGAGAGTGACTTCCTGGCTTAGGCATCCACTTAACATTGGGCCAATTAGTAGCGAAAGACTGCTGCAACAGGTGCCTCATCTGGCACTGCTCCCGGTTCAACGGCGTACACCGTGCCCCCATGAAAGATCGTTTGAATGGCTGCTGCATTCAGCAAATCTTCATCGCCCGGTTGAGCCTCATCGTGCCTTTCAAGCTCCATTGAGTCCGGATCAAAATGCCCCCATTTTTGCACACCGACCGGAACAAAAAGCTGTTCTACTCGACCATAAAACGCGCCTTGAATAACTTCGTCCAAGTCCTTTGATCCTTTGCCAGCGGCGATCGACTCATGATAGTAATCAATCGCTTTTTGCTGGTCTGCTTGAAATAGCGGCTCCACAATCGCCCAGGCTTCTGCATGAAGTTCTTGTGCTGTTCGCTCCTTTGTGTTGTGTTGAATTCCTTCTTCTACAATGAAATTGTAGGTATTCGCCTCTTGGTAAATCGGCAGTAAATAGTTAACCCCAGCTAGCACAAGTGGCGAGCGGCGGTTGCGAAAGAAGTCATGCAAGCTTTTATCAACTAACAGGAAATATTGCAGCAAATCTTCCTTAACGTTTTCGCGTTCGCCGCCCTGTCCGTGATAGGAACCACCTGCTTGCAAAGCTGAACGACCTGCGCCCGCGCCCTGACGTCGCTGTTCATCTTTCGCCGTTTCATCATACTGCAAGGCTTCATCCATACTCTTCGGCAAGCCTTCGATTTCGACTTCACGGGTGATGCCGTAGCGGTTAGCTTCCACAAGGCGCACATCACGTTGACCGAGCGTGAGAATATAGAAGCGGTCATCTCCACTCAACAGCGGAATTAACGGCTTGAGATGAAAGCGAGTATTCACCACCACCAATTCAATCATGTCGATTGGTACACGATAGAAGCGGAAGAACCCTTCTGAAATGAATAAAGCTAAACCTGCGTCCTGATGCTGCCAAAAGTCATCTTCATCCAACATCATTGCCGGCTGAAGAAATTGCTCTGGATTAGCCGGAGGTGATTCATATTTTTCTAACGCTGCTTCCGCCTGCCGAATGAGATTCTTAAAGCGGACAGAGTTTTGCTGAATTTCTGACCCAAGCTGCACGGTCGGCATGTAGATCGATACACATAGCCCTTGCGGCTGTTCGACGAGTTCTTTCAGTTCTTCGATCGAAAGGAAGCTCATATTATTTATTAAGGTGAAATTAAAGAGAGATAAAGGCAGGTTTTGCACATAACAATCATAAAAAATTTTTCAAGCTGAAGCCCCTGCCGAATGGTAGAAAAAGCTTGACCGTTTAGAAGGGGTAGATATACCATTAGTATTGGGCTTTGGACAAAAAAGAAGTGTTCGGCGGCACCAATTATGTAGAAGTATCACGGTCTCCGCGTCCGGAGCGTCCCCGTGTCAATCATCTGTAGCAAACTTAAGGAGAAACGATAAAGTATTTGAGGATTAGCCTAATGCTGCTTGGAATAGATTTAGGAACAGGCTCTGCTAAGGCATTGCTCCTAGCCACAGACGGAACCGCTATAGGTGAAGCATCAAGCTCCTATCCTGTTCATGCACCCCACCCTGGATGGGCTGAGTCTGAGCCAGGGGATTGGTGGTTAGCTGTTGCCTCGGCTGTGAGGAAGGCTGTAGGAAATTATGCCGATCGAGTACAAGCCATCTCACTTTCAGGACAGATGCATGGTGTTGTTCTAGCTTCGGAGTCGGGTCAGCCTCTGCGTCCTGCTATTCTCTGGGCAGATACTCGCTCTAGTGCCACGCTTAGCGCTTATCATGCGCTCGATGCCGCTATTCTAGAGCGATTGGGCAACCCGATTACGGCTGGAATGGCCGGCCCCACTTTGTTGTGGCTACGAGAACACGAGGCTACTGTCTACACCGAAGCGCGTTGGGCACTTCAGCCAAAAGATTGGCTGCGGTTACGGATGACTGGAGAAGTTGCAACCGAACCATCTGATGCTAGTGGTACTTTGCTTTACGATGTTGTGTCGGACAACTGGGCTGAGGATGCAATCTCGGCGCTGAATCTACGTGGTGATTGGTTACCAGAAATTATCCCCTCTAGTGCGATCGCCGGCTACCTAACAACTATTGCTTCAGAGCATCTTGGCTTAAGAGTTGGCTTACCCGTGATCGCTGGTGCTGCGGATACCGCAGCGGCGGCACTTGGTAACGGACTACTAGAGCCTGGTTTGGTTCAACTAACCATCGGCACAGGCGCTCAAATCATTACACCTCGATCGCAACCCATTATCGATCCTCATGGTCGTACACATCTCTATCGAACCGCCGTACCTAACCAGTGGTATACCCTTGCCGCAATGCAAAATGCCGGGTTAGCGCTTGAGTGGGTGCGAGGTATCCTCGGTTTGAGCTGGCAGGAAGTCTATACTAAAGCGTTTTCTGTTCCCCCAGGATGTGAAGGGTTGACATTTTTGCCATACCTCACAGGTGAGCGAACTCCACACCTCGACCCCTATGTACGGGGGGCATGGGTGGGGCTTGGACTTCATCACACACAGGCGCACCTGATGCGGGCGGCTTTAGAGGGAGTTGCTTTTGCCTTGCGACAAGGTTTTGAGGCACTGGAGGCAACAGGTTTTAAGGCGACAGAACTGCGTTTAGCCGGCGGTGGAACGGCAGAAATGCCTTGGAAACAATTACTGAGTGATGTATTGAGAATACCCCTCTATTCAACTACAGTTGCTGCGGCTTCTGGACGTGGTGCTGCTCTACTGGCGGGTATCGGAATTGGCGTATACGCAGATGCTAATGACACCATCAAACTGGCAGCCACACCAACGCTTGCTGCAAGTCCGCAATCAGTTGATCCAACCCTAGAAGAGGCTTGGTTTCGATATCAATCCCTTTATCCACGACTTAAAAAAATCTGATAGGAGTTATGCCTCAAGGAGGACGTACTAGAAGCTATCTACAAATTAATTTTAGCAATTCTCGAAATCATGAGGTACAGTAGCAACAATGAGCAAACCAGTTCCGAATATTTTTTTGAGTCACCTTAAGCATTGCGTTAACGATGCCATCGATTAAATCTTTTTTCCTGGTTAAACAGCAGATTGCCCCCCATCTACCACAATCTCAGATCCTGTTACAAACTTAGATTCATCTGAAGCAAGGTAAAGAATTGCATAAGCAACATCATCGGGTTCTCCCCACACTTTAAGAGGAATATCTTTTACCACCTGCTTCATGCGTTCCTCGCGTTCTTCTCCGCTCAGAAATGGCTCCCACAAAGGTGTTAAAATTGCTCCAGGTAGAATAGAATTGCAGCGAATTTTATAGCCTTGCTGGGCACAATACAGGGCGATAGATTTAGAGAATTGCTGAACACCGGCTTTACTCGCACCATAAGCCGTCGCAAACGGAGTGCCAATGATGCCGGCATAGGAGGACACATTCACAATTGAACCGCCTCCCTTTTCTTTCATCGCAGGAATCGCGTGTTTACAGCCAAGAAACACGCCTTCCATATTCACACTCATTACCTGACGCCAAGTATCTAAAGTTGTGTTTTCTGGATTTTGTGGAGCTTTCATGCCGGTTACTCCCGCACAATTCACCAAAATATCTAACTTTCCAAACTCAGTGATCGTTTCAGAAATTACCGACTCCCAAAGAGTTTCATTCGTTACATTATGCCACAGAAAAATTGTGCCGGGAATTTCTTCAATAAGCGTTTTACCTTCGCTCTCATTCATATCGGTTATGACAACTTGAGCGCCTTCACGTACCAACATTTCAACAGTCGCTTTGCCAATTCCTGAAGCACCTCCTGTTACGAGAGCAACTTTGCCTTCAACACGTCTCGCCATCAATTTTTCCTTTATATTTCTATTTTATTTCAGAATAGAGACGTTATTACCATATTCTACAGAGAAACGGAATATTTCTCTAAAGAATCTTCAAGTTTTACCAAGCACCTAACTGACTCTTCCGCGTATATCTGCTAGCTTTAAATTAATAACAGACAAACCCAAAATCAGTAAAAACAGCACTAAACCAATTGTACAAGCATAGCTCATTTCCAATTCTCGAAAAGCCTTTTCATAAAGATAATATACAATGGTTTTAGAACTGCTCCGTGGCCCTCCTTGAGTCATAATATAAACTTCTTCAAACACTTTGGTTGCAGAAATTGCCGATATCACTGCTACCAATAATAAATAAGGTTTCATTAAGGGAACGGTAATATCCCAATGCTTACGAATGCCATCTGAACCATCAATAGCACCGGCTTCATACAACTCAGCAGGAATCGCTTGTAAGCCGGCTAAATAAATTACCATGTAATATCCCAAACCCTTCCAAATCGTAACCGCCATGACGCTAAAAAGGGCAAACTTGGGGCTAGTCAGCCAGGGAATTTCCTCGCCGGCACGCACCAAACCAAGCAGTTGAAGCAGTTGATTTAGCAAGCCAGTTTCTGCATAAAGCCACTTCCAAGCAATGCCGGCAACCACCATTGAAATCACCACCGGCGTATAATAAGCCGCGCGAAACCAAGCGATGCCGCGCAATTTTTGATTCACCAAAATTGCAAGTCCCAGAGGTGCCGCAACCAAAACCGGCACGACACAGAGCAGATAAAGTAGAGTATTCCAAAGGGTTTGTAAAAAAATCGGATCAGCGAATAATTTCTGGAAATTAGCCAATCCCACCCACTGCGGTGCTTCAGTTAAATCATATTCAAAGCGGGTGAAGCTGAGATAAAAAGCTTGAAATGCCGGCCAAAAAACAGTTAGTCCCAGCAACAACAAGGCGGGAAGCAAAAACAGGTAAGGCGTGAGGCGCTGCCAATTAGTACTAGAGTTTAAGGATTTTAGATTCATTTTTTATTGGGGGACTTAGGCTAGAAACTTCCAATCCCTTATTTTACGTTGGCGGAGCATATATGGGCATTGCCTGTGATATTAAATTATGATTTAGACTGCAATTTTACAAGAAATTAACACCTTGAAAAAAGAAACCCACAAAAAAATAAGAGAAGTTAAAACCGGCACTCTTCAGCAGGGAAGCGTTACAAAAACTGTGGTTTCTTGATCAGGTACACTCTCAATCGTTAATCCCCCTCCGTGTAATTCTGCTAAGCGTTTAGAGAGGCTTAGCCCTAACCCCGTGCCTTGCTGTTCATATATCTTACGCTCAAATTGCATATAAGCTCCCACCTCAGCAATTTGTTGCGCTTTCATACCCCGTCCCTGATTCGTGACAGATAAAATAAACTGATTATTTTCAATGCGGCTAGCAACTTTCACGGGTGTGCCGGTTTCGGAAAACTTAAAAGCATTATCCACTAGTTCTTCAACGAGTTTCATCAGTCGCTCTGGTGATATTTTCACGCTTGTTTCTTCAATATCTAAATGCAGATCGGTGGCGCGACAGACTTGTTTAGCGTGAGTAGCCGCAGCATTTTTAATAATGCTCTTGACAAAACTTGTCTCGCTGTTTTTCAGTCCTTTGACTCTTTCTGGATCGGTGGCAATTAGCTCAAGTTCGGCATACAGCAAAAAATTTTGAGTCAGCCGATATAATCGCTTTCCAGATCGATAAATATGCTCTAACATTTCTTGAACTTCTGACCTTTCGAGAGATTCGTAATCCTCAAGAAGAAGTTCTGAAAAAGCAAGAATTCCATTCAGGGGAGTTCGCAGTTCATGGGGCAACGATAAAATAATATTACTGCGTAATTTCTCAAGCTTTTGGGTTTGTTGCCGCTCAATGGCTGCTTGCTTTTCGAGCCGAGTGGTAATTGTTCTCAGCAATTCTTTAATGCTACACGGTTTGGATACATAATCGTCTGCACCCAGTTCCATTCCCTTCCGAGTTTGTGCTTTGTCAGCAAAAGCAGTCAGAAAAATGAAGGGAATTGTTGCTGTCAGTGGATCTTGACGCAATGCTTCCAGTACGGCATAACCATCAATTTCTGGCATCATCACATCGCACAAAATTAAATCTGGCAAATGCTCGGCAGCCAGTTTGAGGCCAATTTTGCCGGTTTCCGCCCCGATTGCTTTGAAATTTTCCGCCTCAAGCAATTCTATAATGTTCTCGCGGATTTCACTTTCGTCTTCAATGATTAAAATTTTGATCATTTGTTGGCTATCATTTGTTAGTTAGTAGGGTCATAATTAAGGGAAAATCAACCTCTGAATCTGTTTTTAAATTTATCCCATACGAATCTTCTCCTGTATAACGATCAGTTGCTCATTGCTCATTACAAATTTGAGAAGTTCTACCCTTAGTTATTCGCTCATGACTCATCATTGTTCAGATATAATTTTGTGAAAGTTGCAATCGATTAGCGCCGGCTAGTAATTTCTCAAACTCGAAACTTGGCACAGGTCGGCTAAAATAATAGCCTTGAATTTCATCACATTGATGCTGGGATAAGAAAGTCAGTTCGGCTTCGGTTTCTACCCCTTCTGCAATTACCTTTAAGTTTAGCTGATGAGCTAGTTGAATTAAAGCGGTCGTAATCGCTGTATTTTTAGCATCTTTGTGAAGATTACTGACAAAGGAGCGGTCGATTTTTAAAATATCAAATGGGAATTGTCGCAAATAACTTAATGACGAGTAACCTGTGCCAAAGTCATCAATTGCTATCTGCACCCCAATCGCTTTTAAAGCATTTAACTGGCGGATTGCTACCTCTGCATTTTGCACGAGTATCCCTTCAGTCAGCTCTAAATCTAAACACTCAGGATTGAAATTTGTTTGAGCTAATATCTCCACAACGCGTTGGCGCAAATTGAGTTGAGTGAATTGCCGGCCTGATAAATTTACCGCCACGCGTAAAGATCCATACCCATTAGCCTGCCACGCTTTGCCTTGCCGGCAAGCGGTACTTAAAACCCATTCCCCAATCGGTTCAATCAAGCCGGTTTCTTCAGCCAGCGGAATAAATTTTGCCGGCGAAATAGAGCCACGTTGGGGATGATGCCAACGCAAAAGTGCTTCGCAGCCAACAATTTTGCCGGTCTGCAGGCTCACTTGGGGCTGGTAGTGTAATGCAAGTTCTTCGCCTTCTAAGGCATAGCGTAGGTCGGTTTCTAGGGCTAGCTGATCAGAATCTCCAACAGGAAAAGCCCGCTTGTAAAATTCATAGCCATTTCCCCCCTGGTGCTTCACCCGATCCATCGCCTTTTTGGCATATTGCAGTAATTTATCCAGCTCGCTGCCATGACGAGGATAAAAAGCGACACCAATGCTAGCAGTAACAAAAACTTCTCTACCGTTTATAAAGAAAGGTCGGCATAAATTATGTTGCAGAATTTGAATAGATTCGGCAGCCGCTTTTTTGTGAGCAACAGGCGCTAAAAGAATGGCAAATTGATCGGCATTTAAGCGAGCAACTGTGCTGCCGTCACCAACTTTGCTTGTCAGCCGGTCAGCCACAGCTTTTAGCAATAAATCACCGAATTCATATCCTAGCGTCTCATTAATTCGGCTAAAGCGGTCTAGCCCTACACACAAAATTGGTACCGTTAAAGATTCCAAGTTTTTTGTTGGAAATTTATCAGGGTCTTTTGCAGCGAGTGCAGCAATCATTTGATTAAACCGATCTTGCAAAGACAGCCGATTTGGTACGTTGGTTAAGCCGTCAAAATAAAGCAAATTATTCAGCCGATCTGATGCCTGGTTTAGTTGTGTATTGTACTGCTTTTGCCAAGCTGCGGATTTTTTCAGCCGCGTGGCGATTGCCCTCAGCAGTTCATCCGGTGTACACGGTTTGGTAATATAATCATCCGCACCCAGCTCCATGCCGGCACGCACATCAAGCCGGTCGGTTCTGGCAGTCAGAAAGATAAAAGGAATGGTTGCCGTACGGGGATCATTTCTTAACGCATTCAAGACACTGAAGCCATCAATTTCTGGCATCATCACATCGCAAATAATCAAATCTGGCAATTTTTCAGTTGCTATCTGCAAACCTGCTCGGCCATTTTCCGCTCCAATGGCTTCAAACGCCTCTAGCTCCAGTAGTTCTAAAATGTTTTCCCGGATTAATTTTTCATCTTCTATGACTAGAATTTTTGGCATACTTCTTGTAAATTTTTAACAAAGTTCAACTTCGCTCAATTCACTTAAACTTTCGGCAATTTTCTCTAAGAATACTACAAACTGGAATTTGAATTAGAATTAAACGTTCTGATAAAATTTATTCGACTCAGCAGCTTAACATTTTCAGGCGTGAGCAAATCTTGCAAGTTCGCAAGCTGGTTAATGATGGCAATTTCGCGGGCGCACTCTTCTTGCAAAATTTTGAGATAGCGAGTGCGAGCTTCTTCAGTTGGAGCAATTTTTAGCATCTGAATTGCCATCGTGATATTCGACAGCGGATCGCGCAATTCCTGAGAAAGGCTGTGGAGCAAATCTTCTGCGGTAGTATTTACCTGCTGAAGCTCTCGTACTCTTTGCTGCAGCCCTTTGGCTCGCTCTCGTTCAACCGCGTACTGTTGCTTATAAGCAGCGTGTTTTTCTAGGCGAATTGAAATCGCTTTTAGCAATTCATTTGCAGTACATGGTTTCGTTAAATAATCGTCTGCTCCTAACTCCATTCCTTTTCTCGTAGAACTTCTGTCATCTTTAGCAGTGAGAAAAATTAAGGGAATTGTAGCCGTCATCGGCTCACTTCTTAAAGCGGCCAAAACGGCATAACCATCAAGGTTTGGCATCATAATGTCGCAAATAATTAAATCGGGCAAATTTTTTTGCGCTAACTGAATGCCTAGCAGGCCATTACTTGCCTCAAGCGCCTCAAAATTTTCTGCATCTAATAATTCTAAAATGTTAGTGCGAACCACTTCTTCGTCTTCAATTACTAAGATTTTTTTCATTTTTCAGAGTGGGAAAGCTCCAAACTAAACATGGTTTCTCATTGGCAGCGTCACAGTAAATGCAGTGCCGGCACCCACTTCACTTTGACACGATATCTCCCCACCGTGCAAGTCCACAGCTCTTTTAACAATGGCCAATCCCAGGCCGGTTCCAGAAATAGTCCCAACGTTTGTTCCTCGGTGGAAAGTCTCAAACAGACGTTTTTGATCTTCTGCGGTAATACCGATCCCTTTGTCTTCAATGTGAAAAACTGCCTGATCCTTCTCACAGGTGAGTTCAAACTTAATCGGGCTGTTTGGGGGAGAATACTTAATGGCATTAGAAAGCAAATTACTGAGAATATGTCGTAGCAGTTTTTCATCCACTTTGGCTTCAGTACAGTCCCCTTGGCAAATCCAATCGATGGGGTGCTGATGCTCCGTGGTGAGTTGCATTTCTTCCATGATTTCTCCGCAAAATTTTTTTAACTCTACACAAGTTGGGTTAAATTCTAGTTTGCCGGCATCCGCTTGACCAATCACCAAAATGTAATCTAACATTTCAGTCATCTGCTTGATAGCGATTTGAATTCGATGTAAATGAGTGACTTTTTTCTCCTCTGTCCATCGATTTCCATAATTTTCCAGTAAAGTCGCGGAAAAAAGAATCGTAGACATGGGAGTACGGAACTCATGGGAAACCATCGAGACAAAGCGAGACTTCAGCTCATTCAGTTCCTTTTCTTTTTCCAACGCTTTACAAACTTCTGCTTCCGCCTTGGCTCTTGCCAAAGCAATCTCTAAAGTGGTGTGTAAATCTCTTTCTTCAAAAGGCTTGACAATATAGCCAAAAGGTTGAGTTTTTTTGGCTTTTTCTAAAGTTGTTTCATCCGTATGAGAAGTTAAAAATACCACGGGAACCTGATAGAGTGTGCGAATCACTTCAGCCGCTTCTACGCCATCCATTTTTCCTTGCAGCATAATATCCATCAACACTAAATCTGGATGAATTTCAGCAACTTTCTCTATCGCTTTTTCTCCAGAAGAAACAATGGCAGCCACCGCATATCCTAAATTCTTTAAACTATTCTTTAGATCGAGAGCAATGATTCTCTCGTCTTCGACGATAATAATACTTGCCTTAGCCATTATTCGTTCCTATTTATTAATTTTTTCAAATTTAATTTTAAATTTAGTCCCATTATCTGTATTTAAATTAATGCTTCCTCCAAGTTGTTCAGCCAAATTAAAAACCAACTGCAACCCTAATGAATCGGTTTGCTCTAAATCAAAGCCTGAAGGCAAACCTACTCCATTATCGCTGATCAGTAAAATATATTCATTTTCTCTTTTTAAGTAAAATTCAACACAAATTTTCCCACGTAAGCCAGGGGTAAATGCGTATTTAATAGAATTAGAAACCAATTCATTAATGATTAATCCACAAGGAATTGCTGTATCAACATCAAGTGAAATATTATCCACCTTTAATTTCAACTCAATCGCCTGGGAAGAAACCCCATAGGAACTAAATAAATTTCCTAAGAGGTTGCGGATATAGTCGGCTAAATCAATTTTAGCTAAATCAGAGGAGCGATACAATTTTTCATGTATGAGCGCCATTGAACGAACCCGGTTGTAGCTGTCCTTAAACAGCGTCTGCGCCTCAATATCCTTAAGGTATGACGATTGCAACTTAAGCAGACTGGAAATAATCTGCAAATTGTTTTTAACCCGGTGGTGAATTTCTTTAAGCAGCACCTCTTTCTCTTTCAGGGAAACTTTTAGTTGCTCCTGTGCCTGTTGGCGTTCGGTAATATCAATCGCCACCGAGACAGCAGCAGCGCCTTCCTGGTATTTCTGAGCGGCGATCAGGTAACTGCGCCGGCTACCATTCACTTGTGCGTCAATCACTTGGTTGGCGGCTAGCTTAGAACCGGCAAAAAACTGACGCATAAATTCACCAAACGCTAAGCCACTCTCAAAAAAGCCGAGTTCTTGACCGGCAAACGCTTCTGGAGACAAATTAACAGCAGCAGCCAGATGCCGGTTCACACCGAGATATTGCAAATCTGAACTTATCCAAGAAACAAAACCCGGCACAGCATCTAAAACCGCCCGCAATTGAGCCTTAGCAGCCTGTAGCGCTTCCTCTGCTTGCTTGCGCTCAGTAATGTCTGTTTCAATGCCAATAAAGTGAGTGAGATTGCCGCGATCATCGTAAATGGGTGCAACGCTTAACTCATTCCAAAATAAAGATCCATCTTTGCGGTAGTTGCGTAAAATAACGCTGCACTCTTTGCCTTCTTTAAGCGCACGCCGCACTTCTTTTAAACCTACTTGATTAGTCTCTCTGCCTTGCAGAAAACGGCAATTTTTTCCAATGACTTCTGCTGCGCTGTAACCCGTCATGCGCTCGAAAGCAGGATTAACATAAATCAACGGTGTATCCGGTAATCTGGCATCGGAAATCGCAATTCCATTGCTGCTGGCTGCAATTGCCCGTTCCTGTACTTTTAAAATCTCCTCCACCTGCTTGCGCTCACTGAGGTCGCGACAGACACAAATTAACCCACCATCTGCAATGACAGTTAGGGAAACGTCTGCTAAAAATGTCGTGCCATTGTGTTTTTTGCCCGTTGCTTCTCCTTGCCAATTTCCCTTTTGCCAAAGTCCGGGTAAAATATCGACCTCGAATCGCTTAATTTCATCTGGGTAATAAATTTCTTGCCATGTTTTGCCGGCAAGTTGACTGACGCTGTCATATCCAAATATTTTGACGTGAGCGGCATTCATGTAGATATATTTACCTTCACTATTAAGAATAGCGATGCCATCCATTGCCGCTTCCACCGCCGCTAACTGTCGCTGTAGCGCCTCCTCAGCCTGCTTGCGCTCAGTAATGTCCATCACCACCCCACTCATTCCCACAGTCCGGCCTGTCGGGTGACACAGAACGTGACCCTTAGCAGCAACCCAGCGGAGGCTACCATCGGGCCAAAGAATGCGATGTTCGACATCATAGGATTTTCTTTCCTCCCAACTGCCAGAGATCGCCTCATTGAGATACTCGCGATCCTCTGGATGGATACGAGTGAAATAAGCCTCCCAAGTTTCAGGGAATGTGTCGGGTGCAAACCCAAAAATTGATTCGGTTTTCTCAGACCAAGTGATCCTTCCAATTTCAGCATTCCAATCCCAAGTACCCATCTGCGCCACCTTTAGCGCCAGCCGCAGCCGCAACTCACTCTCACGCAGCGCCTCTTCTGCTTGCTTGCGCTCGGTGACATCGCGAGAAACGGTTACAAGTGCCTCAACCTCATCAGTGTCTGGGTTGCGAACACTCCTGCCGGTGGATTCAAACCAGATATAACGATTATCTTTGCGGCGGATGCGATAGGTGACGGTATAGGTATCCGGCTGCTCTAGGATGTTGGCTTGGCACGTTTGGATAGTCGGCACATCTTCTGGGTGGAAAAACTCATACGCCGAGTGTCCCACAAGTTCCTCTGGCTCGTATCCTAGCAAGGTGCGGCACGCCGGCGAGGTGTAGAGATAAACGCCCTCTGGGGTATGCCGGCCAATCATATCAGTCGCATGATCGGCCATCAACCGATAACGTTCCTCACTTTCTCGCAGGGCCGCCTCTGCCCGTTTGCGGTCGGTAATATCGCGATCCATGCCGCGATAACCCCGGAACACCCCCTCTGCATCAAAAACTGGCGCTCCACTGGTTTCAAGAATAACCTGCCGGCCATCTTTGTGAATGTTTGTGTTTTCCACACAGAGTAAGGGCTGTTGAGTTGCAACCAGCGGCCCAAAAATCGTAGAAACGCGAAAAGCCTCTTCTGAAGGCATTAAGTCAAAAGGTGTTTTACCCAGGACATCTTCAGGTTCGTAGCCCAACAGGTCGCGCACTTTAGGGCTGGCGTAGGTGTAGACAGCATTTTCATCAATTTCCCACACCCAGTCGCTAGTCGTTTCAATCAAATTGCGAAAGCGATCTTCTGATTTTCGCAGTGCTTCTTCCACCTGCAATTTTTCGGCAATTTCCCTGCGTAATTGTTCGTTCGTCTCGCTCAACTCTGCTGTGCGCTCTTGCACCCGTAGTTCTAAGGCTTGGTTGACTTTTTGCAGTGCTTCTTCTGCCTGTTTAATAAACGTAACATCCTCATAAGTGCCGATAATTCCTACCACATTGCCGGCACTGTCATGCAGGGGAATTTTATTCGTATCTGCCCAAGATTCTTTGCCATCCGCTTGACGCTGGGTTTCGATGATATGGAATTCGGGCGTATCGGTCTCCATCACACGCGCATCGCACTCGCGGAACCAGTCAGATTCCTCTTTTTTCCAGGCCAAATCGTAATCTGTTTTGCCGGCAATTTCTTCAGGAGTCCCGACACCGGCAGCGCGTGCAAAGTTACGGTTGCAACCCAAATAAACAGAATTTCTATCTTTCCAGAATATTAGCTGCGGAATGTTATCCATCACTAATTGCAGCATCTGCTTTGACTCTTGCAGTGCTTTCTCAGTTTGCTTGCGCTCGGTGATATCGTTGCAAACAGCGAGGATATGACGGGCTTGACCGTCTGGAGATAGCAGCGGTGTCTTAATGGTTTGAAACCAGCGAACCTTTCCATTGGGACTGCTAACAGTTTCTTCTGCAATAATTTTAGGCTGCAATGCGCTCATAACTTGTTGATCAGCAGCCAAAACCTCTTCAACTTCTGCGGTATTCAAATTAAAATCTGCATCTTTCTTGCCGAGTAAATCTTCAACCGTTGTTTCATAAATATTGGCAAGTGCTTGGTTGACTAAGGTAAATTTTCCTTCCCAATCTTTAACAAAAATCAAATTTGGGTTGGTATCAATGACCTGACGCAGAAACTCTTGTTGTTCTTTTAAAGCCAATTCCGCCTGCTTGCGCTTGCTAATATTCAGAACAGTGCCTTCGCAGTAAAGCAGTGCGCCCTCGGCATTCCTTACAGCGTGGGCATTCTCGGAAATCCAAATGATGCTGCCGTCAGCGCGATAAACTTGAGACTCAAACTCGGATACACTCCCGTCCTCTTGTATGAGTGCCATGAACTCGTCGCGTCGCGCTGGATCGACGTATAGCTGCCGTCCAATATCTGTGAGGTTGGCAATGAGTTCTGCCGGCGAGTTGTAGCCATAAATGCCGGCGAGGCTAGGATTAGCGCTGATGTAGCTTCCATCCGGTGTGGTTTGGAAGATGCCTTCAATCGCATTCTCGAAGATGCTGCGATATTTGGCTTCGCTTTCTTGCAAAGACTTTTCCACCCGTTGTCTATCCCGCTGTGCGGTTTGCACCTGCTCACTGAGTTGGACTTGCTCGATGGCGAGGGCGCATCGATCTGCAAGTGACTTGACAAATCTTACTTCATCTGAATCCCAGATTCGTTCACCCTCGCACTGATGCAAGGCGATCTCGCCTAAATAAGATTGCTGCCCGATCAGGGGCACAATCAAAAGTGCGCGAATGCCACACTCATTAGCGGATTGCTGAAGTGCCGGCGCTAGCGAGTCATCAATGCGCGGCAAAATGAGGGGTTCGCCTTGCGCTAAAGTTGGGTGATAATTCCCAGAAAAATTACAATGGGTGCCGGCAAGACTGTCAGGTTGGGCTGTCGTTTCTGACATCTGGCAAGTCACCATCTGATGGCGGGAATCTGGCCAAAAAATCAGGCAGCGGCTAGCTTCGAGCGCTTTTTGCAGCTGGTTGGCGGTTGTTTGCAGAATGTCATCCAAGGGAACTTGCTTGCGGATAGCTTTGCTAATACACTCAAGCATTCGGGTTTGCTGGGCTTGTCGCTTCAGTTTTTGAGATTCTTGCTGAACTTGCCGGAAGTTCGCTTGGGCATGGGCTACACGCTGTTGCAGATGTTTTGTGAATTCGTTGTTGCGACGCAACAGCACTTCAATTCTTTTAGGTTGAAGTTGAACACCGGCAGGCTGAGAGATTTTTACAATTTTGTATGTTTGCGCCGGCTCAAAAATTTGAAGCAAGTCAATTGCTGTAACAGTCCCCAGCAAAATTTCCTGAATATTTTCTCGCGCCGTGACAAAAACCGGCTGCCGGTGTTGTAATTGCTGATACGCTGCCAGCAGAGAATCTTGTGGAGTTAGGATATTTGCCGGCATTCTCATCAGTGCACAAGCCGGTGTTGTGGCGAGATCGAGCAATTGCACCCCAGCTTGCACGATGTCCGACTCTGTAATAATTCCTAGTGGGATTGGCTGCATATCTGCCGATTCGCTTTCTGAGGCGATGGCAACCCAACTGACTTGATGTTTTATCATCAGTTGAGCAATCTTCTGCACCGGCGCATTCATTGGCGCGGTTATGATCTGCCTTGACATCACTGCCTCAACGGGCACCCCCTTAAGGAGATCAGCCCCTTCCACCACTTGCAGAATGGTTTCCGGCGTGATTGCGCCGATCAATGCGCCAGAATTGTCCAAAATCGGCAGTTTATCAACCCGATGCCGGTGTAATAACGATACGGCAGTGGAAATATCTTGATGATCAGTCAGCGTCAGAGTAACTGCCGGTTGATCAATCGCTTCGCCTAGCTTGACTTGTGCTAAATTTCTGCCGGCAGCAATTAGCTTCAGTACATCTGCCTGAGTAAAAATACCCCGTGAAAGCGGTTGACGGTTGAACTCTGCCAGCACAACTTGTTCGGGTTGCTGAGATTGGCTCATCAGCCCCAAGACATCTAGCACCGGCGTGTCAGAGGCAACGCGCAAAGGAAGCCGGTTAATTGCCGATTCTATAGTGGGCCAATTGAAAGACAGCTTGTTCAGTTGCATCACTTGTTTTTTGTCCTGTTTTTAAGAGAACTCATTTATGTATTTGCTGTCATCGGTATTAATCAGTAAGTTTGAGATCGGGGCTTTTTGTAATGTCCGCAACAAATCCCACAATTAGCTGTTAGAGAAATAAGTTTATTAGTTGAACAAAGAGACTGAGGACTGCTCCGATGTGGCTCCGATTCGGCTACGCTATAGCTGATTTTGCAATGGTTTGCCGCTGCCGGCACCACAAGCCTTTCAGCCGGCCTCGTGCCAGCTAGAAATATTACACCCTATGTAGGATTTTTATGTCTCCAGAGAATTTGCTTAACAAAAATTAGTGGAAGTCAGCGAAATTGAAGTTTGCTGGCACAGATTTTTCTAAAAATCACAGAAATCTGTTGCCATCATTCTCAAAAAAATATTAATATTTTCTACCATATCTCAGTTTTTCTGAAATGGTTGTGCCGGCAGGAAATAATGAGTTAGGTTCCTGTGAAAAAAACGGTATTTTGTATATTCAAATTCAAAATGTTTATTTAATAAAAACTTAAAGGGAAGCGGGATAACGGATCAGGGATAGCAGATGAAGTGAGAATTCCTGGTTTTGCTGTATCAAACTCTACCGAAGTAATTTGGCAAACCGGCTAAGGTTTGTAAAGAACTAAATTGTGATCTAGGCTACACCACCATGCGGTTAGAGCAGTTGCAAGCCTTCTTAGCAGTCGCTGAAACCGGCAGCTTTCAGCAAGCAGCCCGAAAGTGCGGCGTTACCCAATCAACCATCAGCCGGCAAGTACAGGCGCTAGAAGCCGACTTGGGTTTGCCGTTGTTTCACCGAACAGCGCAGGCTAAGCTAACTCTAGGAGGCGAACGCTTCTTCCCTCACGCCCGAAAAATCTGTCAGGAGTGGGACAATGCCACGCAAGAATTAGCGGATTTGCTGGCAGGGAAACAGCCAGAACTTTGCGTTGCCGCGATTCACTCGGTGTGCGCCTACACCTTGCCGCCGGTGTTGCAAAAATTCGGTCAAAATTATCCAGAGGTGCAGTTGCGGGTAACGTCCCTCGGCAGCGATCGCGCCTTGAAAGTGCTTAAAGATGGACTGGTGGATATTGCGATCGTCATGAATAACCGCTTTTTAACGGCGAGTCCCGATCTAGTGGTGGATGTACTCTACAACGAACCGCTAGAGATATTAATGGCAGGCGATCATCCCCTGACTCAGTATGAAGCGGTTCCCTGGAAAGAATTAGGGCGTTATCCGCAAGTGCTGTTTAAAGACGGTTACGGAATGCAGCGCCTCGTACAAGAACAATTTGAACGGCGGGGAATGAAGTTGCAGACGGCGTTGGAGTTAAACACGCTGGATGCTTTCCGAGGCGTGGTGCGTCAGGGAGAAATGATTGCGCTGTTACCGAAGTCTGCCCTAATTGAGGCGCTAAGCGATCCCAGCCTTGCAATTCGCTCAATTGAAACCGACAAAGATGGGCTGGGTGAGCCGGCTTTAACACGTCAAGTGGTGCTGGTAACGTCTCGTGATCGGCTGCAAATTCCGCCCATTCGGCGCTTCTATGAGTTGGTGCATGAATTAGTGCCGGCGAATTTTAACCAATTACCGGGAAAAAAGCAGTCAACCCCGACACAACCTGTTCAAGTCGCATAATGCTTTAATCGAGCGTAGGCGATTTGGTGTTTTCTACCATTTTGCAAAAGAGCTGCAAAGATCCAAAATGGTATTTAGATGTTGGGGAAAGTCACAGGCATGAGCAACGCATTTCGGGAATTACTGCGGAAAGTGGGCAGTGGCAACCACACCGGCAAAAATTTAAGCCGTGAAGAGGCAGCCGCAGCAACGAGGATGATGTTGCTAGAAGAAGCAACACCGGCTCAGATTGGCGCGTTTTTAATCGCCCACCGGATCAAGCGCCCCACCGGCGAGGAATTGGCGGGGATGCTAGATGCTTATAGTGAACTGGGACAAACATTGCAACCTGCCGGTTTTAGCCGTCCTGTAACGGTTTTAGGCTGTCCTTATGATGGGCATGATCGCTATGCGCCGGTAACTCCGATAACAGCTTTAATTTTAGCGGCGGCTGGGGTGCCGGTGGTGCTGCATGGAGGGGATCGGATGCCGACGAAAGAAGGCGTTCCTCTAATTGAAATTTGGCAAGGTTTGGGCGTTAACTGGGATCGTCTCGATATCGGACAAGCTCAGCACGTCTTTGAGAAAACGCGACTAGGATTTGTTTATCTCCCGAACCATTTTCCCCACGCTTATCAAATGGTTCCTTACCGTTCCCAAATTGGTAAACGTCCCCCCTTCTCGACGCTGGAGTTGATTTGGTGCCCTTATGCCGGCGATGCTCATATTGTTGCAGGATTTGTCCATCCCCCCACAGAAGGAATGTTTCAAGACGCTTTGGCGTTGCGAGGCATCCAGCGGTTTACAACTGTGAAGGGATTAGAAGGCAGTTGTAACTTACCCCGTGATCGCACGGCAATTATTGGCATTCAAGAACCCAATGTACCTTTTGAGCGCATCCTTCTGCCTCCCCGTGATTATGGGTTTGATGGCAGTGATGTGCCTTTTGAGTCTACCGCTCAGCTTGGGGAACAAATGCAGGCAGTTTTGCAAGGAAAACCTTCTGAATTGATGCAGTCTGCAATTTGGAATGGTGGGTTTTATTTATGGCGTTGTGGTGTGTGTGCAAATATGCCGGCGGGAATTGCTGAGGCTGAAGCGATGCTGACAAAAGGTGCTGTTGCTGAGAAATTAGCGGAAATTAGTCAAGCGGTGACTTCGGTGCAACTGACTCCACAAGTTTGATCGAATGTTTATGATCAGCCGGCAGGGTTAATATTTTTAGCAGAAAAATCAAGAATTCCTCCTTAAAACAGAATCCTAAAATTCAACAATCCTCGAAAATCTAAATATAAATTAGATTGAGGAAACATTCATGTCTGTATTAGAAGGTTCTTGGACGCACGAATATATCACCACTAATGGGGTGAAACTTCATTATGTCACCCAAGGGGAAGGCCGGCTGATGCTGATGCTGCACGGATTTCCAGAGTTTTGGTACTCTTGGCGGCATCAAATTCCAGAATTTGCCAAAAATTATAAAGTGGTTGCCGTAGATTTGCGCGGCTACAATGACAGCGACAAACCCAAAGAACAGTCCGCTTATACAATGGTGGAATTTATTAAAGATGTGAAGGGAATGATCACAGGTTTAGGTTATGAAACCTGCATTCTCGCT
Organism: Microcoleus vaginatus WJT46-NPBG5; assembly: GCA_019359355.1. Lineage (GTDB taxonomy): Bacteria > Cyanobacteriota > Cyanobacteriia > Cyanobacteriales > Oscillatoriaceae > FACHB-68. The sequence goes on along the minus strand of JAHHHM010000015.1, from coordinate 77,651 downwards.
GGACATGATTGGGGAGGCGCGATCGCCTGGAGTTTTGCCTACGCACATCCAGAAATGGTGGAAAAATTGATTATTCTCAATCTTCCCCATCCGGCAAAATTTGCTCAAGGGTTAATGACTCCCCAGCAATTGCTGAAGAGTTCCTATGTGTTTTTCTTCCAACTGCCGATGTTACCAGAATTACAGTTGCAGTGGAATGATTATCAAGCCATTGCCACGGCTTTAACAGGTATGGCGGTTAATAAAAACACCTTTTCGCCGGCAGATATTGAAGCTTACAAAAATTCTGCTTCCAAACGGGGTGCGCTAACTGCGATGCTAAACTACTACCGCAACGCGTTTCAAGGCTTTTTCAAACCGCAGAAATGGGGAATCCTCGAAGTTCCAACCCTGATGATTTGGGGTGAAGAGGATACCGCACTAGGCAAGGAATTAACTTACGGCACAGAAGCGTATGTGCGAAATTTTCAAATTCATTACATTCCCAATTGCAGCCACTGGGTGCAGCAAGAGCAACCTCAGTTGGTAAATCAGTATATGCGTGAGTTTTTGAGCCAGAATTGATTAAAGTTTGTATAACCCGTGCTTTTATACATGGGAGATTTTGATGCAATCGCTTAAGATCGCAAGAGTGTTACTTGCATTCTCAGGTTCTAAGCGATGGCAGATTTATTCGGAGATAATAGCAACAACCGGCTCGAAGGCAGCGCCCAAGCTGACTTGGTTCGCGGCTTTCAAGGCGATGATATCCTCTACGGGCAGGATGGAAATGATTATATCGAGGCGGCTGAAGGCAATGATAACGTATTCGGCGGAGAAAATAACGATACATTAATCGGCTTCGATGGAGACGATTATTTTGAAGGCAATCCGGGCGATGATTGGGTGTTTGGGAATCAGGGAAATGATGTAATTTATGGCGGTGCCGGCAGCGATATTCTCTTGTGCGGGCAAGGCGATGATCAGGTTTATGGAGAGGACGGCAACGACTATCTCAATGGCAATATCGGCAATGATGATATTGAGGGCGGTGCCGGCAATGATACCCTAAACGGCGGTCAAAATGACGATTTTCTTTACGGGGCATCAGGTAATGATCTGCTATCCGGCGATTTCGGCAATGACTTTATGAGTGGTGAAGATGGTGACGACACGCTGATTGCTGGTTTTGGTCAAGATGATATGAATGGAGGCAATGGTAATGATCTATTTTTATTTGCAAATGGTACAGGTTATGATTTAATTGAGGACTTTCAGGTGGGTCGAGATCGGATTGGGTTAACGAATGGTTTAACTGTTAGGGATTTAACGATTGCGACTAGCCCTACGGATTCAAGAGATTCTGTGATTCAAGTTACCAGAACTGGCGAGTATTTAGCGGTTATCTATCGGGTGAGTGCTTCAGACCTTGATTCGTCTGATTTTCAAGTGTTTTAGCCGGCATTTCTGCTTCAAAGGCAATCAATTCTCTCGCTGCCGGCTGGGTTGATTAAACTGGGTGCATCCCAGATTGGCAAAATATTAGGAGTGGGAGCATCTTGCTCCCTAAAATGAAGGCAAGCGGGCAAGATGCCCGCACTACAAATTTCTAATGTAGGTGCAATGTGCCGGCAGGCAGAGGCAGATGAATCTGTTTAATGACTCACCGGCAAACCGAGTTGCATTACTTGCACACATTCGCCGGCAGAAATCAATTTTTTGCCCACCGGCACGACGGCTAATCCGGTTGTTTGGGCTAAATTAATTAAATTCCCTGAGCTGTGGCTACCACCGGCAAGCTGAAATCTGTACACGCCATCGATTAAATGCAGTTGCCCCCAGAGGTAGCTTTCCCGCTTGCCATCTGATCGCAAGTCATATTGGGTTCGCGCCGGCAAAAACACGGGCTGCCAACCTTTAGATAACCCGGCTAACTTTTTCAATGCCGGCTCGACGAAGCGCCAAAATGTAACTAAGGTGGAAACGGGATTTCCCGGCAAACCGAAGTACAAAACTGAGCGTTGTGTGGCAGCCGGCGGAAATGTTGCAACGGTTAAGGGTTTGCCCGGTTTAACAGCAACCGAGGTGATGTGTATTTTGGCTCCCGAAGTTGCCAGAATTTCATCAACATAATCATAATCGCCCACGGAAACGCCGCCGGTGGAGAGAACCACGTCAGCAGTAGCGACGGCTTTGGCAATCGTATCTTTCAGCGCTTCTGGTTCATCCGGCACAATCCCTAACAGCACCGGCACTGCACCGGCTTCTGTCACGGCTGCGGCTAAAGCATACTGATTGGAGTCTACAATCTGCCCCGGTTGCAGCGGTTGCTCTGGCGTTACCAGTTCATTGCCGGTGGAGATAATCGCCACACGGGGACGCCGGTATACTGTCATTTGAGTACATTGAGCGGCTGCGAGGACAGCTATTTCCGGTGCCTGAAGTGCAATTCCCGCCGGCAGCAGCGGGTTGCCGGCTTTGTAGAATGAGCCTTGGTGGCGCACAAACGCGCCCAATTCTGCCGGCTCGGCTAATACAACCACGCGATCGCCCTCACGCCGCGTTACTTCCTGGATTACCACCGTATCTGCACCCTCTGGCATCATTGAGCCGGTGAGGATACGGGCGGCTTGTCCTGGTTTAATCTCGACTTGGGGTTTATAGCCGGCTGGAATCTCTTCGACAATTTCCAGCGCTGCGGGTTGCTGGGCGTTGGTGCCGGCAACATCTTTATAGCGCACCGCATAGCCATCCATTGCCGAGTTATCCCAGTGAGGAAAATCTAGCCGGCTCATCACCGGCACGGCTAGGATGCGCGAGTGGGCTGAGAGCAAGTCCACAACCTCAACGTCCTGTTGGTGATCGAGAGGTTCAACCAAATCTAAAATGATTGACTCTGCTTCTTTAACCGGCAACATAGCCATCTTCCCTGTTTCCAAACCTGTGCGTCCGTTTCAACTCTCAAGTGAGACTTGAACGTGAAAAACTAAGAATGAAGAATATTTTCAATTCTCCCGCTTAATTCTTCTTTTTCCATTTTCCCCCGCACCGGCAGTTCTGCTTCACGTTTCATCCCGCTTCTCTTCTGGATTGGGGGGGGTTTCGCCAATTCCTAGCTGCTTTTTAGATTTTTTCAGTTGACGCCACAGCCGCTTAATGTCTTCATAAGCTTGTTCTGGAGAAATTTTGCCACCTGTTTCTAAAGCGCAGATAATCGTCACTTTTTGCGCGAATTCCTGTAAATTCGCGTCAAATGCCAAGTTTTCGGGCGTAAACTTGCCATAGAAGCGACTGCGCGGCGATAAAAAATCAGAGGGTTCTGCCATCAGTGTATCCACCTTTTGTTAAATTTTGTATCTGAGCTATATTGCAGTTAGATAACCGCTGCGCTGACTCGCTGCCGATTGAAGTTGTGAGTGCCGGCGGTTGCCATTAGGATTGAAGTGAATAGCAATGACGCTTCTGTTACATCATTGTAACGATTCTCCCTTTTTAATCTATTCTTAATCCAAGCTTAACCGGCAGACTATGAAGTGCAACCGGCACTTTGACCTAAATCTGAAGCTGAAACAGTCTTGCGTTAAATTTGCAGAAAATGGGAACGTGCCATTCCTTGTGAAATTTTTAACAAAGTTTGGGTTGAAACCAAGATGAACCTCTAAAATTTAAAATCTAAAATAGTCGTAAAACAGTTTCACCGTCTGTTTAACCTAAACAGATCGCCAGACCCATTGCCCTAAAAACAGAGAGTCCTGATGCAAACAAATACCGAACTCAACGAGAATCAAGATGTGGAAACCGATACCCTAGAAGAGGAGACAGCGCTGACGCCTGATCGCTACCAGCAGAAGATGCAGCGGCGCAAAGAAGTGCAGGAAGAGCGGCTGGCGGCACGAACCCAAGAAAAAGGCTTGATTGTCGTCCACACTGGCAACGGGAAAGGCAAAACCACAGCAGCATTGGGAATGGTGCTGCGCTCGCTGGGACATGGCTATCGGGTGGCAATTGTACAATTTATTAAAGGTGCCTGGGAGCCGGCGGAAAAGGTTGTGTTTAGTCGGTGGGCAGATCAGTTAGAGTTTCACGCCCTTGGAGAAGGATTCACCTGGGAAACCCAAGACCGGCAACGTGATATCGAAAAAGCCCAGCACGCTTGGCAGACGGGTTTGGAATTTATCCGCAATCCTGAATTTAAGTTGGTGCTGCTTGATGAAATTAATATAGCGCTCAAACTCGGCTATCTAAGCGTTGAAGAAGTGCTGGCCGGTTTAACGCAAAAGCCGGCAGACTCTCACGTGATTCTCACCGGCAGGGGCGCACCGGCTGCTCTGATTGACCAAGCAGACCTCGTAACTGAAATGACTTTAATTAAGCATCCCTTCCGTGAGCAAAACGTTAAAGCGCAACCCGGCATTGAGTTTTAAGTTTTAAATAACCACTAAGAACAGTAGAAATTGCTTTACTGGTTCCAGACTTGCTGTTGATAGGTTTCCGTACAGGTACTGAGGATGCGCCGATCGTTAGCACTGAAGCTGTCGATCGGGTGCAAATTCCGAAGTGGGACAGAATAGGGATAAGTTGTTCGTTCGTAGCTATTAACAATGGTTACGTCTAAGCGTTGTGACTGAGCACTGCCGAATACGCAGTCAAAAGAAGAACTCGGCATATAAAAAGCCCCGATCAGCCGGCCACGTCGCACTTCAAACACCATATAGGCTTTTCCCACCTGTTCGGGTTTTGGATCTTCGCCAAACAGGTAAACTCCATCGGCTAAAAGCTGGCTCTCAGTTCCCGTGAAGGTATCTGAGGAGGGTAATTCATCTGTGGGATGAAACTTGTGTACTGACTGCGGCGCAGTCACTTTTGTCCCAACAGCTTCAGCACAGTCAGCAGTTGCCGATAATTCAACCGTCATGGGACGAAACTTATGTGCCGGCTGCGGTGCAGTCACTTTTGTCCCAACAGTCTCTAGCGCACAGTCAGTGGTTGCCGGCAATTGACTAATCGAACGAAACTTATGTGCCGGCTGCCCCGTAGTTACTGCAATCCCAACAGCTCCTAGGGTGCAGGAAGCAGTTACGGTAGCAAATATGCTTTTCGCGACGAATCCCAACGCTTGGGTTCTCTTCGCTTGCGGCCTAGAGAAACTGTTCAGCATTTGAAGGCTCGATGAAAGGAAGTGGACAAATCTGTTGCACACCCTGATTGTCCCCCTAGAGGTTTCAACAATTAATCCCAGATGAGAATCTAGGTACAGCAATGGCTATTTGCATTGGCTTCAACTCGGTTACTTTTAATTTCTGAAAATGTTTACAAATGTTCATAAAAAATATGGCGGGAAAAAAATTCCCGCCACACATTGGATATAAAAAGTGAAGAAATTAAAGCTTCGGGAAAATTCTTAAATTTTCCCGAAGCTCTTATCTAGGCTGTAGTCCTAGCTAGCCAAATACTCGCGTACGTTGGCCTGCCGGCGGCGTAGCTGAGCTAAAGCTTGGTGTTCAAGCTGGCGCACTCGCTCCCGACTCAGACTGAGTTGCTCACCCACTTTTGCCAAGGACAACTCGCGGCCATCCTTCAGACCAAAGCGCAAGCTAATAACTTCCCGCTGTTGGGGAGTCAGTTCTGCCAGCAGCGTCTCCAAGTCTTGGCGCAGCAATTCCTGCGTGGTGTAAATTTCCGGAGAAGCGGCTTCATCCTCCAGCAAGTCTTGCAATTCCGTGTCGTGATTGTCTCCAACACGGATATCTAAAGAAACTGGGTGACGAGCCATCGTCAGATATTCGCGGATCTGAGCCGGCTCTAAATCAAGAGCTTGGCCTATTTCAGCCGGCGTGGCGCTGCGACCAAGCTGCTGAGTCAGTTCTCGCTGGACTTTTTTGATCTTGTTCAGCTTTTCGGTAATGTGAATAGGCAAGCGAATCGTCCGTGCTTGCTGTGCGATCGCCCGCGTGATTGCTTGGCGAATCCACCAATAGGCATAAGTAGAGAATTTGTACCCTCGCGTCGGGTCAAACTTTTCCACGCCTCGTTCTAAACCGAGTGTGCCTTCTTGAATCAGATCCAGCAATTCCAGATTGCGCTTTTGGTATTTCTTAGCGATCGCTACCACCAAACGCAAGTTGGCTTCTATCATCTTTTGCTTAGCACGCTGTCCCACCAACATAATTCGACTAAGTTCGGCTTCAGAAATCTCTACCTGAGAAGCCCATTCTTGCTGGTTTGGTTCGCGGTTCAGCTTGGCAGACAGCGCTTCTTTGGCTTCGACAAAAGCCATCATTTGCTGCACCTGCTTACCCAAGACAATTTCTTCCTCGTGGGTTAACAGCGGCACCCGCCCGATCTCGTGCAGATAGGTTCGTACGATATCAGCCGGTGCAGATGGCCGTGCGCCCATATAAGTGGGGTTGGCGGTCATGGTACGGTTTTTTGCAGTGGGCATGGGTGACTCGTGACTCCCTAACGTATAACAAACTATTATTCACCTGCCTGCTCTAATGGGCAGGAACTCGCGCTTTAGTCGGTTGCAGCTTCTATAAGCTCTCTCGTTTAGGGCTAGCGATCGGCACGAACCTAGGGCCAACCCCCCTGGCAACAGACCATAAATACTGAGAGTATGTTTAAGTCGAACTCGGTATGAGTTTACTTTTCTCTATGTTATTCCAATTGTAGACTCCCGTAAATACCCCACGGTTCTTTCGCAAGTCTGATATTCTTCAGCTTTCCCAAAATTTAAGAAACAACGATCTCGCCGACCTCTTCTTTATCTGAGAGTGATTTTCTCTCGGCGCAAAACCCCCTTATTTCTATGATGAACGAGCGGTTCTGAACTGGGTGAGGACAGGAGAGTGCGATCACCGAACCTTTAAAGGCGGGAAATAGGGTGATAACCATACGGTTACTTTGCTCAGTTAATTTGGGTCGGCATACCCAAAAATTCGTTTGCTGAGTTTGCTTACAAAAGATGGTTATTTTAGTACAACCGACTACTACAGCGGATACTTTTACAAATTCGTTTTTAAACTGCTACCAGTAATTGAATAGATTCCTGTGCATTAATTGCAGATATGTAGCGGATAAAAAGCGAAAAGGGAGATCAATTCTGTGCAATTTTTCTATTAGGATTGCAAAAAATTTCTCCCATATCCCCTTAAGGATTCTCAACAGAGGTTGACACGACAGGGATAGTCAGCTTTTGGCGGGTGGAAATGGGTGTGCCGGTGCCAATTTGAGCAAAAGCGAGTGGACTACCTTTTTGCGAGCCAATTTCGACATCTGTAAATACAACTGTGGATAGATGTGTCACGGGATCAATATAACTTGAGAAGAAGTTGCCACTCGCTTCTGAGGTGCCAATTTTTAACTTAAAGTTTCCGGGGAGTTTTCTGCCAATGGGTAAGCCGGTTATTTGGCCAGAAACTTTGCCGTCTACAGGTTCATTAAAGGTGAGTTTTAACGCGGGGATATTTTGTTCTAAAATAACTGCCCCAGAAATAAACGCCGGCTGGCCACTTTCAAAGGCTCCGATATCAGGGCCGGCACCCACAAAGCCATCGGTGAAGGGAGGTAAAATTTGGCCGGCATCAATGGCAGAAGAAGTGCCTTGGAGTTGATAATTTCGGGTTGCCGGTGCGATATATTTTGGATCGGTTTCAGCAGCAACGATGTTATCTTCAAAGGTGATATCAGCTCTCGGCTTGGTTCGACTCAATTCTGAATAAATATTGTTTTTCAGAACCGTGCCGGCAAATGTGTTGCCGGTGGGTTGGAACCAGATTGAATCATCAAAGGTATTGTTGTAAATGTTGTTAAAGATAGCCGGATCACTAATCCCAGAACTTCTAGGTCTTAAAGCGAGTCCTTCTGAAGAAGCTTCCCAAACAACATTGTGATGCACATTAAAATTGTAAGATTCATCCAGATAAATTCCAGGGCCACCATAGAAGCTCAAATCGTAATTTAACAACGATTTGATGTCGTGGACGGCGTTATAAGCAATTTGACTGCCTTTCCCGTCTGTTTTAAAGGCAAGAATTCCGCCATTATCAGAAAGTTGCAAGCCGCCATTATAGGCTTCGTTATACATGACGCTGACGTTATCGAGATCCCGGAGATTAATCAGGGGTGTTGCGCCATTATTAAACAAGGTATTATTGACGATCTGAGTTTGGGTGCCGGCGGCAACAATGGGTGCAGCATCTAAGGCGGCATAAGCTGTATCATGAATCACAGAATTGGAGACTTTAGTGCCAATACTTTCTTTATCGATTCTGATGCCGCTATCATAACTGTAGGCGATGTGGCTGTTGCGAACTTCGTTATAATTGCCGCTTAATTGGATACTGGGAGTGCCAACAAGATATAAACCCGGAATGACTTGAGAGTGCGAACCGTACTTCACATCAATTTTATCTAGCAGGATGTGACTGCTGTTTTTGTTAGTATTGATGTTTGCACCAAAAATATCAATGCCTTCTACTGTAATGTAGGATTTATCTCTCAGTTCAAAAGCTGTCTTTCTTGCTTTGGCTTCAACTGTAGAAATTGCCGGATCTCCGCTGTTGGGTGCCCACAGATACAGGGTTGTTGCGTTAGGGTCATAAAACCACTCTTTGGCTGTATCTAAAGCAGAGTAGCTGCCCCATAAGTAGTAGGCATTAGATTCTTGAGGTTTATAAAAGTCAGCAGCGCCCCATTTAAAGTCAAAATTAATTGTACCCGGTGCAGAACTGGTGACATCTCCCGTTTGAGGGTGCCAATTTAAGCCGGGAACAAAATTAATTTTCGCGTCATTCCAGAAGTTAGCCGGCTGCGTTAAATCTGAATCTGTATAAGTGCCGGTGATTACCGCATCTCTCGGCGCATTCGGATTATTAACAGTTCCCGTATCTGAAATGGCGTTATCTAACCGAGTGACTTCTGCGGGATTTTTATCAATATTTGGCCATCGGGCTTCTACCATCATTTGCCCATTCACAAAAATTTGGTTATTGCCTTCGCCCAAATCCCCATTCATGGGTGCTTTATAAATATTTCCCTCATGTAAATTCCAATTTGTTACTAAGTCTGCCCCACTCACGATTACTTCTTCATCTTTGTAGGGTTTAAAAACAATGGGTTGCTCAGCCGTTCCAGAATTAACGGGAGTGATTTTTTCTCGATAGGTGCCGGTTCTGATGTAAACGGTATCTCCAGCTTGAGCAACGGTGGCAGCTTTTTGAATTGTTTGGAAAGGTTCTTCAGGAGTGCCGGGATTTTCGTCGGAACCGGCAGGCGAGACATAGTAACCAGGCGGGTAGACTTCAGGAAGCGGTTTCGGTGTAAAAATGAAATCATTCGGGCTAATTTGGTCTGCGTCAATGCCCTTCAATACGGCTAAATACTCGCCGGTGAGTTTGTCTTGAATAACAATATTGGGAAGGTTTTCTACTGTATTTTGAACGATGTTGAGATCTTCAAAGGTCAGGGGTTCGATTAACTTAATTAAATCTTCATTATTGACAAAATCTGTGATAAAATCAGCATTAGCAATAGCAGGGCCGCCGGTTCCCTGACCAATCACAAAAAGGTCACTTCCCAAACCACCGGCAATTGTATCTGCACCAAGATTGCCGGCAATCGTATCATTGCCAAGATCGCCGGATAAACTATCGTCACCGGCATCCCCATTTAAACTATCTTCCCCTTGCCCTCCTTGCAATGTATCGTTGCTTTCACCGCCCAATAAATTATCTGCCTCTACATTGCCATTTAAATAATCGTTGCCGGCATCACCAAAAAGACTATCACTTCCTTCATTGCCGATAACCGTATCATCCCCCAATTCGCCATAGCTGAAATCATGACCTAGATCGCCAAAAACTTGGTCATTATCTAGGCCGGCTTGTAGGGTATCATTCCCTGTCCCACCGTGGAGAATATCATCTCCTTGATTGCCATAGATGTAGTCATTTTCCTGGTTTCCATTAATATAATCATTAGCTCCCAAGCCCAGGATCACATCATCGCCTGGAATCCCTAAAATTAAGTCTCTTTGGCTTGATGCTTCTAAAAAATCAGCATTTTGCGTTAGATAATAAGCCGCATCAAAACCGCCGCTAGGACTTCGTTTTTCATTCAATCCATGCAACGAAAAATGTTCCCAACCAGAACTATAACCACCCCCGTCAACCGCTGCCTTGACATCAGGATTTTGTCCTAAATAATACGTTTCATCGTAAATCGAAGAAAATGCCGCAAGTTCTGGAGAAATCATTAGGGATGCACCTCTAGTCTGCTAAAAAGTTCTAATTTTAAATCGGGCTTAACTTATTTCGTCTCTTTGGCAAGTGCTTAGTTAAATCGAGAGCATATAGAATTTTTTATCACTGTTTTGACTAACGGATGAAACCTAACGTTCCCCATTCAAAAATTTGTTACATTTATAAATGTTTAAAAATCAAAAATTCATTCTCTTTATAAACGATAATTTTTGAGCTAACAACCGAGTTTATACTGAGGGTTTTTATTTTAGAAGTGGGGTATTGATGAATTAAGCTAGCTTACCAAGCGCGGCTATTCTCAAGACAAAATTGGGATCTTAGTTTGAACTTTAAGCGATGAAAAGACCGCTTGCCAGTTCTTTCCCTATTATTTACAGTTGCCTGTAAAATCTTAGAGCTTTAGAGATAATTACCTAATTTTCAAAGCCTTCAATACGCAAAGAAAAAGGCTTTTACCAGAAAAGCCTGAGTCGATTATGGACGCATCCAGCAACCTGACCCTAACCTTTGTAGAGTAGATGCAAAATTTCAAGTTTTAAAAGGGTCAAGCCTTTCAGAGCAGTTAGATGTTTGTAGAGTAGTAGATGCAACCCTGAACGGGTTATCTGTTAAGGATCATAGCCTGAGTGTGACACAGTCAGAACTGGAACCTCAATTGAGATAACGTTGCGATTATACCATAAAACTTATAGCTGGCATCTAACAAAATTAATATTAAACTCCCCATCTTTGGGAAGAGAATACCTAAACTGTTAAAGCAGGGTAAACGCATCTAAAAGAGAGCCGTCAAGGGTGTAGGATAGAAAATTTGCCACCTCCCCATGCCTCCTATTATCAATCGAGAGAGCTTGTCTGCCGGCCTGGAACAATACTTTGGTGAGATTGCTGACCCCAGAGTCGAGTGCACTGACGCTCATCAATTGCTCGACATCATTGCTATCGCCTTGTTTGGGGTGCCGGCAGGGGCAGATAGTCTCGGTGGCAATCGAAACCTATGGCAATGCCAAACGCGCCTGGAAGGAGACATAGCAAATTTTGGATAGGTTTTTATGGAGAAAACTGGTTAATTGCTTTCTACTCCTGCCAGTTATGGGTCGAGGAAATGCTTAATTATACGTCCAACAAAAAATCATTTTATCAACGAGGCTTACGAGCTATAACTCTGATTCAGCAACCACGTTAGCTCTGTTGTCGCCTCCTGAAGAAGTTCCCCCATACTGATGTACTACTTGCCCCAAAACTCCTGCCAATCCTTGCACATCACTGTTGAACTCGCTTAAGCCGTACCCATGTAAACTGTTGTAATCATAGTGCGTTCGTACTAGGCTTACAAAAGACAAAAAATCGACTGAAGCCCTCGCTATATCAAAGTTTCATCGATTGTACCCAGTAAGGAGCGACTGAAAACAGGCTCAAAGTCGCTTGAGGCAACAGTTTTGCGCTTTTGGCAGGGGGGAACTTCAGTTTAATCCGAGTCCAAGCACTCAAAAGTAAGCTATTTGCAGTTTAATTCGAGCTTGATTTACTCGTTTGCAAGCCCAAGCCTTCTTGCAAAGCAAGCCACTACAGCTATTCCAAACGAGCCAAAGCTACTGTGGTTATACGCTTACGAGAGTTATGAGAATTAGACCAACGGTAACCAATGGCTTGACCAGCTTCATCTGCAACTAGGATAATATTCCCAGTTCCAAGGCCAGTTGCTTCTGTTTGATAGCGAGAGTCACTTTGCCCGTGGGGAATAGCAGTTGAATCAATAATAGGGACAATAATTTCATTAGAGCGGGTGGGATGCTGTTGAATAGTACCCCAAACGATCATCACGTGTCCTGTATTATCGGACTCTATATCGGCAGGCTTGAGCCATGCGATAATATCTCCAGGTGCAAGATCAGTAACTTGTTCAAGCGGTTTCCAGTGACCTTCTACCTCTCCTGGTGGTAAGGATGTGATAAATCTAACGAAATGCTTAGCAAGGGGGCGACGAACAGTTGCCTCTTGGAGAGAATGGAGCGCTTCCGGGACACTGTGGGTGAGTGCGTATTTCAGGAAGCCTGAACAGTCATAGCGAAATTGACCAATTGCTTCATCAACTTGAGTTTTATGTGAATAAGTAGTTGTTCTTATAAGGTTAAGTTCGCGGTTTGCTTCATCTAGCAAAACTGCGGCTGCTTGGCTACGCGGCATTGAGTGGAATGAATTAACTTGCTCAACTACCTCTAACTCTCGTCTGTTGTCAGTTCTATCTTGAATTGCTGCCTCTCTACCTGCCGATACTGGTTTGCTTGCTCCTAAAATTTGGGGCAAGTGAGAGAAGGACGTCACTTTACGAGAAAAGGGTTCTCCATAAACTACCAGATGAACTAGAAGGGTAGTTATAGCTATCAATAGCCATCCTTTCATATTGTTGTAACCTCATAACATAAGCTCCAGGTGAGAGATAGCTTTCACGATTTATGGCGATCAGAGATAAGTTGTGAAAAGGGGGCATAGCTTTGCCCTACGCATGGGATTCTCCCTACACCCCGTTCAAATTCTAAAAAGTATCGCTATAGCTCTTCTAGAGCATGTGAAAATCCAAATTCATCTTTTTCAAATCTCGCTTTGAGCTGGTAGGAAGTTTTTTTAACCCTCCCTTACTGGTGTAACAAATCTAATGGAGACGGATTGTCGAGATTGACCAATGTCTCAGATCCTGGTAAGAACTCTTTGCGTAAAGTTAATTCTCCTGTTCCAGTTACTTTGGCATAGTTATAAAGCGGACTGAAGGGTGTACCTAGAGGCTGCCACCTAATAATACGAATATTATCGAAGTCTGCTGTTGCCTCGCCTTGCTTGGGAGCTTGCAGCCTCAAATAGAGTCCAAGTGCAACTGTGTTGCGTGGTACCGTCACATTAAGACGAAAAGGTGTCCATGTATTGTCTTGTGTGACGATTAGCGGTTTCATCTGCTTTGCCTGGGATTTTCCCCTGGTCTGGGAGTACCAGCTGATTTGTAAGCTAGACTGTACATCCTTACGAGAGCGCATCATTCCGACTATCGATAGTTCTGAACCGGGTTCAACTAGAATTCGATGGATAGGCGACAAAATAACATCAGATTCATTAAATCCCTTTCGCTGAAGACGTACTCCTCCTTTACCTTCATAGGCATATTTAGCGCCTTCTAATTTGTCAACGCCTGTAAATGCCCAAAGTGCTTTGCCTTGGTGTTGTTCATCTGCAATCTCATCTTCAAACCCGCCGACCCACAAAAGATCCCGGCCTAACCTCAAACTACCTGTTCCAGAAAAGTTGGTTACCCACCATCCCTGATCCATCCGGAAAATACTATCTTTACTAGCTTTAATTGGCAGCGTGACATCGCGATGGACTCTACGATCATTCACGTCAATTTCCATTGCGCCATCTTCAACTAAGAAGGGGCCGCGATCGCGTCCTGCCGCACCTCTAGCCACAAAATCAGCGAGCTCGCCCGTGACGCCTTTCGGTAAGTAACCATCTATCATCAGCGGTTCAGTGTAGGCTTGCACGACTTTGCCATTTCGTAGATGAACCGCTAATAAGTAAGACTCAAACGTCGGCCATACAGTTTGATCAAAAAGAAAGTTGCCTAACGTCCAGGCCACAAGCGATGAACCATCCCAATTGAAGCCACCCACTACATGAGGGTGATGATTGATGACCAATGTCGCGCCAGCCTCACGAGCTGCAATTGTCAGCCGGCGTAAATTCTCACTTGGTGTGTGCTGGTACTCGTTGCCGCCGTGAATCATGAAGACTACAGTTTTATACCTTGCTTGCGCTGACCTAATTGAATTGCGAATTTGATTCTCATCGCAACTTGCCGCTCCCCCTTTGCGCTGAGCATCTAACACAACATAAGTCTCTGGGTGTTCTGCACCAGAAATGGTAGTACAGCCAAGAAATGCGACCGCTTGCCCACGTATGTTAACCACTGCCGGTGTCCAAGCTTGCTGCTCAGTTGAACCGGCACCAAAGTACCCTACCCCCGATTGGAAACCTGCTTGGTTAAGAGCCTCTTGTGTATCCTGAATTCCCTGCTCTAGCACATCATAGAGATGGTTATTAGCAAGACCAATCACATCAATACCAACATGACGTAGAGCTTGAGCAGCCATAGGGGCACTGGCAAAGGCATACTCTTTAGTCTGATGGAATTGTGGAGGGCGGCGAAGCTTAGGGTTAAGATAAGGCTGGCTAGTCAGGGGAGATTCCAGATTACTGATAGTGAGGTCTGCATTCTCCAAGAGGGGCTGAACATATTGAAATAGTGCCTTGTGTTCATCAATTCCGCTGTTGGGCTGTAGTAGACCATCACGGGTGTTGCCATCTTCATTGGGATCGTAGAAGCGGCGTCCCAACATGACATCGCCGGTAAAATGCAGGGCAATGGTTTGACCATCATTAGGCGTTAAGCGTATAAGCACGGTTGCACTAGGGTCTGCTGCTCTCGTGCGTGAAATAAAGCTAGTATGTTTAACTGTGACCCATTGCGGATCGGCTTGGGCGACTGCAAGCTGGAACCAACCATTTGAGTCAGTCTTGGTTTGCCCAGATGATATTGTGACTAATGCTCCAATGACAGGCTTTCCATCCAGGCTAACAACACGACCCTTAATTACCTCTTTCGGCTGTGATGAGACAGTTGAAGTTAATTTACATCCAGAACACAAGAGTGCAATGGATAATGTTGCAATACAGAGTTGACGCATACTAAAAAGTGGGCGAACTACTTGAGCCAAAAGGCTAATCGATTAAATAAATTTGTCTGTTTAGGAATGCTGAGAATTACAGGCATTCCGCGAGCTGCAATCAGTTGATTATTGTTTTCGGGGGATAGGTTATTAAGGGTTAATTGTACATAGACCGGCTTACTATTTGAATCTTCGGTTTGCGTGATTCCCATTAAATTGGGTGCTGAAATGGCTGGGTCAATCTTAGTAATATGAGCTTGATACTCTTCATTGATAGTAGGAATGAGAACTGTAGCAGGTTTGCCAATGCTAATTTGATCGGCTTGATCTTTGGTTAAATAAGCATCAATAGTGGGCGATACTTGTTCTCGTTGCAATACCATGACTGTTTCGCGGGGTCTCACTGGATTACCCGATGCCTTAGTTACTCTCACGACTGACCCTGGAATTGGAGCTTTATACACTACAGAGAAAGAATTACGAGAAAATAAGGTTTTATCTTGCGAAGGCTGTAGCAGATATTGGCGTTGAGGTTCAGAGATTTGCAGTTCTTGCACTCGTTGATTTAGCAATTGTTCTGAAGCACGAACTTTTTCTGATGCTATCTGCACAAGTTGACGTTGTTTTTCAACTTCAACTGTAAAGCGGGGTAAGTCACTAATTAGGTTCTCGCCATCGTAAAAGTTTCCCTTTTGTGCAGATTCAACTGAAATTTGAGCAACTGTATATTGAGACTGGGCTTTTCTGAGCTTAGCTTCTACATCAGCAAATCTAGATTGAGTAGATTCAAATGCTTGTTGGCTCACGGCTCCTTCTTGAACGAGGCTGGCAAATCTTTCTAAATCTTTTTTTGCTATTTGATGTTGTTCGGTTTGGGCTGCAACTTCTGCACGAGCAGAATCAAGTTCAGTTTGACTAATTTTTTGATAAGATTTCTGCTTTTCAATCTCTTGTTGGTTGAGTAATTCAGCTTTTCTTAGATTAGCCTGAGCTTCAGCTAACTCTACCCGACTCGAATGAATTTCCCGAGTTAGAGCATCTATATCTCTTTCCGCTAACTCATCATTTTTGATGCTGAATAAGGGCTGTCCGGGCTTTACATTCATACCCTCATAAACGTAAAACTCATCTAAAATTCCCTGTTCTTTAACAATTACAGATTCAACTGGAGAAACTACAGGCCCAGTAGGTTTAGCGACAACTGCTGATTTTATCTGCAAGTTTGTTAATGAATCATAAACTGCTTGTAAGCTAAAATATCCCAAAACACCCCCAATCACTACATAGATGCCGATGTAGAGTACGCGCTTGGATCGCAAAGGTTGCCATGAAGAATTAGAATCTTGAGAACGTTGAGAGTTACTAAAGCTAGGTTCAGGAAGCTGATTAGGCTGATTTAGAAGCGTGATTTTTCCTTTGTGTATCTGGTCAATCGTATCCTGTAGTAAATCTTTTTCCAGCTTTGTGAGATTGAGAAAGTGCGCTCCAAATTTGTCTTTGCGAGCAGATAACCAAATCACCTCAATTAGAGTAGTGATTTGAATATTAGTGAATTCCTTACCACCTTTGTTCAGATTAAGTTGTAACTGGATTGGCAAGCAATCACCAGTCTTCACATCTTGATCGAAACCAACGATCTTGAACCCATTTGTACTCCAGTTTTCAACCTTATACTGGCGTTCTTCAATGAGTACCAAAGCAGGTTCATTAGTACGCTCATGTTGCCTCTTTTCTTCAATTCTTTTGTTCATTGTTAACTCGCTTTTTTATTGCAAAATTTTAGTTGCTAGGGGGACTAAATAAGCTGATACCGTATTAGCTACAAAAAGAGCAATTAATGCGGTTAGTATATTCAAAGTCATGTAATTTATAACTTTTTTGTTTGCATACAAAATACTATCATTCACATACGACATCATGGCAATAATTACAAAAAGATTGCCCCCTTGAAAGGGCAGGATATCAAAACCAAGATTTATAAACAGAAACTCTGTAGTCCAGACAAACAAAGTACTGAAGAACAATGCCACAACATAGCGTTTTAATCCTATCAACAACGTAAGTTGACAAATGGTTTGGACAACTAAATAGACGGTAATACAACCAATCAAAAAAAGTATGGCGCTTGTTGGTTTCACGAATAGAGCTGCCGCTACAGGTGCTACCATATAACCACCTGAACGGATATCTTTGAACCGATATATTAAATAGCTTACACCTAAAGCAACATAAAATTGGAATAAATGATAATGAATTTTCAAAATTTCTTTGCTAGGGTAATAAGCTCTCAGTGTGTCAAAATCTATATTAAATAAGGATGCACCTATCGAGTAGATTCCTAGAAGAATAACAAACGTAATTAAAGTAGTAATAATTATTGCTCTGACTACTCTATTTAACTTCTGTTTAGTTAAGGTAAAAGCGATAACAGCGGGTAGTAAAGTTCCAGATAGACTGTCTAAAGAAGGATATAACCAACCTAACTTGATGTATATCAGTCCTATAGAATTAGCGATTGCTAAAGAAAGGAACGCTAAAATATACATCGGTGTACGACGTTTATAACTTGTTTGTTGTAAGAAACGTTTGTAAATAACGTAAACAAAAAAAGATAACGCTAAGCTTGTGATGCACCAAATGGGTGATAGTAAAGATAAAACAATGATAAATCCAGGAACAATTACACCTCCTGGTATCACTCCATAACGATCTCTATAAGCTATCGCTACAAAAGCACCAACATTCAGTGCCAATCTATGTATTTCAGGTGTATTCGGAAGCTCAAACATCAACTTTTTCTACTTCAACCGGCTCAGTGCTAGCTGCTGTCTCAAGATTAAGCTGTTCTTCAAAGAAATGTAGAAGTAGTTCAGCTTGATCGGTATGGATGTTAACGGTTCCAATCAAAAGGATTTTTTCTGAATTTGCTTTTGAAGTAATTTGAGTTAAAAGCTGTGTGGCTGAAGCACCTTTAAATTTCGAGGAGTGTCCTAAATTAATAACTCGCGTCTTATCCCGATCAAATACTCTGTTAACTTCTTCTTCGTAATCTCCAAGAGTGACAACCCAATTAAACTCTAAATCATGAGCTAAGTTTGCAAAAAGTTCTACTCTAGCAGGGCGGTCATGTCTATTGTTGAGGATGACAACTTTTTGATGTTCTGGATATTGCTTAAATAGCTTTTGACTGAGTTGAACGAAACTCTCACGATCATTCACGGCAAAGAGATTTGCCCATGCAATTTGATAGTGTTGAAACTTGATAAATTGAACGCTGAAAGCACCCGGATCGGCGACAGCATTCTGCATAGCTTTTAAGGCTCTATTTTTGGGTATTTTTAGCAACCTAGCAATTTCATAACCAATGGCAATGTTCTCTTCAATCGCAAAGTGAGAAAACCCTGCCAAATCACTCACATCTATTGTTTGTCCATCCGCAACAAGCAACAGGGAGTTTTTGCGCTTAGCGTTCTTCTTTAAAATCTTGAGCAGACGAGGTTCCGTTTCTGCTGTAATTAGAATGCCGTTTTCAGGAATGGTATTGGATAATGATTCAGCAATTTCTTCTAGAGTTTCTCCCATATATTCTGGATGGTCATAACGCACATTAGTAATAATGCCAATGTGCGATCGCATCACTTTTTCTTCCAACCACTTTGCATAGACTGGATTCACTGCCATACACTCCAGTACTGCTGCTTCTGCTTTCTGGCGGCTAAAGTCCTTAACCATTTTGACCTGTTCGTTTACGTTTGGATATCCTTTGCGCCCAAAATCATAGTCTTGTCCGTCAGGACGCAAAATGCGAGCAGCACTACCTGTGGTTTTACCAAAGGTGTGGTATCCAGTCTCTCGAAACACCGCAGTAACATACCTAGTAACAGTGGATTTTCCTCTAATTCCATTCACATGAACTCGCCACTCAATCTTGTCTCGTTGCTTCTGAAAGTCTAGATAAACCAACTGAAGCCAAGCAATATATAAATAGAAACCTGTCAAGGTCAGCAAGAATACAGTCATGAACGACCTTTTAAGACCTCACCAGTATAAGAAAACAACAAAAAATTAAACACACGCTAGTATGTTTAATCGCTTAAATATTTGGCTGTTGCTTACGCTTATAAAGATCAGAAAAGATTCTGTAAAGATTAGTTTAGCCAGATGAGGAGGATTATTAATTAGTAAATTCAAAGTAGTTTCCAGGAATTTGCTTATTACACCTTACGATTTCGTATTTTCTTAGTCCCTTGGTTATTGTACATTGGTCTTTAATAGTTCGTCTTCCCCCTGCGGTAGTATAAAAAGGTTAGAGAGTGTCTGAGAAGGTAACCGTTTAAGGGGTTGACAAATCGTGATTGAAAAGGGGCAGAAGCTGGTAGGGTTGAATCAGTCGATGCAGGTTCACTAGCCAACTCTGGTTTACTCGAATCATTGGCGCAACTTTGGGGCAAGTTAGCCTATGAGCAGAAGTTAGGACGAAACATTGTCTTCCAACTTCTACAGCGTTAGTTTTGCTTGGAGGTTGTAATGATCCTTGACCACATCGGTTTTGCCATCAATGATTTTGAGCAGAGTAAAGCCTTCTATGTGCAGGCACTTGCGCTACTCGATATTGAGATTGTGGCACAAGGATAAGGTTGGGCAATGATGGGTCAGTCTGGCCAAGGACAATCTACATTGGTGCCTTGATGTCGTCTTCAACGAAGATGCTTTTCGCGTTCGCAAAGACCCTGCACCCCGTAACTTAAGCTTGCTGCGTCGTTTTGCCCTCAACTTATTGCGTCAGGAACCCTCAAAGGGCAGTTTAGCGATGAAACGCTATAGAGCCGGACTCGATGACCAGTTCATGCTACAAATTCTTGCCCCTTTCCTTGCATCTGAGGAGGCATAATCTGAGCTATTATTTTGATGCGTTTACCCTGACTGTTAAAGAGTAAGATGCTGCCGGCAAAATTCCATAGCTGTTGCAACATCACTCGTTTGTTGCGGATACTCAATAGCCGGCCTATCTATCACCACCACCGGCACACCCAACTCACTGGCAACGATCCGCTTCACATCCTCACCACCGGCAACCCCAGACGCCTTTGTCACCACCAGAGAAATTTGCCACTGCTGCCATAGGGATCTCTCCAAATCCAATGAAACCGGCGGACGCAGCGCAATCAAACGATCAGGAGTAAAACCAGCCGCCAAAGCTGCCTCTAGGGCCGGCACAGAAGGCAAAATCCGGGCAAATAGGGTGCATTTATCCTGCCAAGGTTGAAATAAAACTAGAGTCCGGTATCCGACAGTTAGCAACACTCGCTGTCCTGTTAAAATTTCACTTCTTAACAGCGTGTCGAAACTGTCTAAGCAGGTGAAGATTTGAGAATTTTCTAAGCCAAGATCGGGAAAATTTGGATAATCGGCGTGCGGGATTAAATCTAACCTTGGGCGTTCATAACGCAGATAAGGAATTTGATATTGGCAAGCAGTCGCAATCGCAAGTTTAGAAACCTCAACCGCGTAGGGATGGGAAGCATCTAAAATCGCACAAATTGACTCACTCTGCAAAAACTGCGCTAACTGAAATGCGTCCAACTTGCCAACCCGCACACGCAACAGAGGTGCCGGTGGGTACAAAGCCATCGCTGCTTCCGTCGTTACAGAAATTGTACAGGGCCATTGCTCCTGAGCAATAATTTTAGCCAGCGTCGCACTTTCCTGAGTCCCTCCAATCAGCCAGATGCGACCCTTATTAGAGCTAGTCAGCAAACTTTTTGCACAACCCATTATCAACCATTAGATTCATCTGCCTATACCTAACGCCAGACTATCACCAACATCTGCTTATACCTAACGGCAGACTATCGCCTACATTTGTGTATGCATTCTGGAGGCGGCCCTATCATCTAGGGTTAGAAAAATCTTAACCTTTAGAAAATCCTTAGCAGCAGAAGCGTGCCAAGAACCGCCGGCACAGAAGCAGAACAGAGAACTTCTTAAAATCGAGTTTTATACAATTGAAATAACTCACCCGGTTGCCGCTTAACGATCTGAGCACCGGCAGCTTTTATTGTTTTTTCCCAATCCGCAACAGGTTCGAGAAACACTTCAGCCCCCAGATAAGTTTCTAAAATCGCCCAATTTTCCGATAAAGGTGCCTCAGGGTCGAGCACATCAAAAACAAACAAACCACCCGGTTTAAGCACCCGCTTAACCTCAGCCATCACCGCCTCCCAATATTCGAGAGAAAAATAACAGCTAAAACCTGTCGCAATTGCCAAATCAAACTGAGCCGGCTCGTATTTTAACTGGTGAGCCGGCCCTTGTTCTACCCCTTTAAACAATTTTGAATTAAGTTGGGGGCCACGGGCATTTAAAGCCTCCCGCGCTACAGTGCTGATTTCCTGGCCGTAAAAATAGGCTTCCCAATCGCGCCACGGATAGACTAAAAAGCTAACACCACAGCCAACATCCAAGCAGCGCTGATTCTTTTGGGGTTGGGCAATTTCCCAGAAAGGAGAAACAATTTTCGTTTGTAAAGTACCGGCAGCCCACTCGTGAAAAATTGGCATCGCTTCAACTTCTGCCGGCAGATCGAAAGGTTCTTTTCGATACTGCCGGTTAAAGCGCAAAGCCACTTGAGACAATTGAGATTGCCAGTTGTCTGATGTCTGGCTGAAATCAAAGGGACGTTCTGGCGGAATCTCTCTACCGCCCTGAAACGGCAAATCGCGCTTTTTAGACATCAGTTCATTATCGGCCCTTTAGTGCCTTAGTGAAATTCTTGCGATAGGACGGATTTGCCACCCATAGCCCCGGCCATAACAGAGCTAACTTCAGCCGGTTGGGTAGAGAGCGCTCAAAATTCGTGCGCTCAAACCCCTTCCAAAACTTCCACATCCCCACTCCATAACCTACTAGCAAGGCGAAAAAGATAAACTGACCCATAATTACAATCTATTCCCAGAATGACTAAAGAAATTAAGATTGAAAACATCAAGCCGAATCTAACCATCAGGTAAGAGTAGATTACAGCGAGAACGGCTCAAACCCTTCGCTGCAACAGCTTGACTACGCGGATCGACCTGCGGGCCGGTAATGGCCTCATGTTTTCGTTCAGGTACGCTAACAAGCGAATTTTAGCGACACTTCAAAGAAGCTTAGCTTCTGTTCTAGTTTATCCAGTTTACCCACCTGTCTGCCTGGGTCTTATTCCCAAACCGGAAAACTTTACACCGCCCTATCCTTCTACAAAGGTTCAGCGTTGTTTAATGCCCAGCAACTCTAGCGCTTTCAACACGCAACTGTGCGACAGCCAACCCCAACTAATATTTAATAAATATTAAAGATTAAGCATGATCTGATTCATCCTGTCACACAGCGGCCAAATCTCGTCCCCACAACGGCTGTAAATTCATCCGATAATCTATATTGAGGAGCGGCTGTAAAAGCCAACCTATTCTGAAGCAAGAACGCATCTGAGTAGGAGCCTAGAGTTCTACCTCAGATGGAGACTAGAGAGCGACCATCCGAACGCGCAGAATTCGCCACGATGTAATGAAGCGTGCAAACAGCTAAGGAGGAATTATGCGAGCAGTGCTAATGGCTGGAGGCTCAGGAACGCGGCTGAGACCGCTGACTTGCGATCTGCCCAAACCGATGGTGCCTATCCTGAATCGACCGATTGCTGAGCACATCATCAATCTTCTCAGAAGGCACAATATTACAGAAATTATTGCGACACTGCATTATTTGCCAGATGTCATGCGCGACTACTTCCAAGATGGCAGCGACTTTGGCGTGCAGATGACCTATGCCGTAGAAGAAGATCAGCCATTAGGAACCGCCGGCTGTGTTAAGAATATTGCAGAACTGCTAGACCAAACCTTTTTAGTGATTAGCGGTGACAGCATCACCGACTTTAATTTGGCCGCCGCGATTCAGTATCACAAACAAAAGAAGTCAAAAGCTACCATTGTTCTCACCCACGTTCCCAATCCGATTGAATTCGGCGTGGTGATTACCGATAAAGAAGGCCGGATTCGCCGGTTTTTAGAAAAACCTTCCACGAGCGAAATTTTTTCCGATACCGTCAACACCGGCATCTATATTTTAGAACCCGAAGTTTTAGATTATTTGCCGGCTAATCGAGAAAGCGACTTTTCCAACGATTTATTTCCCCTGCTTTTAGAACGAGATGAGCCAATGTACGGCTACATTGCAGAGGGATACTGGTGCGATGTCGGGAACCTAGACGCTTACCGCTCCTCCCAGTACGATGGCCTGCATAACAAAGTCAAACTCGATTTTGCCTACGAAGAGCGCTCCGTAGGACTGTGGATAGGCCAAAACACTTATATCGATTCTACCGCTCACATTGAAACACCGGCGCTGATCGGCAGCAACTGCCGGATCGGCCCTCGGGTGCAGATTGATGCCGGTACCGTCATTGGCGACAACGTCACCATCGGTGCTGATGCCGACATCAAGCGCCCCATCATCTGGAATGGCGTCATTGTTGGCGATGAAGCCCATCTGCGAGCCTGTGTAACTGCCAGAGGAGTGCGGGTAGACCGGCGTGCTCATGTCTTAGAAGGTGCCGTCGTTGGGGCGCTCTCAAGCGTCGGAGAAGAAGCCCAAGTCAGCCCCGGCGTGCGAGTCTGGCCCAGCAAAAATATCGAATCTGGGGCAACTTTAAACATCAACTTAATCTGGGGTCACGCCGCCCAGCGCAATCTTTTTGGCCAGCGCGGCGTCTCTGGACTGGCCAATATCGACATCACCCCAGAATTTGCTGTCAAATTAGGAGCCGCTTATGGTTCCACCTTAAAACCCGGTGCCAATGTCGCGGTATCGCGCGATCAGCGCAGTATCTCCCGCATGGTTTCCCGATCCCTGATTGCCGGTTTAATGTCTGTGGGAACCAATATCCAAAACCTAGAAGCCACAGCGATTCCTGTAACCCGCACAGTTGTCCCCACCTTATCCGTTGTCGGTGGCATTCATGTGCGCGTGCACCCTGATCGGGCTGATTCCCTCTTGATAGAATTCTTTGATGAGAACGGCATTAATATCACCAAAGCCCGCGAGAAAAAAATAGAGGGGGCTTATTTCAAAGAAGACTTTCGGCGAGCGCAGATTCATGAAATCGGCCACATGGCTTACCCCAGTCAAGTGCTCGATCTGTACAGCATCGCCTTTGAAAAGAATCTTAATACAGAAGCGATTCACCACACTCGCGCCAAGGTGGTGATTGACTATGTTTATGCCGTTTCTGGAGCCGTGCTGCCGCAACTGCTGGCAAAATTTGGCTGTGATGCGGTGGTGCTCAATGCCAGTCTCAACCAAAGCGCACCCTCTACAGACGACCGGGAGAGCCTGCTCATTCAACTGGGTCATGTGGTGGAAGCGCTCAGGGCTAATTTTGGTGTCCAGGTATCTGCCAATGGGGAACAGCTGATTCTCGTTGATGAATCTGGTAGCCCCATTCGCGGGGAAATGCTGACCGCGATGATGGTGAATATGATTTTGACCGTAAATCCCAGGGCAACAGTGGTTGTGCCGATTCACACCTCAAGTGCGGTTGAGCAAATTGCCCGCCGGCACGATGGTCGAGTGATTCGCACCAAAGCCAATCCCACAGCCTTAATGGAGGCGTGTCAGATGAATCCGAATGTGGTTTTAGGCGGCAGTGGCGAGATGGGCTTTATTTTCCCGCAACTGCATCCGGGGTTTGATGCGATGTTCTGCATTGCCAAGTTAATTGAGATGCTGACCTTGCAAGAGCGTTCCCTGGCCCAAATTCGCTCGGAATTGCCTCGCGTTGTCCATCGTTCCTACACCATGCGCTGCCCTTGGACGATCAAAGGGGCTTTGATGCGCCATCTGGTGGAAACCCACTCTACTGATAGTTTGGAGTTAGTCGATGGGGTGAAGGTCTTTGATCGGGGCCGGGATAATTGGGTGTTAATTTTGCCCGATGCCGGTGAACCGTTGGTGCACATCTTCGCGAACAGCAACAGTCCAGAATGGGTGGATGAAACCTTGCGGGATTACCGCAACCGCATTCAGGTGTTTATCGCGCAAGAGTCGTGACCGGCAAGCCCATACTAAACTTGAGATAAGGATTGATCTATCAAAAAAGCTAACCGCTAGCCACTGCAAGAGGAACACGCTCGTTTATGAACAGCTGCATTTTGATGGCGGAGATTATTCAAGATCCGCAATTGCGCTACACTCCTGACAACCAAATCCCGATTGCTGAGATGCTGGTGCAGTTTCCCGGCAGCCGTGCAGAAGATCCACCGGCAACGTTGAAGGTGGTGGGATGGGGAAATCTGGCCCAAGAAATCCAAGAACGCTATCACCAGGGCGATCAGGTTGTGATTGAAGGCCGGTTGAATATGAACACGATTGACCGGCCTGAAGGGTTTAAGGAAAAACGCGCTGAGTTAACGGCTCAACGGATACACAGCCTAGGAACTGCCGGCTTCAGTTCTCCTGCCGCTACCGCATCTGCCCCCAGCAATGTGGTTCCTTTGGGTTCGCGGACTCCACCCACTCCCGCACCTCGCTGGAGTGACGCCCCTACCGGCGGGGAATCAAAGCCCTCATGGCAACAATCTCCTGCTGCTAATCCCCAAACTCCACCGCCGGCATCACGTCCCGCCCCGATCCCTCCCACCCCTGAGAGCGATTCAGATTCTCCCCTTGATGAAATTCCTTTTTAGGGGAATCCGGCAAGGCTGCGCCAACAAGAACGGTAGGGATGAGGGATGAAATGTATTTCTCCCCCTCTTTCCTATCTTCTTTAAAAAGACTCTTCTAAAAAAAAGTCCAACGGTTCCTCTTCCCAGCAAGGCTCAGGCCATAACCAGTGCAGATGGATGCTAACATCTGCTTCAATTTCATCGAGATCCTCTCGCTCAAACAAGTCTGCCAAGGCCGTTGTGTCTCGTTCTCTCAGAGGTGATAGGGGTGCGGCGTAGCTGCCAATTCCTGCACCGGCACTGCTCAGTGTGCTGGTTCGCTCCTCTGTCCCGCCTTGCGATTCTTTTCCCAAAAAGTGCCGCAAACGTCTGGCCGGTTTAGACGCCAACGCTCGCAA
This sequence comes from Microcoleus vaginatus WJT46-NPBG5, assembly GCA_019359355.1. Classification (GTDB taxonomy): domain Bacteria; phylum Cyanobacteriota; class Cyanobacteriia; order Cyanobacteriales; family Oscillatoriaceae; genus FACHB-68. The sequence goes on along the minus strand of JAHHHM010000015.1, from coordinate 51,600 downwards.
ACTGAAACGAACTAGCTCAGCTAAGGCTGAGTCAACGCGGTCAATAGATTTACTCATAATTGGGGAAGGCTCTCAAAACTCGCCGCAGCACTGCTAAAGCAACTTTGCTGAATGACAGCCGGCTTCAACATGGATTTTTAGGCTGGAAACAGTTGCTTCTTGCTTGTCTGCAATGCCGTTATAATCCGGATGCTTTTGTCCCAGATTCGACCACAGAAAAAGAGATTTTTAACAAGAATTAACATCAAACTAAACAAAAGAATGCTACTGAGCCAAGAGCGCTCTTAACAATCTGACGTTTGGTGTCTTATGCAATAAAGTTCCAGCCAGTAGATGCACCCTCCCCACACTGATAATCAGCAAGCCGGTTTAATGGCCTTCTGTATCAGAAACTACTGGTATTCAGTGTTTGGGCAATTTTAAACAATCTTTAGAGGTCATTTTACTGCAGATTAATTTTCAATTTTCAATTTGAGATTGGCTGTAAACGGGTAAGTCAATAATCAGACTGGATTTCAGCTATTTGCGGCGTAGGAATTTTTCGGGAATTTACCGGCAGCCCCATCCTTAAGAAATTTGGGAAAATAAAGGAACGTTAAAATTCTTTGTTTGATTTTTAACCGGCTCCACTGCTGTAAAAAAAATTTACACTCCAACGTTTGACCTTTGCTTCAATCAAAACAATTGATCAAGCTCGTATTGCTCAATCAGTTGCAGGTCAAACACTCTGGCGAAACCGGCAGCCACTTCTTGACGCACTGAGTCTAGCTCAATGCCGGGAATAAATTGTGCCAAACTGCCCACCGGCTTATCTGATATTCCGCAAGGGACAATGCGCTCAAATCCTTTTAAGCTGGGACAGACGTTTAAGGCAAACCCGTGCATGGTAATCCACCGGCTAACTTTAATGCCAATGGCTGCAACTTTGCGCCCTTCCACCCAAACCCCTGTCATGCCGGCAACGCGTTCGCCTTTAAGTCCGTAAGTCTCTAAGACTTGGATTAAAACTTCCTCTAGTTGGCGCAAATACCAGTGCAAGTCCTGCCGATGCCGGCGCAAATTGAGAATTGGATAGCCAACCAACTGTCCGGGACAGTGGTAAGTCACTTCACCCCCTCGCTCAACCCGGTGAACTTCAAACTCGGTGCCGGTGGGGTCAAACTTGAGAAAGTCCAAACTCGCACCCTGTCCCAGCGTGTACACCGGCGGATGCTCCAGCAAAATCAAAACATCTTCTAACTCAGGGTTGTCGCGGCGTGCTGCCACCAGTGACTGCTGCCACCTCCAGGCAAGCGAGTAAGGAACTTGTGCCTCGTTATAGAGCCAACAACGATACCGCTGCGGCTGTGGGTGTTCGGTGGGAATTGAGAAAGTAGTCGAATCCATGAAAAAAAGCAAGAGGAATTTGACGTAAATTCAGGCAAGAGTCAATAGAATGACATCACGATTTTTCAAGGAATGCAACAGATTTTGAAGAGAAACCAAAAGTCACTGTTCACCAGAATACAAAGTGATAGGGTGTAGGTAGGTTAATTTATCGAGGAGAGGACTTGGTTGGTACAACCCCTTCTTAATGCGCTGAGGAGAGCTGGTTGCAAGTAGAAGAATCTGCCCTGGTTAATTCATAACCCTTCAAGGTCGAACGCCTGAGGACACAAAAGAGCGACGCATCGCCGGTTACTACACTAAGCCGGACACGAAGCCAATCCTCTCACTCAGGCTGGCGCAAGCAAAGACAAACACAGCAAAAATGGGAATCAAGCCCAACGCCTTGATAGCAGAGAATTACCCACATTCTCAGCTCCGGTTTTAACAAAAAGTCCCTGAAAACGGGCGAAACCATTGGATCAAGGGAAGCGGTAATCTCCGCCCCGCTTTCCCCCCACGCTGAAAGGATGAAGGATGAAGGAAAAACAATTAATTCCACCTTCTGCCTTACACCTTTACCACAGATGGGGAATTCAGCGGAAAGATAGAATATGAAGCTTGTTATCCACGGCAAAAATATTGAAATCACCGATGCGATTCGTGAGTACGTCAATCAAAAGATTGAGAAAGCGGTGAGTCACTTTCAGAACTTGACAATGGAAGTGGATGTGCATCTGTCAGTAGCTCGAAATCCTCGGATCACCCCGAATCAAGCGGCTGAAGTGACGATCTACGCCAACGGAACGGTGATCCGTGCCGAAGAAAGCAGCGAAACCTTATATGCCAGCATCGATTTAGTCGCGGATAAGATCGCTCGGCAGTTGCGTAAATATAAAGAAAAACGCCACGAGCAAAAAACGAACGTTCAACCAACCGCCACTGTGGAGGTTCCGGAACAAGAGCAAGTGGTGCCCGATTTAATTGGTGATCGCACTGCTGAACTTCCCAGCGAAGTGGTACGGACAAAGTATTTCGCCATGCCGGCAATGACAATTGCTGAAGCCTTAGAACAGCTACAGGTCATCGACCACGATTTCTATATGTTCCGCAATGCCGAAAGCGGGGAGATTAACGTCATATACGAACGAAAACACCACGGCGGTTATGGGGTGATTCAACCGCGTAACGGCAATGGCCAGACCAATGGTAAAAACGGAAAGACCGCTCACAGCAATAGTGCGAGTCCGGAAAAGTCAAAATCTGGGCAGATATAAGTTCTAAGTAAGCAGCCGGTGATGCCCGCTCGCTCAGCGCAGATCGGGCATTGCCGGCCCCATTTCAAGGCTTACAAATATAACAGACAATTTGAAATAATTTAATAATAAAGCCGGCTCAACATTAACCTCTGCTAGTCGCGATTAATAGATAAACGCATATCAATCTTAAGTCAGACGAGCGCTAAGGCAGACAAGTATTAAAATCAAACGATTTCAATGTCTAACAGATCGATTCTCAGGCTAAGAGGAAGGTGACTCATGCATGAAATTTCAGAGGAACACGCCAAGGCGGCACACAAACACGCTAGCTTGTCAGAAAAACATGGCAAGTTAGTCGAAAAGTGTGGGAACGCTATCAAGGATCTGAGAAAAGACGCAGAAGAAGAGGGAAAGTTAATCGAAGAGTACGGAAAGAGAATACAGGAACACGCTCGGTCATCCCAAGAATTTGCTCAAGCAATCCCCGAAAACAATTCAGACTCTACAGAAATGTATGTGAGATCAGCAGAGGAACACGCTGAAGCTGCACAATTACACGCGGATGCCATTAAGGAGTATTTAAAAGTAACAAAAGCGTATATATATAAAATTCGGAGAGAATTAGAAAACAGATTTTGATTGACAGTTATTACCTTTAACTTTGGCAATTGCAAACGCACCAGAGGTTTAAGTTGGCGCATACAAGCACTGGTTTACTCCAGACAAGAGGCCAGCTCACTTTTGAGTACACAATTGTCAATTAATTCTCAAAAGAGAAGCGAAAAGAAAGAAATAACTTTTTCACTTCTCGCTTCTGCTTACTTCTTAATGGTTCCTAAACTTGGATTTGCCGCAACGTTTTCAGCGACTCCTCAATATGAGCTTTAAAGTTCATCTGGGAGTTAAAGATATGCCGCACAATGCCATCGCGATCAATGACATAAGTCACTCTACCGGGAAGGATTCCCAAGGTTGACGGTACGCCGAAAAGCTTCCGCAATAGGTTGCCGGTGTCGCTTAACAGGGTGAAAGGGAGATTGTGTTTGGTGGCAAATTGCTGGTGAGACGCCAGGGAGTCGCCGCTGACGCCAATTACTTCGGCACCGGCATCCTTAAACGCTTCGTACTTATCGCGGAAAGCGCAGGATTGAGTCGTACAGCCTGGGGTGTCGTCTTTGGGGTAAAAATACAGCACAACAGCCTTTTTGCCTCGGAAATCGTGGAGGCTGACGGGGGTGCCGGCTTGAGAAGGTAGGGTGAAATCGGGAGCAGTGTCTCCAACTTTGACTGTCATCGCGCCTCGCTACTACTCAATCTGAGTAAAATATTAACTTTTGTTATGCTACCGCGATTCGTTAGACGCTTGCCAGCAAGAAAGCGTTTATAAATTCCCAAGTGCCGGTTGGCTTTTATCCGCGATCAACTTTAAGCCAAATATAGAAAATTCCAATTTATCCAATTCTACCTCTGCATCTGCCAGCTCAATATGCCGACTGTATGAGTAAAAATTCGCTACGCTAAGCCAACCTACAAATAATTATGAAGATCTACTTAGACTTTTTAAGAAACAAATGATCTGGTTTTGTAGCGGAGGCAACCGCTTCACGAACGAGAACGCATTAAAGCTTTCAACTCCTGCCACACCGGCATCTGCCTCGAACCTGATCGGCGCTGAGTAAAAATGCCCTGACTCGGACTAAACAACAACGCTAACACAAACAACCCGGATGTAACGAGAACAATAGCAGGGCCAGAAGGCACGTTATAAAAATAGCTAAGATACATACCGGCAATGCTAGAAACAACCCCAATGCCGGCACCTAAAATCATGACTAGATGAAGGCGAGAAACTAACAGATAAGCTGTTGCTCCAGGCGTAATGAGCAGCGACAAAACTAAAATTACACCTACAGATTTCATACTCGCCACCACTGTTAGGGCGATCAATACCATCAAGCCAAAATTAAGTAAATTAACCGGCAACCCGGCCGCCTGAGCACCTGCCGGATCAAACGTATAGAACAGTAATTCTTTGTACAGCAGCACCACAACCACCATAACAATTGCCGCAATGATAGCAGTGTCTCGAACTTCCAACGCTGTCACACCCAGAATGTTGCCAAACAAAAAGTGATTGAGATCAATTTTGTTATCTTTCTGGATAACCGTAATTAACGTAATTCCAAGGGCAAAAAATGCCGAAAAGACAATGCCCATTGCCGCATCTTCTTTGATGGGTGAGCGCGTGCGAATCCAGGCAATTGCCATTGCGCTGAGAATGCCGGCAATGAACGCCCCCACGAAAATATTGACGCCCAAAAAAAACGCAACCGCCAACCCCGGCAGCACAGAATGACTGATGGCATCACCCAGTAAAGCGAGGCGCTGCACCATTAAGTAACTGCCAACAACAGCGCAAATTGAGCCAACTAAAATGGCAATAATAAGTGAGCGCTGCATGAATCCATATTGTAGCGGCTCAATTAAAGCTTCAAGCATAATAATTTAGGATAAAAACAGCATGAGTTGGGGTTTGGTTTCGGGTACACCCGCAAAGTTTGAGAGTTATGCTGCTTCAGAAAAGAACATGACTTTACCCCCATAGGCGCGATACAAGTTTTCTCGACTGAGAACTTGCTGCCGGCTGCCGGTTGCCACAACTTCAGTATTCAGCAAAATCAAATCATCAAAGTGAGTAATTGATGCCCCTAGATCATGGTTAACAACGAGGACAATTTTACCCTTTGATGCTAATTCATGGAAAATATCAAATATTACCGCTTGAGTCTTTTGATCAATGCCAACAAACGGCTCATCGAAACAAAAAACCTCTGCTTCTTGAGCGAGTGCTCTCGCCAGAAACACGCGCTGCTGCTGTCCCCCGGAAAGATCGCCAATTCGCCGATTGTGGTAGTCACTCATGCCAACGCGATCTAAGGCATTTGCAGCAACTTGCCGGCTGACTGTAGAGAAGCGGCGAAACCAGCCGGTTTTTCTAACGCGTCCCATCATCACCACATCCCAGACAGTGGCGGGGTAAGTCCAGTCAATTTGCGAACGTTGCGGCACATAAGCCACTTGCTGCAACTGTTCTGACAGGGTTTTCTCCCCGTAGAGAACTTGGCCACTGGTGGCGGGGACTAATCCCAGCATTGCCTTTAAGAGGGTACTTTTCCCCGCACCGTTTGGCCCAATAATGCCGGTGAGTCGTCCGCCGCGCACAACACAGCTTGCATCACGCAACGCCTCTACCGTGCGGTACTGGACACCTAAATGACTAACGGTAATCATGAGATCGGAACTTAATAGGGTGTCGTTAAATTGATGTCCGAGTTGGGATATATCAAGATCGCGGGATAACTTGACGGTCTTCATAACCTGCTCTGTTGGAATGCTTTCTTTACAGCCTACTGCAAAAATGAAAGGAATATGAAAAAATCTATAAAGAGAAATAATCCGAGAGATATACAAAAGTGATTACTCACACACGAAGCATCAGAAACCTTTGGCTGCCGGCAGTTGCGGTTGTTTTGGGACTTTGGTTTAGTGGGTGTAGTCCCCAGGGAGGAAATCGTGAAGCATCAACCAGTGATAAGCCAAATGTGGTAGCTACGAGTACGATTATTGAGGATTTAACGGAAGAAGTGGCGGGGGATGAAATACAGCTCACCGGCATCTTGCAACCGGGTGCAGATCCTCACGTTTACGAGCCGGTGCCGGCAGATAGTGTTGCCTTAGAAAAAGCAGATTTGATTCTCTACAACGGCTATAATTTGGAGCCTGGGTTAATTAAATTAATGAATGCTGCCGGTAACAAAGGGCGTAAGGTGCCGGTGGGAGAAGTTATCAAGTCTTTGCAATTAGATAAAGCTGGAGAAAAAGTCCCCGATCCGCACGTTTGGGGGGATGTTAAAAATGTGATTCAGATGGTGAATGTGATTCGAGATGAGTTAATTTCGCTTTTACCTGAAGAGCGAGAGAAATTCACCCAAAATGCAACGCGGCTGACAGGGGAATTAAAACAGTTGGATAATTGGATTGGCAAACAAATCGCGACAATTCCCGCTGAGAAGCGCCGGCTCGTTACCACCCACGATGCTTTTCAATATTATGGAAAGGCTTATCAAATAAAAATTATCGGCACATTGATTGGCATCAGTACCGAGGAGCAACCGAGCGCCCAGACTGTGCGAAAATTAGTGGATGCAGTCAAAGCAGCGGGTGTGCCGGCAATTTTTGCAGAAACAACGATTAATCCGGCGCTGATTACAACAGTTGCGGAAGAATCGGGCGTAAAATTAGCACCGAATGAACTTTATTCTGATTCAATTGGGGCTGCCGGCGGCGCGGGAGATTCTTATATCAAAATGATGGTTGCGAATACTTGCACAATTGTAGAATCTCTGGGAGGAAAATATACCCCCTTTGAGCCGGCAGCTCAACCTCAAAAATGAGTAGAGATGACTCTGTTAAAATCATTAAATAGGTAGGTTTAGACAGGCAAGTAGTAAAAAAATTGTTCAAAAATCTAAAATTTTTTGGATATCTATTCCGCTAAAATAAACTAATGTAAGACATTTGATAAAGTCATTCATTTTTTATCTTAGCTAATTGCAATAATTTAAAAAGCTTGTTATGAACGGAACACCCCGTCCAATTGGTGTTGATTTGTTTGCCGGCGCGGGCGGCATGACCTTGGGATTTGAACAAGCAGGATTTGATGTACTAGCTGCGGTGGAACTTGATCCCATTCATTGCGCGACTCAGGAATTCAACTTCCCGTTTTGCTCAGTTTTGTGCCAAAGTATTGCCCATATAACTGCAGACGCAATCAGAAATTTATCTGCAATTGGAGAGCGTGAAATAGATGTGGTATTTGGTGGTTCTCCCTGTCAAGGATTTTCTCTAATTGGCAAAAGGGCACTTGATGATCCTCGCAATTCTCTTGTTTTTCACTTTTTGCGGCTGGTTTTAGAGCTTAAACCGAAATATTTTGTGATGGAAAACGTCCGAGGTCTAACTCTGGGAAAGCATCAGAAATTCTTGGAGGAAATTATTGGGGAATTTCGATTAAATGGCTATGAAGTAGAAGAAGATTATAAAGTTCTTAATGCCGCTCATTATGGCGTACCACAAAATCGAGAAAGATTGTTTCTCCTGGGATGCAGAAAAGGTTTGACCTTACCGAAATATCCTGAAGCAATTACTTATCCCCTAACATTAAGCGGGAAGAATTCTAGCAAATTATCTATGTGTCCATCTACACCGACGGTATGGGATGCGATAGGAGACTTACCGGAAGTTGAAAATTACCCAGAATTGCTAAGTAAAGATTGGGTAATCGCAGAGTATGGAAAGCCGAGTCAATATAGCGGTCAACTTCGTAATCTTTATCCTGTTGAGGATGATTATTCATACCGGCGGCAATTCAATTCGCAACTCTTGACTTCTAGTTTGGGTACACAACATAGTCTGGAATCCATCAAAAGATTCGCCGGCACCGTTGCCGGTAAAATAGAGCCGATCAGTCGCTTCCATAAGCTTGATCCGCAAGGCATTTGCAACACGCTGAGAGCCGGCACAGCAAGCAATCGCGGTGCTTTCACTTCTCCTCGTCCGATTCATCCATTCACGCCGCGATGTATTACGGTACGGGAGGCAGCGCGGTTGCACTCATACCCCGATTGGTTTAGATTCCATGTGACAAAGTGGCACGGATGCCGGCAAGTGGGCAACTCGGTGCCACCTTTATTAGCAAAAGCTGTAGCATTAGAGATTATCCGTGTTTTAGGTGTATCGCTAGAGAAGCCGGCAGAAATTTGGCAGATGGGAGAAGAAAAGTTACTCCAACTCAATATGTCTCAAGCCGCTAAGCGTTACGGTGTAGATCCACAGGTTATAGAACCGAGAACCAGAAGCAAAAGCTAGTCTAATTAACGGGGAGGAGAAGCAGCAGATTTGAGGTAAAACTTAACCCAATCTTGACCCACCCGAATCGTTAAATCAGATTCTAGCTCGCCTGTGGAATCCGATTCAATATTGCCAAACCCTAACACTTTTTGAAGCTGTACTGCTCCTTGTAAATCACCTTTTTGAACAATAATCTGCGTCTTGATCAGCCGGTCGGGCCAATCTTGTACAAGATACACATTATCAAAGCCGTGGTCTTGGAGATAGTTAACCGCAAACATTGCAATTTCAGGCGAATCAGAGGCATTTTGAATCGCAATTTTTAGAGGACTACGTGATTGGCGTTCCGCAAAGTTATCGGTTTTAGGCAAATCTGCCTCACCTTCTCCCGGCACCTTCGGCTTAGATGCGATCGCAAAATAATCGCGCATGACCCGATCCCGCCCTTCAGTATCCAGAATCCAATAACTAGCCTCATACTCTTGTGGATCGCTAAAACGACCGGGTAACATCACCATTTTTAAATCATCGGGTTGCATTTGAAGACTAAAATTCATCAGCGCTAGCATTTCTTCTAGGCTGAGATTTGTATCAATATACTTTTGCATCACCCGGATAATTTGAGGCAACCGAGGCAGAACTGTTGAACTGGAAAGCCGGTTTCGCAATGCTTTCAGTAAACCCTGCTGCCGCTGTACCCGACCGATATCACCTTTATTTTCATTGCGGAACCGGGCAAACTGTTCTGCCTGTTCTCCATCAAGGGTTTGCCAACCTTCGGCTAAATCAATCTTGAGTTTTTGGGTTTCATCGACATAAGACATCGGTTGCGGCACAAACACCTCAACGCCACCGAGAAGATCGACTAACTCTCGAAAAGCGCCGGTGCTGACGCGCACATAGCGATCAATGGGCACGCCGTTGAGGTTGCGATTCACCATTCGGGCGGCTAAAGCTGCGCCTCCCTTTACATTTGCCTCATTAATTTTCTGCGTGCCAAATCCCGGAATTTCCACCTGAGTATCCCTAGGAATTGACAGCATATTCACTGTGTTTTCCTTCGGATTGACCCGCAGGAGCAGCATCGTATCACTGCGACCGGCAAAAATTTCTGGAGAGTTTTCCCGTGCCTTGGGAACGCGGTCGATCCCCAAAATTAAAATATTGACGGGTCGTGTCAGCCGGTAATTAAAGGTTTCTTGCCACACATCCTGAAGCGATCGCCCTGGTGGCTCTTTAGGGCCAAACGGGAGCGATAGAGGCGTCATCAGTGCTAGTGTTGCCCCTAGCGTGGCCGACATCGTTGCCGTCAGAATTAATCCGAAACCCCACAACATAGACCGGCTTGCGATCCCCGTGAATTTCAACACCGGCATTCGTTTGCCGGCGCTTGCAGACTTCTGTGGTTTTTCCACAACCTCCGATTGTTGAGAGTCTGCACCCTCTTTAAACGGCTCCACTCCTTCTACCACCTTGACCTCACTCGCAAAACCACAGCCTGCGCGTACGGTTAAATTAAAATCAACGCGACTGATTATAGCCTGGGTTTTTTAATACACAGCGCCGTAGCGATTGTAGATTTTAAATTTTAGAGTGTGGTTTCGCCGGCCACCGTTAAAACAGTCTTTACTGAATATTTTCTCGTTGACAGGCTAGACTTAAACCCGATAAAATCCGCACCCAGACTGTTTTCGAGCTTTAGGCATACCGTGAAAATTTAACCCGAATCAAGCGGATAAGAGCGCGTTGCTGACCCATTACCCAATCTACATTTACGGGGCAGAACCTCTGGGTCGTATCCTCCCAATGAGAGATTTATCACCGGCAGCTCTACAATCATCGGTTGATCTTGACTCCACAGACGCAGAAACCGGAAAAACCTTGTAGTATAAGGCGAAGAAAGATTGAGCTTCGCAACGACCTAAAGCCAACCATGAATCGCTCCTTAATCCCTGTTATCCTTGCCGGCGGCAAAGGTGAACGCTTCTGGCCACTGAGCCGGCGGCACCGGCCTAAACAATTTTTAAGTCTCGACGGCAGTGGCAAAAGTCTCCTGCAAGCAACCGCAGACCGCCTGCTGCCACTGGCCGGCGGTTGGGATGGGTTGTGGATTGTCACCTCGGCTCAGCTGGCGCAAGGCTTGCGTGAACAGCTTCCCCAGTTGCCGGAAGAAAACTTACTGATCGAGCCAGAAGGACGGGACACCGCGCCGGCAGTCGCGTGGGCCACCTTAGAAATTCAGCGCCGCTACGGGGATGAAACCGTTATTGGCTTTTTCCCAGCAGATCACTGGATCGGGGATGAAGTGGCATTTGGGCAAACGATTAGCGCTGCTAGCCAACTAGCGGCTACTGAAGCATCGATCGTCACCCTCGGCATCAAACCCGACCAGCCGTCTATCGGCTACGGCTACATTGAGCAAGGCGAAAGTGCCGGCACCTTTGAAGAATTGCCGGTTTATCGGGTGAGCCGGTTTACCGAAAAACCTGACCGGCAGACTGCGGAAAAGTTTTTGTCAACGGGGCATTTTAGCTGGAATAGCGGAATGTTTATTTTCCGTGCCGGTGTTGTCCTGGCGGAACTCCGCACCCACGCGCCCCACCTCATGCAGCAGTTAGAAGCACAAGGCAGTCAAGCTTATCCCCAACTAGAAAAGATAAGTATTGACTACGCCTTGATGGAAAAAACCCAGCTTGCCTACGTGCTGCCGGCCTCTTTTGGCTGGGACGATCTCGGCGACTGGAATGCCATTGAACGCCTGCTCAAAGGAGACGCGGTTAATGTTGAATTAGCCACCCATGTTGGGCTAGATACCACCGGCGCGATTCTCTACGCCGCAGACTCAGAAGAGGTAATTGTCACCATCGGTTTAGAGGATGTCGTCGTTGTGCGCGATGGCAACGTTACTTTAATCGTCAAAAAAGACCGCACCCAAGAAATCAAGCAAGTAATCAAACGCCTACAGGCAGACGCCAAATTCGAGAATCTACTGTAAGAATAAGTCTGGAGTCATTGGGTCATCGGGCTTACGGTTTGGGGATAGCTTGTGGTATTCCTCCACAGAAATAAAACACCGCTTCCCCCATGCCCAATCCCCAATGCCCAATGCCCCATGCCCGATGCCCAATTCCCAATTCCCAATTCCCAATCACCATGTTTTCTTTAACCAGAACCAGTGGCCGCCAGGGAGAAATCATCGAAGTAGTTCTACGCAACGGCTGGGACTATATGCGAGTGCTGCTCACCGGCGGCAAATCCGATGAACCCAAACTGCCCACACCGGCTGTCCTGCGTAAAATCTTAGTGGAGTTGGGTCCGGTTTATGTCAAGCTGGGGCAACTTCTGAGCACGCGCCCGGATCTGTTGCCGGCACAATACATTGAAGCCCTCACTGATCTGCAAGCCAATGTGCCGCCGGTTCCTTGGTCAGAAGTGGAAGTGGTGATCCGGCAACAATTGCAACAGCCGTTAGAAGAAGTTTTTGCCACCCTAGAACCGCGTGCAGTGGCTGCCGGCTCAATTGCCCAAACTCATAAAGCCACCTTAAGAGATGGCCGGCAAATTGCTTTAAAAGTGCAGCGTCCCGGCATTGATGTTGTTGTTGCCCAAGATATCTCTCTGATCCGGGCGTTGGCAGACATAGTTGCCCTCACAGAGTTTGGCAAAGATTACGATGTTGTTGCCTTAGCCGACGAATTTGCCACCGCGCTTCAGGCAGAACTCGATTTTACCCAAGAAGCCAGCTACACAAATCAGTTGCGGCGCAATTTGTCAACCAGTCGTTGGTTTGACCCGACGCACTTGATGATTCCTGAAATTATTTGGGAATTAACCAGTGAAAAGTTACTGGTTTTAGAGTGGCTAGATGGGGTGCCGTTACTATTAGCTGATTTAAACGCCTCTTCTAATAATGGGGATGTTAGGGCTAAGCGTAAAGCTGTGACCACCCTATTATTCCGGGCTTTCTTTCAGCAAATATATATTGATGGATTCTTTCACGCCGACCCCCATCCCGGCAATTTGTTTTATCTCAGAGATGGCCGGCTCGCTTTGTTAGATTTTGGGATGATGGGCCGGCTTGACCCGCGCACTCAGCAAGTTTTGACAGAGATGCTGTTAGCAATTGTTGACTTAGATGCAGCCCGATGCGCTCAGTTAACGATGCAATTGTCGGATTCTGCCGTTCCGGATAAGCTGTCAAACTTGGAAAACGACTTTGCGCGAATGCTGCGGAAATATTACAATATCAGCCTCTCGCAAATAAACTTTTCTCAAGTATTTTACGAAGTGCTGCAAGTCTCTCGTGAAAATAAAGTTCGCTTACCTGGTAGCTTGGGATTGTATGCGAAAGCACTGGCAAATTTGGAGGGAGTTGCCCGTCAATTTGACCCAGACGTTAATTTACTCGATGAAGTTAAACCCTTAATTACAGACTTGTTTCGCCGGCAGCTTTTTGGCGACGATCCACTGCAAGCCGTCTTGAGAACTGCACTCGACATAAAAAGTCTTTCTTTGCAATCTCCGCGTCAAGTTGAGTTATTGCTAGAGCGAGTTACTTCTGAAACGTTGCGGTGGAATTTAACGGTAAAAGAACTCGACGGGGTTCGCCGCACGATGGATGATTCAGCCAACCGGCTCTCGTTTAGCATTGTGGTTGGATCGCTGATTATCGGGGCAGCCATTGTCTTTTCTAACGGCCAAAGTGTTGTTAGCAGCGCCCTGTTTTATGCAGCGAGTTTTCTGGGATTGTGGTTAATTGTCAGCATTTTGAGATCGGGCCGGTTGAAGTAATTTTAAACAGGGTCTTATTTTTTAATAAGATTTGTTAAGAGTAGCAAGATAGCTGATACGAGTACGGTGCTGGAGCAATGGCAATTATGCGAAAATCAATTAAATTGCCACTGCCCGGAGTCCAGACTATGCTCGTTGCCGGCACCATACTACGGAATCGCTACGAAATCGTCAAACTGCTGGGAAGCGGCGGGTTTGGGGAAACCTATTTGGCAAATGATTTAGATATTCCCGCCACCCCGAAGCCTAAATGTGTTGTAAAGCGGCTTCACCCCCAAACTATCGAACCTGATATCCAGCGTTTATTTCAAAAAGAAGCAGAAATTTTATATAAACTGGCGCAAAACCATGATCGCATTCCCAAGTTGTTTGCTTATTTTGAAGAAAATCAAGAATTTTATCTCATTCAGGAATTTATCGAAGGGCATGACTTAAGCAAAGAATTGAGTCCGGGCAAAAAGTTAAGTGAAACTTATGCGATTAAATTGTTGCAGGATGTTTTAGAAATTCTGGCCTATGTTCACCAGAACAATATCATCCATCGAGATATTAAGCCCCATAATATCATGCGACGAAAAGATGGCAAGTTGATGCTCATTGATTTTGGGGCAGTTAAGGAGATTGGCATCCAGAAGACAATTTTATCAGGAAAAACTAGCTGCACGGTTTCTATTGGAACGCTTGGTTTTATGCCCAGCGAACAGGCAATGGGCAAGCCAAAACCAAGCAGTGACATTTATGCACTGGGGAGGACAGTAATTTTTGCTTTGACTGGCATCGAGCCTGATTTACTCGAAGAAGATAATGACGGTGAAGTGATTTGGAAAAATCACGCTTCTGTGAGCGATGGGTTAGCAGAGATTTTAAGCAAAATGGTGCGAGATCACTTCACTGGGCGCTATGCGAATGCGACAGAAGCTTTGCAAGCACTGAATTCCCTGCCAGCATCTACGTTGCCAATAGCTCCATCTCAAACAAGTACAGTGATCGCAGCGCCGGTTCTTCCCACTCCTTCCGTGCCATCTCAACAGACTACAGTAATCGCAGCGCCGGTTCTTCCAACTTATCCCTTTCAATTCACAACTGTTACCGTTGATATCAGAGGAAAAATTGTTAGCAGTCAGCAAGGACAAGCAGACGTTTTTACAGAAAAACTCGGCAACAATGTCAGTTTGGAAATGGTGGCAATTAAGGGCGGCACATTTCTCATGGGTTCCCCAGACATGGAAGAAAAGCGATATAGCCATGAAAGCCCGCAGCATTGGGTAAAGGTACAGCCGTTTTTCCTATGCAAATATCCCATTACTCAAGCACAGTGGCAAGCCGTGATGGGCAATAACCCGGCTAATTTTAAAGGAAATAACAGGCCGGTGGAAAAGGTATCTTGGGATGATGCCGTTGCATTTTGTCAGAAACTCTCACTAAAAATGGGACGCTGCTACCGCTTACCCAGCGAGCCAGAGTGGGAATATGCCTGTCGCGCCGGCACCACCACCCCGTTTTACTTTGGCGAGACAATCACGCCTGATTTAGTTAACTATGATGGCAACTACACCTATGCCTCAGCATCAAAAGGTGTTTGGCGACAACAAACAACCGATGTCGGGAGTTTCCCCCCCAACGCCTTCGGACTGTACGATATGCATGGCAATGTTTACGAGTGGTGTCAAGATGTCTACCATGAGAATTACAACGGTGCGCCTTCTAATAGCAGTGCTTGGGAAAGTGGAGGAGATAGCAATCGCCGGATGCTGCGTGGAGGTTGTTGGTACTTCAACTCCAGGAGCTGCCGCAGTGCGAGTCGTAACTTCGACGTGCCGGGCCGCAGGGACGTCTACATCGGTTTTCGGGTGGCACTCGTTCCCGCAGCGATCTCAGCGCCGGTTCTTCCCACTCCTTCCGTGCTATCTCAACCGAGTACAGTAGTCGCAGCGCCGGTTCTTCCAACTTCCTCTTTTCAATTCACAACTGTTACCGTCGATGCTAGAGGTGAAATTGTTAGCCGACAGCAAGGACAAGCGGACGTTTTTGCAGAAAAACTCGGCAACAATGTCAGTTTGGAAATGGTGTCAATTAAGGGCGGCACATTTCTCATGGGTTCCCCAGACACGGAAAAAGAACGAGATAGCGGTGAAAGTCCCCAGCATCGGGTAACAGTACAGCCATTTTTCCTGGGCAAATATCCCATCACCCAGGCACAGTGGCAAGCGGTGATGGGGAATAACCCCGCTGAATTTAAAGGAAATAACAGGCCGGTGGAAAATCTATCTTGGAACAATGCCCTGTGGCAAACGCTGATGGGGAAGAACCCCGCTGAATTTATGGGGAATAACCCCGCTGAATTTAAAGAAAATAACAGGCCGGTGGAAAATGTATCTTGGAATGATGCCGTTAAATTTTGCCAGAAACTCTCGCAAATAACAGGGCGCAACTACCGCTTACCCAGTGAGGCAGAGTGGGAATATGCCTGTCGCGCCGGCACCACTACACCCTTTCACTTTGGCGAGACAATCACCCCAGATTTAGCCAACTATTATGGGAATTATACCTACGCTTCTGAGCCAAAGGGTCAATATCGAAAACAGACAACTGATGTCGGGAGTTTCCCGCCCAATGCCTTTGGGCTGTACGATATGCACGGCAATGTTTGCGAGTGGTGTCAAGATATCTGGCATGAAAACTACAACGGTGCTACTTCTGATGGCAGTGCTTGGGAAAGTGGCGGAGATAGTAATCGCCGGTTGCAGCGTGGAGGTTCTTGGAACTACTTCCCCAGCTACTGCCGCAGTGCGACTCGTGACTCGTACGGGCCGGATAACAGGCACTACAACATCGGTTTTCGGGTGGCACTCGTTCCCGCGAGGACTATTTAACCCTCTTCTCTTTTACCCTTGTACCCTTTTTTAGCGTTTGATTTCACCGGCAATTAAAGCACCAGTTCTAAAACAGTTGAAGTTTGGGGTGATCATCTCCTCTCAATCGTTCTGATAAAGCATTGAGTCACATATTCTATAGCGACGAGTTGTAGCGTTAAGCTTGATTCGCGGGTTTCAAAAAGTCCTGCGCTATGAAGCGAAGCATCATTGATTTGGGGCTGAAGATGCCGGCTTTGCGTTGGTTAAAAAATGTATCCGAGAATTTACACAAATTTACATAAATTAGTCACTTTTTCTCCTGATATTCCCTTTCCTGTGAGAAATAATTTCGTTATCACTAACCCTGAAACAAAAAATCAAGTTATGGCAAGCGATCCAAAAACCTATCAATTTGATCTGCCTACCACAAACCGGCCAACTGACGTTTCAATTCCCGAAACTTGGTATCCCGGCATTCGTAATTATTGGTCAGAATGTACAACGCAACGTGATGTTCATCCCATTGACGGGATTAAAGCAGTTGTCATTCACGCAACCGCCGGCGCGAGTTCCGAAGGCGCAATTTCAGTTATGCGTGCCGGCACAGCGAGTTTTCATTGGTTGGTTCCAGATGAGAATGAACCGCAACATGGTCAACTTATTTGGGCTTGTGCGCCTGAAACTCTCGCAGCATGGCACGTTCGCAATCAAGTGTCTCACCCAGATGTCAATGCCGGCAAAACGAGAGTCAATCATTGGTCTTTGGGAATTGAAGTTGTGAATACCCAAGCAAAAGCCGATACTTTTTCCGATTGGCAAGTTGCAATCACTGCAAAAATTGTTCGTTACTGTTGGGCTAAATATCCTAATCTTCGCCATATTGTCTCCCATGCAAAGCTCGATCCAACGCGTCGTAGCGATCCAGGTGTTAACTTTCCTTGGGATAAATTTAAAGATTTAGTTTTATCTTCAAACGAGCATGCACCTTTTGCTGCTTTCACCGCTGCCACTAGAAATGCCGATGATATTTCTCCCAGTGCCGGCGATTCAAATTGCTGCTTTTAGGATTAAATTATCTTAAGTAAGATTAAGCAGACTCGCTTTATGCCGGCCTAAATTTTTCTCAGCAGCAATTCTTTCATTCCATCCAAAATTTGTGAGGTCAAATCATGAAAGTTATTCAGGGTGTTCCCTATTTTTCTCAACTAGACAATGAGTTTGAACCCTACACAGCTTGTAATGTGACATCGCTTGCAATTTGCCTTTGGTACTTGGGTGTTCGAGGTAACGGTAACCACCATCAATTAGAGGATGAACTCTACACACGTGCTGTTGATAAAGGCTGGAATCGTTTTACTGCGGAGGGATTAAAAAGTCTAGCTGAAAGTTATGCCGGCATCAAAGATGATCTCACTGAACAAGGGAGTCTCAAAGATATCCGAGAAGCAATTGATCAGGGAAAAATTTGTATCGTACATGGTTTTTTTACTCTACCCGGTCATATTCTCGTGATCAAGGGATACACCGACAATGGATTTATCGTTAACGATCCCTATGGAGAATGGTCTCCCTGGACTTATGACACGAATGAGGCAGGAGGTAACAATAATAAGGGAGAAGGTCTTGAGTATTCCAAAAGATTAATTACATCCTGCTGCGATAGTTGGAGTATGGGTGAGGCAGAAATTCGCTATTCTTCGATGAGCAATTCTCAAGCAGAAAAAGAAGCAGAAACAATTTGGCTGCACCGCATCTATAAAGATAAAACAAAACTTGGATAAAGTGTTTTTATCCAGGGATTTAGTTGACAGTTAATCACGCAATTAGCTTAAATTATTAAGGCATAATTGCAATTATTTTCATCAATCAAATCCCATGACACCGGCAGCCATCAAGCAGTTATTTACTTATCCGATTAAAGGTCTAACGCCCCATGAGTGCGATCGCGTCACCCTGGAAGCAGGACATGGCATCCCTGGAGATCGCGCCTTTGCCTTAATGTACGTTGAAGCCGGCAAGATTTCTGACCCACAAGAAAGCGTTCCCTGGCTGCCGAAAGGCAATTTTGCCATGCAGAACGATTGGCCTGGTTTAGCCGGCCTACAGTGCCACTACGACCCGCAAACAGGCAATTTAAGTGTTCACCGGCAGGAGGTTCCCCTATTCGTCGCAAACACCGGCACACCGGCAGGACGCGACCTAATTGGGGCATTTTTCACCGGCTACCTGGCTTCCCTCCACCCCACCGCAACCGCAAGGCACCCAGAGAAAGCCCCCCTGCGCCTCGTCGGCAATGGCACCGGCACCACCCGCTATCCCGACCGGCAGCCGGTGCATATTTCCCTCGTCAGTCAGGCAACTCTTGATGCGATCACAACAGAAGCCCGTCAGCCGGTTGATGCCCGCCGGTTCCGCCCGAACATCGTCATCGACGGCGTCCCAGCTTGGGAAGAATTCAACTGGATCGGCAAAGAATTGCAAATCGGAGAAACTCGAATTGCCATCTCCGCCCGCATTGGCCGGTGTGCGAACATAGACGTGAATCCCGAAACCGGCGAACGCGATATTCCCCTCTTTTCCTTACTTCCCCAAAAATTTGGCCACGCCCAAACCGGCGTTTTAGCCACCGTGATTGCCGGTGGCCCTATCGCGGTTGGTGATTATTTAAATCAACCGTAGAAGCGTTAGCGCCCTTGCAATTACGGTGTTGGGGTTGCTGATTCCGACTTAACGCAATTCAACGTCCGCAGAGTCGCCGCAGCCGCGTAGTTACGGCGTGCCGCTTGATCTGGGTAGAAAGCGTTGCCGGTTTCATTCAGTGGGGAAGCAACATTACAATAGCCAGACATCTGAGTAATCAGTGGCGCTGCCCAGTGAGTTGCCGTGTCTGAGAACACCTTAGGCGTTTGTTTTGCACCTAGAGTTGTAGGCAGTCCGCGCAGCGATTTGCCCTTTTCTGCTGCCCGTCGCAACACTGCCATCATTTCAGCGCGTGTCACCGACTGTGCCGGTCGGAAGGTGCCATCTTGATAACCACTGATCAAGTTGTTATCCCGTGCCCATTGAATCTTAGCCGCACTCCAGCGTGAGGTCTCCACATCTGGATAGGGGCTGGATGTCGCTTGGGTGGGGAGGGTGATATTGGCATTGGGGATGTTCTTCAGAGATTCCACCACCAAAGACACCAATTGCTCACGGGTTAAGGTTTCTTGCGGGCGGAAGGTATTGTCAGAAAAACCGGCAACAAATCCTAGTTCCACAGCTTGATCAATTTCCTTGCCGTAAACATCCGTGCGGATGTCTGCGAATTTGGTTCCGCCGGTGTTACCCCCATCTGTTGGGGTAGCACCTAATGCTTGATCGCTGGTAAAGTAAACGTGCCCTAAAGTCTTGCCATCATAACTTCTTTTCGTCATCCGCCAGCCGGGATTCAGAACGATTTTAGAAAAATCATTGGAAATGCCATTGGTTCTTCCGATTTCAATCACAGGTGAATTTCGAGTCGTGCTCGTTCCGACAAGCCGGACATCTCCATCTCGGTTAACCACCCGTAGGCTGTACTGCAACCCTAAATCTTGATCTGCCATACGGATAGAGTAGCCGTTGCTGTCCAAGCTGCGTGAACAGATGCCGGTGAAGTCAAAGTTCAGCAGCAGCGGTTGCACTTGCACAGGACTCGACCCGCTTTCACTCCAGCAGGGACGTGCGCTCGATAGCTGTTCGATCACCAACAGTTTATAAGTATTATTGGCAAGAGGTTGAGCCACCGCGACGAATTTAGTTTGGTCAACTTCTGTTTTGCCAAAAGTTGCAGCCAGAAGTGGGCTTAAAGCGGTGATTGTTGAGACGGCTGCTACGGCAAAGGCAGCGAATTTAACGGGAAAAGATGTTTTCATGGTGTCTGGGTTAAATTAAGCGGTTGGTTGGGGTGGGGGTCAAGGTCAGTTCCTCTATATGTCGATTATTTCTGAAGTGCTTTCAACTGTTAAGAACATACGTTATGGTTCCTCAACTGTCTAGTAGGTTCAGAGCCGCAACTCACGTCCTTTTAAAGGGGGGAAGGCTTCACCGGCATCCTTTTCAGGTTCTTTTTAGATTGTTTGCCGGCATCGCCTCCGGGCACTTTCCTTGTTGCAGTTAACAAACTGTCTAAATTTGGAAAGTTATGACGGTTTGGGATAGCGAATAAATGCGCTGTGAGAGCGAACAAACAACGTCTACTCGCGGGACTGTTTTAGTTTGAGAGGTGCTTACTTAAATCTCTAGGCTATTATCACCCTTATTGGTGATTGCTGAACTTATCTTTTAGAAGAAGTTGCAAACACCCTTGTTTCATTAGAATTCTTAAGAAAATATTAAGACAATCAAATAGTGTGCAATTATAAGCTTTACCGCTCGCAAATGAACGCCCAGCGTCAAGCAGACAATTTGGCCACCGCTAGCGAAAAGCAAAACAGATGAAGTCGTTGGTTGTTGGAACTTTTCCTCAGCCCACCTCGTCCAAACACCAGACTATTCAGTGACTCCAGCGGCGCTATTTTACGTGGGAAGCTCCACTACAAGCTGATAAAAATACTGTTATCCAGCGATATTTTGGCTTCAAGCGCACAACGAACGCTTCTCAGAAAAGCACTGAAGCTAACTCAAATTCGGAATCAAGCTTAATCGAAACCTGGGTAGTTTTTAGCAGCAATTATTCCTACAATTGCGTCCAGCTATGAATTTAAGTTTATTTTTATCAAATAAAAAATCCAGCAAAATCAATTTTGCTGGATTTTTTTTATTAAAAGATCAAAGCAAAAACCTTAAGCTTTATCGATGAAGTTTTTTACGCCATCTTTAACGTCTTCTTTTGCGTGCATATTCGCCGCTTGTTCTTGCTTGACTTGACCTTCAATTTTGTCCTTCGGGTCACCTGTGACTTCACTCACAGCTTCTTGAATTTTACCTTCTATGTTTTTGGCGGTAGCCGCTGCTCTATCTTCAATGCTCATATTGTTCTCCGTTTTATTGAGTTTTGACTAAGAGGCTTTGTCATGCACTCATCTTAAGGGATTGAAAGAATAAGCAGCCTCTCTCTACAGTTAGACTTTTTTTACACTATCTACCGAAAGATAGAAGACGCAATCGAGCAACAATGAAGGGTAGGAGAAAATGTGATAATTGAAACAACTGTCTACGTTTCGCCTTTTACTTGTTCGAGATCGGTGGGGGTGTTGCAATTAAACAGCATCTGCCTATCGCTCACCGGCACCTCTTGTACCGGATGTTGGGATAACCAGCGCTGAAATGACCGGCCCCCCTGGTTGATAAAGCCTGTGAGTGCCGGCAGACAACTGTGCCGGTAAAAGCCGCACAACGGTTGCCAGCCCTTGGCATCTCGCGGCAGTAGGGCAATAGCATCCTCCTTGACATTACCCAACAGCCCTATCCAACTCTGCAAAACCTCAACTTGCAACCGAGGTAGATCGCAAGCGAGCACCAGTACCCATTCTGTTTGCACCTGTGCCAATCCTTGGGCCAATCCCACCAGTGGCCCGTGGGGTTCCGTCTCGTCAGGCAAAGGCATCTCTCGGATAAACCGGCAGCTATTAGGCAAGATATCTTGATATCGTTCGGGCCAAGGTGTCACGACATACACCGGGGACGCGCACTTCACAGCAATCTCATAAACCTGCTTGAGCAGTGGAATGCCTTGGGGTGCGATCAAAGCCTTATCCCGACCCATGCGGGAACTTTGGCCACCCGCCAGCACCATCGCACTCAGCGCCTGATGGCTTTTTTCTACTTGCATAATTAATTTACCAGAGTGAAATCTTATTCAAAATTTTAAGTTTTTCTGTAACTTAATTCCTCTGCAAGTGAGAGACTGTATTTTAGTAAGATTACCGTAGGAAAGTTAAATTTTGAAAATATTCCGGTTGGGCCTGACTCTGCAATTATTAAAGTTCTGAGCGAGCTGGAACGCTCAAATCGCAACTGATTGAAAGCCGATATCAATCTTTTCTGTCACATAGAATTAGAAATTTGACAAATTTGGTTGTTTAGGAGAAAGAATTTTATAACAACTCTAAATTGGGGTGGAACGGGGAAATTTGCGTCGAGGAAGTAGAAAACGAAACAATTAATGAGTGTTTATATTTTAATAAACAAGGAGAAAATTCCCAAGATTGCTAAATAAATCACTGAGATATTTAAGTTTTCAATATTGAGCAAATGTCGAAACAGTTTTTCTCCCAACAGCCGCAGCCGCTGGTAAATTTGAGAGAATAAATATGGCTGTCTCTCCTGCCGGCCCATGAAGATAAGCATCTGTCCGGGCACTCTCAACAGTAACCTAACCCCGCCGAGAGTAGGCAGAATTTGAATAATTTTGTCATGACCGGCAATCGTAATGGGCGCATTCTATTGTGGAACACCGCAGCGCTATTAATCGACGGCTGGAGTGTACAACCAATTCAAAGCAACTTTGTCGGGGTACTCGCTGCTGCTGTAACTCACCATCCAAATTATCCCCCTCGCTACGAAAGGAGTATCGCTCTGGAACCTATTGCAGTTGCAGATAGCCATCTTCATCAAGTTTTGTTAAAAGTCGCTCTTAACCGATTGCCACTCTGCTTGAGCAATAACAGGATTTCTTGTAGTCGCTTTGTGATTGAGAAGGTGGAAGAAAGTGGGGAACCGGCAAGATTTTTCATCTGTGCGCCCACAAATTGCGAAATTCAAGGACAAAGAATAGGGAAGGGAAAAAATAAAAACTATCTGGGGATCTTTGAGTTTTCTGGGCCGGCTTGGTTAAACTCATGGGAAGCGCCTGAAAAAGGTTGCCAATATATTGCCAATCAAGTGCCGATGAAAGTAGGGGTTTCTGGGCCAGATAAGCTTGATATCTTTTTTGATCAACTTTGGTTACAATTTACAGACAGAATCCTTCAAAAACAACTGGGCAAGAGCTGCCGGCCAGACATGGATGTTGGGGATTTACAGAACTGCTTAGAAAATTACTGGCCAGCCTTTCAAACTCACAAAATTTTTAGAAGGAAAGATTGCCGGCATGAGGATAATTGTTTGTTTTTAGATGCCGGTGTCATCTGGCTGAGTGCGAAAGGTCAGTTGGTGGATCATGCTGGTGCCGGCATCAATGTCTGGCCGGAAACGTGTATCTGGCCCAACCAAACAGGTGCCCAAATCGAGTACGGTGGTAGCGATACCGACTTCGATCAAACCCCAGCAGAAGTCAAGCACTTTCTGCCTAACCTGAATAGGTTTCACACAATAGAAAAGCCCTTGCTGACACCGGCAGGCCAAACTCGCCATTTCTCGGACACCATCACATACATTACTGAGTGCGATCAGACAGAAGCAGCTATGAAGAAGGCCAATAAGGAGCTAAAACCTACCGTAGAGGAGCTTGCCACCCCCCTATTACCCCCAGAAGACAGGAAACTCAAGAAGGCGAATGAGCAACTGCAACTTGAGATTGCTGAACGGGAATGGACGGCAAAAGCACTGCGGACTTCAGAAGCTGAACTTCGCGTCATATTAGCGGCAATACCCGATGTCATCGTCGTTTTCAACGCGCAAGGACGCTATCTTAAAATTGCGCCCACAAATCCCACACTTTTGTACAAACCGGCAACTGAGCTAATTGGCCGCGAACTCCATGAGGTTTTTGAGCCATCCCAAGCTGAACTGTTTCTCAGCTATATCCATCGGGCCTTAGAAACGGGGCAGATGATTAATGTTGAGTACAGCCTGCTTATGCGAGAGTCGGCAGGGGCGCAGGGACAGATGCCCACTCGATGGTTTGCCGCTAGCATTTCGCCAATGCAGGTAGACAAGGTGATTTGGGTAGCAAGAGACATTACAGAACGTAAAGCCGCTGAAGAAGCCTTACGAGAGGAACGTAACTTTGTTACAACCGTGTTGGATACGGCCGGTGCTTTAGTCGTGGTTCTTGACCCAAAAGGGCGAATTATCCGCTTTAATCGGTGCTGCGAGCAAACCACCGGATACTCAGCGCAGGAAGCGGAAGGCCGGGTGTTCTGGGATTTGTTGCTGCTTCCTGAAGAGGTTGAGCCGGCGGTTGCGGTTTTTAAAGAACTGCAAACAAGCCAGTGTCCGCACCAATATGAAAATTACTGGGTGACAAAAACTGGAAATTGCCGGCTCATCGCTTGGACAAATACCGTGCTTTGCGACCCAGACGGCTCAACCAAATATATCATCGCCACCGGCATCGATATCACCGAGCGCCAGCGGGCACAAGCTGCACTGACAGAGGCAAAGGAACAGCTCGAAATTCGAGTTGAGGAACGCACTGCCGCCTTAAAAGAATCTAACGACCAGCTAGTTGTGGAAATTGTAGAGCGCAAACGGGCGGAAAAACAGCTGCGTGAGCATAAGGAACACCTGCAAGAACTGGTGAAAGAGCGCACTGCTGAACTCGAAACAGCGAATGCAAAACTGCGCCAGGAAATCATCGAACGCCAATGCGTTGAACAAGCGCTGTTGCAAGAGAAAGAACTAGCTCAGATCACGTTGCACTCAATTTGCGATGCGGTCATTACCACGAATGCTTTAGGCTATATTACCTCTGTCAATCCCGCAGCCCAAAGATTGACCGGCTGGCCGGCTCAAGACGCGATTGGCAAGCCAGTAAGCGAAGTGTTTCGGCTTGTACACGAAATCACCCGTGAGCCGGTGGAAAACCCGGTAGAAGCCGCCCTGCGTGGCAACCGCATTGGAGAACTGGCTAACCCAACCCTACTCATTGCCAAGGACGGTACAGAGTTTGCCATTGATGAATCGGTTGCACCCATTCTCGCCAGTGCCGGTCAAATCATCGGTGCGGTGCTAGTGTTTCACGATGTTACAGAAGAACGCGCCCTTGCCCGTCAGCTATCCTGGCAAGCCAGTCATGATGCCTTAACCGGCTTAATCAACCGGCGCGAATTTGAACAACACTTGAAACGGGCTTTGCTGATTGCTCAGACGCAAAATCAACAGCACGCACTTTGTTATCTGGATCTTGATCGGTTCAAGATTGTTAATGATACTTGCGGTCATGTGGCAGGAGATGAATTGCTGCGTCAAATTAGCACCCTTTTACAAGCCGGTGTGCGTAAAACGGATAGTCTCGCTCGTCTTGGCGGCGATGAATTTGCCGTGCTGCTTCACCAATGTCCTTTAGAACAGGCACGGCGAATTGCAAATTCGCTGCGTGAAAGTATCCAGGCATTTCGTTTTGTTTGGGAGGATAAAACCTTTAGCATTGGTGCCAGTATTGGTTTGGTTGCAATTACAGCCGAAAGTTGTAGTTTGACCCATGTATTAAATGCAGCAGATGGGGCTTGTTATGCTGCAAAAGAACAGGGGCGAAATCGAGTGCACGTTCATCAGAGTGATGAAACCGAATTGGCGCAACAGCACAGCCAAATGCAATGGGTTTCTCGAATTACGCAAGGGTTTGAAGAGAATCGATTTCGCCTTTTTTTCCAACCGATTGTTCCAATTACAGATAGCTCATTCAACAGAGAGCATTATGAAGTGCTGCTGCGCCTTGAAGATGAAGCCGGCGCTCTGGTTTCGCCAATGGCGTTTATTCCCGCAGCGGAACGCTACAACATTATGCACACGATTGATCGCTGGGTGATTCGCACGCTATTCACTCACCTGTCAGCGCATCACAATCAGTTGGATGCCGGCACCTCTCAACAGCCTGCCGGTCGTTTGCAAAGGCTTTATGGTATTAATCTTTCTGGTGCCACCCTTAACGATGACCAGTTCCATGACTTTCTGCAAGAGCAATTCGCTTTGCATCAAGTTCCGCCTCACGTTCTTTGTTTTGAAATTCCAGAAACAGTCGCCCTGGCTAATTTAACAAAAGTTGCTCAGTTCATCCACACTTTCAAGAAATTGGGCTGTTATTTTGCTTTAGATGATTTTGGCAGCGGCACGTCTTCTTTTGCTTATTTAAAAAATCTGCCGGTGGATTATCTTAAAATTGATGGCAGTTTTGTCAAGAATGTTGTGGATAACCCACTTGATTTTGCAATGATAGAAGCGATTAACCGCATCGCTCATGTCATGGGGTTACAAACGATTGCTGAGTTTGTGGAAAATGATGCAATCCTCATGAAGCTGCGGACGCTGGGAGTCGATTACGCCCAAGGCTATGGAATTGCTAGACCACGTCCCTGTCATTTTTAATAATAAGTCCTGTAAATTTTTGAGAAAAGGCCGGCAGCGTGGGGATGAGGGGATTGTGAATGTAACGGCTGCTGATATTTTTGCTGGGCAGCTAAATCCTCGAAAGGCTTGAACTGTCAGGGATTTGAGTGATTTTTTTGAGTGCCGGTGTGAACTCCTTGCAAATCGGATTTGCATAAACTTTTGCAGTTGAGCTGAGAACTATATAGAAGTTCCAATTAGGAGAGAACCCAAATCCAGGCTAAAAAGTTCACTGCCTTTAAATTCCTTCTCTGACGACTCCTGCCACTAAAACGTTTAAAGAATTTCTACGCGGTTACTCAAAAATCGAAACGCTAAAGTTTCGAGCTTTGAGCCAGATATTTCCAATGTGCGCTTCGGCCTAAATTTACTTAGCCAATCGCATGGTTTCATCTTGCGTGCAATTTTAGCAATCTCTAGCAAAGGTTAACCATGAATAGTAATCAGCTACCGATTGAAGACATAATGCAGTCCCACGTTTCTGAAAAAGACTCGGTTACTTCTGATTTGAACAACACCGAACTCGATAAAGGCAGCTTGAGTGATGCTGGCGAAAGCGAAACATTTAGCCTTGCCGGCAGCACAAGTGAGCCGGTGACTCAGACGGATTTTAACAGTAATGATGCCGGCACTGGCTCCAATACCGCATGGATTAAGCAGTTTGGGACTTCCAGTTGGGACTCCACTACTGACATCGCTACGGATAACGCGGGGAATGTTTACATTTCGGGAGACACCAATGGCACTTTGGGGAGTAGCAGTGCTGGGGAAAATGACGTGTGGGTTGCTAAATATAGCGCCGAAGGCAACCAGCTTTGGCTCAAGCAATTCGGTACAGAGACTACCGAGCAATGTTTTGGCTTTACTTCAGATAGCACCGGCAATGTTTACCTGACAGGATATACCAGAGGCGCTTGGGGTAGCCCTAAAGCCGGAAGCTATATCTTCGATGAAGACGCCTTCGTTGCCAAGTATGACTCCCAAGGCAACCAAATTTGGGTGCAGCAGTTTGGCAATGCACTTCCTCAATACTCACAGGACGTAGCCACCGATAGCACGGGCAACCTGTACGTTTCGGGAGAAACCTATGGCGATTTAGGCGGTAGCAGTGCTGGGTTTGTTGATGCTTGGGTTGCTAAGTATGACAGCACCGGCAACCAGCTTTGGGTGAAGCAATGGGGAACTGCCGGTGCAGACAGTGCTCAGAACGTAGGCGTTGATGGTGCTGGTAATGTTTACATTTGCGGAGACACGCAGGGGGATCTGGGGGGTCAATATAACACCTATATTGCGAAATACGACAGCACCGGCAACCAGCTTTGGGTGAAGCAGTTGGGAGCTGCCAGTGATTACCGCAGAGAGGATTTTAAAACCGATAGCGCTGGCAACCTTTATATTTCGGGAAGAGCCTCTGGCACTGATGCCTGGGCTGCCAAGTATGACTCTGAGGGCAACCAAGTGTGGTCTCACCAGTGGGGGACTGCGGATTATGATTACGCCAATGGCATTGCATTAGATGACGCCGGCAATGTCTACGTTTCGGGAGGCACTGGAGAGCCGGCAATTTTTGACAGCCCCAATGCCGATCCTTGGGTTATCAAGTATGACGCTGAGGGCAACCAACAATGGGTTAAAGCATTGAACACTCCTGGGCGGGATACCTCGTCAGGGGTAGCCGTAAATGGTGCTGGCAATATTTATACTGCCGGAAATATCTTTGATGATTCTGAGATGCCTGATGTTTGGGTGGCTCAACTCAGCCTAAATCCTCCAGGTGGCGGTGAACCACCAGATGGCAATGACACTCTCACAGGAAACGCCGGCCATGATTTACTGGTTGGCACGGCAGGGCATGATAGCCTTTACGGCGGCATGGGGATGGACACGCTGGATGGCTTAGAGGGCCATGATTTACTGGATGGCGGTTCTGACCATGACTTGCTTGATGGCGGTGCTGGTCATGATACCCTCAATGGGGGAACGGGTCATGATACCCTCAATGGGGGAGCCGGCAAAGATACGCTTGATGGTGGGGCCGGCGATGATTGGCTCAATGGTGGTTCCGGCAAAGATGTTCTGATTGGCTGTGACTCTTTAGCCACTTCTCCAGGGGTTGGCGAACTAGATACCCTCACCGGAGGCAGCGGTTCAGATCGGTTTATCTTGGGAGATGCCGGTAAAGGAGCCTACTACAATGATGGCAATTCCAGTAATAGCGGGAGTGCTGATTTTGCTCTCTTAAGAAGCTTTAAACTCAGCGAAGATTTTATTCAACTAGCGGGTTCTGCAACTGACTACATTTTATCCTCAGTCGGGACCTGTACTAATATCTACCTCGATAATGATGGCACATCTGGCTTAAGTTCTAAAGATGAACTCATTGCCAAGGTTGCCGGGCTAACAGGTTTAAATCTGACAGAAAGCTACTTCGTCTACAGCTAGATTCATGAAGAACTGGTTGTGCCATTTCGATATGTTTAAAAGTGGCGCAACCAGCTATACCCACGAAGAATCAAAGTTCTAGAACCAGCCATTTTCGACTTTTTTTAAAAGTCCAGTCAAATTTAGATACTCCTCAAAAGGATGGATTCTATGGCGTTAGTATTGATTAGTATCCTGACTGCATTAATTGTTTGGTCAATCGCCCGATTTCTTAGCAAAAAAAGCCGGAAACAACTCAAAAAGCGGAAAGACTTTACAGGATCTAACCCTTTCAAAAAAGGCTCTAAGTACAAGCGCGTCTCCCATAACACGGATTTTGATGCCGGCAGCTATTGCGATGATGTCAGCTATGACAGTAGTGCCTTTGACATCAGCAGCTATGGCAGAACTTATGATGCCGACAGCTATGAAAACTGTGAAAGCAATAATAACAGCAATAGCTATGAGGCTGGCAGCTATGACTGTGACAGCAATAGTCATGACAGCAGTAGCTATGATGCCGGCAGCTATGAAAACTGTGAAAGCAGCAGTTATGACAGCAGCAGCTATAGCAGTAGTTATGACAGCAGCAGTTCCGACAGCAGCAGCTATAGTAGTAGTGACTGTGGTAGCAGTAGTTACGACGGCGGTAGTTATTAGTACAGCAATTTTAGTAAGGGAGGCTATAAGCGGATGAAAGATAATCTGAGATTGTAGGGTAGCCGGCAACAAAGAAGAACAAAAGCAAACAACAAAAGAATCATTTCATGAAATAAATCAAATAGTTGAATAAAACTGAACCCCCTTCCCCCTAATCGTTCCTAAAGTTAATTACAGAAAGTTTGCATCTCAAAAGAGCGCATCTTTCATGAGCGATTAGGGTGATTTTATGTTAACTTGAAAGGAACAGGAGGCATTAGACAACGAAATTAAGCACAATGGATGAACAACTAAAAAAACTCATTGCAGAAGTTTGTAAATACCCGGAGCCAAGTCCGGAGAAACAAAAAGCTCTCAATCGGCTGATTGCTCACATCCAACAGCTACCAGGATTGTCAAAATCTTCCCACCCAGACTATTTAGAAGCCTTGAATCGAACCTGGGAGTGGGTAAGCCAAAATATTCATACCTTTAAACCGCGTCCGCCTTCGGTGCAGATTAGCTTAGTAAAGTGGATTAATGGATACCTTTACTGGCGAATTCAAGATTTATATATACCTGATGAACGATTTTCGCGTAGTTTGAATGAAATAAGCGAGAATAATGAAGCTGACTTTAACCCTTTAGAGAAATTATCAGAAACAGGTTTTGGTACTCCCTCTCTCAGCGGAATTGAGGGATATATTGAACAACTTCAAAGAGAGGAAAAACAACGCATCGGGTTAGAAATAGAAAAATACATTCAGCAAGATCCAGAAGGAAAACTAGAGAAATGTCATCCGAAAGCCAACTTTGAATGTAACTGCCGGCTTCTTAGCAAACGGCTTTATTTAAACGAACCGCCAGACAAATTATCTGAAATTGCCAGAGAGTTAAAAATCAACTACCAAGCGCTTGTTTCTCACTGGAAGAGAAAATGCTTACCGCTTTTACAAGAAATTGCCAGAAATCAGGGGTATCAGCCTAGTTTAGAGCCATGAACAACACAAAAAGACCAAAATTAACCGTTCCGCTGGGAAGAGACGCTCACGCAATCGCGTGTCAGTTTGCCACACAACAAGCTACTGCTCAAAAAGGAAAACGAGTCTATTTAAATACCCTCGCTGTCTATGCGGTTCACAGCTATCTGAAATGGCTGAAAATAGAAACGGATCTTAGTACAAGTGATAGTTGGCATAGGGGAATGCAGGCTGTATTTAATATTGCCGATCTAGCCATACCAGAGATTGGTTATTTGGAATGTCGTCCAATTTTACCTGGGGAAACAGCTTGTTATTTACCCCCAGAAGTGACGGAAAATCGTATCGGTTATATAGGGGTGCAATTTAACGAGAATCTAGAAGAAGTAGAACTTCTAGGATTTGCCCCCAGTGTAGATCCACTCCTGCCACCAGAGCATCTGCAAATTGCCGATTTTAAACCGATTGATAACTTAATTGATCATATCTGCCGGCTAAAAAATGCTAGAGAGACAACGGTGAATTTGAGCCAGTGGTTTGAGAACATTTTTGAAACCGGCTGGCAGACTGTAGAAGCACTTCTAGGTTCAGAGAAAGCGAGTTTAGCTTTTAGCTTTAGAAGTATCGATCCAATCAGGGAAACTGTAAATCAAGCAGCCGAGATTAAGCGAGGTAAACTCATCGACTTAGGAATTCAATTATTAGGAAATCCTGTAGCCTTGGTGGTTGCTTTAATGCCGGCATCCAAACAAGAAACAGACATTCTCGTACAAGTCCATCCCACAGGTGAAAATAGTTACCTGCCGGCGCAACTGCAACTGCTTGTCCTCGATCATGAAGGAACTACAGTTTTAGAAGCCCAAGCAAGAAATGCAGATAATTATATTCAATTACAGTTTAGTGGCTTGCCAGGAGAAACTTTTAGCGTTAAAGTTGCTTTTGGTGAGGAAAATATTATACAAAGTTTTGCTATTTGACTTAAATTAGCACTCACACTTTTAGCAACAATGGGAAAATTAGTTGTCCTAAAGCTAGATGGTGACTTTGATCGGGGTTTTCGCGTCAAGCTGGAAATTGGAGAAGAAGGGTTAGCCGCATCAATGGGCGTCCGAGGTGAGTTGCCGCCGGCACCTGAGTTAGCAGCACAGCATGAATCTTGGCAGTTAACCTATCGCCGGCTGGGAAACCCTGTGCGAATCAAAGCGAAACCCGGACAAATCACCAATGTTTCTAGCCTCGAATTGAAGGAGAACTGCCACAGATTATCCCAACAGTTAGTTTATAACCTAAACACATGGCTGAGGGCCGAGTCATTTCTGCGAATTCGTGAAAGTTTGCTCAAGCAATTAACCTCTTCTGAAGAAGTTCGCATCATTATTCAAACAGAAGATTATCGGCTGCGACGACTTCCCTGGCATCTATGGGATTTATTTGAACATAACTCCAAAACTGAAATTGCTTTAAGTTCCTACGATTGGGTAAAGCAACAATCAAAGCCGCTTAAAGGTCGAGTGAGAATTCTAGCGATCTTGGGTTGCAGTGATGGAATTGACGTTCAAGCGGACCAAAAATTGCTAGAAAACTTACCCCAGGCAAAAACAGCTTTGCTGGTTGAGCCAACTCGCAGAGAACTAGATAAACAGCTTTGGGATGAGCAGGGATGGGATATCCTCTTTTTTGCCGGCCACAGTTGTAGTGAGCCAGGAGATGAAGCCGGAAAAATTCACATAAATCCAACCGAAAGTCTCACCATTGACGAATTAAAATATGCCCTGAAAGCCGCAACTAAACATAGCTTAAAACTAGCAATTTTCAACTCTTGTGATGGCTTGGGATTAGCGCAAACTTTAGCACAATTTCATATCCCTCAGCTAATTGTCATGCGGGAACCCGTACCCGATCCCGTAGCTGAAGCATTTTTGAAGTATTTCTTAGAAACTTTTGCAGCCGGCGAGTGCTTTTATTTAGCAGTACGAAAAGCTCGTGAAAAGCTGCAAGGAATGGAAGGAGATTTTCCTTGCGCCACCTGGTTGCCTGTGATTTGCCAAAATCCAGTTGAACAAACGCTGAAATGGCCTAAAAGCCACAATTTATTGTTAAAATTTGGTCGATTTTTAGGGCTAGCTACTGCGGGCATTGTGGTTGTCGCAATCACCTCATTAACATTAAAATCTCTGCCGCAATTAAGTCGATTCAGTTTAGGAGAGAGAATTCTCATTACGCATGGAACCACTCCTCAAAAGTTGGCTGGAGTCAAAGCGTTTGCAACCAGCGACTTTGCTATGGCTCAGGAGAAATTGCAATCCTCTCTGCAAGTTAATCCGAACGATCCAGAGGCACTGATTTATCTCAACAATGCCAAAGCTGCCGGCACAAAAAATCCCATTAGAATTGCCGTTAGCGTTCCGATTGGTGGCAACCTTAATATCGCTAAAGAAATTCTGCGAGGTGTCGCTCAGGTTCAGGATGAAGTGAATGCCGGCACTGGCATCAACGGGGCGCTGTTGCAAGTTGCAATTGCCAATGATGATAACAAGCCAGAAATCGCCCGAAAGATTGCCACTGAATTCGTCAATAATCAGCAGATTTTAGCAGTTGTTGGTCATAACGCCAGTGAAGTTTCTATCGCTGCCGCTCCAATTTACCAGGAGGGCGGGTTAGTGATGATTTCTCCCACCAGTGGTGCTTTGGAAACTGCCTATACTAGCAGCTACATATTTCGGACTGTTACTTCTAGCCGGCGGGATGCGAAAAACCTCTCACACTATGCCATCCAGACAGCTCACAAAAATAAATTTATTATCTGTTCAGATCTAAAATCGCCTTATAGTGAATCCATCAAAATAGAGTTCCGAAATACTGTGCTGGAGGAAGGAGGGCAAGTTAGCCCAATCCTCTGCGATTTTTCTAACCCGAATTTCAATCCCAATATTTTGATCTCAAGCGCAATTGCAGATGGAGCTGATGCTTTGCTCCTGACTCCATCAGTGGAAAGAATCAATCAAGCAATTGATTTAGCCAAAGCCAATAAGGGGCAACTCACGTTATTTGGCAGTTCTACTATGTACAGTTTTGATACTCTTAAATTAGGTCAAGTTGATGTTAATGGCATGGTGTTAGCTGTGGTTTGGCATCCTGGAAGCGCTCAAAAAAATCCCTTTCTTGAAAAAGCAAAGACATTGTGGGGGGCACCTGTGAATTGGCGCTCTGCAATGGCTTATGATACGACTCAAGCAATTGTCGCCGGCTTGAAGCAAAGTAGCACCCGCCACGGATTGCAAAAAGTGCTTTCAGGTGCCGGTTTTGCAGCAGAAGGTGCAACTGGAAAAGTGCAGTTTTTGCCTTCCGGTGATCGTAAGCGTATCCCTGGAATTGGAATTTTAGTTCAAGTTCAACCAGTTGCCGGCAGTAGTGCCGGTTATGACTTTGTGCCTCTGAAGCCATAGTTTCCAGTCCCGCCTACCAACGACTGGGGCACTTTTTAATCAAAAAATTTCCCTTCTATCCCAATTCAACCAACTTATTTCTGGAAGATAACCCTGATTTAATTGTAATTTGAGATTTTGGAAAATTAAACTTTTTAGCCAGAAGTTTAATTAATTCCTCATTCGCTTTGCCATCCACCGGCGGTGATTTCAAATGTACCGTAAAACTTCCATCCGGTTCTTCCTGTATGGTTTGTTGTTTGGAATTGGGTTTAACTTTGACTTTAATAACTTCCATTCAAATAAGTTTTTGAAACAGAGGAAGTGAAAGTTGCCGGCTTTACATATTAAGCTGTAGCAGGATGGAGAAGCTGTTCTAAAGCTGCTTTAGCTGCTGCCAGATTATAAGGAATTCGTGGCTTCATGGGACGGTAATCTCGTTCGTTAGCGATGCCATGTCTTAACACAGCATTCACCATCACACACGGTTCATCGCTAAAGTTTATCGCCCCGTGAGGCACGCCGGCAGGAATCGTGGCAACAGCCGGCAAGTGTTCACTTAAAGGAATATAGCGATATTGCCGGTTTTGTAAGATGACTAACACAAAACTGCCACGTACCACCAGCAATTGATCTGTTTGGAAATGATGCACAAATATATCGTCAACAACCCCAGCCGCAACCTGCACTAACATGGTTTCGTGGCTAGACTGAGGGGTGTAAAACTCAACCATTCCAGACTTGGCGGATGTTAAAGTCCGGATTTCTACCTGCTTGATTAGACTCATAGGAGCCTCCCCAGATTAGAGCGGTTAGTTCTAATCTAACGAATCTTTTTAAAATTTTTGTGATGTAAATCACTATTTTGCACCAAGGTATGATATGTAATCTGAGTATTTACCCCAGTCTCCTCACACAGCAACCTTCTCAGAATGTTCAATCCGGGTGCCCAACAGCTTGAGGAATTCAGCTAGCCACCGGGGATGAGCCGGCCATGCCGGTGCTGTTACCAAATTGCCATCTACCAGCGCTTCCGAGGCTGGAATCTCGCTATATTTTCCGCCGGCTCTTAGCACATCAAAGCTACAGGCTGGGTAAGCTGTACAGCGTCTGCCTTCCAAAACACCGGCAGCCGATAAAACCAACAAGCCGTGACAAATTGCCGCTATTGGCTTTTTCGCTTGGGCAAAGTGGCGCGTAATTTCCAATACTTTATCGTTCAAGCGGATATATTCCGGTGCTCTCCCACCAGGGACAACAAGTGCATCGTAGTCTGCGGCATTCACTTCATCGAACGTAGCGTTTAAAGTAAAATTATGACCGGGTTTCTCGCTGTAAGTTTGGTCACCCTCAAAATCATGAACAGCAGTGCGAATAATCTCACCGGCTTTCTTATCCGGGCAAACAGCATGAACCGTGTGACCCACCATCAGTAAAGCTTGGAAAGGTACCATCACCTCGTAATCTTCTACAAAATCACCAACGAGCATTAAAATTTTTTTGCCGGCCATTTTCAGACTCCTGTGAAGTTAAGTTAACAATTACAAAGGATATCCGCACTTATCTGCGTTTATCTGCGGTTAAAAAAATCCATATTAATTATTTAACACAAGCGACTTTATAAATACCCAAACTCACCCAAAGCACTAATAATTCTTATCTTAAAACAGAATAACCAAACATTAGATAATTCGACAACGCCAAACATAACCGGCAACCAGAAATGAGAAACGAGCGGTGAACCAAAATAAACTTTTTCAGCTAACTCGGTGGCGATTGGCCTGCTGGTATGCCGGCGTCATGGGTCTAATTTTAAGCCTGTGTGGGATAGGTGTCTACGAAGCCATTACTCACGCCCACTGGGTAACCATTGATCGCGAATTAGAATCTGTTGCCGGCACCTTGCACGATAGCATTGAACCGCTACTGAAACAGCCCGGACGCTTAGAACCGGCCGCCCAAAAACTCTTGCCAGACATCTGTTTAGCCGGCCAAGATTGCCCTAACTCCCTAACCGACTCCCGCCGTCATACTGCCGGCGCACTGCATCAAGGCGCGTATTATGTGCGCTTAGGGGATCTTTCAGGACGCTTAATTGCCCTCGCCGGCAGCCAACCCACAGGATTACCCGCCACCTCCACAGAAAAATCGTGGCACACCCTCAAAGATGCCGGCGGCAACCGTTACCGTCAAATTTCCCTGCCACTCCACACCCGAAACAACCGGAACTGGGGATATCTTCAAGTCGGACGATCCCTCAAAGACTTTGATGACTATCTCGCCGCAATTGGATGGATTCTGTTATTGGGATTGCCCATTGCCATGATTGCCGTTGCCGGTGCCGGCTGGTGGCTGGCGGGACTGGCAATGCAACCGATTTACCGATCCTACCAACAGATCCAACAATTCACCTCTGATGCCGCCCACGAATTGCGAACCCCTTTAGCGGCCATTAGAGCAACCGTTGAATCCGTTCTTAGAATGACTCACCTCAGCGACGGTGAAGCACGAGACACCCTGCGAGTCATTGAGCGCCAAAATCACCGGCTGTCCCAGCTGGTTCAGGATCTGTTACTCCTCTCGCGCATGGACAGAGAAACGCAACCGCCAAATTCCCAATCCCAAATTCTCTGCTGTCTCAACGATCTCATCAGTGACGTCGCGGAAGAATTAGCAGATCTGGCAATCGCAGCCGGTGTTAAGCTCACCACAGACATCCGAACTCACAAACCCGTGGCTGTGGTAGGTGACGAAGAACAACTTTATCGTTTAGTTTTAAACTTAGTCGTCAACGCCATTCAATACACCCCTGCCGGTGGTCAAATCACGGTTATTTTAGAGCGCGGCAACCACCATGCTATGATTCACGTCCAGGACACCGGCATTGGCATCGTGCCGGCAGAGCAAACGCGAATTTTTGACCGTTTCTATCGAGTCAACAGCGATCGCTCCCGGCACACAGGCGGTTCTGGACTCGGCTTGCCGATCGCTCAAGCCATTGCCCAAGCTCACCAGGGTAGCATCCAGGTTTCGAGCATCTTAAACAAAGGCAGCAGCTTTACAATTTTATTGCCCTTCCGGTAGGGGCTAAGGGCTAAGGGAAAGAGAGGGGGTGAGGGGATGAAAATACAGAAAATTCCCCATTCCCAAACGTCTTAAATCCTTGGTCAAGAGCGAACTGTTAAAGCGAACTGCTATTCTGCTTAAGGTTGCTTGACAAATCTGAAGTTGTTTCCAACACAGCAGAGCAAAAAAAACGTATGTCAACCTTGCGTCATCTGATAGCTGCTGGACTGGGTGTTACAGTCGCCCTCAGCAACATCAAACCCAGTTCCTCCCAAACAACACCCTCCCCTACTCCCGCCGATCCATTTGCAGGAGATTCATACTTATTGCGGAAAGATGTAACGTGGGGTACACCCCCCGTCTCCAGCCAATCCTCGCCCACTACAGAAGGGACAGCCGACGGGAGTAACCAGCAGCCTATCAGCGACAAAAGAGATACCGCAGAAGCTGAACAAGTGCCCTTAGAACCG
The DNA here is from genome assembly GCA_019359355.1 of Microcoleus vaginatus WJT46-NPBG5. Lineage (GTDB taxonomy): Bacteria > Cyanobacteriota > Cyanobacteriia > Cyanobacteriales > Oscillatoriaceae > FACHB-68. The sequence goes on along the minus strand of JAHHHM010000015.1, from coordinate 14,186 downwards.
CGAGACAATGCCTTAAGAGGGGCATCAAGACCGGCTCCTGCCTATCTCAACCCCGACCCTAACCCCCTGCAATTTCCCACCAAACCGGAAGAAGTGAGAGTGCAGGGAACTCAGCCGATCACCTTGCAGCAGGCTATTGAGCTGGCACGGCGCAACAATCAAGATTTACAGGTGGCTGATCAACAATTGCAACGTTCTCGCTATTCCCTGCAAGAAGCGCTGGCGGCAGAACTGCCTTCACTCGATTTAAATGCCGATGTCACCCGCTCAGATTCGGCACAGGGGCAGCTGCAAAATGAGCGGCTGGAGCAACAACAACCGGGTCAGGAGGGCGGAAGTACGATTTCGCGCAGCTTGAGTGGCCAGTTAGAGTTAAGTTACGACGTGATCACATCGGGACGTCGCTCTGCTACTATCAAGGCCGCAGACCGGCAAGTCAAGCTGAATCAGCTAGAGGTCGAGCGCATTGATGAGCAATTGCAGCTTGATGTGGCAAATGCTTATTACGATGTACAGCAAGCCGATGAGCAAGTGCGGATCGCCCAATCTGCCGTAAGAAACGCCCAGCAAAGTTTGCGAGATGCCGAGGCATTGGAACGAGCCGGCGTGGGAACGCGGTTTGACGTGTTGCGGGCGCAGGTACAGTTAGCCAATGAGACACAAAATCTCACCCAAGCGCTGCGCGATCAGCAGGTTTCTCAACGCCAGTTGGCTCAGTTGCTGAGTTTGTCTCTGCCAACCAATATTTCAGCCGCAGATCCCGTAGAGGTGGCCGGTTTTTGGAATCTCACGCTTGAAGAGAGCATCGTGCAGGCGTTTAGAAACCGCGCTGAATTGGAACAGCAGTTAGTACAGCGGGAAATTAACGAACAGCAGCGGCAGGTAGCACTAGCTGGGGGGCGTCCTCAAGTTAGTGTATTTGGCAACTACAACGTTTTAGATGTGTTTGCCGATGATTTTGACATTACCGACGGTTACGCTGTCGGAGCGCGGTTGAGATGGAATTTGTATAATGGGGGCGCGACTCGGGCTAGGGCCAATCAGGAGCAAGTGGATACGCAGATCGCGGAAACTCAGTTTGCCGATCAACGGAACCAAGTTCGCTTGCAGGTGGAGCAAGCTTACTACGACTTGAGGGCTAATTTTGAAAATATTCAAACGTCTTCTGTTGAGGTAGAGCGTTCGCGGGAAGCTTTGCGTCTGGCACGGTTGCGCTTCCAAGCCGGCGTTGGCACCCAGAGTGAAGTGATTGATGCTGAAAGTGAGTTAACTCGTTCTGAGGGCAACCGAGTGCGGGCAATTCTCGGCTACAATCGAGCGCTGGCTACGATGTTACGCGCTGTAAGTAATACTCCGACTGCCGGCGAGGTGACAATTTCTCCTTAAGTTGTCTGCGCTTGCGGCAATGACGAGCTAAACGACCGGCTCGGTTGAAAATATTTATGAAGCAAACAGCAGAAGCGCTCATTACTATAGAGTGTGTAGCCTGTTGATTTGAAAGAATGCGCGGAGCGTCTCCGCAGGAGAATTGTTATGGGGATGACCCTCACTGAAAAAATATTGGCACGAGCTGCCGGTCGTGAGGCTGTGGAGCCAGGGGAAAATATCTGGGTTGATGTTGATTTGTTAATGACCCATGATGTTTGTGGCCCTGGAACGATTGGCGTGTTTAAGCGCGAATTCGGTGCAGATGCCAAGGTGTGGGATTCTGACAAGATTGTTCTGATTCCAGACCATTACATTTTCACGGCAGATGAGCGGGCTAACCGCAATGTGGATATCTTGCGGGATTTTGCGCGTGAGCAAGGGATTAAATATTTCTACGACATCACCGATCGCTCGGACTTTAAGGCAAACCCAGATTATAAGGGTGTTTGCCACATTGCCCTAGCTCAGGAAGGTCATACCCGTCCGGGAGAAGTGCTGTTTGGCACGGACTCTCACACTTGCAACGCCGGCGCGTTTGGTCAGTTTGCCACCGGCATTGGCAATACGGATGCCGGTTTTATTATGGGCACCGGCAAGTTGCTGATTAAGGTGCCGGCGACGATGCGGTTTATCCTTGATGGGGAAATGCCGGATTATTTGCTGGCAAAAGATTTGATTTTGCAAATTATTGGGGATATCAGCGTCTCTGGTGCCACTTACCGGACAATGGAATTTGCCGGTGAGGCGGTTGAGCGGATGACGATGGAAGAGCGGATGACGCTGTGCAATATGGTGATTGAAGCCGGCGGTAAAAATGGCACGATTGCGCCAGATCAGACGACGTTTGACTATGTCCGCGCCCGCACTGATAAGCCGTTTGAGCCGGTTTATACCGACGCTGATGCGAAGTTCTATAGCACTTGGCGGGGTGATGTCTCTAAATTAGAGCCGGTGGTTGCCCAACCGCACTCCCCCGATAATCGCGCTTTGGCACGAGAATGCAGTGATGTCAAGATTAATCGCGTCTATATCGGTTCCTGCACTGGCGGCAAAACTTCTGATTTTATGAACGCGGCGCGGATTCTCAAAGGCAAGCAGGTGAAGGTGCCGACTTATTTGGTGCCGGCGACTCAAAAGGTTTATGAAGACTTGTTTAGCCAGAAATACGAGGGACAAACACTGTCGGAGATTTTCCTGGCTGCTGGTTGCATTGAGCCGGCTGCGCCTTCCTGCGCCGCTTGTCTAGGTGGCCCGAAAGATACCTTTGGCCGGGTGAATGAACCAGAAATCTGCGTGTCTACCACTAACCGCAATTTCCCTGGTCGTATGGGGAATAAAGAGGCCGGTATTTATCTTGCCTCACCTTACACCGCCGCAGCTTCCGCACTCACCGGCTACGTGACCGATCCCCGCGAATTCCTCTGCTAAATCCAAAGGTGGCACCGGCTCCTCGCGAGACGCATAAATGTAACAGATGAGTTTATTCTACTTGTGACGAATAACTTATCTGTTACATCAGCCATCCACTTGTGCGTTATTCAAACAAATTTATTGGGAATAATTTAAAAGTCAATATTCAGAAGTCAGACGGGACGAGAAAAGGAAGAAATTATAATTTCTTCTTTTGCGTTTTTCAGTGTCCCTCTTTTTCTGGTTGCTGGCTTATTAAATTTCGATACCATTTCTGTTAAGTCCTCCAAATTGGTTGTTGCTCATGAGTGAATTTAGTATGAGCGACCAACCTTAAATTTGTAGTGCAAAAATTAAGAAAGGTATGACTTTTGATATAAGCGTTAATCCGCTTTGCCGGCAACAAGTAAAACACGTAGCAAGAAAACTTGTTGAAAGGCGAAATAAACAGAATTATGAATAGCAAAGCAAGAATTTTCATTGCCGAAATGATCGGCACAATGGTTTTAGTTTTAGGCGGATGTGGCAGTGCAGTTTTAGCCGGCAAACAAATTGGCTATTTAGGGGTTTCCCTGGCCTTTGGTTTATCCTTGTTGGTGATGTGTTACACCATTGGCGGTATCTCCGGATGTCACATTAATCCCGCAGTTACTGTGAGTTTAGCATTTGCTAAAAAGTTAAAGCAATCTTTGGTGCCAATTTATATTGGCGCACAAGTGGTTGGGGCAATACTGGGTGCCGGCATTTTATATGCAATCGCATCAGGAAAACCCGGCTTTGATATCAGTGCCGGTTTTGCGACAAATGGGTATGGAGCACATTCTCCTGAAGGGTACGGACTGTTTGCAGCAGCATTAACAGAAATTGTCTTAACCTTCTTTCTGATCATCGCCGTCATGGCAACCACCCATCCTAAATACATTCCATCGGGTTTTGCCAGTATTCCTATCGGTTTAGTCTTGGTTCTCATTCATTTAGTCGGAATTCCGGTAACCAATACTTCCGTGAATCCAGCCAGAAGTATTGGGGTGGCGATTTTTCAAGGAGGATGGGCTTTACAACAACTGTGGTTGTTTATTTTAGCGCCAATTGTTGGGGGAATTTTAGGAGTTTTGGTGTACAACATCATTAGCTCTGACAACAATTGAGATGATTAAGGGCTGAGGATTGAGGATTGAGGAACAAAGCCTTTTTGAGAGAGAAGTCTTCATCATCTATTATTTCTTCAGCCTCTATTTTTAAATATTAAAAATTTTGTTAACCGCTTCTATTTTCCACTCTATTAGATTTATTATAAGCAAGGAAAAGCAATAGCAGAGTGGCTTGAACGAACTCAAAGTTTATAATAGATTTATTCTTCCGGAAGAGAAGGGCTTTTTATGACTTTTGGTAGCATGAATCACCTAAGCTTGACGGTTAGCGATAGGTCGAAATCAGAACAGTTTTATAACGCGATTTTAGGATTTATGGGCTATCAGCAGGTGGAAAAAACCGATGAGTTCATCATGTGGTGGTTAAAGGATGCTGGAGCCATCTTAATTTATACCGGCAACCTAAATTCCCCAAACAAAACTCATGATCGCTACTCACCGGGACTGCACCATCTTGCTTTTAACGCCGGCAGCCGTGAACAAGTTGATAATTTATACAAGTTGATTGTCGAGATAGGCGCTACAGTTCTCGATCCGCCAGCCGAATACAACCATTACGCTGCCGGTTACTAGGCAGTCTTCTTTGCCGATCCCGATGGAATTAAACTGGAATTGGTTTATATGCCCAATCTTCCTTCGTAATCAGCTAATTTCCCTAGTTTTTAGGCAAATCCTCTTTTATGCCCCTAGTGCCGGCAAGAAGATTAGGAATAATGATTGGGAGGGCATCGGTTACTCGTCAGTAATGAGTTTTAGTGAAAAAAGATCGGCTTGCTTCTACACCTATTGATAGGCAATTATTAACCTATTGATTTTAAGGGTTCTTACTATAGATAGGTGAAGAGAATTCGCAGCAGTTCTACTATGAAGAGGTCAGAAATGTAACCGATTCAAAAGTTTATCAGAGGGCGAGATCATGTTTAGCAAGCGAATTAATCCCAGCAAGATGTTGAAACTGCTTACCGGCATAGTAGGGGTTGCCGGTTTGAGTTCTTTAATGGGACTGCCGGCGATGTCCCAGACTACAATCAATCAAGATGGAACTTCTACAACTCCCACGGGCACAGGAACCCCAGGCAGTACAATTACCCTCCCCGGTAATACCGGCAATAATTCCACAACGACGATTACAACCCCTGGGGGCAGCACAATCACAGTCCCTGGTGGTACAGTTAACCCCACCGGCAACACCGGCAACACTGGCAACACTGGCAACACCGGCACAACCAACAACACCAACAACCTGCCTGCCGGCACCAGTGTAACGCCCGGTACAAGTACGACACCGAGTGCCATACCCAGTCCTTCCGGTGGTACGGAATCTAGAGATATTAATGGTGCGCCAGGAACGATCAGCACCCCTAGCGGTTCGCCAACTTCCCCCGGTTCCAACACCGGCACGACACCCACCACTCCCGGCAGTTTAAACATTCCTAGCGGCACAACCAGTGGCCCAGGCGGCATTGTTCTGCCTAACGGAACAGCGCCGGTTCAAAACACGAACCCCAATGGCGGCACAACAGTCGCGCCTAATGGCAACATCGGCGTCCCCACTAATGGCACCACCACAACGCCCGATAATGGGATACGCTAAATTTAGCAAGATTCTCAAATTATGATGATATAGGGGCGATCCGTTGGATCGCCCTTATTGTTAACAGATAATATTGAGATGATCGTTCTGGTAATGGGAGTTTCAGGCTCCGGCAAATCTACAATTGGTCTGTTGCTAGCGCAATCTTTAAACTGGCATTTCAGTGATGCCGATGCTTTTCATCCGCTGGCAAATGTTGAGAAAATGAGCCGTGGCATTCCCCTAGATGATGCAGATCGGCAGCCTTGGATCGAAGCGTTGCAACGGGCTATTGATGGGTGGTTGCAGGAAGACAAAAATGTGGTGCTAGCGTGTTCAGCCCTTAAAGAGAGCTACCGTCAGTTACTTCTGCGGGATAGAGAACGCATGAAAGTTGTGTACCTCAAAGGTTCATTTGAGGCAATCGAGCAACGGCTGCGGTTACGTGCGGATCACTTTATGAAAAGTGATTTATTGCGAAGTCAATTTGATAGCCTTGAGGAGCCAAAAGAGGGGCTTTATGCAGACGTAACTGAACCGCCGGCAGCACTTGTAGAAAATATCAGAACCCGGTTAGGAATCTAAATACATCTTGGATTAAAATTCATACTCATTATCTAGCAAATCACCAAACCCATCAATACAATTTAATTGGTCGGCTTGTACTTCATACTTATCAATCCAGCGTTTAGCCATTTCAATTGCTTCATCCTCAGACTTGGCGTTGCGAACTGCAATATAATGATGACCATCCGAGTCCCAAACTTCGACATAAAAGACTTGCTGGGTCTGGATAATCCAACGTTTGTAAGTTTCTGCGGGTTTCATACTGGCTTATTAACGTGAACGCGCCTATTTTGAGTGGCTAATGGTTAGGAATAAAGGCTAATTATTAAGGCAAGAGAGATTTACATCGCATGAGTTTCGGTGCCCTTCCTCTTCAGCGCGTGCCCAAAGCCAAATCCGATACTTTAAAGCAGCATCTCAGGATAAATTAGCGTATAACCGGCTGCCTTAATTTTTTGATTAGAGACTTGTGCGTTATAAGGGCGAGTTGAGGGGACTGAAGCATCCCAAGAAACCTTTTCTAAATTATGACGTTCGCACACCCGATCAATCACCTCGCGGGATGTAAGAGGAACATCATGCACAAGATTGTAAATACCTTGTAATTGCTTTGTTAGCGCAAAATCAATTGCCCCCACAATGTCTTCTAAGTGAATCCAATTCGTCCTATCTTCACCGTCACCCGGACGCGTTGTGCCGGCAGCCCGACTGAAAATCTTGACAAGTTCCCGGCCTGGGCCGTAAATTCCACCTAAACGTAGGATACAAACTTTCAAGTTTTCACCGGCAGCGCCTAACAACACTTGTTCTGTCTCCGATAAAATTTCACCATTTTCATTAGCCGGTGCAACGGGGGTTTCTTCATCCACCCATTCCCCATTTTTATCCCCATAAACACTATAGCTGCCGGTGTAGATCAGCTGCTTCACACTCGAAGTCTGCTTTAACTGTTCTACCAGTGTTTTTGCTGTATCTAGGTAGCTTTCCCGGTAAGCATCGCCCCTGGAAGCACCCACACTCAAAAGCACTGCATCTTGATCTTGAATCACAGAAAGCATTGCGCCGGCATCATTTCCTTTCACCACCACCACCTGCTGCGCGATCTCCTCAAGTTCCGCCACGCGAGTTTGGGTGGTTGTTGTAGCTGTCACCACATGGCCAAATTCACGCCACCGACGGGCAATTGCACTGCCGACGTAGCCACAGCCGATAATGGCAATCTTCATGATTTTATCCTCTCAAATGCTGCTTTAATGACGTATTAGAATAAAGTGTACAGGTTTATGTTTGGTCACTGGGATATTATTTTAAAGGCTTGTTTAACCAAATTAATCCCTTGAGAAACTGCGATTTCTCTCCATCGGGGATCTGCCGGCGCAAAAATTTCTACCAATCTCTGCTTTGCGCGTTCCCAAGCAGCATCATCTGGCTTTCCCCACCAATGGGCGCGGTTTTCTGCCCGTAAGGCTTCAACAACTTGGATAATCGGATAAGTGCCAAATTCTGCAGTGAGAAAGTCATAGTGGATGTGGGGAAATTTTGCTTGACACCAGGTTCCTAAACCGCCGCGTGTGGGGTAAACTATGCCTTCGGTTGTTAAGGGTGAAACGACATCTGAACCAAAATTTTGAATTAATTGTTGAGCTTGTTCTGAGTTCGCCGGCAGATCAATTAAGAGTTTATAAGTAAATTTGCGACCCAGGCCGGTATGAAAATCAAGATGGACAACGTTTGTCGCATTTCCCACCCAGCGGGGAAGATTTTCTGCTAAAATTTGTTGAGTTTTTGAGGGAGAATGACCGCCAAAAAATAGCCCTTTGGGAAAGTCATATTGTCCCACGGGTAAAGTATTTTTTAAAGCCGGCATCCCGTAGCGAAGAATCAGCGCGATTGCTTTGATTAAAAAAAATTCAAACTGCGATGGCGGGGAAGTTGGGTTGAAAAAAGCATCGAGTTTAGGGTAATTTTCTGGACTGCCGCGATACTCTTCGCCGGCTAAGAGAAAATTACGATTGAGATCGGCATTCTCTTCATTACACCGGCGTCGCCACGCAAAGCCATAGGGATTCAAAGCGTGGAGTAAAACTAAAGCAGTATCCGGAGGAAAACTGTAATTCTGAAGATACCCTTCCAGAAGGGCAACTTGCACAGCCGAACCGAAAAAACCTTCGACTCCATGCAATCCACTCGAAACAATCAGTATCCGTTTGGGGTTGAGTGATCCTAAAATTGCCACATCAATCGTCAATTCTTCCCCATTTTGCCCGAATTCGTCAATTGGGTGACTCTCAACCGAACAGCCTAAAGCACTTGCCGCACAATGAAAGCGCTGTCGTGCAGTCAAGTAATCTGGAGAAAAAGCAGCAGTGTCAGACATCTATCAAAAATCCCCGAATTCCTGAATGCCGGCAAAAAATCTAACCTTCAATCCTTAAGCCGTCAGTTTTACCGGCAATTTATATAGTATTTTTTGAAAACGATCTGTTTTAGGATTCTTATGATTAAACAGCTCCTCAAACAAATAAACAGCACTTTTCACTATCACATTCGTCTTTTTCTGTCAATATCAGCGCTCGTTTTAGCGACGCAATTTATGATGGCACCGGCACACGCCACCGGCGTCTATCAAATGCCGAGTTTATCAGCCGGTGAGCGCACTTGGGTACTGGATGAAGATGATGCCATCAGCCGACTGAATGAAGGGCGGATCAGCACCTCTTTGGAGAAGCTAGCCGATCAAACCGGCAAGGAAGTCAGATTTGTCACCATCCACCGGCTTGACTACGGCGAAACCATCGAAAGCTTTACCAATAAGCTTTTTGAAAAATGGTTTCCTACTCCAGAAGCGCAAGCCAACCAAGCCTTGTTGGTATTGGATACTGTCACCAATACCTCAGCAATTCGCACGGGAGATAAAGTAAAGTCGATTCTCTCCGATGAGATTGCCGAAAGTGTGGCTTCGGAAACCCTGCTTGTGCCTTTGCAGCAAGGCAATAAATACAATCAAGCATTTTTAGATGCCAGTAATCGCCTTGTCGCTGTATTATCGGGTCAGCCTGATCCGGGTGCGCCGGTTGTGGCAGATACCACCAACGTTGAAAGCACATTTAAAAAAGCAGAAGACACCAACACCGGCAATGCAACCATTGTCGTGGTTGTGCTTTTAATTGCTGCTACGGTTATCCCAATGGTCACTTACTTTTTCTATCAAGGTTTTTCCTAAGATTTACACATTTAATCTGCATAAAATTACAATTTTTTCTTGATAAGAAAGCTGTAAATTATGCAAATTAAATGCTTTTAGCTTAATCTTGAACGTAATCTTGGCCATTGGCTAAAGCCATCTCAGCCCGGACAAATTCACGACCGAGATAAGCTGCATGATCCAGCAGTGTCACGGGACTGGGCTGAGTTTCTTCAAAAATTTTAACGCAGAGTTCTTTAGCAGTTCTGCCGGCAAACTCAGTGGCGTGTGTGCGTTCCACCTTACCCCTGGCGGGGATAACTTCGCCGGTTTCCGGATCGACAGCCAAGCCGCGATCATCAATGGCATTGGTGAAGTGCTTCGCGCAAATTAACCCCGATTCGCGATCAAGGTAAATAATAAAGTAACCGCCCGAATCGAGAACGAGGTGACGCTTAGACAGTTCTTCATCAATCGCAGCAAGGTCTTCAAAAATTTGATTCATAGTCATTAACTGGATAAATTCTGTTTCTAGATCGTCGCGAAGTTGTCTTGTTCTTTTAACAGAACAATCCTATTTCTAGTTTAGAAGTCCTTGGCTGCTTAATTATTCATTCACTCGATAGAAAAGGGGGCGGGGCAGCTAAAACACCCCCGCTTCCCAACTATTTTCAAAGCAACTGCGACTTCAAGCCGGCACCTCGATTTTTTGAGTGCCGGCTAATTCAAAGGCTGTGTGGATCGCTTGCAAAGCCTGCACACCGCTGGCTTCATCCACGACACAGCTAATTTTAATTTCAGAAGTGGCAATCATTTGAATATTGATTTGCTGTTGCGCTAGCGCATCAAACATCCGCGCCGCAATACCGGGATGGTTAACCATGCCAGAACCCACCACGCTAACTTTAGCAATTGCTGTATCCAGCACCACCTCAGTGCTTCCCCACTCACCCGCCAAAGCTGCCAAAGCCATCCGGGCATCCTCCGCATCAGCCCTGGCTACGGTGAAGGCAATATCCCGCGTTGCCACGCCATTAATAATGCGACAGCGCTGGGATTGGATGATTGTGTCAACACTGATATTGCGCTTTGCCAACACTCCGAATAACTGCGCTGCCATGCCGGGGCGATCGGGAATGTGGCGCAGGGCAAGACGGGCTTGTTTCATATCCAGCGCCACGCCGCGTACCGGGGGCGGGAGGGGGAGAGAGGGTGAGGCGGTGAGGGGAACAGAAGATTGTTCGCGTACCGGCGAACTATTGACTTCAAAGGTTTCGCAGAGGGCAGCAAGCGCCCGATCCCCATCTTCGGCGTCTATCACGCAACTGACTTTCACTTCAGAGGTGGAAATCATTTGAATATTGACACCGGCATCTGCGAGGGTTTGGAACATTTGCGCCGCAACGCCGGGACGCCCAATCATGCCGGCACCGGCAATACTGACTTTGGCGATTTTCCGTTCTACTAAAACTTCGGCTTCATCGGGTGCAGCATCGAGGTGAGTGCGAAGCGTGGGGGCGATCGCAGAGGCTACGGCTTCGGCTTGATTCAGGGAATGTTTGGTCACGGTAAAGGCGATATCGTTGCTATTGCCTTCGTGAATCGACTGGATAATTAAGTCTACATCCAGATTTTGCCGGCCAATTTCGCCAAATAAACGCGCCGCTACACCGGGACGATCAGGCACTCGCAGCAGGGAAACCTTAGCTTGATCCGTGTCAAATTCCACCGCATCCACGGGATGCACAATTTCTAAGCCTTTCAAGGGGCGGGGAACGCGTGCCGGTGAGATGACTTTTGTGCCGGGGTCATCTGTCCAACTGGATCGTACCACCAAGGGAACGCCGTAATTGCGAGCAATTTCCACGGCGCGGGGATGCAATACCTTTGCGCCCAAACTGGCAAGTTCGAGCATTTCATCACAGGTAATTTCTGCCATCAACTGGGCGTCTGGCACGAGGCGGGGGTCGGTGGTTAAAATACCGGGGACATCGGTATAAATCTCGCAGAAGTCTGCCCGGAGTGCAGCAGCGAGGGCAACGGCTGAGGTGTCGGAACCGCCGCGCCCCAAGGTGGTGATTTCTAAGTCTGCGGTACTGGTGATGCCTTGGAAGCCGGCAACGACGACTACTTTACCTGCATCTAGCTGGCGTTGCATCCGTTCGGTTTCAATGCGTAAAATTCGGGCGCGGGTGTGTTCGGCTTCCGTGACAATACCCACTTGTGCGCCGGTGAGGGAAATCGCCGGCTGTCCAAGTTCCTGCAATGCCATACTGAGAAGGGCAATCGTCACTTGTTCGCCGGTGGATAGCAGCATATCCATTTCGCGCCGGCTGGGGTTTGAGGAGATTTCATTGGCTAATTTCACCAACCCATCGGTGGTTTTCCCCATTGCAGAAACCACCACTACCACCGAATTGCCGGCTTTCACCGAGTTTAATACACGTTGAGCCACTGCTTGAATGCGTTCGACTGACCCAACGGAACTACCACCATATTTTTGAACGATTAGTGCCATAACTCTTCTCCCACCCACGCTGCTTGTGAATACCTGGCCGGCTGCGGCGTTTAAGCTGTCAGGGATGCCAGAAAATTTGTATTTGCGATCAATCTATTAACTTATCAGACTCGACTGCACCGAAACCGCTAAATTTTAGATTCTCTCCCTTGCCGGTGTGCTGGGTATCTGTCTGAGGTTATAGGTTGTGGGAGGATGAGGCATACTGTTGAGTTTGCGAATTGTGCCGGTTAGACTAAGCGTTGTACAAATCGGGTTTAATTTCTAGAGCGCGGTTGTAGGCAGTGAGCGCTTCTTCATACTTGCCTAAATAATCTAGACATAGCCCCTTGTTATAGCAAACTTCATGATCGTCGGGTTTAATTTCCAAGGCACGGTTGTAGGAAGCGATTGCCTCTTCATGCCGGCTTATTTGTGTTAACGAATTTCCCCGGTTCGTCCAAGCTTCGTGATCGTCGGATTTGATTTCAATGGCGCGGTTGTAGGAATCAGTTGCCTCTTCATGCCGGTTTAATTGAGCTAGCGATATTCCCCGGTTATACCAAGCTTCGTAAAAATCAGGTTTAACTTCAATGGCGCGGTTGTAGGAAGTCAGTGCTTCTTCATGCCGGCCTAATTCAGATAGCGAATTCCCTTGGCTATTCCAAGCTTCGTAAAAGTCAGGTTTAATTTCAACGGCGCGGTTATAAAAAGTAAGCGCCTCTTCATGGTGTCCTAAATCTGCTAGCGATAACGCCAGTTTATACCAAGATTTGTGATTATTGGGTTTAATGCTAAAAGCACGGCTGTAGGAGGTAAACGCCTCTTCATGCCGGCCTAATTGGGCTAGCGCTAGCCCTCGATGAAACCAAGCTTTTAGATAGTATGAGTTATTTTCAACGGCATGATTGTAGGAAGTGAGCGCCTCTTCATGCCGGCCTAAATAATTTAGCAAATTTCCGTGGTTATACCAAGCTTGGTAAAAACTGGGTTTAATTTCAAGAGCGCGTTCAAAGGAAATGAGCGCTTCTTCATGTCGGCCTAAATTAGCTAGCGCATTCCCTTGGCTATTCCAAGCTTCGTGAAAGTTGGGTTTAATTTCAACAACGCGGTTATAAAAAGTAAGCGCTTCTTTATGCCGGCCTAATTCTGCGAGTGATAGTCCGCAGTTATATAAAGCTTGGTAAAAGTTAGGTTTTATTTCAAGGGCACGGTTGTAGGAAGCGATCGCCTCTTCATGCCGGCCTAATTCAGATAGCGAATTTCCCTGGCTATTCCACGCTAAGTAAAAGTCGGATTTAATTTCAATAGCGCAGTTGTAGGAAATAAGCGAACCCAGAAAATCTTCTTTCCTATATTGTTCATTGCCTCGATTAAACCACGCATCAGCGTCTTGAATCTCTTCCTCTGGCTTTTCTGTTTCTTGACGCTGCGGTACTTGTGCCAGTAAGAGCCGGCCTATTTCTGCCGCCACTTCCCCCAATTTCTCCCCGCGAATTTCCCCAAACTGCACCAACCGCCGCGCCAATTCCTCATGCTGCGCCGGCACACTTTGCAACGATTCTTCAAGCCGGCGCAACCACGCGATCCACTCCGCATCTGTCACCTGTTTAGTTATCAGAAACCCCTTCACTGATCCGCGACTCCACCCTTCCTTCACTCCATCCAGTAACTGCATGAACATCGCCTCAAGTTCTTCATCACTCAGAGTTTGACGCGGTGGCGGAGGCGGCGGTGGAGGGGATGGCTCGTTTCTACCAAATATTGCTAGAAACTCTCTCACAAGGCAATCCCAAATATTATTTAACATCTGACAGGCTAGGAAAATCTAATGATTATCCTACCAATTTTAGAGATAGGATTTCTTTCATTGCCACTCAGTTTTGCTTGAACCGCTATAAAGGCAAATATTGAACACAATTGGCAAAATCTTCAGGAGTGCCAGGGTTTGAAATGATTTCCAAGTCGCGCAGATAGTCGCCAACGCAAACTACTATGTACACAAGTTTTTGCAGCTATGGTTTAACTCCTCATGCCCCCTAAATCCCCCAATGCTGGGGGACTTTGAAAGGCTTGCTTTCTACCAAAATGGGAGTTAAGATGCCCCCTAAATCCCCCAATGCTGGGGGACTTTGAAAGGCTTGCTTTCTACCAAAATTGGTAGGTGAGTGCGGCAAAATTTAGCCGTTCGATTCTGATCAACGGATGTTCATACACGATAGCAACACAAGGGGGCAACTAGAATCTAACTCAAAGCCCCCAGCATTGGCAGGGCTAATTCATTGTAAGGAGAGAAAATTAATCCGGCCACTTTATCGCCTAGACTATCTTCTATCCCCGATTTTGACAGCTCAAAAAATCCCTGAGCATGAATCT
>JAHHHM010000014.1 GCA_019359355.1 Microcoleus vaginatus WJT46-NPBG5 | reverse complement strand
CCTTCAACAACAGCCGTTCCTTGCACTTCTTCTTGGGTGCATGGCCCGTGATCGGGATTTGGTTCACCGCTTTGGGCATCAGCACAATGGCGTTTAACCTCAACGGGTTCAACTTCAACCAGTCGGTAATCGACTCTCAAGGTCGTGTTATCAATACCTGGGCGGATGTGATCAACCGGGCGAACTTGGGGATGGAAGTGATGCACGAACGTAATGCTCACAACTTCCCGCTTGATTTGGCTGCAGGTGAGCAAACTCCTGTTGCTTTGACTGCTCCTTCTATCAATGGCTAAGTTTTAGCTACTGATTAAAAAAAGCGCTCCTCACAAGGGGGCGCTTTTTTGTTGGTATAATTTTTTGCTTAAGGAAGAACCTGATACTCAGGAGCAGGAAGTGTAAATCCGTATTTCCTAAACACAGAGGCAGCCTGATTGCTAGCAAGAAACTCTACATATTGTTTAGCTTTTGGGATGTTTTTACTGTCTTTAATGATGGCTGCTGAATAGATAATGGGTGAATGAGACTGAGCGGGTGCAACAGCCACAATTTTGACCTTAGCTGACTGTGTGGCGTCCGTTTTATAGACGATGCCGGCATCCACGTCACCCCTTTCTACATACGTTAAAACTTGACGGACATCTTTAGCGAAAACAACTTTCGATTTTAGCTTATCTGCAATTTGAAAAAAACTCAGAACTTCTTGAGCGTATTTTCCAACGGGTACGGTTTGCGGTTCTCCAAGGGCTATTTTTTTAACTTGTTCACTGGCTAAATCTTTAAAATCAGAGATTGAGGGGGAATTTTTAGGTTGCACTAAAACAAGTTGATTTTTCAGTAAATTTTTACGAGTCTCGTTAATTAACAGACGCTTTTTCTGTAACGTATCCATTTGCTGAGGGGAAGCAGAGATGAAAATATCCACCGGCGCTCCCTGTTCAATTTGTTGCTGTAGAGCACCAGAAGCTCCAAAATTATAAATTAATGACTCGCTCGGTTGGTCTTTTGTATAAATTTCTTGAATTTCTTCAAGAGACTCTTTTAAACTGGCGGCAGCAGAGACTGTTAAGACAGACGAGGATTCGGTCAAAGTGCAGCTTGTCAATCCTTGTATACAGATAATGATGCAGATAAATAATATAAAATTTCTTGAGATGTCTGTGAAACCTAGTTTATTAGTAAATTCAGATTTTAAGCCTAATCGCAATTGATTAAGTTGCATAATTGTGAGGAATAATAGCTAAAAAATGAAAAAATTTTCTACTTCTTTTAAGTTATTGAGGGATAAAGACTCGAATAGAAAATTTTAGTTTTGCTGTAAAGACGATGCACCCAATATTCTTACTTCAGGTTGAGAAGGGAAAGCAATGGTTAAATTTCTTCATTCACAATTAACTCTCCTTTGGTGATAATCTTCGACATATCTAGAATGCTCATCATTTTTTCCCGGTAGGGCGCAGTCCCTCGCAGATATTCATCATTGCTGGAATGAACGGCTGCTGGAACCGGCCTCATGTCTGAAGGTTGCAAATACATGACATCAAAAACTTCATCAACAGTAACACCGGCAACGAGATCATCGACGTGAATCACCATTGCTTTGGAGTTCGTACTACTTCCAGCCACTGACAGATTCAACAAACTCCGAATATCAATGATTGTGATAATTTCACCCCGCAGATTCATATTCCCAATAATATGCGCCGGCGTGCAAGGAATTGGCGTAATCTTGCGGAGATCGGTGAATTCTCGCACCAACTCTAATTCAAACCCAAAATACTCTCCATTTAAACCAATAACGGCTAATGGCGTTAAGCCGGCAAAATCCTGCCGAGATGTGGAGATCATGAGATTTTCGGCACGTACCCGAAAAATCGTTCGTTCTTCTGCAGTTGCATGGGGGCAGAACACACGTTGGTGTGTTAGAAACGTCTCAGTTTCTTCAGCACGCTTTGAGATTTTTTCGGGTATTAACCCTTCAGAAATTTCAGAGTCATAAACTAAATTTTCTGGGTTTAGTAGCATCACAATGCCACCAGCCATTTTAGCGACGCCGCTTAAAAAGTGGTGGGAGTTATCGGAAATTTTTCGCCCATAAAGTAGTTCTGTCGAAACCTCTTCTGCCACAAGGTCTAGAACTTCTTGGACTTGATTGACAATAATGCCAATCTGAAATTCTTGCAAGTCTAGGATGATCACGCTGTCTGTAAGTTGGAATTCCCGTGTTCGGTGCCCAAGACGCACTTCGAGATCCATAACGGGAACAATATCGCCTCGAAGATTGACGACACCCACAATATCGCGGGGTGCTTCTGCAATCGGTGTTAACTCTGGCAGGAAGAAAATCTCCTGAACGCAGAGCGCTTCAACACCATAACGGGAACCATTAAGCTCGAAAATAAGATAAGATTTATGTTCCATCGTTGATGGGGTGCAATTTTAGATATAAAAGACGATCTCAAGCATCTTCTATAAGAATATCCCTACTTGATGTCTGGCGAAGCTAGCTTTTAACTTAAATTTTATATGAATTCATTAAAAAATTCTACTTAAGGCCGGTTAAAATTATTAAGTTTATTATAAATCAATTAAAATAATGAAATTTTTAGAATTTTCAGAGCATTTTTAGAAGCCTGCGCGTGTATTTTCAAAGCGGACGTTGATTGTTAAAAATCTTATACAGAGAGAAGCATTTCACCTTGGATAAAACCAGAACTAGCAGCCTGAAGTTACTAACAGAGATTTTTGACTCTGTAAAATCCAGTCAGCCGGCCCAAAAATTATCGGGTTTCCCTACGAATGAAGACTCTTTTCCACTCATCCTAATGGCAGGCAGAGCGGGGTAACTTATAAACCGCGAGCAGTTTTTTGCTGATTTTAAGGGCGTTGGATGCCGGCAGTCACGCTTGCTACTAAGCATAATTTTTCAGCATTTTTTGGACATACTGTAGTAATTCAGAAGCTTTTAACTGGCTGTGCTGTTCTAGGATGGCATTTGGTTGGATTTCTTTGAGCAGATCGAGTGCTGTCGTTCGCATTTTTGTTGCTCTGTGCCTATCCCCTTCCCGCTCATAAAGTGAAGCAAGCTCAAGATAGGCAAAGATAGAAGAAGGTGCCAAGTATATAATGCGCTTGCAAAACATTTTCGCCTCCTCAATGTCTCCTTGCTCTTCAGCAATGTGAGCTAGTAAGTAGTAAGGTTCGGCGGAGAGAGAATCTATTTGAATAGCGCGATGACAAGCAATACTCGCTTTTTCATACTGCCCTAAATTTGCATACGCCTGAGCCATTAGATAATGAGCGGCAAACTGAGTGGGTTGTAATGTAATGACTTGTTGTATTTTTTTAATCGCTTCCAGATAAGCTTCTTTTTGAAATAGCGTTTCTGCCTCAATCAAGAGTTCTTGAGCTAGTTTCTGTTGAGGAATCGCTGCTTTTGAATCTCTGGTAGGTGAAGCAGTAGTCTTCGCGGTGATTGAGGTTGCTGCGCCTGTTTTCAGGGGAACAGAGGAGGATTGAATGGAATTAATTGGGCCTTTAGCGGGTGTTGAAAATGTTGTCGTCGTAGACCTTTTTTCAATTATCGGCAATTCTTTAACTAAATTTTGATTAAAATTCCCAGAAGACCATATTGTACTGTCGTGAGCAGTTAACCTGTGCGAGGGAGACTCTTGCGGCCAAACACCTAGAGAGGTTTCAATCGATACATTTTCACATCGTTTGTAAACAACTGATTCTGGATAAACTTTAGCCCGGAAATGCCCCAGAGATTGCGCGTAAAGCTCTGCATGAGCTGTCATCAAATACCCGCCTGGTCTGAGGGCGTGATAAAACTTCTTTAGCACTAAAGAAATTGCTTGAGCCGAAAAATATACAAACACATTCCGGCAGATAATCAAATCCATACTATGGATGCCGGCATTAATATTTGGGCAGGGATCTTTAACTAAATTCCCATACTGAAATGTCACCATCTGGCGAATTCGTTCGACCACTTGCCATTCGGCTCTATGCTGAGAGAAATGCTGTCCCTGTAAATTGGGATCTACCAGGCGGAATGACCAAGAACTGTAAAATCCCCGTTTGGCTTTCTCAATATTGGCTTGATTGATATCAGTCCCTAAAATTAAAATATCCCACTGTTCCCAGTCTGGAATCATTTCTTGAAGGAGAATTGCCAAAGAATAAGGTTCTTCGCCAGTAGAACAGCCGGCACTCCAGATCCGCAGCGAGCGCATTGGCTTTTGACGTTCTATTAATTCAGGCAAAATATAATTTTTCAGCAGATTGAACTGGCCTCGATCTCGAAAGAAATAACTCTCGCCAATCGTTAACAAGAGGGTGAGTTCTTTCCACTCGTACTCACTGTGTGCTGCATCCCGCGTATTGATGGGATTTGTCCCTGCTTCCAACAGTTGATAATACTCTTCTGGGGCTGACAATTTTAGCAACCTCATCCGGAGCAAAATTTTCTTTTGCAAAGCATCCCGATCTTGTTCACGAACGTACAAGCCGGTCGTTGCGGAGATGAGTTTGATAAATTGCTCTGTTAAAGCGTCATTCATGAGAAATATCCTTGACACAAAACCCAATCTCCTTTTAAAAATCTACCGGCACGAGAGTTATTCTTACTAGGTTGTCGCCAACTTGCCGAATCTTTCCCTTCTTCTTGTATGACCCTTGCTACACTTAATGGCAACTGAGCGATTTCTGATTGTTCGGCTGAACTGCCAACACGGCAAAAGGATGGCAAAATCGTCAAATATTAAAATTTAAAAACATTTTTTATGTTAATCGGGAGCAACAGGCTATAAAGAAGCGCGATTCGGAGCCATAGGTGCCAGTAAGATTTCTGATCTCTACCTTACTATGCCCCTATAAACAGCTTATAAGCTAATTTGCCTGAAATTTAATTTTTTTACTAAACCTGACAAAAATTTTATCTTTCTAAAGGATTTTTAAAGTTTTCTTTTTTGAACTCAGAAAATTGCGGCACAACATCTCAGTGGATCTACGGATATTTTAAACAAAGTGCTGTTTGCCCGGTTACAAAGATACTACTAGCAAACAGAGCCGGCAGGTTATCGAACAAGAAAGCAGAAGCGCGGAAAATTAGCCGGTAGCGCCGGCAACTGAACAGACATCATCTGCACTCACCCGCCTCTACAGTTTGGCTTCAACTCAGCGAGTGGTAAACCTCCATAGCAGGCGGATTCAGAATTTACTAGATTCTGCGGCTAAACCCAAAAATTAGATAAAATTTTGATCGCTCACAGTGCGGGCGACTGATAGGGGATTTCAACGGTCGCATTTAAATAAAAATCTGAGAGGTGGAAAATAGATTTTAAATTTTTAAGAGGTGAATATCTCCTGTTATTTTGAGAGGATAGGAATTTGAATCCAAAACTCTGAGCCTTTACCCACCTCCGAAAAACATTTGAGAAGCCCGCCATGTTTTTCCACCACTATCTGGTAGCTAATTGATAGCCCCAATCCAGTGCCTTTGCCCACCGGCTTGGTTGTAAAAAACGGGTCAAACAAGCGTCGCTTGACTTCTTCGGTCATACCAGGGCCGCTGTCAGCAATGCGAATCAATAAATGGGCTGGATGAGAGGCTGAGGCTGAGACTGCCGGCAGCACGTCTCCATTTTTATCTAAAAGCTGAGTCCGAATCGTAATCGTGCGGGAATTACTTTCACTTTCTAGAACATCAACGGCATTCGTCAGAATATTCATAAACACCTGATTCATCTGGCCGGCATAGCATTCAATTTGAGGAATATTTCCATACTCTTTAACGACTTCAATGCCAGAATTTTTCCCTTTCGATTTCAAGCGGTTATGTAAAATTAGCAATGTATTATCCAACCCTTCATGGATATCCACAGACTTCTTTTCTGCCTCATCCAGGCGAGAAAAATTCCGCAAAGACAAAACAATTTGCCGGATGCGATCAGAACCCATCTCCATAGAAGATAAAATTTTCGGCAGGTCTTCAATTAAAAATTCTAAATCTATCTCCTCAAGACGCTTTTGAATGGCCGGCACCGGCTGGGGGTAATGCTGTTGGTAAAGGCTTAATAAAGTCAGAATTTCTTTAATGTAGCTGCTAGCATAAGTCAGGTTGCCATAGATAAAATTAACGGGATTATTAATTTCATGGGCGACACCCGCAACCATTTGACCCAGGCTAGACATCTTCTCACTTTGAACGAGCTGCGCTTGCGTTTGCTTGAGATTCTGCAATGCCTCACTCAACTGTTGCGCCTGGGTTTGAGCTGCCAGCGCTGCAGCATGAGTTTGAGCGTAGAGTTCAGCTTGGTCAATTGCGATGGCCAGTTGATTAACCACCGCTTGCAGCAATTCCACCTCGTTGTCATTCCAAGGCCGGGGGCCACTGCACTGGCTGCAAACCACGGCCCCTTGCTGACCGGATCGTGTTGCTAAAGGCAGCAGCAGTTGAGAGGTCATCCCCAAACCCTTCAGTAAAGCTTGCGTCTCTCTGTCCAAGCCGGTCTCGAAATCCACATTGTCCACTCGCAGGATCTGCATAGTCTGGATTTTCCCGGCTAAAAACTCGATATGCTGTGCTGGGCAATCACTGAGCAGACTCGGCAGTTCAATATTTCGGGCTTCATGAGTCACCATGAGACTCGGCGTTTCTGGATGCGGCAAATACCACAGAAAATGACAGCGATCAATCTGCAACAAATTGCGGATCTCATGCACCGCTGTTTCCAGAATTGTGTTGAGGTCGAGAGAATTGCGAATCTGGTTAGCCAGACGAAACAGCAGCCCTTCTCTGCGTTTAAGCAACTCTTCATGTGCCCAAGCGCGGTCAATGGCGAGGGCAATGCTGTTGGCGGCCCACTCTAGCAAAATGCGGGCATCCTCAGTGAAAGGCTGCCGATGGTACAAAGCCATAATCCCCACTAACTGCCCCTCTACAACAAGGGGATAGCCCATAAAACACACCGGACTCTTCTTAACATCACAGTCCTGCCTGATGGCTTTCTCAGGAAGCGGGTGGCCGCTCACTCCTTCGAGTTGGCCGCTTACCGAACGCAACTGACCGCTGAGGGGTTGCCGGTTGTTCGTAATGAAATCGATGATAGAAGCTTCTCCTGGGGCGTCTTCTGGGTGCGTTGGCTGCCCTGATGTCGCTTCGAGTTGTAATTGTCCGTTAGAGGCATTCGATGTCCAAATGCGAACTCCTAAAGCATTTAAATGCTCCACGACTGCCTGGGTGCAACGGTTGAGGGCTTCGGGTAAAGGCCCACCCTGTGCCAGTGCCAAGCCCACTGCTGCCCCCAAAGCCCACAATTGTGATCGCTCGTCGTTTATTGCCTGTGTTTGTTTGCGATCTGTTACATCCCGCAAATAAACACATACCCCACTTTCGTAAGGATAAGCTCGCACATCCAACCAAGTTTTTAATGGGGAATCAAAAAACTCGAAATCAAGGGTCATTCGCTCAGAAAAGACCCGCTCGAAGTTAGTGTGAAAAGAGGAATTGAGCAATTCTGGAAACTCATCCCAAACACAAACTCCCATTAATTCATCGCGGGTGCGCTGCAAAAGCATTCCGGCTTGAGAGTTTAAGTAAGTGAAGCAACCTTTACGATCTAGGGTAAAGAACCCATCGGTGATGTTTTCTAGGATATTTACAATTTGCCGCTGGCTGAGTGCTTCCTCCATTTGCAGTAGTTCCGTGATCTCAAAGATGGCTTTCTTGCCTTTGTCTTGCCGGCTTGATGAGTTAAACGCCGCTTCTGCAATGCTGGGTTCTAACTTGGTGAGCCGGCGCAGTGTCAGGTAGGCGACAATTTGATTGCTTAAAGTCCGCAATGCCTGCTGTTGCTCTGGTGTGAGTTCGTGCGGCTCATAATCCATGACCGAAAGTGCACCGAGAGGGACACCGGCAGGGGTGGTTAAAGGGTAGCCGGCGTAAAACCGCAGTTGCCGGCTACCTTGTGTGAACACTTGAGCCGACTCAGTCAGGTCTTCTAACGGTTGATCGGTTGACTGTGGGGGGGTTAACTGAGCATTTGCTGGCAGATCCTTGACAATTAATAGCTCAGATTGGCGGCTGACATGATAGCATAAAGCACGATATCGATAGGCTGCACTTTTCGTCAGTCCGACTTGAGATTTGATCCACTGCCGGTTCCCATTACTGAGGCTGATAAAGGCCACCGGCATTTGGCAAATATAGGTGGCTAAGCGAGTCAATTCCTCTAAGCCTGCTTCCGAAGCAGTGTTGAAAACAGTTAACCGACACGGGTCATCACTTTTTAGTGGCGCGAACTCAGGCGAATGTGCTTTCATCTCTCTGCGATCCTCCCCCATCGGAACATTTCGGAATCTTGTTGAGGTTTGCACTTAACGATGTTTAAATCTTCTATCTATTAGCAGCTTTGCGTTTCAGGGATAGGTTGATTTAAGTTCGCTACGAGCATCAATTATTTCTATCAATGATGGCGATTTTGCCGGCTCTTACGCCTTGATACCTTTTGGCACACCTGTAAATTCACCCAATTGCTTCCAGCCAGCCAGTTTTTTAGCCCTTGGATCTGGCGGATTAGACCAGACTTTCTACAGAATTCCCAAAAAAACTATTTGACTATCAGATGGGTTTAGTTTTTTCTTTAACTTATTCAAACAAATTACAAGTTTTTTTTATCCAACTGCTGTCTCGTTCTGGGATAAATTTTCCCCACAGCCGGCCAAATCCTTTCTATCTATTGTGCTGAGCCAACCACCTGTATGCTTGAGGTTGGATGGCTATCCCAAAACTCGTCAGGAATATTTTATCGGCACCTCACCCGTTAGAATAAAAGAAGAGTCTTGAGGTTTCTAGGCCCATTCATCGCTTGCCGATTGCTCAGCGCCTCTTGTGCCGCGATTCTTTCTTTAAGTTTATCTTCTGCGAGGTGCCGGTGAAAATCGTTAAAAACTATTAAGCTAATGCGAGTCAGCACAACACTGGAGGTTGCCATTGACTTTTTATTGAATTTAAAGCGGTTAAATCAGATTAACGGTACGATTAATTGCAGAAATGAATCGACAAATAAAGCAATATCTCTTATCAAAATTAAAAAGTATTTTGACTATGTCTTTACCAACCAGGTTTCAACGGCCTCATAGCCATTGGAGGAAATGATGTCTTCCAAGTCTAATTCTGTCCCGACAATTTTAGCAGTGGATGACAGTCCGGTGATGCTGGAACTGCTCAAACGAACCCTGGAAGGAAACTACCGAATTCTAGTGGCAGATAATGCAGTGGATGCACTGTCAATCATTTATCATGAACAAATTTCCGGCTTGTTGCTGGATGTAACCATGCCAGGAATTGATGGTTTGGAACTGTGTCGCACTGTGCGAAACTTGCCCCAGTTTCAAGAACTGCCCATTATCATGCTAACGGCAAGAGACGGACTGTTTGATAAGGTACAGGGGCGTCTTGCCGGCGCAACAGAATATCTAACTAAGCCGTTTAATGCAGAGCAACTGCGTCAAACAGTTGACAGGTTTTTCAGTAACAGTGATGCTGAAATTAAAGATGAAGTTTAAAACTGAGCTAAATTTCACCTATAGAAATTTTCCTTTTTTAGAATACTCAACCTTGTTTTTTAAGGACGTTCGGTTACAAACCTGCCAGTCTTTTAAATTTTAGGGTAAAGATTTTAGAACGGGAGAGGCAATTCAGAATCGAGGCAAAAAAGAGAAGAAGCCAGAATAAAAAGTGAATGATCTATTCTGACTTCTAGGAATTAGTTGTGAGATTTGAAGTGAGTGCTCACTTACGCTGGGTAGATCCGCAAGCGCCGGTTTGGCTCTTCGCCAAAACTCGAAGACTTGAGCCGGTAATGCTCAACCAACTCGTGTTGCATCTTGCGGACTTTAGCAGAGCGAGGGAGTAATTCCACCGGCTGCCCTTTGGGAATCACAATTTGCTCCACAGCAAGTCGTGCTTCTTCCAGCGCTTCAATCTCATCTTCACTGCCGTTATGGGCAAAGAGGCTCAGTTCTGCCATATCAGGATTGCTGGGATCGTCCATATCCAGCAACCGCCTGAGTGCGCGAGTAATTTGGGGAATACTACTCGATTTAATCGTGTAAATCGGCAGATGTCGAGCTTTGGAAATGTGCCGTAACTTAGACTGGTTTTTGATATGGGAACGCAGCGCCAAAATTGCATCCGCACCGTCTATATCTTTCGTTAGCACCACCGGCAACTTCAGCACCCGAATCACTTGCTCTAGTTGATGCCGGCTCACCGCATAAGGATAAACGTGCAGCGGCAAATCTTCCCCATTTGGGCCGGCAGTCCCTCCAAACTCGTCGGCATCGTCGAGTTGCATTCTGCCAAAACTACTGGGCTGATGCAGAGAAGCATCCAGCAGTTGTTCAAAATACTTCTCCTCCGACAGATCCCCAACCTCTCGCAGCACCGGCACCGGCGTCATTTGCCCCGAAGCTCGCCAGCCGGTGTTCCCCCGTACCGGCGTTACCGATCGCGATGGCGGAGGAGCCGCCACACTGGGCAACTCTCGCGTAATCGTCACCTTGCCGGTTTCACTCACCGTTCTGGTTTGCGGATTGGGTTGCCGGCCTCGCAGTAAATTATCCACCGTTTCCGCAACTTGCTCGTGCACCACCCAACGCTCACGTTCCAGCATTTCCACCGCAATCTCAAACGTTGGCGGTGCCTTACGTTCCAGCACCGTTTTTTGAGAACCCCGGCGTCTCGCCTCTTCATCTCCCAGCGTCACCGCCTGGATACCGCCGATCAGATCCGCTAGCGTCGGGTTTTTAATCAAATTTTCAATTTGATTGCCGTGCGCTGTGCCAACCAACTGCACCCCGCGCTCAGCAATCGTGCGAGCCGCTTGTGCTTCCAATTCCGTGCCAATTTCATCAATCACGATGACTTCTGGCATATGGTTTTCCACCGCCTCAATCATCACGTGATGCTGCAGTTCTGGACGCGAAACCTGCATCCGGCGAGCGCGACCGATTGCCGGGTGGGGAATATCGCCATCACCGGCAATTTCATTGGAGGTGTCAATAATCACCACCCGCTTGTTTAATTCATCCGCCAGCACCCGCGCAATTTCCCGCAGCGCCGTGGTTTTGCCCACGCCGGGGCGACCGAGCATTAAAATTGATTGGCCGGTTTCCACCAAATCGCGGATCATGCCAATCGTCCCAAAGACGGCTCGCCCGACGCGACAAGTCAAGCCAATCACTTCACCGGCACGATTCCGCATCGCACTAATCCGGTGCAAAGTTTGCTCGATGCCGGCGCGGTTATCACCGCTAAAGTGGCCCACTCGCTCAATGCAATGAATCAGGTCGGCTTTGGAAACCGGCGTCTGAGACAGGTACTCTGCCGTACCGGGAAAGCGAGCCTCTGGGAGCCGGCCCACATCCATCACCACCTCGATTAATTTGCTTAGCTGGGGGTGTTGCTCCAGCGGCAAGCGAATTTCTTCGGGCAAAATGTTTAGTAATTTATTCAGATCGTCTGTAATTTGCATGCTGCCTATAGCGACTTCGTCAACCACAACCGGCGATTCTTGATTGGCTTGCGTGTCAGAGAGATTCACACCGTTGGAATGCACCATAGATGATTTGTGTTGAAAGTTATGGCATTAAATGAAAAGAGTAGAAGCTGAGAAGTTAGGACTCGATATTTGCTAAATCATGGGAATTTGTTGAGCGAGGGTTGGTGCAATTTTATGGGTTTTGAGTTGATTAACCAAAGAATCTGCCAGACTTACAGCCGCCCAAAGCAATTCGGGTGTGTCTTCTAGACGGGCGAG
Organism: Microcoleus vaginatus WJT46-NPBG5; assembly: GCA_019359355.1. Taxonomy (GTDB): domain Bacteria; phylum Cyanobacteriota; class Cyanobacteriia; order Cyanobacteriales; family Oscillatoriaceae; genus FACHB-68. The sequence goes on along the minus strand of JAHHHM010000014.1, from coordinate 167,056 downwards.
TTGGGTTCCTTGGCTAGATGCAGCCACGGCAAAGGCTTGAGTGATGGGTTCTAATTGCTCTAAGACAGGTGAGAGCAAAACGCGGGCATAACTGCCGTAAGCGATGCCGGCGATATGTGAAGGCAAGCGGCAAGGTTCTTCCCCGGTGGCTGTTCCCTCACGTTTGAGTAAACCGGCGGCTTTAAGCTTGGCAACCGTATGGCTATTGGTGCCACCGGCTAGCTGCACATAGCCCGGTAAGCCAGCTGCTAAGACTTTCTCGCCGAGTTTGACAGCGGCGCGAGTCGTGCCGTCGCCAATGTCGCCACTCATGGGACGCCCATCGGTTTGCCAGATTAACGGGCATGGCAGCGGCGAAATTAGCTCATAGAGCGTGTGCAGGTAGTCAATTAGTCCTTCACCATCGCCACAACTGATGGCGACTAGCTTCAACTTGCCAACCCACGGGGCGATCGCATTCCAAAGCCTGCGAAAATCCGCCACACGCCCCACTTGTGTGTGAATTTCTACGGCGTCCACATCGGTTGCCAGCACCATTGGCGCGACTGCTGCCGGCGTGGCGACATAGGAACGAGTCACAATCTGCTGAATCGGGCAAACCGGCAAGCACCGGCCACAACCGTAGCACTGCTGGTCGATGACCCCAGAAAAACCTGGCTCAACGTTAAGATTTTGAATGTGAGAGGTTTTCTGATGTTTGCCACTCCCGCTTTTTCCTCGTGCATCTGCGTCTTGGAAGACAATTGCTTGTGCTGGGCAAATGCTTTCGCAGGGACGAGGGCAGTCAGCGGGACAAGCCGCTGGGTTAAATTCTGCTTTGCGAAAGTGAGGGTCTTCCCCATCGTTCAAGCTCACCATTAGCCAGGGACGCTTGCTGTCTTTAAACCCTCGCCTTCGGGCTGCCGGTGCCAACGCTTCGGCACTCTGTAGGGCTTCTTGAGCTGCCGCAATGACAGCTGGGTCTGCTGCCACATCGATGCAGTCAGCGCCGGCTAGGCTATAGGCCAAAGTCAAATTCCGAACAGCAGGGAGATGCTGGAAGCTCGCGCCGCAAATGAGCTTGAACCAGTGGCCTTGTTTTAAAGAGTTTAGGGGATAGTACAGATTGCTCACCCCTATATGCTAATCCGCCCGTGAAAAAATTGGGAGGTTGGGGCAAAAATTTACTCCGGCTGGGCTTGCCGGTTTCGATGCCTCAATTTCTTGCCATTAAGATTATTCACAAAACTGGAGTTGCTCAGTGCCGGTGTGGATACCGAGGGCTGAATCAAATCGGACATTTATAATAGATTCGATCGCAGTGCTGGGCTTGATGCTCCGACTGTCTAACTTTTATGGATTCTTTTCTCCGCTTTAATTGAGGGAGATAGCAGGAAGCCGCATCCCACGCTTAGCGAAATATCAAACACATCCCGCCTGATGCTGCCGGTGTTCTCCGTTGCAATTAATCTGCAAAAAAATGTTCAAGCCGGCTCGCCAAAGTTTCTGCTATTTTGAAAAAAATTAAGAAATTTCTGACCCGTTAATTGGCATCTAGCAAATTTTGCCTAACTTTGACAACCTCAATTTTTGCTGCTCTCTATTTTGGCTCTTGGACTGGGTCTTTCCGTCTCCCAACGTTCGATTTTTCTACTAAAAATCTATAATTGCTCTCATAAATATTTCCTTTAGTATATGTATCTTTGTATTTAAATTAAAAAATATTTTATAAATTTATTAATTTCAGTCAAAACTAAAACTTGATGATATAAAGAAATAATACAGTTAAGGTGATAGTTATTTTTCTTCCTACATTTAAGGAACTAAAAAAATGAAATTAAGTAAAAAATTGTATTGGGGCTTGACATTGCCAGCAATTTTGTTAGTGGGAATCGGCTGTGTTTCCCTTTACTCGTTCTGGCGGATTGATCGACAAATGGAAACGATCTACGATGATCGCATCGTTCCTCTGCAACAGCTGAAAAAAATTTCAGATAATTATGGAGTTTCAATTATTGATGCCGTCAATAAAGCTCACTCAGGTCTGTGGACAATGGATCGGGCACTAAACTCAGTTCATGAAGCCACGATACAAATCAAGCAGAACTGGGTTGCTTACAAAGCGACCCAGTTGATGCCAGAAGAGATGCAACTAGCCGGCGAAATCGAAATCTTATTTTATCAAGCCGATAGAGAAATTGAGCGACTAAAACAGGTATTACAGACGGAAGATAACTCATATTTAGATCAATTTGACGGCCCTCTGTATAACACTATTGATCCGCTGATCACCAAGATCCAGCAATTAAGCGATTTACAGTTACGCGTCGCCAAACAGGAACGAGACAAAGCCGCTCAGATTTATCAAAACATTTGGCAGCTTTTTATTATCCTATTAATTTTAGCTTTAATTATCGCCTCTCCCATAGGCTTTTTCCTGAGCCAATCTGTGATTTCGACCCTTAAAGAAACCATTAACACGGTTGTTTCAGCTTCAACCCAAATTGCTTCAGCAGCGGAAGAACACGAACGCATTGCAGCGCATCAGGCAGCTTCGCTCAATCAAACCACAAGCACAATGGCTCAACTAAGCGCTTCCTCCCAGGAATCTGCTGAGCGATCTACCATCGTTGCTACCGGCGCACAGCAGGCATTAGTTCGAGCGCAGGAAGGTTCTAAAGCGGTAGTGCAAACCTTGGAGGGGATGTCAACTCTGCAAGAAAAAGTCGCAGCACTAACGGTTCAGATTCTACTATTGAATGAGCAAATGAACCAGATCGGAAATATTTCAAGTTTGGTCAGTGAGCTAGCCGGCCAAACGAATATGTTAGCGCTGAATGCAGCAGTTGAAGCAGTACGAGCCGGCGAACAGGGAAAAGGCTTTACCATTGTTGCCGGTGAAATTCGCAAACTTGCAACTCAGAGTAAGGAATCCGCCCAAAAAATTAACGCCCTTATTCAAAATATCCAAATTACCATTAATTCCACGATTCAGGTAACAGACAACAGCACCAAGACAGTCGAGGAAAGTGTTAAAACAGTACACAAGATGGCAGATGCTTTTAGAGATTTGGCAGATGCTGCTAACCACAGCGCCTTTACTACCCAACAAATCTCACTGATGGCTAAACAACAACTCACCGCAATTCAGCAGGTTGTTGAAGCGATGGACGCTCTCAACATTGCTGCCAAAGAAACTGCCGAAGGCATCTCTCAAACAAGAATTGGCACTCAAAAATTAAATCAAGCTGCTCTTGAACTTAAAACAGTTGTTTAGAAAATAGCAACATTTAAGGCGACAAAAGTTTAGAGGAATCAAACCATGTTTGTTAAATTAAAGCTAAAAAACCGTTTATTATTGGGCTATGCTGCCCCCGTCGCAATGTTTATTGGGCTAGCTGCGATAGTGTATTCCACCACGAATGAGCTAATTTTTGCGTTTCAACAAGTCAAGCGGGTGCAGAATGCAATCATCTTTATTGATCGAATGGCGGTGAGTGGCATGGGGCTGGTGCAAGCAACGCGGGGCTATATCATTAAGCCGGATGAAATCTTTCTCCAGGAATATCAAACTGAATTGAAAAGGTTTCGAGACTCAGCCGAGGTTGCCAAAACGTTTATTAACGATGCAGAGCAAAAAAAGCGTTATGAAAGAATGATCGCTCTATCTAACCAATACGATCAATTAAGTCTTCGGCTCGTCCGCTTGCTTCAGCAGGGCAAGCGAACTGAGGCACTGGCTGTTTTTTCGACGGGAACCGGCAGAGAACTTGTTAGAGAATTTACTGAACTGAACCAAGTGTTTAATGAACAAGAAAAAGAGATTCTAGAAAAACAAACTCAGGCCGCCTATAATCATTTACAGTTTTTGCTAACAGTGGTTATTGTGGGTGCGGTGTTTTTGGTGGTTTTGGCTTTAACGGTGGCACTGCTAATTTCCTCTAATTTGGAGGGAACTATCCAACAAGCGATCAATACAATTGCCTCTTCTTCGACACAAATTGTCGCAGCAGTAGAAGAGCAGGAACGCACGATTAATCACCAAGCAACAGCCGTTCATCAAACAACTTCTACGATGGATGAGCTGTCAGCTTCTTCTCAAAATTCAGCGGAACGAGCGCAGTCAACTAGGGCGCAAGTCGAGCAAATTGCCGGTCAAATTCTGCATCTGAGCGAACAGATTAGCCAAATTGAAAGTATTGCTAATTTAGTGAGTGAATTATCCAATCAAACAAATATGCTTGCGCTCAATGCCGCTGTGGAAGCCGTGCGTGCCGGCGATCATGGCAAAGGCTTTGGCGTAGTGGCAACTGAGATTCGTAAGCTCGCTGATCAAAGCAAACGATCTGCTGAAAAAATTAATGCTTTAGTCTCGCAAATTCGCCACGCTACCAATTCGGCTGTGGTACTGACTGAACATGGAACTAAAAGTGTTGAAAATATTGTTTCTGCCATTAACAATATTGCAATGAACGCTCAACAAATCTCTTTAAGCGCTCAACAACAAGCGATTGCCACTCAACAAGTGGTAGAGGCAATGAATAACCTCAATTTTTCGACTCAACAAACAGTTGAGGGAATTAATCAAACGAAAGTGGGTTTGCGACAGATGAATGAGGTAGCAGTCAAGCTCAAACACTAAGTTTAACAGGAGCTAAGATTAGATTTGTTCAAAAATCTTTTTTCAATATAACCCCTATCGGTAACTTTAGCTTATTAGCGGAATAATTATATTCAGATTTATTAGCGATTCAATGACTTAATCACTGATAATTTGTGCTAGAGGTTTTTTCATGATTTGTAACAAGCCGGCACCGATGATCAAACCGATTCCATGCGCCCAGTAACCGATTCCATGCGCGTTCACACCCCCAGAAACGACCAATGAGCCAATGCTATAAAATAGCTGTTGAAGTAACCACAAAATTGGGTATACAAGAGCAGGAATTTCCATTGGAATAAATACAACCGCTAGCGGCAAAATACTGTCAATTTTTGCCTTGGGAAACTTCAGAAGGTAAGCGCCTAAAACTCCGGCAATTGCTGCATTTGCCCCAACTAAAGGCACGGAGAGCGCCGGCTCAACCAAAATTTGGACAATGCCGGTTAAAACCCCGCAAATTAGATAAAATCCCAGAAACCGCCCATGTCCTAAAATTTCTTCTACTCTTTTACCAAATACCCACAAGAACAGTAAATTCCCTAATATTTGGCTAAAGCTGCCGTGAAGAAAAATTCCACAGATTAAGGAACGGGAAGACATGAATAGCAAAATGAACCAAGCAGCAGGGTTCCCCTCTGCTATCGCCACTTTTGCTACGGTGTGCAACTGTGCCGGCACCAGTCCCAAACTTAGCAGCAACTCACTCAAAGTTCCTGCGGCTTCTAGTTTCAGTTCCCAAAAAAATAAAGCAACCGTGAAACCAATCAGCAAGTAAGTAACAAGTGGAAATCGGCGGTTCGGAAGATTATCAGAAATCGGAATCATAACTTTCTCTCAAGGCGGTGCTGCTCAATTGGAATTTCAATTATAAACTCTGTGCCTTGACCAATTTTTGAAATACATTGTAACGAGCCTTTATGCTTTTCAACCACAATTTGATAACTTATGGCTAAGCCCAAACCCGTGCCTTTGCCAATGGGTTTTGTTGTGAAGAAGGGATCAAAAAGTTTTTGTTGGGCGGAATCACTAATTCCACAACCGTTGTCGGCAATGGAAATGATTAGTTTGTTTTTATTCTCAAGAGAAGTACGAATCCGAATTTGCCGGCGTTGTTGTAAAGAAGCGCCTCGGCTGTCCCGATCTTCCAAGGCATCTATTGCATTCGTGAGTAAGTTCATAAACACCTGATTGAGTTGGCCGGCATAACACTCGACTAAAGGCAAATCGCCATATTCTTTAATCACCTCAATAGCCGGCGCAGTGGATTTCGCTCTGAGCCGGCTGTTCAAAATCATCAAGGTGCTGTCAAGTCCTTCATGGATATTAACTTCTTTCATCTGCGCTTCATCAAGACGAGAGAAGTTTCTTAAAGAACGCACAATTTCTTGAATTCGCTCAGCTCCCACTTTCATCGAACCCAGCAATTTCGGCAAATCTTCTGCCAAAAATTCTAAGTCAATTTTTGTGATTTCATCTTCAATCTGAGCCGGCGGCTGAGGATAAAACTCCTGATAAAGTTGAAGAAGTTTCAACAAGTCAAGCGCGTAATCTTGAGCCGGCATAATGTTGCCATAGATAAAACTTACCGGGTTGTTAATTTCGTGAGCCACCCCGGCAACCAACTGACCCAAAGAAGACATTTTTTCACTCTGAATTAGCTGCGATTGAGTTTGTTGCAGCTCTCGCAAAGCGTGTTCTAACTCCAGACTTTTAGCGTGGGAGACTGCTGCCGCAACGCTTGTTTGCTCGTAAAGCCCAGCTTGGTCAATTGCAATGGCTAATTGGCCGGTAATTGCTCTTAATAATTCTCGTTCACTATCGCACCACGGACGAGGATGCGGCGAACGAATGCAAGCAATTACACCGACTTCGCCTGTGCGAGTGTGAACTGGAAAACTCAGGAATGAAGCGATTTCATGAGTGCGTAAAAACTGCTGAAAAACCGGCTCGTCAAGCGAGTCAACATCATCAATGCAAATTTCCTCCGCCGAGTCTACAACTTTTTGTCCCAATGGGCCGACATCGCTGGCGAGATACACACCCAAACGGCTGGGTGTTTCTGGAAGTTTGGATTCCTGAACCGTCTCCCAACAAGGAGAATTAATCATTAACGCTTCATTTTTAATTCCCTCTGGATGATACCAACTGAAGTGGCATCGCTCAACTTCTAGCAATTCCCGAATTGCATTAACCGTTGTTTGTAAAATCTCTGAAAGATTCAGAGATTGGCGAATTTGACTGGTGAGCCGGTTAATCAGTTCCTCCCGTTGAGCGAGGGTGCGGAATTGTGCCTCACTAAGACGCAGCGCCTTTTCTGTCTGTAAGCGCTCAGTAATATCTAAACCCAAGGAAATAATTCCTACAACTTGACCTTGCTCATCAACGAGGGGGGTGTTGTGCCACTCACAACTCAGCGCCCGCCCATCTTTGGTTATATGTTCGCTAATCGCGTAATATCCACCTTTGAGTGTTAGCAAACCGGCTTGAATTTGCTCAATGTTTTCCCGAGTCGTTTCTGAGAGGATCAGTCCGAATAAGCTGTGCCCGATCGCTTCATCGGCACTGTAACCAAAAATTCTCTCAGCTCCTGGATTCCACGCCATCACTGTCAGATTTGTCGTACACTCAAGGACAGCAAGCGGAGTTTGCTCAATCATCAATTCAAGTTTTTGGGCAGTCGCTCGACGTTCCGCTTCTGCGCGTTTGCGCTCTGTAATGTCGATGCCGTAGCCTATGCTACCAATCGCAATTCCCTCACTGTCTGTTTCCAGTGACACGCATAGAAGCAGATCGAAGACTTCCCCAGACTTGCGGATTGCCTTGAATTCCTTTTCATGACTGCCTTGCTGCTCAAATAAGATAATGCTTAGGTTGTGCAGGCGCTCATGCTGATCGGCAGGGAAAAGAAAGCTAATAGGTTGACCGATGACTTCTGCGGCTGTATAGCCATAGATTCGCTCAGCGCTCTTGTTCCATCTTGTGATGGTGCCGGCGAGGTCGGCTGTCACTACTGAGTCATATAGTTGATCGAGCAGTTGCGCTTGCTGTTGCAATTCAATTTCTGCTCGTTTCCGCTCTGTGATATTCTCAACCATACCCAGCCAATAGCTGGGGTTGCCGTGCTGATCTCGGAGCAGCGTTTCTTTTAAACTGCCTAAGACAATTTCCTGATTTTTGGTAATGAAACGCTTTTCAAATTGAGAAGTTGCCAAAGCGCCGGCTGCTATCTCCTCGCCCAGCTCTAACTCTCGCACCACGTCTTCTGGATGGCTAATTTGAGCGATTGACATTTCCAAAAGTTCGGACTCGCTATAACCTAACATCTCAGACAAAGCCTGATTGACTTTAACAAGCTGATTCGTGTTTGCGTTAGATAAAGTGATCGCAATGGGAGCGCAATCAAAAATTTTGCGAAAACGTTCTTCGCTCTCGGCAAGTGCGGCTTCTGCTTGTATGCGCTCAGTAATTTCGAGCACTATCAGCCCAATTGCAATGGGAATATTATTCTCTGAGAGCAGGGGAATATAAGAAACCAGCCACGTCCGCATTACCCCAGGGTCTTTGGGTGTTTCACCGCAGATTTCAAGATTGAGTAGGGCTTCGCCTGTTGCCAGGATCTGCCGGTACATTGGTTCTACTATGGGTGCGAGATCGGGTAAGACGTCCCTTACCGTTTTGCCGAGATGTTCTGCCACCGGCACGCCATTAATTTCTGCTAGGGTTTCGTTAATTTGCAAATAGCGCAAGTCGCTATTTACTATCGCAATGCCAACAGGTGCGTTGCTAATCAAGCTATTTAAAAGTCCTTGCTGTTGTGCCAGTTCAGCCTCTAATGCTTGCTGTTTGCTGATGTCGCGTCCTTCTGCAATCAGGAAAACAACTTCTCCTGCCTCGTCATAGACCGGCTTGAGGGAGAAGTCAACGGTGGCAACTTGATTTCCAGCGCCGACGGCATTCACTTCGTAACGGATAACTTCGCCAGTTGCAGCCTGAGCAATAGCAAGTTTTAAGCGTTCTTGAGTTTGGGTGGAAAGCTTCCACCACGGCGTTTCCCAAAACAATTGACCGATCACATTTGCCGCCTCTATTCCAGCAAAATCGAGCGCTGTCTGGTTCGCTTGGGTCAGGGTGCCATCCGGTTTCAGCAACCCCACAAACTGGAAAGACTGGTCGAAAATCCCCCGAAACCGCCTTTCACTGTCGCGCAGTGCTTGCTCTGCTAGCACCCGGTCGGTAATATTCGTAACGGCTCCAACATAGCCCAAAATCTCGCCGGCTTCCCCCGTCTCCGCAACGACCTGAGCCAAAACCCAAGCGACTTGGCCATCAGGGCCGGCAAAGCGATAATCTGATTGAAATGGCACATTTTGTTGCGTTGCTTGTTGCCATTCACGAAAAACACGCGCTTGGTCGTCGGGATGAATCGCTTTAGTCCATCCATCTCCCATCGCCTGTTCCGCTGAGAGGCTGCTAATTTCACACCAGCGTTCGTTAGTGTACAAATAGTTTCCTTGATTGTCGGTGTGAAAAATCCCCACCGGCAATAATTGTGTCAGGGTTTCATAGCGTCGCTGACTTTGACGCAGTTGTGATTGAGCCTGTTGCCGATAGGCAATTTCGCACTGCAATTGTTCAATCGTTTGTCTTAATTCCGCAGTTCGTTCTTCAACTCGCTGCTCTAATTCCTCATTGGCTTGTTGCAGGGCGATTTGGGCTGTTTTGCGCTCGGTGATGTCCATAACCGTGCCAAACAACCGCACCACTTGTCCTGCAACGATGGTAGGCTGATGTTGAGCGTAGAGGTAGCGGATATTCCCATCCGGATGAAGAATTCGATGTTCAAAGTCACACGCTTTTCCCTCACTAATTGCGCCGGTTACAAGGGTTTCCCAGTATTCCAAATCGCTGGGATGAATGACTTGTCGCAGTTCAGAATAAGTGGGCACTCCTAGACTGAGATCGCGTCCGTAAATTCGGAAAATTTCATCAGACCAACTGATCGTTTGGGTAATGACATCAAATTCCCAGTTGCCGACATGAGCAATTTGCTGAGCAGCTTTTAAGTCGGCTTCGCTTTTGTGGAGTTTGGCGTCGGCTGCCTTCCGATCTTGAATGTCCTCAATAACTTTAATGACATACTTTAACTCTCCCTTAAAATCCCGCATTAAAGAAACGGTTAGGTTAACCCAGAGGGAGAAACCTTGTTTGTGAATATAGCGTTTTTCAATTGAGTAAGTGGTAATTTCACCGGCAATCAGTGATCGCTCGCGCTCACGGTCAATTTCTACATCGTCGGGATGAGTAATATCACTCCAGCAAAGACTCTGCAATTCTTCTGCTGTGTAACCTACAATCTCACAAAATTTCTGGTTAAGCCGAATAAACCGGCCTTGGGGATTGCTATGAGAAATGCCCACCGCTGCTTGCTCAAAGGTTGCGGTAAATAAGGCTTCCTTTTCGCTTAATGATTCATTCTCTTTTGCCTGGGACAAGCAACTGGGAATTAAAGAAAAAATCATTCCTCCAATGTCTCCACTGTCTTCGTACCAGGGATGACTAACCCTTTTTAAGTTTTCTGTGGCGCCGGCTACTAATTCTTCACTCGAAACCGCAGCCGGTGCGCAGAGAATGGCGACACTGTGTTCTTGAGTTTCCTGCAACTCAGGGGGCGAATGAGCCGGCATTCCAAAGTCTCCGTAAAATTGCCGGCTAATGAGGTCTGTGTTGTCGAGTTTGTGAATTTGTACCCACTGTCGGGAGACTACCAGATAGCGCATTTGGCGGTCTACCATTGCCACGGCATAGGGGAGATTTTCCAGAAAATGCCGAAATAACTCATGCTCTGGGGCGTACATAAATCACTCAAGAAAGTTCTTTCTTGAGGATAATCAAATTCTCTCTAAAAAGGATTGTAAATTTAGTTGCTTTATATTAAGAACTGAATTGACGAAACAGGCTGGCCAGAATGGTATTAGAAAATAAGAATCCTTCCGGGTCACTCAGGCGTAGTTGGCCCAGTGTTGGCGGGTTTTGTCCGAGGGGAACGCTCACCGGCATTCCTTCTGCATCTATGATTTCTACCCATCCTTGCCGGTGATAGGGTTGCAAACACGTCACAATCTTTTCTAGGGTGCCGGTGCCAAATTTTTCTGCGAGTCCTGACAAGCTCAACCCTTCTGCTAGCCGTAACCCCAACATCAAAGTTTCCAGCAGAATATCCTGGAACGACTCAGCGCCGGCATCCTCTATTTCGCTTGCCCCATTTTGCTTCGCGCCTTCCGAGTGCAGCCATTCATAATATTCCCACGTCTTGCGAGGTCGCGTAATTCGCCGGCCTTGAACATAACTGGTTGCGCCCATGCCAAAGCCAAAGTAAGACCGGTTTTGCCAGTACACTCGGTTATGCCGGCATTGATAACCGGGCTTCGCGTAATTAGAAATTTCGTAATGTTCGTAACCGGCACTGGTTAAGATTTTCTGCGCTAGCCGATACATTTCGGCAGCCATTTCATCTCCAGGTAAAGGCTGAACACCGGCTTGATAGTAGCGATTAAAGGCCGTATTTTGCTCAACGATCAAATCGTAACTTGAAATATGTGCCGGTGAAATCGCCACTGCCGCTTCTAGTGAAGCTTTCCACAGATCAAGGTTTTGGTGCGGCAACCCAGAAATTAAGTCGATACTGAAATTGTGAAAATCTACCTGGCGAAGCATTTCCACCGCTTCTAAAATGTCTGAAACTGTATGAGAACGGCCACACACACCTAACAGCTCATCCTGAAACGCTTGCACGCCTAAACTTACCCGATTTACCCCAGCCGTTCGATAGCCTTCGAGTTGTTCTAGGGTAAAGGTTCCTGGGTCCATCTCCATCGAAATTTCAGCGCCGGCGGCTATGCCAAACTGCCCGTCAAGTGCTTCCAAAATACTCGTGATCTGGCCGGCTGAAAGCAGAGAGGGAGTGCCGCCGCCAAAAAAAATTGTCTCTAGTGGCAGAGATTTTGGGCAGAGAGGTAATTGACAAGTTGCTGAAGTTGTGTATAATTCCTGCAACAGCATCTCAACATATTGCTGAATTGTGCCAGAATTCTCACCATTTTTGCGATCCCCCACTACAGAAACGGGAAAATCGCAGTAATAGCAGCGACGCCGGCAGAAGGGAATGTGCAGGTAGGCAGCAGTCGGAACACCTGATATTAAAGAGTCCGGAGGCGTTGGAGTATAAGCTATTGCACTATTCAAGGGAGGTAAAAAATTAGAATTTGCTAAATGTTACGGTAATCTTTACTACTGCTGAGGGGAAATGGGAAACCGAATGCAAAACCTCTAAAGATATAATAAAGCCAATCCTATCTTTGCGATGAGTTTAACGGCTACTCGCTCCTAAATTCCCCCCAGGGAATTAACTCCGAAATTTATCGGTTCAAAACGATGCTTGATGCAATCATTATTCTTTCATTCATCCTAGCAGCAGCAGGAATCGGTTTCTACGGGGTAGAACTGCTTCCTAGCACTGCGATGCAACAGGTAACCAGCATAGAGGGGTTGCGCTTGGTAACAACCGGCTTTGGGGCGCTAATTGGCGTTGCCGTCGGCTTATCGGCGCAAACCACCTATCGGCGAATGGAATCGCAGATCCGCAAAATGCCGGTAGAAATGCTACTGACGCGTGCGGTTGGTTTAGTCATTGGCTTATTAGTCGCCAACTTAATGCTGGCCCCGCTTTTCTTGCTGCCGATTCCCCGTGAGTTTGCCTTTATTAAACCCTTAGTGGCTGTGGTTGGCAGCATCTTGTTTGCCTTCACCGGCGTTACTTTGGCAGACACTCATGGTCGCGCTTTCTTACGCTTGATCAATCCCAACAGTGTGGAAGCCATACTGATGGCAGAAGGCACCCTCAAGCCGGTGGCAACTAAAGTTTTAGATACTAGCTGCATTATTGATGGTCGCATTGAACCGCTGCTAGAAACTGGATTTCTTGAGGGGCAAATTCTTGTACCGCAGTTTGTGCTACAGGAATTGCAACTGGTTGCTGATGCTTCTAACGATTTAAAACGCGTGAGAGGCCGGCGCGGTTTGGATATCCTCAAGCGGCTAATGGAAACTTATCCAGACCGGATTGTGATCCATTCAGCAGACTACGAAGATATCAACACAGTGGATGCTAAATTAGTGCGTTTGGCACAAGAAATTAACGGCACCTTGCTGACAAATGACTACAACTTAAGTAAAGTTGCCAGCGTCCAAAAAGTGCCGGTGTTGAATATCAATGACTTAACCCAAGCTGTGCGCCCGACTTATCTTCCTGGCGATAATATTGACCTAAAAATCGTTAAAGAAGGGAAAGAACCGGCCCAAGGAGTTGGTTATTTAGAAGACGGCACAATGGTAGTTGTTGAAGAAGGCGGCATCCACATTGGTGGTGAACTGCGTGTCGTCGTGACATCCGCACTGCAAACGTCTGCAGGTCGGATGATTTTTGCCCGTCCCCACGCATCAGCTGTTACTGGCTAATTTGGAGGCAATGGCTCATAAATTTCAAATGAAAATCTGTGCCGGCTGCAACAATTAAACTGCCCCAGCTTTATATCGCGTTAAACACGGTAAATTGGGGCAGTAATTTTTTATTTGGGAAAAATGGTAAGGATAAGTTCATTAAAATAATTTCGATTCGTCTGTGCCGGCCCTGAGCAAATCTTAAAAGCTTGCAGATATTATTTTTGCTAAATATTCCTAAATGCATGAGTCTTGCCGGCAGCCAGACGAAGACAAAAATAACAGTAAAGGAACGCAAAGAGAAATTTTCCTTTGCGTTCCTTGCCTTAAAAAAACCAGCCTGAAATTTTCACCGGCATTTCTATTGCAAAACAGTTTTAGACACAATCCGAGTTTTCTTGCGATCAGCTTCTGAGAGTTCTTCCCCTGATTGCAACTGCGTTGCACTGCTTTGCAACACCGTCGCTGCACCTTTATCTCCCATTTGCAGCGCCGTTTTTGCAGCCGTTTGCAACATTGTAGCGGCACCGGCCCGATCTCCCTGTTGTAATTTCGCCTCTGCCAGTTGAGTTTGCCGGTATTTTGCCAAAGCGAGAATGTGCTTTTGCACTTCTGGGTTAATTGCCGGCTGGTAAACACTCAGGAAGTTAGCATCCACCGGCACCACTTCCGAGAGCACACCTTCAACACCGGCAGCAGGGTCATCATAACGGATTTGCAGATTGGCAATCGTTTGCCGGCCTTGTGCCAGTTGAGCAAGGTAAAGGTTCGCCAAAATTACTCTCGGTGCATCCTTCATTAAGTCTCCCAAACGCACCACAATCCGATCTGCCTCTCTCTGCACCGGCAATTCAATCGCATCGGGGATCACCTGAGCAATCGGCTTGAGTTCCGCGAGGCGCACCTTCGGCATTAATGACAGCAGCAGGTAAGCATTTGTGAGTCCCACCGATTGAATGCGGCTGAACAGCCGGCTAAACACATCCACCGCTTGATCAGGACGCTCAATATAAGCCAAATTGCCGCCGGCAGCATCAGCAATCTTTTCCAAAACATCTTGATTCCAGTGATCACCAAACCCCAGCGTATTCAGCGTGAGTTTGTGTTCAGTTGCCAGTTGAGCCAGCTTCAAACAACGGTTATTATCCCCATGTTCATTCTCGCCATCTGTGAGGAGAAACGCTTGGGAAATTCTATCTTTTTTACCTTTAGCTAGTTCGTCAATCCCTAGTTTCAACCCCTCATCAATGGCAGTCCCGCCTTCAGGATGAAGTTTATCAATCTGCTTTTTAATCCGCCCCCGATCTTCAATCGCCTGATTTGAGACAATGACTTTAGCTCTGTGGTCAAACGCCACCACCGAGAGGCGATCACCCGGATTTAGCCTATCCACAAGGCGATGCGCTGCCTGTTTCACAGTTTCCAAGGGTCGCCCACTCATCGAACCACTGTGATCCAAAATCAGACACAAGTTGAGCGGCACATTGCGATCCATCTCAGCAGCGATCGCAGAGATCGAAATCGATAGCTGACGCTGGCTGCTTGCCTGAGTGGCATCAACGTTAGAATCATTTAAGGCCGGTTGCAAACTCACTTTCATAATCAAATCGTTCCTGCGAAACTCAACACCGATAGGAATGACATCATAGCCAAATACTAGCGTTACGCAGAGCGCCAGCGCTTTCGAGCCATCTTGTTATTACTCAGCATAGGCTAGGGGGCGAGAAAATGACGATGGCATCTGCCGGTAGTGAAATTACTCCTCGACCGTTCCTCCTGCGTTCACACCATCACGCTACTATGTTAGAGATAGTGTCATCATTTCAGGCAACCATCAGCAATGAACTCACCCATCAAGGCTGTTCAATCGAGCCAATACGGAGATGCCTACTATAGGACACCCCCGCCAGATTTACCGTCCCTTTTATTGAAGGAACGCATTGTTTATCTGGGACTGCCGCTAGTTTCACCAGATGAGTATAAAGATCAGCTAGGGGTAGACGTAACAGAGCTAATTATTGCCCAATTGCTCTATTTGCAATACGATGACCCAGAGAAGCCTATTTATATCTACATCAACTCTACCGGCACTTCTTGGTATGGTGGAGATTCCATTGGTTTTGAAACAGAAGCCTTTGCAATCTGTGACACCATTAGTTACATAAAGCCTCCCGTTCATACCATTTGTTTGGGTCAGGCAATGGGCACGGCAGCAATGATTTTATCAGCCGGCACGAAAGGATGTAGAGCGAGTTTGCCCCACGCTACGATCATTCTGCACCAAGCTCGCAGCCGCACACGGGGTCAAGCCACAGACATTCAAATCCGGGCAAAAGAAGTCTTGGCAAATAAAGCGACAATCGTGGAGATTTTCGCGAAAAATACGGAACAGCCGGCTGAAAAAATTGCCAAAGATATGGACAGAATGTTCTACATGACCCCCTACCAAGCCAAAGAATATGGCTTGATCGACCGGGTTTTAGAAAGTTCTAAAGACCTGCCTACACCTGTCCCCGCTATAGCCTGAGTTGTATACCCGCTAAAAGCAAGAGACTCCTATGCCCATTGGTATTCCTCAAGTTCCCTACCGCCTCCCTGGCCAACCTTACACCCAGTGGATTGATATCTACACTCGCCTTTCTCTGGAAAGAATTATTTTCCTAAGTCGAGAAGTGAATGATGGAGTCGCAAATTCTATCATCGCTCGGATGCTTTATTTAGATTCCGAGGATCAAGGCAAAGATATTCTTTTGTACATCAATTCTCCGGGCGGTTCGGTAACAGCCGGCTTGGCGATTTATGACACAATGCAGCACATTAAATCAGATGTGGTGACAATTTGTGTGGGAATGGCAGCCTCAATGGGTGCGTTCCTCCTCACTGCCGGCACCAAAGGGAAGCGACTCGCACTTCCCCACGCCCGGATCATGATCCACCAACCCCTTGGCGGTGCGCAAGGACAAGCTTCAGACATCGAAATTGAAGCCAGAGAGATCATCCGGACTCGCCAGCAACTCAATGACATGATGGTACAGCGAACCGGCCAACCCCTCTCTAAAATTGAGAAGGATACCGACCGCGATTATTTCATGTCTGCTCAAGAGGCGAAAGAATACGGTTTGATCGACCGAGTCATTGAAGAGCGTCCCGCCTAAAACACCGGCATGATTTGGGGTAAGACTGACGCAACCTGGCGGGGGTCAGAGCGGTTTTATTTTTCCCCCTCTCCCCCTGCTTCTCAAAAGCACAAGTCCTGTAAGGGTTGCCCTTGTTAGATTTGTTCTCAGATATAAATAAGCGTGGCAGAATCTTTATAAAGAGAGATTCTGCCTTTTTCGTGGAAGTGAATGAACATTGCAGACTGCTACCGACTGTTGGGGTTGACTTCAAAAGCGAGTCAAGCGGATGTGAAGGCGTCTTTCCGGCGTCTGGCGCGGCTTTATCACCCGGATGTAAACACCAGCGACCGATTCGCCCATGAGAAATTTATTCGGCTGCATGAGGCGTATAAGGTGCTGTTAGAAGTTGCCAAGCCAGAACCCGAAGTGGTGCGGCAGCCGCAAACAACACCGGCAGCTAAAAAAGAGCCGATGGTAACGGTGCGCCGGCAGCCGGCGGCAACCCAAGTGACTCCCAAAGAACCAAAGTTTCAAGAAAACTGCCAACTGTCAGACTTTGAGCGGCAGATGAAGGAAAATTCGTATATACAGTTGCAGTATTTACTGAAATCGCAACGCTTTCCTCGTGCGATCGCACTTGTTGAAGGGTTAGCGCAACGTCTTCCCTACGATTCCGAAGTGCGGCAATGGCAGGCGATCGCTTATCAGCGCTGGGGTCGTTACTTAATTGGTGAGAAACAGCTCGATAAGGCAAGAATTTATCTGAAAAAAGCCCTCCGTACCGACCCTCACAATCGTTCTTTGTGGTCTGAAGTGGAACGAGATTTCCGCCGGTTGGAGAAGATTTTTTGAAGTTCTCTGCCATTTCAATTGTTTCCTCTGCTTTTTTTAAAGTCTTAACCTCTGCACAGATTCAACTTTGCTTATTTTTATAAGTTTCAAGGTTTTTTTGGCCAATTTCAAAATCTCGGATAAGCTGAGCAATCCCACATCTGAACGACTTATCTGTGTTGAGTTTCGCATTACTTTACCCGGCAAGCTCATCTGTCAGCTTGTTTTCTTAAATTGAGACCATTCAGGTCAAAAAATGCTGTGTAGAAGGCACCGGCACTGAATTTAACCCGTGATGCCGGCTTCAACAATTACTTAGTATCATCACTAAGTAAAAACTTCTATAATCGTTATTTATATTTTAACAATACTCAATAGTAGCAAAGCCGGCTCGCTCACCCCTCTTCCTAGCGAGTGAAGGCACTTCTATCTAAAGAATGAGCCTGATATTAAGTTTGTATGTGCTTTTTAATCAAAAATGCTTTACAGCAAATCGCGCCGAATGAAGTTAGGCTGGAACATTTTGCCACCACAGGTTTGACAGATATTTACCTTTTAAGCCCTAATATTTTGCTTTTTTTACAAACTCATTCTTTTGAAAGAGCCATTTTCCTGTGAGATTCCCTAGACTTAATTCAGTAAGTAAAAAGTTTTGAAACCCTTAAAACAGCCATGAAACAACAAAGTAATAAGCCAATAAATCAACCAGTCAGCGAAGATTGGCATTCCCGCACAGAGCCGACAGCGAAGGAAAAAAACTTAACTGCAAATCCGGGAGATGTTATTTCTCCTGAGCCTCAAACTATTGAAGAAAAGGCTAAGCAAGTGGCGGTAGATTCACCTGATATTACAGGGGATCAGATTACAGTACCGACTTACTTTATTGTAGAATACCCGGATGGTGAGAAAAAGGCGCTCCACCATGTACACGACGCTGAAGCAATTTCTGATGTAATCCGACAAGCTCGCGTTGATGAAGATGGCAATAGAGTTTGGTGGTAATTCTCTGAAAGCCCTTGCTTAATGCTTAACAAGCAAGGGCTTTCCAATTTCCTCCTCTTCCGTTGGGATTGGCGGTCAACTGTTTTTAATTTGTGACAAGATAAAGCCTCTAATTTCAAATAAAAATAGAGTCAATTTTATTGGGTGTTGCCGTCGGCACAACATCTCCTTATCCAAAATTTATGCAGCGCAACAATAATTACAACCAATTTATTAAATAGCCAATTTAAGGAAAACCAATTTTTTTCAAGTCTGAGGCTACGGCAATTGTATTTTAATTGCTTATAGTTTCCAGTCGGTTGCGCTTGGAAAAACCGGCACCTGTTTTGATTAACTTTTTCGCCTCTATTGGTTCACAAAAAGTTAGGCAGCTTTTGTTGAAATTACCAGATCCAGCAGGGTGCCGGCAATCGCACTTAAGGGAAGAATTAAATCTACTTTTCCCGTGGCAATGGCAGCCTTTGGCATACTGAAACACTCGCAACTAGCCTCATCCTGAGCGATCACGAAGCCACCGTGCTTTTTAATGGCGACTACCCCCAAAGCGCCATCGCTTTGATTGCCAGTCAGGACAACTGCGATCGCCCGTGTTCTAAGACTGGCTGCTACCGAGGCAAACATTCTATTGGCAGCGGGGCGTACAAAATTCACCTTTGGCTCATCTGACAAATATAGTGTCTTGTCTGCCTTAACGAGCAGGTGCTTGTCGGGAACAGGAGTGTAAACCGTTCCTGGGCGTAGCCGTTCCCCATCTTCTGCCGGCTTAACCCGCAAAGCCGTGCGCCCGGTGAGGATTTCAGCCATATAGCTGTGGGATTTGGCACTTAGATGCTGCACTATGGTAATCGCTGCGGGAAAGTCTGCCGGTAAGACAGATAAAATCTCGCTAATTGCTTTTAGCCCCCCCTGAGAAGTGGCGATCGCTATTAAAGAGAAATCGGCATCGGGGAAATCAGATAAGATTGCCGGTCGCGCCTGCTTAGTCACGTTTTTTCCTTGATAGATAGCTCACCAATACGAGCTATGGGCTAGTGAACTACCTATCATGACAATTTCCTTTAAATTACTCATTCTTATAAATCAGCTTGGCTGCTACTAATAATGGGTAATTAGGGTGGATTTATCTGACTATTTGAAATAGTACATAGGCTAGCAAACTATTAATATTATACCTTATGTGCGCTAGCGCACATAAGGAAATCACCAAACCATAGAGTCCTTACCGGCAGCCGCTGACCAAGGCAAATCCTGGGCGTGCGTTCTGTCAGGTGTACAGGATGAAGATTACAGAAGAAAACTTGGAGATGATTAAACGGTTTAGTTTAGTCCCTGCAACCCTTTCTCTTTTAAATTCTTCTCAATGTGCTGCACTTCCTCCAGCGTTTCTCCAGCAACTATCCCGTAAATATCGGTGTGAATTTTTCCGTATTTGACCTTATCTAAAGCTGACAAAATAATAAAATCTTTGCGCTCTAGTTCTGGTTTCAGGGTGGCGAGAATCGAGTCTAATGTTCCATCCATGCGGTAGTCGCTAGAATATTTTGCGACCTCCTTTCCTAGCCCTAGCAGAGTATGGCGTTGCAAGCAAAGGGGAGTTGAACCATTGACTCGGAAATTGGCATCGATTACATACATCTGTCCGTCTTTATCTTCGAGAACATCGAAGCCAATAACGCCAAAATATCCCTGTTGATTTGCAGACCGGCCAATGGCAGCAATCATGTCATAGAATTTGCTCATGTCGGTTTGCCGGTAGTCAATCACTCCCCCTAAATAGCTACCTTCTGGGGTAACAAGTTGGCCGGTCGTGCCGATGAGCGTAATATCTCCCGCCTTACTGACGTAGAACTGCACGCAGTAGTTTTCTACAACATTCTTGACGAATTCCGAGACAATAATCGTATCGAGCAACTTAATATCGAGATATTTCTTCACTTCCCGCAAACAGTAGTCCAATTCGCTGGGACTTTTAATAATATAAGTGCCTTCCCCTGAGAGTCCGTGAGAGGTTTTAATTAAGAAGGGGAATTGCTCTGGTAACGCAATGTCTTCGATACTGACTTGGTGCAGGTTGTAGCTTGAATATTTCGGACATTGCACCCCCAATTTGGCTAGGGTTGCTTTGCTGAGCAAGTGGTAATGATTGTCCGGATGGACGGCGTGTTTTTCAGGTTTGAGATGATCGAAGGGAAATAAACTGATGAGTTTGTCAAAGTCATCACTCTCACTAAGCTCATCAAGATAAGTCGAGCAGTCTATTCTCTTCATAATATTGGAATAGCTGAAGCCAAAATGCTCGCGCCAGTAGTCAAGCAGCGAATTTGGCGGATCGGTGATAATAATTCCTGGAAGGGCATCACCTAGCACAGCCAGATTTTTCCAAGGTTCCTTCTGGCAAATTTTGTCGAAGGTGGTTTTAGTGGCTTCACTACTGCCGTCTTGAATAAAATATTTTTGCCGGTTGGGGTAAGCCGCCCAGCTTGCAGTCGCAGGATAATTTAGCAGGAACGCATAACGCGCATCCGTGATGTCTTGAGCAAACAGATCGGAAAAAGAATTCCCCTGAAAATATTTAAAGTCGGATGTTGAGTTCATAAAAAGAAGGCTAAACAACCCATAATCAGTATTTTCTCAACTAGCGATTTTTCTATCATCTTCCTGGAGGCTATTTAGGTAAGGCGAGATAAGGGAATAAGTATTCCTATAGGCGCGGGTTTTGACAAAAAATCCCCTTTCAGAGTGAAAGAGGATTTGTTAAGCCTGCGCCTACCGGCATAATCAAATAGCCCTAAGCTTTACCAAATGCTTGTACTTATCCGTGTTTGGTCGCTTTAGGCAAGTTAACCGTAAGCGAGCAAGCTTGATTATGCCGAGGGTGAGTGAACAGTCATTAGCTCTTTTGTACCAGAGGGAATCGCTTCTGCTTTTGAGCTATTTTCTTCTTCTTTGCTAATAAACGCAGCCGGTTTGTCCATGTCTTCCGTCATATAAGCGACTGCCATGTGATCTGAGTTGTACGCCCAGCCAATGCGTCCCTGCCGGTCTACGAGGATGCAGCCGGCCTCTCCTTCAACCTTAGAGATTAAAGTGTCAATTGCCTTCCGCGATGCTTCCTCTGGATGGGTGTCTCCAGCCATAAAATCAATCGCCGTTTTGGCAAGAACCACCGGGATAATTGACTCCCCATCACCCGTGGTTGAGCAAGCGCCCACGTGGTTATCAGCGTACAAGCCGCTGCCAACCAAGGCAGTGTCACCAACACGACCCTGTGGTTGACCTGTGGTGCCCCCAGTTGAGGTGCCGGCAACGACAGTGCCGGTGGCATCTATCGCCACACAGCCAACGGTGTTGGGGCGATCAAGAACTTCCTGCTCCTCTTCCCACTCCTTTCGCTGCTCCTCACTAATCAAATCTTCTTTTGCACACATCTCAAACCCATTCTCGGCGGCATAGCGTTCGCCACTGCGCGCGACTAGGAACCGGGCTTTTTCATCCATAATCTTGTGTGCGACTGAGATCGGATGGCGCACCCCTTGAACTGCTGCCACTGCCCCCCAACCTAACTTGGCACCTTCCATCATCGCCGCGTCTAGCTCAACTTCTCCCTCACTGTTGAGCGTTGCGCCAAAGCCTGCATTAAATGTCTGGTCAGTTTCGAGAACGCGGATGGCGGCCTCAACGGCTTCTCCGGCACTGCCACCACTGCGAAGCACTGCCCAGCCGGCTTCTACTGCTGCGATACAACCGGCGTGGTTGGCATCAATCTTTTCGTCTGAGATGGTTTTTGCTCCACCATGAACAATAATACTGAGAGTCATTTGTAGCTCCTTATTTTGAACCTGAGTAAACTTTTGTAGATCGTTGCAATTGACGTAAACCTTATTCTCTGGTGAACCACCAAGCCCAAGCGACTAAAAGCGCCTGAAACGGAAGTCGCAACCAAATCAGTGGCGGATCGTGCGGCAGCGCTGGAACTTCAATGTTATTGATCGCCTGATAAAGATTGGCTGGAAAAACACCAATAAAAAGTACAGCGAGAAGCCAAGCAGCGCTACGACTAACTTGAGGAATTAATAATCCGACTCCACCCAAAATTTCCAGAAATCCGCTGATGTAAACCTGTGCCAGATGATAGGGAAGAAAGGCCGGCACAATTTTCTCAAATGGTTCTGGGCTGGTAAAATGCCACGCACCGATGACTACCATTCCTAGGGCAAGTATGATTTGGAAAACTCTTTTGTACCGCTTCATAGCTGAAGGCTGTTTCAGAGAATATCTTTGAATAGGATCGGGTCAGCTTTTATTTTTGAATTTTCACATCTAAATTTTCACCTCAGAGATACAGTCAACTTGGTTTTGGGCTAGATTTCTGAGCCTCAAGAATTGCTGGCGCATCATGAGTAAATCTCCCCACGGCAGCACCCAGGGCATCCATGACAAAAAGAGATTTCTCGGATAGAAAATATGCCCTTTAAGAACAAGGCGGCAAGTGTCTTGTGTTCTCGGAAAAACGACATAACTAGCAGCGATGTTGCCAAACATTGCGATGGCTTGTTTGTCATCCATCACTATCGTTAAATGCCAATTTTCTTCAAACTCAACAAGTTTAAAGATGCCCATCACTCTTTGACCGAGCGCTAGCTCTTCTACTCCGGGGAGCAGTTGTTCTGGACTCGGACGATCTGAGAGCGACGCTTGAACGTTGAAAAATATCTTTTCGAGCCGGTCAATCCAGTCGTAACTGTAAGATGCAACTTTTAGTTGGCACAACCACCGGAATAAGATATGAGCCGGTGCGTTTACATCTATAGCTCGAAAATACGCCTCATCAGAATTATCAATGTAGCGGTCGCAAGGAAATGACCTCAGTCTTTCTTCAGGGGTAGATCCCCAAGTTTTGGCAACACCTTGTTCCATATTAATCTAAACTATCGGTTTGTTAAGATGCTCCTAATCTTTAGGAAATTAGGTTTGTCTAAGTCATCCGATAATTTTTAATATTACCGCCATTCCTTGAAGTTTGATATTAGTCTGAAGAGAGAGTATTCTACATAACAAATAAATTTTATAAAATAGGTATAGTTACCACCCAAATTACAGTGTATTGCCGGCCTTAAGAATCAGCACACAGCTAGGTGCGTGTGTAATAGCATTATCCATCACCTTTTGCAGGGCTGCGTTCAAAGGAATCTGAAGTTTTTCGATTGTTTCCGTTCCTTCTTGATGCGCTTCTCTGAACGTTAACTGCTTTGCCAAAAATAGATAAACGGGACAATGCACAATCGAGGTGTCTAAATCAAAGAATCCCAACTCGCTCCATTCATCTGCTTTAATTCCCAACTCTTCTTCAACTTCTCGCTTTGCCGCATCCAATGCCGGTTCATTTTCCTCGAGTGCACCGCATACGACTTCGATACTCTCTTTTCCAAGTGCATAACGAAATTGCCGGGTAAGATATACAGTGCCGTCACTATCTATTGGCAAAATAGCAACAACGGCTTTCATTTTGACAGTCGCGTACATACCCGGTTTCCCGTCAGGTTGAAGAACTTGGTCTTCACGAACATTGATAAACGAATTTTCGTATTTTTGAGAAGTTTCTTCTATCGTCCAAGGGCCATGTTTTTGACTCATGATAAATTCCCTAATTATTCATCTGCCTCCATCTGCGGTTAAAAATCTAAAAACCCTCTCGTTAAAAGATGCTATGCGTGAGACTGCCTATAGCATCCATACTTCAGAATTAATCATTTAAACCGCCAACAGTCACTCCAAAGCCGGCTTAATTCGAGCGTAAGAAGATAGAAACACAACAAAGAGAATGGCAAACGTTAGATCAATAACGCCCGGAATTAAATAAAATGGATGAAGACTGCGGGCAAACGTCTGATAAGCCAGCACTGCGAATACAGAAAATTGTGCGTAAATTCCAAGCTTTACGATATTGTGATTGCGGGAAATGTCGTTGCCAACCCACCAATAGCCGACCCCAATCACAATTACCAACACAAGAAATAGTTGTAAATATTCAGGATTAGTCAGAGGTTCTTGACCAAGGAATTCGCGAATCCACCGATCTGCAAACAGCAAACCCAGAGATTCCACCCAATTAATCACAGCCTTGAGGTAAAATATGTACTTCCACGTCATTGGATTGTTCATAACTTGCACAAATTGGGATAGTTTTCTTTAACAACCTAGATTTGCTTTGATAAACCGGCAGCTATTTTGTAGAAGCAGCCATTTCATCTTGCAGCCGGCTTTTAGCGGTTTTAAACTCAGTAGCCATTTGCTTCTGCTGTTCATCGCTGAAGTTGTCGCGGAGTCTGGGGAATATATCGCTCTCTTCTTGATCGATATGAGTTCTTACCGCAGTTCTTAACCGTTCAATCGCTGCTTTAAATTCAGATGAAGCCGGATCAAGAGGTGTGATCTCGTCTAACATCTCCATCACTTCATCCGTCTGATCGTAAATTTGCTGCGTGTGTTCGTAATCAGAACGAATTGCCGGATAGACAACTTGTTCTTCCGCTGTACCGTGAGCTTTAATGTCTTTATAAAGTTGCCCAAAATACTCTTGAATTTTTTCAGGATCGTCAGAACCTAAAATTTCTGCAAATAGAGTATCCGCCTTAGTATGATCCATGAGGAGAAGATCACGAATGCTCATCTCATCATCGGTGCGAGAAACAACGCTGCCGGCAACTCCAGTAAATGCTGCAACAGCATCTTGAACCCGCGCCCAAATTCCCTGATGTGGCTCAAGTCCTGTCAACTCCCGAACACCCAAAATCTCTAGAATTCCTTTGAGTTGCTCTTGATGGGCGCGGTTCTCGAAGTTAACGGTATTTAAAGGAGTGATCGCAGCTTCAACATCAGCACCAATAATTTGAGCAGCTTTGTGAATCAGCAGTCCCGCCATTGTCTGCCGGTGTTTGAGTAATTCTTGCTGAGATACTTTTTCAAACAAAGTTAGCTCAGACCCTTTCATGAGTTTCTGAACTTCCTCAATCATCTTCTGGGTTGTTTCTTTGGCTTCTGCTTTGACACCATACTGAACAATCACCGTATCAAGAACGCCTATATTTTTTTCATCGTCCTCGACCATTTTTTCCAAGCGCTTGCGAATCTCATCATCTGTGCAATCCTGAATGAATTGCTGCTCATTGCTAATCAGCAGATTTTGCAAGGCTTTCATCTCTGACAATTTTGTGGCAATTGCAAGGCGCTTAGTGTCATCAAGAGTTGCTACCATTTTTGGTTATCCTCTAATAAGTGTGAAGTTATTAAAATGGATAGCCGGCACAGCCGGCTCCTTTCTACATTTCTGCAAGTGCCGGCGTTGAAGCAGCTTCATCAATCAGCTGGATCATTCGCTGCCGCAGAGTCTCTAAACCTAAGCGTTGAGTCGCTGAAATAAACACGGCTTCGGGATAGGCTTGTTGAGCTTGGGCTAAAGTTTCACTATCGACTTGATCGATCTTGTTAAACGCAATCAAAGCTTTACCCGGAAGCGCCGGCATTTCTCCTAACACTTCGTCTACTGAATGGATATGACTTGTCCAAGCTGGATGGGAAAGATCGACGACATGAAGCAACGCATCAGCC
Organism: Microcoleus vaginatus WJT46-NPBG5; assembly: GCA_019359355.1. Taxonomy (GTDB): domain Bacteria; phylum Cyanobacteriota; class Cyanobacteriia; order Cyanobacteriales; family Oscillatoriaceae; genus FACHB-68. The sequence goes on along the minus strand of JAHHHM010000014.1, from coordinate 141,358 downwards.
TCTGTAACTTCCTCTAAAGTGGCTCGGAAAGCATCCATTAGTGGGGGCGGAAGTTCATGAATAAACCCTACGGTATCTGTTAGCAGAACTGACTGCCGTTCCTGGGTTTCGGGGTCTGTAATCACCAGCTTTCGCGTGGTGGGATCTAAGGTAGCAAATAGCTGATCGGCTGTGTAAACCTCAGCATGAGTTAACACATTCAGCAGCGTTGATTTACCGGCATTGGTATAGCCAACGACTGCAATCGTGGGAATTTCTTGCTGCTGGCGCTGTTGCCGCAAACGCGCACGATGCGCTTGTAATTGGTTAACTTCCTGCTGGAGTTGGGTAATTCGCCGCTGAATGACTCGCCGTTCCGTCTCTAATTTCGTTTCACCCGGCCCTCGCGTCCCGATGCCGGCACCGAGTCTGGACATCTGCTGACCCCGTCCTCTCAACCGAGGCAGCATATATTCCAATTGCGCCAGTTCAACTTGCAATTTGCCGGCCTGGGATTGAGCACGTTGAGCAAAAATATCTAAAATGACTTCTGTGCGATCTACGACTGGGATGTGAATCTGGGCTTCCAGGTTGCGGACTTGAGAAGCGGAGATATCTCGGTCAAAGACGATCAGATTGGCTCCTAACTTATGAGCTTGCAGAGCAATTTCTTCTATTTTTCCCTCCCCCACAACGGTTTGAGGATGGGGGCGTGATCGCTTCTGCTGTATTGTGTCGAGTACGGTTCCTTTGGCACTTTCAACTAAGCGGGTTAGTTCTTCCAATCCATCTTGAAAGCGTTGGGGAGAGATATCATCGGTCATTAATCCCACCAGCAAAACTTTATCTTCGTCAGTGCCGGCTTCTTCAAACTGAAATGCGCCGTAGCCTGATTCCGAAAAATCACTTTCCCATTCAGCAATTAAGTCGTCAAACTCTTGTTCGCTGAGGTCATCTAAACTCAGAGGTGGAGAAACGCTCCAGGGTGTTTCAGTATCGGGGATTAAATGAGCTAAGAAAGCTTCTTTAACATAGCCGGTGGCTCCCTTTCCCGGTCGTTCAACTCCTTCTTTTGTTAAATTTAAGACGACTAAAGCGTCTAAGCGCTGCCGTGCCATTGCTGTTAGTGCGGCTGTGTCTGGTGGCTCTGATTTGATTTGAGTGGCAATGCAGCGAATTCCACTTAAGCGTTCAGCGCTATGCCGGGGCAATTGTTGGGGGGGAATTTCAGTTTGGCTGGGTGTCCCGACTGCGACTCGAAACACCTGCCCGCGCCGGTTGATATAGGCGCACACCGGGTGATGAATTTCTGTACTAATTGCTGCGAGGCGCTGGGCAAACTCAGCCGTAATCGCGCGATCGCTGGGTTGCCGGTGTTCGTATAATCGCTCTAGTTGCTTGATATGGCTGGATTTTAATCCTTGAATATGTCCGTAAATAGTTTCCATAAGGAGAAATAGAAAATTGGCTGTTAAATCCGTCAATTCTATATTCCCTGATTTTCTTTTTAAACTTATCTTTCTTAGGGTATAAGTCCGCTGCAAAAACGGTTGTATCCGCTGTCACTCTGCCTTGAGAATCTAAAAGTTAAAGCGGCCTGTACGGTATCTGTCTAATTCATGAAAGCATGGAATCTAACCCTCGCCGTCATGCTTTTTGTGTAAAAAGTAAAAATTTTAGCTAGATTCATTGTTATTAAAAAAGATAATAAGTTTGGATTTATTAATTAAACATTTTTAATAAAAAGTTTTTTTGAAATTTATGGAAGTTTCTTTGAGAAACTAGCTAGCAATCTTAATAAAGATTAATACAATTGTTTTTATTAAAAAAGTGCGGATTGAGAAGAGATATTTCCCCACTTTTGTTGAAAATGACTAGAGTAATAATAAGAAGCATGAAGGGCACCTCAATTAATCCGTAAAAGACTCAAGGTGACGGATGTATCCCTCTCCTAGGGGGGATGGCGAGGGCCGCTACCTCTAGGTTATTGTCGGTGAGTATTCCCCAGAGTGAATTGTTAAAGTCGCCGGTAACAACTAAGTCGTTTAAAGGAGCGGATATAGTGTTAGGCAAAGCGTCTTGGCAAAAAATAGGAGAATTGTAACAGTGCATCAGTGAGCCAATATGGACTTTCCCCTAGCGCGGCAATTTTTTTATAAAGAAATTTATCAGCCAGATCCACAGATTGATTTGGCCAAAGCTTCCCTGTATATAGCTCAGGAAGAATATCCAGAACTCGATCCCGCAGAATATCTTGATGCACTCGACACGATGGCATCTGAGGTGGCAGATCGCCTGCCGGCTGAACGCTATCCCATGCGGATTATCCAAGCCATCAATCAATATCTGTACGATGACTTGGGATTCACCGGCAATGGGGATAATTATTACGATCCGCGCAATAGCTTTTTAAATGATGTAATCGACCGGCGCACCGGCATCCCCCTCACCCTCTCGCTGGTTTACCTGGAACTGGCGCGACGTCTTGACTTTCCGATGGTGGGCGTGGGGATGCCAGGACACTTTTTGATCCGCCCAGATTTTGAAGGTGCCGGCATTTACGTCGATCCGTTCAATCGAGGCGAGGTGCTGTTTCCCGAAGATTGCCAGCAACGACTTGCCCAAATTTACGGGCAGCCGGTGCAGCTACTGCCGGCATTTCTAGAACCTGTGGGCCGGCGGCGCTTCTTAGGGCGAATGCTTTCCAACTTGAAATTAATTTACCTCAACCAAGGAGATGTCTTGAAATCTCTGGCAGCGGTTGAGCGAATTCTGTTGCTGTTTCCGGGTGCACCCATCGAATTGCGAGATCGGGGCATCCTCTATTATCAACTGGGTCAGTGGCCAAAAGCTGTTCAGGATCTGCAAATATATCTGACTCAAGTTCCGGGTGCTGAAGATGCGAGTGTGATTCGCAAGTTACTAGAGCGAATGCAGGATAATAGTTAAGCGAATCATCAAGCTCGCAAGCCTTGGGAAACTTCCTCCGCCACGCGTTTGAGCCGGCGCAGTTGCGCTTGCATATCCTGGCGCGTCCAAGTTGCAGCAAAACGATTGAAGCCAAACCGAATCAAAGGATTGGGAATTTCAAACTCAAATCGGTTGAGCAGTTGCGTTCCTTTAGCTGCCGGTTGACATTCCCAGCGATCGCAGCCTGAGAAAAATCCTTCAAACCCCCAGACAATTAGCCCCGGCTCCCGCTCCAGCACTACACTCTTTAATGCCGGCTGCAGTAAAGGAATTTGAATTACAAATCGACTCTTGGCCCCAACATCAGTGCTCCACTCGCCGATCGGCTCACACCGCAGAGCCGGATTTAGCCATCGGTGCATGAAAACGTTATCCGTGATACAGCGCTCAACCACGGTTGCACTAGCGTTAATCTGGATTGATTGCTCGAAAACTTGACGAGATGACATCCTAACCCTCAAGCTAGAGGCGTATATCACGATTTTCGTATTTTTTGTCTTGAAACTAACCTTAACGCGAGAAAACCATGAATGGAACATCGCCAAGTATTACACAAATAATAGGCACGTGGATGCCTATCCCGCCGCCTGAATTTTTGGCGCAAGCCAGGCCGGCTACCAACCGAGTTGGGGAAATTCTCCCAGGGGTCAACGTAAACAACCTTGGGCCTTACCTGATCAATCTCCTCAGTGCAGTTGTCATCTTGGTAATTGGCTGGTTGATTGCGACCATCGCTGCTGCTGTGATCGGGGGACTGCTCAAACGCACCAACATTGATAACCGGCTAGCCGGTTGGGTAACGGGTCGCCCAGATGGCCCAGATGGCCTGCAAGTTGAAAAGTGGATCTCCACTGCCGTGTTTTGGGTCATCATGATCTTCGTCTTGGTGGCCTTTTTCAACCAGCTTGATCTGCCGGCTGTTTCCGAACCGCTGAACACATTTCTCACCCAAGTTACTGGCTTCTTACCGAAGTTATTGGGTGCGTTTATTTTATTGGCCATCGCATGGGCCATTGCCACCATCGCCAAACTGGTGGTAACGCGAGGGTTACGAGCTTTTGGGTTAGATGAGCGCTTAAACCGGCAGGCGGGCAACACCCCTGGGAACCAACTAATGCTGAGCGACACCCTCGGCAATGCGCTCTATTGGTTCATCTTTTTACTGTTTCTTTCCCCAATCTTAGACACGTTGGGATTGCAGCAGGCACTAGGACCCGTGCAAAACCTGCTCAATCAAATCCTCTCAGCACTTCCCAAGATTCTAGAGGCGATCATCATTGCCGCAGCCGGCTGGTTACTGGCTCAGGTGGTGCGTCGCATTGTTACAAATCTGTTAGCCGCCACCGGCACAGACCGACTGGGCGCACGCTTTGGCGTCAGTCAAACCACCGGCGGCCAATCGCTTTCCTGGATCATTGGCACCATCGTCTATGTTTTAATCCTGATCCCAACCGCGATCGCCGCCCTCAACGCCTTGGGAATTGAGGCCATCTCCAGGCCGGCGATCTCGATGCTGACCCAGATTCTCAACGCCATTCCCCAAATTTTCACAGCGGCGCTGGTTCTGATTGGTGCTTACATCTTGGGGCGTTTTGTGGCAGATATCGTCAGCAACATCCTGACAGGTTTAGGGTTCAACAACATCTTCCGCTGGCTGGGTTTGGATACCCGACCCGTTAATCGCCCATCTGTCCATCCGCCCCTCGATCCCAATATTCCACCAGACTACCAACAACAAAGTGTTCGCCGGCCCGTCACACCGCCGCTTGATCCCAATACTCCGCTAGACTACCAACAACAAACCGTCATTCAGGACACCACCCCCGCCTCTACCACGCGGACACCTTCTGAATTTGTCGGCATTGTCGTACTCGTTGGCATCATGCTTTTGGCAACAGTTGCCGCCACCAATATCTTAAATATTGTGGCGCTGACAGCCATTGTCACGGGCCTTGTCATCGTTGCTGGCCGCATTCTGGCTGGATTAGTGGTGTTTGCCATTGGCTTGTACTTTGCAAACCTCGCCTTCTCCCTGATTACCAGTTCAGGTTCTCATCAAGCGCGGATACTTGGCCAAATCGCTCGCATTGCGATCATCGCCTTAGTGTCTGCAATGGCGCTGCAACAAATGGGCATCGCCAGCAACATTGTCAATTTGGCATTTGGATTGCTGCTGGGTGCAATTGCCGTCGCTCTCGCCCTTTCCTTTGGCTTAGGTGGTCGCGAGATCGCCTCTCAGCAAATCCGGGAATGGCTGACCGAGTTTAAGCAGAGGAAGTAAGAAGGGAGGGGCATGGGGCATGGGGCATGGGGCATGGGGGAGAAGGAAAGAATCCCCAATTCCCACTCCCCTATTCCCTTAACTAAAGGCTCGTTTGAGATTCTTCTCCCATTTCTTGCTTCCCTGCCTGCCGAGTTGCTGCTTTTCTCACGCCTGAGAGTTTTTCTCGCAGTTCATCCTTGATGCGACTGAGTATCGAGGTTTCATCGAGGGTGGAGAGAATCCGACTCACGACGGCTTTTGGGCCATCAGGACCCCAGGAAGCCCCATTGGCCAGGTACGCTTTGGTGACCTGGCCAATTCCATAGGAGGAAACACCGGCCACCCCGGCTTGGGTGAGGGCGACGGAAAGATAAGGGGCTAGAGCGGCTCCACCTGTTGCCGGTGTGGCGATTCCCAGCAATCCTTTGAGAGACGATAGACCTAAAGTTGCCACCAGTTCGCTGGCAGTGATACTGCCCATACTGATGGCAATTTTTTGTAACAAACCCACGGCACCGGCTTGGGTCATCGATATGCCATAAATCTTAGACAATGTCAATATCAGCGCCACATCGATTACGGCGGCACTAAGAATATCAACAACTGTGAAAGGGTTGAGGGCGATGGCGAGGGCTTTGGCCATCACGGCATTCCAGATCATGCGGTCGGCGCTGCGTTCGCGAATCTCCATTTTCCGCTGCACCAGTTGCTCGTTAACATCGCCGGCAAAGAGCATGGTGTTGATGGCAACCAGAGATTTGCCTTCTCGGTCTAAAATTTCTAAGATTTTCAGCTTCAACGCTTCAACTTGAGGCAGTCCCCGGTTGAGCTGGACGCCTCTTGTGCCATCTGAGCGACGCACTGCCTGGGCAATGATGGGGGAGGCAGCAGCCATGACAATTTCATCGGGTGAGAGCAACTCCCGCACGCGCTCATCTCGGATTTTTTGATAAATGGCGAGCCGGTCGGCATCGGGATATTGATCGATTTTGTTAAATACGAGCAACATGGGTTTACCGGCATCCCGCAGTTGCGAAAGCGCTTCATATTCAACTTTGGTGATGTCGCCGGCAACCACAAATAAAATCAGATCCGCTTGAGATGCCACTTGACGGGCCAAGGCTTCGCGGGTTTGCCCATCAACTTCGTCAATGCCTGGGGTGTCAATTAGCTCAACTTGGGAGAGGCGGTAGGTAATGGTCGGTTGGGCAGTGGGCAGTGGGGATGGGGAGTCCTTTACTTCCCACGTCCCAACTTTTGTGCTGCGGGTGACGCCGTGAAGTGGGCCGGTTTCAAACACCGGCTGACCTAGCAGGGCGTTTAGAACTGAAGATTTACCGCGTCCTACCATGCCAAAGACGGCAATCTGGACACAAGTGCGTTCTAATTTGTCCAGCATCACCTCTAAACCCCCGATTTCGCCCTCTAAGCCGGCTCGTTCTTCCAGGGTGAGATCCAGGTTGTCTACCAAGTCTTGCAGGGCGTCCTTTGCTTGCTTGTAGTTCAGTTCCGCCTGAATATCTGAAAAGCTAAAAATGGCCCGATCCAGTTCCTCGGCTAGGTTGGTTGCCGGTGTATCACTTTGCTTTGGATCGGGAGCGAATTCAAAGTCAGGCGAAGAAGATGTCAAAGCTGAACCTCCCATGAGAGCAGGGTTTGAAGATGCTTCCAGGCTGCCGAAAGCCGGCACACGACCTGGGGCATCCTTCTTTGATCCTATCGAATTGGGAAAGCAGATTTGGCGATTTACGGAAAATCACGCATATTGCCGGCACACAGGTTCGTTTTTCCCGGTTTTGTTTTAAACGGTGACTGGGCACAGAAAAGCACCGAACCCATAAAAATCAACAATTGTAGGGTTGCTTCCCTATAAAAAAGTGGGCTTCTCATCACAGAAAAGCCCACCGTTGCTAACAAATTTAAAAATAGTTGCTGTTGTTCACGAGCTTGCCCCTATCAATCAGTGCAAGCTGCAACAATCTTAAGTGAAACGTTTTTTCCGTCTAGCTGCAACAGCTTTGCGCTTGCGCTTTTCCACCGGCGTTTCAAAATGCCGACGATTTTTTGCATCTGCCAAAATGCCGGCTCTGGATACTTGGCGTTTAAACCGGCGTAGAGCTGAATCAATTCCTTCGTTTTCGCCGAGAACAACTTGGGTCATTCTTTATTTCTTGATAACTAACTGTGATTGAATGGTCAGCTATTCAGATCCCCGCTGTCAGCTTGTTCATTGAGAAGCAATAGCTGTGAGCCATAAATTTCTCAAATGCTGAAGGCCGACTGCTGAGCGCTGAGTGCTGACCCCAAAGCTATTTTAATACCTTCCTCGAGAAGATTTTCCTCCGTAGCCGCCGCCGCCGCCACCTCCTCGGTTTCCTCCACCGCTGCGACCGCCACCACCGCCTCCTCTATCTTCACGCGGCTTGGCTTTGTTCACTTTGAGGTCGCGACCCATCCACTCAGCGCCATCTAACGCTTCAATGGCTGCGTTTTCTTCGGCCTCGGTTTCCATTTCCACGAAACCAAACCCGCGCGGACGTCCTGTTTCACGGTCTGTGGGCAGATTAACCCGCTTGACGCTGCCGTATTCGGCGAAGACAGCGGTGATGTCTTCTTGCGAAACGTCGTAAGACAAATTACCAACATAAATTGACATGGGATACCTCCAAAGTCAGAGAGATTTGAGATTCAGCTTCGGAGATATGCCTGCCGGTACAGAACGGGGCTACTGGCGATTCTGCAACCAAGAAAAAATCCTACTACCGAATCTGATTTACAACAGGGACTTTAACACAGAATTGTCTGCTGTGGGTTGCAAAAACTGCGCTTGGGACTAAAAACATTTAGCGGATGAAGCAAAGATCCACCGCTCCAAAATTCGTACTTAGGGCAATGTTAACATTTTCCAGTGCTTTGACTAACCAATGCACCGAGTCTCTCGTGGAGGACTCGTAGTGGTTAAACAAAATTGCAAATCGTTTTTCTAAATAGGGTTTGACTTTGCGGCACAGCAGCACGATCTTTAGTAGCAAGCCGGTGGTGAGGGTGGGACCGATGTTTGAAATCAGGTCAATTAAGACAAAATGGTTAGGGCGTTGCGGGGTTTCCACCACCAAAAAGTTTAATAATTGGCTGCAAGTTCTCACTAACAGGAAATCACTGAACTTTTGGGAATCGCTTTGGGGCAAAATATTGGTTAGCTGCTTATACAAACGTTCATTAAATTGACGCTTGCCGTAAGCTGAATCAATTGATGGAATCAGGTAGTCGTATAATTCTTTTTTAAATGCTCCGTAGGAGCGGGTTTGGCTGCTGTGGGTGAGAAAGCTTTGAGATAAGTCGCGATAGGTATGACAGCCTTCAACTTTGCCGACAAAGTGTTTGAGGGCAACATACAATTCACGATCACTTAATAAGGTGGGATTGCTAACAGTTTGAATAATCCGTCCTGCCGGCAATGGGGAAGCTTGACGGGCTTGCTGCGATCGTCGCACCTGATAAGTTACATACTGCGACAGATTGATCTCAAATTGCTTCTGCCGGCTCGACTGTAGTTGCCGAACCGTTTGCTGATGCTCGTAAGTGCTACCTTCACTCAGCAGGCAGTGTTCATAGAGGTAAGGATATTGGCTGATTAAGCTGCCCAAGGGTTTGGTTTCTGGACTGCCGCTGCTTTCTGAGGGTTGGTTCATGACTCGCACCAAGCGGTGCAGCGTCAAATACTGTTCGCTTTGGGTGAACAGACGCACCAACTCATGCAAGCGCCTCACTCCACGCATGGGTAATGAGTAAAGCCCGTTTCTGCTGCGATTTCCTTCAAACAGGGCGATTAACTCAGAAATCGCTCCATGCTGTTGGGTTTGCATTTGCCAACGATTAATCAAAATGTGGCAGCAGCGATTTAAAATAAATTTAAATTCATGCTCAGCCTGCTTCGAGGCTGTTATCCTCTCAACAGCCGCGGCCACTTCACGATTAGGGTAGCCCACCCCTGCAATAAATAAGCTTCGGAAGCGCTCAATCAGCTCAGAGGGCGTCTCCACTTTTACGCATTCGAGCAGATGATTGTACAAAATCTGCTCGTCAGAATTACTATGCCGATGGGAATTGTCTATTGAGTTATACATAGTGATAGTAACTCCGCCCTGGTGTCCGGTTCGAGCGACGCTACTTTTGCTCATCTCACATCTGAGAAATTTAGCTGTAAACGCTCACAAACCGATGTGCTTAATCTCAAACATAAATATAAAGCTTTGTGCTGCTTCACTCGCAGACGCACCCCTATAATCTTTAGTTCCAAGTAGGCGGCACCGGCTGATCAAAGTAGGCTTTCCGCGCTACGAAACTTTTAATAAAGTGGAGGCTCAATGACTGCCGGTATTTTCTCGGTCTTAAGAAATTTTAGGTAGTTATTGCACAAATTAAAGATGCCTCCCCCACTAGCTATAATACTCTGACCTTAGAAAGACTAAATGTGCCTTTTATCAGTTCGCTTCGGTGATCTCGATCACTAAACAATGACTGAATAGACTGCTTAGTTTCGGGATTGAGCTGCATCTGCAAACCCTATTTGCCTCCGCTCTAATTCAGTTTTGATGAATCAAGGAACTTGATTTAGAGTTAATTTGGGCATGAACAGAAGGCTTTACCTAAGCTAAATGGGGTTACAATTCCAATGTACCCGACTTGGTCTCGATACTTGGTAAAGAAACAGTAAAGATTGGGCTTTAAATTGTAGGGTTATTATGAAAATTTCTTTGGCTGAATTACGCATATTTTCGGCCAGGAAACGGTGAAGTTTAAAAATTGATACAAAGCGAGAGCGTTGTGCGATGCCAGCGCTCCGGCGGGAACCGGATAAAATGGCCCTTTGAAGCGTTTATATTTGTTAACCTCAGGGCTGCCGGTGGCATTTTAGTTGTTCATCGATTTTGGATTCAATTTACAATCTAAAATCTGAAAGCTAAAAATCCCAAATGCCTTATGACCTTTCGTGCCACCCTCACTCAACTCATTGATATTCTGCACGCCACGCCGGCAAATATACCGGATAAGCTCCTAAAAACCCCAGTAACCGGCATTACTACAGACACCCGCAGCATCAAAACCGACGAGGTGTTTGTGGCATTGCGAGGCGAAAATTTTGATGGCCATGATTTTGTTTCCCAGGCAATTGAAAAAGGCGCAATTGCTGCTATTGTCGAACGTCCTCTGCCGGTGCCGGTGCCGCAGCTACAGGTAAAAGACACACTACAGGCATATCAAGCGATCGCGCGTTGGTGGCGCGAGCAATTTAAAATTCCAGTGATTGCTGTAACCGGCTCATTTGGCAAAACCACCACCAAAGAACTGATTGCGGCAATTTTAGGCTCTCACGGAAAAGTCCTGAAAACCCAGCTAAACTACAACAACGAAATTGGGGTGCCTAAAACGCTGCTAGAACTTTCTTCCGAACACGATTATGCGGTGATTGAAATGGCAATGCGTGGCAGCGGTCAGATTGCCCTGTTGACGCAAATCGCCCGCCCAACAATCGGCGTGATCACGAATGCCGGCACTGCACATATTGGTTTGTTGGGATCTGAAGAAGCGATCGCCAAAGCCAAGTGCGAGTTACTAGCCGAAATGCCTTCCACCGGCACCGCGATTCTCAACCACGATAACAAGCGGTTAATGACAACGGCTGGCACGGTTTGGAAAGGGAAAACCCTAACTTATGGGTTGGAAGGGGGCGATGTGCGCGGGATGCTAATTAATGCCGAACGCTTGATAGTTGAGGGCGTTCAATTGCCAATCCCGCTTCCCGGTCGTCATAATGCGAGTAATTATTTGGCAGCGCTAGCCGTTGCGAAAGTTCTCAATATTAGCTGGGAATCTCTGAGTGCCGGTATATCTGTGGAATTGCCAGAGGGACGGGCGCGGCGCTATGAGTTGGCAGATGATGTGATGATTCTGGATGAGAGTTATAATGCCGGTTTGGAATCGATGGAAGCCGCGCTGCAACTCCTAGCGCAAACACCGGGGAGGCGGCATATTGCGGTGTTAGGAACGATGCGGGAATTGGGCGATCGCTCTTTAGAATTTCACCGGCAAGTCGGTGTTACTGCCAGCCATCTCAATCTTGATGCTTTGTTTATTTTGGCAGACGCTGCGGAAGCAGAAGCCTTGGCTGCCGGTGCAATTGGGGTGCCTTTAATCGAGACGCGATTGAGTACCTATATCCATGCCAAAGAAGCATTAGTAGAGTGTTTGAAGGACTTTGTGCAACCCGGTGATCGGGTTTTGTTTAAAGCTTCCCATGCAGTCGCTTTAGATAAGGTTGTTGATCAGTTTCGGACTGAGTTTGCGTCTGAAAACTAGGCAATTTTGATTGTCGAATTTTGGATTGTCTTTTGTCACTAACTTTCTTGACAAAGGACTGAAGACAATCTAAAATTTATTGTCTAAAAAACAGATAAAATTCTGTAACTTAGATACGTTTTGTATCTAACCAATTATGCTTTTATCAAGAAGAAACTTTAATAAACGAGCGATCCAACTAATGCTGGCAAGCTCCATCTCTCCAGTAATTTTCAAAGAATTTCAAGCACAGAAATCTGTCGGAACTCCAGTCAGTGCGAATACGGTCAATGCTGACCCACTTTCGGAGGCAGTTAACCGGCAAGTGAATAATATTCTCACTGACATGAACCCAGAAATAGAACTTTTAATTCCTACCTATTTAGGGAATGAAAAGCGAAGATTTTATGGGAGGGGAACTCCGGAAGGACTTAATCTGCTTGATCGATTTGAACTGGGAAGTGGGATAACGGCTTTTAGAGGGTATAGAACCTGGAGTGGTGCGGGGTGGACAGGACAACCAACGATTACCAAAGATCGCGGGAAAACCTATTTGGTGATTGGGGCATACGATCACAGCTTAAGAAAAATAGATATTGAAACAAATGAGGTAGTATGGAGATATAAATATGATGATATTTTAAAAGGGTCTTCAACGATTTATATTGATCCAACAGCGAGCGAAGAAAATCGAATTGTGGTTTTACAGGGAAGCCGGCTGGGAGTCAGAAATTCTTTATTTACATCAGCACCTGTGCCGAGTTTTAGAGCCATTTCTTTCAGAACCGGCAAAGAACTTTGGAAACTAAATATTAGAAAAACGGCGAGTTATAGTAGAGATAATGATAGCAGCCCAATTGATTTGGGCAGTGGCGTGATATTTAATGCCGGGGAAAATGCTATTGGCTATTTTTTGAACAGCTCAACACGTACCGCTGCTAAAAAAGAGGGCATGATTCAGCCACAAATTTTGGATGAAGTTCAACTTTATCAGCCGGCAGACATTGGCAGACATTCCGGAAACTTAGTTGCGGAATCCTCACCGGCAGTTCTCAAAGATAGAATTTATCTGGCTGCCGGTTCTGGACATATTTATGGAATTAGTATTAAAGACCGTAAAATAGTTTGGGACTTTTATACAGGTTCTGACATGGATGGAACCGTCGCTATCTCCAAAGATGAAAAACTTTTTTGTAGCATAGAAAAACAATACATTCCCGGTAACGGCGGTGTTTTAAAACTGAATCCTACTAAGAAAGAAAGTGAATCCGTCGAATGGTTCTTTCCTACCAATAACGCTCGCTTAGACGATTGGCAAGGAGGAATCATTGGTTCGGTTGCATTAAATGATGAATACCGCACCGAAGAAATGCCGGCACTCTTTGCCACCTGTGCCATTGATGGCAATATTTATATCGGTTCTCAAAATGTAATCACCGGCAAAAAAGTTAGAGGGCCATTGCTAGATAAAGAATATAATACGCCATTAATTGTATTTAAACAAAGAATTGGCGGTTCAATTTCAACTCCAATCTTTACTGATGGGAATAAACTGATAGCTGCCTGTTACAGTGGCGTGTATTTATTTAATCTTTATTTTGAGCCGGCAAAACCAGATGATAAAAACGCCCTCAAAAATTCCAAAGGCGAATTTTATCGCGTTATCGTCGAAGAAGCCGCCAGATTTAAGCCCGAAGCCTCCTTTGAATCGACCCCCATTGTCTGGGATGGACTCATTAGAATTTGCGCCAGAGATGGCTGGATGTACACATTAGGATAAAAAAATTATATAAACTTGATTATTTTTGATTAAGGGTTATTAGCAGAAAACATAACATAGAAATAAAGTGTGACAAAGAAACTCGACCAAATTATTGTCATTGATGTTGAAGCAACTTGCTGGGAAGGAATACCCCCGGCAGGACAAGAAAACGAAATTATTGAAATAGGAATCTGCCCTATTTATATTGCTTCGGGATGTCGGCTAGAAAAAGAAAGTATTTTAGTTAAACCAGCACGTTCCCGTGTCAGTGAATTCTGCACGCAACTGACAACGTTAACCCAGGCGCAAGTTGAGCAAGGAATTTCCTTTTCTGAAGCTTGCTTAATTCTTAAAAAGAAATATCTCTCTCAGCAGCGAGTTTGGGCAAGCTATGGAGATTATGACAGAAATCAATTTGAGAGACAATGCCGATCCAATCAAATTAAATATCCGTTTGGCCCCAGACAGATTAATGTAAAAACATTGTTTGCGATTATCCATGCTTTGCCGCAGGAAATTGGCATGGCAGAAGCCTTAGAATACCTAAATCTTCCCCTTGAAGGGACTCATCACCGGGGAGGAGATGATGCTTGGAATATTGCCGGCATTTTGTCGAAATTACTCAAACAAGCGAGAATTTAAAGGTAGTTCTGTTATGAATATTATTGGGTATGACACTGAAACTATAGAAAATTGACACAGGTTTAGCGTTTATTTAAACGGGTGTCGGTGAGGGTGGCGTTGGTTAAATTAGCCCGATCCAAATTGGTATCTTTTAAGTTAGCACTGGTTAAGTTGGCCCTTTCTAAATTGGCACTTGTGAGGTTTGCACGCTCTAAATTGGCTTCGTATAAATAAGTATTGCTAAGGTTCGCCCCTGTCAAATCAGTATCGGTTAGGTTAGCTTTAGTAAGCACTGCTTTGGTTAAGTTAACGTTGATTAATTTAGCACTGCTTAAATCGGTATAACTTAAGTTAGCACGAGTTAAATTTGCTAAACTAAGGTCAGCATTATTAAGTTTTGCCCGAACGATGCCGGCAGACATTAATTTAGCGCCGGCTAGATTTGCATTACTCAAGTTAGCACCTCTAAGATCGGCATCAGGAAGATAAGCTGCACTTAAATCAGCATTCGTCAAATTGGCACTATCTAAGTTTGCAGTATCTAAGTCGGCCTGATTGAGTTTAGCACCTGTTAAGTCTGCACCCTCTAACTTTGCTAACTTTAGTTTTGCGTCGATTAAAACAGCATTTGTTAAAAAAGTTGCGAATAATTTAGCTTCTGTAAGATCAGCACCCCGAAGTCTGGCATCTCGAAGTCTGGCATAACTGAGGTTAGCACGCCTAAGCTTGGCATCCCTCATTTTGGCATCCCTCATCTTCGCATTTTCTAGATTTGCTTCCTCCAAAATGGCATTCCGCAATACAGCAGACTGAAGTTGAGCACCCCGCAAATTCGCACCCTTTAAGTTAGCTGCTTCCAAGTTACTCTCACTTAAATTCGCCTCGCTTAAATTCGCGCCGGCTAATTGAACACCTTGAAGATCCGCACCTTTTAAGTCACATTTAGGACACTGATTGGTTTTAAGTAACTGTTCAACGTGTTTAGGGTTTGCTGCTTGCGCCGGCATCCCTACCCATAAAGCACTTAAAAGCAGTAAACTCGCAAAAATTCTCGGTTGCATTATTTTTCGCTAATCCTACTTATAACATTTTGAATTTTGAAATTAATAATCCCAAGGCGAAGGTTAGACAACTTGGTATAATTTTAGCGCATAGAAATGAAATGTCTGCCCAACCCTTTGCTTTAGGACACATCCGATGCAAATAATCGATCTGTCTCCTGATGACGAGAAAATTATTCAACAGCTTGCCGGTTGGTTGGTTGAGCAGTGGCCCAATAGTTGGCCAGATATAAAAAGCGGTCTGCAAGAGGTGCTTGAATCTTTGGGAGAGGACAGAATTAGCCGCATTGCTGTTGACGAAACCGGCAGTGTTTTGGGATGGATTGGGGGAATTCGACAATACAACGGTAATGTCTGGGAATTACATCCTTTAATTGTTGGCAAAAATTATCGGTTTCAGGGAATTGGCAGCGCGTTGATTGCTGATTTAGAAGCGCAGGTGAGAGAACGCGCCGGCTTGACAATTTGGGTTGGTACTGATGATGAAGAGAATCAAACGACGCTTTCTGGTGTTAATTTATACCCTAACTTTTGGGAAAATATTACTAAAATTAGAAACTTAGCCGGTCATCCCTATGAGTTTTATCAAAAATGCGGTTTTATAATTGTGGGGTTGATGCCAGATGCCAACGGACTGGGAAAACCAGATATTTATATGGCAAAGCCGGTGGAGAAAACGTAAATGATCACAATTCGTTCTGAAAATTCAGAAGACTTTGCGGCTATTTTTGAAGTCAATAAGCTGGCATTCGGACAAGAGGGCGAAGCGCGACTCGTTGAAGCAATTCGACAGTCAGATAATTTTAATTCAGAGTTATCGCTTGTTGCCATAAAAGATGAAAAAATAGTTGGGTATGTGCTATTTAGTGATATAATTATCCAAACCGAAAAAGAGGACGTGCCGGCATTAGCGTTAGCGCCTCTAGCGGTTCATCCAGAATTTCAAAATCAAGGAATTGGATCTCAACTAATTCAGCAGGGATTAAAAGATTGCCAGCGTTTAGGACATAAAATTATCGTTGTTGTCGGTCATCGCCATTACTACACCCGTTTTGGGTTTTCTCCGGCTAGAGCGAAAAAATTAGAAGCGCCCTTTCCAGTTCCCGACGAAGCATTTATGGTGCTGGAACTTGCACCGGCAGCCTTGGAAGGAATTACGGGAATGGTTAAATATCCACCGGCATTTGATGAGGTTTAGCAAACAACTGTTAAATTCCGTGACTTTTGCCAATCACCCAATGCCGGCGGAAAAAACGAGCAAGATCCGTCTCTTCTAAAGATAAATATATTGGTCGTCCATGAGGGCAAGTGCGGGGATGACGCGTGCTTTGCCACCGATCTAAAAGTGTTTGCATTTCCGGCAAACTTAGCGGCGTACCGTTACGAATTGCACTGCGGCAGGCAGTAGCAACTTGAGCAGCTTGCAAATCTCCACAGCTCAGTTCCAGCAATGCTTCTGTACAATCTTCTCGTTCAGCTAACAGTGCCGGCGCGGTGCGAACTGCCCAAACTTGTTCGCCAAATGGATCAACTTCTATGCCAATGCGTTGCAGTTGTTCGATCTGTTTCGGTGTCAATTGATTGAGAATTGCCGGCGCTTCTAGGGGGACGAGGTGCCAACGATCACACAACTGTTCATACAAAACTCGCTCATGTGCGATGTGCTGTTCAACTAACCACAAGCCGCCTGGATGTTCCGCCAAGATATAGGTGTTGTGAACTTGGGCGATCGCACGCAGATAGAGACGTGTTGGCAACATCTCTTGACTTTGCGCCGGCTCAATCGAACGACCGGCACTATAAATTCCTTTCTCTTCCGATGCTTTGAGTAACTTACTCACCCGTTCTTGACCGGCAGCCGGCAAATTGGCCCGACTCAGTTGTAGCGCCGTCAGAGTCGCGTTGGCAATCTGTTCTTGCCAATAGTTTAGATGCAGCAAATAAATTTCTGCCTTCGCCGGGTGCCGGTTCCAGTCAATTCCCTCCGGGGAAATTCGCAGATGCAAAAAACAGATAGGGTAGCGATCTCGCGGGAGTGTTCTTGCAAAACTGCTTAACAGGGTTTGCTCAAGTTCCGGTGTTCGCACCATTCGTCCATTTATGGCTACTTTCACCCAGTCTGGACGCCGGCGGTGGCAGCGATCAGGTAAACCGAGGACTAATTCTAAAGATTGAGAGGGTAATAGAAGGAACGTTTCGGCTTCCGTTTCCAAAGGTGCCGGCACTTCTATTTTGACCTGATGCAAATCATCCCAGCGCACATCCCGTAACAACTGCGGCAGGATATATTGTGGGGTTTGACCGGGAGTTAAACTAAACCACCGGCGATCATTTTGCTCGACTTGCCAGGTAACGTGGGGGTGGCACAGTGCCAGTTGGTGAATCGTGAGTTGCACCAATCGCAACTGTTGTGCCGGCGAAGGTAAACCTTGTCGTCGCGCTTGCCAAGTGCCGAATAGATTGCAGACATCTACCACCGTCCCGCAAGCAATCGCTGCCGGCTCAATTTGAATCGGTTCCCCTTGGGCGTTATAGACGACGCGCCAACTGCCTTGCTCTTTCGCCGGATTGGTAGGCCGGCTTAAAATCTCCAAATCAGCTAACTGGGCCAAACTGTGCAACGCTTCCCCGCGAAACCCCAAACTGGTAATTTTCCAGAGGTCTTCGCTGCTATGAATTTTGCTGGTGCTGTGGGCAGTGGCGCAGCATTGCAAGTTCGCCAAATCCATGCCGGTGCCATTGTCTGCCACCCGCACACGCCACTGTTCCGGCCACAGAGAAACCGCAATGCGTGTCGCGCCGGCATCGAGAGCATTTTCGATTAATTCCCGCACGACAGCCGCCAGAGAGTCAATGACTTCACCGGCGGCGATAAGATGAACAACGTCTGCTGGTAGAGGTTGGATACGCTGAGCCATACAATCAAGTGTAGGTCAGAGTTCCACTTCAATGGGATGGTGCCGGTTGAGGATTTAGAGTGGCCACCTTGTCCATCCAGCAAATCGCGTTCATCTTTTCTTCTGGCTATCGCTTAAACCTGTGGGGAATTATAAATGCCCCAGTGTTGAATTCCAAAATTGCTAAAAACGCCTTCTGCACGACTCATATCGTCTTGGGTGCCATCGACGATCACCAAGTAATTACCTTGTTCCAAGCTATCTGCATAAGCGCTTGCTGATTCTTGGGAAATGCCTAAATCAGTTAATGCCTTCACTAAATTACTTGTGGCGAGGGTTCCCAAACCAATGCCGGCTAAGGTTGTGACGAGTGCAACCCCAACGGAACCGGCTGCGATCAAAGGGCCAAGTCCGGGAATCGCCAAACTGCCTAAACCCACTAATACACTCCCCCAAGCACTGCTCGTTGCCGCATCGGCAACCACTGCTGTTCCACTTTGGACATTTTGATTGCCAATGCTTTCGCTGACTTGAGTACCGCCTACCTGCTCGCCTCCTTCTTCTGTATCCTTGGCAATCAGGGAAACTTTATCCATCGAAAAGTTTCCAGCTTTTAATTCATTAAGTGCTTCCTCTGCCTGTTGCCGGTCAGAAAAAACTCCAACTGCACGCCTTTGCTCGCTAACTACCATATTTTCCTCCTGCTGCCATCTCAAACGAACTCATGGAGATGCAGAATTATTTGATTATTTACATTTTTATTTTTGTAGGTTTAGTGAAGAGATTCATCGCTCTAGAGGTGTAGCCTGTATTAATTAAATAGGTAAGTATCAATACACAAACTTACTTTGCTAGCAGAGCAGCTAAGCTATTTCTTTCCTCAAACTCAGCGATCCCCTGCGGGTAAAAGCGGGATATAGCGAGGAATCCGTGCTTTCAACTGCTCTTTGAATCGAGCATTTTTTAGGACTGCCGGCCACCAAAATAATCCTGCCTCTCATCCCTCAGATATATAGGCCGGCCAGCTCTAACCACCTTTGAGAAATAGGAAAGGGTATTTTCATACCTTTAACACTAGATTGTGTCACTTAAGACACCCACCTGGCGGTAGAGGTCGGAAATGATTTTAGGTTTTATCGTTTTAATTAATAGAACAAACCGTCAAAGTTTAATTTTATTTTTGTTAATACATAATTAACTTTTTTACTTCCATGAATAACAATCAATTCCCCAACCCTTCTATTTTTATCGCCCACATTAGAAACAGTATTTGGATTTTAGGCATTCCTTCATGTTTATTTGGAATTACCGATAGAAGTTTAGCTTCACTGGCTGATGGTTATTTATCGGCGATTGACTTAACACAGTTATTTACAGCCTCTTTCTTGCTTTTAGCTTGGCTGTCTTTGAAGCCAGAAGAAAGCCTAAACACGGGAGAAATTAGCAGATGCAGGTTTAACGCTCAACCCAATCAGCCAGAATTCGCTTTATGGGAAGCTCAAGCCAGAATGTTTGAGCTGCAAGCTTATCACGCAATCAGTCAAGAATATATTTTACCCTTTTCCTATGTCTGCCAAATTTATCATCTATTAAACTTAAAACATCTGGAATCCATTCACGCTTTCAGTCTCAACAACTTAAAAATCCTGAAAGTTACCCATTTCCAGCCTACAGCCACCGGCGGCATGATTAAATTTCAAACAATTTTAGATTCTCCTTTCAATATTTTGAGAATTTGGAGGTTACCAGTTGTTGAAGTTATTTTAATCTTATATGCGCCTTATACCGTTGAACTTTGCATTCCAGTTTACAACGGTAAAAAGATAGTTGTCATGTTTAACGTGCAGCCGATCAGCGAGACTGAACACAAGTTATTAATCGACATTTACAGCAACTTGGAATGGCCGAAACCGATATTGCAAATGCTCTTGCATTTCGCTTCTTGTTTAACGTTGTTTGAAGATCTGCCCTATTTACACAAAATCTCTCAAAAAAATGTAGCCGGCTTGGTTAATTTAAATCGGGTTTCAAATCACGAAACAATGCGGCTTTTTAAAAGATTCGTTGAGTTATACAGTTCTGCCGGCGAATCTTTCCCCTCGTCAAATTTAATAGAATCAACAGAACAACTGGCTTTGAACCCTTGTGAAACGGAATAACACTGTTTCTTGTGGACGATTCCTTCTGAGCATTGAGGGTAGAGAGTCGGCTAACTTCATGCTTAGTTAATCTGCAATTAAATTGCAAGAATTTATCATGAAATTAAATTTTCATGGGTTTTGATTAAAGGTAAAACTAAATTTTACTTTTTGTTTTAAATATAGATTAAGCGTTGTAGCTATGAGCAGCCCCATAGCTACAACGCTTAATAGAAACACAGTGAGAGTTGAGGCTAAATGCAAGCATCTACACCGGCCACCTATGAAAGGACAGGGCCAGAAATGACTGATAATTTTTACTTATTGGCACTTGGCCTGACAACTTGCTGCTGAAGTCCTAACACTATGATTACTTAATTCTGCCCGAAGATAAGCGAACGCTCTCTCCCTAGAAGGATTCGGTGACCGAAACGAGCTTGTTATATTCCAAATTGAAGTAATTGGTTAAAGTTCATCATGAAAAATATTCCCGATCAAATTCAAGATGCCAAAGAGAAAATGCCTAATCTGACTCCGACCCCCCCAGGATTGAAAGCTCAGTCCTCTGCACACGATCTCAAAGCTCGTTTGGAATGGGGTGAGCCGGCTTTGACAATTCTGGATGTGCGTGAGCGTACTGCTTACAATAAGGGGCACATCATGGGAGCAATGCCGTTTTCAAAGGAGGACTTGGTAGAGCGGGCTAAATCTAGTCTAGAACCCAGCCGCGACATTTATGTTTATGGCGGCTCCGACGCAGAAACCGCAGAAGCTGCAAATCTGTTGCGTTCAGCTGGGTTTACCAACGTGGCAGAAATAACAGGTGGCTTGGATGCATGGAGAGCGATTGCCGGCTCCACAGAAGGCATTGATGACGCAAAAGATCCGGCTCCCGATGAAGCCTACAACGTCGCATCAAACCTCAAGCATCATGCAGAGACGCAATCAAATGATGTTTAAGCTTTGCTTTGCAGTTTAATATTACGTCGCTGTCAGCTAATTAAGTGAGAGAAATTCAGGCAGTGGCTTTATTGGGGCAATCCTTCTAGGGTTGCCTCCTAATTTTTTTTAGTGCTGAGTCCAGAGTGGGAAAGTGGGTGAGCATTCTATATTCCCAATGCCCCATCCCCATACCTTTAGGTTGGCGAAGCCTTGCCCCATGCCCAACTCTAGGTGTAATTGCATAAATTGATACCGTTGTAAAGTTAATTTGCTTAAAACTTTGCAAAATTTAAAATATATTGTTACATTGCAGAGGAGAATGTAATAGGTCTTCGCTCATCATGCCTAACTTCTTCGGCCTCATCCCCATCCCGCCGCCACTGCAAGCCAAATCCCTCGTTTATGACCTCAAAGACCGGCTTGACTGGGGCGATCCAGCCTTAACAATCATTGATGTGCGAGAGCGCAACCTATTCAATACCAGCCGCATCACCGGCGCGATCTCCATGCCGGCGAGCGAACTGGTCGAACGTGCCTTCACAGCGCTTGAACTGTGCCGCGATATCTACCTCTATGGCGAAACCGACGAGGAAACCGCCGAAGCTGCCGAGCAACTGCGATCAGCCGGCTATGAAAACGTATCTGAAATCAGAGGCGGCGTTGCCGCATGGAAAGCAGTTGGCTTTCCCATTGAGTCAATTCTTCAGAGAGCTAATCTTTGACAAAGCAG
Source organism: Microcoleus vaginatus WJT46-NPBG5 (assembly GCA_019359355.1). GTDB lineage: Bacteria > Cyanobacteriota > Cyanobacteriia > Cyanobacteriales > Oscillatoriaceae > FACHB-68. Next base: position 119,653 of record JAHHHM010000014.1, on the reverse strand, counting down.
CAGACAGGGTGCTTAATGCTCAAAAATATCCTTGTATTGCAGCAAATCGAGGGAAACGAACGCCGGCAAACACTGAAAGCATTGCAGCGCTAATTCCCAGCGTTCCTCTCGTTGCAGCATCCCCATCAATTTTTGCTGAACACTGAGCAAATAGCGCACATCATTCGCCGCATAACTGAGCTGATCGTCAGAAAGGTTCGCAGCATTTCCCCAGTCCGAACTTTGAGCGCTTTTGTCCAGTTCCACCCGCTCAAGTTCTTGCACCACTTCCTTAAGACCATGTTTCGGGGTGTAGGTTCTAGCCAGCTTACTCGCGATCTTCGTGCAGAACACCGGCGCAACCTCAATACCCAGATTGTGGCGCATCGTTGCCATGTCAAAACGGGCAAAATGAAAGACTTTGAGAATGCCGGCAGTTTCCATTAGCTGTTTTAAATTCGGTGCTTCTTTCTGTCCGCGCTGAATACGAACCACCGTCACCCGACCCTGCGGATCGCATAGTTGCACCAAACACAAGCGATCTCGCCAAGGTAACAATCCCATTGTTTCGGTATCAACTGCCAGCGCTTCAGCTTCTAAATACTGAGATAGATAGGCATCACAAAGATCACGCTCGCAAACCTGAAAATCTTCCAACAGCTCACTCCTGTGCTAAGAAATGGGAAATATAGCAGTTCTCACATACATGACGCCTAGCAGAGCACCCCTTTTGGAGGGGGTTTGGGGGACGGTTGCGTCCCCCAATCGGGGGTTTGGGGGGAACCCCCCAATGCCTTTCCGGCTTCTTAGTCTTTCATGCAATTGAGAACGGCTCTACAATTTTCCCATTCTCCGTTGAAGAAGACACACCTCATCATCCGTTCAAGGTGTCTAACTCCTCGCGCACCACCCGTAACACCCGCTCAAGATAGGCTTGACGCCACTGCTCTCGCTCTTGGGCCACTTGCTCATCGGGTTGGTATGTCTCGATTTCTTGAAGGTCAATTAAACCTTTTGTTGTAGCCACCCGTTCTAGGGTATCGAGACGTTCGTGCAAGACAGAAACCTCGCCGGCAAGTGCCAAAATTACGGTTAGCAACTTGTCGGTTTGAGGGTCATTCAAATAAATCGGTCGTTTGCCTTTTGCCTTCTTTGCCATAACCACTGCACCGGATTATTTGCTAGCAGCCAAAATCAACCAACTGCCGCGCCGGCCAAAACCGTCATTTTGAGAGTTGCCACCGGCGAGTTTTTGTTTCCAGACACCGTTAGCAGCAGAAGATTGAATCACCTTTTCGCTCTCAAAACCGGCACCTGTCGCGACTTCCATCCAGTCGAGATCCCGCATCGCACTCCAAAATGGCTCATTGTTGTTCTTGGTTTCCCAATCGAACATGAAAGCATTAAATGCTTCCATATTGCCATAGAGCGGAGCCTCAGCATGAACCATCATCCCACCCGGAGCCAGCAGCCGGTGACACTCTTGCAAAACATTACGAATCGCAGACACCGGCATTTCATGTAACAGAATATGGGAAACAATTAAATCAAATGACCCATCGGCAAAGTTAGTGCGCTCAGCATTTTGCTGCGAGAAGTGAACGCGCTTACCCATTGCCTCTGCCCGTGCATGAGCATAACGCAACAGCGCTGCGCCGGTATCGATTGCATAGACTTCAGCATCCGGGTACGCATCCACATACGGCAAAGTGCTGTGTCCCACCGTACATCCCAAATCAAGAATGCGTGCCGGTTGAAAGTCAGGATATTGCAGTTTCAAGTAGTTTTGAACCACAGACTGACCCATATCGTCATTCAGCGGCCCTAACTGTCCTAAGACATACAAATAAACCCCGCGATCATATAAAGCGCCGGCAGCCACATCATCTTCTGTAAATTCCCCTTGATACCCTCCCGGCATACAATGAATGTCTACCGCCGTTTGATAAGCAGGAATCGTTAAATCGGGATTTAATGTTAATGAACCGAGCTTGTTTGCTTGCCGGCGCGCACACTCCACCAAATCGGGCAACTGGCGCTCAATACTACTATTGACCGAATCCCACATCATCTCCTGAGTCGTGCGCCGCAGAGCACTCCACCACTGATAGTAAGGCTCATTTTCCATCACTCGCCGAATTTCATGCCGGTTTTGTGGCGCACGTTGGTGTTCTTGCTCAAATTTGGGTTTCGCCAATTTGTCATAAACAACCTTATTTCCCGGTGTGATATTCCTGGCTACATAAACCTTCAGACTTGCCACAAAATTTTGTCTTGCTAGTTCATCGTGGCTAGCTTTTGGAAGTAGGGGATGCTCAATTTGTTTGTTCATAAATTTACCTTGAGTAGAAAGTAAAACTCGCGTAGTTTATTTTTTTGAAATAGCGAAACTAAGTAATTGAGACTTTTATCGCCTGTCTCGCTCTAATTTAGTCAATAAAATTTTGAAGAACAATGAGGTTGATGGCAGAAAACTAAAAAATCCTAAGTCGGCACCATCTATCAAACCAATTTCTTTTCAATCTAATGCCCAATGCCCAATCCCCCATGCCCAATTCTTACTGCCGGCGCACAAAAATCTGAGTAAAGTAATATTCTCCTTTAGTATTTTTAACAATACCGATGCCGGTTAAATCAAAATTGCCGACCATATTTTTCTGATGCCCCGGACTCTTAATCCATCCTTCAACCGCTTGTTTACCGGGATTGCTATAGCCAAAATTATAGGCAACATTTTCTGCAACTGAGCGATAAGCAATGCTTTTCTCAATGGCTTCAGCTCTTTGCTCAAATCCTTCATGGCCAAAGGGAACGCCCTCGCTAGCCATTCCTTGGCTGTGTTGCCGGCACACTTCGCTGATTCGAGGATCGAGCTTTAGCGGCGGCAATTTCTGGGAGGCGCGATACTGATTTACTTGTTCATGAATTGACTGTTCCAAGGCAGCAAATTCGGTGGCTGTTAGGGGTCTTGATGCTGATTCGGGTGCAGTGGTTGTAACCGGCTTTGTGGGTTCTTCTTCTGGGGTTTTAGAGCTGTCGAGGACGACAACACAGCCACCGGCCAAGAACGTTAAAAGAAAACAGTAAAAAGGTAAAAGAAAGAGATAACTCTTGGGTTGTCTTTTACCTTGTATCTGTTGACTTTTTTGTTTTTTTAAAGTAGGAAAAACAAAATTTGGTATCAGCATTCAAGCATTAAGCTGGATTGAGGAATTTGGCGACGGTGTGCACATCTTTATCGCCGCGACCGGAACAGTTAATCACGATCCGGGGATTACCGGCAAGTTGAGGGCAGAGGGTTTCTAAGTAAGCGATGGCGTGGGCGGTTTCTAAGGCTGGGATGATTCCTTCAAGTAGAGACAAGCGCTTAAAGGCGTCTAAAGCTTGTTCATCCGTAACGCTGTAATATTCAGCGCGCCCGATATCTTTTAAATAGCTATGTTCTGGCCCGACACCGGGATAATCTAAGCCGGCACTAATTGAATGGGCTTCCACAACCTGACCATCGTCATCTTGCAGTAAATAGCTCATTGCGCCGTGCAAAACACCGATTTGCCCGCGTGTCAAGGTTGCGGCGTGTTTGTCTGTCTCAACGCCCTCACCGGCAGCCTCAACGCCAATTAACCGTACGTCGGATTCACTGACAAATTCATGGAATAGTCCCATCGCATTGGAACCGCCGCCCACACAGGCGAGGAGAATATCCGGCAGTCCTCCCCATTTCTCCAGACATTGGGCGCGGGTTTCCAAGCCAATGACATCATGGAAGTCACGCACCATCATCGGGTAGGGATGAGGGCCGGCCACGGAACCGAGGATGTAGTGGGTGCTTTCTACGTTCGTCACCCAGTCGCGAATCGCTTCTGATGTGGCATCTTTGAGGGTGCCGGTGCCGGCTGCGACGGGGCGCACTTCTGCCCCCATCAAGCGCATCCGAAACACGTTCAGGGCTTGGCGTTCCATATCGTGAACGCCCATATAAATCACGCATTCCAGCCCAAACCGGGCGCAGACCGTGGCGGTGGCGACGCCATGCTGGCCGGCACCTGTTTCGGCAATGATGCGCTGTTTGCCCATGCGCTTTGCCAACAATGCTTGAGCGATGGCATTGTTAATTTTATGAGCGCCGGTGTGGTTTAAATCTTCCCGTTTGAGGTAAATTTGCGGGCCACTGCCATCGGGACGGGCGTAATGACTGGTGAGACGTTCAGCAAAATACAGAGGGCTAGGGCGTCCCACATAGTCGCGCAATAGCTGCTGAAGTTCTGTTTGAAAATCTGCATCATGGGAATATTGCTTAAATGCGGCTTCTAACTCAGTCAAAGCCGGCATTAAGGTTTCAGGCACATATTTGCCACCAAAGCGACCAAAGCGACCTAATGGGTCGGGTCTTTGGGCTTGGCTGGAGGCATCAACTTGCGGGTTGGAGGAGAGGGGAGTAGCGGTCACGGCAACAGGGATATGACTGGACAGATTTCATTATAAGTCCCTGTTTTGCCGGCTCAGATAAAGCTTGTTGCCGACATCCCTAAGCGGTTGGCGTTAAACAACTCGGTTGAACACTGTCCAAACATCCCCATCGGAACGGACGTAGGGAACTGAGATGCTGCCAAAGCCGGTGATGAAAGGTTTGTAATAGACTTGCCAGTAACTGGGGCTAATTTCATCGGCAATGTCTTTGAGGGCTTTTATTTCTTGGGCAAGTTCTTCTGCAAGTTCATTAATTCGGTCTGCATGAACGTGAGCACGCTGTCTGCCTTCTTCGACTTGCTGTTCTATGGGATGTCGTTTCGATTCCATCTGCCGGTGCTCCAACAAAGCTTGCTTCTGACTCAGTTTAGCTGACTGGTGTGCCGGTGCATCAATGCCAGTTATGTGGGTTAGGCAGGCCATATCCATTCTGGGCGTTATGCCCCTACAAGATTTGGGGTTGACTGATTTATGCTTTGAGAAGGTAACCACACAAACTGCAAACAGTTTTTTGTTTGCTCCTAGCCCCCGCTCACTGTTATGGCCACTTCCAAGCGCAAATCCAACGATAGCAATGCTTCCACCGGCGATCGGTTTATCTATAAAGAATTTGGCACTGATGTCAACCCGTCTGCCCTAGAACGTCCTGCAACAGAACTGCCGGCTTCTCAGCAAAATGTTAGGGTGCAGGCATCCAGAAAGGGACGCAAGGGAAAAACCGTGACCGTTATCAGCGGGTTTCAAGTTAAACCTGAAACTTTGGAATCCCTACTTAAGCAGATGAAAACTCAATGTGGTGCCGGCGGTACGATTAAAGATGGAGAAATTGAAATTCAGGGCGATCACACCCAAAAACTTCTTCAACTTCTGACTCAATTAGGCTATAAAGCCAAAATTAGTGGGGGTTGAGCTTAAAAACTTGCAGTTTCTGCCGGCCCTATAATTTTACTCTGTTTATGACATAAGATTACTGACGCCGGTTTTTTCCTCTTCTACTCTTTTCATTTCCACATTTTTCCCGTTTCGTGATAGGTAATCTGGAACGGCAAAGGATGTAAGATTTTTTTGGCGCAATGGAATTTCAATTCTCAGCTCAGTTCCTTTTCCGGGGGCGGAAATACATTGCAGCCGGCCTCCATGTTTTTCTACCACAACTTGGTAGCTAATCGATAATCCCAAGCCGGTGCCTTTCCCCACCGGCTTTGTTGTGTAGAACGGGTCAAACATATGTCGGCTTACTTCTTCGCCCATGCCCCCTCCATTGTCAGCAATGCTGATAAATACGCGCTCGTCTTGGATGCCGGTGCGAATTAGAATTTGTCCTTTTTCCACTCGCTTGATTGCTGCTTCTTCTACAGCATCAATTGCATTATTAAGAATATTGATAAAAACTTGGTTGAGTTGCCCTGGATAGCATTCAACCTTGGGTAACTTACTATATTCTTTAATGATCTCAATCTCAGAATCTTTCTGTTGTTGTTTGAGCCGATGTTGCAAAATTAGCAAGGTACTGTCAATGCCTTCATGAATATTGACTGATTTCATTTCAGCTTCATCCAAACGGGCGAAGTTACGCAAGCTAATCACAATTTGACGGATGCGTTCGGCTCCCTGTTTCATGGAAGACATTAACTTGGGCAGATCTTCCAGCAAGAAATTTAAGCCAACTTCTTCTATTTCCTCTTCAATTTCTTCTCCCGGATTAGGGTACTTTTTCTGGTAGAGATTCAGCAATCTTAGCAGGTCTTGAATGTATTCATTTGCATAAGCAAGATTGCCATAAATAAAACTGACAGGATTGTTGACTTCATGAGCGATGCCGGCAACTAATTGTCCCAAGCTTGACATTTTCTCAGACTGAATTAGTTGCGCTTGGGTTTGTTGCAAGTCGTAGAAAGCTTGCTTTAGTTGATTTGCTTGTTCTCTTAATTGCGCTTCTGAGTGCAGCAGAGCTTCCTCATAATTCTTTCGCTCAGTAATATCACGAAAGACTGCAACACCGCCTTTTAAACTGCCGATTTCATCTTTTAACGGTCTCGCATTTACAGAAATAAAAACTCCTTCGGAATTTTGTGATGGCTGGATAAAAATTTCTGCTGCATCAACAGATTTTCCCTGAATTGCTTGTGCAAGAGGCAATTCTTGAGGAGGATAGGGAGTTAATTTATCAGGCAAATAGCAGCCGTATTGATCTGTCCACGCTTCAGTTGATACGTCCACTGAACCTTTCCCAAGCATCTTTTTTGCAGCAGGGTTAAATAGCAAAAATTGACCCAATTCATCGGCAACAACCACACCTTCAGCGAGGTTGTCGAGGAGAGATTGTAAAATGTTGGTTTGCTTGCGTAAAGCGGCTTCAGAATCGGCTAACTCTTGGGTTTTTTGCTTCAGTGCGGCTTCTGCTTCTATGCGTTCTGTAATGTCGTTTTGCACCCCAATAAAGTGAGTTAATTGTCCGTTGCTGTCGAGTACCGGCGAAATGGTTAATTCATTCCAAAATAAAGTGCCATCTTTGCGATAATTTTTTAAGATGACCCGGCATTCAGTTTGATCGCGTAAGGCTTGGCGAATTTGCTCGATAGCCGGTTGATCTGTATCAGATCCCTGCAAAAACTTGCAATTGCGCCCGATCACTTCATCGCGGGAGTAACCTGTCATCCGCTCAAAGCCTGAATTGCAATAAATGAGGGGTCTACCTGGCTTCGTGGCATCGGCAATCACAATGCCGGTGCTGGTTGCTGCCATCGCGCGATCGCACAGCCATAGCATTTCTAGGACTTGCCGGTGTTCGGAGATTTCTGATATTTTTTTGAGCATAGCTTAGCCGGTTGTGAAGGTTAAATCCGAGAGATCGTGCGTCTTGATGCGTGCCCCTTCTCTTAAATGGTAAACAAATGTAAAGAAAATAAAAAGCTATTAAACAATAACAGCCAAAAAAAAGAAAGCCCGTACACGCAGGCTTTCTTTTTTTGTATTGTCCTAACTGATCCTAGGGATTAAAGGCTTGTGGAAACTTTCTCCCTCACCCTTACGCACCTTTGCCCAAATCAGCCACAACTAACCCTTGAGTTGGTTCCCCCAATTTGGGTGCAATATAGCCAGAGTAAAGACGTTCCCGCTGTTGTGCCACCACCGGCAGCGCATCGCGGACATTTGCCGCCACTTCCACTACCTTGACATCATAGGTTTGCGTAGCAATTTTGGGATACAAGCCAATTCCGATAATCGGAAGGATCAGGCACAGCGTAATCAAAATTTCACGAGGTTTGGCATCCACCAGCAGCCAAGGATCAATCGTGAGTTGGGCATTTTCTGGCCCATAGAACACGCGACGCAACATCGAGAGTAGATAAACCGGCGTAGCAATTAATCCCACTGCCGCCAACACAATTACTACGGCTTTGAAGGTGGGGTTAAAGGCATCACTGGTTGCGAAGCCTAGAAATACCGTCAATTCACCGATAAAACCACTCATTCCGGGTAATGCCAGAGACGCCATTGAGCCGGCGGTGAATAAGGCAAACACTTTGGGCATCGATTTAGCCATGCCGCCCATTTTTTCCATCGCCAGCGTGTGAGTGCGTTCGTAAGTCACACCTGAGAGGAAGAACAGCGCAGCGGCAATTAAGCCGTGGGAAAGCATTTGCAGGATCGCGCCGGTGAGTCCAACATCGGTTAAAGAGGCGATACCGATGAGAACAAAGCCCATGTGGGAAATCGAGGAACAAGCCAGCCGGCGCTTGAGGTTATCTTGGGCAAAGGCGGTTAATGCCCCGTAAACAATATTGACGACACCGAGGATGGCTAAAACCGGCGCGAAGTAAATGTGGGCGTGTGGCAGCATCTCCACATTCATGCGGATCAACGCATAGCCACCCATTTTCAATAAAACGCCGGCCAAAATCATCGACACGGGGGCTGAAGCTTCGCCATGTGCATCGGGTAGCCAAGTGTGCAGGGGGAAGATCGGCAGTTTAACCCCGAAGGCAATCAGTAAAGCTGCATAAAGCACCAATTCCAACGACATGGGGAAATATTTCTGTCCAATTTCCACCATATTGAAGGTGACATGACTGCCATAGAAGGCCATTGTCAGGCCGGCTAGTAGGATGAAAATTGACCCTAAGGCTGTGTAAAGAATGAATTTGGTTGCCGCATACTGCCGCTTTGGCCCACCCCAAATGGAAATGAGCAAGTACATCGGCACTAACTCTAGTTCCCACATTAGGAAGAACAAAAGCATATCCTGGGCGGCAAACACCCCAATCTGGGCGCTATACATGGCCAGCATCAGGAAATAAAACAAGCGTGGCTTGGTGGTGACGTTCCAACCTGCCAGCATTGCCAAGGTGGTGACTAAGCCGGTTAAGACAATCAGCGGCATCGACAGTCCATCCACCGCCACCGACCAATTGAGTCCCAGCTGCGGAACCCAGGCATAGCTTTCGGTCAGTTGAAAGTCAGGATTTTGTAAATCGTAGTGCTGCCAAAAGGCATAGACAGTTAGCGCCAAGTCTGCTAAGCCCACCCCTAAGGCATACCAGCGAACGGTTTTGCCGTTTTTATCCGGTATGAAAGGGATAGCTAGGGCAGCGATTAGGGGCAACAAAATAATAGTGCTTAGCCAGGGCATTTCCATAAGCGCCATGATTGAGAATAAATACCTATTCCTTACTTCTCTCTATTTTATTAAGTTAGATGAACTTTTGAAAAGGGAAGTTCGCATAAAAAAGGAATCTTTATATTTGGCTGCCTTGAGAAAAAAGCCGATCCCAGGCAAATATAAAATATTTCCGTTTAATCAATGCTTAATTCTAACTAAAGTGGGTTTTAGCAAAGTGACTTAGACAAAACAAAAACTGCTATTAATAAATAAATTGCTGTTAAATTTATTAGCAACAAATCAAACAGAAAAATTTAAGTTAAGTTTTGTAAAGACTTGATAAAGTAAAAAAATACGGTAGCTTTTGCTACCGTAAAGGGGAAATATAGGCCAATTTGTCAACGACAGTTAGGAGAGTCTTGCCCCCTCTGTGTCAAGCTTTACTGACATAACGTCAGCGTTAACCCCCTGTTTCTGCCACGCTGCCTGCATCGCAGATGCAACTGATTCACCTAATTGCGCCTCAACAAGCGCCAAAAGCGTTGGCCCAGCGCCGCTAATCACCATGCCATAAGCACCGGCATCCAAAGCAGCCGCAAATACAGCTTCGTAACCGGCAATCAAAGCTTGTCGATAAGGTTGGTGGATGCGATCTTGCATTGCCGCGCGTAGCCAACTGCCGGTGCCGGTTTCCAAGCCGCGCAGCAATAAACCAAGATGGGCAGTATTGAAAATGGCATCAGCACGAGAATAAGTTGCCGGCAATACGCGTCGCGCTTCTGCGGTAGACAGTTCAAAATCGGGAATCGCCACCACCGGCACAATATTAGAGTCCCAAGGAATTTCACAAATTTCCCAACCGCCGTCTGATGATCCTGTTGCGGCGAGACGGCAACCGCCCAAAAGTGCCGGCACCACATTATCTGGGTGTCCTTCCATTGCGATCGCTAGCTGCATTACTTCAATTTCACTTAAAGGCGCACCGGCTAGCTGATTCGCACCCACTAACCCGCCAACAATCGCGGTTGCGGAACTGCCTAACCCTCTAGCGAGGGGAACCCCTAACTCAATTTCAATATGGACTGCCGGCGGAGTTTGACCGAGTTTTTGGTAAAGATGCACAAATGCTTCATAAGCCAGATTGCTCTCATCTGTCTTAACTCGCTCAGCCTCGATGCCGGTGACACTAATTTTAAGCGCCGGTTCATTTGAATCAAGACGGGTAAACTTAAATTGATTGTAAAGGCTCAGGGCTGCGCCAATGCAGTCAAATCCTGGCCCCAAATTTGCAGTCGTGGCAGGGACAGTAACGTTAACAATGTTGGTCATTTTTAACCGCCGCCTTATGCAGATGTAGGCGAAGCCTTAGTGTAGAGTACGCTGATTATTATCCACCGGCTTGTCTCTGCATGGAGCAGCAGTTTTCATCATTGCCGGCACTGTTTCTCCCGCAACAGGGTGTCTGCCCAAGCCGCGTCAGATTCTGACAGGGGTAAGGCCGGCTCAGCGTTGTAATCAATTATATAATCGTAGGCGGCTCGCTCATAAACGCTATTTAATACTGTCTGCAAATCGAGTGCCGGTTCCACATCGCCTGAACGTAAAGGCAAAGGAAATGAGGGAATTATATTTTGTAAGTTAAATAGATATAAATCTGCTACAGGCCGGCAATTTCCCCGACTCACCAAAATTCGATAACTTGCCTCGATCTCATTACCAAAAACAGGTAAAGGTTCTCCCCCCCGCAGCAAATCAATTTCAACAAAATGGGTACGACTTCCTAACACCTGCTGGCGCTTTTCCTCATAAACCTGCCGGCCTTTTCCAGGACGCTTATTAGTAGGGGAAAGCACTTCGATTGCTGTCACCACTTCACCCGTCGCCAACTCTCGTACCTCTAAATAGCCTTCCCTGACTTCCTCTGGCATCGGCACTGTCACTGTCACAGGTGTTGCCGGCGGTGCAACAACCGCGACATTAGAGGAAGTTGGGTTAGTTTGAGTGCGCTGCCGGTGTACGATCACATCAGGAATCCCCACCAAAACAGATTTTTCCCCACCAAGCTCATACACTCTCTTTTCAATCGCTACTCGATATTTCGGCAGCACTAGGGGATTCAAAATATCCGCAATTGCAGTAATCAGCCGGTGATGAACTTCTGGCCAGACTTCGGGATGTTCTAAATAGGGATTCATTCCGGGAAAAGGAGAAGGCATAATAATTTTTGGGAGTTTTACAGCATTTTTAATTCCTTAATTAAAGGTCTTTTGAAAAAATAATTTCTTAGTTAAATAAGATTACAATTTTTATTTATTTATCAAATTATTTGCCGGTTTTATTTAATATAATATTATCAACTTTTGCAAAAAATTTAATAGCCGCAATAACAGTTTCTACCAAAAACGAGCAACGTCATAAATCTTAGCAATTTTCTGCTGCTAACAATAAGGCCGGCACTGTGCCGGCCCTTCTTTCAGTTAAAAGTTGCTGTAATTAGCAATTGCGCTTGTCATTCGCTCAATCACATCAGGCACCGGCATCGAACCTAATTCCCCAGAAGCGCGGGTGCGGATGCTAAGGCTATTTGAAGAAACCTCTTTTTCTCCCACCACTGCCATCACGGGAATTTTATCTTTCTCTGCATTACGAATGAGTTTACCTAGACGCTCATAGCTGGCATCTGCTTCAGCACGAATCCCCAGCGCTTTCATCTGAGCAGCTACGTTTTCAGCAAAAGGCAGAAACTCATCACTCACCGGCAGCAAACGAACCTGCACCGGCGCTAACCACAGCGGAAAATCGCCGGCATATTCTTCAATCAAAATCCCAATCAACCGTTCCAAAGATCCAAACGGCGCACGGTGAATCATCACCGGACGCTGACGGGAACCATCTGCCGCTACATACTCTAAATCAAAGCGTTCCGGCAAATTGTAATCAACTTGAACCGTCCCTAACTGCCACTCCCGATCCAGAGCATCTTGGAAGATAAAATCGAGTTTCGGCCCGTAAAATGCCGCTTCTCCAATTCCCTCAAAGTAGTTCATGCCGAGGGTTTCCACGGCGCGACGAATCGCGCCTTGGGCTTTTTCCCACGCTTCATCTGAGCCGATGTACTTATCTAAGGCGGGATCGCGGAAACTCAGCCTTGCCTTAAAGTTCTTCAGTTGCAGACTCTTGAACACCGACAGAATCAAATCCACCACTTTCAGGAATTCATCATCCAGTTGATCTGGTGTAACAAATAGGTGAGAGTCATCGACGGTAAAGCCGCGCACCCGCGTTAAACCACCGAGTTCGCCTGATTGTTCGTAGCGGTAGACGGTGCCAAATTCAGCTAAGCGTATTGGCAATTCCCGATAGGAATGCAACTCGCTCTTGTAAATTTGGATATGGAAAGGACAGTTCATCGGCTTGAGGGCAAAACCCTGTTCTGCGGCGGCGGCTTCCTCGTCCTCCGCCATCATGGGGAACATATCCTCTTTATATTTCTGCCAATGACCAGAAATTTTAAACAAGTCCACTCTGCCGATGTGAGGGGTGACGACTTGTTGATAGCCGCGTTTGATTTGCTCTTGTTTAAGGAAATCTTCGAGGATCGACCGCAAAATGGTGCCTTTCGGAGTCCACAGGGGCAATCCTGGGCCTACGGGATCGGCGAAGATAAATAAGCCGAGTTCTTTCCCTAACTTGCGGTGGTCGCGCTTGAGTGCTTCTTCCTTGCGGCGTTTGTATTCTGCGAGTTGTTCTGGCGTTTCCCAAGCGGTGCCGTAAATGCGCTGTAGCTGTTGTTTGGTGGCATCGCCGCGCCAATAGGCACCGGCAACACTTTCGAGTTCAAATGCCTTGGGGTTGAGTTCGCTGGTGTTTTCCACATGAGGGCCGGCACACAAATCCCACCACTCTTCACCCAAATGGTAGATGGTGATCGGTTCTTGAATGCCTTCTAATATTTCTAGTTTGTAAGGCTCATTAATTGCCTCGATCCGCTTTCTAGCTTCCTCACGGCTCACTTCTTCCCGAACCACCGGCAGTTTGCGGTTGACGATCTTGATCATCTCTTTTTTGATCGCCTTGAGATCCTTTTCCGTAAACGATTCTGGATGGTCAAAGTCGTAGTAAAAGCCATAGTCTATCCAAGGGCCAATCGTGACTTGCGCCTTAGGAAACAGTTTTTGCACTGCCATTGCCATCACATGGGAAGCGGTGTGGCGAATTTTTTGCAAGGCTACCGATTCGCCGGTGCGCGGCAGATGGATCTTTTCGGGTTGTTCTTCTGGGGAAGCGGGAGATGAGGTAACCATCGGCTGTTGATTTCGTTCCAATCCCAGAGCAGGATTTACTGTTTTGCTGTTTTATTTTATTGCATTTCAAGGCTTGATGGGTTTTAAGGAACGTTGCCGGTTTTCAGCAAGATACTGTTTTTAGATTGTTTGCTTGCGTCAATTTCAATCAAGCTTAACCGCTTAACTTAGCTGCGGTTGCCTAATCGCTGATCTTGTTGGTTTTAGCTTCATGTTTTGGCTTAAATGTCAATCCTCTCTAGCTGGAATTAAGATGCCGGTGTTGCGATCCTGACTGACAGCTCTGTGATTGAAAAAAAATGCAGTAAATGTTACAAATTGTAAATTGCGTTAAGATTAGGTTAGCTCAGTCACTCATTTTTAATTTATGCTGAATCCAAATCTGCCTGAACCCGACTTACTCAAGACGGTTTTACAGCCGCTCTTAGAAGACTTTCAGTATTGGTTTGGGCGCTCGCGCTCGCTTTTGGAAGCCGAAGAAATTTCTTTTCTCGGCACCGACGGACAAGCTGACTTACTGGCAAGAGTGATGCAGGCTCAGCAGGAAGTGAGTACGGCTAAAATGCTTCTAAACGCCACCGATGGCAAAGTTGGGGTGGAAATGGAAGTCTTGATGCCCTGGCACAAACTGCTCACCGAATGCTGGCAGGTGTCGATGCGTAACCGCATGGAAAAGTCTAACAACGCGCAGCCACCACAAGTGGGTTGAGCAAAAGGCGTCTAAGACTATAAATTAAAGGTCTGGCAAAACCCGCCATTTAAACAAACGTTTATTTAACTGCGGTTTTTGTTCTTAAACATCTGTTCAAACTTGTAAATAAACTGTGTTGCTGGAGGAAAATGCGATGTTACACTTGCTATACATTCTTGCTTTTACGACCTTGGCTTTCTTGGCGGTCGGCAATTTAATTCGTAGCTTGATCAGCTTGAGTGCCGAGTCTCAACGCCCTTACTCACCCATATCAGGATCGCCGGCAGCTCGGTATCGGGCAACACCTCACCCAGAATTACTCGATTCTAATGGGAAAGTGGTAAATGAGCCGCTGATGGTGATGAAGTCGATGACTGTAGAAGATGCCCGCGAGCATTTGGATGCCCTCTATAATTCTTCCCCAGGTTCTCCTAACGAAGCTCGCGACGACGCTTAAAAATTTAAAATAATCAGATTTTATGCGGTAGGGGTAGAGTTTATGAATTGCCCCTATTTTTAATGGCTTTTTGAGTGAAATTGCCGGCTTTGTTCTCTGTATTTTTAGTAAATTTGTCGTGCCGGCATCTGGAATTTCTATAGAATAATCTTGCTATGTCGGTTAGTGTAACTTGATTGCAGCACAGAAGTCGTGTGAGGCAATATAATTTTATGAAAATCTCCCAAATTTCTAAACTGTTTGCTTGGTCGTTAGGACTGGTTTTATTGTACACCGGCACTACTTTTGCCCAACGAATTTCTAGCCCTCTCCAGGAGTCCCACAGCCGGCAAGAAGTCTTGCAAGAACTCAGAAAGGCAAATGTTGTCTATCTGGGAGAAACCCATGATAGCGCTGAGGATCATCAAGCTCAGTTAGAAATTGTGAAAGAATTGCACCAGCAAAATCCCAAAATTGCGATTGCAATGGAAATGTTTCAGCGTCCTTATCAAAATATTATTGACGAATATCTTGCCGGCAAGCTAACAGAAGCAGAATTGGTAGAAAAAAGTGAGTACGAAAAGCGGTGGGGGTTTCCTTGGGAATATTATGCGCCGATCTTGCAATTTGCGAAGGAAAATAAGCTGCCGGTTTTAGCTTTAAATACGCCATCAGAAGTGACTCGAAAAGTCGTTCGTGAAGGTTTAGAAAGTTTAACTGAAACGGATCGGCAGTATATTCCCACGGCGTCGGAAATTGACCTTAGCAATACGGAATACCGGCAAATGGTGTTAGATTCTTTTAAGCAGCATCAACAAGCCGGTCATGGTTCTAGTGCTAATTTTGAGCGATTTTTTCTGGCGCAAGTGCTGTGGGATGAAACAATGGCAGATGTGATTGCTCAATTTTTAAAGCAGAACCCAGGCTATCAAGTGGTTGTGTTGGCCGGCCAAGGTCATGTTATTTATGGATACGGGATTCCTAGTCGGGTTGAAAGGCGGATGACTGGGGTTGCCGGTAACTCTTTTCAGCAACGGTTAATTTTGCTCAATTCTGACTCGGATTTTCCTTCGGTTTCCGATAAGCCGGTTGCTGATTTTTTTTGGAAGAGTGAGTAGTTTGTTTGCAACAGCAAATATTTATTTTTAATTAACCGCAGATGCACGCAGATAAACGCAGATGGTTTATCTGTTGGATCTAAGGTTTGGCAGATTGACTGAGTGATTGAACTAAAGGTTGAAACACCGGCACTAAATCAGGCCGGCTTAGAACTAAGGTTGGGTAAGATCGATTGCTATAATCTTTGCCGGCTTCTAAGGGAAAGATAGATTCTGTTTCTAGCGGA
The DNA here is from genome assembly GCA_019359355.1 of Microcoleus vaginatus WJT46-NPBG5. Taxonomy (GTDB): domain Bacteria; phylum Cyanobacteriota; class Cyanobacteriia; order Cyanobacteriales; family Oscillatoriaceae; genus FACHB-68. The sequence continues at coordinate 103,825 of JAHHHM010000014.1, read as the reverse complement.
ACCCAAACGCCATCGGCGGCGTTAATAATTGTCCAAACTGCGGCAATATCCCAAATTTTGGGGGTTGCTTCTACGCCTCCTAAAGTGATGCCGGCGGCTACCATTAAAAAGTTATACGTTGCAACGCCTAGCATTCGGATTTTGCAGGGAAAAGGATGTTCAATTGCAGAAATACTGCGAGTGCAAAAATTAAAAAAGTGATTTTTAGAAATCGAATCTCCGCTTGTATGAATTTGCTGATAATTTAGGAAAGCGCCCTTTGTAATTGGTAAACTTTCCGATTTTTCGTTCCAATATCCGCAAAAAGTTTGAGCTAACGGCGGTAAATAAACATACCCGAATACAGGAAAACCTTGATAAAATAATCCCATTGAAATTCCCCAAATTGGAATTCCTCTAGCAAAATTTGTCGTGCCATCTAAAGGATCGATAATCCAACACCATTCAGTATCCGGGAAAATGTGTTCTCCTTCTTCACTTAAAACTCCGTGGGTGGGAAAAGCAGCGGTGATCGCTTCTCGAATTTCCTGATCTGCCCATTTATCGGATTGCGTAACTAAACCTCCATCTAATTTTTCTGCTGCTTGGACTTGACCAAAATCAGCCATTAACTGAGTGCCAACCCGAACAGCAGTTTTCTCTGCAAAATCTAAAACTTGCGCCCAAAAATCTCCTAATCCCTCAAGTCTAGCCTCCATCAAATTCTCCTAAATTAATCTAATTCCCCTGCCATCACCGCAGCAATCGCACTCTTCGCATTCTCGCGAAATTCTTTAATATTAACGCGCCGCAAGAGAAAAATTGCAATAATCATTCCCACCGCTTGCAGTGCAAAAACCGTGCTATAAGCAAACACCGGCACTGTAAACAAATTCTTTCCTAGGTTCAAAACTGCGCCACCAAATACGGTGGCTAAACCCCTTGCCATTGCTTGAGATAATCCCCAAGCCCCAATAAATGTCCCTGCAGTTTCAGCCGCCGTTAAATCTAGCATTAAACTCGTCGCGCCGGCAGTCAAAACCCCAGAGGCTAATCCAAAGAATAATAAGCTACCTTTGAGCATTCCTGGATTCGCGGTAAATCCTGCGAGAATAATTAATCCTAAGCTAATTGCTGCGCCTACACATCCATATTTAGTTGTTTTGTGTTTACCTAACCGGGGTAATAGTAAAAAGCCGGTGGAAGCGATCCCAATCAAGGTTCCCATGCCAAAAAAAGCATTTAGTTGCGTTGTTTGGGAAACACTCATGCCAAACACTTCCCCACCATAGGGTTCCATGACGGGATCTTGCATAAACAGGCTTGTTGTTAGCACCAACAAAAAGCTAAAAAATAAGCCGGTTTGGCGGTTAGCTGTTAAAATTCGCAGCGCATGACGCAATGTAATTTTATCTTCTCGATCCACCAGAGTTGAGCGAGAGTTGAAGCGAGAATATTTTTTCTCGACTCCAAAAGTTGCTAAGACACTCAATCCAAATACTATAGCCGGCACCCTTATAAAAACTGGATTAATCGTGGCTTGTAATTGAGCAATATCCGCAAGATTTGCCGATGCCGAATTGGCAATCGCTTCTTCGCTCACTTCTGGCATTTGTAATAACTTAGAAATTGTAATCGCCCCAATTACAATTCCCACCATTAACATTGACCAAACAATGCCAATTAATTTAGAGCGATTATCCTCATCTGAAACATCCACCAGCAAAGCCGCAAAAGGAGTAGAACTTGCACTCAGGGCTAATCCGTAAATTGCAAAAACTAAAGCCAGAACGGCAACCCAAGCATAGGTTTGGAAACTCCAGCCGGTTGCTTGCAAACTGCCGCCGAGTTGCCACACCACTTGTACTGCAATAAAAGAGGTGATTGCAAATACTGCAGCCCCAATCCAAACAAAGCCGGTGCGGTGGTATCCCAAAAGCGTTTTAGAATCAGATAATTGACCAAACCAAATGCGTGCCGGCGCAACAAATTGGTGCATGGCAATTGCACCGGCAGCAATTAATGGCAACACGTTTAACTCATCAATCATCACTCGGTTGATCACCCCTAAAGTGAGGAGTGACATGATGCCTAATCCCATCTGAAATAAACTCAGCCGGAACATTGTCAGCAGATTTAGTTTAGGCAGCAGTTTCTCTGATGCCGGCAAAGCCGACTCAGAATCGGAAAAACGATCAGGATTCATCCCTATATCCCACTTAATAAATTAAGCATTGACAGTATTTTGTATTTTAAATGCGCGGATTGCCGATTAAAACGCTTACACTTGTAAATTTTTCCCACACCGGCAATCTTCTCACTCAAACTTCCAAAAAGTCATAAACTGCCGGCAGCGCTACACTTTTAAACGTTAAGTATTAGCGCTCACAGAAGATGCAGACAACTACTCTAGGACAAAACGGGCCGGCTGTCACTGCTTTAGGCATTGGCGCTTGGTCGTGGGGTGACAAGCTATTTTGGAACTATGGCAGCGACTACGGTGAAGCGCAGGTACGAGAAGCTTTTAAGGCAGCCGTAGCCGCCGGCATCACCTTCTTCGACACCGCCGAGGTTTACGGCCCTGGTGAGTCAGAAAAACTCTTGGGGCAGTTTATCAAAGAAAGCGGACAGCCGGTGCAAATCGCTACCAAATTTGCTCCGTTCCCCTGGCGCTTTAACGGCGACTCGGTTTCTGACGCCCTGACAGACAGTTTAAAGCGCCTGCAGATGGATCGTGTCACCCTGTATCAGGTACACTGGCCGTTCACCTTTTTTATGAGTCAGGAAACCCTGATGAACGCCTTAGCCGATGAGGTACAGCGGGGTAGAATTGAGGCAGTTGGTGTGAGTAATTACTCAGCGGATCAGATGCGGGAAGCGCATCAACTATTGGCAAAACGAGGCGTTCCTTTAGCCGTGAATCAGGTGCGCTATTCTTTGCTGACTCGGCAAATTGAAAAGCAGGGTATCCTGAGTGCGGCGCATGAGTTAGGCATGACCCTGCTTGCTTACAGCCCTTTGGCGCAGGGTTTGCTCACCGGCAAGTATACTGCTGAAAAACCGCCGGCCGGCCCTCGTCAATGGGACCCCAAATTTAGCCGCAACGGCTTGCAAAAAATTGAGCCGGTTCTGTCTCTGTTGCGTCAATTCGGTGAAAAATACCAACGCACGCCGGCACAAGTTGCCCTCAACTGGTTAATTGCCCAAGGCGGCGTGATTCCGATTCCGGGGGCAAAAACAGCCCAGCAAGCCCAGCAGAATGCCGGCGCATTGGGTTGGCTACTCAGTCCAGAGGAAATCCTCCGTCTGGAAGAGGTTAGCCGGCCTTGGTTAAGTTAAACTCAACTGCTGTGTTAGGTGTGTGACGGGCGGGTGTGTACCCCTTAATTTGGATTTCCACATCAGTCAATCTGCTTGCCCTCGCCCGTCAAACTGCCATTTTGAGTCACAAAATCATAAATCTGTCTAGAATGTTCGTTCAAAATTTCACATCTGGTTTGAACGAATCACCCAGGATAAATGACAGAGAATATCGGGCAAATTTAGGGGAGGCGACCGCAAATTCTCATGAAAATATTGAGAGATTGGGGTTTTACCCGTCAAGGGTGGCAAACTGGTGAACGCGGTGAATATTTGGTATTAATTCAGGGTGTCCTGCTCATCAGTTATGTGATGCTGCCGGTTTACCGGCCTGCTGGGTTTAATATCAATTCACCGGCACTATTGTATGGGATTTGGGGCATCGCGGCGATCTTAGGCATGGGCGGATCAGTTCTGTTCATTAAAGGAGTGTTGGATTTAGGCGGCAACCTCACCCCCTTACCCTACCCAAAAGAAGATGGCCAACTTGTGCAAACCGGCATCTACCGCTTAGTGCGCCATCCGCTTTACAGTGGCTTAATCTTAGCAGCACTGGGCTGGGCGATTTGGCAACAGAGCTTGTCTCACCTAGCCGGCGGGGCAATTCTGCTTGCCTTTCTCAATGCCAAAGCCAGCCGAGAAGAAGCTTGGCTAAGCCAGAAATATCCAGACTATCCAAATTATCAAAAACAAGTTAAAAAGCTGATTCCTTGGTTGTACTAAAACAGCCATTGTTTTCAGAAAATTTGTTTTTGACCCTCAGTGAATGTAGAAACCTGTAACCTCAAAGAAGAATCTTCAGCATGACCCTGGATACCATTGAACTAGACGGTAAATCTTTTGTCCCAGCCGAACAGCTACCGATTCCAGAATGGCCTTGTGTCTTGAGTGAGCGTCCCCAGCCAACGCTCACAATCAAAGACAATGATATGTTTTTAGTCACCGATACGTTGGGTAACATCGCCGGCTGTTTAGGCGATGACACGAATGCCAGTATGGGGCTATTTTGCTGCGATACGCGGTTTCTAAATCGTTTAGAGTTGCAGATTGAAGGGCGATCGCCGGTTTTACTCAGCAGCACCGCCGATAAAGGATTTGGCCTGTCGGTTTTGTGTACAAATCCTAGAATAGACAATCATCTCCCGCCGGAAACGATCGGAATTAAGCGGGATTTAATGCTGAATGGAGCGCTCTTTTCAGAAATTGAAATCTCTAATTACAGCACCGAGACGGTGAGTTTTCAAATCAGCATCAGTTTTGATGCTGATTTTGTCGATTTATTTGAAGTGCGAGGGTTTGGCCGGGAAAAACGCGGGCAAATTTTAAGACGAATTCCTCTAACAGGAGAACGCACAATCACCGGATCGCAGGATCTCTCCAATCGGGGATCGGAAGAAGCAGAATTCACAACTCACACCTCAGTCCTCAGTCCCCCTCCCTCCCTCCTGGAACAGGAAGAATTAATTCTGGCCTACCAAGGTTTAGATGGTTGCCTGATGGAATCTCGCGTTCGTTTCGATCACCGGCATCCAGATTATTTCCAAGGTTACACAGCCATTTGGCAAATCGAACTGGCGACCCACGAAACCCAAAAACTCGGCTACCGGCTGCAAATGTTCACCAACGGTCGCCCCACTTCTAAAGTGAACCCTCCGGCTACTTTTGTGCAAGCCAAAGCCGCTGAATATTTAGAAGAGGAACAGTGGACGCACGAAATTACCAAGATCCGCTCAGATAAAAACACCTTTAATCAAGTCATTGAGCGAGCTGAGCAAGACCTTTATGTGATGCGGCAGTCCATTGGCAAAAACACCGTACTCTCTGCCGGCGTTCCTTGGTTTTCCACTCTTTTTGGTCGGGACTCGATTATCGCCGCCTCGCAAATTTTAATGCTCAACCCAACAATTGCCCGTGAAACGTTGAGCATTTTAGCGGAGTATCAGGGTAAAAAAGATGATGACTGGCGCGATGAGCAACCGGGCAAAATCTTGCACGAATTGCGCTTGGGGGAAATGGCAAGATGTCAGGAAGTTCCCCATACCCCGTACTACGGCACTGTAGACGCTACGCCGTTGTGGGTGATGCTCTACGCTGAATACTATGCCTGGACAGCAGATAAAGACACCCTAGAGCATCTGTGGCCCAATGCTTTGGCGGCAATGGATTGGATTGATCGTAACTGCAAACATACCGGCTACCTCAGCTATGACCGGCAGTCAAGTCGGGGTTTAGCAAATCAGGGTTGGAAAGACTCGGAAAACTGTATCGTCAACCGCCAAGGCGTGCAGCCGGCAGGCCCGATCACCCTGTCTGAAGTGCAAGGCTATGTCTATGCAGCGAAAGTGCGCCTCAGCGAAATTGCCCGGATGAAAAAGCGCCTCGACTTGGCAGATCGCTGGCTAGAGGAAGCGCGGGAACTCAAAACTCGCTTCAATCGGGATTTTTGGATGGAAGAGGAAGGGTACTGCGCTGCCGCCTTGGATGGCGATGGCAACAAAATAGACGGGATTACATCCAATCCTGGCCACTGTCTGAGTCTAGGCATTCTTGCTCAGGATAAAGCTCTGAGTGTAGCGGAGCGGCTGCTTGCGCCAGATATGTTTAATGGCTGGGGCATTCGCACGCTCAGCAGTCTGTCGCCGGCATACAATCCAATGGGCTACCATATCGGTTCGGTTTGGCCCCATGATAATGCTTTAATTGCAATGGGTTTGCGCTCTCTCGGCGTGGTTGACCAAGCGTTGGAAATTGCTAAAGGATTGCTCGATATGACTAGCAAGCAACCCTACAAGCGTCCGCCTGAATTATTCTGCGGTTATGAACGCACAGGTGATGACGAGCCGGTGCAGTATCCTGTCGCCTGTTCTCCTCAAGCTTGGGCCACCGGCAGTGTGTTTCAACTGCTGCAAATGATGGTTAATTTGGTGCCTGATGCCCACAATAATTGCTTGCGAATCATTGACCCTACTTTGCCAGAGTCAATCAATAAACTGTCACTGCACAACTTAAAAGTTGGCAATACTCTACTCGATCTGGAATTTGAGCGAGCCGGCACAACAACTGCCTGCCGCGTTGCCAAGAAACGGGGCAACCTGCGCGTTGTGATTGAAGCTTAGTTTTCACTTGTTTTGTGCAAGAGGAGGGGCGATTTTTATGGTCGCCCTTCTCATTGGGTGCTGTCACAAATTCTAAACCCTTTGCAAATTAAATCATCTCCCTTTGATAGAAGTGTTTTCTTATTAAGAATTTTTTTTGGCTGAGTGACTAAATTTGCTTAAATTAAAGTCTGCCGGTGCAAACTTAAGAATTGCTGCTACCAAAAACTTGTTTATTCTTCTCCCCCTTTCCCATTCTCCTACTCTCCCCCTCTTTCCCCAATGCCGGCTTCAATTTTCCGCCCCATAATCATCAAATCCCGCTCAATGCCATCAAGTTCTGCCACTTCAGGTAAATGTCCCCAGCGTTCAAAACCAAATTTTTCAAATAATAATAAACTCGGATGATTGTGAGCGAAAATAAAGCCCAACAAAGTCTTAAGATTCAAAGCCGGACTGTGTTCAATTGCCCGTGACAAAAGTTGCCGGCCAACTCCACTGCGCTGATAAGTTGGGTCAACATAAATGCCAAGTTCCGCAGTTGCCTGGTAAGCCGGTCTTCCATAAAACGAGCGAAAACTTAGCCAGCCAGCCACCCATCCGTCTATTTCCATCACCCAAAGCGGGCGACGGGTGGGGGAATGTTCGGCAAACCAAGCAAGACGACTATCCACTGAAATCGGTTCTAAATCAGCGGTTGCCATACGGCTAGGAATAGAAGCATTGTAGATGGCAATAATGGCCGGCAAGTCACTTTCAACAGCATCACGGATCGTCATATCTTCTTAATTACGCTTCGATCACCCTTTCTTAAATTGGCAAAATCTAAGAAGTTTATTATTGTACCGCAGTTGTCGTCTTTTATTACCGAGTAAGGAATTTGGACGAGTAACTCGAAGATATAGCAGTTTTTACATAGGATTATCTAGCAACAATTGGATAATTTCCAGGGAGAATTATTGAGAAATTATTCTAAATTTAATACAATTAAATCGAAACAACCTGGGGTATTATTTACGAGGTTTAATGGCTATGGAGTTAATTTTATTTGCCTTTTATCATTCATGTAATAACCTAGAAATTTTGCATAATTTAAAAATTAGTTAAATGCTTTAATCTTGCCTAGTTAAGATTTTTTAAGATTTATGTGAAACGTTTCTTGAGTATTACAAATAGCCCAAAGTTGTGCAATAATATAATTATTCGCGCCCTAGGTGAAATGATGAGCTGCCGCAGAAAGAAACTCACAGCAAATCAATCTGTAGATCAGTGTAGAAAATCTTCTAATTCTGATGAAGCAACGCTTTTAGGCGATACAAAAATGCCTTTAGGCTTGTTGGTGGAAGATTATCTAAAAAATTACAACAATTTCTACCAAAATGAAAAAGAATGGTGGGGTGACAAAACTCTCAGTAGGGATGGTGTATTAGAGAGAGCTTGGACTTCTCGGTATGCAGATCGCAAAATGCACCCGCATCAACGTCGAGTATCGTCTAAGTTGGCGCAAGGATTAAGAGTTTCGCGAGAATATGCTTTGCAGCCTGAGCACTTCGAGACGTTTGAGGAACTTTACGACTGGGTAGAAAAAATTGTCTCTCAGGTCAATGGGCTTGGAGCTATGACGGCTTACGATGTCGCTCAACGCCTAGGAATGTGGCTGGACTTATCACCCAACGTTGTCTACCTTCACCGAGGAACGGCTGACGCTGCAAAAAAATTTGGTATCGAAGGAAAGATGGCTCCTCTAAGCGCTTTTCCTTCAGAAATTCAAGCGTTAGGATGCGCTCATGCCGAGAATTTTTTGTGCATCTATAAATCAAAAATTCAAAAGTTATAGGCGGCTCATCCCTACAATTTAAAGTGCATCTACAAAAAAGATTTAGGCTACTTCTAGCTGTTCAAAAAGATTATATTCCATATCCAGCGAGGAACTCGAAATCATGGCTAAATCAAAAAAGAAAAAAGACCCCTTAAAAAAATTCGTGAATAGCAGTTATGGTCTTCCCACATTTTCTATAAGTATAGAAACTTATGACCCGATCTTTGATGTCGCTCTTCTAAGAGAAGGAGAAGACGGAAAACTACGCTACTTTAGAAGAGAAGAAAAAGATTCAGAAGAATATGAAATCGAGGCGGATACAGCGTGGGCTGATTTTGGAGAGCAACTTTTCCAAGGAGCAATAAGCCACGACATTATTCCAGCTGCTGAGAGACTTCTAGAAGCGGATGGATGGAAACATGATTTTGATACTCTTTATAACGATGCGCGAGATGTAGTAATCGAGTGTAATGAGGAATTTAGCTATGAGAGCATTCCATCAGAAGCCATAGAATATTTACCTAAAACCCATGATGATTGGCTGGCTAAAGTGATTCAGAACTGGGAAAAAAGCCTACCTATCTGGAATTATAACGTAGAGATTTTATCTAAGTATGAGCCTAGTAAGTGTGACTCACTGTATCCTTGTACAAGATATAAACACGATGAAAATAGGTTTGCTTGGGAATACAATCAAGAGAAACTGTTTGGGCTGATAGAATCGTATTTACAAAAGATAAAAGATGAAAATGATGTAGAAAAAAACAGGAGTAATCTTAAAAAAACTATTCATTATATCGTAGCTCTTTCTCCTGCTCGGAAGAACAATCAGGAAGTGATTAACACTTTAGCGGAATATAAACGGCTCTATCCACAACTGATATCAGAAGCGCTAACAGAAGCCACTGAAAGCTTGCAAAGTGAACTTAGCTTAAAGAAAGAAGAATACTATCTTGCTGAAATAGCTGAATTCATCAATCAAATTGATGAAGCTGTGCGTTAATTTTTTTAACTTTTAGATTAACTCAAAAGATCAACAGTTTTATGAACTAATGTATTTTGTTGATTGTGTTGAAATTCAACAGGGCTGTTGGGGATTTCTCGCATTAGCAGAATTCGCATAAATCATTTGCGAAACCTTGGGAGGTTGCTCACGGGCATGAAAACAGAATCAGAAGAGTTGAACTGACGATCAAGGAAAATATGGTTTTCTAGTTCATAATAACTGTTTCATCGGCTAGAAAGTTGATGGCGGTTCACTAATCACCTTCACATTTGGATCAAGACAATCACCCGTGTTGTAGATATAATCAAACGCTTCTTGATCATTGAGTAAATGCGCTCGCAAAAACAGTCCACTCCAACGTCCGATCACGCCTATTGTTGTTGCCTGATCTAGGGTGGGTCGAATGGGATCACGGGTAACATTATCTTCATTCGTGATGCCATAGTGATTAGCACCTTTAAGCGCAATCAACGCTTTTGGTGCATCTTGAATTTGCACATAGGTTGATGCCGCTTTCCCAAAATTAGCTACACCATCCAAAGTACCGGCAATCAAGGCAACTGGAATATTTTGATTGTCAATGGGTGCAAACATTCCACTATTCGGCGGATTTTGATAGTTGGTTCCGTAAAAGATAGCCGCCCTCAGTTCTGGAGGTCGCGTATAGTTACCTGAACACACCAACGGATCACAAATATTTTGAATCACGGCTAAGCCGGCATAACCGCCAAATGAGTGCCCCAGGAGTCCTAACTTTTCAGTATCTACAATTTCAAAAATGGGTGAGTCAGAATCAGCATCTTCAACTTTCATCTGATCAAGCACATTATTCACTTGTTGTTCTTCTGCTAGAAGTCCCGTAATTATCTGTCCATTTGGGCCTGTGGTCGTTCGTTCATTGTTGGGGACAACGACTACAAATCCGTAGCTAGCGACTTCCTTTGCATACTTGGAATAGTCTGCTTTGTCTACCAAAGCGCCCTGTAGCATGAGCGCAATCGGTAGTTGATTGGCACTTGAGCTTGGCAAAACTGGGTAATACACATCTGCCGGATCGCCATCGGCGGCGATCCGGCAGATGTGTACTGCCTCACCTGGTCATACACCGGCTCGGGACTGAAAGCATTATTATTCTGTGGATTAATCTGAAGCACCTCTCTTTGCCCTGCGATAAAGCCCTTGTTTGAAATATAAGGGCCAAAGGTCAGCTTTCGTGGATTATCCAGATTACTTGCCAGAAGCTCAATTCGTGGTTTTTGTGGCGTTTCTATGATTTCATGATTGATAGGTGCTTGCTCTAAAATAGCGCTCAATAATTCTGGCAACATCACAAAACTCTCACTGTAGATAGATTGTTTTCAGCGTTGTGGCATCACTCTTGCTTAATTCCAATTCTGCCAATCTCGAAAACCATTGAACTAGGAGAACCCTAAGGCAAAGGCATGATTTCTGTTCATCCCTCTCACGTCTTGAGTTTAGACGAAAGAGTTACCAACTACTGCTCAAGCCCTCGCAATTTGGTCAAGCAGCCTGCAATTATCTAGGCAAGGCTGATAATGCCACCTTTGAGTTGACCGATACCGTGCTGCTGATCCGCAGTGCCTACTCCTTTGTTGGCCTGTCCTGAGCTGCATTATTTCAATTAAATTGTGATTGACACCGGCATATAGACAAGTTTCAAAGAAAGATGTTAAAAAATTCAGATAACGTCGCCCAAATCGATTAAACTTAACTTAATTTCAGCCGATTAATCTGACAATGTTTAACCTATTTTCAAAACATTCCTTTGCTTTCGCTAGTGCTGCTCTCTACACTGCTGTAATAACAACCAGTCAAGCCTACGCTTCTACCATTACCTATGATTTTACCGTTAACGTCACCCAAGGAGCGTTAGCCGGTAAGACATTCAAGGGCACATTTAGCTACGATGATGCAACCTTGAAAGGAACTGGAATCGAGGAATTGGGAGTAGCTGAGGGATTAACTGCTTGCATGAATTATTTCGGACGCAACTACAACGAAACTGATGATACCGGCTATCCCGCCTTTCCAAAGCTTGTGTTTGAGGATGGCAAGATTAAACAATTGGATTTCTGGATACAGCCGAACAAGCGTGTTAATTGGTGGAATCTAGCCGGCTGGGAAGTCACGTTATCCATGCCTCAAGCTGATGCTTCTGCCGATTCCAAGTGTCAGTAACTCTGAAGCATTAGGAAGCCGTTATCCTTCTAGGTAATTGCTTTATTAGTGATAAAACTTTGTCCACTGAAGACATTAAGCTGATGTCTCATAGCCAAAGTTAGTTTTAACTGACTAAAAGCTTGACTCACTTGCCGATCCAAACGGGATTTAGTATGAAAAGAGTATTACATGGTCTTTAAGCAACAGTTTTAATATATTTTGTTCGTATTTCATTAAAAGAATAAAACCAAGGAAAAACCAATGAAAACCGGCATCAATAGACAATTCCGCTTGGCCAATCGTCCTGTTGGTGATATCAAGGAAAGCGATTTTGAGTACCGAGAAGAGCCAATTCCTAACCTGGCTGAAGGTGAGGTGCTGATACGCACCATTTATCTTTCGCTAGATCCTACTAATCGCCTCTGGATGAGCGACATCCCGCAATATATGCCGCCGGTTGAAATTGGGCAAATTATGCGCGGGATTGTTATAGGGGTAGTAGAAGAATCTAAAAATTCCAATTTTCAACCAGGGGATCTGGTTTCTGGGGGTCTTGGTTGGCAAGACTACACCATTGTTAAAGAAAACAACACTCTTTCTCTCACACGACTCCCCAACCCTCTACCTTATCCCCTAACCGCCTTTGCTGGGCCACTCGGAATGACTGGTTTTACAGCTTATTTTGGACTTTTAGATATAGGACAGCCGAAAGCAGGTGAAACTGTCGTGATTTCCGCAGCATCAGGGGCAGTTGGTTCTGTTGCCGGACAAATTGCCAAGATCAAAGGTTGCCGTGTTGTTGGGATAACCGGCAGTGATGAAAAATGCCGTTGGTTAACAGAAGAACTTGGCTTTGATGCAGCGATTAACTATAAAACTGCTGATTTAGAAAGTGCGCTTGCTGAATCGTGCCCCAATGGAATTGATGTGTATTTTGATAATGTCGGGGGTTCTATTCTTGATGCTGTGTTAATGAAGGTTAATCTGAATGCACGCATTCCCCTATGTGGATTAATCTCAGCTTATAATGCAACCGAGCCTGTTCCCGGCCCGTATAATTACAGTCAAATTTTGATGAAGCGTGTTCGCGTACAAGGGTTTCTGATTCTCGATTATTTTCCGAGATTGTCTGAAGCCATTACGGATATTGGACAATGGATCAACCAAGGTCAAATTAAATATGCGGTTGAGATTGTCGAGGGCTTAGAAAATGCCCCCTTAGCCCTCCTAAAACTGTTCGACGGAAATAAGAAGGGAAAACTACTTGTTAAAGTTTCGGAAGAACCTACCTAATCCGGTTTAAAAGTAGCGCCAGCTTTTAGTGATAAAAAATTAATATTTAATGGGTCAAAGCTCTCAACTATACGAAAATCGTTTAAATTTATTTAATTTGCTTAAATGCTTCTAATTTCCCGCTTTAACAAGTAAAAATACAGAGTTTTATGACTTGAGACTTAAACATTTTAACCCACGACTAATATCTTCAGAATATAAAATGGTATCACTGACCACAATCGCGTTATTTTGATCTGCCGGCAGATAGATTTACTACAATGAAATATAGCGATATTTGCAGTCGCAACAATGTTGTGCTAACCGGCAGCCTTGACAAAGTTGCCGGCTTGAACTGGCCAAAGTTGGATGAATTCGGGGCAATTAAAGAAATCCGGTGCTAGCTTGCAGTGAAAAGGCAGTTGTTGCGTGAAACTAACGAAGAGATGTCTCAGTATTTTTACAGGCTTATCCGGGAAATCTCGGAAAGGAAGTCTGACAACCTAGACAATCGCTCTGTGATACGTCTAGATTTGTATGTGACCAGGAGAGCGTTCCACTGGATGAAACCCCCTTTCGGTTCAGCTAAATCCATCAGCGTCATCTGATGCAGACAGAACCGGCTCAGTGTGAGTGGGTGAGTGTTTAAAGGACTCTGCTCTTCTCTACCGCCAGTTTGGCTAGCGCTATGGCACTGACAGCACCTACAGATAATGTGACGGCATGGGTTGCTTTAAAAGCAAGCGCGTATCCAGTGCTGCCGTGGAAAAACAAATATTTAATCAATGGGAGATGTTTCGATTAATAAGTTAAATCCCAGGCAGCAACCAGACATTAAAGATTGACCATTTACAGGGAATTGGTATAAAGGGAGAACAAAGTATGCTCAATACCGTTGAATTGCTGATAGATGCATTCGTAGAAAAGCTGAAAGCCGGCTACCACCGAACTTATGGCGGCTACAAACCTCAGTATGAAGATATCATCGGTTGGGCCGGCAACATGGCGTTAGAGAACCTCGCCAACAGCGATGCTCTCTATCACAACATGGAACACACGATTTTAGTTAGCTTAGTTGGGCAAGAAATTCTGCGGGGCAAACACATTCGAGAAGGAGGTGTGACCTGTGAGGATTGGTTGCATTTTATCATCTCCTTGGTGTGCCATAACATTGGCTATGTTAAAGGCGTTTGCCGGCAGGATCAAGCCGGTTCTTACGCAACCGGAAAAGACGGGAAAACCGTCGTCCTGCCCGATGGTTCTACGGATGCTAGCCTTACCCCCTACCGTGTGGATCGGGGAAAACTATTTGTTGATGAACGCTTTGGCGGTCACAAACTTATCGATGTTGAGCAAATTAAACGTAACATTGAACTCACTCGTTTCCCGATGCCAAGCGGCGCAGATGAACTGGATAGCGTTAACTTTCCCGGCTTGGTACGCGCCTCTGCATTAATTGGTCAACTCAGCGATCCCCGGTACTTTAAAAAAATTGGGGCGCTGTATTATGAATTTGAAGAAATTGGTTTAAATCAAGAATTAGGCTACAGCAACCCTGGAGATTTACGCCATCACTATCCCAAGTATTTCTGGCGTAGTGTTTACCCCTATATTCAAGATGCACTGCGCTACTTATCCCTAACCCAACAGGGCAAACAAATCATTGCCAACCTGCAAGCAAATGTGTTTGTTTTAGAACACGAACAGATTGGCAGTGAAGAGTCCCCAGAAGCTCAACTGGTACGCGCGAGTAACGGTGCCGCTTGAAGTAGCGTTTGCGTGTAAGGATGCTGAGGATTGGTAAAAATTTTCCGTGTCGGGCCAATTTCCACAATCTGACCGGCATTCATTACAGCAATTCGATCACAGAAAAATCTGGCCACCCAGAGATCGTGAGTGATAAACAAATACGTCAGCTCGAATTCCTGCTTTAACTCCAGCATCAACTCCAGCACCTGCGTCTGAACACTCGCATCCAACATACTCACCGGCTCATCACAAATCAGTAGTTGGGGGCGGGTAATCAGCGCCCGTGCGATGGCAACCCGCTGCTGCTGCCCCCCAGACAGTTCAGAGGGATAGCGGTGATAAAATTCCTTTGGGCTTAATCCGACGCGCTCTAGCATCTGCATGACGCGCTCTTTCGCCTCTGCCGGCTTCGCTAGCTGGTGAATGAACAGGGGATCAGCAATGCTTTGCCCAACCGTCATCATGGGATTAAGACAAGCGTGGGGATCTTGAAACACCATCTGCATTTGCCTCCGGCGCTGCCGCAACGATTCAGCAGGCAATTCCATTAAATTTTGACCGAGAAATTCCACCTTGCCGCCGGTGGGGCGAATTAGCTGCAAAATCGTGCGAGATAGGGTACTTTTTCCGCAACCCGATTCTCCCACTAATCCTAAAATTTCCCCCGGATACAGATCGAAGCTAACTCCATCAACTGCACGGATTGTCTGGTTTTGCCCAGCAAATAGCCGCTCAATAAAATTCGCTTCCAAGGTGTAATGCTGCTGCAATTCATGAACCCGTAGTAAAGGGGATTCAGCAGTGGGGATCACATCTTGAAGCCTGTCTCCCCCTCTATCCCTCTCTCCTTCACCCGTATCACCGACTGCCTGAATGTGCAGCGCTGCTTTGAGCAATGATTGGGTATAAGGATGCTGGGGATTTTGGAGAACGTCTTCAACTTTGCCGGTTTCTACCACCTTGCCGGCATACATGACTGCAATGCGATCACAATATTCCCCCACCATTGCCAAATCGTGGGAGATCAGCAGCAGTGCGAGATCCCGTTCATTGCAAAGCCGCGTCAGTTCCCGGCAGATTTCCGCCGACACCGTCACATCTAAACTTGTCGTCGGTTCATCCGCCACAATCATCTTGGGTTCCAGCATCAGCGCTAGCGCAATGGCCACCCGCTGCCGCATTCCGCCGCTAAATTCATGGGGATATTGTGTCCATCGTGAAGCCGGGATTTTGACGGCTGCTAAAGTTTCAATTGCTTTCTCTTTCGCTTGCCGCCGGCTTAACTGGGGTTGATGGCTTAAAAGTGTTTCCACACAATGATCCCCAATCGTCATCAGGGGATCGAGGCGTGTCATCGGATCTTGGAAAATCAACGCCACCGCTTCACCGCGAAAGCGTCTCAACTGTCCTGGGGTTAGGTCAAAAACCGATTGGCCGGCAAATCTTACTCGTCCCTCGATGCGCGTTGATGCCGGTAACAACCGCATCGCTGCCCTTCCCAGCGTTGACTTCCCGCAACCCGACTCTCCCACCAATCCTAGTCTTTCACCCGGTTGCAGCGTCAGAGACACGTCATCCACCGCCCAGCTCGCTTCGCCGGCACCCCGCCCATAAGGATAGGAAACCCGCAGATTTTCGACACAAAATAACGCTTCGCTCATTCTGTTTGTCACTTGTCAGTTGTTTAGTTGTGTGGCGGGTTTTATCCGTTTATATCGGTTCTCACCCTGAATCGATCTACCAAACGCTTCACTCTACCCCTCTCCTCATCCCCCTATGCCTCTAGGGCGTTGCGCTAAACGCCTCTATCCCCTCTCCTCACTCTTCACCCCCCAATACCGCCCCACAGTATCCCATTAAAGTTTTAATGCGATCCCCTAGCTGAGCCTGCCGTTGTTGAATTGTTGTTGGCTGCCGTGACCCTTGCAAAAACATCAGATCTGTGTTTAAAAGCTTGAGTTGCTTGTGCATTTCTGTTTGGTAAGACTGTACCTTTGATGCCGTTTCCCGGTCTAACTCATCTGCCGGCAAACTCAAAATTTTCTCCTGAAAAAATTGCCACACTTCAGGGAGTGCTTTTGAGAGGGTCGCCCTATCTGGAATCCCCTCTGGGAGGGCGATCTGTCGCAGCCTCTCTAGCAGTTCGTACAATCGCTGATAGTGTTGGCGGTGAATTTCTGGCAGCATGATGTAAAGAATTTTGTCTATATTGTATGAAAGGGGTACTCTTTAAGCTTTATAAACCTTAAAGGAAGATAGAAATTTGGGTGACAGCGACCTTATGTCTGAGAACATTATTGATAGCTGCCGCTCCTGATTCATCCCCCTGTCAGCAAAGTCTTAATTCTACCGTCTAGGTTTGCAGACGAAATCCTTAACGCTGCCGGCGTGTCTGTATCCCTGAATACAATAAATGCCGTAGAATTGGCAGATCCTCCAATTACCCGTCCACCTATTCATAAGCTTTAAGTGTGACACTATGAACACCACTGCCCCTACTTGCCCCATTGTTCAACTTCCTGACTGGCTGCAAGCGTGTTTGCTTACCCAGCAACAATCCTCTGACTCTACAGCACCCGATACCTCAGCGGCAGATAACTCCTTAATCTGTCGGGCGTTTGAATTTGGCTACCGGCTGCACGAAGGTCAGTGTCGTAAATCAGGCGAACCCTACATTTGCCATCCCATCGCAGTTGCCGGCTTGTTGCGGGATCTGGGAGGCAGCAGCGCCATGATCGCCGCCGGCTTTTTGCATGATGTAGTAGAAGATACAGAAGTCAGTTTAGAAGAAATTGAGCAGCGGTTTGGTACGGAAGTTCGCCTGCTGGTTGAAGGCGTCACCAAGCTGTCTAAATTTAAATTTTCTAGTAAAACCGAACGCCAAGCCGAGAACTTCCGCCGAATGTTCTTGGCAATGGCAAAAGATATCCGGGTAATTGTCGTAAAGCTAGCAGACCGGCTCCACAATATGCGAACGCTGGAACACCTGCCCGATGAAAAACGCCGGCGAATTGCCCAGGAAACGCGAGAAATCTTTGCGCCTTTGGCAAATCGCTTGGGGATCGGTCGTTTTAAGTGGGAATTAGAAGATTTAGCCTTTAAATATCTTGAACCCGAATCCTACCGCGCCACCCAAGAGTTGGTTGCAGAAAAACGAGCGGATCGGGAAGCGAGATTAACGAAAGTAACGGAAATTCTGCGGCAGCGCCTCGATCAAGTGGGGATCGAGTGTGTCGAAGTGAGTGGCCGGCCTAAGCACCTTTATGGAATTTACCAAAAGATGCAACGGCAGCAGAAAGAATTCCATGAAATTTACGATATTGCAGCGGTGCGGATCATCGTGCAAAACAACGATGAGTGCTACCGCACTTTAGCCATCGTTCACGATGCTTTCCGCCCAATTCCAGGCCGGTTTAAAGACTATATCGGTTTACCCAAACCCAACCGCTATCAATCACTGCATACGGTTGTCGTTGGCTTTACCGGGCGTCCTTTAGAAATCCAAATCCGCACCCTGGCAATGCATCATGTCGCGGAATATGGGATCGCCGCGCACTGGAAATACAAAGAAACCGGCTCATCTAGCCATACCCAGATGAAGGGAGATGAGGAAAAATTCACCTGGCTACGGCAATTGTTGGACTGGCAGAGTGACCTCAAGGACGCTCAAGAATACCTGGAAAGCGTTAAGGATAACCTGTTTGAAGATGATGTCTATGTGTTTACGCCTCAAGGGGATGTGGTTGCACTCAGCCGAGGTGCCACACCTGTAGATTTTGCCTATCGCATTCACACAGAGGTGGGAAATCACTGTATCGGCGCACGAATTGATGGACGCATGGTGACGCTAGACTCGCAGTTGAAAAACGGTGACATTGTCGAGATCATCACGCAGAAAAACAGCCGTCCGAGTCTGGGCTGGCTGAATTTTGCCGTCACCACCGGCGCGCGCAACCGCATTCGCCAGTGGTACAAGCGCTCACACCGGGATGAAAATGTGGCCCGTGGGCGAGAACTGCTGGAAAAAGAACTGGGCAAAAATGGCCTGGAAGCGCTGCTCAAATCCGAGCCGATGCAGGCGGTGGCCCATCGCAGTAACTATCACAGCGTTGACGATTTACTCGCCGGCTTGGGTTACGGGGAAGTGCCCCTGAACCAAGTGGTAAACCGGCTGCGTGATGCGGTTAAAGCAAAACAGCCGATGGAAGCGGACGCCGAGACATTACCCCCACCGGCTTCCTCTACACGGGCGCTGCGGGAAATAACCAGCCCTTCAACACCGGGCGGTAAATCTCCAATCGCTGGGGTTGAAGGACTGCTTTATCACCTAGCCGGTTGCTGTCACCCGATCCCCGGTGAACCGATAATCGGGGTGGTGACTCGCAGTAGTCGCGGCATCTCTATCCACCGGCAAGGTTGTCCGAATGTGGAAAATATCCAAGGTGATCGCTTTGTGCCGGTGAGTTGGAATCCCACCACCGAAAGTGCTCGTCCCAAAACTTACCCGATTGATGTTCAAATTGAAGCGATTGACCGGGTTGGCGTACTGAACGATATTTTGTCTCGCTTAAAGGATAACAATATCAATGTCCGCAGTGCCCAGGTAAAAACTTATCCAGGATTCCCGGCTTTGATTAACCTCTGCATTGATATTCGTGATCTCGACCAACTTGAACGCACATTCTGTCAAATTAAAAAGATGAGCGATATCTTGAACTTGCGCCGGCTTACTCAAGTTGAGGAGTAAAGTTTACGGCTGTTGCAATCAGGCTGTTTGAATCCGGCTAGAGTGCTGGCAACTCCAACAGCCTAAAAAATTAGATTTATTTCAGCAATCTTCTTCACAATTGCTGCAATCTAACGTGCCGGTGGCAATCATATTCACCTCATCAATGCGCTCAGAGTAATAACTGCCTCTAATCTCAGCATTGAAAAACTGCCCGACTGAATCCGCGCTCTGAAAAGATTCCCAAGTTTCAGACTCGACTTCACTATATTGATAAACCGACCCGTTTTTAAATTCGACTTGTAAAACTTTTCGCTGCTCATCATAGCCAATTCCATTTGCCATAGATGAAGCAACCGGCAGCATGGCAATTGACTGAGCGCTTTCTATTTCTTCTGGGGTTTCCAGGTTAGGCGGAAACGCACTTAGTTCATTATTTGCAATGTAATGAACTTGCTGCAGTCCATTGTAAGCGGCAGCCGGCGCGGAAATTTCAATATATTCCACTTCCTCCCCCCGGTCGATTAACAGCCCCAACTGACCGTTAGAGTGGCCAATGGCGAGGATATTGGTTAAATCAATTTTGGATAACTTCATGCGAATTTTTCCTCCAAAAATTGAGCCATTAAATGAGCAAGCCAGAGTTATTCAGCCGTTTTTACATCAGTAAATTGCCGATAACCTGTCCGGGCATATTTCTGCAAATTCTCTCGGGTTTAAAAGAAAAAATATCTTTTAAACCGGCTTTTTTCCTGATATCTCGGCAACTTGGAAACTGCGATAAATTGCGCTTTCTAAACTCTATTATAACCTATGTTGATTTTTTAGTCAAGCTACTAATCCAGTCATTTATTATAGGGACTTAGCGAAGAATGATCCTATTTCACTCCTGACTTCCTTATGCCAGCGTAAAGTAGAACGTCGCGCCGGCAGCAACAACCGCTTCAGCCCAAATCTTGCCCCCGTGCCGGTGGATAATCCGCTGTACAGTCGCTAGCCCAATGCCGGTGCCTTCAAACTCACTTTGTTGGTGTAGCCGCTGAAAAGCATAGAACAATTTATTCGCATCAGCCATAGAAAAACCGGCCCCGTTATCGCGCACAAAATACACAGTTTGCCCTTCTTGCTGGCTCGTGCCAAATTCAATGCAAGCGTGCGTTTTTTTTCCGGTATATTTCCAAGCATTTCCTAATAAATTTTCCAGCACAATTTCTAGTAGACGCCCATCGCCTTGAGCCACCACACCGGCAGCAATGCGGAACTCAACTTGGCGTTGCGGTTGTGTTTGCTGTAACGTCAGCGCAATTTTTTGTACCAAGGAACTTAACTGAACCGTCTCAATGTGCACCTGACTGCGAGAGATGCGCGACAAAAGCAGTAAATCTTCGATCAGCTGCTCCATGCGCTTGCAGGCATGATGTATCCGTTCCAGGTAGTGTCGCTCTTTCTCGTCTAGCTTTTGGGCATAGTTTTTTAAGATTAAAGCGGTAAAACCATCAATGACGGATAGGGGATTTCGCAGATCGTGGGAGACTGAATAATTGAAAGCTTCCAATTCTTTGTTGGCAAATTCCAATTCAACAGCTCGACGCTTTAAATCTTCATGCAGCTTGCGAATTTCCGCCTCAGCTCGCTGACGTTCTGTTAAATCCCGCGTGACTTGAGCGAAGCCTCGCATCTGCCCACTTTCATCGCATAACGTGCTAATCGCAACCGCCGCCCAAAACCGCAAGCCGCTTTGACGCACCCGCCAGCCTTCCTCTTCAAATCGCCCCTCAGCCGTTGCTAATTGTAAATCTCGCTGCGGCTTGCCGGCATCAATTTCTTCCGGCAGGTAGAAACAGGAAAAATGTTGGCCGATAATTTCTTCAGCTGGGTAGCCGTGGGTGCGTTGCGCCCCAGCATTCCAATTCATGACGCATCCATTGGGGGCGAGGGTAAAAATAGCATAATCCTTGCCACCGGCAACCAGTAGGCGGAAGCGCTCCTCACTGTCTCGCAGCGCCTCTAAGCTGTGCTTACGCTCAATGGCATAGCGGATGGCGCGAACTAACAAATGCGAGTCTACCTGCCCTTTGACGAGGTAATCTTGCGCCCCTTGGCGAACTGCCTCCACCGCTAACTCTTCATTGTCTAAGCCTGTCATGACTACGATTGGCACAGAGGGCGCTTGTGCCTGCACTTGTACAATCGTCTCCAGGCCGTGAGCATCTGGGAGCGAGAGATCCAGTAAAATAACATCAAACCTTGCCTCTGTAAGCTGTGTGCTTGCCTCACTGAGACGCTGTGCCGGCACGACTTTAAACTGAACCGTGCTGACTTGCGATAGCAACTCTTGCAACATCACAATGTCGGCGCGGTTATCTTCAACTAGCAGAATTTTGATAGTTTGATGATCGTCCATCTGTCGCCTGTAACTCCATAGCCGGTGCGGCGATGTCGGCTGGGGTGAGCGGCAATTCTACTGTAAAGCAAGTCTCACCCAAAGCACTCGCCACTTGGATCGTTCCGCCTAAATGTTCGGTAAGTTTTTCTACCAGAGCTAACCCTAATCCAGTTCCTCCTTGCTTCCAGGGATCGTTACTGGGGATACGATAGAACTTATCAAAAATGCGGCCTAACTCAGTGCTAGGAATTTCAATGCCTGAATTGATAACTTGTAAGAGCAGTTTACCTTCTTGAGCGCAGACTTTAAGTGCAATGTGTTCGCCTGGGGGTGTGTACTTACAAGCATTATTCAGCAACTCTGTCAAGATGCGACCCAACCCTAAAATATCACAGACAACGGGCGGCAGTGTCGGAGAAATATCAACATATAAGATTTGCTCGCCGCTCTCAACGCGTTGTGTAAATGGCTCAACAAGATGGGGAATCCAATTTTGCATTTGAATCACGCTCAACTCTAAAGGTTGAACACCGGCATTGAGCCTTTGCAAGTCAAGTAAATCGTTAATCAAGTTAATTTCTCGGTTACACTCGTCGTGTAGAACCTCGAAGTAGTGAGTGGTTTTATCAGTAATTGAACTGTAAGCGTGCTCATACACTGGGGAATTCTCTGCAGACAGCACAGATCTGACAGCAGATTGCTGGTGGCTGATGGCGACTTCCAACATCTGAATCCCCATTTTTATGTTGGCAATCGGTGTGCGGAGTTCATGAGAAACGGTACTGAGAAAATCATCTTTTAAGCGATTAAGCCGTTCAAGTTCTCTAACTTGCGCTTGTGCCTCCTGATAAAGTCTCGCTTGCCGTAAGGCGATGGCGCATTGCGTTGCGACTTGCTGCACTAGCCGGATTTCTAATTCATTAAAAATTTCGTGTGCCGGCTTGAATAACCACAAATCGCCCAACACTTCTTGATCGTCAACCAAAGCGCTGGCGAGAATCACGGAACGAGACTCATTGCGTGTGGGGATAAACTCGCAAAACTGAAGGGGTGGATTTTGTTGAAAGTTTATTGATTGAACCGCCGGCTTGTCCGCGTCCTCGTCAGCTAAACAAGGCAATAACCGAGAATATATTTCAACAAAGTCAGACAAATCTACCTCGCGCCCCGTTTGCGCCGGCTCTCTTTGGCTGTATTCATAGCGGATCGTTGCGGTTCCTTGCTCAAGATCATACAAAGCAGCCTGACAGCTTTGTGCGCCCAATCCTAAAGCTAACTCCCGCACAGCCGTTGGTAAAATTTGGTCTTCATCTAAACTATCGCGCACCTTGTCGGTAATCCGTTTTAGCATCGCCTCTAGATGCAGCGCTTGTTGCAGTTGTTCAAGGGCTTGTTCTAGCTGAGCAGTCCGTTCTTGCACTTGGTTTTCTAAGCCGGTGTTTAGATGCTCTACCTGCTGATAAAGTTCTGATTGTTGAATCGCAATTCCCACTTGGGTTGCAAGGGAAGTGAGCAGATCCAGTTCCCAAGGTTGCCAGGATCGGTTCCCGCGACACTGGTGAGCGATCAGCAGCCCCCACAATTGCGACTTGGGTGTTGAGGTTGGAGAATCAAGGGTTTTTTCTTTATTTTTAACTTTTAATTCTTGATTAAAAAGAATAGGAACAACCAAGTTCGCTCTTACCTGTAAACTAGCCAATAAATTACGATGACACGGATCTATATCTGCCTCATAAATATCTTCAATAGCCCGCACTCTTCCCTCTTGGTAGCGCCGCGCATAGCCTTGCCGAATAAAGCAGGTTTCTTGAATGGTAATTCCATAAATTGCCTTACAGCCGTCTGCAACGGATTCTGCGACGACAATCCCACTCCAGTCTGGGTTAAAGCGGTAAACCAGCACGCGATCTGTGTGGAGAAAATGCCGTATTTCCGTGACCGTTGTCTGCAAAACTGCCCCTAAATCCAACGACTGGCGGATACGTTGGGAAATTAAGCCTAGCAGATGCGCTCGCTCAGCTTGCTGCCGCAAAGCTTCTGCGGTTCGTTTGCGCTCAATCGCGTAGCGGATGGCCCGCACGAGTAGCTGGCAGTTAACTTGGCCTTTAATCAGATAGTCTTGCGCCCCTTGCCGAACCGCTTCGAGGGCTAACTCTTCATTATCTAGGCCGGTCATCACCACAATCGGCAGAGCCGGCGCGGCCAATTGCACCTGTAAAAGTGTCTCTAGGCCCTGAGCATCTGGAAGTGACAGATCTAGCAAGATAATGTCAAACGCTTGCCTCTGGAGCCGGGTGAGCGCTTCATTGAGCCGCTTTTCCTGCGTTACCTGAACCGGCACTGCCGAGGCTTCTGCCAAAAGCTCATTTAACATAACCGCATCAGTGCGGTTGTCTTCTACTAAAAGAAGTTGAATCAAAGCATTTTTCATACTTGTAAGTCAGCCATGTTGTCGGCAACCATGCCAGTTCAGATTTTCTAAAGGGTTCGGCTTGTGGGGCAGATTTTTTTGCTGCTTTTTAGCCGGCTTTCCCGTGAGTTTCTGCTATTACAAATTTTAAGATAAGTTTCGGGTTGGCACCTTGATCGCATAACATAAATTATTTTTGTTAAAACAACAAAAAAATTGTTTTAAGCTCAATCAAGTGTCCATTTCTGCATCTGAGGGCAAGGTAACAACGCTGAGCCAAAAATAGGTAATTGCTTGGACAATTTTGATAAACTCATCTAAATCTAAAGGTTTGATAATATAACAGTTGGCATGGTGTTTATAGCTGGTAAGGATGTCAGCAGCAGCAGGAGAGGTGGTGAGAACCACCACAGGGATTGTTTGCAGAAGGGGATCAGATTTTATTTCGCATAGCAATTCCTTGCCATCCAGCTTAGGCAAGTTCAAATCGAGCAGGATCAAACCCACAGCCGGCGCGGATTGATAGTGACCCTGCCGGCGCAAAAATTGCAATGCCTCAAGGCCATCACGGACAATGTGCAAGTGTTCCACCGAGCTAGTTTCCCTGAAAATTTCACTCATCAGGTAAGCATCACTGGGGGAATCTTCCACTAATAAAATCTCGACTGGTTTACTGATGGCTGTGGTGTTCCTCATGAAGCTCTTTCCCATCAGGAATCGTAAAATAAAAGGTTGAGCCTTCAGCTAGACGCGAATCAACCCAAATTCGACCCCCGTGACGCTCAACAATCTTTTGGCAAATCGCCAGACCGATGCCGGTGCCGGGGTACTCTTCCCGCGTGTGCAAGCGCTGAAAGACGAGAAAAATCCGCTCGGCGTATTTGAGTTCAATCCCGATCCCATTATCACAAATAGCCAGCTGCCATTGCCCGTCCTGTCGCTCGGCGCTGAGGTGAATCCTCGGTGGATCTAGCCTGCGGTACTTGATTGCGTTACTAATTATGTTTTGTAACAATTGCACCAATTGTGTGGGATCGCCCTGGACAGTTGGCAACTCGCTGTGGGTAATGGTGGCGCTATTTTCTGCTATGGCAACCTGGAGATTTGCCACAGCCGTGTTCAACACACTTGCCAATTCTACCGGCCTAAAGGCTTTAGCCCGCCTTCCCACCCGCGAAAACAGCAGCAAGTCTTGAATAAGTTTCTGCATCCGCGTTGCGCCATCAACGGCAAAGGCAATATATTCCTCTGCTTTGCTATCCAGTTGGCCGCTATAGCGTCGCGCTAAGAGCTGAGTGTAGCCGGTGACAGCACGCAATGGCTCTTGCAAGTCGTGGGAGGCAACATAAGCAAATTGTTCCAACTCGGCATTGGAACGCGCTAAATCTGCTGCCCGTTCTTCGAGGGAGGCAATGAGTTGCGTTTTTTCCTCTTGGGCGCGCCGGCGTTCCATTGCCGTCACAAATATTTCTCCAACAATTCTCAGCAGGGTGATCTGGTCTTCTGTCCACCTTTTGTGGGCGCGTACGCTATCACAGCCGATAAATCCCACCACTTCTCCACCGGCAACGAGGGAGACAATCAGCATTGATTGAATGCCTTGTAACTCAAACTCAGCTTTTTCCGCCCTGGCTTCCGGTGGCAGTTCCGCCAGATCGGAGATTTGAATGACCTTGCCCTGACGGAGGATTTCCACTTGCCAGGGCAAGGCACTTACCGGCAAATCTTGTAATCTGTGGATATAAGACTCTATGCCGGGGGCGCACCATTCATGGGTGTTGCTCATCTGGGTGCCGGCTTCGCTGAACAAAAACACATAGGTGCGCTCAACATTGATAAATTCTCCAAGGGCGTAGAGTGTCTGATTAATGCCTCGATCTATCTCAGCCGGCGGTAGGTTGAGAAAATGAGTTGAGATATCGCCGATCAGTTGTTCTAATACCAGGCGATATTTAAGAGATTGCTCTGCCTGCTTGCGCTCGGTAATATCAAAAGCAGCAGAGAGGGCAGCAATTTGCCCATCAAACTCCATCAGAGAAACTGAAAGATTAACCCAACGTTCTTGGCCAGTTTTGGTCAACAGCTTAAATTCATATCGCGAAGCGAGTTGCTGACCTTTTTGGCGCAGGTAAGGCAGAGAAAACCCCTCTTCCACTACTCGGTTAAGAAAGAATTCTCGAAACTTGGGGTGGATTAGTTCTGTGCCGCCGGCAAGCAACTCTTCTCGTGTGTAGCCGGTGAGTTCTGCGGCTGCCGAATTGACATAGCGCAGTTGGGTGCCTTGAGAAATGAAGATCGCGGCTGTCACGGTTTCCGTTAAGGTACGAAATCGCATTTCTCGTTCTTGCAGCGCTTCCAAAGTCCGCTTGCGCTCGCTAATATCTGTATGCACACTCACCAATCCGATCATTTGCTCCGAATCATCTTTAATTGCATAAGCCCGCAGCAAGATGTCTAAGATTTTTCCCTGCCGGTTTTGCATCTTGACTTCTCTACTCCAAACACCCCCGTGGTTAATCGTCTCAAACATTTGATTTGCAACAGCCTTGTCGCAGAAGAGAACCGATGTACCGCCAAGAGCAACAAGTTCCTCAATCGTGTAACCAAACAATTCTTGAAATGCGGGATTTTGGTAAATACATTGCGCGGTTATATCCACAATATTCACGGCATCGCTAGCACTTTCCACGGCTTGGCTGATGCGAATTAACTGCTCCTCTGCCTGCTTGCGTTCAGTAATATC
The DNA here is from genome assembly GCA_019359355.1 of Microcoleus vaginatus WJT46-NPBG5. GTDB lineage: Bacteria > Cyanobacteriota > Cyanobacteriia > Cyanobacteriales > Oscillatoriaceae > FACHB-68. The sequence goes on along the minus strand of JAHHHM010000014.1, from coordinate 77,099 downwards.
TATCCAACAACCAACCATTTCCAAGGGGTTGCCGGACTCGTCACGGATCAGCTGCACCTGATCATACATCCACCGATAAGTTCCGTCTTTATGTTGAAAGCGGTATTCAAAGGTGTTCTGCTCCCTTTCCGACACATTTGGCATCTGGGCAAGAACCCGAGGGGCATCTTCTGGATGGATATGCTCGCTCCAGAAACTTGAGTTTTCTGTAAATTTTCGTGCTTCGTAGCCTAGCTGAATTTGGATGTTTTTGCTGATAAAGGTGGCACCGTAATCCCCCCATAACTTGCAACTGTAAATGACGGCTGGGCTGGCAGTGAGCAAATGTTCCAGACGTGCCTGAGCGATTCTTAGCGAATTTTCCATTTGTTTGCGCTCAGTCATATCGCGCGTGATGCACAAAGTTGATTGCACCTCCCCGTCTGGATGCCTTTGTCCATCTATGGAAAATTCCGGCACGATTCGAGCTTCATAATATTTAATAGTATTAGCTGTAGCAAACTCAAATTCAATGACGGCTTCAGAGCCGGTTTCAAAAACCTGCTTGATGGCATTCTCCCAAGAAGATACGATGGGTTCTGGAAAGCCTAACTCGCGATTGGTTTTGCCGATTAATGCTTGCGGAGGCAATCCATTGGCTCTTTCAGCAGCGGGATTTGCATAGAGATGGCGCAATTGCCGATCAAAGCGAGCAATAATATCAGGAATGTGTTCGGCTAGGGTTTTAAATTCTTGTTCGCTGCGGCGTAGCGCCTCGGTTGCTTGTTTGCGTTCCGTAATGTCAATATAGGCAATCGCCACTCCGTAACCTTCAAGGGGAATAGGAGCAGTGGTAACACTGAGCCAGGTAATTTCCTGAGCGTTTTTTACAATTCCTAATTCTACATTTTCAAAAACTTTTTTTTCTCGTAAAGCTTTCATACAGGGAAACTCATGCAATGGCATTGGTGTTCCATCTGCGTGTATTCTATGCCATTCTGGGCTTTCACAATTTCTTTTAATGTGTTCTTCTCGGGAAATTTTCAACATTTCCTCTGAGGCAGCATTCGTATCAATAATATTGCCAAATTCATCTGTTATTGAAATACCAAGTGGAAAACTTTCAAATAATAGTTTGTATTTTTCATAGTTTTCTTTGACGGCTGATTCAGTTAGTTTCTGCTCTGTTCTATCGCGGGCAACTATATAAATCAACCGTTCTTCCAGAACCGGAAAGGCGGTCCAAGATAGCCACTTGTAAGTGCCATCCTTACAGCGATAGCGGTTTTCAAAATAAAAGGTTGGAGTTCCGTTTATTAATTTTTCTAGCTCTGCGAAGGTAATGCCGTAGTCGTCGGGATGAATAATGTCTAGAAAACGGATAGATAGAAATTCTTCGGGACTATAGCCCAGGATGGTAGAGATGGCAGGATTGACGCGCTTGAAATAGCCGTCGAAACCGGCAATTCCTAAAATATCGAGGGAAAGATTAAAAAAGCGATCCCGTTCTTCTGCTGCTTGCTTGGCAAGGGTGATGTCTTGGGAGATGCCGGCGATGCGGTAAATTTCTCCCTGTTTGTTGCGAACTGGAAAGGCACGGGTTCTGATCCAACGAACTGATCTGTCGGGCGGAATCACCCGATATTCTTGATCAAAATTATCTCGGTTCTGGTTTTCAAAGGTGGTGATAATGCGCCGGCGATCGTCTGGATGAATGGCGTCTAAAAAAGAGGAAGGTTGCCGGTATAAACTCTCACAAGTTCGGCCCCAAATTTGCTCATAGGCGGGACTAATGTAGAGCAACTGCGTTTTGCCGGCATCCATCATCCAAAATACATCGCTGAGGTTTTCTGCAAGCTGACGGAAACGTTCTTGACTTTCCCGCAGTGCTTCTTCCGCTTGTTTGCGTTCACTAATGTCACGAACAAAGGCAAAGAAAAATTTCTCTTGATTAATTTCAGCAAAGGTAATGCTGACTTCTGCACTCACCGTTTGCCCGTTTTTATGACGCAGCACAAGTTCAAACCGAGCCGAGCCGGTTTGGATCAGGGTTTTGATGTATTTGGGGCTGGCTAGGGGGCTTTGAACGGCCTCTAAAACACTGATGTGTATACCTAGAAGTTCTTGCCGCGAGTAGCCGACAAGGGCGCAAAATGCCGGGTTAACTTCCAGAAAGTGCCGGCGTAAATTGAGAATGCAGAAGCCGTCGAGGGCAGTTTGCAAAATGACATTCGTGCGCTGTATCTGCGCTTGCAACAAGCGCTCAGCTTGCTTACGAGCTGTAATGTCGCGCACAATGGCTATGACTTGATTTCGCCCTTTGCCACTGACGGCGATCCGGGCTTCGTAATCAAACGAATTGTCTTGCACCGGCATCTGAAATTCAAGGAGTTGGGTGTTGCCGGTTTGCAAGGCTAACTCAATGGCGTTCATGAATTCTGCTGCCACCGCAGCCGGCAGTACGTCTGTTACTTTTTTGCCTAAAAATTCATGAAGGGGTAAATCCAGCGAGATATTTGCCGCTGGGGTGCAGTCTAAATAAGTGCCATCTCTGGCAATGCGAAATAGCAGATCAGGCATCGCTGCGATTAAAGCGCGATTCATGGCTTCACTTTCGCGCAGTGCCTCTTCCGCAAACTTGTGCGCGGTGATATCTAGGCTTAATCCATCAAAAACGATGTCGCCGGTGTCTGTGGTGTGTACCCGTGCGATCGTGCGAAGCCATTTCAGTTGTCCTGAAGGGGTAATTAGCCGGTATTTATGATTGAGGGGTGCCAAGGTTTGCCTTGAAGTTGCCAGTGCCTTTTGCAATGGCGCGAGATCCTCTGGATGAACCGGATCGAAAAAGGTTTCAGGGTGTGCCATCCTTTCTTCAGCGGAAATGCCGAGAAGTTCTAACAAGCCGGCGCTGACGTAGGGGATGGAAATTTTGCCGTCGGCATCAAACACCCAGCGATAGACGACTCCAGGCAAATTGCCGGCGATGGTAGATAACCGCTGTTGGCTTTCCTGCAGTGCGGCTTCGGCGCGTTGGCACTCTGTGATATCTTGAGCGATGGTATTATTTTGCGCCAGATGCTCGACTTGCTGCCGGCATTGTTTGAGTTCGGCTTCGGTTTGCCGGCATCTCGCTTGCCACTGTGCCAACTGTTGCCGCAGGGAAGTGTCTGAATCCTCAGAAAAGTTAGGATCTAGAGAGCCGGTGGGGAGGTTCATCGTCACTCCTGAGTCGAAGCCTCAGTCAAACAGTGGCTAAAGTCTAACGCTTGTTCCTTTGCCAAAGGGCGGGGCTTTACAAAATAAAAATTTTGACGGCTGATTGAATAAATGTAAGTGCATCGTTATGGACTGATGAAGTCTTTTGTTTTTTCCCTAAAAATTTTGACTGCAACCCTTAGCGAGTAAAGGTTGCAGTCTTGATAGGAAATTGAGAATAGGTGATAGGGAAAGTTGGAAAGTCTCAGTTTTTTAATTCGAGACTTCAGATATCTCAAGCACGCGACCTTCAAGATCCTTGACCAAAAAATTCAGCGGCTTTTCCCGACGAATTTTGTATTTAATGCCTCGTGTCTGGACGCGCATCAGCACCAGTTCCAAACAGTCGCTATCGAAACAGACATGGCGCTGCCGGTTTTTTTGACCGATACTCGCCCCGGAAATAATGTGCAATTGGGTATTTTTTTGCATTTGATACCACAATCCGTCCGGCGTATCAAGATTTCTGGTGGGGGTTGCTCCCATATTGGTGGACATATACAGGGGATCGATGCCGGTGGCACCGAGGGTTTGCTCGTAGTTGTAGTAATAATGCAGGGGCACATCTGCCACCGGCAGATCCAGCAAACCTTCATAAAACTGTCGCGCGACCTCCAGATCGGACACCATGATGGTGTGAACTTTGGGGGCGCTGGTGAGGAACATCCACATCGCCCCGGCATAGGCAGCCAACAGCATCACCATGATCCCCTGGGTGGATAACAGGCTATCCAGGGGCAGGGATGGCAAAAAGGCACTCAAGGTAGGAGTAATACTAAAGGTTAGAATCATGAACCAAGAAGGGATGAACAACACTCAGCGGTATCAATCGGCAGCCGGTCTGCTGTCTGGGATTTTATAGGACAAAACGATAGCATTGTTAATAATTTTATCAAGGTCGCATCGATCTGGTTGCGTTTCGATGAGTTTTCAGCGCCGGCAGCGCTTCCCCAGGAAAGCCGCGCAAAGAGGAGGCGCAACAGGGATTTTTCTGTTTTTTTCCCAGGCAGGCAGTTTGTAATTATGGGAAACACTGGATATATTTATTTAGAAATCGCTGTTGGTGGGTAGAAACTGTGCAACCGCCTAATTTTTCTGAAAGCAATCATCCTCTTGTCAAGTCCCTGTTTCATCACTCGGATGGGGAATTGCTGACGCTGTTTCAGCGCCATCCTGAGCAGGGCAAGTATTTTACAGCAATTTTCTGCCGCTACAGTCCAATTGTCTATAGCCTGATTTCCCACGCTTGCAAGTCGCCTGTGCAAGCGGATTATCTGTTTGCTTTGACTTGGCGGCATATTTATTATGAATTGCGGGGTCTGGATTTGCGGGAAAATCAAGAAAATGGCGCGAATGAGCCGGCTTTGACGCTACAAAATTGGTTGATTAACATGACGGCGTTGTGCGTTAACTCGGTGGAGTTGCCGCCGGTTGAGTCGATCCACTATTCACTACAGGCGGCATCCCCACCGTTATGGTGTTATATCCAACAAGCGCTGGAATTGCTGCCGGCTTTGGCGCGGGTGGTGGTTTTAATGGCTGAGACTTTCCAGTGGAGTGAATCCCGTATTGCCGGCTATTTGCAAGCTGAGGGCGACGAAATTACACCCGCTGAGATTAAACGGGTGCTTCAAGAAGGCTACCACCTGTTAGAAAAAGAGTTGCCGGTGGATATTCGAGAAATATATCTGGATACCCTTCCCACGGAATTTGGGCAAACCTCTGCGATTAAGGCTTGAAGGAGGATAAAAGTCTGACAGCCGGTTTTTAGATGAGCCGGCAGCAACGTTTATCCTATTAATTTGCGGCGATTGAATGACCTTGGAACCGGCGATGCTCAATGAGCGTCGCCAATTTTGTTGCGAGCAAGCTGAGCGTTATGGATGTGCTTGCTTGAGGCTGCTGTGCTTTCAAGTTTCTCCTGACAATAGACGTGAGTGCTATCTAGCTTCTAATTTCCCACATCTAAGTTGCATACTGATGCAGTACGGATATCAAAGACAAATTGTTGATTTTAACGCTCAGGCTTGGCATTGCTCCTTTTTTGATGCTCTCAAGACCTGCACTGGAACGCCGTTCAGGATGTGTTCAGTAGAAGAAAAATGTAATTTAACCGTTCATTAACTTTAAATTCAGTAAATTTACTGTGATTATTTAAATCTTAAGAAATATGAATTTTTGACGAAATTGAAAATATTTTAAAGAATAAATAGAGAAGGGATTGAGCGATTAAATTATGAAACTATCTGAAAAAATTGGCATTGGCGGAGCGTTGCTCAGCTTAGCGATTTTTGTTTTAGGAATTTATTATCCTTTAGCTAAGAATTCGATTGATATTGAATATTCTTCTGAAACTCTTGCGGTAAAATTGGGTAAAGGAAAAGTTCCCAAAAAGTATTCTGAGGCAGCGTGGGGAAAGGTGGGTGCCGGCGGATATCAGGCGGCAGCTCAATGGATGGTAGCAAATAATGGAAAAGGTCAAGGCTTAGATGAAATTCAGAAGGAATACTTGCGGCCCCATTTTGGGGATTTAGTTGATCGGGTAGATGTTGTTTATAATGCCACATTACTGGATGAATGGGCCGCTGCGAGTTTAAGATTAAATTTTGGCAAGTCTAATGCTCAGGTTTATGGGGATAAAATTTATGTAAAATCTGCTTATAAAAGAGGAAGTGTTAAGCAATTAATTCTACTCGCCCATGAGCTGGTTCACGTTCAACAATATGAAAACTTGGGGAGTTTAAATGAGTTTGGTTATGAATATTTTAAGGAATACGAGCGAGCCGGACAAAGCTACCGGCACAATATCATGGAACGGGAGGCTTTTGAGTTTGAAGCAGAGTTCGCCAAGTGGCTATCTCAGGAACTGAGAAAGCCTTATGAGAAGCCCAAAGTTTTGGATTTAAAAAAAGACTTGTTTGAAAGCCGACAACTTGACTGACAAAACCACTGAACTCGCTTTTTAAGAATGTAACAATTTTTCTGATATTGCTGTTGGATTAAGATCTACCGGCATTCCATTCAAGCCAGCGTTAGTATCGATTATAATAGCGGGTGTGTTAAAAACCGGGAACTCTCTGTAAGAGAAGCAATTCTCAGAGATTAATGCCGGCATAAATTTAGCGAAATTGTCTGCCGGTTGCTATTGCAGTTAAGTCAAGTTGTCCTTCTAATTTATCAGTATGAAACGAGCAATCCTCTCTTCTTGTCTGGCTTTCGTCTTAACCGCTGCTATTGCTTTAATTGTTGGGTTAGCACAACCCCGCTTAGCTGCTTACGACACCGGCAGCTTTGTGGCTACGTCACATCAGCTTAACTTAAATGCGGCCAAACCCAACCTTAGCGTAAATACTTTAGCAGCGGCAAAGTCTCTTAACTCAGTGCGCGGTAGCATCGCTCAAGCTTGGCTAAACCACGGAGAATTCTCAGATGCGTTACTGCTAGGAAATTCAAGTGCCGGTGATTCGCTCAAAGATCAACTTCGGTGTGGGTGTGCAGCTTGCACTGCCGGTGTAAGTGTTGCAGTATAAGTAGGCTTTTAGTTTTTAGATTTTGCCTCGCTGACGCCGAGTCGGGGGATTGGCATTCAATCGTTCATGCACTGCCGGCATTTTGCAAAATCCAAAAAAACAAAAGGCAAAAGAAAGCGCGAGAAAAGTCTTTTGCCTTTTTGCTATTTCTATAATTTTTCAACATTCAACCACAATTCATCGGGTTTAGACACCGGCAGCGTCACCGTAACCGTCGTGCCGCGCTTTAACTGACTTTCAACGCGAATGTGTCCTTGATGATTCTCCACAATTGCCTGAGCAATTGCTAACCCTAACCCTGATCCTGCGGCTGCCCCATGTGTACGAGCGGGATCGACGCGATAGAAGCGATCAAAGAGGTGAGGCAAGGCGTATTCGGGAATACCGGCACCTGTGTCGCTGACAATGATCTGCAAATGGGTGCCGGTGCTGCGGGCGAGAAGAGAACCGGCACGCAATTGCACCCGCACTTGTCCGCCGACGGGGGTATATTGCACCGCGTTACTGACAAGATTGGTAAATAGCCGCGCTAACTGATCCCAGTCTCCCTGGAGGGTGAAGAGATTCGACAGTTCAAAGCTGTCGGCAACTGAGGCAGGAGGATCGAGTAAGTCGAGGGAAAGCGTCACGCCTTTTTCCGTAGCAATTGCCTGCTGTTCTTCCATCACTTCCATCAGCAGCGCGTCCAAAGGCACCTCAACCCAACTGCGCTGCACCATGCCGCTATCCTGCCTTGCCAGAAACAGCAAATCATCCACCAGACGCCCTAACCGGCGCGTGAGCCTTTCGATGAGCAGCAGTTGCTGCCGGTGCGGGGGCGAGTTTAATTCTGGGTCAGAAAGTGCCACCTGCACGTTGGTTTGGATTGTGGCGATGGGATTTCTCAGTTCGTGGGAGGCGTCGGCGGTGAACTGCTTCAGCCGTTGGTAAGACTCCCGCACCGGCTCCATTGCCAGTCCCGAAAGCAACCAGCCAATCCCCCCCACACCCAGCACCATAAAACTTGTGCCCAGGCTGAGATCGACGAGGAGTTGGCGAATCGGTTTTGTCACCTCAAACCAAGGATGACTCACACGCAGGTATCCCAGCACTTGCCGCCCGATTTCCACCCGTTCCGTCACCTGTCGCAATAGATGGCTGCCGGCTAACTGTACAGTTTCGCCGGTGCGGTTGGGATGCAGGGGAATGTTGATTCGCACCGGCAGGGTTGACCACAGCAAGTCGCCGGTGGGACTGAACCATTCTAGGTCGATGTGGTCGTCTTCTAAGGCGTCTGAGTTGTCTCGAAAACTGGCTTCCACGTTGATCCGCAGTTGCGGTGCCGCAGCGGTTGCCGGTCCGACTGGTTCAATCACAAGCGACCGCTCCACCACTTCCACCACATGGTTGAGGGTGTCATCAATCCGCTCAATTAGGGTACTGCGAACATAAAGATAGACGCCGGTGGCAAATAGCAATAGCAGCACAGCAGTTACCGCGCTATACCAAATCGCTAACCGCCGGCGAGTCGCTTGAAACATAAGAATCGCTTTTAAATTTTCTCTTCTCGATTTAACATTTAAACTTTTATGATAATTTTTATAAAATTTTATTGAAAATCTTTTTTGTTTATTTAACGATTTCGCGTCATTTGACAACCTTTAAGTTTTATGTTTTTATAGTAAACCCGATTAATTTTTTATACTTGATTTCTAAGTAATTATTTAAGCAGTCATAGATAACCAATAATTACTTATAGCACAAAACCCTAATTCTGCCGTTGCCTTGCCCTGTCTAAATAATCCCGATTCCTGCAACCCGCTCAAGTCAGCTTCTGACTAAGTAAATCTTACGGATTGACTAAAAGCATTAAATATGAATATCAAGCAGAATCGGCCCGATTTAAGACTACAGGATCAATAAACCTATACAATTAATTTCTTGCAAAAATTCTCAGATAGAAGATTCAGCCTCATTTATCCATCAGATTTATTTGTGAAGCCGGCATCCAGAAAAGCTTAGTCCTGGGGGTTTAAAAATAAATCCTTCAACAGATGTAAACAAAGCAGAACCCTGTCTTTACCAATTATTGATAAAACTTACGGAAGACTTTATACAAGCTTTAAATGCCATCCGAAAAATCAATGTTAGGGTAAATACTGAGAACACCAAAGAATTAACCTAAAATGGGTGCTGTGCAAACTAATCGCCTGATCGCCTCAACACTTGCCGCCGCAGTCGCTACAGCCGGCATGAGCGCAATTGCTGAAGCCGGCACCATTCGTCACGACCGATCTGACACTGACTACCGAAACCGGGCAAACTTGTTTCCCAGCGTAGGCCGGCTGTCTTTGAGAGGCCCTGCGAGCGCTTGGACTTGTTCGGGAACACTGATCGGTTCAAATTGGTTACTCACAGCCGCCCACTGCCTGGAAGATCAAGCAGCGAATTCCCAAAACGTTACAACAGGGAGTTTTTCAATCGGCGGTAACAGCTATTCCGTTCGCGGTGGCGTTAAATATAGTGGCTGGTTAAATAACAATCGCAATCCAACTGCCGGCGCTGACATTGGACTGTTGCAATTGAGCAGTAATGTCTCAAATGTCACAGCAGCTTCGCGGTTCACCGGCACAAACGAAGCGTTGCAGGTGGGAACTTATGTTGGGTTTGGCAACCGGGGGACAGGTTTAACCGGCCAAATTGCCGGGACTGCCGGCACCAAACGTGCAGGGGAAAATACAATCGCCAATGGCACCATTTTGGATTGGTCTAGCAACTTACTGATCTCGGATTTTAGCGATCCTCGCATAGCCGGTTCCAATGCCCGAAATTTAGAATACAGCATTGCCCAAGGAGATAGCGGCGGGGGACTATTTATTAATGGACTGCTTGCCGGTGTTAGCACAGTTGTTTATAACAGCAACGCGAATTCTATGTGGAGTGATTATAGCGATTACTCCCTAGCAACTCGCGTCTCATCTTTTAATCATTGGATTCAAAATGTGATGAGTCAGGGGTTTGTCTCGCCGGGAATTACGACTGCCGGATTGCCGACAACTTCCACTTCTAACACTTTAATGGCTGCGGATATGGCAGAGTCACAACGATTAGAAGATGTACTCACAATAGCCATGTATGAGGATATTTATAGTAATTCTGCCAAAGTGCCTGAACCTTCCGCAGCAGTTGGACTGCTTTCGTTAGCTGCGTTGCTGGGTTTGTCGCGCCGACGCAAGTAATTCAATAATTCCTCTCAAGTATATATACCCTGAATTACAAGCTTTTATCAATACAATTTTGCCAGGGTGAGGGCAAACTTATTTCTTGATACGATTCGCAAAAACGAAACGATTAATTACAGGGAATGGAGCAGTCGTAACTTTGCCCATACCCTATAATTTATAGCCAATTTCGCTAGCCGGCAATTCCTCCTCCAAAACGAGTTAAGAAGCGGAATGCCTTGACAATAGAACCGGCACACTCTGTGGGGGAAGTGTTATAAAAAGCCCGCCACGCAGATGCCTTATCTTCATCATACCGATCCGCCTTTTCTGGAAAGCTTTCTAACCAAGCCTGCCGCACCGCATGACCGATTAAAACATCGAGAACGATATATTCTTCAATCTGTAAATTCGGGTTACGTTCGACAATTGCCGCTAATTCCATCAGCGTCTCAATATTTGCTTGCCGATATTCTGGGGCTTCGATTTTATTCAGTAAATGCTCGATTTTGAGGGCAAAGTTCTTCTCTCCTGGGGTCATTTCCGAGAGGATTAATTCGCTATCTAAGCGATTGCGTCGCTCTAATTTGTCCCCAATTACCAAGCCTTTGCAATGCTTCATTAAAATCCAAATTCGCTTAAAAAAGTCTTCGGGAACGCGACCCCGTGAACCGTCCATCTGTCGCTGCCGGTGCCAGTTGCCGGCTGCTAAATGGCTGTCATTATCTGCCGGCATCACCACCCATTCAATTTCTTGCTCTCGCTGTTTAACGTGCAAAGATTCTTGCTGTTGTAATAGCCGGTTCATTCCTTCATAGCCGGCTAGAACTTGCCGCAGTCGCATCTTCACTTCAAAGGGGCTTAATTGCATCAATCGCTCATAAGCTTCATCTTGAGTCACCCTTAATTCTTGCGCCAATTCACTTGTCAACAACAAGATAAAATAGCCGACGCGCAGCGTTATTAAGCCATCAAATAACTCCGGTTCCGACTTAATTAAAATTCCTAAATAAATGAGAATTTCTTGAGTAAGAACGCGATCTCGAATATCTTCTCGACAGAATTGGGTAATTTTATCGATAATTTCCGTATGCGGCTTTGGACGAGTCATTAACGAGGCTTCACTGTAAGATTTACCCACAGCAATCTGTTTTTGTCGCACCAAAATATCTGTCACGGCATCCGATAAACTAATATCGACCTTATTCAACAAGCCGGCAGCCCGACGTACCACCGCCCAAACGATTTCAGATTGCGAACCTTGACTGGCTTTAAAATACACTTCATTGAGTAAATCTGCGACCGTTACCTGCTCATTTGGCCCTGCTAAGCCGGTATCAAAATCTAATCCCTCTCGGCGCGTTAGCGTGTGCAATAACTCAATTTGTTCGTATAAGTTTTCAGATTCACGCAAACTTTTCAGCAATAAGCCTAAATTGGTTTCCGTCTCTAAGGTAAATTCTTGGGTATGATTTAACGGCCAACTTTTACCCTGCTGGTACGCTAAATAATAACAGCTTGGTGCGGCATCTTTAACTGGCGATAGAGTAAAATCAAAATCATGGAGAAAATCAATGCGTTCGCTGCCGGCTGTCAACATCAGTTGATTTAATTGCCCTAACCTCACTGGCACTCCATTACACTCGCCGGCTTGAAGTTCTTGCATGAGTTCCAGCAGCGCTGTCGTCCCAGACTCTAACATGGCTTCCGTTATTAATAACGTCATTAAAGGCCGGCCCAACTGATACCAATGACGGTAAATATAAGCCAGCTCACTTTTGATTTGGGCAACTAAGAAGTGATAATCTAGGGTAATATAGAATTGTTGCAAATCTAAGAATGCCGGCAGGAAAACAATTGTTTCTCCTTTAATGCGAAACACTCTAGAAGTTGTCAGACTTCGCAGCCGGCGCACAGGTCTACCTGTGAGATTGAGTTTATCATTGCGCCCGATTTGGGTGTATGCGGCTGAAAGTTCTGTGGATTGACGCACTTGAATCGGTTCTACTTGTTTCGGTGTCTGTGTTGCAATTCCATGTGCTGCTAATTTGTGTTGCAAATTCTCATCTTCTGCTAGCAAAGCAATTTGTACAATTGGCTGCCGGTGTTGTCCTACACACAAATGACGCCCCAAGGGATCGATATCCCCAACTGCAATTAATCCTTCATCTAGTAACTGACCAAGCATAAACAAAGATTGCGCCCAAACCAGGGGAAGATTTTCATTAGGCAAGCGCTTTTGGCTGTAAGGATTTTGCTTTTCGGCTTCCACCTTTTCCGTCGGCACATAATACAATTCCGGCAGCAGTCGCAATCCTTCCCGTTCCACCAATAAAGATTCTAAACGTTCCTTATATTCCTTGGTTTGTTCTCTATCTCCTCGGCATAAGCCATCTAAAAATAGGTATGTAAAAAATAACGGCCACTCGCTTTCAATATGCTCAAATTGTTTTAATTCCCACGGTTCATAATGCAAACGTTTGGTATCTTCTAAAACTGTTTGATGCCCATCTCGCAGAAAGCGCTTGCAACCGTATTTTCCCTGAAGTTTGTTAATAATATCCGTGCGAGTACCATTCATTAACTCAACGTTTTCTACTGCAAACGCCGGAAAACTAATAATGCTTAACAAAGCCGCATCAATTTCTTTTGATAGTGATTCTCTCGGTAACAAGGATTCCAGCGTCATTCGCGCCCGCGCAATTTCATCTGGCAGCACATGAATCACCGATGCCTGAGAACCTCTTACCCCAAAAAGATTTAGACCATTAATCGCTTCCAAGGCAGCTTTTGCCATGCCAATTGAACTAGCATTTAATTCGGGATTGCCGACATTTATTTTGTTACCCCGTTCCCAAATTCCGTAATCAGGTGTCCGGTAAGCTCTGCCAATGTAATAAACTAAATTTTGAATAAAATTAACTTCATCAATACTATAGATAATGTCTAACCCAGAAGCGGTCATTTGCGCCAGCATTAATAAAAATAGCGAAGTCGCATCTACTTGCAAATGTCCCCACTCGCGATCCCCCACCACAACATCGCCCGTGCCGGTGTTATATTTGGCGTGCAAGCAATCTAATAGAGATTGTGTTTCTTTAAATCGCTCAACTTTGTCAGCTTGCCGCATCATGCAAAACAGCAATCCCCGCATGAGTTTGACAACGCTGTGTTCAAGTTCAAAACTGCGTCCAGAATAATCATCGATTTTGCGGTAAGCCAGGGCTAATCCCCAAACCGCTAAAATGCTGTAAACGTTATCTCTCACCCAGGCGTCGGTATAGTCGCCATGAGCATTAATTGCTGTGGAAGCCGGCAGCAAGCCGGTGATAGGATTCTGACGGGCGACGATCACCGCCGTAATTTGCTGGTAGTAATCATCGAGACGGGCTTGCAGTTGGGTCGCTGTTTTTGACATAGTATTCACCGGCAATTTCCGGACTTTAACGCACTCAGGTTGAACTGATTGATCAAGAATTGGGGGACAGGCTTACAAGATATTCTCTTTAGCTTTAGCTTTGGCGATTTCTTGTGTGTAAACGTTGTCAGCCAAAAAAGTTGTCGGGTATTTGGCTAACGGGTAGAGTTGTATTTTCTCCTCAACTTTTTTTTTGCCTCACCGGCATCGGAACGGATGAAAAACGACTGCCTGCCGGCGCTAGCCCGTTGTTTATCCAAATCTTCATCAAAAGCCGACTCATCCCTTTCTTATCTTTAACTGATTTTGGAGAAAATAGAACTAAGATTAAGAAAAGTTTAAAATTAAAAGCCCCTTCTTTAAAGAGTTGGCAAAAAAATCTTTTAATCGTTCACTTTGAACAGACATTAAGCATTAATATGCTTAATCAGTGCCGGCAAAAACAATTACAGTCCTCAAAAGTATCCGGTTTAAAGTCAGGAGTAGCGGGAAAGTCGAAGTCGTGCCGGTGAAATCATTAGATGGCTCTATCAAATTAATTGTAAACAAACAGGGTAGGAAGCAGTGCACAGAGTAATTACAAAAAGGCAATTCGCAAGAGAGCAAAGCATCAATAATCGCTGACGCCCCTTGCTAAAAGCCCGTCCTTCGAGATAATAGGTTGATGAGGTGTGGTTGTGAGAGAGTGGATAATGTCAGAAGTGCCAAAACAACTTTCGGTACTAGGACTGCCGGTTCATTTGCTAGATAACTATGCAGACTGGTTAATGTCGCGTTTGCATCAAGGGCTAGGATGTCATGTGGTGACGCTGAATGCGGAAATGACCATCCAGGCAACCGAGAATGCGCCATTGGCAAATGTGATTCAGCAGGCGGAACTCGTGATTCCAGATGGTGCCGGCATTGTGCTTTACTCGCGGCTGAAAGGGCAACCTGTACAGCGCTGTCCGGGAATTGAACTGGCTGATTCCCTTTTGCGACAGGCAGGAAAAGTGGGAAATGAGTGTCCCGTGTTTTTCTTCGGCGGCGCACCGGGAGTGGCTGAGACAGCAGCCGAGTTGTGGCACCGGCAAGTTCCCGGCTTAACCCTGGTGGGAGTTCAACATGGTTATGTGTCCCCAGAGGAACAGCAACAACTGTGTCAAACCCTGCAACAGCTCCAGCCACGTTTGATTTTAGTCGGTTTAGGTGTCCCGCGTCAGGAATTTTGGATTGCCCAAAACCGGCACCTATGTCCCCAAGCAACCTGGATCGGCGTTGGTGGCAGCTTTGATATTTGGGCCGGCATCAAAACTCGTGCGCCGGTTTGGATGCAAAATCTTCACTTAGAATGGCTCTACCGGCTCTATCAAGAACCTTGGCGCTGGCGGCGGATGTTAGTTTTACCTGTATTTGCGTGGAGAGCTTTATTAGCGACACGCGATCAGAGAAAAGCGGTTAGCCAGGAGAATTAAGGTAATCATTGCTAAATTTAGGGTTTCGGTGAGCAGAGTGAAACACAGGGTAGGTTTCACTCCACCCACCCTAGGCAACGATTTCCACCTACTTCACTCTTAATTCTTCCCGTGACGCTTGCTGCTGCTGAATTCGCTCCAAGGTGCCGGTGGGAATTGAAGCAATGAGCTGGCGCGTGTAAGCCTGTTTCGGTTCGCGGTAAAGTCGCTCAGATGAGCCAACTTCTTCAATTTTCCCTTTATTCATCACGACAATTCGATCACTCATAAATTTAACCACACTTAAATCGTGAGAAATAAAGATATAAGTCAAGCCAAACTCACTCTGCAACTCTTTTAACAAATTCAGCACTTGTGCCTGCACCGACACATCCAAAGCAGAAACCGATTCATCACAAACAATAAACTTAGGGTTTAAAGCCAACGCACGAGCAATCGAAATTCTTTGCCGTTGTCCCCCAGAAAATTCATGAGGATAGCGCTTCATCAACCCCGGATTTAGACCAACCCGTTCTAACAAATAGGCGGCGCGTTCCCGTTGCTGCCGGCTATTTTTCTCAGCAGCGTGAATAACTAACGGTTCCATCACCGCATCGCCAATATTCATGCGCGGGTTGAGAGAACTAAAAGGATCTTGGAAAATAATTTGCATCTCCCGACGCAGCCGGCGCAATGCGTTTCCTTGAAGGCCGGTAATATCTTGCCCCTCAAACATCATCTGACCGCTCATCGGTTCGATCAGCCGTAATAAGGTTCTCGCCAAAGTAGTTTTGCCGCAACCCGACTCACCGACCAAACCAAGGGTTTCACCGGGATAAACATCAAAGGAAACCCCATTCACAGCCATCATATAGCGCTTGGTTTGGCCGAACATCCCCCTGATCGGGAAGCCCACTTGAAGGTCGCGGATGCTGACGAGGGGGGCTGACTGCTGCAATTTTGCCAGCCGTTGATCCATTTCCGCCTCACTCACCTCCACCGGCTCTACTTCCGATTCGTCGGCAATCTCATAGCTGCTAGCACCCATAACCGGCGCTTCTTCTGTGCCCATGTCAAGCAGGGGGGCTGTGTTTGTCAAAGGCACCGGCGCACCGCTAGGGGGTACAGGGGTGCTACCGGCACTATTCTTTTCACCCGGTAAGTACGGAAGCGCTGTCCCTACTGCTGCATTCCCCTGATTCTTTTCCCGAATCTCCACTTCACCGTTGCCGGTGGTGACAACTTCCATAAAGTCAGAAACCGTCGGCAGATAGCGCAAGCGCCGGTTTAACTGGGGCCGGCAAGCGAGTAACCCTTTGGTGTAAGGATGCTGCGGGTTTGAGAAAATCTCCAACACTGAACCGTACTCGACAATTTTTCCCCGGTACATCACCGCCACCGAGTCTGCAACTTCGGCAATGACGCTCAAATCGTGGGTGATAAACATCATCGTCATCTGCCGCTGATCCCGTAACTCCCGCAGCAGCGCCAAGATGGTTGCTTGCACCGTCACGTCCAAGGCGGTGGTTGGTTCATCGGCAATCAGCAACGTGGGATTGCAGGAAATGGCCATTGCAATCGTCACCCGCTGAATCTGGCCACCGGACAATTCGTGAGGATAGCGCTTGAGAATCGCTTGTTTTTGCTCGTTGATGTGCTGCTGAATTTCTCGCTCATCGGAGGTTTGGCGAGTTTCGAGGTAACGCTGCCGCAATTCTTCATCGCTGGGGAGGAGTTTCACTTCTTGCAGCAGCGAAGTGGCTAGGCGACGTGCTTGTGCCGGCGAGACATTTTGATGCAGCCGAATTGCTTCTGTGAGCTGAAATCCGATGTCATACACCGGATTGAGGGCACTCATCGGTTCTTGGAAAATCGTGGCTAGCTGACCCCCTCTGTACTGCTGCATTTTTTCTGCCGGCAACTGTAGCAGATTCACGGGTTCTTGCAGTTCGCCTGCCGGCGTCACCCCCCGAAACCAAATTTCGCCACCAGCAATTTTGCCCGGTGGACTCGGCACTAAACCCATGACGGCGAGGGAAGTCACGGATTTGCCTGAACCCGATTCGCCCACAATCCCTAGGGTTTGGCCTCGCTTGACCTCAAAGGAAATGCCGTCAACGGCTTTGAGCAGTCTCTCGTCGGTTTGAAACAGGACTTGCAGGTTGCGAACATCTAAAACGGTTTCGGTCATGTCATGGAGCTTCAGCACAGAGGTTAACTGGATTTTAACAGCGTCTCCAGTTTTGATTCCTTCAATTTATACCTTTTTGAATTTTTGATGGGGAAATGCCGGCGGCAAGCTGAGATTGTTGTCTCTTGGTGAGTGCCGGCACCCTCCGAATTTTTCGCCCATTTGCATTAAATATTGTTGCAAAGGCCACATCTGCCGGCATTCTCGTTGCTATGGGAAACCCTAGAGTCGAGCGAACTACTAGGGCCAAATGAACGCACCCTGAACATTTTCTTAGATCCTAGGCCGGTATCGCCTATTTCGCAGTATTTGCAATACAGTTTAGATAGCATCTATTTATCACTGACTTTATGCGATGTCCTGGTTATCATTCGTTATTTGCGATTCCTCATTTACGCCCTTGACAAATAGCAAAGATAGAGACCCAAGGACAATAGGCTATCTAAAAATCAGCCACAATACAGGAAAATTTACTCTGATTCAAGAGTAAAAATACTGAAATCTTTTCTTGTCAATTATTTATTTCTATTATGACGAAATCAACGCCCGACACCCTAGAAATTGCCAAACAAGAAAATGCTCAAGCGCTCGCAACCTTGATGAATCGTTGGCTGAAACCTAGAGGGATGACTGCAAAAGCGACGAGAGAAGGGAATTGCTTGCACGTAATTTTTGAAGCCAATCAAGTCCCCAACTTAAAAGTTTTGATAACTTTTATTCGCAAAGTTATTCTAAATTTAGGAGTGGTTGCCATTAAAACTGTAAAGATTTCTGTATATTTGCCGGGAGAAACTTCACCCGTCTGTTATGAAGAAATTGAACTGAAGCCCCAGGCCAAGTTGCTCCCAGATGGAGATGAGAGCATCACACCGGCAGGCAGTTGGGAAATCGCTGAGCCAACAACGAATAAGATAGATCAATCAGTGGGTGCTGTAGCAAAAGTGCAACCTCCCAATTGGTTAGATACAAAGCGAGAGAAAATGCTGGTTATTTTGCCAGTTTTTATCGTTGCCAGTGCACTTTTATTGTTCAACTTCAAGCGAGAACCGTCTTTGCCTACCCAATCTGTGCCGGCATCGGCAACCTCGTCGCCATCGGCGAATTTCTTCGGGCAAGCTGTTAACCAAGCCACCCGCGCCTCTAGCCAGGCTCAAACCGCTAAAACGCAACAAGAGTGGAACTCAATCGCCAATCAGTGGCAGGAAGCACAGAAGTTGATGCAAGCGGTGCCGGTATCTGATCCCAAGCATAAGTTAGCCCAGCAAAAAGTAAAGGAGTATCAGCGCAAGTTAGAATATGCCCAGCAAAAAGCAAAGACTAGCCCCTAAGCTTGAGGTTAGTTCGCCCCTCAGCACGGCTACCCCTGCATTCAGCTCTTAGGCGTCTGCATGACGCACACCGCAAGCAAGCAAAGCAGCCGTTAAATAGAGGGTATTCTGATTGGTAAGAACACTCACCCACTTCTGTGCGCCTACCCTTGCGACCTATGTCATCATCAAAGCCTAACCCCCTCGAACTTGCTAAACAGGGCGATCCGAACGCCATCGCCGCCCTGCTCAACCGCACCCTTCAACCCAAAGGCATCACCGCCTCAGCTGAGCAGGAAGATGGTTTTTTACACATCATTCTGAAGGCGGCTCAAGTGCCCAATCAACAAGCCGTTGTTACCTTCATCCATCAGGGAATGACGAAGTTGGAGAGCGAAGCCATACACATGGTCAGAATTGATGGGTATCAGAACGGACAAGATACTCCCGCTTGGAGCGACGAATTTGGTCTAGAGACTGCTTCTCAATTCCACTCAGACGTAATGCCACCCATTGAGGAGACTCCATCTTACGAGGATATGGACTCACCGGGAATTGATGACGACTACGGATCGGCGGGTATTGACGATATCGATGGTTACGAAACTGGGGAAGAAGAAGAAGAAGAAGAAGCCCCACCGGCTAAGGCTAAGCGTCCCATCAATAAAGGGCTGCTGCTTGGAGGCATTGGGGCGCTTGCCGCCCTTGCTGCAGTAGCGGCAATTGCAGTGCTCAAGCCGCCTATCCCCGGTTTGTTTGGAAATGAGGCGGAAGAGGCTTCAGCGCCAGCAGCCACCCAGACAGCCCCAGCCAAGCCGGCGGCACCGGCGGCACCGGCAGGAACAGGGAATAAGCCAGCAACTCCGGTGCCGGCAGCGACAGCAAACAAGCCAGTAACTCCCGTGCCGGCAGCAGCACCGAACAAGCCGGCAGCAGCACCGAACAAGCCGGCAGCTCAGTCCGATCCCTGGCGCGAGGGGGTTAACAGCGCCACACGGGCGGCAAATCTGGCTCAAACGGCTAGCACTCAGGCTCAGTGGGACGAAGTTGCAACTCAGTGGCAGCAAGCAATCGAGCTGATGAAAAAGGTGCCCCAGTCCAGCCCCAATTATCAAGCAGCTCAAGATAGGGTGGTTAGCTATCAGTCCAACCTCAACTACGCTCAGCAAAATGCAGCGAATAGCTACTGAGTGTTGAGCGGTTTCGCGCCTGTTTCCCCCAGGCGCGAACCGTCTGAAATCAGCACTTTTGATATCTGGGGTTATCACAATCAAGAGGCTGGAGCGATTTCAGGTAAGATCAAAGGCGAAAAACTCTGGTTTGAGGGAGAGATTCAGCTTGCCTACACTTGGCGTCAACATTGACCACATTGCCACGATCCGGCAGGCGCGGCGGACGGTTGAGCCAGATCCGGTTGCCGCAGCGGTGCTGGCAGAACTTGCCGGCGCTGATGGCATCACTGTGCATTTGCGAGAAGATCGGCGGCATATTCAAGATCGGGATGTGCGCTTGCTGCGGCAGACGGTTCGCACCCATTTGAATTTAGAGATGGCAGCGACATCGGAAATGGTGGCCATCGCACTCGATATTCAACCCGACTACGTCACCCTCGTACCGGAACGCCGAGAAGAAGTGACCACCGAGGGAGGGCTGGATATTAACGGCCAGATGCATCGCCTGGGTGAGATTGTGGGCACTTTGCAAGGGGCGGGAATTCCGGTTAGCTTGTTTATTGACGCCGATCCCGTTCAGATAGCAGCATCGGCGATTGTGAAGGCGAAGTTTATTGAACTGCACACGGGTCGCTATGCTGAAGCAGCAGATGAAGTGAGCCGGCAGAAAGAATTAGCGGTGTTAGCCCAAGGCTGCGAACAAGCACTCGCTGCCGGCTTGCGAGTGAATGCCGGCCACGGTTTGACCTACTGGAACGTTTACCCCATTGCCGGCATTGAAGGCATGGAAGAGCTCAACATTGGTCATACAATTATCAGTCGAGCTGTTTTAGTGGGTATGGAGCGAGCCGTCCGCGAGATGAAGCAAGCCATGCGAGGAGAATTTTAAATCTCTGAATTTTGAATGTATTCAGAATTTAAAATGTCAACTCAAACAGCCACATCTGACAACAACTGGAATAATTTGAGATGCAAACTTACTACTTCATTCTGGCCAGCCAGCGCTTTTTATTAGAGGAAGAACCCTTTGAAGAAGTTCTCCAAGAGCGTCACCGTCACTACAAAGAACTGGAAAAAGAAATTGATTTTTGGCTAGTCAAAGAGCCGGCATTTTTAGAAGCGCCGGCGATGGCACCCGTTAAAGCCAAATGTCCACAGCCGGCTGTTGCGGTCATTTCCACCAATCCCCAGTTCATTACCTGGTTAAAATTGCGCCTAGAATTTGTCCATACCGGCGAATTTCAAGCACCTTCAGAGGCGATCCCAGAACCCCTGGCATCCCTAACACCGGCATCTTAAGCAATATTAGGAGGGACACGGCTATGGTTCCGTGTCCTGATTCTTAACTCTTTGGGCATGGGGCATTGAACACTCAAAACTCCCACCTCCAACCTCCCTCAGTAGGGAGAAATTAATAGGCCGGCCCTGCTAAGCACGAGATGGCAGCGCCGAGGGTAGAACCTACAATTACCTGAACTGGAGTGTGACCGAGTAATTCCTTGAGCCGGTCTTCGTTAAACTTGGGGTGTTCTTGAAACAGCTCATCAATAATTTGATTGAGGATGCGTGCCTGCTTGCCGGCAGCTAAGCGCACGCCTGCTGCATCGTACATGACGATAATCGCAAAAATTGCCGCAACGGCAAACTCAGGTGTTTCCCACCCCACAGTCTGCCCGACACTGGTAGCTAGGGCTGTCACCAGCGCAGAATGAGCGCTAGGCATTCCGCCGGTGGTTACCAATACGCGCAGATTGACCTTGCCATGTATGACCAATTCAAAGATCACCTTTAATATTTGAGCGATCAGACAGGCAGTGAGTGCAACTACCAACACTTGGTTGTCGAGAATACGGCCAAAGTCCTGCATAAGAGTAAAGAATGAAGAATGAAGAATGAAGAATGAAGAATGAAAAATTAAATTGCTTTTTTCTCAATTCTTAATTTTTCATTCTCGCTTAATGATTGCGGTTGGTAATGAAATCTGCGATCGCCTGAAGCGGTTGAGCCTTTGGCCCAAAGCTTGCCAGTTCTGCCTTCGCGGCTTCTACCAGTTGGCGGGCTTGGCGTTCAGATTCCTCCAGCCCCCAAAGGCTGGGATAAGTTGCCTTTTGGGCTTGCAAGTCTTTACCGGCAGTTTTGCCCAGGGCTTCTTGGGTGGCGGTGATATCCAGAATGTCATCAATAATTTGAAACGCTAAGCCAATATTCTGGGCGTAACGAGACAACCGTTGCAAATCTTCAGCCGGTGATCCGGCCAAAATTGCCCCACAAACCACACAAGATTCTAGTAGCGCACCTGTTTTGTGGGTGTGGATAAAGTTGAGGGTTTCCAAAGAAATATCCGGCTTGCCCTCAGATTCGAGATCCACCACTTGGCCCCCGACCAAGCCAGCAGCCCCAACTGCATTGCCCAGTTTAGCAATCACCTGTAACACTCTTTCGGCGGGAACGCCTTGAGTCTGGCCGGCAATGAATTCAAAGGCATAAGCCAGTAAGCCATCTCCTGCCAAAATCGCGATATCTTCGCCGTACACCTTGTGATTGGTTAGTTTGCCCCGGCGGTAATCGTCATTATCCATTGCCGGCAAGTCGTCGTGAATCAACGACATGGTGTGGATCATTTCCAAGGCGCAGGCGGTTGGCATGGCCATTTCCGGTGTGCCGCCGGTTAGTTCACACGTCGCTAGACATAAAATCGGACGTAGGCGCTTGCCCCCGGCTAAGAGAGAGTAGCGCATCGCCTCATAAATTTTTTCAGGATAAGTGAGGGGGATGGCACGGTCAAGCGCCGCTTCCACCTGAACTTGTCGCCCTGCTAAATAGGCCGATAAGTCAAAGGTCGATTCCTCTTCCTGCTGAGGCGAATGAATGTTCTTAATTGATACCATCCCGATCACCTTTGTGCTTTTGGATACCACTGCTGAATTCAGCATCTCATCATTCTACGTGGCTTGGGGATGCCCGAATTTTGGATTTTAAATTTTGGAGCTAGGATTGCTCTAATATCTAAACTTCCTCACTCTGGCTGTAGCTGAAAACGGTGTTGCACAATAGCATCGCCACCGTCATCGGGCCAACTCCACCCGGCACCGGCGTTAGAAACTGGGCCACAGTTTGAACCGATTCAAAGTGGACATCTCCCACTAAGCGACTCGCACCGGCACCCTGACTGACGCTGTTGATCCCCACATCCACCACCACCGCGCCCGGTTTAACCATCTCTGCGGTAATCATTTCGGGCCGGCCTGTTGCCGCTACTAGAATATCAGCGTTGCGCGTGATTGCGGCTAAGTCTGGGGTTCGAGAATGGGCAATCGTAACCGTGGCATTGGCTTCTAAAAGCATCAGCGCCATCGGTTTACCTACCAAAATGCTGCGTCCGAGAATCACCGCGTGTTTGCCGGCGGCGTCAATGTCATATTCTTGCAGCAGCCGCATCACGCCTGCCGGTGTGCAACTGCGTAACCCGGCTTCTCCGCGCACCAGTCGCCCCATATTAGCCGGGTGGAGTCCGTCGGCATCTTTTTTGGGTGCTATTTTATTCAGTGCCGCTACCGCGTCCAGGTGTGCCGGTAGTGGCAGTTGCACGAGAATTCCATCCACGCGCTCATCTTGATTGAGCAGCTCAATTAATTGCTCTAATTCTGTCTGGGTGGTTTGTGCCGGCAAATGTTTGCCTAAAGAAGCAATGCCGGTTTTTTCACAAGCACGCTCTTTATTGCGGACATACGCCGCACTCGCGGGATTATCTCCCACCATGACTACGGCTAGTCCCGGCGGGCGTTCCCGTTTAGCTTGCAGGGTTTGGATGCGATCTCGCAGTTCGGCTTGGATTTTCTGGGCGAGCGCTTTACCATCTAATATCTGAGCAGTTTTGGCATCCATCGCGGTTCAAACAGCGTCTGTATCTGCGGTAGGTTTCCGCTCTACCAGTTTCGCAGATTTAGTTACTTTTTGAGATTTTTTCTAGGCGTCATATTAATTCCTGCCGGTTGCCCTTTCTTGGGATTGAGGGGAGAGGGATTGAAAAGAGAGGGGGAGTCGAGGAGAGAGGGAGGAGGTAAGAGAAATTAATTGCGATGATTTTTTCAATTAAAGAATGGAGAGGGAACTGCGTCCTCATTGAGAGCGTGAAAAACTTTTGCGAGTGCTTTTGTTTGCCTATCCGTTATCTTTAATAGAATTGAGTGTCATAAATTTTAAATGAGTGAAAACTCCTTAACAAGCGTCAAAAAGTCTTTTGTTGGTTGCCGGCTCTACCTTATCAGCCTTCTTGATCAATTTTCTTGATGTTTTTAGACAAGGATGGCAATATTTGAAGATTATAGGCTGCCGGCACAAGCTGGGCATTCCCCAGTTTTGCGCGGTATAAAACATTAAGTGGAGAGTGAATCAAACGTGGGAACTGCGATGATGACAGCAAAGCAACAGCGATGGCAGCTTGGAACCCTAACACTGCTGCTAGGGGGGTTGATCAGTTGCGGGCAGCTAGCCAAGCTTGGCGCGAATGTTAATGTCACGAACATCCGCGATCTTCAGCAAAATCGGACGGTTTATTCGACAGTTTACCTCAAAGGGCGTGTAGAAAATCAAGCCCCCTTCTTAGGCACCGGCGCTTATGAAGTGCGAGATGCTACCGGCAGTATTTGGGTGATCACCACAAAAGCTTTACCCAATAAAGGAGATGAAGTTTTGATCAAAGGTGAAGTTCAGTATAAAAGCATTCCGGTAGGCGGACAAGATTTAGGAGAAGTTTATCTAACGGAAATTGAGAAACTGTAGCGCCCCGTCTAACAATCATCCGAGGGATGCTAGGGCTAGAGAGCGGAAAAATTCGGATAGAATTTTCTTGTATTTGAAGGTTTAAGCTTGGTTATTTGGGAGAATTAACTTTGAAAGAATTGAAGGAAAAAGCAGTAATTATGGGTGATGAACTCGTTCATGTGGCGATTGCAATTTTATATCGGGATGGCAAGTTTCTTTTGCAGTTGCGAGATAATATTCCGGGAATTGCTTATCCAGGGTATTGGGGATTTTTTGGAGGACATATCGAAGCCGGCGAAAACCCTGAAGATGCCCTGAAGCGGGAACTGCTGGAAGAAATTACTTACACTGCAACGACTGTTTCAGAATTTGGCTTGTATTCAGATGCGAAAGCAATCCGCCATGTCTATCATGGCCCTTTAACGGTAGATTTAAACGAATTGGTGCTTAATGAAGGGTGGGATATGGGATTACTCACTCCGGAAGAAATTAGGGCGGGTGAGCGTTATTCAGAACGTGCCGGCCAAGTACGACCATTAGGACAAATTCACCAGAAAATTTTATTAGATTTTATGGCCGGCACAGCGAAATAAAAATCAAGGCAGAGGAAGCCGATGTTACTTTGAACTTTCTGACTTCTTTGCTTTTTAAGCGCTAGTGGCAACCGCTTTCACAAACTCAGGCGCTAATAAAGCAGAAAAGTCGGGAACTCGGTTAATTTGATTTTGCTGCTTTAAGAATTCGGTCATGTTTTGCATAGTTTTTAGCAAGTAACGCTCGCTGTCTGGGTTTGCCAGCATTTCTAAATTCATTTGAATATCTGGCAATTGCAACAATTTTAAGTTTTCATCTAACTCGTTAGAGGTAATATCAAGGTATTTGGCCGCAATTTCCAATCCTTCCTGCCGGTTTGTCTTCAAAAAATCTAAACCTTGAAAAATGCCTTGCACAAACGCACCCACTGCTTTCGGGTGGTTTTCAATAAACTTTGTCTCGAAAACATAAAGATCGACAATGGCGCTTGGCATTTGAGAAGAATCATAAATCACTCTGCCATCTTTTTGAGTGATCTTAGCTTTATCTAAATAAGGCGAATAAGTTACCGCAATGTCAATTTCGCCCTTTTCATAAGCGGTTGCTGCCGCCTCTGGAGTCATTGCCACTAGGGTAATATCGGCAGCACTTAATCCAAATTCGTTAAGCACTTGCAGCAAGAAATAGTGGCTGACACTGCCTTGATCTACAGCAATTTGTTTGCCTTTAAAATCTTTAATATCTGCAATGCTATTCCGTGCTAAAATGCCATCAGCACCAACGGAAATATCTTCTACTAAAACAACTCGGAAATCGACGCCATTTGCAGCTAGCAGCATTGCTTCTGATGTCACCGGCGCAAGCCCCCGAAGGTGTCCTGCTGCAAAAGCTGCCAGAGAATCGGCACTAGCGCTGAAGTCTTTAATTTCTAAATTGATGTCGAGTGCTTTGAAGAAACCTTTTTGCTGAGCGATGTAAAATGGTGTCAGTCCTACCCAAGTCACGATTCCCATTGAAGTGGAAAGGGTATTTTCTGGGGGCGTTGGGGTGGCTGTCGTGCAAGCGTGAAGGGCACCGGCACCGGCAGCACCCACGAGAAACCAAAGCGCTTGCCGGCGCGTACAACTCATCGAATCTCCCAATCGGTTCATCGCTTTGCCCACGCCTCATACACCGAGCAAGAGTATAAGATTCTCACCAGCTCGAGGCTAAAAGCCTTGCGATCCCTCGCATTCCATTGTCTGTGAACGTCGTTTGAAATCTCTGTTAGCACTTCTTCCTTAATTTTGTCGTTATCTTCCTCATCACCATAAAAAAGATTGAGCGGGCGTTGCAGTGATAGCGATCACCCGAAAACAGCGCTTTCTATCCTTCGAGAAGAACAAATTTATCACGCCGGCGAATCATCCCTATCACCAGACTCTTCTGCAAAAAGCCTGATAGTTAACTTGATTAAATATTCGATATCAGGAAAAATGAAGCTTTATTTCCAGGATGCGACGACTGACCTCACACACCTACAAGCCTTATTAGACTTATCTGGGGAGTTGTTTTGCTTGTGGGGATCAGATCCCTATTGGCAACCGCTTAATTGCGCTTGGGAACGAGTGTTGGGTTGGACAGTAGATGAAGTGCGGGCGCAACCTTGGATAGAATTCGTGCATCCAGAGGATGTTCCCAGCAGTTTGGCGACGATGGAAAGCTGTGTGGGGGAAACGGTGAGGGAGTTTGAGCAGCGATGCCGGCACAGAGATGGCAGCTACAGGTGGTTGGCTTGGCGCGTTTTGTTTATTAATGAAAACAGCGCCTGTGCGGTGGCGCAGGATATCACCGATCAGCGGCTGATCAAACAGCCGGATCAAATGCTTTCAGAACTCACCTTAGAGTGTGTGTTTTCCACAAAAATGACTTCAGATAACCAAGAGATGGCAAAAAATGATGCCTTCTATTCAGCGCGGTGGCAGGAAATTTTGGGGTATACAGAGGATGAGGCTAAAAACCACCTCGACGCGTGTGCCACTCTGGTGCATCCTGAAAATCAGGGTAGAGAGTTGGGGTTTGTTCCGATTCGACAGGGCAGCAGGGATGCTGTAGGGTGGGGCAACGCAACCGGGGAATTCTTTCCGGCTTCTCATGTTTGGGGATTGCCGATCGCCGATCACAGTCGCGCCTGCCGGCAGTGGCAACCGTTGGAAACTGAGTTGATGGCATCTCTGGGAAATCAGCTAGTAATCGCAACTCAGCAAGCGGAACTTTATCAACAGATGGCGTTGGCGAATCAGGAACTCCAGCGTTTGGCATGGTGTGATTGTTTGACGCAGATTGCCAATCGTCGCCGGTTTGATGAGTATTTGAAGCAGGAGTGGGGTAAATGTGCCGGCGAACAAATGCCGTTGTCCCTGCTGCTGTGCGATGTTGACTTTTTTAAGGTTTACAACGACACTTACGGACACCAAGCGGGAGATGAGTGTCTTAAACAAGTGGCGGCTGCGATTAGTCAGGTTCTCAAGCGTCCAGTAGATTTAGTTGCTCGTTATGGGGGTGAAGAATTTGCTGTAGTTTTGCCAGGGACGGATTTACAGGGGGCAATGGGTGTGGCAGAAGCGATTTTAGAGGCGGTGAAGGCGCTGGCAATTCCCCATGCGGGATCTGCGGTGAGTGATTTTGTTACCCTCAGTGCCGGTGTTGCAACTGTGGTGCCGGCAGCCAATGGGTGTGTGGCTGATTTGATTGCTACCGCAGATCGGGCGCTGTATCAAGCCAAGACGAGGGGACGCGATCGCTGCTTTGCCGATGCCTAAACATGGCGCACAGTCAGTCAGAATGCCCGAACGCCCTTGTGGCGCGTCTAAAATTGCTTGCAAAAATGCTTTACTTGCTTTCTCAGCTATCCTTGTTAAAATTTACAGCAATTACATTTATCGAGAGCCGGTGACTCTATATTCGATGTGCTTAGATCGCTTACGCAGTTAAAAATTTACGCAACTAAACAAGTCAAATTCCTCAAAATTTCCCAGTCATTGATGGCATTTGCAAGTTATCGGCTGGGTTTGAAGGATTGCTGGATGAGTTGACAGACATTATCCGATGCCGGCTCGCCTGATGAAACAGGGATTTTTTAACCGCAGATCAACGCAGATGAAGTTATTTTATAACAGATCTGATAAAAATAGATTTTTGAAATAAACACAGCAAATAGACGCTAAATTATGATTGCTCTTTTTAGGAATCTGCCAAAATACATAGTTTGGGCATTAGCTTTTCCAGTATTCGTTCTATATGGCTGGCTTGCACTTTTAATTTTTAATTATTTTCAACCCCTAATCAGTCTTTTTATTGCTTCTATTTTATTAGCTTTTATTTTAGATTATCCGGTTAAATTTTTACAAAAAAAAGGCGTACTCAGAAATAATGCAGTTGTTTTAGTTTTTTTAATTGCCCTAGTGATATTTTTGGCTCTAGCAATTACTCTTTTTCCGTTAATTATAGAACAATTAAACGAGTTTTCTAAACGCCTGCCTAGCTGGATAGATTCGGGAATTAAACAACTTCAAATTTTGAATAAATGGGCGGTAACGCGAAATTTACCTCTCGATCTAAGTGAAGTAGCAACCAAACAAACGGAGCGATTATCAGGACAGATTGATAGCGTTACTGGAAGAGTTCTTGGGTTTGCCATCGAGACGCTTGGCAGTGTTTTAAATCTCTTTCTAACGGCAGTCCTGACTTTCTATCTTGTTTTACATGGAGAGCGTCTTTGGGATGGAATTTTTCAGTGGTTTCCGCCTAATATTGGGCTAATCGTTCGGCGTTCCCTGCGCCAGAATTTCCACAATTACTTTATCGGTCAATCAACATTAGCTGCTTTGAGCGGAGTGGCGATGACTTTAGCCTTTTTGGCTATACAAGTTCCTCTAGCGCTGCTATTTGGATTCGGATTGGGTTTGATGGGTTTGTTTCCTTTAATGACTGGGGTAGGAATCAGTTTAGTCGGCTTACTGTTGGCATTACAAAACTTTTGGTTAGGGATGAAAGTTTTATTAATTGCTTTTTCGATAGATTGGGTTAATGCCAATTTAATCGCCCCTCGAATTCTGGGGGGGTTCACCGGCTTAAATCCTGTATGGATTTTAGTCTCGTTATTATTAGGGGCAAAAATCGGCGGAGTCTTGGGACTTTTAATTGCTGTTCCGCTAGCAAGTTTTATTAAAAGTACGGCTGATAGTTTACGCGATGGCACCTGGAATTAAAATTTAAAGGTGTTTAATTTGAAACTGAAGAGCTTGCCGCCACTTTTACTGCAGTTACTGGACATTGAGATATTGCCCGATTATCATGGGGTGGTGCGACGGAATTTTGAAGAATTTATCCCTAGCGACAGGGTAGTGTGAATCAGAGCCGGTTTTTAATGCCGGTGTAGGATGTGCTTTGGAAGAATCGGCGTTCGGAGGTGGCAGATTTTTATGAGAAAACATTGGATCGAAGTGGAGAGAATGCTGTTGACCACTGGTTTACTCAAAAACAGGTAAATGAGTTAATTAAGTTGACAAAACAGTGAGCTGCTTAGTAGTATCATAAGTAAAACTAATTTATAAGCATTTATGTCTAACAACAATGATCTAGTAACTCTTGACAGTATTCTCCAAGGAAACAGACAAGAACTGGCCAATTCATTGTCACCCAATGAGTATTTTGAGATATTTGCTTTTGATCAAATATTAAAAAATTACGAGCTTTCATACGAGGAGTTATCGTCTAATCAGGTTGATGGATCAGATGATGGAGGAATTGATGGATTTTTTATTTTTGTCAATAATGAAATTATTAATGAAGATATGGAAGCTAAACCCATAAAAAAGAACCCATTAATAGAAGTCTATTTAATCCAAGCGAAAATCTCAACGTCATTTGGAGAAAAAGCTATAGTTACGCTTATGTCTACTATAGACGATATATTTGATTTTGAGAAAAATATTCTTGATATTAAAGGTTTCTATAATGCAAAGATTATAGAAAAAGTAGAATTACTTAGAAAGACTTACCTTGACTTAGCAATTAAACATCCTATAGTAAAAATTACATATGTCTATGCTACTAAAGGTGATACTCAAAGCATTCATCCTAAAGTGACAAAGAAAACAAATGACCTTTGCTCTAATACACAAAAGTTTTTCAGAGACTCTGAAGTTAAATTTGAATTGGTAGGAGCTAGAGAACTTTTAGAAAAGGCAAGGCAAGAAAAAAGTTATTCTTTACAATTAAATTTTTTGGAAAACTACATTTCTCGAAGTGCAGATAATTATGTTGTTTTGACAAGATTAGATGAATACTATAAATTTGTAACCGATAAAAATTCTTTACGCAAATATTTATTTGAGTCGAATGTTAGAGATTATCAAGGTAATGTAGAAGTCAATAAAGATATAAAAAATACCCTTGCTGACAAAAATAGAGAGATAGATTTTTGGTGGTTAAACAATGGAATAACCATATTAGCTTCAAAAGTAACCATTGTCGGTAAAACTATTACACTTGATGATGTACAAATTGTGAATGGTTTACAAACAACTAACACAATCTATGAGTATATGAATACTTTAGAAAGGGTTGATGATGAGAGAGCTATTCTTATAAAAATAATAATAGCAACTAAACAAGAAGCAAGAGATAGAATCATCAAGGCAACTAATTTTCAAACTCCAATTCCTCCTGCTTCCTTAAGAGCTACTGAATCTATCCAACGTGATATAGAAGATTATTTTTTCCAAAATGATTGGTTTTATGATCGTCGTAAGAATTATTACAAAAATATGGAAAAACCTTCCAATAGAATAATTAGTATTCCTTACTTGGCTCAAGCAGTTACTTCCATTGTTCATCAAAAACCACATATAGCTAGAGCCAGACCAACGTCAATTATTAAAAGTGATCAAAGTTATAGCGAAGTTTTTAATTCTTCGATGCCAATGGGAGTTTATCTTTCTTGTGTAAAATTAATGAAGCATATTGAATTCTATGTAAGATCTAGCGATGATTTTTCAAACCTAAGTTTTGGATCAATTGGGGCTTTAATGTTTCATATTGCTATGCTTTTTAGTATTAAATTATTTGGTAAAATTAATTACACACAAAGCGATGTAGAGTCCCTTCTAAAAATTAAATTTGAGGAGAATCATGAGTTGCTTCATCAGACAATTAGAGAAATCATTAAATCAACTAATAATTTTTTAGAAGAAAAAGAACTTTCTCTTCCCATTAATACCATAGTTAAACGCGCTGATTTTACTGAGTTTATTGTTGAGAAGGTACAAATATAGCCTGCTATTAGAAGATTTATGCTATCTGGCCCTGAATTGCCCTCTAAAGTTGACCAAATTTAGGATAGATTATAGTCATTGGGACTCTCCAACTCGACGAACTCCATTGAACAGTTTTCTTATCTACTCCTTCTCAAATGCCTTAATGATGCACACAAGTAGCACCGATGACCTCACCTATCCGTTTCGAGTTTCCCATCGCTAAGGCACAATATCTCTTCAACCGTGCCACTGAAGCAGGAGTAGGAGGAGATAAGCGGAAATTCTGGCAGGAGGTAATGGAGTTTGAATCACCGGCAGCAATTCGAGAGGCAATCTTAGCTGAGATATCCTTGGATATGCTACAACCTCAGAGTCAAAACGAGCAGGGTGAACTTTATCGTGCCTATATCCAGCTTACAGGTGCTTCTGGGATATCTCGACGCATCAGAACTGTTTGGATTATTCTATTTGATGAAGATGTTGCCAGATTTGTAACAGCAGTACCCGATAGATTAGGGGGATTATCATGACTAGATTTCAACTATTTGATGGGGTTAAACTCATTGAAGATATTTCTTTAACGGATGGGGGAGTGGCGCAGGCGGGAACAACCGGCGCAATTGTAGAAGTTCTTGGAGAGGGAAAGGCGTATATTGTTGAATTATTTGGCAACTGGTTTAAGTATGATGAGCAGGGAGATTTTATCCCAGCGACTCAAGATGAACCCGGATCATTTATGGAGACAATCGGTGTAGAAACCGTTTATCCTCATCAATTAATCTTAACGATTCCTGCTCGTGAAACGATGGGAGTTCGGGAACATTTAACAGCAGTTTTAGAGAATTTGTCTGATGATTTAGTTGCCGAAGTGCGCGATTTTGCTGAATTTTTGCAGCAAAGACAACAACCAGATCAAGTCAGCTAAGAAAATTATAATTAACCCAGAACGACGCTCAAAAGTTAACCAAATTTGGGATAGGCTTTGGTCGTTGGGATTGTTGAACCCGATGGACTTTATTGAGCCATTCTCTGATATGCTGTTCCTCATAAGCCTAGATGATGCGGAAAATCGGCAGGAGATATCAGCAAAACGCTGATCGCATCAAAAGCATTTAAGAACGGTGTCCCTCAATAAGCCGTCATAAAATTTACGAATAAAAATCGAAATTTTACTGTATAAAGCAATGATACAGAGGCTCGTCATCAAAAACCGGCCTATTACAATGAGATCCTAACCCTCGCTGCTGACTTCTGGCCATGACCCTTTACTCCGCATCTACCCCCAACCAACCCACCATCAAAAATGCTGACTACCGGCTGATAGATCGCGAACAGCTATCACCCATGTACCGGCATTATGCGGATATGAAAGATAAATATCCTCATGCGATCCTGCTGTATCGGGTGGGTGACTTCTTTGAAACCTTCTTTCAAGATGCAATTACCGTCTCACGAGAACTCGAACTCGTCCTCACTAGCAAAGAAGGGGGTAAAGAAGTCGGGCGTGTGCCAATGACCGGCGTTCCTCATCATGCTTTAGATCGCTACTCCACGCAACTGGTGGAAAAAGGCTATGCGATCGCTGTCTGTGATCAAGTGGAAGACGCCGCAGAAGCCGCTGCAGAACGCCGCATTGTGGAACGCCAGATCACCCGCGTCATTACGCCTGGGACGGTTTTAGAAGAAGGAATGCTGAAAGCGCGGCGGAATAACTTCCTTGCCGCTGCCGTGATCACGGGCAGCCATTGGGGTTTAGCCTATGCAGATATCTCCACCGGCGAATTCTTAACCACCCAAGCCGATGACTTGGAACAGCTAAGCCAAGAACTGATGCGGCTGCAACCGTCAGAAGTGCTGATTCCCACCGATGCGCCGGATATCGGCAGTATGCTGCGTCCCGGCGAAACCTCGGAACACTTGCCTAGCTGCCTGCCGCCTTCTTTTTGTTATGCCTTGCGATCGCAAAGACCGTTTACTCAAGTCGAAGCACGTCAACGACTGTTGCAACGCTTTAAAGTGCGATCCCTAGAAGGCATGGGGTGTGAACATTTACCCCTAGCAGTTCGCGCCGCCGGCGGGTTGCTGGAATATTTGGAAAATACGTTTGAACAGGGAACCGGGGAAAAGCTGAAATCTTCCAATCCCCAATTTACGTCAAAAACTAAGATTCCTTTACAGCCGGTGCGAACTTATACCCTTGCTGATTTTCTAATTATTGATCATCAAAGCCGGCGCAATTTAGAAATTACCCAAACGGTTCGCGATGGCACTTTTTATGGTTCACTGTTGTGGGCGTTGGATAAAACCGCTACGGCAATGGGTGGACGGGCGCTGCGCCGATGGTTGTTGCAACCTTTGCTCGACATTAAAGGTATTTGTGCCCGACAAGATACGATTCAAGAACTGGTTAATAACAATTCTTTGCGCCAAGATTTGCAACAGTTATTGCGGCAAATTTATGATATTGAACGCTTAGCAGGACGAGCCGGTTCAGGCACAGCTAACGCCAAAGATTTAGTCACCTTAGCAGAATCTTTAGGAAAACTTCCAGAATTGGCAAAGTTGGCAGATGCCGGCACTTCTCCTTATCTCAAAGCCTTGCAAAATGTACCGCCGGTGCTAGAACAACTGGCACACCGGCTGCGTGAACATTTAGTAGATTCCCCCCCCATCCATCTCACCGAAGGCAATTTAATTCGTCCCGGCGTTCACCCCCAACTTGATACCATGCGCCAACAAGTTGAGGAAGATCGGCAATGGATTGCTCAATTAGAAGTAACGGAAAGAGAACGCACCGGCATCCCCAATCTTAAAGTAGGATTTAATAAAACCTTTGGCTATTATATCAGCATTAGTAAGTCTAAAACTGAGCAAGCCCCAAAAGATTATCTCCGCAAACAAACACTGACGAATGAAGAAAGATATATCACCACAGATTTAAAAGAACGGGAAGCCAGAATTCTCACGGCACGCGATGATTTAAATCAACTCGAATACGAAGTTTTTGCCGCATTGCGTGCAGAAGTAGGAGAAGTGGCAGAACTGATTCGCAAAGTCGCTAAAGCCGTTGCCGCAGCCGATGTGCTGTGTGGTTTAGCAGAAGTTGCGGTGCATCAAGGTTACTGCCGGCCTACAATGGTCGAAAGCCGAGAAATTGCAATTATTGACGGGCGTCACCCTGTTGTCGAGCAATCTTTACCAGCCGGCTTCTTTGTCCCCAATTCAGCTCATTTAGGCACCCCAGAAACCGCCTCTCCCACCCCGGATTTAATCATTCTTACCGGCCCGAATGCTAGTGGAAAAAGCTGTTATTTAAGACAAGTGGGTTTAATTCAATTAATGGCACAAATTGGCAGTTTTGTGCCGGCAGCTTCCGCAACTTTAGGAATTTCTGATCGCATTTTCACCCGTGTTGGTGCCGTTGATGATTTAGCAACCGGCCAATCGACCTTTATGGTAGAAATGAATGAAACCGCAAATATTCTTAACCACGCCACCCCAAAATCCCTCGTTCTTCTCGATGAAATTGGCAGAGGAACGGCAACCTTTGACGGTCTTTCAATTGCTTGGTCGGTTGCAGAATATCTGGCAACGGATATCGGTTCACGGACAATTTTTGCCACACATTATCATGAATTAAATGAACTGGCATCAATTTTATCTAACGTTGCCAACTATCAAGTAACCGTGAAAGAATTTCCTGATAGAATTGTATTTTTGCATCAAGTTCATCCCGGCGGC
Source organism: Microcoleus vaginatus WJT46-NPBG5 (assembly GCA_019359355.1). Classification (GTDB taxonomy): domain Bacteria; phylum Cyanobacteriota; class Cyanobacteriia; order Cyanobacteriales; family Oscillatoriaceae; genus FACHB-68. Next base: position 42,276 of record JAHHHM010000014.1, on the reverse strand, counting down.
GCTGATCGTTCCTATGGAATTGAAGCGGGAAGATTGGCAGGGTTGCCGGCTTCTGTGATTGAACGTGCAAGGCAAGTGATGAGCCAAATCGAAAAGCACAGTAAAATTGCTGTGGGTTTACGTCAAGGTGTGGCAAAGAAAGACAGTAAAAATGGCAAGCCGGTTGTTGAGGAATTAGATATCTTTGAAGGATAAAACTGATTAATTGAATTGTTCTTCAAAAGAAATCTGGCATCCAAGGTTGAGCGCCGGCAAAGATTTGAGTGGCAACCGATAAGGCATTTTCCGGTGCTTCCAATTGGCCATTTGCGTGCATTTGGTAAGCTGTAAACAAACTTGTGTAAAGCGGTGCAAGTGCGCGAATATCTAACTGCAATTCGCCTTTACCGCCGCTAGTAACTTCGCCTCGCCCTCCAGAAACCTTTAAAACAAAATTACCGTTATTTGCCGGCAGTAAATCATCTGTGACAGATAAATGTAACTCGGCAACCAAACCCACTGGATAACCGCGTTTTTCCAAAGCAACCACTACATTCACGACTCGTAAAAACCAGATGTCTGAACTTTGAATTTTAGCGGTTTGTTCTGGAAGCAGAAACAGGCGCGAATCGAGGCTGGAACTGTGCCAAATTACCTTGTCAATCTGAGAACGATGATCGGCTAAAAATGCCCACAAACGACGTTGCGCTGCCGGTGTCACAGCCGCCCAATCCCATATTGATAATAAATTACTCCCAACTTCCCGCTTCGAGCTAAAAATAATGTAACCTTCGGGTTGGGTTTCACTGCCGGCAATATAAGCGTAAACCGCATTTTCTGGGTGCAAAACCGCGTTCTCCCAAATCGCCGTATTGCGATCCAAATTCCCATTATTTTGGGTTGCCTGTTGTCGGTAAAGTTCGTGAAAAACTTCATGCTGTGCCGGCACAACTAAACGAACCGGCAGACTGCGTTCACTCATGCGAATCGTCTGTGTCGGCAACTCCCAAGTGCAACGAATGCCGGCTTGTTCATATCCCACTTTCCGATAAAGGCGCTGAGTGGCGGGATAAAGCGAGGAAATTGGCACACCACTGTCATAAAGTTCTTTAAGCGTTTGACTCAGCAGTTCAAATGCCACCCCTGTTCCCCGATACTCTGGAGGCACACCCACAGCCGCAATTCCCGCCATTGGCACAGATTGACCCGCAAACCATTGCCCCATCTGGTAAATTCCCAAGCCGGCGGCAATTTTCCCCTCTTGACGCAAAACTCGAAAACTCTCCAGTCCCAAACGATCCCGATAAAAAGGCCAATCTTTTGTGGGAAAGTTAAAGCACTGGCAGAGGATTTCCCCTAGACGTTCTGCTTCTTCAGGGTTCGACACGTTGCCAAATTCATAATTAGGCATGATCTCAGCTCAAATTACATCTCGTGCCAAAGGTAGAATTTTTATCTTAACCACAGATGAACACAGATGCCGGCACCCTTCTCCCCCTCATCTATCCTCAATCAGCGCTTGAAACCGGCTATCTTCTCGGATGCTATCAAAGTCTGAGTTGGTTTTTGCTATCTGCTGATATTGCTCAGGAAGGCTTTCGATGGCTAACTCAATGTTGCCTTGTAAGGCGTAGCAACACGCTTTATTATAGCCGGAAACATGATCATCCGGTTCAATTTCAATAGCTTTATCGTAAGCAGCAATCGCCTCTTCATAGCGTCCTAATTTTTTTAACGCACAGCGTCGTCTGTACCAGGTATAATAATCTCCCGGTTTAATTTCAACAACTTTTTCCCAGCAAGCAATCGCTTCTTCAGTTCGTCCTAAAGCATCTAAAAGACTGCCTCTTGTGTTCCAGGCCCCATGAGAATCTGGTTTAATTTCAATTGCTTTGTCGAAGGCAGCAATCGCTTCTTCAGTTCGCCCTAAATGGGATAAGGCACAGCCTCTGTGAAACCATGAAATCTCATAGTCCGGTTTAATTTCAATTGCTTTGTCGTAGTCAGCAATCGCTTCTTCATAGCATCCTAAATTTCCTAAGACAAAGCCACGGAAGTTCCAGGATTCATAATAGTCTGGTTTAATTTCCAGTGCTTTATCAAAGGCCGCAATCGCTTCTTCATAGCGGTTTAAATTAAATAAGTCAATGCCTTTGCTGTACCAGGTATAATGCTCCCCTGGTTTAATTCTAACAGCTTGGTCGTAGCCAGCAATCGCTTCTTTATTGCCTCCTAAATGGAATAATGCAATAACTCGGTTAAACCAAGTTTTAACAAAGTTTTGTTTATTTTTGTGCATTGTTATTGATATACTATGTGGTTTCTAAAGAGGTTCCTGATATTGCCAAAGCACTTTTTAAGTTCCCTTTTGCACCGAGTTAATTCCTAAATCTTCATCTCCTCTCAATCAGCGCTTGAAACCGGCTATCCTCTCGAATGCTATCAAAGTCCGAGTCGGTTTCTGCCATTTGCCGGTATTCGTCAGGGCTGAGTTGGATAGCGTGTTGGAGGTTTTCCAGGGCTAAGTCAATGTTGCCTTGTAAGGCGCTGTAGCAAGCTTTGTTGTACCAAGCTTCATGATAATCCGCTTCAATTTCAATAGCTTGGTCGAAGCAAGCAATCGCTTCTTCATAGCGTTCTAATTTGCCTAAAGCATTGCCCCGCTTGTTCCAGGCTTGATGAAAGTCCGGTTCTATTTCAAGTGCTTTATCGTAGCAAGCAATCTCTTCTTCATAGCATTCTAAATTATATAAAGCAAAGCCCCGGTTGCACCAGGCAACATGAAAGTCCGGTTCTATTTCAAGTGCTTTATCGTAAGAAGCAATCGCTTCTTCATAGCGTCCTAAATTATTTAAGGCAAAGCCCCGGTAGAACCAGGCATCATGATAGTCTGGTTTAATTTCAAGTGCTTTATCGTAGGAAGCCATCGCTTCTTCATGGCGTCCTAAATTACTTAAGGAATCGCCCCGGTTCTTCCAAGCTTCATCATAATCCGGTTTAATTTCAAGTGCTTTGTCGTAGGAAGCCATCGCTTCTTCATGGCGTCCTAAATTTTCTAAGATAAGACCACGAATGTACCAGATTTCAGGGAAGTCCGGTTTAATTTCAAGTGCTTTATCGTAGGAAGCCATCGCTTCTTCATGGCGTCCTAAATTACTTAAGGAATCGCCCCGGTTCTTCCAAGCTTCATCATAATCCGGTTTAATTTCAAGTGCTTTGTCGTAGGAAGCCATCGCTTCTTCATGGCGTCCTAAATTATCTAAGGCAACGCCCCGGTTGTTCCAGGCTTCATCTTTGTCCGGTTTAATTTCAACTGCTTTATCGAAGCATAGAATTGCTTCTTCATAGCGTCCTAAATCATCCAAGAGAATGCCCCGGTTGTACCAAGCATCATGATCGTAGCGTCCTAAATCATCCAAGAGAATGCCCCGGTTGTACCAGGCTTCATGATAGTCCGGTTCTATTTCAAGTGCTTTGTCGTAGGATGCTATCGCTTCTTCATCGCGTCCTAAATTACCTAAGGCAGCGCCCCGGTTGTTCCAGGCTTGATGTTTATCCGGTTTAATTTCAAGTGCTTTATCGTAGGATGCTATCGCTTCTTCATCGCATCCTAAATTACCTAAGGCAACGCCCCGGTTGTTCCAGGCTTGATGATCATCCGGTTTAATTTTAAGGGCTTTGTTATAGGATGCAATCGCTTCTTCATGGCGTCCTAAATCATTTAAGGTACAGCCCCGGTTGTACCAAGCATCATGATCGTCCGATTTTATTTCAATGGCTTTATCCCAGGAAGCAATCGCTTCTTCATAGTGTCCTAAATTAACTAAGGCACAGCCCCGGTTGTACCAGGTTTCATGATCATCCGGTTTAATTTCAAGTGCTTTGTCGTATGAAGCAATCGCTTCTTCAATGCGTCCTACATTGGCTAATGCTATGCCCTGTTCAAACCAAGCTTGAGCAATGTCTTGTTGATCTTTGTGCATCATGATCGATAAAATGGGTGGGTAATGAAGGCTTTTTTACTTTTAACAAAGTAGTTGTTATTAAGTTTTCTTTTGAAACGAGTTAATTCCTAAATCTTCATCTCTCCCCCTCATCTCCCCTGAATAATCATTTGGAATCGGCTATCCCCTCGAATGCTATCAAAGTCAGAATTGGTTTCTGCGAATTGTTGGTATTCGTGCGGGTTGAGTTGGATAGCTTGTTGGAGGTTTCCGAGGGCTAAATCAGTGTTTCCTTGTAAGGCGTAGCAGCACGCTTTGTTGTACCAGGCTTCATGATAATTCGGTTTAACCTCAACTGCTTTGTTGTAAGAAGCAATCGCTTCCTCATCACGTCCTAAATTAAATAAGGCATTGCCCTGCCAGTACCAGGCTTCATAATAGTCCGGTTTAATTTTGATCGCTTTATCGTAAGAAGTAATCGCTTCTTCATAGCATCCTAAATTAACTAAGGCAAGCCCCCGGTTGTACCAGGCTTCATAATAGTCCGGTTTAATTTCAATAGCTTTGTCGTAGGATGCAATCGCTTCTTCATAGCGTCCTGAAAAAGATAAGGTTTCACCGTTGTCAAACCAAACTTGAGCAAGTTCTTGTTGATCTTTGTTCATCATCAATAAAATGAGTAATTTGGGAATGGTTTTCTGATATTAACAAAGTAGTCTTTAACTTCCCTTTTGCAACGAGTTAATTCTTAAATCTTTTTCTCTCCTCCTCATCTTTCTAAACACCGGCACTCTAAACGCTGAAACCAAGCTGATCGCAAAATCACCACAATTACCGCCACCGGCAGCAACACCATCTGGCTAATCAACTGCAACACTAATAACCCACTACCGGCTGCCAGGGAAAGCACACCATCCTGAAGACGCTGATGCACAATGAGAACTAGCACCAGCACCAGCACCCCCAATAGACCGGCAGAACGGCGGGAAATGCTGCCAGAACCGCCCACCCTCAAAGGCCGGCGCAACTGCCCTACAACCCATTTTGCAGCGCGTTCCAGCCCGGTTAAAGTGATTGCCGGCCACACCAATTCCACCAATACCAGCAGCAAAAATAACCAACTTGGCTGCAAATTCAAGGTGTAAACCGGCAACAATGCAAGTTTAAAAATAGTGATGTAGTTATAAATTAAAAATACCGGCCATTGCAGCAGAAATTGCGGCAAATCGATGAGATAACCAGGATTTTTAATAATTTCGCTGCTGCCACTCAGTAAAGCCGGCAAAATAAACGGTTCTACTAAGACCAAACTATATAAACCGGCAACCCGTAAAGCCGACTGCCATTTTTCAGAATAAAGCAGGGCGTAATTCGTAACCAGTAACATCACATAACATAAAATTAGTACATTACTCGCCGATCTAGATGGGCCGAAACCGCTGCTTCCCAGCCCCCACAAAAAAACCATCAGCGCCACAATCGTAAACGCCACAAAGTGCCGGTAAATCTGACGGGCGGCGGGATATTCCACCGGCTTTCCAGTTCGCACAAACATACAAACGCCGGTTGCCACAGCGCCGGCAAAACTCCCCAGTAGTCCCAAAATATAACCGGGAAATACCGCCGGCAGACGCAAACCAGGCACATTTAAAGAGCGTTGCGCCCAACTTACCGCCTGCTGTAGCAAAAACGCGTCATAGGGTTCGATCACATGATCAGCCGTCGGAGAAACAACCATTCTCCGGGCAGTGCCGGCATTAAAATCTCCGACAGTCTCCCCTGCCTGATCCTTGCCGGCAGTTGCCGCTTGGTACATCCTGCGAACATCTGCCACCGGATTGAGCTGTTCATACACACCCACGCCTAGAAAAAGATTTTTGGGCACAGAAGGCGTAGCTTCTCCACTCATTCCCATCACAATCGTAGAGCGCAACTGCCGGTCTGTTTGAGCCACTTGTAAAGCAACTGTACCGCCTAAAGAGTGGCCGGCAATTCCCATGCGCTTGACATCAAAACGATCAGGATTTGCCCGCAGATAAGCCAAGACAGCCATAGCATCTGCGAGATTACTTTCCTCAAGATTTTGAATCGCGCCCTTGCCCTCGGAAAGCCGGTAAGATTCACCCGATCCCCCAAAGTCGAAAGCGATGCCGGCAATTCCATGACGCGCCAATTCCACCGCCAACGGCGTCATCACCTCCTTGCCGGCATTGACGCCATGACACAGCACCATCACTGGATGGGGGGCAGCCGTCGCTTTCGGAATAAATAGGCGTGCGACGAGTTGCCGATTGCCTTCGAGTTGGATGGGGAGGGACTCTGACTGAACTGTTACTGGGTTAAACACAAAACAAAGCACTAGCCCAAAAACAAGTAACACAAAGCTGAGAAACAAGCCGGTGAGTTGTCTTGGAATTCTGAATTTTGGACTCTGAACGGTTGTCTGCTCATCCATACCCGATGCCCCTAACCCAAAAATAAGGGATCAATGGGCCTCCCAATGCCTCATCCCCAATGCCCCATGCCCCATCCCCCTAAAACCCCAACTTCTCTAACACCGGCTTCGTAGAAACAATATGCCGGTCAAGTCCCAACTGGTTCGGATCAACGCCTAAAGCCAGTGCAATTAACTGAGGTAAATGCAACACCGGCAGCCCCAGTTTGCGTTGAATCACCTGTTCCACCTCTGGTTGACGAGAATCCAAGTTGAGGTGACACAAAGGACAAGGCGTTATCATACAATCCGCCCCCGCGTCAAGCGCTTCTTGAATATGAGCGCCGGCCATTTTAAACGACTCAACCGGCGCATAACTAGAAATAGGCCAACCACAACATTGAGTGCGCCCTCGATAATAAATCGGTGTCGCCCCAACCGTCCGAAATACATTCTCCATTGATTCGGGTTTGAAGGGGTCATCGAAAGGCATCGAAGTTTGGGTGCGAAGCAGGTAGCAACCGTAAAACGCCGCACATTTTAGGCCACTCAACTTCCGCGTCACGCGGTTTTGAATTTCCTCCAAACCGTAATCTGCGATTAACGCCCAGAGGAGATGTTTAACCTGCGTCGTTCCCCGATAGGGCGAACAGCCTTCTTTTTTCAATAACCCGTTCACGCGCTCAATATAAGCCGAGTCAGTTTTCTGCAAATCCTTGAGGCGCTCATCCACATGGCCAACGACACCCTGACAAGTGCTGCAATGAGTCAGCAGCGGCAGATTCAATTCCTCCGCCAAAGCAATATTGCGAGCATTCACCGTATCTTCTAGCAGCTGAGAGTCTTCCTTAAACGTGCCAGAACCGCAGCAGGAAGCTTTTTTGAGTTCAATCAGTTCAATGCCCAAAGTTTCAGTCAGAATTTGAGTAGACTGGTAAAGCTCTCGGCAGGCTCCTTGGGCAACGCAGCCGGGAAAATAAGCATATCTAAGTGTTGAGGATGGCATAGTTGGAATTCCCTAGCGAGCGTTAAGCTTGGGGTAATGTGGGTAAGCAGAGCGGACGCTCCTTTTCTATGATGACTTCCAGCCGCGCAACCGGCAGGGATTCCTTACAAACCTTTAATCCCACAAGTTTTGACCGGCAGGGTGTCAATTTTAAAACCGTCTGCGATCACTCTCCCTTGCGATCCCCCTTTCCGATAAGATGATCAAATGCCTTGACCTGTAAAAATCCTTTCCCAAGTTTTAGCGACTGCCAGGGACCAGTGAAACCCTTACAGGTCAAGGCAAATGGATAAATGTTAGACAAAAACTAACAACGCGCGAATTTATAAGCAGCTGCGGCACACTGAGGACATCCCTATGAGTCAAGAGGAAATTTTTTCAAGAGTCAAGAAAATCGTGGCGGATCAACTGGAAGTTGAGGCGAGCGACATCAAGCCAGAATCCAACTTTGCCAACGATCTTGGAGCTGACTCTTTAGATACTGTGGAATTGGTAATGGCTTTAGAAGAAGAATTTGATATCGAAATTCCGGACGAAGCCGCAGAAGGAATTCTCACAGTTCAAGCAACTGTGGACTACATCAACAGCCAAGTTTCAGCCTCCGCCGCCAAGGAGTGAGCGCTCAAGGCTGAAGGATGAAGGCTGAAGTAAAAAGGCTGAAGCATCAATTCAGCCTTCAGCGTTCAGTCTGACTTCCTTCTCCCGTGCCCCTGTGTTTTGCGTTCTGGGTGTGGAAGCCCGCGAAATTGAATCATGACCAACTTTGAACGGAAACGTGTTGTTGTCACCGGCCTTGGTGCGATCACACCAATTGGCAATACCCTCGCTGAATATTGGGAAGGATTGATTGCCGGCAGAAGTGGCATTGGCCCAATCACCTTGTTCGACGCATCACGGCACGACTGTCGAATTGCCGGCGAAGTGAAGGGCTTTGACCCCTACGAGTATCTGGAACGCAAAGAAGCCAAGCGGATGGATCGCTTTGCTCAGTTTGCGATTTCAGCGAGCAAGCAGGCAATCGCCGATGCCCAGTTCACAATTAATGACCTGAATGCAGAACAAGTCGGCGCGATCATCGGCACCGGCATCGGGGGTCTAAAAGTTCTTGAAGATCAGCAAGAAATCTATCTCACGAAAGGCCCAGATCGGTGCAGCCCTTTCATGATTCCCATGATGATTGCCAATATGGCTGCCGGTTTAACCGCCATTCACACCGGCGCTAAAGGGCCAAATTCCTGCACCGTTACAGCCTGTGCAGCAGGCTCAAATGCAGTTGGCGAAGCATTTCGTCTGATTCAGGGCGGCTACGCCCAAGCCATGATTTGTGGCGGAACGGAAGCGGCGGTAACGCCCCTGTCTGTTGCCGGTTTCGCAGCAGCCCGGACACTTTCGACGCGCAACGACGATCCCGCCCACGCCAGCCGGCCTTTTGACCGGAATCGGGATGGATTCGTCATGGGCGAAGGTGCCGGCATCCTCCTGCTCGAAGAACTCGAATGCGCCCTCAGTCGCGGTGCCCGCATCTATGCCGAACTTGTTGGCTACGGCATGACTTGCGACGCCTATCACATGACCTCCCCCGTACCCGGTGGCGAAGGGGCTGCACGGGCAATGCAGCTAGCGATGAAAGATGCGGGAATCACCCCCGATCAAATCAGCTACATTAACGCCCACGGCACCAGCACGCCGATGAACGACCCCACAGAAACCGCCGCCATTAAAACAGCCTTGGGAGAGAGTGCCTACAAAGTGGCCATTAGCTCAACCAAGTCAATGACCGGCCACCTGCTGGGCGGTTCCGGCGGCATCGAAGCCGTAGCAACCGCAATGGCAATTGCCAACGATCAAATTCCGCCGACGATTAATTTGGACGATCCCGATCCAAACTGCGACTTAGATTATGTGCCCCACCAAAGTCGCGCTCAAAAAGTTGAGGTGGCGCTGTCCAACTCCTTCGGGTTTGGCGGTCATAACGTCACACTAGCTTTTAAAAAGTACGTTTAGAGCATCGGGCATCGGTGATTTTTTCTGAACCCATGCCCTATTTCCTATTTCCCATTCCCCATTCCCCCTGAGAACTACTTGCCCATCGATCCCGCTAATGGGATGATGGGTGAGAACGTCTTGGGGCGATTCCAGAGCGCTAACACCCCAGGTCATTCAATCGATCTCTCACACCGTTTGCACTCAAGAAAACGATCATGCCTGTTGCCACCCAATCACTCGAAGAACTTTGCATCAACTCCATCCGCTTTCTGGCCGTTGACGCCGTAGAGAAGGCAAAGTCCGGTCACCCAGGGCTACCGATGGGCGCTGCGCCGATGGCGTTTGTGCTGTGGGATCGCTTTATGCGGTTTAACCCAAAAAATCCCAAGTGGTTTAACCGCGATCGCTTCGTGCTCTCAGCTGGACATGGCTCCATGCTCCAGTACGCCCTGCTCTACCTGATGGGCTTCGACAGCGTCACCATAGAAGACATCAAGCAGTTCCGTCAGTGGGAATCCAAAACCCCCGGACACCCAGAAAACTTTATGACTCCGGGTGTGGAAGTAACCACGGGTCCTCTCGGTCAAGGAATTGCCAACGCCGTCGGTTTGGCAATGGCAGAAGCTCACTTAGCGGCCAAGTATAATAAGCCCGATAGCACAATCGTCGATCACTACACTTATGTGATTTTGGGTGATGGGTGCAACATGGAAGGCATTTCTGGTGAAGCGTGTTCTTTCGCCGGCCACCTGGGATTAGGTAAACTCATCGCGCTGTACGACGACAACCACATCTCCATCGATGGTTCGACCGATGTGGCTTTCACCGAAGATGTTTCCAAGCGGTTTGAAGCATACGGTTGGCACGTCCTCCACGTCGAAGATGGCAATACCGATTTAGCGGCAATTGAGAAAGCAATTAACGAAGCGAAAGCCGTCACCGACAAGCCAACCATGATTAAGGTGACAACCATTATCGGTTATGGTTCACCTAACAAACAAAATACTGCCGGTGTTCATGGTGCTGCCCTTGGCGCAGACGAAATTGCATTGACTCGTGAAAAACTCGGCTGGCAACACGAACCGTTTGTCATTCCAGAAGATGTGCTCAACCATACCCGCAAAGCAGTGGAACGCGGTGCCGGCTATGAATCAGAGTGGAACAAAACCTTTTCTGACTACAAAGCGAAATATCCCCAAGAAGCCGCTGAATTAGAACGGTACATCAGCGGCAAATTGCCCGATGGTTGGGATAAAGTTCTCCCCACCTACACCGCCGAAGACAAAGCTCTGCCCACCCGCAAGCACTCAGAAAACTGCCTCAACAAACTGGCATCCGTTTTACCTGAACTCATTGGTGGTTCGGCTGACTTAACCCACTCCAACCTAACTGAAATCAAGGGCAGTGGTGACTTCCAGAAAGGGCAATACCAAAACCCCAACATCCACTTTGGTGTGCGGGAACATGGCATGGGCGCAATCTGTAATGGGATCGCGCTGCATCAATCTGGATTAATTCCCTACGGTGCAACCTTCTTGATCTTCACAGATTATATGCGGGCTGCCATCCGCTTATCTGCCTTGTCCCAAGCTGGGGTAATTTGGGTGATGACCCACGACTCCATCGGACAAGGTGAAGATGGCCCAACACACCAACCGATTGAAACCCTCGCTTCCCTGCGTGCGATTCCTAACCTGACGGTGATTCGCCCCGCAGACGGAAACGAATGTTCGGGTGCTTATAAATTAGCGATTGAAAAAGCCAAGCAAAACCATCCCACCTTATTAGCCTTCACGCGTCAAAATGTGCCGAATTTAGCCGGTACATCGATTGAAGGCGTGGCAAAAGGTGGCTACACCGTGGTTGAGTCTGAGGGAACACCGGATATTATCTTGATTGGTACAGGTTCAGAAGTGAGCCTGTGCGTAACAGCAGCCGAGAAACTCACGGCTGAAGGTAAAAAAGTCCGTGTCGTTTCGATGCCCTCAACCGAAGTGTTTGATGGACAAGATGCGGCTTACAAAGAGTCTATTCTGCCGAAATCTGTCACCAAGCGCTTGGTTGTAGAAGCCGGCAGCAGTTTTGGCTGGCACAAGTACGTCGGAATGGAAGGCGATACGGTCAGTATTGATCGCTTCGGTGCTTCTGCTCCAGGCGGTGTCTGTCTAGAGAAGTTTGGCTTCAGCGCTGACAATGTTTTAGCGAAGGCAAAGGCTCTGTTGGGCTAAAACCTCAGTAAGGATTGCTTAAGGGTAGGCATGATGCCTACCCTTTTTTATTGGCAACCTTTCACTTTTGTTAAATAGGTCACTAAAATTCAGGTTGATGCAATTGTATTTGCTGGGAGTATTTTTACAAAGGAAATGCTCCCCTTTTTATTGATAGCTAAGATTTATAGCAAAGATGCTTTTCATCAATTAGAACAGGTATTATTTATGCGCTATCAGGGACTGTAACGCTAGCCACAACGAAGCCATGCATTTACTCAAGATTATGGGTGGTATCAGGTTACAGCTTAATGACTATTCATCAACTGGACTTGATCTAAATGAAGAAACAATTAACTTGCATTACCCTCACCAGCGCCTGGGGCATGATGACTCAGCTTGCTCAGGCAAAAGCGAATGTAAGTATGCACAAATATCTCATCGAAGCGCTTGCTGTGATGATGGCAGGAAGTTTAGGTTTATCTGTCTTGAGCTTACCACTGCCGGCAAGAAGTCAGGAAACAATAAAATCTTGTGAACTTGTCATTCAAAATGCCAAAAAGCGCATCGAACAGGGAAGAAATATCACTGTCATAACCAATGTTATTGATGTCAGTAAAAAGTATCCTGATCACCCAAATGAGCGCCCAAGAATCGTGATGATTGAAGTTGATGGTCAGGCTGCTTATGCAATGATGGTTTCGCCAGTGTTTCGGAGGGCAATCGCTTCAGAAATTATTAAATCTTGCAATTCTGTAGGGGCAGTTACCTTTAATCGATATCAAAGCGCGTGGCTGATTACCATTGGTTTGATGAAAGATGGTAGTATCCAAAATTTTGAATGTCTCCTTCAAGATAGTCGGAAAGATCGTCCATCTTGGGGTCAAGAATGGTGCGATATTTGAGCCGGTTTTAAGGTTTTAGCTAATCTCCTCGTAGGGTGCCTAGCTCACGCACCCTACGACTAAAGTTCAGTCTCAGGAAATCGAATGCTTGTTGCTGTAGAGGAATAAAGCAGGTAATCTGATCCAGATTTACCTGAGCTTTAGGCATTTGACGAACTTGCGTAGAGACAATAACAAATGATAAAACCTTTTGCAAGAACAATGCTGTTACCAGCCCTTATTCTCAGCACGCTGCTTTACCTCAATACAGCCATGATCACAGGCGGCGGTGGCTTTATGATTCGATTTGCGGCTAAAGCCTTTCATGGCATTTACCCATTTTATCGGCCTGTGTCAGGAGAAGAGGGAGCATGGAGAGCTTTAGCGGAAAGTAGCAATCCTCCTTGGTGGATCACAGGCGACTATGTCTTACTCCTTACTGATTCATCGGAGGGTGAAACACCTTTATGGGTAATTTTCTATAAATGTGGATACTATGCAACTTGGGCTGGGTGGTTTTATATTCTTTTAACTTTGATGAGTGGTTTGGTTAATCAGTCTAGCCGGCACGATTTGACTTAGAAGCTCTGTCTTCTCTGCTTAGACACAAATGAGAAGCGCTCGTCGCTAGTACCTCGCTCAATGCGAAAACTCTACATTCAGGCTTGTAGTTAGAACAGTAGCTCGAAAATCTTAGCGGTTGTGTATCTATCGGGAGACTAGCCGATTATGCAGTTATTGCCCTACTCTACCTTTACCATTCAAACACAAGATAGCTTATCCAATGTCATTGAAAAGCTAAATGCACAAATCGAAGCTCCAAAGGCAATGCGATGGGGATTTTCTCGCAATCATGCTCCCTATGAAGGGACACTCAATCGCTCTGGATTTGATATCCGTCGGATTATTCACTACCGAAATTCATTTTTACCAAGGGTTCGAGGGCGATTTGAGGCGTTATCTCATGAAACACTCATTCACGTCACTATAGGATTGCATCCCTTTGTAATTGCTTTCTTACTTTTTTGGTACGCAGTATGGTACAGCGTCTCGATTCCCTTTTTTCTGTTTGGGGCTTTATCTGGGGATGTGGATGTCTTCCTCGCCATCCAGTTTGTGGGAATGCCAATTTTGATATTATTTGCCTTTTGGTGGGCATTTTGGTATGAGGCAAATCGCAGCCGGCGCGAGTTAACACAAATTATTTTAGGAGAACCACTCGATAATCAGTCAGGTAAAGCCTCTTCCACCGGCTTGCGGCTTCTAATGATAGCCGGCATTATTCTCTCGAACGTTCTCCTTTGGCAGTTTTCCCCAATTGTTCAACAAAGATCGTCTTCTATCGTCCTGAACTATTGTTCTCAAAAGACAACCCAGTCCCCTTACTGCAATTTCTCTGTTGTTCGCACCATAAAAGGACATCCCGCAGCCTCTACTTTTACAATCAGTGCTGATGGTAAAACCCTGGTTAGTGGTGGAGAAGACAAAGCGATTAAAATTTGGGATTTGCAAACAGGACAGTTAAGAAAAACACTTCAAAGCGATTCAGGTAAAATTGACACTGTGGCAATTGCTCCCGATAACAAAACGGTTGTCACCGGCAGTGGAGATCGCATGGTTCGCATCTGGGATATTACCTCAAACCAGCGCCCCCAGATCCTCAAAGGACATTCTAGCGATATCCGCCAGGTTGAGATTTCATCTAATGGGAAAACCATTATTAGTCGCAGTTATGATGAACTGAAACTGTGGGATCTAGCAACCGGCAAGCTAAAAGCAACATTGCCTAATTCGTCCCCTACAGAGTTCACAATTGGTTCAGTTTCGATTAAAAACGGCCCCCCACCTTTTTATCCCTTAGCCATCAGTTCCGATGGCAAAACAGCATTGGTTGAATTGGACAGCGAACTGGTTGTGTGGGATTTGGCGACAAACCGGCAAACCATTCTTTCAAAACAATGGTCGCTTGAATCGATTGGCACTTCACGTCTTAGTTTAGATGGACAAACAGTTGTCACCACTTCATCCTCTAGCAAACCAGTCAATTTGAAAGTATGGGATCTGAAAACGGGAAAGGTTAAGGCACGTACAAAGCTAATTTTTTCTCCTAAAGAATTTAGTCTCCCTAACATTACCCTCAGTCAAGATCGCATCATTGCCGGCACTTACAAGGGACTGGCGGTGTGGAATCTGCAAACAGCCGAATTAGAAGCCATTCTGGACAAACATAAGATGAGTAATTTAGTGATTAGTCCTGATGGCAAATTATTAGCCGGGACTGTCGGCGATCCATACTCACGTAATAGTCAAATTAAAATATTGCGGCGTCCATAAATTCTCTCCACTCAAGACTGCTGATGAATTTGCCTAGGGCAATTTGCGGAAAAAAGACAAGTGGGTTAAATCAAACGGGAGAAGCCTATATATTAACTAAGGAAACGGTCACGATAACCTTTCATCTCTATTTGCTCCATTCGTCCCATGCTGCCTTCGCCACTTTTGCGATGACTTCCTCGCGTATCGCATCGTTTGCCTTTGAATCTGAAACAAAAACTGCGATCGCCATATGTCGTCCATTCGGGAGCATCACGAGTCCCACATCATTTGTTGCAGCCGTCACTCCATTTACAGTAGACGAAGTACCAGTTTTGTGCGCCACAACCGTCCCATCAGGCAACAGTCCTTTAATGCGCTTTGAACCTGTAGTTGTCTCTGTCATCAATTGCAGCAATACAGCTTGACTAGATTTTGAAAGCCCTTTTCCCTCATGAAAGGCGCGTAACAAAATGACGGCGGCATCAGGCATTGCATAGTTACGATACTGCACTGCTCTGTCTTGCGCTAGCTCGTTCTCCGTGTTAGCAACAACGATATCGTTGACGCCAAGACTACGCAAATACTCCGTGACAATTCTGGGTTCACCGACGAGTCGTAACAGCACATCACAAGCCGTATTATCACTTTCAGAAACCATGTACTTTAAGAGTTCAGCCAGACTAAATTCCATTCCCTGTGATTTCACATCTAGAATCCGACTACCCTGGACGACATCGCTGGTTTCAACACGAATTTTCTGGTCTAGCTTCAGTTTTCCTTGGTCTACTTGAGCTAGAACAGCCATTGCAATAGGAAACTTGTAAACGCTTTGCATCGGAAATTGCTGATTTCCATTCACAGTCACTGACTCTCCGGTTTCTAGCACGGTGGCTGTAACCCCTACACGCCCTTGAGCCGCCTGAGAAATTTGTTCAATCCGAGCGCGTAATTCCTTTGTGCTATCGGCGTTAGATATTGTGATCCCGCTCGGCGCACTTGTTCGGTTGTTAGGGGTGTCTTCTCTATTACTAGAGTTAATGCTTGTGCAACCAATAGTCAGGAAAAAAGTTAGTAAGAACAAGCAAGATGTGTAAAATTGAGCTTTTTTAATCACTATAATCATGTCCATACTTCTCGGTTATAGTTAAGCCTTATTAAGGATAAAAAAAGTTAGACTAGGGCATCCAACCAAGTTAATATATTAGCTTATGTCGTTTGATTTAACCCAATTTTCTTTTTTTGCAATAGATATAATGTTCATCACGGGAAAAAATTTGTAGAGTGACGGACTCTAGCCCGCTAGAAATCTGACAACCTATTTAGGATTACTTGAGTGGGATGGGAAATTCCCAGGAAGTTTAATCCAAACTTTTTTTCAGTGTAAGCTGCATTTGCCTGGTTTCTTAAAAAGAATCTGCTTGGTCAGCTAAGTTGCTAAGTCAAAGGTAATATAGCAATCCTATTTGAATTGTAAAAAATTGAAGTGCGGGCATCTTGCCCGCAACGCGAACGCACGACAAGAAAATCTTTCGTGAGATTTAGGATTGCTATATCCCTTGATGGACAGTTGTTGAAGCTCAAGTTGAAACAGCGGTTGAGCATCATAAGGGAAATTCATTCCCTTGGCAGCAATAAAGTGGGTAAGCACCTTATTTCTATCCCATCGCTCTACTCGAATTTGGTGAAGAACTTAGCCTATAGCAGATAGCATTGACAGTCGGATGCGCCTTTTGTGGGGGTTTTTAAGATTTTTGCAATAGCTCTAGGGTAAACTCAGATGTTGCACGTTGAATCAGGTTGGCCCCTGTACGGAGATTTAGAGCTTGGGTATAGAACTTCGCAGTTATGTATTTTTAGACAGCTTGCAGCCTCAGCACGCGGCTTATATGGGGACAGTTGCGCTGGGTTTCCTGCCTTTGCCTGGTGATACGTCCTTGTGGATTGAAATCTCACCCGGCATTGAAATTAACCGCATTACCGATATTGCACTGAAAGCCACCTCGGTACGTCCTGGGGTGCAGGTTGTGGAACGACTTTATGGGCTTTTAGAAATTCATTCCAGCCGGCAAGGGGACACCCGGACTGCCGGCAAAGCGATTCTGGACGCCTTGGGAGTTAGTGCAAGGGACTGCCTGAAACCCCGGATCGTTTCCAGTCAAATTATCCGTAACATTGATGCCCACCAAACCCAACTGATTAACCGCACGAGACGCGGACAGATGATTTTAGCAGGGCAAACACTTTATGTCTTAGAAGTGCAGCCGGCAGCTTATGCTGCCCTAGCCGCGAATGAAGCCGAAAAAGCCGCCTTGATTAATATCTTGGAAATTCAAGCGGTGGGCAGTTTTGGACGCCTCTATTTGGGTGGAGAGGAACGGGATATTCTTGCTGGTTCTCGCGCAGCGGTGGCAGCGATTGAAAATGTGGTTGGGCGGGAAAATCCTGCCGGTGGAAACGAATAAGCAACCTCTCAGGTAAGCGTAAATTTTTGGGATCACGACTTGTTAAAGTCTTTGTTGGCACTGCTGGATTTAAAGCAAAGGAAACTTTAGATGGCAAACCTAGAACATCTCGCACTACTGGAGAAAGGTGCGGTGAGATGGATTGAATGGAGAACGAAAAACCCAGACTTAGAACCCGATCTGAGCGAAGTGAACCTCAGCAATACTAACCTCAGAGGTGCCAACCTGCGCGGCGTTAACTTCAGAGGAGCTGATCTGTGCAAAACCAAACTTATTGCAGCGGATCTGTGCCATGCGAATTTGACAAGCGCCAACCTCTACGAAGCGGAATTGATTGATGCTTGTCTTATTGAAGCCAACCTCAGCATTGCTAGCTTGATTAAAGCGAATTTCACGCGGGCGGATCTGACAAATGCTAACTTTGTTGGCGCGGATCTTACAGAAGCTAACTTTATTAGTGCCGATCTGACTCATGCTAACCTAATCGCAACCAACCTCAGAGGGGCGAACCTCAGCAGCGCCGATCTCAGTGATGCTCAGCTTCATAGGACGAACCTTAGCTGCGCTAAGTTGATTGCAGCAAACCTCAGCCATGCCAACCTTAGCAATGCCAACCTGCATGAAGCAGAATTAATTGATTCCCATCTTTATAAAGCTGATCTGCAAAAAGCAAATCTGATTGAGGCGCATCTCAGTAGCGCATATCTGTTTGGGGCTAACCTGAGTTTGGCTGATCTTTATAAGGCTGATTTCAGATGGACAAATTGCAGCAAAGCAAATTTAGCCGGGGCAGATTTAAGAGGGGCAAATTTTCGAGGCGCTAACCTCAGCAAAGCGAATTTAGCAGGGGCAGATTTAAGAGGAGCAAATCTTCGAGGCGCTAACCTCAGCAAAGCTAATCTTGAGGAAGCAAATCTCATTGAGGCTAACCTGGAACAGACCAATTTGAGCAACGCGAAACTTCACGGAACCGTGATGTCGGATGGGACAATTCATCCTTAATTCGCAGTTGTTCAAGGCTGATAATAGTAAGTAATTGACCTCTAAATTTCTTCAAATAGCAATTAGCTAGCAATCTGAAAAATCCTTAATGGAGTGAGCGATGAGTAGTACCAATTGGCAGGGTTATCGAATAGCGGCATGGGTAGGACAGTTTCTTCTGGCAATCGCCATTGTCGTATCCGTAACGCAAGCAAACTGGATGGGGGTACTCATCTTAGCCGGCTTCCTTGGCGCTTCACTTGCGTTTGTCGTCATGGATGATCGGCTCCCAACCTTGTTCGATTTTCTGTTTGTTGTCGCAGCGCTACTCAATGCAGGGGGATGGGTTTGGGGTTTATTTTACCAGCCAGGGCCTTATGACGAAATAACCCATGCTTTTACAACGTTTTCTATCACTTTAGCGTTGAGTTTTTTGGTTTATAATCCGATGCTGACCGTGTTTCGTAATCACCGGCTTCTCTACCTCCTGACGATCACCAGTTTCGGAATTGCCATTGGTGCAATCTGGGAAATATTTGAGTGGGTAACAGCCTTAATTAATAGCATTGATGACACAATCGGTGACTTGATCATGGACACCCTTGGGGCTGGGGTGGCAGCACTCGTAAGCCTCTGGGCGTTGCAAGAGCAAATTCGTCCGCAAGAAGCAACCGATGCGGAACAACAGGCAGAAGCGGGCCGGCGCTAAAATGGCAATGCTTTTTTAGCAGATACTTAAATATACATACCCCTCGTTAAAGAATATGAGGCCGGCAGGATGTTTTACAGATGAAGGTGAGAGAGAAACGACTTATTTAAGGAAACTTACTTATCATCTACCTGTAGGAATATCCTGTGTAAATCTCAAGAGAAAATTCCCCTCTAGGCGATAGACACTGATTAACAACCTTTGACAGGTGAACTCCTTGAAGGCAGTGATGAAGAATATAAGCATCGAAAGTCTATTTTTTAAGGATGTTACGCAATGTTTTGGGAAACAAATTTCAAAAAAATTACCATATTTAGTCTCTTAAGTGCCGTTTTCCTAGGGATCGTGAGTGTTGGCATGGACAGTCCTGCCAAAGCAGAATCTGCCAATGCTGATAACCGTGAAGTTATAGGAAATCCTTACTCGGCTGAGTCTGAAGAAGACGAACAAGACGAACAAGACGAAGAAACTGGGCAGGAAGAGGAGCAGCCTGCCGGCACTGAGGAGGATGAGCAGCAAGAAGATGGAACCGCAGATGATTAATATCGGCAGTTAATTAACCCTAACTAAAGCATTAACTCAATGTTGAATGAAAAGCTCTAGCCCGGGTTGTTAGAAACGTTGCCTGGGCGGTTAAACTTGTGCGAACGAGTTGGCCAATAGTTGCATCGGCTTCTTTCGACAAACCGCCCTCCGAAATTCGTCAAAGGTTGCTTTATTGGTATACACGTTAGTCGCAGGTAGAGATTCATCTCCAACTATGAAATACCAATAGAGATTAGCAACAGCTAGGTCGGAGGCTTTTTGTAAATTAGTGGGAACCAATGTTTTACAACCAGCCTTTGCAGCTTGCTCACTGATGTAAGCTTCAAGCTCTCGACGTACAGTGGGTTGCATGAGAAATACAAGCTGACTACCCAGCGAATAAAAGTGTGACTTTTGCTTCAAATTCTCATAAAGTAATTGTTCTGGGGGTACTGCCAAAGTGGCTGTATTCGTAAATGCTTCTGAGTCAACTGTGACTTCTGAGTTGCTGAAGTCAGCGCTTTGAAGTAGTTCTAATTCAGATGGGGGGAGCGTTCGCATCCAATCCACCTGATTTTGCCAAGATTCTAATACAGCTAAATCGTGATCGTGAATCCGCGTGAGTTCAGGGAAGAGAAAATCTAGCTCATCTTCAGTTTCACAACGGTCTATTAAAGTGAGGGAATCTTGACGGATTTTATCTTGAAGATGGGAGAGGCGATCTCTCACAGCAACAGGCTCATTTTGCAATTGATAGGTTAGAGTAATTGTCTGGTCAATTGCCCAAGCGCATTCCAGTCTACGGAGTTGCCCAGCCACACAAGTTTCTGATAAAAGAGGATTGTTATAGTCTGCTAAAGCTTCTGCTAAAATTAGCTGTGCATTTGCCAAGGTAGCGTTTCTGACACTCAAGTCTTGGCATAACATAGCTGTTTTGAGCAGCTTAGTCGCTTCCAGGAAACGCCCATAAGCCTGAACTAGAAGGGTGCGATGCTGTCTAAACTCAACATCTTGAGCGACCTCGTCAAGCCGCTGAAGAATTTCTGCCCCCTGATCTTTCAGAGCTTTTTTTAGGTCAATGAAGCCTTCCTTGACTTCCAACCTTAGTTGTCCAACTTCTTTTCTCAGTCTCAGTGTCTGGTAGAGGTTTACCGCTGCCAAGGCTCCCACTGCTACTGTACCTACACCAATCAGGGCTGTAGTGGCTTGCAGCACTCCCAAGCTTGTTTGGATAGTTTGCAAACCCGCCTGGACAGCTTGAAATCCTCTGTGCATTTGATACATCTGTGCCCCACTCGTAGCGAACTGAGACGCAGCAACTAGGGGTGATAGAGGGCTGTTGTTGACTACAGCACCGATGGCATGGGCAGCGAATTGTCCGGTAACTGGATCTCTTGCCATACCTATCGGGACTCCTGCGGATGTAAAGACTTGTACGTACTTACCGGCGTTGATAGCAGCTTGGACAGCAGGAGCAAACTGAAACAGCATATTAGAGCCTTTTTGAGAAGCAACTTGCTTGGAGCTTAGCTTGTCTGATTAGGGGAAGCCACTGTGTTTTTCGGTATCTTGGTCACTTGGGGCTGAAGCTAGGCATACTAGATTTAACTTGATTGGCTCCTAAACATTATGGATACTGCGCTAGTTGGTTCTGAAGCTGTTGAGCTGTTGTCGCGCATTACTGGGCAAAAGATCCGGAAGCAGGATCTCACTCCTCCCGTAATATTTCTGGCAGCTTTGATAACCGTTCTGCTAAGAGTAATGTTAACGGATGGCACTGTGACAGATGAGGAGAAGCAGCGCTGGCAGAAAACTATTAATAGATTCATTCCCTCAGAGGGTAATGTGCGTCAGTTGGCGCAGCTAATGACTAAGGGAATCAGACAGAATCAGGTTTACAAAAAACTGAATGATTTGCAAACGTTGACGGCTCCACTTTCAGAATCGGAGAGACTGTTACTGATAAGCTTTGGCTATGAAATGTCAGCAGCCGATGGGGAAATGGACGCCCGCGAGAAGAAGTATTTGGAGATAATTGCCAATCAGCTAGGAATTAACCCACGACATCTAGCCGGTTTAGAAGCTAGCTTCACGCATCAAGGAACTGTGGAGTCAGCAGCTTTGAATGAAGTGCAGTCTTTACTCGCTCCAGCTCGATTTCATGAGCTGGATACTATTTTTGTTAAGGCAGCAAGCGACATTCTAGCGGCTCTACCTACTAAACCCGAATACCAAGGGACTCAACAGCAACGAAACTTGTCTTATGAACAGTTGAAAGAGTTCCAAAAACATAAGCAGCAATTAGACAATTTTTGTTATCAAGTTTTGCAAATCATTCAAGACTGTGCGACTCGTGGTTTCCTGCCTGAAACTCTAACCGAAGAAATAGGCAAAGTCTCTCGAAAATTACAATCTCAGAGGTTTCGACTGGCAGTGATAGGGGAGTTTAGCCAAGGCAAATCAACGTTACTAAATGCTTTGCTGGGTCAAGAAATCCAACCTGTGAGAGAAATTCCCTGTAGTGGTACGGTGACAGTCCTGAAATATGGAACGCAAAAGCGGGTAGTCTGTCGCTATCGAAACGGACGGGAAGAGGAGATTCCATTTGAGCAGTATCAAGAAAAGGCTGCGATTCCAGAAGAAGCAGCGCTAGGTAATCTCAGTGATGAACTGGCAGAGTCTGAGATTGATGAGATTGTTTTTGAGCATCCTAATTTTGATTTATGCAGCAGTGGTGTAGAAATTATCGATTCTCCAGGATTGAACGAACACCCGAACCGCACAGCGATTACTCAAAAACTACTTAAGGATATTGATGCAGTTATTTTTCTGACGAATGCCTCACGCTCTCTAACTCAGGGAGAACGCGACTTGCTCCAAGACTTGAAATCTCAGCTAAATGGGGGCGTTCATGATAAACCTGCTAACAATATTTTTGTAGTCGGCAATTTCATGGATTTAGTGCGTACAGAAAAGGGCCGAGAGCAAGTGCAACAGCGGATCAACAGATTTGTACAGGGTCAAAATCCTATTGTTGCAGGTGAAAACCGTGTCCACTTTATCTCTGCTCAATCATCACTCAACGCGATTTTGAAGGGGATTGAAGATGAGTATCAGAAATCATTTGAGAGCTTCACCCAGTCTATTGAGAAATTTCTGACCATTGAGCGTGGCTCTCTAGAAATCAAGCAATCTGTTACTAAAATCAATGATTTAATCCAGTCAAGTTTTGATGGTCTACATCAAGCCGAGGAGATTTTAGACGGCAAAATAAGCCTTTCTGAAGCAGATCAATGTAGAATTCTAGAACAGATTGGAGAAGCCAGTGGTCGTGATATCAGAATTCGCCTTTTAGCAAATCAATTAGTAGATGAAGTAATTGAGGAAGTTAATACATCTTGGGATATGTGGGTAGAAGGATTGGGCGAGCGTATAGCGGAAAAAGCAAAACATTGGTCTTCAGAACATAATGCAATTCTGAGCAGAGACGAGTTAATTCTAGACTATGCTATTCAGTATGGTAAAGATTTAAAAACAGAACTAGATGATTGGATAGAAAATCAACTTAAGCAAGCTATTTTAATACCCAATTTGGAAACCTTTGTTAACAAAATAAGACAAGAGCTAACAGCAATTAAGTCTGACATTGAAGAACTCACTCAACAAGTTAATGCCTTATCTCCTAATTGGATATTTTATGGTTGGATATTTTACGGTGAAGAAAAAAATTACTTAGCTGCTATAGGTATTTTAGGAGAGCTGGGTTTAGCTGGATTAGGAAGTTTAGTTGGTGGTGGGTTGGCAAATTTCCTTGGGAATAACTCAGAAATAAAAGCTAAAGTAATTGAGGTAGGCCGCGAAAAATTTGCTGAATATTTAGGAAATACTTTTGAAAATATCAACAAAATCATTGGTTCATCTTTTGATGGAAAAGTTGAACAAGCTGAGGAAATCATTGCTAAAGCAATATCTTTCTATGAAAACCTCCTAGAGCAGCAGGAAAAAACTCACAAAGAAACATGGGAACAACGTGAGGCTGACAAAGCTTGGATATCCCAGAAGCGTCAGGAACTTGAACAGGTACAGAAGAATATTGAACTTTCAAGAAATACATTCTGACTTCCGTAGAAGTATCTAATCTTCCTCTTCACCATTCACCTGAACGGCTTTCTCTAAGTCGTGGTAGGAGGGCTGACATTAGCGGCAAAGCACCGGCAGCACTTTTTCCCCAAAAACTTCAATAAATTGCTGCTGCTGCCGGTTGACATTGTGCAGAATTAACTCGCTAAATCCTAGTTCCAAATCTTTCTGAAGCCAGTCAATATGCTGCTGGGGATCTGCTGAGATTCTGACGTGTTCCTCTAGTTCCTCCGGCTGGACAAACTGGCCGGCAGCATCAAACTGTGCCGGTGTCCGCAGTTCTGTCAGCAAGATATTTTCAAAAATGTTATTGCGCCACTGTTCGTGCGCTTCAGCCCTTGCCGTCGCCTCATCTTGCGCGTAAGAAAGTTGCACCTTCAGATACATCGGTTTGCCCTCTCCGCCGCCTCGGTGAAAGGCTTCTACAACTTGCCGCAGCTTTTCCGGTGGACGAGAGGTAGTGATGAGTCCATCGGCAAAACCGCCAAACCACTCAGCCGTCTGAGGTGTAACTGCTGCGCCAATGATGCGCGGTGGCGTCTGGGGGCGCGTGTAAAGTTTGGCTTCTTCAACGCAAACTCGCCCGTGATGGGTTACCGTTTCGCCGGCCCATAAAGCGCGAATGATTTCAATACATTCTTTCAGACGGGCATTGCGTTCCGATTTAGCCGGCCATAGCGTGCCGGTGATTTGTTCATTCAGCGCCTGCCCACTACCGAGGGCTACCCAAAAGCGATCCGGGAACATCTCAGCCAAGGTTGCCGCAGCTTGGGCGATAATAGCTGGGTGATAGCGCTGTCCAGGGGCGCAAACCACCCCAAAAGAAAGGGATGTTGCCTGCATTGCCGCACCCAGCCAAGACCAAGCAAAACCGCTTTCTCCTTGTGCCTCACTCCAGGGATGGAAATGGTCGGAGGATAAAGCAGCAGTGAAGCCGGCTTGCTGAGCCATTTGCGCCCACTCTAGCAGAGCGCTGGGTTTAAACTGTTCGTGAGAAGCGTGATATCCAAACTTTGCCATGTTTAAGCCCGTGAATTAAGAACAAATTGGGTAAGAATTTAGCAGTGTTTTTTACCCTACAAACTTCCCTTATCTATTTAGGTTGTTGTGTAAGTTTCCCACTGCTGAATCCCTAGATTATTCAGAATCGATTCAGCACGCGTGAGTTCGTCTTCATTGCCATTTAGGATGACTAAATAATCACCTTTAGCCAGATGTTCGTCATAAATTCTGGCTTGCTCTTTTGAGATGCCGTTGCCAATTGCTGCGCCGATAATGCCCCCGGCTGCTGTGCCATAATAGCCGCCGGCAAACAAACCGCCTAGGGCGACTTTAGAGCCGGCAACTGCGACTGCGCCTAAGCCAGGAATTGCTAAGGTACTCAGTCCCACCAATAAGCCACCGAGACTACCCAAAGCGCCCACAGTCAGGGCACCTTTTGCCAGACCCCCGACGGTTTTATCCCGAACAAACTCACTCTCAGAACTGGTTAATTCATCCTCTGGATTGGCATCACGCACCACAACAGAAACTTTATCCATTGGGTAATCAGAATTTTTCAACTCGGTGAGAGCCGATTCTACTTCTTGCCGGTTTGAAAATGCTCCAATGCCGCACTTAGGTAAACCCAAACTCATCTTTCTATCCTCCTGTGGTTAAAGCAAGCGCTTACATTTGTAGCCTGTTTAAGTAATGTAATAGTTATTACATTTTTTTATAAATTTATTCGTTTATTTTTTAAAAAAATATCGCTTTTCTTGGTTAATTATTAAGATAATCTAGGTTTTTTAGAGACGACTCTGCAAATAAACATACTGAATCAAGCCAACACAACAACTAGCCCTCCTGCAAAGAATGTAAAGAATGTCATGTTAAGTTCTCCTTGTCGATACGATATCAGCTTCTTGAAACTGCTTCACTCCTCCAAAAGAGACATATTTCATTAACACAAATGCTTGAACTAGGTAGATGGCTTATTTAGCAAAATCAAGGTAGAGAAGGCAGTAATATTACATTAATCTTATTTGACGTGGTGTTAGAAAGCAGGGGATTATATGCCGGCCTCTTGCAGAAATAGCAGTTTTCTATCGCTAATTTGTGCCGATATCCAAAACAGAAGACGCCTTCTTAAATGAAAATTAAGAAAGCGTCAGCAATTTTATAACATCTATCTTAGGATAGATCTTTTCAACTTTTCTTAACTACCCCGCTCCTATTCAGGAAAATCGGGATAAACCCATTGTGGGGGTGCCGACATTTTTTTCATTCGCGCTGCTTCAGCAATCTCCAGCATTTTATCCAGCGAAGTGCTGCTGATAAAATCTGACGTGGCTTCTGCATATTCTTTATTAGGGCATTCATCCCCCAGAATGCAGCCATTCACGCAAGCTACAGCGCAGTCTACTTTGTTTTCCACCCTAACCTCCCAAGTCTAGTTTGAGTTTAGTGTTTCTATACATTGAACCGGAATAACATCACATCCCCTTCCTGCACCACATACTCTTTTCCTTCACTGCGAACTAAGCCTTTTTCTTTCGCAGCCGTCATTGAGCCGGTGGTTACTAAATCATTATAAGCAACCGTCTCTGCCCGAATAAACCCTCGCTCAAAATCTGAGTGAATAACGCCGGCAGCCTGAGGTGCTAGCATTCCTGCGGTAATCGTCCAAGCGCGAGTTTCTTTCGGGCCGGTTGTCAGGAAAGTTCGTAAACCTAAGAGTTGATAAGTTGCCCGGATTAGAGACTTCAACCCGCCTTCTTGAACACCTAGAGATTGCAGAAAATCAGCGCGTTCTTCTTCTGCTAACTCAACAAGTTCTGACTCGACTTGGGCGGAAACAACAACAACTTGAGCGTTATCTTCTGTCGCGATTGCTCGCACTTTTTCCACCCATTCATTGCCCGTCGCTAAGTCCTCTTCCGATACATTTGCTGCATAAATCACCGGCTTGCTCGTTAGTAAATTAAGTGGCTGCACCAACTCGGCTTCCTCTTCATTTAAAGTCACCTGACGAGCCGGCTTGCCTTCATTCAGGGCAGCGGATAACTTTTCTAGTGCCCCTAGTTCTATCTGGGCTTCTTTATTGGTACGAGCTTGCTTGCGAGTGCGATCAATGCGTCGATCAACCTGCGCTAGATCCGCCAAAGCCAGCTCTAAATTAATCACGTCAATATCTCGCGCTGGATCTACAGAGCCGGCAACGTGGATAATGTCATCATCATCAAAACATCGCACCACATGAATAATGGCACTGACTTCTCGGATGTGGGATAAAAACTGGTTGCCCAATCCTTCGCCCTGGCTTGCGCCCTTCACCAAGCCGGCAATATCCACAAATTCCATCCGCGTTGGCACCGTTTGCTCGGATGACGAGAGTTTAGTCAGCATTTGCAACCGCTCATCTGGCACCGCCACAACGCCTACATTCGGTTCAATTGTGCAGAAAGGAAAATTAGCGGCTTGCGCCTTGGCATTGGCCACTACAGCATTAAATAAGGTAGATTTGCCTACGTTGGGAAGTCCGACAATACCGGCTCTTAGCATCTGTGTTTGAGGGTTAGAAAATCAGCAACTAAAACCCAGTTTATACGGGTTCGGGAATGGGCTGTGGAATGGGTGCCGGCACCGGCTGTGGAATGGGAGTTGGCACCGGCTGCGGAATCGGTGCCGGCACCGGATCAGGCATCGGCGTTGGCTCTGGAGTGGGGAAAGGTGGCTGAGGCATCGGGTTAGGAACGGGATTGATCATAACGACTTCAAGAACTCATCTTTCTCAAATTAGACGGAAATCGAGTGTTAGTACATCTTCCTAAATAGCGAATGTGAGTGGGAAGAAAAGTTGCCTTATAATTTGCCTCATGTCAAACGACTCTCAAGCCACTACGCCGCTTCTAGACGCCCTGCAAACCTGTGCCGGCAAGCCTCATGCTTCTTTTTATGCACCTGGACACAAACGGGGACAGGGAACCCCTCAACGACTGATAGATTTGCTGGGGTTGCCGGTGTTTCAAGCGGATTTGCCGGAACTGCCAGAACTCGATAACTTGTTTGCTCCAGAAGGCGCGATCGCGGAAGCGCAGCAACTCGCGGCAGCGGCATTTGGTGCTTCACAAACTTGGTTTCTTGTCAATGGTTCCACCGCCGGCATTATTGCAGCGATCTTGGCAACTTGTGGGGCCGGCGACAAAATTATTCTGCCGCGAAACGCCCACCGCTCTGCTATTTCAGGACTAATTCTCTCCGGCGCGATCCCCATTTTTGTCAACCCTGAATATGACCCCGCTTGGGATCTCGCCCACAGCATCACACCGGCAGCCGTTGCCGACGCCTTAGCCGCGCATCCAGACGCCAAAGCCGTGATGATGCTTTACCCGACTTATCAGGGGGTTTGTGGTGATTTGCCGGCAATTGCAGAGCTAGCGCACCAGCATAATATCCCCCTTTTGGTAGACGAATCGCATGGCCCACATTTTGCCTTTCACCCCGACTTGCCAAGCTCTGCCCTTTCTGCCGGTGCCGACTTAACCGTGCAATCAATTCACAAAGTTTTGGCAGCGATGACGCAAGCATCCATGCTGCACGTCCAGGGCAACCGCATAGATCGGCACCGACTCACTCAAGCCTTGCAATTGGTACAATCCACCAGCCCCAGCTATTTACTGCTCGCTTCCCTAGATGCAGCACGGCAACAAATGGCCACCCAAGGCAAGCACTTGCTGACCAAAACATTACAGCTAGCCAATCAGGCAAGAACACAAATTGCCCAAATTTCCGGGCTATCCGTTTTAGAAGCACCGGCAGCCAATCAAGCCGGTTTTATCGCCCTTGATCCCACACGCCTTACCGTCAGCGTTGCCGGTTTGGGGATCACCGGCTACCAAGCAGACGAAATTCTCCATCAACAACTCGGTGTGACTGCCGAATTGCCCAGCCTGCGCCAACTGACATTTATCATTAGTCTGGGTAACACAGCGGCAGACATCGAACGCTTAGTGCAAGCCTTCACCACCTTGCCCGATTACGCAGTAGAAAATAAAGCCACAGTCGCCCCCTTTCCCTCGCTTCCCCTCTCCCCCGCTTTCGCCCTCTCTCCCCGTGATGCCTTTTTTGCTGCAACAGAAACGCTGCCGGTGGAGCAAACCTGCACCCGCATCAGCGCTGAGAGCATCTGTCCCTATCCTCCCGGCATTCCCGTTTTAATAGCCGGTGAAATTATTACCGCCACAGCCCTTGACTACTTGCAACAGGTGCAGCGTAATGGTGGCACAATAACAGGGTGTAGTGACCCTAACCTTAAAACGCTTAAGGTTGTGCGAGAGTAAAGACGATCCTTTGTCGCTAAGAGCTAACGGTCGGGCTTGGCAATTAGCAATTTATAATGAACAATTCGCAAAACTTTCTATGCTTTGGCCTTATATTACTCCTGGCATTCCGGATGAGCTGTTCGAGCGCTTGCCCGGAATTCCCTTAAGCAAGCGAGAAGTTCGGTTGCTGATCATCTCTCACCTGCGGTTAAAGGCAGATTCTGTGTTGTGGGATATTGGTGCCGGCACCGGCACGATCCCCGTGGAAACCGGCTTACTCTGTCCCCAAGGTCGAATTATCGCGGTCGAACGGGATGAGGAAGTCGTCAGCCTAATCCAGCGTAACTGTGAGCGCTTTAGTGTTCGCAATGTAGACATTATTGAAGGCAGCGCGCCGGAGTGTCTCAAAAACCTCCCGCATAAACCTCACCGGGTGTGCATTGAGGGAGGACGCCCAATTAAAGGGATTTTGCAAGAAGTTTGGCGCTATTTGCTGCCCCAAGGTCGAGTTGTGGTGACAGCAGCCAATCTGGAGAGTTTATATGCCATCTCAGAAAGTTTTTCCGAACTGCAAGTCCGCAATATTGAGATTGTCCAGTCTGCCGTCAACCGGCTGGAGACGCGCGGCACTCATCAGGTGTTTGCTGCTGTCAATCCTATTTTTATCCTCAGTGGCGAAAAATTGGATTGATCTCTCTGTGCCGGCTTACACTCTCCCTCTCAGCCCATCTCTTCTCCCCAACTGCTAGTAAGGTTATTCTATCCAGCAGGCTTTTAGAACGAATAAATCAAAGTTATAGCGTTCCAGACACCGACCTAGGAAAATAGTATTAACCTTTAATTAACCTCTCTACCTGGTTTGGCGACCGGCTACCAAAGTGCCTGCCGGCCAGTTAATCAGTCTGCCGCTAGAGAATTAATTAAAAATAGAAAATTATAAATTAAAACAGGAAGAAAAACTTTCTTTTTGTAATTTGTAATTTTTAATAAATTGCTGTCTTCAAGAGAAAAGCGTCCTATGCCTTGGTCTCGTATCCTCAGTGGAATTGTTGCAATCGCCCTTGCTCTGGGGATGACTCTCCTGGGAGGGTGGTACTTCACCCTCGGTTTCGCCATTATTGTCTATCTGGGCCAGTTAGAATACTTCCAGCTAGTTCGAGCCAAAGGAATTGCGCCCGCCGGCAAAACGACCTTAGTCGTCAGCCAAGCTTTGTTAGTAATTTCTACCATCTCTTCTCCACTCGCTGACGCTGTCGTGCCGGTAGCGGGGACGTTTATTTGTTTCTATCTACTGTTTCAGCCAAAATTCGCCACAATTGCTGATATTTCTGCTTCAATTTTAGGGCTATTTTATGGAGGTTATTTACCCAGTTATTGGGTGCGTTTGCGCTCATTAGACAGTGCTTCATACAGTAACCTACCAATGGGCGGATACTGGCCACAAACCGGCCTACATCTGCAAACAATGCCACAGGGATTGATCGTAACCCTGTTGGCCTTCTTTTGTATTTGGGCCGCTGATATTGGTGCTTACACGTTCGGTAAATTTTTTGGACGGACTCGCCTTTCTGAAATCAGCCCGAAAAAGACGGTTGAAGGGGCAGTCTTTGGGGTCGCCGGCAGTGTGGCGGTGGCATTAGCTGGGGCGTGGTATTTACAGTGGCCGGCTTGGGAGTGGACCGGCTTAGCATTGGGTTTGCTGATCGGGATCGCTAGTTTGCTGGGCGACTTAACCGAGTCGATGATGAAGCGTGATGCCGGCGTCAAAGATTCAGGCCAGCTAATTCCCGGACATGGCGGCATCCTAGATCGCGCTGACAGCTATGTTTTTACCGCTCCCTTAGTTTATTACTTCGTTACCCTTTTTTTGCCACTATTACAAAGCTAGCTGTCAAGGATGAGTCCTCTCCCCTAACTCTCTTCGAGTGGGATCACCATGAGCCGGCCCCGACAAGTAAGGAGTCCGGGACTGAGGGTGAGTTCCTCAATCTCAACTTCCGGGCCTAAATCGAGGATGAAGCCATCTAAATTGGCCGCCGGCAATGGTTGTGAGGTCTGCAGGTGGGTGCGGACAAACTGCAATTCATGACTGCTGGCTAGCTGCAAGCCGCTACGCAGGACGAAGGGCGTTGGGTTGCCGGCAGGAGACACTAAATGGGCGCTGAGGGTCAGTTGTCCGTTATCGAGGGTCATTTGAGAATTTTGCAAGCGATAGCCTGCCGGTTGGGGTGCAGGATCGTTTGTTTGTAGGAGGGGAAGCAGAAACTCGATTAAAGCGTTAGCCAGCAAGGGTGCTTGCAGGGAGGCATTGAGATCGGCTTCAGGCAGTTTCAGCTCACCGGCAACGGGGATCGGTTCTAGAAGGCGCAGGGGTTTGCCTTTGATGACTTGGCCGATGTTGATGCGAATGCCGGTGCCGGTAAGCTGAATTTCCCCCAGATGCAATCCTTGATAGACTGCACCTTTAGCGGTGATAGATACGCCAGGGATACAGCCTGAGAGGATTTGCCGATCACCTCCCTCAATTTTTACGTGCAGATGTTGGACTTTCTCGACTTGTGAGCGCAACCATAGTCCCACTGCGGGAGATAGGACTTTACCAATCAGCCGGCTCTGTTTTTGCGTCAAGGCTTGTGAATTGGGATCTTGATGATGCATTGACAGATTGATCGGCCTCCTGAGACATAAACTTCGATTGTACGGAATTAAAGTCTATCTGTGCGAACGATTGTTAAAAAAAATCTGTTGAGCCGTGCCGGCTTGATCTGGTTGAACTCAAGTTTTAACCTCAAAGAATTGAGACGAAACTTGGGCTAATAACGATTAGAGCATTTTACTGAATGATTACTGTCCGTTAAACTTCTGTTTCCTTTCTCAGCAATCACCTAGGTTCTGCTGAAATGTCGGGTTGTCAGGACAGTTTTCTCCCGCTTTGCTTTGCAGCCGATTTGGGTCAGATAACTCTTTTTAACAAGGAAGGCCAGCCGTCTAGAGAGGCCCGTTTGAGCTTTAAATGCGTTGCAGCCGGTGAAAACGTATATCTTCTTACCTTTTTACCATCCTGTAAATTTTTGAATCGCTGCTCCAATCCAGAGATATCTTTATTTTTAGAAAGGCTATCAAGTTTACTTATAATTTCTGACTCAGACGATTGCTAGTGCAATTGAGATTGTTTAAAATAATGTGCGAACTGGAGCTTTTTCCGGTATGATTCAATTATCATTCAAAAAATAAGTATGTAACCTGGTAGAAAAAACTGAGGCTTTGCCCGGATTTTATTTCCGTCCGGACAATTCCCAAGGTTTGAAACTTAGCTGATTTAGCTAAACGAAGACCCACTCATGTATTATTTCCGTACAAAATATTGTAGACAGCATCACCGTCACTCTTAAGAGGGAGCGAGGAAAGGCGGAGAATCGCTCAATTATCCGTGAATAAATGGCCGGCTTGTCGGTTGCACGAATAGATTGACTTCTAGCTAGCCCCTCACGCTCAATTCCTAGCTCTCGTCTCTGTGAAAGCTAAGCAGTTTATAGCGTAGCTACCGGCACTCTTCGCTCTGAGCCAGAAGGTGGTAAGCACCACTTTACAGCTCACGACCTTTAGCTTAAAGTTTTTGCGCTGGGTCACAGCTCTCGAAACCTCGTGAAAACAGGGACGCCTTTAGAACCACCTGTCTTGTAATATTTGTACATAGTCTGTGCTGATCAACACGCAGATTAACCGAACGCTCAACTGATTCCAAACCTCACACCTTTACACATTTGTCTGAGCATGGAGGAACGACTGCAAAAAATTCTCTCTGAATGGGGAGTTGCCTCGCGCCGGCAAGCTGAAAAAATGATTCTAGAAGGGCGAGTGCGACTGAATGGCCAAGTGGTGCAACTGGGGCAAAAAGCCAATCCAGAGTGCGATGAAATTGAAGTTGACGGAGTCCCCCTCAAGCCGAAGTCTCGTCCTCAGTCGGTGTATCTATTGCTTCACAAGCCCAAGGGAGTAGTCTCTACCTGTAGCGACCCCTGGAAGCGGTCTACAGTGTTGGATTTACTGCCGGCATCACTTCGTAACGGTCAGGGCTTGCATCCCATCGGGCGCTTAGACGCTGAATCAACAGGAGCACTGCTGCTGACTAATGACGGAGGGCTGACATTTGGCCTTACTCACCCCCGTCACGGCATTCCCAAAACCTATCAAGTCTGGGTGCGGGGTTATCCCCCTGAATCGGTTTTGGAAGCATGGCGCAAAGGCGTTATCCTATCTGGTAAAAAAACATTACCCGCCCAAGTCCGTGCCCTGGCAAAGTATCCTGGTTCTCAAACACTTTTGGAAGTAATTCTTAAAGAAGGGAGAAATCGCCAGATTAGACGGGTCGCAGAACAGTTAGGATATCCAGTGGTTAACCTGCACCGCACGGCAATAGGACCCATTTTATTGGAACCCCCCGAAGAACCAATGTTGAAACCTGGTACTTACCGCCCTCTGAAAGATTTTGAGCTAAGGTTCTTGCAAACCCAGCTCAACCTAACATCAGTTAATGTGCCAGCAGACATTGAGGAGCACACCTTATGATGAAAAATAAGAAAAAACCTATACGCAATTTTGAGCAAGAACGCGCAGAAAAGCTTTCAGAACTGGGATCACAACTGCGTCAAGTCCGCGAAAACCAGGATTTGTCCCTAGAAGATGTTGCGGCTAGGACGATGATCCGGTCGGGGATGCTGCACGCAATTGAGGAAGGCAAGTTACAACACCTGCCAGAGCCGGTTTACATTCAGGGATTTATCCGACGTTTTGCTGATGCTCTGGGGTTGAATGGTGCCGCGCTGGCGAGTGATTTCCCCACGGAAACGAATCTGCGATTGTTCAAATATTCTTCTTGGATACACTTACCCACGCCTCAATTAAGACCGATTCATCTGTATTTGGTTTACATTTTCCTAATTATGTGCTCAGTTAACGGGATGTCTTACATGATCAACCGTTCTGTAGCGCAGGTGAGCGGTTTGGAGAATAAGCAGGAGTTAAAGAACCAGCCGTCTCAAGGAAACCAAGCACCAGCCGGCCAACTGGCAAAGCTAGAGAACGCTAGCTTATTGAAAAACGTCACAAATTCCAATCAGGCTGTCAGAGTTGGCCTTACTTTAAAGGCTGAATCTTGGATACAAATTGTTGCCGACGGCAAAGTTGAGTTTGAAGGGGTTTTGTCGCAAGGAACCCAGCGCAGTTGGGAAGCCAAACAGCAACTGGTTGTGATCGCCGGCAACGCGGGGGGTGTGTTAGTCGCAGTTAATGACGGGCAAGCCAAGCAGATGGGTGAACCCGGAAAGGTTGAGGAAGTAACGGTTAAGGCGAATCCTCAGTCTTAAAGAGGGGAATGGGGCATGGGGCATAGGGCATGGGATTGAAAACAGACAAAGTTACAGTCATCTTGCCTGTTCCCCAAAACCAGGAGGAAGGGCTGAAGACTAGCCTTTCATCACGCTTGCCCTAGCCCCTAACCTCTAGTCACTCTTTTTCGGAACTCGGCCATAGGTTTCTGTTAAGGTTTTGAGGCGATCGCGCAAGTCGTCGGTTAAGGCATTGTACCAATAGCGCCACTCCCAATTTCCTTCAGCTTTACTCGGAAAATTCATCCGGGCATCAGTGCCTAATCCTAAAATATCTTGCAAGGGAATAATGGCTTGAGTAGAGACAGAACTCAAGGCTAAACGAATGAGATCCCAATGAATTCCATCGTTGCCGGTGCAACCTAAATAACGCAACACAGACTCTCTTTCCTCTTCAGACAGTTCGTTAAACCAGCCGACGGTTGTGTCGTTATCGTGAGTGCCGGTGTAAACCACACTGTTATGCGGATATTGGAAGGGCAAATAAGGATTGTCTGCATCGCCACCAAAGGCAAAATGTAAAACTTTCATGCCGGGAAATTCAAACTTATCGAGTAAGTCCTTCACTCCTGGTGTGATCATTCCCAAATCTTCAGCCATCACAGGAAGTTTGCCCAATTTATCATTCAGCACCGTAAAGAAGGCTTCTCCTGGCGCTTCCACCCACGTACCATTAACGGCGGTGGTTTCTCCTTGAGGAACCCCCCAGAAAGCTTCAAATCCTCGGAAGTGGTCAATGCGAATAATATCGACATAATCGAGCATGAATTTGAAGCGCTGCACCCACCAATCAAACTCGTTTTGTTGTAGATATTCCCAGTTATAAACCGGGTTACCCCACAACTGGCCGGTTGTACTAAAATAATCGGGTGGAACACCGGCCATTAAAGCCGGCTCACCTGTTTCTGGATCAAGACAAAAACTTTCCGGATGTGCCCAAACATCAGCACTGTCATGGGCGACATAAATAGGAATATCCCCAATAATTTGAATTTGGCGCTCATTCGCATAATGCTTGATAGCGGACCACTGACGAAAGAAGACAAACTGAGTAAATTTGTGGAATAATACCTGATCGCTTAGCTGTTTTTCCCACAAATCTATTGCTTCCGGGTGGCGTTGAGAAATACCGGCATCCCAAGTATGCCAACCAGCGCCGGCGTGAGCTTCTTTGATTGCCATAAATAAGGCATAGTCATTCAGCCAGTAAACTTTGCTCTCGCAAAATGTCTGAAATTCTTGTTGCAACTCCTCAGACGCGTGAGCTTTAAAATTTTCACACGCTTTTTGCAGCAACGGCATTTTGACTTGAGCGACTTTCTCAAAATCTACGCGATCTGCGGGAAATTCAGGCAAATCTCTGAAATCTTCTTCGGTTAGTAACCCATCATCCCGCAGCCGGTCTGGGCTAATTAAAAATGGATTGCCGGCCAGTGCAGAATAAGACATATAAGGAGAATTGCCATATCCTGTTGGCCCGACTGGCAAAACTTGCCATAAGGTTTGCCGGCTTTCTGCCAAAAAATCAACAAAGCGATGGGCTTCTTCTCCCAAATCGCCAATACCAAATCTGCTGGGAAAAGAAGTTGGGTGGAGCAAAATACCGCTGGATCTTGGAAAAAGCATAGTTTAGCAACTGAAGGATAAAAAACAAGAAAATAGCGAAAAGAACAAAGACTTTCTCTTCGTTCAAAACTCAGAACTCAGAACTCAGAACTCTTAATAAAACCGGCCATAAACTTCACTAAGGGAACGAATGCGATCACGCAGTTCATTGGTTAACGCCCCATCTGTGTATCGCCATTCCCAATTTCCCTCACCTTTACCGGGAGTATTCATGCGCCCTTCGCTGCCGATTCCCAAAAGATCTTGAAGGGGAGTAATTGCCCAATCAGAAACAGAATTCATAGCCGCCCGGATTAGATCCCAGTGAATTTCTTCATCGTCCGTGCGACCTAAATAAGACCGGACTTCGTCTTTTTCGCGGGCTGACAGATGATTAAACCAGCCGAGGCTTGTGTCATTATCGTGAGTGCCGGTGTAAGCAACACAATTGCGCGAATAATTGTGAGGTAAATAAGCATTGCCCCAGCCCGAACCAAAGGCAAAATGCAAAATCTTCATTCCCGGCATATTAAACTGATCCCGCAGCGCTTCAACTTCTGGGGTGATCAAACCCAGATCCTCGGCAATAAAGGGTAGCCGGCCTAATTGTTCTTCGATCGACTCAAAAAAAGCGGCTCCCGGCCCTGTGATCCACCGGCCATTCAAAGCAGTGGTTTCGCCGGATTTGACCGCCCAATAGGCTTCAAAGGCCCGGAAATGGTCGATGCGAATCCAGTCTACTAATTCCAGCATTCCCTGGAAGCGCTGCACCCACCAGTGATAGTTTTTCTCCTTAAGGGCGTCCCAGTTATAAATCGGATTGCCCCATAACTGGCCGGTGGCGCTAAAGTAGTCCGGTGGGACGCCGGCCATCAGTGTGGTTTCGCCGGTTTTGGGATTCAAGCAAAAGTTTTGGGGGTTCGCCCAGACATCAGCGCTGTCGTGGGCGACATAGATCGGGAGATCTCCGAGGATCTGGATGCGGAGATCGTTGGTGTAGCGCTTGAGCTGCCCCCACTGGCGGAAGAACTCAAACTGTAGGTATGTGCGGAAGGAAATTTCGGTTTCAAGCAGCATCTTGCAGGCTGCAAGGGCTTCGGGTTCGCGGTTGGCAAGGGCTGGGT
Organism: Microcoleus vaginatus WJT46-NPBG5; assembly: GCA_019359355.1. Classification (GTDB taxonomy): domain Bacteria; phylum Cyanobacteriota; class Cyanobacteriia; order Cyanobacteriales; family Oscillatoriaceae; genus FACHB-68. The sequence continues at coordinate 5,284 of JAHHHM010000014.1, read as the reverse complement.
TCCAAGCATTCCAACCTTTTCCGCGATTCATCTGCTTAATCGCCATAAACATGGCATAGTCATCCACCCAGTGTGCGTGATGAGCGCAGAATGCTTCAAATTCATCTTGTGGCTGCTGTTGGAAATTTTGGTAAGCTTTCCACAGCAACTCCATTTTTACGGCGATTACTTGGTCATAATCGACTCTTTCGACGGGAAATTCTGGGACGCCGGCTAAATCTTGAAGGGACAGCAAGCCGTTTTCCCGCAATACTTCTGGGCTGATCAGCAGGGGGTTGCCGGCCAGTGCAGAATAGGACATATAGGGGGAATTGCCGTAGCCGGTGGGACCCAAGGGTAAGATTTGCCACAACTGCTGGCCACTCTCTGCCAGAAAATCAACGAAGCGATAAGCTTCTGGCCCTAGGTCACCAATGCCAAAACGTCCGGGCAAGGAGGAGGGGTGTAGCAAAATCCCGCTAGCTCTGTGGGGCATATCCGCGCAAAGTCCTGATTCGGAGAGTCATCCGTAATCTTATACTTATCTCAGCATTCGCTACTCACTCTAGAGTCTTAAAAATTTTTGCTTGTGACTTATAAAAATCCTGTCCCTACGGTCGATATCATTATTGAGCTTATCGACCGGCCTCATCGCCCTATCATACTCATTGAGCGTCGCAATCCCCCCTATGGCTGGGCGATTCCCGGTGGTTTTGTTGATGAGGGAGAGTCGGTGGAAACAGCGGCTGTACGAGAGGCTGAGGAAGAAACGGGGATGCCGGTGCAGTTGGTGGAACAATTTCATGTATATTCTGACCCCAAGCGTGACCCGCGAAAGCACACGCTTAGTATTGTGTTTATCGCAACAGCCACCGGCAATCCCCAAGCTGCTGATGATGCAAAAGATTTAGGGATTTTTGAGTCTTGGCGGGTGCCGGCAGATTTATGTTTCGATCACGATCAAATCCTGCGGGATTACTGGCTTTACCGGCATTACGGCATCCGCCCTCGTTTGAATTATTAAATTTGCATAATTGATCCCTGAATTTCAGGCTAAAAAGCACAAAACTGTAATAATAGTAAGCTTCTGCAAGGTTACTGATGAATTTGTTTATATAAATTAAATGTAAGAATTCAAAAAGCCATCTTCACGCGGCAGCGGGGAGTAAGTATAAAGTTTATTAAAAAAGGACATTTGAGATCCTTATCAAAGGTTGAGAGATTTTTTTTATTCAAAACCTGGTAATTTAATGGAGAAGATAATTGCAACTAATTCTCAAAATAATGTCACTTTCTAGTTTGACAAAAGAACTTTTTAGGATCGCAGGTAAACGGGTGGGACGCAATGCCGGCATCGCAGTGGTAGTGCTAGCGGGTTTAATCGGCTGTGGGCAAGAACAGTCAGCCCAAAATACCCCAGCTACGACTGAAAGCACGCCCGTTGTTAAAACAACTCAGACGACCACGACTGTCCAGCAGACTGCGACAAAACCCCTGACTCGCCTCACGGTTGCTTTCGCCAGCCGTAAAGAATCTACAGATTTGGAGCAAAAAGCCAAGGCTGTCGGAGAGTTCCTCTCCAAAGAAGTGGGGATGCCGGTGGATACAGTGATTGGCGATGACACCGCAGCCGTTGAAGCGCTGAACGCTGATCGCGCTGATGTCGCCTTCTTGAGCAGCCGGCCGGCTTTGAAAGCCGAGGAATTAACCGGCGCACGTATGGCCCTCGCTGAAGTGCGGAAAGATTATTCGGGTGGGCATACCTATAACTCTGTATTGGTGGTGAAGGAAGATAGCCCCCTAGAGTCTAAGGGGACACCGAAGGAAACCCTGGCACAGCTCAAGGACAAAAAAATGGCCTTTGCCTCTCGCACATCAGGATCGGGCTTTATTATGCCCACCGGCGAGTTAGTCAACCAGGGATTTGTTGATGGCCCTGATCGCTTAGAGAATTTCTTTAGCGAAGTCACCTATGGTGATGGCTACGGCAGCGCCTTGCAAGCGGTATTGCGGGATCAGGCTGATGTGGCTGCAGTTTCGGAATACGCCCTGAAGGCTCCTTATATTACAGAAGAGGAAGCCAAACAGTTGCGGGTGCTTCACCAGATCCCCGGTGTACCGGCACACGGGATTGTTATAGATGATGATGTGCCGGCGGAGACAAGAGAAAAGCTCGTCAATGCAATGATGAAGTTGAACGAGCCGGCAAACAATCAAATGTTCACCGCGCTTTATAATTCAACCGAATTAGTGAAAGTCGATCACGAAGCTCACCTGGCACCGATGCGCGACGCAATGAAACGGGCGGGAGTGACCCCGTAAGGGAAAGGGGGAGACGGGGAGATGGCGTGAGTCGGTAAAAATGCCCCATGCCCAATTCCCCATGCCCCATCCCTCGCCTGTGGTGAATTACCACAGGCTCGCCCAATGCCCCATGCCCAATGCCCCATGCCCAATTCCCCATGACTATCGAGTGTGAAAAACTACATACCCCTTACGCCCTGTCGCTCAATCGTCCGATTCTAAATGGCATTGATTGCACGATCCAGCCGGGGGAATTTGTGGCGCTGCTGGGGCTGAATGGGGCCGGCAAGTCTACGCTATTGCGGACGCTGGTGGGGCTACTGCCATTGCAACGCGGCGAGATCCGCATCAATGGCGTGGTGCTGACTCCGCGTACACTGGGGCGAATTCGGCGGGATGTCGGCTTGATTTTTCAAGGTGGGGGGCTGGTGCGCCAGTTGTCTGCTTTGGATAATGTGCTGTGTGGAAAGCTGGGGACGCTGCCGGCATGGCAAACCCTGTGGGGGTTCAGCAAGGCAGATCGCCGGCACGCTTTGGATTTGCTGGCTAATTTGGGGCTGAAGGATTTGGCTTACCAAAAGACTGATCGGCTGAGTGGGGGACAGCAGCAGCGAGTAGCGATCGCACGGGCGCTGATGCAATCTCCGCAGATTTTGCTAGCGGATGAACCGACTGCCGGCTTGGATGTGAAGGCGGCGCAACAGGTGATGGAGATTTTTGCCGATCTCCACCGGCAGCAAGGAATGACGGTTGTAACGGTTTTGCACGATTTGGGAATGGCGAGTGCCTACGCAGAACGGGCAATTATTTTAGATGCCGGTCGCGTGGTTTATGATGGCCCTTGTCGCAATTTATCAGATCGTTTTGCGGAATTAACTCAAGTTTCTATTTGATAAAAAATTGGGTGGTTAGAGGATGTCTGAAAAGTTAGGGGGCAAATCAACCTCAAAACGCTGGAATTCGCCCCCCTAGCCCCCCAATTCTGGGGGGAACCGGAATATCAAAGTCCCCCAATGTTGGGGGATTTAGGGGGCTAATCAACATTGTTTAAACCGGCAAGAACGCCAGGGAATATAAAAAGAAGGGTAAGCAGAATTTTGTAATCATGAAAGATTTGGTGAGTTGGTGGCGACGCTATCCCTGGCTGAGCCGGCTGGCAACAGTTGCCGGCATTTTTATCGTTTATGGTTGGGCATTACAAGGTCTTGAGATCAATCTAGAATTACTAAAGACCAGTTGGCCGCATATTGTTAATTTTATATCCCGGTTGTGGCCTCCGAATTTGGATGTCCTAGATATCGCTGTGAAAGCGTTGATTGAGACAATTCAGATGTCGATTTGGGGAACAACAATGGGGGCAATTATTTCTCTGCCGATTGCTATTTGTAGCGCTCATAATTTGGCACCGCGTTGGTTGCAATGGATTGCAAATTTTCTGCAAAATGCCGTGCGTTCCGTTCCGTCTATCGTGTTGGGTTTGCTGTTTGTCGCGGCAACCGGCTTAGGTGCGCCGGCAGGTACGTTAGCCGTGAGCATCTACACAGTTGGTTATCTTGGGAAGTTTTATCAAGAGGCGATAGAATCCGTTGAGCCGAAATCCATCGAATCCTTGCAGGTGGCTGGGGCATCTTGGCTGCAAATCGCTCAATATGGAATTTTGCCGCAAGTGCTGCCCTTGGGATTAGGTTATACATTGTATATGTTTGAATACAACATCCGTGCTGCTTCCGTGCTGGGGGTTGTGGGTGCCGGCGGCATTGGGTTTGAGTTGGTTAATTATATCCGCGCCTTTGAATATACAAAAGCGACCACAATGATGTTGGTGCTGTTGGTGGTGGTGACGGTGATTGATATGGCTAGCAGCAAGTTACGTCAGCGGTTGGAGAGAATGTAGATCGGTTGTCGGCATTTTTAATTAGTTTTTAAAGCCGGCTATAAAATCCTTCAAAACCCAGAATAGAACTCTATAACAATAAAGCATAATTTATTTCCTTTAATCCTTAAATGCCTTCTACATTTGCCTTTATATGACAAGCTAAGAATTATAATTTCTTGAGTGTCGGCAGCGAAGATAAGGACTTGAAACAACACTCTGCAAAATTGCGATTTCTAATTGCCGGTTTACGCTTTGGCGTTAGACTAAATTCAGGGCAATATAGAGGTAAATTATGAACGTTGAGGAACTTTTAGCCAAATACGCACAAGGAGAACGAAACTTTCAGCAGGCAAAGCTGAGTGGAATAAACCTAAAAGGGGCTAACTTGAGTGGGATAAACTTAACAGGTTCAGATCTAACTGGAGCGGAATTGAGTGGGGCATCGCTGAGCAATGCGAAACTTAACAATGTAAATCTTAGTCGGGCATCTATGAGGGGTGCAAACTTGAGTGGGTTAGTGGAAAGTAACTCACTCAATCTGAGTTGGGCCGACCTCGACGGTTCCAAACTTTAGTGCAGCGCAAATCACTAATGCTAATTTAAGTCATGCCTATTTAGATAAGGCAAATTTGAGTGGGGCAAATTTGAGTGGGGCGAACCTGACTAAAGCTTCATTAATTGAAGCAAACCTCAGTAGAGCAAATTTAACCAGCGCAAATCTGACCGAAGCGAAATTGCAGGGAGCTGATTTAAACCGAGCCAATTTAGCTAATCTCAAACTTCAAGCAGCCAATTTACAGGGAGCCAAATTCGGAGTAGTTAGCTTGCAAAGTATGGATTTGTCGAATGTGAATTTTGCGGATGTTGATTTGAGTAAAGCAGACCTTTCTAAATCCAGCCTCAGAAAAGCTTGTCTACGAGGAGCAAACTTAGAAAAAGCTTGTCTGCAATGGTCAAATTTAATTATGGCAAATGTGAGTGGAGCGAACCTGAAAAAAGGGCGTTGCTGAAAATGTAATGAACTAAGCTGGCAGGGGAACTGTTCGGTACTTTAAGTAGTGAAGCAGTAAACGCAGTGAACACTTCAGCATCTCGACAGACTTGGAATAGCACAGGGTCTTGCGG